>JAWKMU010000001.1:0-715055 GCA_041392065.1 Flavobacteriaceae bacterium
GCATCTGTCAAACCATTTATTTTCTCCAACATTTTTATTTCCTTCAGGTTCAATCCAATCTTCTCTGTTTCTGGAAACTTGATTTTAAACTTTCCTGTTCCAAATGGATACAATTCCTTACTGACTATTTTATCCCTAATCGCACGATTGAATAAAAGACGGATTAAAACCATAACATTCATGGCAGAAGTTTCAGAAATTGATAACTGTGCTTTCATAAATGTTTTAAACTTTCGAAGAAATCGTTCATCAATTTCTTGGAAGGAAAGTTGCTGCGACTTATTAAACTTTACGATATAACTAACCCAAGCCGAATCAGTTGAGTGACGATTGATTTTATTTTCTGCCTCCAAGCCTTCCAAGTGTTCTTTGGTATAATCGAAAAAAGTCAAATGAGAAGATGGGTTGTACAGTTCAGATTTGATTTGTTTTGCAGAGACATCTTTATCTTCAGTTTGGAGAATAATCAAACCTTTTCTAATTTCAGATAGTTTTGTAGACAAAAGATTGTTCAATTCTATAGAATTTGGACATGACTTTTTAACTTCAATATTTTTTTCATCCCAATCCTCTATATCGATGTAATGTCCAATATGTTTGAAAGTTGAACGTCGATTTTTTGTTATACGAATAGCAAGTGGGTAAAGCCCTTTTGCATTAGGCTTTTTTCGAAGAACTATTTTGGCGTTTGCAGACATTGTTTACCTGTTTGTGAAAGCCAAATCAGGTACAACATTTAGTCAAAAATCCACTTTAAAGATAGGCAATTCCTAGGATTTTTGGGTACAACATAGGTACAACATTTATTGAATTTAAATGGTTTTAATTGAAATCAAAAGAAAGCATTAAAAATGCAACTTATTAAAAATCAATTGATTTGACTTTCTTTGGACAAATATACGCTAGACTTAGGATCTAGTGCCGCAAGGTGTGAGAGTTCGAGTCTCTCCGCCTGTACAAAAGTTAAAGCTTCAGTTATTTACTGAGGCTTTTTTTGTTGATAGAAGAAATAATTGAAGGACATAATACAGTTAATATATAACTAAACTTAAACAAATCTTTTTCATCTTAAAAAACATTGTCTTAACATATTGCTGAAGCTTTTTATATGTTTTATCTTTAACAAAAAGAAAAGACAAATAATTTCACTAAAGTTTAATTTTTTATTAAAGACCAAAGGGAAAATTAATGTACTACAAACACACCGCAAAAAACGAAGGCTTTTTTGAGTTAATAGATTTAACCTCGCTTAAATATTCATCAAAACAATTTAAAGACGATTGCTACAAAGTAATTTGGGCAAGAACAGATAGTATTACTTTAGGCGTAGATGGATACAGAATATTTCTTGATAAAAACCACCTGCTTTTTCTTTCGCCGTTTAATTCTTTTGAGTTTGAAATTGAAAATAAAGACATTTTAATCTACTCGTTTAACCGTGAGTTTTACTGCATTAGAGACCACGATGCCGAGGTGTCTTGCAACGGATTTCTATTTTTAGGTTCATCTTCGCCATTGGTTGTAGAATTATCAGAAAAAGAACAAAGAAGCTTCGACTTACATTACGAATTCTTTATTGAAGAGTTTGAAACCATGGACCACTTACAAGGTGAAATGTTATTGGTTTTATTGAAAAGGCTTCTTATAAAATCGGTGAGAATCGCCCGAAAACTCTTGCCAGAAGACGATATGCCACAAACAAAATTGGATACCATTAGAAAGTTTAACCTTTTGGTAGAAGAACATTTTAGGGAAAAACATCAAGTAAGCGAATATGCCGATTTAATGTTTGTAACTCCAAAATCGCTATCCAATTTATTTGCTCGTTATTTCCATAAATCTCCTCTAAGAGTCATTAACGAACGCCTTATTTTAGAAGCCAAACGCCTGTTGGAGTTTTCAGATAAAAATGTAAACGAAATTGCCTACACACTCGGTTTTAAAGAATTGTCTCACTTCTCAAAATTCTTTAAAACCCATGTTGGTATTGCACCAACCGATTATCAGCAAAAATACGTAAAGTAGGAAAAATATATAAATAAAAAGGCAGTTAAAGGCAATTTTCAGCTGTAATTTATCTTAATCATTAGCGACTTACAAATAGTAAAATCGCATGGTTGTTTGTGTGTTAATTTCAGAAAAGAAATATATACAACCCAACGTGTGTAATTAATAACGATAAATACCCTAACCTAAAGTAAATTTGCAATAACAAATACAAACAATAAAATGGAAAACACAAAAGATACAAAAATGTTAAACTGGGCAGATGTAATTAGATTCGCAACTCATGGTAACCCAACACCAGATAGACGTGTTGAAAAAACCGAAGCCGAATGGAGAGATATTTTAACCTCAGAACAATTTAGAATCACTCGTAAAAAAGGTACCGAAGCACCACACTCTGGAGCATTGTGTAGCATTTACGAAGCAGGGAAATACAACTGTGTATGTTGTGACACACCGCTATTCGATTCTACTATAAAATTCAACTCTGGTACAGGTTGGCCAAGTTTTACACAACCTATTAAAGAAAACGCTATTAAGTACGAAAAAGACACCTCTTTTGGTATGGTTCGCGTAGAAGTTATGTGTAATACTTGCGATGCACACCAAGGACACGTTTTTCCTGATGGTCCAGCACCAAGCGGATTGCGTTATTGTATAAACAGTGAAGCGCTACAGCTTCAAAAAGAAGATTAAGGAGAACATAAAATGCAAACTAATTTAGAAGTAATGACCGTTGGAGGAGGTTGCTTCTGGTGTATAGAAGCCATTTTTCAACAAATAAAAGGTGTAGAAAAAGTAGTTTCTGGCTACACTGGTGGCGATTGCCCTGGAAATCCTACCTATAGAGAAGTGTGCTCTGGCAGAACAGGTCATGCAGAAGTAGTGCAGGTGAGTTTTGATGCTTCGGTGATTAGTTACGAAGAGCTGTTGCTTATTTTTATGACCAGTCACGACCCAACAACTCTAAACCAGCAAGGTGCAGATGTAGGTACGCAATATCGTTCGGTGATTTATTATCATAATAATGAGCAAAAGGAAATCATTGACGAGGTTATAAAACAATTGAACTCTTATTTCGACAATAAAATTGTAACCGAAGTAAGTCCGGCAGCCACATTTTATGCCGCTGAAGACTATCACCAAAACTATTACAACCAAAACAGCAGCGAATGGTATTGTAGCTTTGTAATAACAACAAAGCTTAACAAACTACGCAAGATGTATGCCGATAAATTAAAGGCTGCTTAAACTTTCTTGCAGAGAACTTTTGCATGTAAAAGTTCCTCTATATATAATTTTGTGAAGGGAAAATTTTCCCTTCGCAGAACAACTTAAGTAACAATGAGAAACATATTAATAATCTTGTTGCTATGGACAACATTTGCCCAAGCACAAGACATTTCAAAAGATATAAAAATGAAAAGCACAATTGAAAAAGAAGTATTTAAAGCACCAGAATTCTTTGTAAAAGACTGGATTGATGCCAACGGAAACAAAACCGAACAAATTAAACTATCTGACTTTGATGGAAAATTTAAAGTGGTGTATTGTTTTCAAAGTTGGTGTCCGGGTTGCCACAGTATAGGCTTACCAAACCTTAAAAAAATGGTAACCGAACTTGAAGGAAACGATAAGATAGCTTTTCTGGCTGTACAATCCGTTTTTGAAGGTCATCACGCCAATACCTATGACAAAATGGTTGAAACCCAAAAAAAATACGACTTAAAAATACCTTTTGGGCACGATGCAGGAGACAATGGTAAATCACGTTCCAACATCATGACCAATTATAGAACTGGTGGTACACCATGGTTTATCTTTATAGACCAAAACAACAATGTAGTATTTGCCGATTTTCATTTAAACGTAGATGCTGCCATAGAATTTTTAAAAAGCATAAAATAAAATGAGACCTATTCTGCCAATAAAACTGTATGGGGCAAACGGATGCCACAAAACGCACTATTACCAATTGGTATTGGATAAAATCGGTTTGCCTTATCAGTTTTTGGATGTAGAAGCTAATGAAGATCACGCCGAAGAACTGCGTGGTCTTTACGAAAACCGAAAACTTAATTTTCCCACCATTACTATTGGGAAAAAAAAGTTGCGCAACCCATATAAGAAAGATATTATAAAATGGATTAACAAATTAATACCACAACAATTGGACATACAACATAATAAAGACAACCAACGCTTTACTTTGGATATTAATGGTGAAGAAGCCAAAGTAGATTACCTCGTTAAACACGATAAATTGTATTTAGTGCATTCCGAAGTACCCTATAATTTAAGAGGTCGCGGTATTGGTAAAGAGTTGGTATTAAAAACCTTTGAAAGATTAACCGAAGAAGGTTATAAAGCTGTAGCTGTTTGCAACTATATAAAAGCGGTAAAAAACCGTGACCCTTATTGGAGTAAAATAATTGAATAAAGAAGAAAGGATTACAAAAATGAAAACCTTGGACCACTCAAGTATAAAAGCACTTATAAGTCTTTTGGAAGACCCAAGTGATCAAATATATACAGAAATTAGAGAAACCATATTTGCTTTAGGTAGTGACGGCATAAAACCCTTGCATGAAGCCTTTAATAACAGTGAAAATGATTTGCAAAAAGAACGCATTGCCGAAATACTGGACAACCTAAAGCTCGATAGCATAAAAGAAAATTTAAACTATTGGAAAGATTTTAATCATACCGATTTGCTTTCAGGACTTATTCAAATTGCAAAATATGGTTACCCGGATTTAGATGAAAACACAATAAAAGAATCGCTCAACACTATTGAAGACGATATACGTTCAAAAATTTCTGGAAAATCAAATGAAGAAATTGCACACATACTAAACCAAGTTATTTTGTACGACCATGGTTTTAATGGCAATATTCGCAATTATTCAGGAATTAATAATTCCTTCATCAATAAAATAATCGAAAACAAGATAAGTAACCCTATTGGTTTGTCTATCATCTATTTAATTATAACAGAGCGACTGGATTTACCTATAGTTGGCATTAATTCGCCAGGGCATTTTATTCTTGGGTATGCCAACGATTACTTTTCGTATGATGATGTAGAAAACGGAACCGTAATAGAAAACATAGACTTTTACATAGACCCATTTAATAACGGGAAACTTATTTATCCAGACGATTATGTTGTGTGGTTGCAACAAGTCCCATATAAACTGGAAGACAAAAAATATTTGCCAGCAACCAATATTGCCATTGTAAAACGTGTAATGAACAATTTAATTTATGCACTTTTTACAACTGGAGAAAAGCGTACAGCAAAAAAACTGCTGGATATTAATGAAGCGTTAAGTGTTGATTAGTAATTCAACTCTTTTGCAAAAGACTTATATTTAATTTTATAAACATATCAATCAGGTGACTTTAAACCTCAACATAAAAGACAAGTTCAACAAAGAGCTTCCTGCAGATCCAAATAAAAACAATACCAGAAGACAAGTTGTAGAATCGTGTTTTTCTTATGCGCAACCTAAAAAAACGGCAAGTCCTAAAATGCTTCATATTAGTAAGGAAATGTTGAAAACGTTGGGTTTAACAGAAAAAGATGCAAAAACCGAAGATTTCTTAAATGTTTTTACGGGAAATTCAGTGTTGTCAAAAACCAATCCCTATGCCATGTGTTACGGCGGACACCAATTTGGCAATTGGGCCGGACAATTAGGAGATGGTAGAGCGATTAATTTATGCGAAGTTGAACACAACCATAAAAACTGGGCATTACAATTAAAAGGTGCTGGCGAAACACCATACTCTCGTAGTGCAGATGGTTTGGCTGTACTTCGTTCTTCTATTAGAGAATATTTATGTAGCGAGGCTATGCATCATTTGGGAATCCCAACAACCAGAGCTTTGTCTTTGGCGTTAAGTGGTGACCAAGTGTTGCGTGATGTATTGTACGATGGCAATCCTGATTTTGAGAAAGGTGCCATAGTTTGTCGTACAGCCGAATCGTTTATTCGTTTTGGGAATTTTGAAATTTTTGCTTCAAGAGGCGATACTAAAACCTTAAAAAAGTTGGCAGATTATACCATAAAATATCACTTTTCACATTTAGGCGAACCTTCAAAAGACACTTATTTGGCATTTTTTAAAGAAGTAGCTAACCGAAGTTTGGAAATGGTGATGCACTGGCAACGTGTAGGTTTTGTACATGGTGTAATGAATACCGATAACATCTCAATCCTTGGGCTTACCATAGATTTCGGACCCTATGGTTGGTTAGAAGGTTACGACCATGGATGGACACCAAACACTACCGACAGACAGTTTAAACGCTATCGTTACGGCACGCAACCACAAATTGTACTTTGGAATCTGTTGCAATTGGCTAATGCTTTGTATCTATTAATTGAAGAAGCGGATGCTTTGGAGCAAGTGCTACATCAATATAGAGATGATGAAGCTGTGGCCTATTTAGATATGATGCGAAGCAAATTAGGCCTAACTAATAATGCTGAAGGCGATGAAGAGCTTATAAAAGATTTAGAAAGAATTCTTCAGTTAACGGAAACTGATATGACTATTTTCTTTAGAAAATTGGCAGAATTCAAAAAATCGCAACCAGAAGAAGGCTTAAATATCATTTCTCAATCATTTTACGAACCATACGATTTAAAAGATGCAGCCATTACCGAAAACTGGGAAAAATGGTTTGCAAAGTATAGCGAACGTTTGTTGGTAGAATCGTTGTCAGACAATCAACGCAAAACGGAAATGAACAAAGTAAACCCAAAATACGTATTGCGAAATTACATGGCGCAACTGGCTATAGATGATGCAGATAAAGGCGATTATAAATTGATTGATGAATTATTTCAATTACTTAAAAAGCCTTATGACGAACAACCTGAAAACAAAAAATGGTTTGCTAAACGCCCCGAATGGGCAAGACATAAAGTAGGCTGTTCAATGCTGTCTTGTAGCTCATAAATATTAAAATAAAAATGTTAAATTGAAATACTAAAAAATCATTAAACAAAACATGGATAAACAAAAAATTAAAAATGCATTAATTGCATTAGAAAAGCATCATATTGATGCAGCAGAAATGAAATACGAAGATTTTTTAAAAGGAAATCTATTAGATAAAACCGAAGTGGTAGATGATGACGACCAATCGCACCACAGACAAAGCATAGAAATTTCAGACCAACTGGAAGAACAAGTACATGTTCATGTAGAACACTTGGAAGCCATCAACAAAATTTCGTTTGAAGAAACTGATACCGTTGGTCCTGGAGCTGTAGTAAGCGTAAATGGACGTTGTATGATTGTAGCAGTTTCAAAACCACCGTTTAAGGTTGGCGATAGAGATTTCTTGGGAATTTCAACCCAAGCACCAATTTATAAAGAACTTGAAGGCAAAAAAGCTGGCGACAGTTTCACCTTTAATAATATGAATTTTACCATAGAAGCGGTAAATTAATTTTAGCGATGCAGCACGATTTTGACCAACTTCTAAAAGACATAAAGAACTGTCAAACTTGTGCTGCATTTCTTCCCAATCCGCCAAATCCAGTAGTTCAGGTAAGTCCAAAATCTAAAATAATAGTAATAGGGCAAGCACCAGGAACAAAAGTTCACGAAAGCGGAATTCCGTTTGATGATCAAAGTGGCGAGAATTTAAGAGATTGGTTGGGTGTTACCGAAGAGCAATTTTACAATACAGACCTTTTTGGTATTATGCCTATGGGTTTCTGTTTTCCAGGAAACAACCCAACAGGTGGCGATTTACCACCAAGAAAAGAGTGTGCACCACAATGGCACGACAAGCTTTTTAGCGAAATGAAAAATGTGCAATTGGTACTTCTTATCGGTCAATATGCCCAAAAGTATTATTTGGGTAAAGGGATGAAAAGAAATCTAACAGAAACAGTAAAATATGGTTATGAATATTTGCCAAAATACTTTCCGTTGGTGCATCCTTCACCTTTAAATTTTAGATGGCAGGGAAAAAATCCATGGTTTAAAACCGATGTTCTGCCCATGTTACAAGAAAAAGTTCAACACATAATAAAAGATAAAAAATGATTGTAGCAGCATTTAAATACAAAGTAAATCCAGCATTTCAAGAAGAGTTTAATAGCCTTTATGGTTATGCCGCAGGACATGTTTCAAAAATAGAAGGCTATGAAAACCACGAAGTTTTTAATGGGGAAAATGGTTATAAAATGCTGGTAGTTTATTTTAGAGATAAAGCCTCCTTTTTAGTTTGGGACGAACACCCAGAACACAAAAAGTATAAAGAAAGAGGCAAAACCGAAATTTTTGAAAGTTACGATGTTTCTGTAGGTGAGGTTTTTGAAAGACATACTAAACCGCAATGAAAACAATAGCAACAGCTAGAATACAAGGCCCAGAAGCAATTGGCGATGCCAAAATTGTGCAATTAGACAATGGCAATTATCAGTTACAACTTGTCAATTTCTGGGTAGCACCTGGAGCTCCAGATGTACAAATAGTTTTTAGCGAAGATGCCAATGGTGTTATTGCAGAACACAACATTAGATTTATTGCGAAACTTCCATCGGGAAATTTTTCACAACATTTCCCCATAGACCATCTTGAAGATTTAGACAAAATGAAGACTTTACTTGTGTATTGCAAACAGTTTTTTGTTCATTTTGGTCACGGTTCGCTTCAGCTTCTGTAGTGAGCAAAATTGGCATACACATAGGTAAAAGGCATAATGTTTTGGTAGTGTGAGTAAATTAAATTTGCATAGTTAATTTAAGATTTAAGATTATGAACACAAAAAACAATATGATTGAAACCGTAAAAGAACTTAACAACGTTGGCTATACCGAAGATTTTAGACTTACTGGCGAAAAACTACATTGGGTTGCCAAAAATGTGAATTATGATGCAGACCAGTTTGAAATAGATTATGCTTACCGTTTTGAAAGTTCAGAAACACCAGAAGACACTTCTTTGGTGTATGCTATTTCAATTCCAAAAAAAGGAATAAAAGGAGTGCTACTTGACGTGTTGGATACCTTTTATTCATTACCAGATAATTTTGTGAACAATAAAATAAAAAACACCGAGCCTACCATTTTACAACACGACGATTCATCGGCAGAATTAAAATTTGGCTTTATTCCAAAGGTAAACAAAACCAAGTTTAACGAAGAACCAGACCGATATGTGCTACGCAAAAATTATCCAGATTTTCCTGTTTGTCCGTTTGGCCAATCGTTCAGTATGTTGGGATACGACAAAGGCTTGGGTAGATACGTTTGGTTAACCACAAGCATTATAAGAGACGAGCGATTAGCCACAGTAGATTATAACCACATATCAAGCAAAGACACTGTTTCATAAACAACTATGACTAACGTTAAAACAGCATATTACAATTATAAAAACGGAATCTTTAGTATTGGTTATTTAGAAAACACCTTGTATTTACTTCGTTTTTCTGATGAAGTGACTACTAAAGATTCTGTTACTTCTGAATTTTCAGATGAAGTTTTCAATAAAATAAAGCAGTATTTACAAGGCAAAATAAAACGTATTGAAGTAAAAATAAAGGTAAACGCTACCCAGTTTCAGCAAAAAGTTTGGAACGAAGTTTCAAAAATTCCCTACGGAAATGTAAAAGCCAATGCCCAAATTGCTCAAGAAATAGGCAAACCAAATGCCTCGAGAGCTGTAGGAACTGCACATACCAAAAATCCGCTTCAAATAATAATTCCTTGTCATAGAATTGTAAAATCGAGTTTTAACAAAGAGCAACCAGTCTATGCAGACACCATTCAAAAACTACTATTAGAAACAGAATTTAAACACGCTTAAGAAAAGGTTAAACCGATTCTGCATCATTTAAAATGAAAGATAGAGAACCAATTGTAAACCCAAAGAATGTAGATTATTTGGTCAATAATTTTACCGTTTTTAAGGATATATACAATCAGCATGGTGCACCACCAAATTGGAATCGTAAAGAAGGGTTTGAGACTTTGGTGTTAATTATCTTGGAACAACAAGTAAGTTTACCATCAGCCAAGGCACACTTTTTAAAATTAAGAGATTATGTTGGCAACATCACACCAGAAAACCTTTTAAAACTAACCGATGAAGAATTTCGGGAAAACCATATAAGTCGTCAAAAAACAAGTTACATAAAAGGGTTGGCAGATGCTGTTTTACAGAACGAGCTTCAATTGGATAAATTAAGCAATCTAACAGAAGACGAGGTAAGAGAACAACTTACCAAACTAAAAGGTATTGGCAACTGGACAGCCAATGTATATTTGTTGTCCTGTCTTCAGTTTAAGGATATTTTCCCTATTGGCGATCTTGCTTTAGTGAATGCTATTAGAGAATTAACTTCCTTACAAACAAAAGAAGAAATTCTGGAATTTTCCAAAAACTGGAAACCCTACAGAAGTCTGGCAACCTATTTCTTTTGGCATCATTATCTGTCTAAAAAAGGAAAAACGTTGGAAACCATAGATATTTTAAAATGATAGATTATTTAAAAACCATTGCAGAAGGCTATTCCGAAGGAATTTACAACGACAAAAAATACGGTATTACCAAAACCATTTTTAATAAAGGAAAATCTATAAAACTATATGCCGAAGAATTGGGCGGAAACGATTTTATAAGTCTTAATTATTATGTTACTAAAGACAAAGACTTGCTGAAACCCTGCGAAATGCCTGAAGCCAAAGTAATAGATTTTGTAAAGAATGTGAAACTTATACCCAGTGAGCAAAATAACCTATAATACAGGAAATTTGTAAATCAACAAACAGCATTCTGTGGCTTATATTTGCACTTTAAATAAGTATTAACCTAAAGTAATATAGAAATGAACAATTATAAAAAAGCATATATAGCAGGTGGTTGTTTTTGGGGAATGGAAGACCTTTTTAGAAAACGCCCAGGTGTAATAGATACCGAAGTTGGTTATCAAGGTGGAGAAAACGATAATCCTACCTATAGAAACCATCCAGGTCACGCCGAAGGGATTGAAATAACCTACGACCCAAACCAAACGTCGTTTAAAGAATTATTAGACTTTTTCTTTAGAATGCACGACCCAACTACTGTGGACAGACAAGGAAACGATAGAGGTTCCAGCTACCGTTCGGCTATTTTTTTTCAAAACGAGGAAGAAAAACAAGAAGCTCAAGAAGTGATTGATTTGGTAAACGCTTCAGGTAAATGGCCTGCAAAAGTAGCAACTACTTTAGAACCATGGGCTACTTTCTGGCAAGCAGAAGATTATCACCAAGATTATTTGGTAAAAAATCCTAACGGATACACTTGCCATTTTGTAAGATTTGATGATAACGAAAGTTTCTTAAAAGTAGAATCGAATTAATAACCTAAGAGCTTACTAAATGTAAGCTCTTAATGTAAATATGAAAAACAAAAAAATAGACATCCTAAAAATTAAGTCAACCAGCGGGACTAAATGGAACAAATTACCTTGGTATTTTAAGGTGCTAATTATCATTTTAATTATTGCCTTACTATTTATTCCCATACTTACTTTACCAAATTTTAATTAAAACAATGAGCGCAGTAAAATTTAAAAATACCCGCTTTAACCCAGAAGTAACACAGTTTCTTGACCTTGCCAAACAGATGGCGCAAGCCTTTGGCTATACAGCAGACTTAGCAACCGATAAAAATTTAGCGCAATTGCTTCGACTTCGAGTAGCACAAAAAAACGAATGTGCATACTGTGTCATACTTCACGCTAAAACCGCAAGAGAAATTGGTATTGCAGAAGAAAAAGTAGATAACATTTCATCTTGGTACAATAGCGAATTGTTCACTACCAAAGAAAAAGCGGCTTTAGCGTATTGTGATGCCTTAACCGATGGAAAAGGAGTTGGTTTTCAAAAATTTCATCAAGCTATGGAAGGGTATTTCTCTGAAGTTGAAATTGCCGAAATAGCAGCTATTGTTATTAATATGAATGTGTGGACACGCCTAAAATTAGCACAAGGCGAAACACCTTATTTTGAATAATGAATTGTATTGAAAATATAGGGTTAGGAACAGCAGCTATTGGCAGACCGTTGTACATAAATATAAAGCAGGGAGCTCCCACGGAGCTCTTTTCTTTGTCAAAATTTAAAGAAAGCGGAGTGGAAACATTGGAAAATGCCTATCAAAAGGGAATCCGGTGTTTTGATACATCTCCCGGATATGGTGTAGCCGAAGAATTATTAACTCATTGGCTAAAAGATAAGAACGACCCAACCATAAAAGTGTCCACAAAATGGGGCTATACCTATGTTGCCAATTTTAAACCTAATGCCAAGGAACACGAAGTAAAAGAACATTCATTAGAGAAATTAAATGAACAATGGGAAGTTTCGAAACAACTGTTGCCCTATTTAAAAGTCTATCAAATACATTCTGCTACGTTTGATACTGGTGTGTTGGATAATCAGCCTATTTTAGAACGATTGTATCAAATTAAAAAAGAAAACGGAATCATTATTGGTTTATCAACAACTGGTGATAATCAAGTTGAGGTGTTAAAAAAAGCAATGGAAATTACTATTGAAGGCGAAAAACTCTTTCAATCGGTTCAATGTACTTTTAATATTTTGGAACAAAGTATTTCAGAAGTAAAAGGCGAGTTGAACAATTTTGAAGGATCGTTATTTATAAAAGAAGCACTTGCTAACGGAAGGCTGATTCCGAATGAGAAATACTTTCAATATAAAAATCTATACGATTTTATGAAGCAATTAGCCGAAAAACATCAAGTAGGTGAAGATGCTATTGCACTTCGCTATATTATGGAAATTTTCCCCAAAGCCATCGTGTTAAGTGGTGCTAATAATAGTGAACATCTAACCTCAAATTTAGAAGCGAATAACATTAACTTATCCGCTTCAGAAATTAAACAATTAAACGTTTTTGGTATTCAGAATACCGAATACTGGAACCAGAGAAAACAATTACAATGGAATTAAAACAAACAGTACCAAACTGGGACTTACTATCTATAGACAATGAAGAAGTACCTAATATTGAAGATTTTAAAGAGAAACCCTTACTAATCCTTTTTTTTAACCTTGGTTGCCCAGGCTGCAAAGGTCGCGCGTTACCTTATGCCAATAGAATTATAGTAGAAAATGGCGATAAAATTAATGTGCTTGGTATTCATACACGGTTTGAAGGACCAGAATACACCAAAGCCGATTTTGATAAAGCCAAAGAAGAGTATTTTATCCGTTTTCCGTTTTATGTAGATGCCAATTTAGCCGAAACTTTCCATAAATATCAGGCTGGCGGCACACCTCATTGGATTTTGGTAGATAAAGATGGAAAAGTGGAATATTCCATTTTTGGTTCAGACCCAAACAATGCCTTATTGCGTTTAGATTTAAAGATTAATGAATTGTTGAATAAATACAAAACTTAATTTAAATATTGAGGTATTATATCAACACTTGTAGGGAAAATATATAAACTAATTAGCCCTCAATTAAATTAATTTAGTTAACCACAAAATTAAACAGTATGAAAGCAATTTGGAACAATAAAATAGTAGCAGAAAGTGATAACACCGTGGTTATTGAAGGAAATCATTATTTCCCAGCAGACAGTATTAACAAAGAATTTTTTAAAAATTCAGATACACATACAAGATGTCCTTGGAAAGGTCAAGCTTCTTACTATTCGTTAGAAGTTGATGGAAAAGAAAATACAGATGCTGCTTGGTATTACGAAAATCCTTCAGAATTGGCTAAAGGCATAAAAAATCACGTTGCCTTTTGGAGAGGTGTAAAAGTAACAGAATAACAGCATTATGACAGAGTGGTATTTACCCATCACAATCCTGCCAGCATTAGGAATGTTAATTCTTTCTACAACAAGTCAGACGATGACCTTAAGTTCGGAAATAAACGATTTATTGAGGAATAAATGCACCGATTTTCAACATTTAATCGCCGACAAAAAAATAAAGCAACTGGGACTCTTAACACGTTCCAGTGCTTTGTTATATCTGGCTTCGGGCGTATATGTGCTTTCCGGAATTTTGAGAGCAATTGTACATAACGAATCCTTGTTAGATTTACCAAGTTTACTTCTCTATGGAGGAACAATTTTGGTATTTATAGCCTTTATGTTACTAATTATGTACGCTTTTAGAGCTGTTGGTATTAGAAAAATGCAATTTGAAAACAATCATTTAATGTAACGACTATTAGTAAGTGAATTCCATTGAAAAAATAGGGTTTGGTGGTGGTTGCCATTGGTGCACCGAAGCAGTTTTTCAGCATCTTAAAGGTGTAGAAAAGGTTGAACAAGGTTGGATAGCTTCCAACGAGGATAATGCCACGTTTTCTGAAGCTGTTCTTGTTCAATTTCATCCTGAACAAATACCGTTAGAGGTTTTAGTCGAAATTCATTTGCATACGCATAACAGCACCTCATTACACAGTTTTCGTGAAAAATACAGGTCTGCTGTTTATACATTTTCAGAAAGTCAAAAAGAAGAAATATGCACAATTATTGAAACACTTCAAGCTCAATTTAAACATAGGTTAATAACTAAAGTTATTCCTTTTGTTAGTTTTAAGGCTTCAAGAGAGCAGATTGTAGATTACTATAAAAAGAACCCACAAAAACCCTTTTGCGAAACCTTTATTAATCCAAAATTAAAGTTGTTGCTCAACCAGTATAACAACTATACAAAAACCAAAGAATTGCAACATTTAGTAGCACATAATACATAAAATGAACACACTAAAAGAGAAATTTGTAACAACCAGAACACAAACCGAAGCTATTTGTTCGCATTTAGAGACTGAAGATTTTTCGGTGCAACCTGCGGTGTTTGTATCACCACCAAAATGGCATTTGGCTCACAGCACTTGGTTTTTTGAGCAGTTTGTGTTGGTAAAATTTGATACACAATACAAAATCTATAACGATGATTTTGCGTATCTCTTCAACAGTTATTACAATAATGCTGGCGAGCGCATATTACGTCCTAACCGTGGATTAATGACCAGACCAACGGTTAAAGAGGTGTTAAATTATCGTACGTATGTTACTAAAAATGTTGCTCAACTTTTAGAAAATAGTTCAAACAAAGAGCTGTTAGAAATTGTTGAAATTGGTATCAACCACGAGCAACAGCATCAAGAACTATTGGCTTATGACATTAAATATATTTTAGGAAATCAACCTACGTTTCCAACCTTAAAGCACAATTTCAATTTAGTAGAAGAGACTCAAGAACAAGAGTTTATTTCAATTGAAGAAGGTGTTTATACCATTGGTTATCAAGGTAACGGCTTTTGTTTTGATAACGAATTGGGTGTTCATAAAACCTATATTCAGCCGTTTCAAATTTCAAACAAACTGGTAACCAATAAAGAATACACCGAGTTTATAGAAGCTGGAGGCTATCAAAATTTTAACCTTTGGCACGCAGAAGGCTGGGATTTTGTTCAAAATAACAACCTACAAGCACCACAATATTGGCACAAGGTAAAAGGCGTGTGGCATTATTATACTTATGATGGATTTATTCCTGTTGAACCAGAAAAACCAGTAATGCACATCAGCTTTTTTGAAGCCTATGCCTATGCCGAATGGAAAGGTATGCGTTTACCCACCGAATTTGAATGGGAAGTAGCTTCCAACCAATTTAATTGGGGACAACTTTGGGAATGGACAAACAGTGCCTATTTACCTTATCCCAATTTTACAAAAGCCGAAGGTGCTTTGGGCGAATACAACGGTAAGTTTATGGTAAACCAACACGTATTGCGAGGGGCATCCATCGCTACACCGAAAAATCACAGAAGAAACACTTACAGAAATTTTTTCCAGACCGATATGCGTTGGCTATTTGCAGGAATTAGACTAACTAAATAATAAAATGAAACAATTTGACAGTATAATTATAGGAGCAGGACAAGCAGGAACACCGTTGGTGTTTTCACTGGCTACCAAAGGTGAAAAAGTTGCTTTAATAGAAAAAACACAAATAGGTGGCACCTGCTTAAATGTAGGTTGTGTGCCTACAAAAACCTATGTAGCATCGGCAAGACGCGCGTGGGATTTTAAACACGCCGAAGATGTTGCCATCGATTTTAAGGGCGAGTTTGTAGCCAACCTATCAAAGATAAAAAACCGAAAAGACCAACTAATTGGTGCAAAAATCGACCAACTTAACGGAGCTGTCAAAAAGAGAGACAACATCTCATATATTCAAGGCGAAGCAAAGTTTGTTGACAACAAAACGGTAGAAGTTAATGGCGAACAGCTTACTGCCCCAAAAGTATTCTTGAATATTGGCGGAAGACCGTTTGTGCCCAATGAGTATAAAGACATTCCGCATTTAACCAGTACTTCTATTTTACAGTTAACTGATTTACCAGAACATTTAGTCATTATTGGCGGCAGTTATATTGGTCTGGAATTCAGTCAGATATTTGCACGATTTGGAAGTAAGGTTACAGTTATTGAACGTGGTGCTCGCATTATTGGTAGAGAAGATGAAGCAGTAAGTGTTGAAATTCATAAATTTTTGAAGGCTGATGGCGTAAACATCATTACCAATGCCCAAAAGATTGAACCAGAAAAAACGGCAACTGGCATTAAAATTACAGTGAACAACGAACAAGTTATTGAAGGTTCTCACCTCATGTTGGCTATTGGTAGAGTTATCAATTCTGATAAAATAGGCATTGAGAACACCGATATAAAAACAAATGCAAGAGGTGTAATAGAAACAGACGATGTGGGACAAACTTCTGTAGAAGGCATTTTTGCCTTGGGCGATTGCAATGGCAAAGGAGCGTTTACGCATACGGCTTTTAACGATTTTCAGGTTGTTGAGAATTATGTATTTGGAGATAAAACCAGAAAAATTTCAGATAGAATCCCAACTTACGGATTGTTTGTTGACCCACCATTAGGACGTTGTGGAATGACAAAACAACAAGCCTTGGATTCCGGTAAAAAAGTGTTGGAAGCACACATAGACATGAAAGATATTGCCAGAGCGCGAGAAAAAGCAGAAACTTATGGTTTTATGAATGTACTTATTGATGCCGAGACCAATCTTATTTTAGGAGCCAGTGTTTTGGGTTCTGGAGGCGATGAAATTGTGAATACTTTTTTAAGTCTTATGGTGTCAAAACAACCCTATACCAACTTAAGGGATAGTGTGATTTTGCATCCAACCATTTCGGAGTTAATCCCAACCATGCTTCAAAAATTAAAGCCATTAAATTAGTATGACACAGTTTGGAGCAGACATAATTAATGGCTTAAGCAAAGAGAACAAACAGTTATCTTCAAAGTATTTTTACGATGATGCTGGCAGCAAGATTTTTCAGGAAATTATGAACATGCCAGAATATTATTTGACTGATAGTGAGTTTGAAATTTTATCGCTTCAAGCCAAACAAATAATAGATGCGGTAAATTTTAATCAGCCATTTAATATTGTAGAATTGGGTGCTGGCGATGGTTTTAAAACCTTCAAATTGTTAGAGTTTTTGGTAAATAATAAGGTAGATTTTTATTATGTACCAATCGATATTTCGCAAGGAGCTATGGATAGCTTAACAACACATTTAAAAAAACGCTTACCAAATTTATCTATTCATCCACGAGTTGGCGATTATTTCAAAGTATTACAAAGCGAAAATTTAAAGACCAACATCCCAAGCTTGTTGTTGTTTTTAGGGAGTAATATTGGTAACTATATGCCTGATAAAGCTATTGAATTGATGACGCTTTTTTCGGATTCTATGAAAAAAGGCGATAAGCTTTTGTTAGGTGCAGATTTAAAGAAAAATCCTATTACTATTCAAAATGCTTATTACGATAAACATGGGATAACAAAACGGTTTAATTTGAATCTGCTGCTTCGTATTAATAGAGAGTTTGATGCCGATTTTAAGATAGACGATTTCGATTTTTACTGTCATTACAATCCAACTAGTGGCGAGGTAAAAAGCTATATTGTAAGTTTAAAAAAACAAACCGTATATTTAAAAAAGCTGGATAAATATTTCAATTTTGATTATAATGAATTGATTTGGACAGAGCTTTCAAAAAAATACGATTTACTAGAAATTGAAAAGCTTGCTGAAGATTCAAATTTAAAAGTTGAAAAACATTTTTTAGATTGCAAACATTATTTTGCAGACAGTTTATTAATAAAGAATTAATTAAAATTTTAAAAAAATGGGACTTATAGACAATTTAAAAACATATTTTAAAAAGAAAGAAAACAACGAAGAAACAGGTTCAGCACCAGAAGGTGTTTGCCCAAATTGTTGGGGGACTTATGAGTATGATGGCGAATATTACAAATTTATGAAAGGGCAAAATGGAAACCCAAGCGAAGATATTTACAACAATTTTATTGCCGATGTTGCCCGCAAATTAGATAAAATAACCATAAAGGATAATGACTATGTGTGCGAAACTTGTAAGGTAAATTATAGTCATAAGCATTAATAAACAGATAATTTATGTACATAAAAAGGAGATATGGTTTAGGCATGATTATTAGGTGGACTTCCACGTTTATTTTGGTAAGTGTCCTGTATGCAACTGCCATTACGATTGCATTTGTTTTGTTGGAAAAATATTTTAATATAAACCTATCTCTTTCGTGGCAACCCATTGGCGTGTTGGGTATTGCCGTAGCGTTTTATCTTGGCTTTAAAAACAATGCCAGTTACGACCGCAGTTGGGAAGCCCGTAAAATTTGGGGTTCTATTGTAAATAACAGTCGGTCGTTTACCGCCCAATTAATTGCTTATACCAAAGGCGAAAAATCTGAAGAATTAATCAGTGAAATAGTAAATAGGCACATTGCTTGGTTAACCGCGTTGCGTTTTCAGTTACGATTAGAAAAAGAATGGGAACACACTAGCGAACGCCTAAATAATATGTTTACACCAACAGTCTGTGAACTCTATCTTGAAAGGTTGGACCACGCTTTAATGAGTTGTATTACTGAAGAAGAATTCAACAGCTATAAAGGCAAAACTAATATGGCAACACAGATTCTTGCAAAACAATCTGTCAGGCTACAAGATTTGCGAGACCAAGAATATTATGAAGATTTTAGACACATGGAATTACAAAAAACGGTACATAATTTTTATGAAGACCAAGGCAAAAGCGAACGCATAAAAGGCTTTCCTTTTCCACGACAGTATGCTTCAATAGCATTGTGGTTAACCTTCTTTTTTGCTGTATTGATTCCGTTTGGGTTGTTAGACATTTTTATGAAAAACGGAACAAATATATGGTTAACAATTCCTGTTTCAGCATTAATTATTTGGGTGTTTTATTTAATGGAAAAAATAGGTGATTATTCCGAAAACCCATTTGAAGGCACATATAATGACGTGCCAATTACTTCAATAGCTAATACCATTGAAATAGATTTAAAAGAAATGATAAATGCTACAGATATTCCACCAAAAACAGAACCCGTGAATGGGTTTTTGATGTAGTACATCTTTGTTAGAAAGTAGATAACATTACTTTGCCAGTTTTTATACCCTTTCCAGTAACTATTAATTCTATTTTTCCAGCTTCTTCTAAAGATTGAACAATTACAACCAATTTTCCACTAAAAAGCTTCATTGTTGGTATATGAAACATTTCTAAAGATGTAGCATCACCATTACAAACAGCTTTAAACGTACCATTACCTTTTACTTTAAAATTTAATTGATTGGTAGCTGTTGGACAAGGAATTCCATTTTTATCAACTACGGAAACTGTTATATAGGATAGGTCTTCGCCATTGGCTTTTATGGTTTTTCTATCAGGCTCTAATACTAATTTATAAGGTTTTCCAGCTGTCTTAATTTCTTTTTGTGCAGCAGGCTTTCCTTCTTTATCAAAGGCAACTACTTTTACAGTTCCAGGTTCATATTTTGTATTCATCCACATTAAACGATAACGGTTTTGAGATGTGGAATCATTCTTTTTTTGTATACCTTGACTTTTACCATTAATAAAAAGTTCTGCACTATCATAGCTTGTATAAACAAAAACTGGAGTGATTTTCCCTTCTCTACCTTTCCAATTCCAATGAGGTAAAATATGAAGCGTTTCATCTTTTGTATTCCACCTACTTCTGTATAAATAATATCTGTCTTTTGGTAATCCAGCGAGATCATTTATTCCAAAGTATGAACTGCGCGAAGGCCAAGCTTCATCGTAAGGTGTAGGTTCTCCCAAATAATCAAAACCTGTCCAAACAAATTCTCCAATAACCCATGGTTTGTCGTCTTGTAAAACAAAATCGTCGTCTGGAACGTTAGACCACCAACATGCTTCTAAATCATAAGATGAACTCTGAAAATCATCGTAAGTTTTCATGTCTTCTCTCACTACAGGAAATTTATAAATACCACGAGAACTCACAGTTGAAGCTGTCTCAGAGCCTAGAATAAATCCTTGAGGAAATTTTTCATAAGCTTCTTCGTATAAGTGTACTCTATAATTTAATCCTGGAATATCTAATAAGGCACCAAAACCAGATTCCATGACAGCTTTTACCTGATCCATACCTATAGTTACTGGTCGTGTTGGGTCTTCTCTGTGAAAAATATCTTGCAACCATTTGGCACGTTTAACACCGTCATTTCCCCATTGGTCAGGCACTTCGTTTCCAGCACTCCACATAACTATTGATGGATGATTTCTGGTAGCTTGTACTAAATTGACAACATCTTTTTCGGCATAGTCTTCAAAAAAACGATTATAACCATTTTGAACTTTTGGTTTAGCCCATTCGTCAAAACTTTCAGCAATGAAGAGGAAGCCCATTTCGTCGCAAAGCTCTAATTGTTCAAACGAAGGCATATTATGAGCACTTCTTATAGCATTACAACCTAAATCTTTTAGAATTGTAAGTTGTCTTTTAAGAGCAGCACGATTTACAGCTGTACCTAAAGGGCCAAGATCATGATGTAAGCAAACACCTTTAAATTTTGTAGTTTCTCCATTCAGAACCAAACCTTTCCCAGCTTCATATTTTACATCTCTAATTCCAAAACGTGTTGATGTTTCGTCTTTCAACTTATCATTAACAAATAATTGGGTCACTGCTGTATAGAGATATGGTGTTTCCGTATTCCATAAGTTTGGATTTTGAACTTTAATATTTTGTTCAAATTCTTCATTAAATTTTATAGTTGTAGTATCTGAATTAATTTTTTTCCCCTTTGCATCATAAATGGTTGTAACGAGTTGACTTTTTTCACCTGAAGTCACTTTAGTTTTAATATTTACTTTAGCAACCTCCTTATTAGCTATAGGTGTGGTTATAAAAGTTCCCCATTGATTAATACTCTCAATGTCTTTAATGATAATTGAAACCTTTCTATAAAGGCCAGCTCCTGGATACCAGCGAGAGGCATAAGGCTCATTACTTAATTTAACTACTAAAGTATTTTCTCCTTGATTGATAAGTTTGGAAACATCAAAATAAAAATAGCTATAGCCATAAGCCCATTCACCAACTTTTTCGCCATTTAGAAAAACTTTTGGCTCACTCATAGCACCTTCAAAGAGTAGAATTATTTTTTTATTAGTTAGATCTTGAGGTAGCAAAAAAGTGTTTCGATACCAAGCGGTTCCAATATGCGGTAAAGCACCTGTTCTTCCTGTTTTTTCGGTCGGAATGGTTTCACCATTTTGTTCTATGGCAACTCTTTGAATGTCAATTTCTTTGTTAAAAGGTCCTTTTATTGCCCAATCGTGAGGTACTGTAACGGTTTCCCAATTAGAGTCATTAAAACTTATTTGGCTTGCATTTTCAACATCACCTTTTTGGAATTTCCAACCTTTTTTTAAAGTAACGACTTCTCTGGTTTGAGCATTAGAACATAAAGCACCAAGTAAAATGAATAGAAACAGGAGTTGCGAGCTTAATTTATTAGTTTTTATCATTGTGAAGCATTGTAAAATTGCATGCCTAAAGTGGCTGTGTAATTATGATCAAAAAGTGTTGCATTGTCCCAATGAGAGCCTTGTGCCCATTGTGTACTGCAATTGGTAGAAACCCAAGCAGGCTCCCAATAAATTAATCCTTCGCCTCCAGCATTTTCTATGATCGTTTTTAGCTGGTTTAAGTAGTCTAACTGACCCTGTTGCGAAGCAGGATAACCAGAAATTAAAGCATCAGAACCTAAAATATTGTTTGCGGAGTCGGCATTGTTAAGCGTAAAAGGGTAAGCTGTTTCAACGACCATTAGACGTTTATTGTAAGTATTTATTAATGTGCTAAATGCAGTTTCGACATTATTTAAATTGTAATCTGACCAAAGAGGATAATATGATAGCCCAATCCAATCGTAATCTGTAACTCCTGCTTCAGTTGCCTGCTCAAACCACCATAATCCGTTTTCAGGTTGCGCAATGTGCAACATAACTTCAATAGTTTTGTTTTTATCTATAGAAATCTCTCTAACTGCTTTTATGCCTTTGTTTAGCAAAGATGAGTTTCTAACCCAATCTATAGGCCAGACCAAATCGCCATGTTGAAGTATCATAGGGTTTATTTCATTACCTATTTGAACAATGTCTGGCAGTAAATTTGAATTGGACAAATTGTTTAAAGTTTCGTAAGTATAATCATAAAGCAAATTGCTCAATGTTTCAGTATTATTAATTTCGCTTAACCAAGCTGCTGGAATTTCTTGCTTGCTTGGATCTGTCCAATCATCAGAATAATGAAAATCCAAAAGTACTTTCATGCCATTGGATTTACCACGTTGTATAGTTTTTTTTACGTCTTCGTAATTGGAGTAATTTGTCCAGGTTGGATTGTGCCACAAGCGAACCCTTACCAGATTGGCTCCAGCTTCTTTAAAAATTACAAAAGGATCTTTAGTGTTATCATTTTCATCAGTATATGTTGCTCCACAATCTTCCATTTCATTTACATAAGACAAATCTGCACCATAATAAAATGTTGTTGGCGTTGGTTCTATGACAATATCATCTGTTTCTTGTGTGCTACTATTATCACAAGACGAACAAGAAATACAACAAAAAAACAGCAAAAGCAAATAAGGTGTTTTCATTTTACTTGGTTTGATAACATTTTAAAACGCATGACTTATTTATCATGCACAATTAAAACGCTGGGTTTTTGCTAAATTATGATAATTTTTTAAAAAACCATACCAGTACCTACCAGTTTTTTCTATATTTGTTTTTATGAATTTAATATCTGTAAAAGAGCATATTGGAGTGCCTAAGTATAAACAGATTGTGCTTTCTATTGAAAAAAGTCTATCCAAAGGAAATTTAAAAAAAGGTGATAGGTTGCCATCAATAAATAGTATAAAGAATAGATTTTCATTGTCTAGAGATACTGTTTTAACAGCTTTTAATGAGTTGAAAATGAGAGGAGTTGTTGAGGCCATTCCTGGGAAAGGTTACTTTGTAAAAAGTGAAAACATAGATATTACTGAACAAGTGTTTTTGTTGTTTGACGAGCTAAACTCCTTTAAAGAAGACTTATACAACTCGTTTTTAAGCAATCTCGATAACAATATTCAAGTCCATATTTATTTTCATCATTTTAATGTAGACGTTTTTAGAAAACACATTTACGATAGTATTGGCAATTACAACCATTATGTCATAATGCCTGCAAATTTAAAACACACAAATACTGTTATAGATAAGCTGCCTCATGATAAAGTTTACATTTTGGACCAAATGCACACAGAGCTGGAACATTATTCTGCCATTTATCAAAATTTTGAAAGTGATATCTATAAAGGCTTAATGTCTGCTTCAGAGCTTTTAAAAAAGTACACTAACTTGGTGCTGCTATTTTCAGATGAAAAACAACCTTACGGAATGCTAAAGGGATTTGAAAAATTTGGAAAACAAACCAATTTTCCAATTCATGTCATTAATAACTTATCGAATAGAATCCCTAAAAAAGGAGAAGTTTATTTAATACTAGAAGACAGGAGTTTAATTCAACTGATAAAAAAAATAAAGCATCAGAATCTAATTTTGGGTAAGGATATTGGGATTATTTCATACAACGATACACTTTTAAAAGAAATTGTTGAAGGTGGAATTACTACAATTTCAACTGATTTTAAACAAATGGGGAAACGCTTGGCGCAAATGATTATGAATAATGAAACGGTTAAAATTGAAAACACAAATGGATTGATAATTAGAAACTCATTATAGATTTAATAAGTTGTACAAAGTAAATCATATAAAACACAAAACAGAAAAGTCTAATTATTTAGAGGTAAATAATAGTGACTTTGGAATATATTCTAGGATTGATTTGAACTTAGGTGGAAGCTTGCAAGATCTCACCATAAATAACGAAAAAATTATTACTAGTGAAAATATGATCTATGAGCAACATTTTAATTCTGCAATCTTATTTCCGTTTGTAAACCGATTGCATAGTGGTATCTATAATTTTAAGAACAAAACGTATAAATTATTTAAAAATAAGGATGATGAAGGTCATGCCATTCATGGTTTAGTATATAATAAGACATTTAATATGTTATCATTTGCTGAGCAAGACAATAAACTCATGATAAATCTTTGTTATGAGGAGATGGAACCAGATGAAGGATTTCCATTTAAATACTCAGTTTTCCTTACTTATATATTTCAATCTAACGCATTAAGCTTAAAGGTGAGTGTAATAAATGAAGATGAAAACGAATTCCCTTTTGCAATAGGTTGGCATCCTTATTTTTTTAATGATGATTTACACAACAGTAGTTTGGTTTTAAATCGTAATGCGAAGATATTTTTCGATGAAAGATTTAACTATAAAATAGATGATGCTAAAAATTCTTCATTAAAAATTGTAGACAATGAGTTTGATGATTGCTATATCCTTGAGTCCAATGAAATAACCTTGGAAACACCAACGTACAGTATTAAAATAGAGTTCAGCACAGACTTTAATTATGTTCAGGTTTATATACCAAAAAACAGAAATTTTATTGCTCTTGAACCTCAAACAGGAGTTGCAAATAACTTTAATAACGGTTTAGGCTTAAAGACGCTAAAGCCTTCCGAGAGTTTTGAAAAAGAATGGAAAATTACTTTACTAAATACTAACTAACACTATATATTATGCAGATAATATCTTTTATTGGCTTTACCCTTCTGGTGGCAATTATTTCTTATTTAAAAAGCCGAAAAACCAACGAAAAAACATCAGATGGTTACTTTTTGGGAGGTAGAAGCCTTACTGCAGGAGTAATTGCAGGATCGTTGCTATTAACTAATTTATCAACAGAACAGTTGGTTGGGCTTAATGGACAATCCTATTCAAATGGATTATCTGTTATGGCATGGGAAACATTAGCAGCAATTGCTATGGTCCTGACAGCAATATTTTTATTACCAAGATATCTTAAAGGCGGATTAACAACCATTCCTCAGTTTTTAGCCAAAAGATTTGACGTTACTACAAAAACAATTACTTCAGGTTTGTTTTTAACCGGTTATGTTGTAGTGCTTTTACCTATAATCTTATATTCTGGATCTATAGCTATTAGTGGTATGTTTAACATTCCAGAAATGCTAAGCATAAGTCATACACAATCTATTTGGCTTTGTGTTTGGGGAATTGGAATCGTTGGGTCCGCATATGCTATTTTTGGAGGTTTAAAAGCAGTAGCTGTTTCAGATTCTATTAATGCAATTGGATTGTTGGTTGGAGGTGTTTTAATTCCTGTTTTTGGACTCATAATGGTTGGAGACGGAAATTTTCTTGATGGAATATCAACCTTAGTCAATGACAATCCTGAGAAGTTTAACTCAATGGGAAGTAACTCAGATCCAGTTCCATTTTATACAATTTTTACTGGAATGATGTTGGTTCAGATGTTTTATTGGGGAACAAATCAGCAAATTATTCAAAGAGCACTTGCTGCAAAAGATTTAAAAGAAGGCCAAAAAGGATTATTACTTGCTTCGTTTATTAAAATTCTTGGACCTTTAATTGTCGTTCTTCCTGGAATTATAGCTTGGCATTTATTTCAAGGAAATATAGAAAGTACTGACCAAGCTTATCCAATGTTAGTAAATAAAGTTTTACCAACAACTCTGGTTGGCTTTTTTGCAGCTGTACTTTTTGGAGCAATTTTAAGTTCATTTAATAGTGTTTTAAATAGTTCGGTTACTTTATTTGGCTTAGACATTTACAAACAACATATTAATAAAGGTGCTGACGAGAGAACTATAGTTAAAAGCGGTAAACTGTTTGGTGTTGTACTTGCCATAGCTTCAATGTTTATAGCACCTCTTTTATTAGGTCAAGATAGTTTGTTTGATTATTTGCAAAAAGTAAACGGAATTTACAGCATACCAATACTTACCATCATTGTTGTTGGTTATTTAACCAAATATGTTCCAGCCATTGCAGCAAAAATTGGATTAATTTCTGGTGTTGCACTGTATGTTGCTTACATATTTTTAGACATATATGTACCAACTTTATTTTCTGGATTACATTTTCTAGACATCATGGCAATTTTATTTATTCTGAACACTTTAATTATGTTGGTAATAGGTAAAATAAACCCAAGAAAAGAAGTTTATGTGCAAGAATATACAAGACAGGTGGATATTACACCTTGGAAACATGTAAAATTAGCTGGCATCGCTATATGTGTTTTAGTTATAGCCATATATATCTATTTTGCTTAATGGATGAATACCCTTTTAGTTGAACATATAACATCTGTTTTTAAGAAAAAATATAAAACTTCACCTATATTAATAAGTGCTCCTGGCAGAATAAATATTATAGGTGAACATACAGACTATAATGAGGGTTTTGTTTTTCCTGCTGCCATAGATAAAAATTTGTATTTAGCTATTGCAAAGAGTAGTGAAGCTTATTGTTCGGCATATGCTTTTGATAATGATGAATCGTTTGAGTTTGGGCTGGATAATATACAAACAATTATAAAAGGAGACTGGCGAAATTTTGTTTTAGGAGTTGTTGCCGAAATACAAAAAAAAGGAAAAAAAATTGAACCTTTCAATATGGTTTTTGGAGGTGATATTCCAAATGGAGCAGGACTCTCATCTTCAGCTGCTTTAGAAAACAGCATTGTTTTTGGCCTAAATGAAATTTTCAACTTAAATCTCTCAAAGTCTGAAATGATTTTTATTTCACAACAAGCAGAACATAATTATGTAGGTGTGAGATGTGGAATTATGGATCAATACGCAAGTATGTTTGGATTACCTGATCATGCTTTACTTCTTGATTGTAGAACCATTGAAGCTGCACCTTTTAAAATTGACTTAAACAACTATCAACTGGTTTTAATTAATACCAATGTGAGTCATAATTTGGTTGATGCTGAATATAACAATAGAAGATCGGTTTGCGAAAAAGTGGCTTCGCTACTTAAAGTTCCATTTTTAAGGGATGCTTCAGAAGGAGATTTAAATAAAATTAAAGCACAGATTTCTGAAAGTGATTATCAAAAAGCACTTTATATAATTCAAGAGAATAATCGTGTTTTAAAAGCTGCTAAAATGATTCAAGAAAGTAATCTTGAGGCATTAGGCAACTTATTGTTTGAGGCTCATGAAGGTGCAAAAAATCAATTTAAAATTAGTTGTAATGAGCTCGATTTTTTAGTTGAACAAGCTAAAGAAAACCCTTATGTTTTGGGAGCAAGAATGATGGGAGGAGGTTTTGGAGGCTGTACTATTAACATTGTAAAAAACAACTATATTAATGAGTTTGTCAATGATGTTACAAGAGAATATAAAACAACGTTTGGTCTTGAAGCATCTGTTTATTATATAAAGCTCTCAGGAGGCACTCATGTTATAAAAAATATACATCAGAATTAAAAAATGAATTCGGACTTACAAGAATACTCACATAAACGCTATAATTCCTTAACAGGAGAATGGGTTTTAGTATCACCTCACAGAGCAAAGAGACCTTGGCAAGGGCAGAATGAAGGTGTGATAAATAGCGAGCAGTTAACTTATGATGAGAACTGCTATTTATGTCCAGGAAATATTAGAGCTAATGGAGAGGTAAATCCAAAATATGATGATGTATACGTATTTGCAAACGATTTTGCTGCTTTGCAATCCGATTCAAAACAATTCAATCTTGATGATGGTTTAATTAAGGCAGTAAGCGAACAAGGACTTTGTAAAGTTATTTGCTTTAGTCCGGACCACTCAAAAAGCTTAGCTCAAATGACTGTTAAAGAGATTGAAAAAGTGATTCAAGCTTGGCAAAGTGAGTTCACATCTTTAGCTAAAAAAGAAAGCATTAATTATGTTCAAATTTTTGAAAATAAAGGATTCATTATGGGTTGTAGTAATCCACATCCTCATGGACAAATTTGGAGTAATTCTTCTTTACCTAACGAAATTTTAAAGAAAGATATAGAGCAGTTAGACTATTATAAAAAACATAAAAAAATATTATTAGAAAGTTATTTAAAACAAGAGCTAAAACTTAATGAGCGCATTATTTTTGAAAACAGAGCTTTTGTAGTGTTAGTTCCTTTTTGGGCTGTATGGCCCTATGAGACTATGATAATTCCAAAATCACCACAAAAGAATATTAGTAAACTACCAAGTAAAGAAACTATTTTATTTGCTCAAGCAATTTCGGTTGTAACCAAAGTTTATGATAAACTTTTTAATTGTTCATTTCCTTATTCCAGTGGTATTCACCAAGCTCCAACAAATGGTATGAATAATGAGCATTGGCACTGGCACATGAGTTTTTATCCACCATTATTGAGAAGCGCTACTGTTAAGAAATTTATGGTTGGTTATGAAATGTTTGCAACTCCACAGAGAGATATTACACCAGAAACTGCTGCAAAAACTCTGAGGAAACTAGCTGAAAATTTATACTAATTAAAAAGCTCCTCAAATAACTTGAGAAGCTTTTACTATTTAAATAAAAATACTCTATTAAAATTTAACAAGTTTAGTGATTTGTTGTTTCCCAGAGTTGTTAGTTGCTTTTATAATGTAAATGTTTGGTGTTAAATCAGAAATGTTGAATTCACTATATTCAGCAAATTCACCTCTAAATTCTTTTACTAATTTGCCATTAATATCATATACCATTACATCATTTAAGGAGTTACTTATCTTGATGATGTTATTTGATGGATTTGGAAATACTGAAAACTTATCTTTAAGTTCAAAAGCATCGTTAGAAAGCGTCATTGCATAAGTATACTCTGTGGTTTGTTTCCAAAAAACATCTGCATTTGAATCACCATTCCAATCATCGGCTAAGTAAACACAAAAAGAGGTTATATCTGGTTTATCTAATGTTACATTAAAAACTTCAGCGCCATCATTCATGTCTACTTCCATGCTTGTAGCTCCTGTTAAAGTGAATTTAAATTTAAAATCAGCATAAGCTGTTGATCCATTTATTGATGAAGCATTAATAGTACCACCTTGAGAAACAACTTCCCATGGCATATAACTTCCACTTGCTTCACCATTCATATTAACTTGTACTGCATAGTTATTATGTCTGTCTAGCCATCCAGTAGTAGCAGTTGGGCTAGCTAAAAGAGCAATTCCAATTTGACCATAAGCTCTAGTTGCACTTACAGTAATTGTAAAACTATCTCCAATTGCCATTGTTGTTGGTGTACCACCTGGAAGTCCAGTTTGTGTAAAATCTCTGAAAGATGCAACTTGTTTAGCGCTAAGATTTGCCCACATTCCCATAGCACCACTTCCATTGTCATAGGTTCCACCACCATCTGAGTAATGCGAATAATGACTTGGGTTCTGTGGATAATTAATTGTTGTTTGCGCATTCAAACAAAATGATGCGACAACAAAGAGGGTAAAGTAAAATTCCTTCATGTGTTAATATTATTTAATTAATAATCAGTCTCTTAGAAATCGAATTAGATTTAGCTTCAAATTTCACAACATAGACACCTTTTGATAGTTTAGAAATATCAAAGTTGTGTTTCGCATTAAAATCACCTTTAAAAGTTATAATTTCTTTTCCAGTGATACCATAAATTGTAACTGTATTAACGGCTTTGTTCACATTAAAAGAAGTTGAGGCAGGGTTTGGATAAATCGTAAAATCTTTATCTAAAACAACATCTTCAATACTTAAAGTAGAGGCTTTGTTTCCATAAATTCTGAATTCTCCAGGTGGAATATTTATTGCACTTGCTGTATTAGTTACATTAATGAAAGAACTACCTGATGCATCCATTAAATCATACCAATCTCCTGTGTAAGGAAAATTAGGTACTACATTCTGAGAAGTAACATCAAAATTAGCAAGGATAACCACATTTTTAAGTGATGAACTTGGTATGGTATTGTCCCAAATGTAAATTTTTGGAGTTAATGTATTTGTGGTAATTGAATAATTGCCTTCAAACACATCTTCATTAATTTTTAAAGCATTAAGTCTCGACCAATCGTTATAAATTTGACTTCTGTTGGGGTCACTTAACCAACCATTTACCCATTGAGGTTGAGGTTTGGTGTCCAATTTACAGCCATCGTTATCATAACTTCCATCGTTACAAGTAAAAATAGAGTTTTCCATGCCTAATTCTCCAAAATGCCAAATCATTTTAGGGCCAGGAATTGTTAATGAAACAGCACCTAAAGCAGACATACGTTGTAAAGCTGTATTTAAGTTAGTTACATCATATCCACCACTACTATTTCCAAACTGAAGGTTTTTATACATTAAGCGTTCTTCGTCATGGCTTTCGGCATAACCTACAAGTCTTTTACCTGTGAAACCGCGTGCAGTATGTCCCATTCTACTAATATCGTTATTGGAATTATAACCCATTGTTAATTGGTTATATTCATTAGTCATTTTTCCCCAAAGCATAATGCCTTTTCCTTCACCAAGTCTGTAATTTGACCATTCGATTTCTTCATTTGCTGATCCAGCATCACTCCCAAGATGTTCAAAAATAACATAATGATTTGGATCTAAACTCCAAGAGTAATCAGCATATTGTTTTAAAATTGCAACTCTATCTGCTTGATATTGCTCTGTGCAAGTTGAACCACTTGCACAATTTTGAGTAAACCCTTTTGTTAAATCCCAACGGAAACCATCTATCTTAAATTCTTCAATCCAATGTTCTACAACTCGTTCAACATATTTTTGGGTTCGCGGTTGTTGATGGTTAAAATCTGAACCTACACTGTAACTATGTGTTGCAGTTTGATTAAAATAAGGGTTTTCACTACTTGGATCTCCCCAACCATCCTTGTCGCCATCAACCATCCACATTCTGTTCATTGGGTTTCTTCCAAAGGCATGGTTTAATGCAACGTCTAATATAATTGCAATACCATTCTGATGGTAAAGGTCTATAAGCTCTTTAAACTTATCTTCAGTTCCATAAAACTTATCCAAAGCCATATGGAATGAAGTATTATAACCCCAACTTTCATTACCTTCAAATTCCATTACAGGCATTAATTGAATGGCATTGACATTTAAGTCTTTAAAATAATCAATTCTGTCAATTAAATCTTGGAAGTTTCTATCTGCATCAAAATCGCGTACTAAAACTTCATAAATAATCAAATCTTCCTTTTTTGGTTTATTGAAGTTGGTAACTTGCCAATTGTAAGGTGTTTGTCCTGTTTTTAAAACAGTTACTTCACGTTCTTGATCATTTGGATAAGCAGGTAAACTTGGATATGTTGATGCAGGAATCCAAGGATCATCAAAAGGAGATAAAACTAATGTTGAAAATGGGTCAGCGGTTTTTACTAATTCAGGTGAATCTGTTGGTACGCTTGTTTTGTCTCCAACCCAATATTGATAAGTGTAGTCTGTTCCTGGAGTTAAACCTGTAAGTTCAATCCAAAACAAACTAGTACCACTTTCTTGTTTCATTGCATAGGCACTATCTGGTTGCCAACCATTAAAGCTGCCCGCGACATAAACGAAATCCTTATTTGGTGCATCAAGAACTAATGTAGCTTTTGTGTTGTCTCCACTATGATAATTAATACCATCTCTCATTCCTGCTGGAACGTTTGCATTAGTAGTAGCGTTAACTATAATATCAAAAAATTTACTGATTGATGAACCACCTTGAGTAACAACTAATTCACAGTATTGATTTTCAGTAAGACTCGAAAACAAATAACCATTATAAAAAGTGGTATTGTTTTGAGTATGAATTGGTGTTGCATTACCATTTACATATAAGGCATAGTTAGCAGGTCCATTTGTATTAGTAGCCAATATTTGTGTGCCACCTCCAGAATTCAAAACAATGATACCATTAGCACTATTAGAAGGATTAATCATATTTACTTGAAATGCACCTACATTAAAAAAGAAATCGTTACAACCATTTGCCTTTAATTCTTGACTGCCATCTTCATTTCTAAAAACCATTCCCATTTTAGTGGCACTAGCTTCTTCGCCAGCAGTTAATGAAAAGTAATTGTTTGGAGTAATGGTAATGCTCCAAGTACCGTCACCATTTGGTGTCATTTCGCCAATACCATCATCTTGTCCCCAATTTCCAACTACATCAAAGCCCCAAGGATTGCTATCATTACCAATACCAGCGTGCATATAAACTTTTGTAGGGTTACTAAAGCCATTGCAATCTGTAGCTATGCTATTTGCATCGACAGTTATTGTTACTGATTGATCAATTTCTATCGGACTTGGGTTTGTTGTAACTTGAGCAAATGCTACAATTGGCAGTATAATTAAAGAAAGTAATAACTTTTTCATAAACGTTTTTTTAAAATAAAAAGGTCTACATGAAAAAAGAAATTAACATGTAGACCTTAAACAAATAAATTACATAATTTTATCCTAAACTTATTGCCAAGGGTAAATAGCTATTGTTGGAGGCTCTACAGTAAAGTTTAATGTAATGTTATAAGTTCCAGCAGATACTGGAATGTTTGCACCATTTAATTCCATAGTACCATCATTACCATCATCACCATAATTTACTCCCCAAGCATCATTTTGACGTACTTTAATTTCTCCAGCAGCAAGGACTGCACCTTGGATATAATAATATCCTTCGTTTATACCAAAATCAGGCACAAATTTTTGATTAGGACCATCCCAACCATTGGCTGTTGCACTACCTACAAGTCCCCAAACATCTACTTCTTCAATTTCGAAATTTAGATTGTTAAGATCCATTGTTACAATGTAATGCCCAGCTGAAACAGGAATATTACCTCCATTAACTTCTAGTGTACCATCACCTCCTGTGTCACCATAATTTAATCCCCAATCATTGTTAAAACGAAATTTCATTTCACCGTCACCTAAAGTTACAACTGCTTTCCAGTTATCTTGATAGGAATTGTATTGCATATTAAAGTCTGGACCATCCCAACCATTAGTGGTAGCACTACCTACAAGTCCCCAAGAATAGTCTTCTATAGACCAAGTAAGGTCATCTATGTTAACAGTAATCTTGTAAGTACCAGCAGTAACAGCAATATTTGCTCCATTAGGTTCTAACGTTCCATCTGCACCATCGTCACCATAATTTTCAGTCCAAAGGTTATCTTTTCTGAACTTTATTTCACCATCTCTCAAAGTTACATAAGCAACATAAACATTTGGTGTGCTTGTAGTATAAAATGGAAGGTCAGGAATATCTTGATTTCCCCAACCACCTGGAGTTGCACTACCTACAACACCTAAATTTGTTGAAAGATCTAATAAAGAAGAATAAGGTGTAACTGAAAGGTTTACAGTATTAGATACTATTTCTTGATAACTGCTTAAAACAGCTTTTACTTTAACACTAACTGAACTAGCAACGTTTGGTGCTAAGCCTAATGATAAGAGTTTGTTGTTTAATTCTGCACCAGTAAAAACTTTTTCGGTAGAGGAACCAACAGGTACCAGTTGAGCAGAAGAAAAATCACCACCATTAACATCAATCATAACAGTATAAGATGGAGCGGCATCAAAACCATAATCTGGATCAGTCCAATTAACGGTAAGTACATTGTTGCCTGCAATATCTTCTGTTAGTAAAACTTCATCTACAGACAAACTAACAACAGTACTAGCGTCAGGATTTATTTGTACGATTTCTACCTCATCACATGCTACAAAAGTTACAAGTAATAAACTAAGTAGAAAAACAGATTTATTAAATATTTTTTTCATTGTTTTCATGTTTTTAGTAACCTTCATTTTGAGTCAAGTTAGGGTTAACTGATAATAAGTTGGTTGGTATTGGATACAAATTTCTGAAATCTGAAACACCAGATCCAGTAGGAACATTACCTTTAAAAGGCCAAACATAAGTTCCTGAAGTAAAGTAACCATAGCGTACTAAATCTGTGCGTCTTTGACCTTCCCAGTACAATTCTTTTGAACGTTCGTTTAGGATAAAATCTAAAGTTAAGTCTGAAGCACTAATATTGCCTGATGTGTTGCCATAAGCTCTCATTCTTAATTCATTGATTCTATTTGCTGCAAGGGTCAAATCACCACCACCACCTCTTAAAGCAGCTTCGGCATAGTTTAGGTATATTTCAGCTAAGCGGATTAATGGAATATCTGTATCTACAAAGTTTCCTCCTGCATCATTTCCAGGATTTCCATTAGAGTCAATATTTTTGAATTTAGTTACAGCGTAACCATCCTCAAAAGGAGGAATGCTTTCAATTTCCAAATTTTGACCATCAGAATGGAACATACCTCTTTTATCTGCAGTAAAAGGTGTAACAGAATATGTAAGGTTGTTTAAATCTAAAGTTATAAAATAAGTTCCTGTATTTGATATCGGAATATTTGCACCTCCTGGTTCTAAAGAGCCATTGTTATCATTGTCACCATAATTATTACCCCAATCTTCATTGAATCTAAACTTGATTTCTCCAGCAGTTAAATCTGCATAAAGAGCATACTCATTGGTGCCAGTTTGATACATTTCCATATCAGGGCCATCCCAACCATTTACTGTTGCGTCACCAACTAATCCCCAATCTGTTAATGTTCCTAAAGCACTATTTAAGTTGTCTAAGTTTACAACAAATTGGTTAACAAGGTTTTTGGTTGTTCTTAAGCCTCCCCAACCTCCATTAACTCCAAAATCTGAAGCATTCATATTTCCACCAATTGCAGCATGAACAAGAAAAGTTGTTCCTCCATAAGTCTGAGAAGATAGTCCATCAAAATTTAATGTAAAGATAAATTCGTTTTGAGCACCATTGGTATCATTATCTGCTAAAAATAGTTCATCATAAGCGGTTCCATTACCATTAGCATCATTCATGTTTATTGAGTAGGACGAATTTAAAACGTTGGCTGAATAGGTTACAGCCTCAGTATATCTTGCTTGCCCTGTCCAAACCGCTGCGTTTAGGTACAAACGAGATAATAATGCCCAAGCTGCAACTTGGTCTACACGACCATACTCATTTGAACCATCAGGAGCCAATAAGCTTTCTATTTCTAAAAGCTCAGACTCTACAAAAGCAAATACTTCTGGTCTTGCGCTTTGTAGAGGAAGTTCCGTAGAGATTTCGGTAGTAATAGGTATGTTGCCATATAAGTCCATCAAGTTATAGTATGCATAAGCTCTTAAAAATCGAGCCTCAGCTATGTAAGTTTGAACTTCAGCTTCAGTAAGTTCAGTTGCATTTGCAATAAAAGAATTACAAAACGATACCTCTTGAGCCAATCGATAATACATTGCTTCAGTAAAGTCGTTACTTCCTGACCAATACATACCATGAAGGTCTGGCAAACCTGGATCTCCCCAACCTACTACAGCATGATCTGTGGTAAGCTCATTAAGGTTAAATAGCATTCTCGAAAATTGTGAGAAGCCTTCATCAATGTCTGCAATATCTGGTTGTCCAGCTGGACCTTGTTGTCCAGTTAACGCCAAACTTGCATAAAGTTTTGCTAATGCTCCCTTAGCTTCAGTAGCATTTGCAAACACATCTTCTTCTGTAAAGCTATCTGGATCAATTGGTGATTGATTTAAATCATCATGACATGAAGTCATAAACATTGAGATAGTTAGAATAAAAATAAATTGTTTGATTAAATTTTTCATTTTTCCAAATTTTTAAAAATCAATATTAACTCCAAATACCGCTGAGCGTGGTCTTGGGTAAAAACTATTGTCAATTCCTCCTGTTATTTCTGGATCAAGCCCATCATAATCAGTAAATGTTGCTACATTTTGCACAGAACCATAAAAGCGAATGTTGCTTCCTTCTTTAAAAGCATCTTTCCAAGTGTATCCTAATGTTATGTTGTCTATCTTAACAAAAGAAGCTTCTTGTATATAATGATCACTTAAAAGGTTGTTTTCTGTGATGTTTTCAAATCCAGTATTAAAGTAATCCGAATGGATGTTTCTTAATATACCATTTTCTGTAGCTCCTCTTAAATAGCCATTAGAAGATGCCACGTTATTGTAGGCATAATTTCCTATGTTGGCTCTAGTTACTACTGCCAAATCCCAGTTTTTGTAAGATAAATTAGTATTAAGACCCATAATGATATCTGCATAAGGGTCTTCTTTTAAGTATTTGTCGTCATCGTTAATAACGTTGTCTCCATTTCTATCTACAAATACACCTTCAATTGGTTTACCATTAGCATCATAAACTTGCTGGAACACAAAGAAACTGTATGGAGATTCTCCTTCAGTATGAACTTGTATATTGTTACCAACACCACCACTAATACCACCTGTTGGTTGATCGAATGGAAGTTTTGTAACTTTATTATCATTGAATGCAATATTATAACCAATAGACCATTCAACATCATCAGTTTGCACAGGGATTATGTTAACAGCAAATTCAATACCCTTGTTTTCCATGTCACCAATGTTGGCATCAATTCTATTACCAAAATTGGTAAAAGGGTCTACAAGTGCAGAAGCAATTAAATCTTGAGTTTCTTTTTTGTAAACGTTAATAGAACCAGAAATTCTACTATCTAATAAGCTGTAATCTAAACCAAAGTTTAAAGTTCTACCTATTTCCCAGCGTAAAAACTCATTAATTGGTTCAGGTCTATAAGTTTGAAAGAAACCAGTTCCAAATTGATAATCTGCAGTAGATTGGCTTCCAGTATATCGTGTTAAAAATAAATAATCTCCTAATCCGTTAACATTACCAACTTCACCATAACCCACTCTTAATTTTAAATCATTAAATATTGAATTATCCATAAAATCTTCTTTACTGATGTTCCAAGCTAAAGCCACAGATGGGAAATAGCCCCAACGATCATCTGGATTAAGCTTTGAGGAGGCGTCAGCTCTTAATGTAGCAGTCAATAAATACTTACCTTTATAATCATAATTTAAACGCCCAAAGTAAGATAATAATACGTTTTTAGATTTATCAATAAATTCAAAATCATTACCATCTTCTTCAGCTTCGCTGTCATAACTGAAATTGTCATATTCAAATGATTGATAAGAATGACCAACAACCACATTGAAATTATGTGCGTCATTTAATGTTTTTTTATAAGTCAAATAAGCATCAAATAATTTATTGGTTGCTTCTTGTTGGTAAGTATTTCTTGAGCCATCAAAATCACTTGCAACATCTTCAATATCTATACTTCTTAAAGTCCTACCATGGCTATTCGATTTATCTAAACCAACGTTAATGGTTGCGGTTAAATCTTCTAAGCCATGAATATTGTAATCAAACTTCCCGTTGGTGATAAGACGTCTTACTTCAGCAGTATCATGTGTTAACAATAATTCGGATAAAGGGTTTCTTGGTGCTAAATTGAATAAATTTAACCAAGAATAAAAAGTACCATCAGGATTATAAACAGGTTGCGTTGGGTCGTAAACTACTGCATTACCAATTGCACCACGATTTGCAAAACGATTTTCGGTGTACATGCCTCTGGCATTCAACTCCATTTTTAAATGGTCATCTAACATTTTTGGCGACAGGTTTAAGGAAGCTGTTGTTCTCTTAAAATTGTCAGTTAACAAAATCCCTTGATGATCGGAATGACCTAAAGAGGCTCTCATTGGTACGCCAAAAGCATTTCCAAGCGCACTTATCGAGTGGTCTGATCCATTTCGGGAATCGTAAATAACATCTTGCCAGTCTGTACGTTTACCACCAAGCAATGCTATAGCATTGGCATTACCAGTGCTGTTTATTAAATCTGTAAATTCCTCCGAGTTAAGTACATCTACTTTATCTACAGGTGTGTAAGATGTAAATGATGAATTAACATTAAATTGAAACCCACGATCTTTCCCTTTTTTAGTGGTAATCATAATAATACCATTGGCAGCACGAGACCCATAGATAGCTGTAGCAGAAGCATCTTTTAGTACCACCATACTCTCAATATCATTTGGATTGATAAGGTTTAATGGGTTTCTTGATCCTCCAACACCTCCATTATCAATAGGCACACCATCAATAACAATAAGCGGAGAACTGGTTAATGATAAAGACCCTAAACCTCTTATTATAATATTTTGTCCCTCACCAGGAGCACCACTTCCAGAAGTTACAGACACACCTGCAACTTTTCCTTGTATAAGCTGCTGTGCCGAAACAATAGGACCTTGGTTAAAGTCGTCGGCCTTAATTAAATCTGCCGATCCTGTTAAATCTTCTTTTTTTACACTACCATAACCAATAACAACAACTTCGTTAAGCTGAGCAGCATCCTCTGCAAGTTGTACATTTAATGGAGATTGTCCAGTGTAAGTTATTTCTTGGGAAACAAAACCAATATAAGAAAACACTAAAATGTCTCCATTGTTAGCACTAATTTGGTAGTTACCATCAAAATCTGTTGCTGCGCCTGTAGAAGTTCCTTTAACGATTACATTAACTCCTGGGAGTGGCAAAGAAGTTGATTTTTCTGTTACTTTTCCAGTAACACTTGATTGTGCAATCATAAATGAAGGCACAATGAGCATTACAAAAAGTAATCCTTTAAAAATTGATTTCATACAATATTTTTAAAAATTTGTTTTAATTAGTTGTTATATTTTCACTTCTCAAGGGTTAAATCTATATAAAAAAAGACAATGAAATCAGTGTTATTACTTGCGAAAACGTTTTCGTGTTAAAAACTTTTTAAAATATAGTAAGAAATTAAAAAAATACCTATAAAATTAGCAGTTAATCAAAAATGGACTATCTTTATTGTGATATACTAATTCCATGAGAAGAAAGATTACCTTAAAACAAATTGCTAGAGAACTTGACGTTTCTATTTCTACTGTATCCAAAGCGCTAAAAAACAGTAAAGAAATAAGTGAAGATACACGTGAAAAAGTACAGGCTTTTGCAAAATTGTACAACTATAAACCCAATAACATTGCACTTAGTTTAAAAAACCGAAAGACCAAAACTATTGGTGTAATCATACCAGACATTGTTCATCATTTTTTTTCTAAAGTAATACGTGGTATAGAGCTTTACGCTAACAAAAAAGGATATAACGTTATAGTTGGGCTTTCTAACGAATCGTTTGATAAAGAAGTGATAAATATGGACATGCTTGCAAATGGAAGTATTGATGGTTTTATCCTCTCAATTTCTAAAGAAACATTGCAACTTCAAGATTATCACCATTTTAACGAAACTATAAATCAAGGAATGCCAATTGTAATGTTTGATCGCGTTGTTAATGAAATTGAATGCGATAAGGTGATTGTAGATGATTTTGAAGGAGCAAAAAATGCTGTGTTATCCTTAATAAAAAACGATTGCAGAAATATAGCGCTTATTACTACAAAAGATTATGTAAACGTAGGTAAATACAGAACCCAAGGCTATATGGCAGCTTTGGAAACATCGGATTATGTCCCAAAAACTGAGTATGTTCTAAAAGTTGAGGACGAATCCCTTTCCGAATATAATTTACTCAGCTTAGAAAACGAGATAAAAGAAATGCTTACCAACAATCCTGAAATAGATGGTGTATTTGCTGTAAACGAAATTTATGCCATTACGGCAATGAAGGTGGCTCGAAGGTTAGGTAAAAAAATACCAAACGATATTCAAATTGTAGGCTTTACAGATGGTGTAATATCCAGACATGCCGTTCCAGGTTTAACAACTGTAAGCCAACATGGTGAAAAAATAGGAGAAAAAACAGCCGAATTATTGATAAACAGAATTGAAAAAGAAGACGATTTTGAACCGTTTAAAACTGTAGTAATACCTACCGAATTAATAATAAGAGAATCTACAAAACAAAATTTAACGGTAAGTAATTAAAAACTTTTATATCTTTGAAAACATCAAAACTTATATTTTCACTTCTCAACCATAAGTTTTGATAAGTTATTAGGCTTGTCAAAATAGTATTAATAAACACTATACTATTATGAAAAAGCGTAGCCTAAGTTTTTGGGAAATCTGGAATATGAGTTTTGGATTTCTTGGAATTCAGTTTGGTTTTGCCTTACAAGGAGGCTTTATGTCTCGAATTTTCCAAACATTAGGAGCCGAAAAAGATGCCATTCCTTTGCTTTGGATTGCTGCACCACTTACAGGCCTTTTAGTGCAACCCATTATTGGATATTTAAGTGATAGAACTTGGCATCCAAAATTTGGACGACGACGACCTTACTTTTTAATTGGAGCCATTTTAAGTTCTTTGGCACTTTTTTTCGTGCCACATTCTCCTGCATTATGGATAGCTGCTGGATTCTTATGGATTTTAGATGCGTCAATTAACATTTCTATGGAACCATTTCGAGCTTTGGTTGCCGATAAACTACCAAATTCTCAACGTTCGTACGGATTTGTAGTACAAACACTCATAATAGGAATTGGAACTTGGGTTGCCAGTAACTTACCTTGGTTTGTGTCAACTTTAGGAGTTAGCGATTCTGCACCTCAAGGTGTGGTGCCAATGTCTGTAAAAGTGGCATTTGCAGTTGGAGCTATGGTATTTTTAGTAAGTATTCTCTATACTGTATTTACAACAACCGAATATCCTCCAGAAGATATGGAAGAATTTGAACGTGAAAAGGCTAGAAAAAACCAATTTATACCAGATATCTTAAATAATATTGGTAGTATGCCTGTAACCATGAAAAAATTAGGAGTTATTCAGTTTTTTTCGTGGTTTGCATTTTTTACCATGTGGAGTTTGGCAAATCCAGCACTTACAGAACATGTATTCCATACACCAGCACCAATAGAATCGGCTTTTGATTTAACAGATGCTGTTCAAGCTGCAAATTTTGATGCGGAAAATACCGCTTTTCAAAAATCGTCAAATCTTGTAGGTTCGGCAATGGGAGTCTATGGTTTATCGTCTATGGCATTTGCACTAATACTTGCTTTTTATACGTCAAAAAGAAGAATAAATAGAAAGTATGTACATATGGGCTCACTTATTTTAGGTGGTATTGGGTTTTTAATGATGCACAATGCAACTCCAGAAACGTTAAAATACTGTTTTATATTAATTGGTATTTCTTGGGGAAGTATTCTTTCGATGCCTTATGCTATGTTGTCAAGTTCTGTTAACCCAAAAAAAATGGGTGTAATTATGGGCATTTTCAATATGTTTATAGTAATACCGCAAATTATAGCTGCACTTGGCGGAATTAATTTTGTTTCAGGACTTATTGGCGATGAAGCTATAAATGCCATGACAGTTGCAGGAATTAGTTTAGTAATTGCAGGACTTTGCAATTTGCTAATCACCAATAAAAATGCCATTACCTATCAACCAGAAGAAGCTTAAATGAATAAAAAAGGATTCATATTCGACCTCGATGGTGTTATTGTAGATACAGCAAAGTATCATTATTTGGCGTGGAAAAAATTAGCCAATAGCATTGGAGTGGATTTTAACCACGAGCAAAACGAACAGCTTAAAGGCGTGAGTCGCGTAAAATCATTAGAAAAAATTCTGGCTTGGGGCAGCAAAAGTATTTCCGAAGATGAGTTTATGGAACTTATGGCATTAAAAAATGATGATTATTTAAGTTACATCAACAAAATGGACGAAAACGAAATTTTACCAGATGTTCCTAAAATTTTAAATTATTTAATAGAAAAAAAACAAAACATTGCCTTGGGTTCTGCCAGTAAAAACGCAAGACAAATACTGGAAAAAGTAAATCTTATTTCAAGTTTTCAAGCTATAGTAGATGGAAACGATGTAAGCAAGGCTAAACCCAACCCAGAAGTGTTTCTTATTGCAGCACAATTGCTCGATCAAAAACCAGAAAATTGTATTGTGTTTGAAGATTCAGTGGCTGGCATTAAGGCAGCAAATTTAGCAGGAATGACTTCGGTTGGCATAGGAGATAAAAATATATTACATGAAGCCGATTTTGTGTTTAACAATTTCACAGAAATCACTTTAAGTTTTCTTCAAGAATTAATAGAAAACAACATTGAAATTTAAAGAAAAATGAATCAAAAATATATCGTTCCAGATAATTGGTCAATAATTGAAAAAGGGTTCGACAAAACCAAAGTCGAATCTTCCGAAAGTCTCTTTAGCTTGGGTAATGGAGCTATGGGACAACGTGCCAATTTTGAAGAAAAATATACAGGGCAAACCTTTCAAGGAAGTTACATAGCTGGTGTTTATTATCCAGATAAAACGCGTGTAGGCTGGTGGAAAAATGGCTATCCTGAGTACTTTGCGAAAGTGCTAAACGCACCAAATTGGACTGGAATAAACGTATTGGCAAATGGCGAAGAATTAGACCTAAATACCTGTAAAGAAGTTAAAGATTTCTATCGCGAATTAAACATGCGAGAAGGTTGGTTGTCAAGAGAATTTATTGCAATATTGCAAAACGGAACGCAAATACAAGTAAAAACAAAACGCTTCTTATCTTTAGATTTAGACGAATTAGGAGCTATAGAATATCAAGTTACACCACTAAATAAAGATGCTCAAATAGTTTTCAAACCGTATTTAGATGCAGGTATAAAAAATGAAGATTCCAATTGGGATGATACCTTTTGGAACGTTACCAAAGTCGCTCACGAAAATCAGCAAGCTTTTATTGAGGCGCATACCATGAAAACACATTTCCATACCTGTACGTTTATGGAATCCAAAGTGTTTATAGACAATAACGAGTTGGTTATTTCTCCAAAAACATCAGCAACCGAAGCCAAAATAGTTTTTGAATACGAAGCCAATGTAACAAAAAATCAAACCTATACTATTCATAAATTTGGAGGTTATACGGTTGACAGAAATCACGATGCCAAAACACTTATTCAAGCTGCTAAAAAAACACTCAAACAAGGTGTTTTATTAGGGTTTAATGAATTGCTTGAAAAACAAAAACAGTCTTGGGCAACTATTTGGCAAATGGCAGATATTACTATTGAAGGTGATGTTGAAGCACAACAAGGTATTCGTTTTAATATTTTTCAACTCAATCAAACCTATTTAGGAAAAGATGCACGTTTAAATATTGGTCCAAAAGGCTTTACTGGCGAGAAATATGGTGGTAGCACCTATTGGGACACCGAAGCCTATTGTTTGCCATTTTATATGGCTACAAAAAATCAAGAGGTAGCCAAAAACCTATTGGCTTATAGGTATAATCATTTAGAAAAAGCGATTGAAAATGCTAAAAAATTAGGCTTTTCAAATGGTGCTGCATTGTACCCAATGGTAACTATGAATGGTGAAGAATGTCATAACGAATGGGAAATTACCTTTGAAGAAATTCACCGAAATGGTGCTATTGCCTTTGCCATTTTTAATTACTATCGCTTTACAGGCGATTACAGTTACATTCCAGAAAAAGGATTGGAAGTACTAATTGGTATTGCCAGATTTTGGATACAAAGAGCCAATTTTTCAACTCAAAAACAAAAGTACGTTATCCTTGGCGTAACAGGACCAAACGAGTATGAAAATAATGTGAACAACAATTGGTACACTAACTATATTGCTAAATGGTGTATTGAATATGCTTTGGAAAATATTGAAAAAGTTAAAGAAGGGTATCACGATGATTATTTAAGGATAATTGGAAAGACAAATATTTCTGATGACGAATTACACCATTGGGGAAAAGTGGCAGAACAAATGTATTTCCCTTATTCCGAAGAACATGGTGTGTATCTTCAACAAGATGGCTTTTTGGATAAGGAGTTAATTACGGTAAAAGATTTAGATAAATCCCAAAGACCAATAAATCAGAAATGGTCATGGGATCACATTTTACGTTCGCCATACATCAAACAAGCTGATACGCTTCAAGGATTTTACTTTTTTGAAGACCATTTCACAACAGAAGAATTAGAAAAACATTTCGATTTTTACGAACCTTTTACGGTTCACGAAAGTTCATTGTCGCCTTGTGTGCATAGTATTCAAGCAGCAAAATTGAATAGAATGGAGCAAGCTTATACATTCTATTTAAGAACTTCAAGATTAGATTTAGACGATTATAATAAAGAAGTTCACGAAGGTTTACATATAACCTCAATGGCTGGAACGTGGATGAGTATAGTTGAAGGTTTTGGAGGCATGCGAATTAAAAGTGATAAACTGTCTTTTGAACCTAAAATACCAAAACAATGGAAAGGTTATTCGTTTAAAATAAATTTTAGAAATCAGATTGTAAAAGTAAACGTGGAACAACACCAAACCAGTTTTGAAGTAGAAGGTGATAATGAATTGGAAGTTTATGTGAATAATGAGTTAGTTACTATTTCACCAAATAGTTTCGTAACAATATAAGTAGTTGTCATTCCGCACTTGATGGGGAATCTCAAAAAAAGATTACCACAGCAAATTGTCACCTTGTGTGTGTCACACTGAGCTTGTCGAAGTGCAGTTGAGAGAAATTTGCTCCGCAATGCCAAAAGAATAAAAAATGAAAAAATTACTCATCATTCTGTTAGTTACATTCACCGCTTGCAAACAGCAAGTAAATGAAGAAACAACAGTACATCAAACCGAAGTTTCCAACACGTATTTAGAACGCGTTGAACCACCAAATTGGTGGATTGACATGAAAAACAATTCGCTTCAACTGTTAGTTCATCATAAAAATATTGGCAGCACAACACCAGAAATCTCCTATCAAGGCGTTACTATTGATAAAATTCACAAAGCCAAAAGTCCAAACTATTTATTTATAGATTTAAACATTTCAGAAACTACAAAAGCTGGAAAATTTGATATTGTTTTTAATTCTGAAAATGGAGAAAAACAAACGCATACTTACGAATTAAAAAATAGAAACAAAAAACCAGAGGATTATGTTGGTTTTAATAGTTCAGACGCTATTTACCTCATTACACCAGACCGCTTTGCTAATGCTAAACCAGAAAATGATGCTTTTGAAAATCTAAACGAAAAAACAATAGATAGAACCAACGACTACGCACGACATGGCGGCGATATTCAAGGTATAACCAATCATCTGGATTATATTTCAGAAATGGGCTTTACAGCCATTTGGCCTTGTCCGTTGCTTACTAACGATATGCCTCGCTGGTCGTATCATGGTTATGCTATTACCGATTTGTATGAAATCGATCCACGTTTTGGAACGCTTCAGGAGTATTTAGAGTTATCTGAAAAAGCAAATGAAAAAGGCATTAAGCTCATCATGGACCAAGTAGCCAATCACTGCGGATTAAAACATTGGTGGATGCAAGATTTACCGTTTGAAGATTGGGTTAACAATCAAAAAAATTACGAAGAAAATATAGATAAATGGAATTGGGAAACCAATATAGGTTCCAACCATAGGCGAACAACCAATCAAGACATTTACGCTTCAGAAGTAGATAGAAAAGGAAATAACGAAGGTTGGTTTGTTTCGGATATGCCAGACTTAAATCAGCGCAATCCATTTATGGCAAAATACATCATTCAAAACAGTATTTGGTGGATTGAAACGGCTCATTTAGGCGGAATTCGTCAAGACACTTATCCATATCCAGACAAAAACTTTATGAGTGATTGGGCTGGTGCTATTATGAACGAATATCCTAATTTTTCTATTGTTGGCGAAGAATGGAGCTACAATCCGTTGTTGATTGGTTATTGGCAAGAAGGAGCAAACAATAGAGATGGTTACGATTCAAATTTAAGCTCTACTATGGATTTTGCCATGCAATCCAATATAGTAAATGCTTTAAACGAAAACGAATCTTGGGATAATGGCTTGATAAAAATTTATGATGGTTTAGCAAACGATTTTCATTATGCGTCGCCAAAAGACATCATGATTTTTCCAGACAATCACGATATGAGCCGAATTTTTACCCAATTAAAAGGCGATATTCAAAATACCAAAATGGCGTTGGCTTCGGTTTTAACCTTACCTCGAACTCCTCAAATTTATTATGGTACCGAAATTTTAATGAACGATTTTAAAAAACCAGGCGATCATGGTTTGTTACGAGGTGATTTTCCTGGCGGTTGGCAAGGTGATACAGCCAATGTGTTTACAGGCGAAGGTTTATCTAATGAGCAAAAGGATATGCAACATTTCCTAAAAACAGTATTAAATTACCGTAAAAACAGTGAGGCTATTCATAACGGAAAAACAGTGCACTTTGCACCATTTATGGGAACCTACTTTTTATTCAGAATTGTTGATGGCGAAACAGTTGTAATGATTTTAAATAAAAACGAAGAACCAATAACGATAGACCTAAAACGCTATACCGAAATTGGGCTTAACGGAAAAACATTAAAAAATATAATAACTGGCGAAAATTTCCATTGGGAAGATGCCATTACATTTAACAAAAAAGGAGTAACCCTATTAACAACTAAAAATTAAAAATGAAACATGCATCAACTTTTTCAGATAGACCTCAGGGTAATTATTATGGATGTTACATCTAACCAATAAAAAACAATAAATATAAACACATGAAACAAATTTTTCTATGTTTTTTAATCTCCTTATTGGTGTCGTGCAAACAAACCAAAACCGAACCATTAGAGGGTGCAGGTGACAAACCTGATTTTGAAGCTGCACCATTAGAAAATGCATCTCTAGCGTCTGGAACTTTATTTAGAGTAGAGCAATTTCCATCTCAATACATTAAACCACGTTCTGTTGATATTTGGCTACCAGATAACTATTCAAATAACGAAAAATTTAGCGTGCTTTATATGCACGATGGTCAAATGCTTTTTGATAGTACAACTACTTGGAATAAACAAGAATGGAAAGTAGATGAATGGGCTTCAAAATTAATGGATGAAAATATGACGAGGAATTTTATTGTTGTAGCAGTCTATAACATTTCTGAAATTAGATGGCAAGATTTATACCCTCAGAAATCATTTAATTATTTAGAGAAAACTGTTCAAGATTCTCTAACTGATTTATCCGGAAAAATGAACATAAAATTAAATGGTGATAACTATCTTAAATTTCTTGTAGAAGAAGTAAAACCATATATTGATAAAACATATTCAGTGCGTACAGACCAATCAAACACGTTTGTAATGGGCTCAAGTATGGGAGGATTGATGTCTATGTATGCTATTTCAGAATACCCTGAAGTTTTTGGTGGCGCTGCTTGTATATCCACACATTGGGTTGGTGCAAGTCCAGTAGATAATAATCCACATCCAAAAGCAATATTCAGTTATATGAAAGATAATTTCCCTAAAGCAGGAAATCATAAAGTCTATTTTGATTATGGAAATTTAACTTTAGATGCCTACTATCCTCAGTATGCTCCAAATGTAGATGAAATTTTAAAAGAAAAAGGGTATGGTTTAAATGATTCGAGAAATTTATTTTTTGAAGGAACTGATCATTCTGAAAATTCATGGAATCAACGACTCAACATTTCTCTTGAATTTTTATTAGGTAACAATAATTAAGCAATTTTTTGAATGAGATTTAAATTATCAATACTTTTTTTTACGATTTGCAATTTTGTCATAGCTCAGGTCACATTTATCATTACTCAATTGCCTGAAACACATGATTTTAACAACGATATTTACATTTCTGGTAATTTTGAAGGTTGGACAGGTGGAAACGATGCTTATAAATTATCAAAATTAGACAACCAATACTCTATTACGCTTCCAAAAGAAAAGTCATGCAATGTACTGTTTAAGTTCACGATGGGTTCTTGGGAATTTGAGGAATTAAATGCCAATGGAGAAAAAATAGACAATAGAAATTATTCGTGTAAAAACGAGCCTGAAACAATATATATCGCCATAAAAAATTGGGGACCAGCAGATGATATTGTAAAATCTACGGCACAAAAAAATGTAAGCGTATTATCCGAAACATTTAAAATACCTCAATTAGATAGAGAACGACGAGTTTGGTTGTATCTACCTCCAGATTATGATAATTCTAAAGAAAATTATCCAGTATTATACATGCACGATGCACAAAATATTTTTGATACAAAAACATCGTATGCAGGCGAATGGAATGTAGACGAAACGTTAAATAGCCTATTTTACGAATCTGGATTTAAAATGATTGTTGTTGGCATTGATAATGGAGGCGACAAACGTTTGGATGAATACTCGCCATGGACTAATACAAAATATGGTGGTGGCGAAGGCAACAAATATGTAGATTTTATTGTCAATACTTTAAAACCTTACATTGATAAAAATTACCGAACCATAACCAACAAAGACAATACTGCAATTTTTGGTAGTTCAATGGGTGGATTAATTTCACATTATGCAGCCTTAAAATATCCAAACGTTTTTGGAAAAATTGGAGTGTATTCTCCATCGTTTTGGTTTGCTCCCGAGGTTAATGAGTTCTCAAAACAAAAAGGAAATATTCAAGACACTAAAATGTATTTTTTAGCTGGTGGAAAAGAAGGTGTTGATGCAGGTTTTGATGAAATAAGCCAAACAGTCATTGACATGAATAACATGATGGATGTTTTAACTAAAGCTGGCTTCCCTTCCGAAAACATGACATCTAAAATTGTTCCTGAAGGTGAACACAACGAAAAACTTTGGCGAGACAATTTTGAAGAAGCCATTACTTGGTTATTTCCTGAGTCTAAAAAAGAGAGAGAGTTTAAGAATATTGAACAAACAAAAAATGGATTAATTATAAATGTAAGTGATGGTCAATACATTATTAAATTTTATTCTTCTAAAATTATCGAAACCACATTTATACCTATAGGTCAGAAGCGTATTGATAATTCACATGCTGTAGCTTTGCAACCAAATAAAGTTGACATAAATTCAATACTTGCCCATGGTTTTCCAAAGCAATTTTTTTTAACCGATGGAATTAGTGTAATAGTAAATCAGAAACCTTTCAAAATCTCTTATACATACAAAAACAAACCAATCCTTTCCGAAGGTAAAGGCTATCATAAAACAGAGTATGGAGAAGCTATTCAATTAAACATTACTGAAGACGAAGTCTTATATGGAGGTGGAGCCAGAGCTTTAGGTATGAATCGTCGTGGTAATCGTTTGCAATTGTATAACAAGGCAGATTATGGCTACGAAACTCATAGCGAGTTAATGAATTACACCATGCCAATTGTAATATCTTCAAATCAGTATATGGTTCATTTTGATAATACTCCAATTGGATATTTGGATTTAGATAGTAAAAACAATAACACATTAACTTACGAAACCATTTCAGGAAGAAAAACTTATCAAGTAATCGCTGGTGATTCGTGGTTGGATTTAATAAATAATTACACCAATTTAACAGGGAAACAGCCATTGCCACCACGTTGGGCTTTAGGTAATTTTTCAAGTCGTTTTGGCTATCATTCGCAAGAAGAAACCGAAAAAACCATCGATAAATTTAAAGAAGACAATATTCCTGTTGATGCTATTATTCTGGATTTATATTGGTTCGGAAAAGACATCCAAGGCACAATGGGAAATTTGGAAGTGTATAGAGATTCGTTTCCAGATTTTGAGGGAATGGTAAAACGTTTAAATGATAAAGGTGTAAAAACCGTTGCCATAACCGAACCTTTCGTGCTTACAACCTCAAATCGTTGGGAAGAAGCTGTAAAAGAAGATGTTTTAGCAAAAGATTCAATAGGAAATCCTTTTACGTTTGATTTTTATTTTGGTAACACTGGATTGATAGATATTTACAAACCTAAGGCTGAACAATGGTTTTGGGACATCTATAAAAATGAAATTATCAGTAAAGGAGTAAAAGGTATTTGGGGAGATTTAGGCGAACCAGAAGTGCATCCTTCAAAATTAATTCATGCCACTGGAACTGCAGATGAAGTTCATAATATATATGGTCATGATTGGGCTCGTTTGGTTTATGAAGGCTATCAACGCGATTTTCCAGAGCAACGTCCTTTTATTTTAATGAGAGCAGGTTATTCTGGCTCACAACGCTATGGTTTAATTCCTTGGTCTGGAGATGTTAACAGAACTTGGGGCGGATTGCAAAGTCAAACCGAGATTGCTATGCAAATGGCTATGCAAGGTCTGGCCTATATGCATTCGGATTTAGGTGGTTTTGCAGGTGCTAATCTTGATGATGAACTCTATACACGTTGGTTGCAGTATGGCGTTTTTCAACCTATTTTTAGACCACATGCACAAGAAGAAGTACCAAGTGAGCCTGTTTTTAGAGAGGAAAAAACAAAACAATTGGCAAAGCAATCAATCGAATTACGTTACAAATTGTTGCCTTATAATTATACGTTGGCTTTTGAAAATAATCAAAAAGGAACACCTTTCATGCGACCATTGTTCTTTGAAGAACCAGAGAACGAAAACCAATTGGTTAATTCAAAAACTTATTTATGGGGAAATGATTTTTTAGTGTCGCCTATTGTAAATCCAAAAGTCATAGAACAAGAAGTCTATTTCCCAAAAGACAATTTGTGGTTCGATTTTTATACAAATGAAGAAATTGAAGGCGGACAAACTAAAACAATTTCTACAACTATTTCTTCAATTCCAACTTTTGTAAGAGCAGGAGCGTTTATTCCAATGGCAAATTTGGTGCAATCTACAGATGATTATAATCTTAATACTTTCGATTTGCATTATTACCACGATTCAACCATAGAAGTAAGCGAAAGACAAGTGTATAATGACGATGGTTTAACACCAAATGCTTATGAAAAGGGTATGTTTGAGTTGCTGGAGTTTGAAGCCGAAATAGAAAAAAACTGTTTAGAAATAGAATTTGAAGCAGAAACAGGAACCAACTTCAAAACAAATAATAAGAAGATTCAACTTATAGTTCATAATATAGAACGTGAACCAAAAAACATAAAAACAAACGGAAAGAAAACAAAATACGTTTGGAATTCAACTACAAAACAATTAACAGTTCCAGTAACTTGGAACACCGCAAAAGAGACAGAAATAAAAATTAATTTTAAAAACAAACGATGAAAAAAACAGCAATTCTTTTAATAGCCATATTAAGTTTGGTTTCGTGCAAAAAAGAAAAAGAAACACCTATAATTGAAGAAACCACAACTGAAGAAGTAGTCCAAATTCAACCTATAAATGATGATATTTTAGAGACCGCAGTAATTTACGAAGCTAACATTCGTCAATATTCCGAAGAAGGTTCATTTAATGCGTTCACAAAAGACATTCCGCAGTTAAAACAATTAGGCGTAAAAGTAATTTGGTTGATGCCAATTTTCCCTATTTCAGAAACCAAAAGAAAAGCAACAGGTGGCGATTTTGCTCATCTTATAGAAGACGAAGCCGAAAGAGCTAAAATGTTGGGAAGCTACTATGCCGTTACAGATTACACAAAAGTAAACCCAGAATTTGGGAATATTGATGATTTTAGGGAGTTGGTAAAAACTGCACACAACAATGGTATTTATGTTATTCTGGATTGGGTGCCAAACCACACAGGTTGGGATCATATTTGGATAAAAGAAAAACCAGATTACTACACACAAAATGAAAAGGGTGAAATTATAGACCCAACAAATCCAGAAACTGGAGAATCTTGGGGTTGGGCTGATGTAGCCGATTTAAATTATGACAATCAAGAAATGCGTAAAGAAATGATTGAAGACATGAAATATTGGATTACAGAAGAAGGTGTAGATGGTTTTAGATGCGATGTTGCAGGTGCAGTTCCGCAAGATTTTTGGGAACAGGCAATTCCAGAATTACGCAAACAAAAAGACATTTTCATGTTAGCCGAAGCTTGGGAACCAGAATTAATGAAAGGTAAAGGATTGTTTGATATGGCTTATGGTTGGGGAACACACCATAGAATGAACGAAATGGCACAAGGAAAAGACGATGTAAGTGCTTGGGATAACAGAATGAAAGAAATTTCAGAACAGTATGAAGCCGATGATATTTTAATGAATTTTATAACCAACCACGATGAAAATTCTTGGAATGGCACTATTGAAGAGCGAATGGGAAAAGCTGCTGATGCAATGTTGGCATTAAGTTATGTAGCTCCTGGAATGCCTTTAATTTATTCAGGTCAAGAATATGGATTAAACCACAGACTTAAATTCTTTGAAAAAGACCAAATCCCAAAAACCAAAGGCAATGTTTGGAATCTTCTTGAGAAATTAGGAACACTTAAAAACTCCAATCCTGCATTAAATGGAGGAAAACAAGCAGCTTCATACGTGAGAATTGACACTAATAACGATTACGTTTTAGCCTTTAAACGCAGTAAAGATGGTAAAGAAGTGCTTTACATTGGAAATTTTTCAAATGAAAAACAAAATGTTACTATTCCTTTAAAAGGCTCATTTACAGAATATATAACCAATTCTAAATTGGAGCTTAATAACAGTACTATCAATCTTGAACCTTGGGGATATAAAGTATTAATAAATTAATCTAACTAACTTATTCAATTAAAAAAAGGCTTCAGTATATGTTGAAGCCTTTTTTTATAGAAAAATGTATTTTGTCTAATTTTCGCTGTCATAAGTTGGAATACCTGACCTTTGTATTGTTATAATTCCATCAAAACGTTTTGTGGGAATAAATGGAATATTTCCACCATTTTCTAGTTCAAACCCTGTATTAGTTTCAAACAGCCATTTTGTAAATTGGGTTTCCCTAACTTTAGAAAGATTTAGAAAAGATACATTTTTGTTAGTGTCAAAAAAACGTTTTTCAATTGCAATACTATCATTATTTTTAAAAGGAATTGTATTTTTTGTCCAATGTTGATATGCTTTTCCTTCGTATGCAAAAAGACCTATTGAATAGTAGTTGTCTTTGTATTTTTCCTTGAGATAATGTCCCATTAATTTTAAATTATAACCTTCAGCAGAGTTATTTTCTATATGAGCATTATGAGCCCAAACAATTACTTTTTTATTTGGATAAATTTCTTTTAATAGCCAAACGAGATTTTCAGCCATAAGTTCATCTCTTAACTCGATACTTTGAAATCTATCTTCAAAGCTTAAATCAGTAGACCTAACAAACATTTCTAGTGTTTTTTGAATCATTAAATATTCTTTATGATTTAGTTTATTAGAGTTTAGAAGTGTGTGTTTGTTAACTTCAAGGGTCTGACTAATATCTGTAGCATTCTTTATAAAAATATCTCGATGCTTTATATAATCAATAGAGTCATTGTTTCTAGCAGCACTAAATGATTTTTGAAAAGAATACATTCTGTTGAATAAGCTGTCTGATAATGTTTTGTCAATTGGGTTTAATAAATCAACAAGCTTTGTGATTAAATAATTTGAAGAAAATTGTGTATCATAACCAGTGTAAAAAAGAGGCTTTTTTGTTGAACTAGTAGATTTTATATAATCAAAAAGTGTGTCAACTTCTTTTGCTTTAAAATTTCCAAAAAGTGTATGATCTCTTAAGTTTTTAGCTGAAATGGTATCAATATCATTATAGGCAAGATTAATGTCTCCTAAACCACTTTCCATTGCTAAAACTTCGTAACCTAACTCTTGATGTAAATATAAAACTAAAGCAGATTTTATTTTATAAAACTCAGCCAGACCATGAGTGCTTTCACCTAGTGCTACAATTTGCTTATTTTTTAAAACATCTTTTAATTTTGTAAAATCGTAAGTCCCATTTTGTTGCAATTCAATGGTGTTTTTGTTTAACCATTCTGATGATGATTTTGGGTTTTGACTACATGCAAGCTGTATAAGACCTGAAAAAATAATTAAGACAAAATTTTTCATGAAATGCGATGTTTTTATTTGAAGCAAAGATTATTTTATAAAGTACAGCAACAAAAAAATGTTACTCTAAATATGTCCAGAAAACTTAATCTTGGACATTTTTATTACCCTTGAATATGTTTTCTATAAGCCGAAGGTGTATAACCTGTTATTTTTTTAAAAGCTGCATTGAATGTAGATTTAGAACTAAAACCAGCTTTTTCAGCCAAAGAAACCAAAGTGTATTTATTAGTATTATCTGAAGCTATTAATTTTTTTACTTCTTCAACGCGAAGATTATTTATAAATTCTGAAAAATTCACTCCTAATGTTGTATTAAAATATTTTGAAAGTTCGCTTGAGGAAATACTCAAAAGTTTTGATAATTCAAGCAAAGTTATGTTTGGGTTGATGTAAACTTTCTCTTCCTTAATAATTTGATCTAATTTTTTAGAAATGTAATCTGTTTGAGAATTTGAAAATTCTGTAATGTGCTTAAAATTGTTAAAAAACAATTTAGATTTCGTAAATCCCATAAAACCAATCCAGTAAATAAAAGCTGCGTTTATAATTAATGTTGCGTAGTAAAACCCAAAAGTTTCACTACCAGAATGAATTATTAAATCACAAGAAAAGAGAAAAAGATCTATTAAAGTAATTATTATAAATGTCCAAGTTAATTTTTTAAGCCAATTCAATGCAGTTGCAGATTTTAGTGTGATTCTATTTTCATTATTATATAAAAAGAGTAGCGAGGCAATTCCCATAAAAAGGGTAAAGAATAAAAAAAAGAATTCATGAATTCTAAAAAAATTAGACTCTACAATTACTGAAGTAATTCTGTAGCTATTTTCTTTTACAGAGATTGAAAACCAATATGTTTTTAATAAGAGATAAACAAAAGCAGGAATTAAAATATACCATTCTTTTTTGTGGTATGCTGTTTCATCTTCTGAAGGAGGAAATTGATTTTTAATATAAAAATAAAACCCAGCACCAATAAGCCATTTGTATGGAAAAGGAAACATGTGTAAAGGTCTATAATATTTAAAAAGATCCATGTCTAAAAAGGCATAAATCAAATTAAAAAAGGACAAAGAGAATAAGAAGAGTAAAAAGAAATTTGTTGCCAAATAATTAATGCTTCTATTTTTATATAAAAAGAAACATAGAATAAAGCCTTGGATAGCTCCAAAAAGTATTAAAATATTAAAAAGATTGTAATCTAAAGCCATAAACTATCAGTCAAATATAAGAGACTTGCACAAAAAGGGTGATAAAAAATAGTCATAATGATAAAACTGTTAGGTCAAAGATTAAATAATTATTAAAAACAGATAAACCCAAAAATGAATTTAATAGTTTTGAATTTATAAAACATGAAAAATGACTACAGTTGATGATTTATTAAATGTATTAAACCTAAAATTAGTAGGCAAAAACGAATTTAATGGAATAAGTAAAACTGTTGGAAGTCCCAATGTGTTTGGTGGTCAGGTTTTGGCTCAAGCTATAAACGCAGCTTGTCGTACAATTACGAATGGTAGGATTTTACACTCTATGCATTCCTACTTTTTAGAAGCAGGAAATTTAGAATTGCCAATAACTTACAATGTAAGTATTGTAAGAGATGGAGGCAGTTTTTCAGTACGAAGAGTAACAGCTCATCAAAAAGAAACAACCATATTTATTTTGTCGGCTTCATTTCATAAAAAAGAAGAAGGTTACAACCATCAAATTGAAATAAATAGGAACATTAAACAACCAGAGGAATTGTTGAGTTGGACTGATATGCTAGAACAGTTTGGTGAAGTCATTCCACCTAGAACCAAAGAATTTTTAATGGTGGATAGACCTGTTGAGTTTAAACCTGTTGAAGTCATAAATCCGTTTAACAAAGAAGATTTGCCACCATTTACTAACGTTTGGATAAAGCTTAAAGGCGATGCAAGCCAATTAGATTTAGCATCTAAACAACAAATCTTAACCTATATATCAGACTATAATATTCTGGCTGCTGCTATGAATCGTCATGCTAGTAAAGCACATTGGGGAAACACACAAACAGCAAGTCTAGATCACTCCATGTGGTATTTTAGAGATTTCGATTTTGATGATTGGTTGCTTTACTCCATTGAGTCTCCAAATACATCAAATGCTAGAGGTTTAGCAAAAGGAAATATTTTCACTAGAGATGGAAAACTCATTGCTTCAGTTGCTCAAGAAGGGTTAATGCGACCATTACAAAAAAAATGAATCACTATGACGTTATAATTGTTGGAGGTGGAGCAGCAGGATTTTTTGCAGCTATAAATTTAGCTGAACAAAATCCAAAACTAAAAGTTGCTATTCTTGAACGTGGAAAAGAAGGTTTGCAAAAAGTTAGAATTTCTGGAGGTGGTCGATGCAATGTTACTCATGCTGAATTTACACCTTCTGAATTGGTGCTTAATTATCCTCGTGGAGAAAAAGAATTATTGGGACCATTCCATCAATTTATGACAGGAGATACTATTGAGTGGTTTGAAAAGCGAGGCGTAGAACTCAAGATTGAAGACGATGGTAGAATGTTTCCAGTTACAGATTCGTCAAAAACCATTATCGATTGTTTTTTAAACCAAGCCAAGAAACACAAGGTTGAGGTGTTGTATAATCAAAGCGTAACTAACTTGTCTCCTTTAGCGCAGTCAAGAGGTTTTCAAGTAAATACTAGAACTGATCAATTTGTTTGTAAAAAACTTCTCATCGCAACTGGAAGTAATCAAAAAATCTGGAATCTTTTGCAGAATTTAGGACATACAATTGTTCAACCAGTACCATCACTTTTTACGTTTGATGTTAAAGATGAACGCATTAAGGATATTCCTGGAGTTGTAGCTCAAAATGTTGGGATTAAAGTATTGGGAACTGATTTAGTTTCAGAAGGACCATTACTAATAACACATGTTGGTTTCAGTGCTCCAGCTATATTAAAGTTATCTGCGTTTGGAGCTTTAGAGTTAGCTAAACTCAATTATAAATTTGATATTGAAATTAATTTTATTAAACAATCGTTTGAAGTATGTTTAGACAATTTAAAGGAATTAAAACAAGAATTGACTAAGAAAACAGTTTATAAATCCACACAGTTTGAGCTACCAAAACGTTTGTGGCATAAATTGGTTTTAGCTTCTAATATAAATCAAGCGACACGTTGGGCAGATTTAAATAAAAGCCATTTAGAAAATTTAGCATCACAACTCACGCAAGCAATTTTTAAGGTAGAAGGAAAAAGTACTTTTAAAGAAGAATTTGTTACTGCTGGTGGTGTAGATTTAAAAGAAGTAAACTTTAAAACTTTTGAAAGTAAGCTTCATAAGAACCTATATTTTGCTGGCGAAGTACTAAATATAGATGCAATTACAGGCGGATTTAACTTTCAAAATGCTTGGACTGGAGCATTTATAGCTGCAAAAACCATTTCAGAATAAATATATTTTATATATTTGATATATACAATCTATATATTATGGGAAAAACAAAAAAGCTTATAGAACTGGATGACAAGGCTATAGAAATTCTTGAAAAACAGGCAAAACTTCAAAAGCGCTCGCTAAAAAATTATTTAGAATTTACTTTGGAAGACACGGCTTTGCGTTTTTCTGAACCTTCAGAAGAATATAAAGCTATGATGGATGATATGATTGAACGTGACGAAAAAGGGCTTTTAAAAACTCATTCATGGAAAGATGTTTTAAAGGAATATGGAAGAGAGTTATGAGTTTTCTGAAGAAGCAAAGCTTGAGCTTTACAAGGCACAGTGTTTTTTTAAATTAATTGGCAAAGAAAAAGATTTTCTTGATGATTTAGTTAATCAGTTAAAGCGGATTATGTCTATGCCACAAGCTTTTCAAATAAGATATAATTCTGTTAGAATTGTTCATTTTGAAAATTTCAACTATGCTATACATTACAGACAAAGAAAAGATGGTTCTATTATTGTTTACCGAATTCTAAATCAAAACCAAGATTTTTGAAAACTTACATAGCATTACTTCGCGGAATAAACGTTGGTGGGCACAAAAAAGTGCCAATGGCAGAATTACGAGAATTACTTACTAATTCTGGATTTAAAAATGTGCAAACTTACATTCAAAGTGGTAATGTTGTGTTTCAATTTCAAGAAGCAAACACGATAGAATTAGAAAACAAAATTGCTGAAACCATTCAAAATCATTTTGGATTTGAGGTTTTGGTTTTAGTAAAAACGCGACCAGAAATAAATTGTATTTTTAACGATTGTCCTTTTGCCGAAGAGAAAAAGTCAAAGAGTTATTTTATGCTTCTACACGATTTGCCAGATAAGGAATTAATTACCGAAGCATCAACCAAAACTTACGATGGTGAAGAATATCAAATCATAAAAGATTGCATTTATTATTACTGTGAAAAAGGCTATGGTCAAGCAAAGTTTAATATGAATTTCTTCGAAAAAAAACTAAATACTTTTGCTACTTCAAGAAACTACAACACAATGGTAAAGTTGTTATCTTTGTCCAAAGATTAGCTAAAGTATGACCGAACAAGATTTTATTCTTAAAGAATACTCAAAAAAGAATATTGAAAATGGAAGTGTTACTTGGGAATCACCTAGCAATATTGCATTAGTAAAATATTGGGGAAAAAAGAAACACCAAATACCAGCAAATCCATCTATTAGTTTCACACTCAGTAATTGTAAAACAATCACCACACTTTCATACACTCCAAAAGAAGATAAAGTAAACTTTTCTTTCGATGTGTTTTTAGATGGTGAAAAAAAAGACAGTTTCAAACCAAAAATTGAAACATTTTTTGAACGAGTTACACCATATTTACCTTTCTTAAAAGAATATCATTTTGCTATTGAAACCAAAAACACATTTCCACATAGTTCGGGAATTGCCTCTTCGGCTTCAGGAATGAGTGCTTTGGCACTTTGCTTAATGAGTCTTGAAAAAGAAATATCTGTCATTCAGAGATGTCATCCTGGGCATGTCGAAGGAGATAGCGAAGAATCTCAAAATTACTTCAACAAAAAAGCCTCTTTTTTGGCACGTTTAGGCTCAGGCTCTGCATGCAGAAGTATAGAAGGCGATTTAATTGTTTGGGGAAAACATAAACAATTCGCAAACAGTTCAGATTTATTTGGCGTAAAATATCCTTTTGAAGTTCATGAAAACTTTAAAAATTATCAAGACACAATCTTGTTAGTCGATAAAGGGGAAAAGCAAGTAAGCAGTACAGTTGGTCATGATTTAATGCATGGTCATCCCTTTGCAGAACAACGTTTCAATCAGGCACATAATAATTTATCTAAGCTTATAACTGTTTTCAAAGAAGGTGATTTAAAATCTTTTGTTGGCATTGTTGAAAGTGAAGCCTTAACGCTTCACGCTATGATGATGACAAGCATGCCTTATTTTATTTTAATGAAACCAAACACACTCGAAATAATTAATAAAATATGGCGTTTCAGAGAAGAAACTGGCTCTCATGTTTGTTTTACTTTAGATGCTGGAGCTAATGTTCATGTATTATATCCAGACAAAGAGGCAAAACAAGTTTTGGAATTTATTAAAAGTGAGTTAGTTGTATATTGTCAAAACGAACAATATATTTGTGATAATATTGGCTTTGGAGCCAAAAAAATTGATTAGATTTGTAAAAATGTTTAAAAATATTTTTATATAGTTAAACAAAACTTTAATTAAGATATGAAAGGACCACTTTTTTATTCTAAAATATTACTTTTTGGAGAGTATGGAATCATAAAAGATTCTAAGGGACTTTCTATTCCTTATAGTTTTTATAATGGTGCTTTAAAGATGGATGAAACCCCTTCGCAGGAAGCACAAAAATCAAACAACAATTTAAAAACTTTTGTCAAATATCTTGAAAATGTCGATGCTGATTTAGTCGCTTTCGATTTTGATAAACTTAAAGCTGATGTTGACGCAGGCATGTATTTCGACTCTTCAATTCCACAAGGTTATGGAGTTGGTAGTAGTGGTGCTTTAGTTGCTGCTATTTATGATAAATATGCTTTTGATAAAATCACTGTTTTAGAAAACTTGACCAGAGAAAAACTCTTGAAGTTAAAAAGTATCTTTTCAGAAATGGAATCTTTTTTTCACGGAAAATCTTCTGGTTTAGATCCTTTAAACAGTTATTTAAGTATTCCAATTCTTATCAATTCAAAAGATAATATTGAAGCTACAGGTATTCCTTCACAACAAAGCAACGGTAAAGGCGCTGTGTTTTTACTAGATAGTGGTATTATTGGAGAAACTGCTCCAATGGTTGGTATTTTTATGGAAAACATGAAACAAGAAGGGTTCCGAAAAATGCTAAAAGATCAATTTATTAAACATACTGATGCTTGTGTTGATGATTTCTTAAAAGGTGATATAAAATCGTTGTTCCGTAACACAAAACGCCTATCTAAAGTGGTGTTAAATCATTTTAAACCAATGATTCCTCAACATTTTCATGAACTTTGGAAAAAAGGAATTGAAACCAACGACTATTACTTAAAACTTTGTGGTTCTGGTGGTGGAGGCTATATATTAGGTTTTGCCGAAGATATGGAACGTGCTCGAAAGTCACTTTCAGATTATAAATTAGAAGTGGTTTACAATTTTTAGTTAATTTAGGTCACTCTGAGCACATTCGAAGAGTCTTAATTTACTTTAAAATATATGTTAACCAGAAAACAAAAACACATCTTGCTAAAGTTCTTTAGCATGTTTTCTGTAGTAAGAGGTTATAATATACTAGTTATTGTTATCGCGCAATATCTTACTTCCATTTACATTTTAGCACACGATATACCTTTAAAGCAAGTTGTTTTTGATATTAATTTATTAATGATTGTTCTGGCTTCAGCGGCAACTATAGCTGGAGGTTATATCATTAATAATTTTTATGACTCAGAGAAGGATTTAATCAATCGTCCACAAAAATCTATGTTAGATAGATTGGTAAGTCAAAATACAAAATTGGTATTTTATTTTGTACTCAATTTTATTGCAGTTATCATGGCAAGTTATGTATCATTCAAAGCTGTAATTTTCTTTTCGGCATACATTTTTGCGATTTGGTTTTACTCACATAAGCTGAAAAAATTACCAATAGTTGGTAATATTACTTCAGCCATATTAACTATCACACCATTTTTTGCAGTGTTTATTTATTACAAAAACTTTGAAACCGTCATTTTTGTACATGCCATGTTTTTGTTCCTTGTTTTATCTATGCGAGAACTGACAAAAGACCTCGAAAACATTAAAGGAGATTTGGCATTAAACTATAAAACTATTCCTATAGTTTATGGTGAAAAAACATCAAAAGTAATGCTTACAATTTTGGCTGTTTTTACCTTAATACCAACATACTTTTTGATTTTTAAATTCAATGTTGGCAGAATGAATTACTTCTTCTATTTAAGTATTGCACTCTTAGTCTTATTTACATTGTTACTTCAAAAATCGAATAGCAAATCACAATATTTAATACTTCATAACATCCTGAAGTTTATTATTGTTGCAGGAGTTTTTAGTATCGTTTTAATTGATGTAAATTTACTTCTAAACCGGATTTTATAATGGAGAATACACTAAAAATAGCCATGGCTCAAATTGCTCCAGTTTGGTTAAATAAGCAAGAAACCATTAAGAAAGTAGAACAATCTATTAAAGATGTGGCTAAAGAGGATTGCGAACTTATAGTTTTTGGTGAAGGTTTAATTCCAGGCTATCCGTTTTGGTTGGCATTAACTGGAGGAGCAGAATGGAACAAAAAAGTGAATAAAGAATTACACAGACATTATGTTGCAAATGCTATTACGATTGAAAATGGCGATTTAAACTCTATTTGTCAATTATCAAAAAAAAACAAAATAGCTGTCTATTTAGGTGTTATTGAACGACCGCTAGATCGTGGTGGTCACAGTGTTTATGCTTCATTAGTTTATATTAACGAAAAAGGTGAGATAAAATCAGTACACCGAAAATTACAACCAACTTACGATGAACGCTTAACATGGTCTCCTGGAGATGGTAATGGTTTACAAGTACATTCCTTAAAACAATTTACTGTTGGTGGTTTAAACTGTTGGGAAAATTGGATGCCTTTGCCACGAACTGCACTTTATGGCTTAGGCGAAAATTTACATATTGCCGTTTGGCCTGGAAGTGACCATAATACCAAAGATATTACTCGTTTTATTGCACGAGAATCAAGGTCGTTTGTGGTATCTGTTTCCAGTTTAATGAACAAGGATGACTTTCCAAAAAACACTCCACATTTAGACGAAATACTTAAAAATGCACCTAAAACTTTAGCTAATGGAGGCAGTTGCATTGCTGGACCTGATGGCGAATGGATTATAGAACCTGTTATTAATAAAGAAGGACTAATTATACAAACCATCGATTTTAATCGTGTGTATGAAGAGCGCCAAAATTTCGATCCAGTTGGACATTATTCACGTCCTGATGTCACAAAATTAAGTGTAAATAGAACGCGTCAATCAACCACAGAATATTTCTAAAACATGTCTACTAATATATTACCTTTGCCAAAAAATTAGTCATCATGTCTAGACAGCAAGGAAGTAGCGGAAAAGGAAAGTCTTCAGGTAGAAGTTTTAAAAATGTTAAGAATACTGCTTCAAGTAGAAGCAATAGTAATGCAAAAGGTAAAAGTTTTGCTAGAGGAAATGCTCCTTTTAAAAAGAAGGTGACTACTCCAAAAGCGTCTAACACAAACGAAATACGTTTAAATAAATATATTTCCAATTCTGGTATTTGTTCACGTCGCGAAGCAGATGAGCACATAGCCATTGGTTTAGTAACCGTTAATGGTAAAGTGGTAAACGAAATGGGTTATAAAGTAAAACTAGATGACGAAGTTCGTTATGATGGAGCACGCATTAGCCCAGAAAAAAAAGCCTATGTATTACTTAATAAGCCTAAAGGCTTTGCAACCACAACCAGCGAAGGTAAAGGAAGAACTGTTATGGATTTAGTTGCTAATGCAACAAGTTCTCGAATTAAACCCATTGGAAGGTTAGGCAGAAACTCTACAGGGTTGTTGTTATTTACCAATGATGAAACTATTCATGAAAAGTTTACCAATTCCAAAAATGGTGTTGCTCGTTTGTTTCACATTGAGCTGGATAAAAATTTAAAATTTGAAGATTTAAAGCAGATAAAAGAAGGCTTTAAAATAGATGGTAAAATTATTGCTGTTGAAGACATTAGCTATATTGATGACGCGCCAAAAAGTGAAATTGGTTTAAAGATTAAAAACACAGGAAACACCATTATCAGAACCATTTTCGAGCATTTTAATTACGATTTAATTAAAGTAGATTGCGTCATGATTGCCAATTTGACTAAAAAAGATATACCTCGAGGTCATTGGAAACACCTCACAGAACAAGAGGTTAATAATTTGAAGATGCTTTAGGGGTTTTTAATCATAAAAAAGAAGCAAAACAAAATGTTGGCATAATTGTTTTGCTTCTGTAGACCTATTATTTAAACCCTAAGTAATCCTAATTTACAATTAGCTTTAAACTTTTTGTTCCTTTTGTGGTATTGAGAAATGCAATATAAATCCCTTTCTGTAAATGTTCAAATTGTAAAATTTGTTCAGATTCAGGCCATATTTTATTTATATGCTTTACTCTTTGACCCAATAAGTTATATAAATCAAGTGATGCTGATTCATTCAAATTTTTAATTTTAAGCATGTTGCCACTAATCATTTGCATACTTGTATCTTGGAATAAAAAGGCATCATTGCTTAGCGTGTCTGAGCCATAAATATTAAAAAACTGATTAGGGTGAAACATCTCTGTTTGTCTTTGAAAAACCCTCAAAATATAGGACTGGTTTGGGGTTAATCCACTAACTTCCTCATAGCCTCCAAAACAATCTACCTCATTGCCTTGACAAGAATCATATATTGAAAAAAAGTTGAAAGGGTAGCTTTCAAAAATTAGATATGTGTTGTTAGGCATTGTAAACTCAAACCAAACATCTACAAAATCATCTTGTGACAATCCAACACAACTTTCTTCAAAATTTATTAGAGATCCAAAAGTATTAAAAGCTACCATTTGAGATGTTGTTGTAATTGTTGGTAAAACCTCTGCGTTAGCGCATTCATCGTTTGTAGCTCTCTCGTAAACTCTTAAATTCATTATTTGGAAAGGATTTTCGAAGAGAGTTTGTTCGGTATTAAAAAATCTAATTAAATAGGTGTTTCCTTGTACTAAATTATCTATTAATTTAAATGCGTCCAATGAGCTTTCCGAAGCATTGCAAAACATTTCATTACCATTGCAAGCATCATAAACTGCGATTCCATTGCCACCTGGAGTATCAATAAATAAATTTCCTGTAATTGGCATTGTAAGTTGCCACCAAGCATCTAAAATATCATCTTCTATTACACCAGAACAGGTTTCTTCCAAATTTTTTGAAGCTCCAGCCAGTTGAAATTGAATTTCAGTATTACTTGAGGTTAATGTTGGTAATACATCTGCATTTGAGCAATCATCATTGGCAATTTTATCATAACTGTTTATATAAAAATATGGTCTTGTGTTTCCTTGTGATTGTGATCTAAAAACCCTTAGTTTATAAGTTTGTCCACCTACTAAATCTGTTAAAAGCTTATTTTTATTAAAACAATACAGCTGTGCGCCACCACAAACATCATATAGTTCTGCATTGTTGTTTATAGTTACATTTATATACAAGTTACTATTTGTTGGCATTGTAAATTCATACCAATAATTAGTGTAATTATCAATATCTGTTGCATCGCAACCATTTTGACTTGTATAAGAAACACCTGTTAAATCTAAATTAACTTGTTGCTCTGTAGTTGTTATGGTTAATGTTTCTGCATTTGCACAAGTATCATTTGCTTGTTGTGAATAAGAGATATAACTCAATATAGTTAAAAGAGTTGAAAGTAGTTTTGTTTTCATATTATAGGGTTTTATTTACAAGCAATTATTTGGTGCTTGTACACTCAAATTCAATACTTGTTGATTAATAGCAATATGAATTTATGCCTTAAATTTTAGGTGCAAGATTTTTTTTAGTAAGCAGCTTTAATTTTTTAGTGAATGAATTCTTAAGATTCAAAAACTTGTTTCACAACTTCCTTATGAGCTTTGCTTAAAGGAATTTCTGTGTCATTAATTAAGACACTTTTTTGAGAAATTGATGCGATTTTTGAAACATTTACAATAAAAGATCTGTGTGTTTTAATAAATAAATCTGGGTTTAATTTAGATTCTATAAACTTCAAAGTTTTAGGTACTAAATATTGAGTCTTTTTTGTAATGATATAGCAATAGTTGTCAAATGCTTTTAAATACAAAATTTGCGACTGCTTTACTTTATGGCTCAGATTATTAGATGTAAAAACCAAAACATCCTGCTCCTGTTGGCAATAGTTATTCCAAGCCACTTCAATATTACTACGTAAACTGGCTTCAGTAAATGGTTTTACAATGTAACCCAAAGGCTTTGTTCGTTTAACCTCTTCAATAGTTTTTGGGTCAGTTTGAGATGTAAGGTATAAGTACGGAACATCAATATCATCTAATTGTAACGCTACATCTATTCCTGTTGCTTTACCTTCTAATTGAATATCTATTAAAACTAAATCTGGTTGTAACAGTTTTACTTCTTTTAAAGCATCTTTTGCATTGTCTGAATCTCCACAAACGTTATAGCCTTGTTTTAATAACATGGTTTCAATGGTTGAAGCTATAAGTGGCTCGTCTTCAATAATATAAACACGAAGTGGGTTCAATATAGAAATCTTTACAGTAAAACTACGAAAGAATATTGAATTTATTAATGGTTAAAACAGCTTCTGTGCCTTCATTAGGTTTAGAAATATATTCAAGTGTAGCTTTAAGTTTTTTTGATAAGGCTTTCATAAGTTTTATGCCAAAAGAAGTACTTTTTATATCACCTTCAAATCCTTTTCCGTTATCTTTTACTTTTAAAATTAAGCTTTTGTTTTCTTTAGTAAAATTAATGTGCAGCTTACTTTTTTCGGTTACTTCATTAAAAGCATGTTTTAAAGTATTAATTATCAATTCATTTAAGATCAATCCAACAGGTGTAATAGTTTCTATATCCAATATATAAGATTCTACATTTAAATTATATTGAATAGGTTTTGATGTAAATTGATGACTTTCAAAAATATCTTTAACCAAATCATTAAAATATTCTGTTGTATTGATACCAACCAATTCTTCTTTATTGTATAATTTTTGATGAATCAAAACCATAGAGCGCACTCTGTTTTCGGCTTCTTTAATGGCTATTTTAGCTTCTTTATCTTCTACATTTTCTGATTGTAAATACAGAAGGCTTGAAACAATTTGAAAGCTGTTTTTTACACGATGATGAATTTCTCGTAACAGCACATTTTTTTCGTCTAATGTGGCTTCCAATAATTTTTTATGTTTTGCAAGCTTGATATTTTTTTGTCTATTCTTTATTCCAAAAAACCCTAAAAGTCCAGCAATAATTAAACCTGCCAAAGCTAAATAAAGGTACAAACGCTTTTGCTGTTCTTTCTTTTCTGTTTCTAACTGGAGTAATTTAAGTTGAGCATCTTTTTTTTCGGTTTCATATTTAGTTTCCATATCCAAAACCACTTGATCGCGCTGTTTCTCCTTTATTTCTTCAAATACCTCAATATATTTGTCTCTATACTCTAATGCTTCTTTGTGTTTTCCTGTAAATGCTAAATAATCTGCTATGTTTCTATAAAACAGGCTTTTGTCTCTTAAGCCGTAGTCGCCTTCGTTTACAGCTTTTATAGCTCGTGCTAAAGCTTCTTTCATGTTACTACTATCTTTTGCCTTTGCTTTAGCATGAAGCAAAAAATATAAATTTAAATCTGCTCCAGTATTTTCTGGTGTTCGTTCTGTTGCTTTATAAAGTATAGCTATTGCTTCTTTAAATCGTTCTTGTTTAACATATAAATAGCCTAAATTTCCATAGGTTGCATAGTCCATTTCTTTTGCCAAAGGAATATCTATGCTTTGTTTCATATATGTTTCAGCCAATTCAAAATTGTTTAGTGAAGAATGAACAGAGCCTAAATTAATTAAACACTTCTTTATGAGTAAAGAATCTTTAAGTTCTTTTGCTTGTTCTAATGATAAATCATAATATTTTTTAGCATTCTCGTAACTATCAGTAGTATGAAACATAATACCCAAAGTATGATATATAGATGCTAAATAATCTAATTGATGTGTTTCACAAAGTTCTATAGCTTCAAAATAATATTTGCTTGCTAAATCAATATTTCCAGTAACAATCTCATGGTAAAGGCCAAAGGATTCTTTAGCCAATACTTCACCTAAATAATAATCGTTTTTTTGTGAAAGTTCTTCAGCTTTCTTAGATAATACAAGCGAACTGTCATTATTTTTTATTGTGTATTCCCATGCATTGTCAACAAGTTCTTGTACTTGTTTTTTAAGAGGAACATTTGTGTTGTTCTGAGCAAAAAAAATAGTAGATATACCAAAAAAAACAGTAAAAACTATAGATTGTATTTTAATTTCAATTTTTTTTGGTTTGAGCATAGAACTGCAAATTATCAATTTAAACTTAATCCAGTTAAAACTTTAACCGTTTCAGTTTTGGTGTAAACGAAGTTAGGTGTTTTTTCCTAGAAAGACAAGATTACCGTCTTTGCTCTCCAGGATGATACCTTGACTCTGCTCGTTTTTCAACATCTTCTTTATAGTATGCAACATCTTTAAACTCACCATCTGCATAACGTTGTGCTTGGTCATTAAAATGAGGTGAGTTTGGGTCGCCACTTTGCCCTCCAGCTAACATAGTTTTAGCTTTTACTTTATCTCCAAACTCAACTACAGCAACAAAACTATTACCAGAGGTTCCATATTGTCGTTTGGTGTTTTCTCCAAATCGTGTTCCATACGATGCTAAAGCGCCCCAATTCCCTGAAGCCATTCCTATTGGAATGCTTGGTTTTGTATCATCAAACTCCTGAAAAATGTCGCCATTGTTTCGTTGGTATCTGTTAAATTCTCCCCAAGGTGTTTGCCATGAGCCAAAATCTTCAGTTAATTTTTCAATAGCTGTTTGAAACACTTCCAGTCTTTCTTCAGTTGCTGAAGTTTTGCTCATATAATCAAATTGTCCTAAACGAGTAATACGTTTATTGCCTTCAACTGTAGGAATTTTATCTGAAGCGAAATAAGCATTCAAGTAAAATTGTGCCAACGTCATACCAACTGAATTTTCAGACACTCTAAAGTCCCAGTCTTTTAATAGAGCAATAGCGTCTTTAGCTTCTTGAGTTTTAACAGCTGATTTTTCAGCTGCATCTAACAAACCACTAATCAATAAATCTGCTCCTGGTAAGTAGGTGTCATAAGCCAACTCAATCAATGAATCTAAAGTTAAATTTTCTGCTTTGGTTAATAAAGGTATTGCATGCATGCCTCTAAAATTCTCAGGGAAAGAGGTCATGTATTCAGGATAGTCTTCACGTTTTGGGCTATATTCTGCTGCACTTGTAAAAGGTGTAGAATTGCAATTTTGTATCCATCCATTTGGTGGATTTAGTACCAAAATATTATCTTCTAATGGATGCAGACCATTCCAATCGGTTTCAGGATTGCTTCCGTCAACTGGTTTTGTATAGTCGTATTTTACATTTCGTTTCGGGATGAAATTACCATGATAGTAGGCAATAGTACCATCTGCATCAGCATAAACAGTGTTGTTTGAGGAGTTGGTTCTAATATCCATCATCTCATAAAATTCTTTATGATTTGACTTTTTGGTTCTAGTAAACGACTGCTCAAGGGCTTTAACTGGACTCCACATTAAGGCTGTTGCAACCCATTTACCATCATTGGTATGAGTAATTGGTCCATGATGTGTACGATACATCATAAAGGTTTTGTCTTTTAAACCTTCTTCACTTTTATAACTTAAAGTGACTTCCATAGAATCTACAGGACGCAATTCTTCACCATATTGATAAGATATTTTTGTACCATCTTTAACAATGGTTTCTTCAAACTCATCAATAATATCTGTTCCTGTTGAAGTGTGCATCCAACCAGTTTTTTCATTAAAACCTTGATACACAAAAAATTGTCCCCAAGTTACAGCGCCATAAGCGTTTAAGCCTTCTTCACTTACTACATGTACTTCACCACGAAAAAAGAATGATGTATGAGGATTAATAAGCAACATAGCATCACCTGATTTTGTTTTGCTTCCTGCAATTGCAAAACCATTTGAGCCTCTTGGTTCATCATCTTTTAATCGAATCAATCCATCATTTACAGCAACTCGGTTGTCAGTTGATTTGTCGTAAAAATCTTTTATATTTCTTGTTGAAACTCTTTCTATATCTCCACCAATAGAGCCTTCGCTAAAATACATTGGCATCCAAGGCTCAAAATGGGTGAGTAATTTTGGTTGTACTTCAGGATGTGTTTTAAGATAATAATTTACACCATCTGCAAAGGCAACGCAAAGTTCTTTCAACCATTCAGGACTATTGTTATAGTTTTCAATGGCTTCTTCTTTGGTCATGTATAATCTGGCTCTTAGGTCACTATATAAAGATTCTTCACCTTCAACTTCTGCAAGTCGTCCAATAGCCCAAATATAATTGCGTTCTACACGATTAAAATCATCTTCACATTGTGCATATAATAATCCAAAGACAGCATCAGCATCAGTTTTTCCATAAATGTGTGGTACACCAAAATCGTCTCTAATGATTTCAGTATTTTCGGAACGCTTTTGCCAACGTTGTTCTTCTTCAGTGAGTTTATTGTTGTTTTTACAGCTTACAAAAGCGATAATACATAGGAAAAAGAGTAAACGATTCATAATGATGATTTTTTGTTGGTTTTAGAATGTTAAATGTAAAGATTTTGAGAGCAAACTAAGATAATTTAAATTTTTAGAAATTCAACCATATAAATTGTTGCTCAAAGTTAAAAGGTTGTGTATTTTTGCAGCCCTTAAAAAATTAACAACTGCTGGATTGTAGTAATTAATATATTGAGTTGAAATTTGTAGAATATAACTGTAATAATATGGTTTTTCTATTAACTTTCATTTTACTACTTTTGCGCAGCTAAATAAACAAAACCAAACAATATGGAATCAAACATGATTTTTTTGCCTATAGCATTGGCAGTAATTGGACTTCTTTTTATGTTAACGAAAATGGCTTGGGTAAAGAAGCAAGCTGCTGGAAGTGAAAAAATGCAAGGCATTTCTAAAGCAATTAAAGAAGGTGCTTTAGCCTTTTTAAATGCTGAATACAGATTGTTGGCAATATTTGTTGTCATCGCATCTGTTGCACTTGGAGCAATATCTTACTTTGTTGATACAACACATTGGATCATTATAGTAGCCTTTATTATAGGAGCGATTTTCTCAGCTTTAGCTGGAAACATTGGTATGCGTGTTGCAACCGAAGCGAATGCTCGTACTGCTGAAGCTGCTAAAACAAGCCTTCCTCAAGCGCTTAAAGTATCGTTTGGTGGTGGAACAGTAATGGGACTTGGTGTAGCTGGATTAGCTGTGTTAGGACTTAGTTTATTGTTTTTTGTATTTATAAAAATGTTCATTGTAGGTGAAGCCTCTTTTTATGATGAAATGACTGTAGCTCTTGAAGCACTTGCTGGTTTCTCTTTAGGTGCTGAATCTATTGCTCTATTTGCTCGTGTTGGTGGAGGAATTTATACTAAAGCAGCAGACGTTGGTGCAGATTTAGTTGGAAAAGTTGAAGCTGGAATTCCTGAAGATGATCCTCGAAATCCTGCGACTATTGCAGATAACGTTGGAGATAATGTTGGTGATGTTGCTGGAATGGGAGCCGATTTATTTGGTAGTTATGTAGCAACAGTATTGGCTGCAATGGTATTAGGTAATTACTTAATTAAAGATATGTCTGTTAATGCTCCATTTGCAGATAACTTTAATAATATGGGACCAATCTTATTACCAATAGTAATTGCAGGAGTTGGTATTTTGGCTTCAATCATTGGAACTTTCTTAGTAAAAATTTCTAATAATGATGCTAAAGAAGCTCAAGTTCAAAAAGCATTAGATACTGGAAACTGGGCTGCTATCATCTTAACATTGGCTGCAAGTTTTGGCTTAATAAAATATATGTTGCCAGAAACAATGAACATGAAGTTTTTTGGAGAGGGTTATGTTGAAGTGTCCTCTATGAATGTATTCTGGGCTGCATGTATTGGATTAGCTGTTGGAGCATTAATTTCTGTAGTGACAGCTTACTATACATCTTTAGGTAAAAAACCAGTTTTGGAAATTGTTCAGAACAGTTCAACAGGAGCTGCAACCAACATCATTGCAGGTTTGGCAGTTGGTATGAAATCTACTTTTGCTTCAGTAATTCTTTTTGCTGCTGCAATTTATGGCTCTTATGAGTTAGCTGGTTTTTATGGTGTTGCTTTGGCAGCATCAGCAATGATGGCAACTACTGCAATGCAGTTGGCTATTGATGCTTTTGGACCAATTGCAGATAATGCTGGAGGTGTTGCTGAAATGAGTGAACTTGATCCAGAAGTACGTGAGCGTACAGATATTTTAGATTCTGTTGGTAATACTACTGCTGCTGTAGGTAAAGGTTTTGCTATTGCATCAGCTGCATTAACAGCCTTGGCTTTATTTGCTGCTTATGTTACATTTACAGGAATTGATGGTATTAATATTTTTAAAGCTGATGTATTAGCTATGTTATTTGTTGGTGGAATGATTCCAGTAATCTTTTCAGCTTTAGCAATGCAATCGGTTGGTAAAGCAGCTATGGAAATGGTACATGAAGTTCGTCGTCAGTTTAGAGAAATTCCTGGAATTATGGAAGGAACAGGTACACCTGAATATGCAAAATGTGTGGATATCTCTACTCAAGCTGCCTTAAAAGAAATGATCTTACCAGGTTTAATTACAATCATTACTCCAATTTTAATTGGACTCTTTTTTGGTGCTGAGCCATTAGGAGGTTATATGGCTGGAGTTTGTGTTAGTGGTGTAATGTGGGCAATTTTCCAAAACAATGCTGGTGGAGCTTGGGATAATGCTAAAAAATCTTTTGAAGCTGGAGTAGAAATTAATGGACAAATGACTTATAAAGGAAGTGATGCTCATAAAGCTGCTGTAACAGGTGATACTGTTGGAGATCCTTTTAAAGATACTTCAGGACCATCAATGAATATTTTAATTAAATTAACATGTTTAGTTGGATTGGTTATTGCTCCGATTTTAGGAGGACATGGTTCAGAATCTGAAATGTCTTTAAATGAAGAAATTGTAAAAAAAGAAATGGTCGAAATAAATGATGATGGAACAACTGGAAATGCAGTAGCAACTTTAACAAAAACCACAACCGTAAATGGAGTAACTACTACTGAAGAAAAAACAGTTGAAGGAACACTTGAAGAAGTTCAAGCCAAAATAAAGGCTATGAATAATGGCGAAAAAGTTGATGATGTAAAGGTGAATGTCTCTAAAACAAAAACGGAAGAAGTTGAAGAGAATAACTAATTTTTTAATTTTGTAGATAACAAAAAACCACACTTATCAGTGTGGTTTTTTGTTTTAAAGAGATATTAATTCTGAGGTTTGTCTCTATTCATCTCTGTAATGTCAACACTGGTAGCTTCTTTTCCTAAAAAATATTTACTAAAATGATCTGCTCTTAACCAGAACGAGTATTCTGTCATACTTCCAAAACCATGACGCTGTCCTGGCATGATCATAAACTTAAATCGCTTGTTGTTTTTTATAAGCTCATTGGCCATTCTGTAAGTTCCTCCTGGATGTACATTGTTATCAACATCACCATGAATTAACATTAAGTGTCCTTTTAGGTTTTTGGCTAAGGATTGGTTATCATCAATAATGTACTTGTATTTTACATTGCCATCATCATCCATTTCTTCTTTAACACCATGATGTGTTTCACTCCACCAACTGTTATAAATATTATTGTCATGATTTCCAGCTGATGATACTGCAGCTTTAAAGAAATCTGGGTATACTAACATGGCTGCTGTAGACATAAATCCACCTCCTGAATGGCCATAAATACCAACTTTACTAATATCAATAAATTTGTGCTGGTCTGCTAATTGCTCAGCTACATATTTTTTGTCAGCTAAACCATAATCTCTAAGGTTACCATAGCCATAGTTATGATACCATTTAGAACGATCTGGATGACCTCCTCTATTTCCCATAGTAATTACAATAAAGCCTACTTGGGCCATTCTGTCTAAACGATCCATACTTAACGAAAATGATTTGTTAACAGCTTCGGTTTGTGGCCCAGGATATACATATTCTAATAATGGATAACTCTTGCTTTCATCAAAGTCAAAAGGTTTGTACATCACTCCATAAATATCTGTCACACCATCGTCAGCTTTCACCTTGAATGGCTCAGGAAATTTATAACCAGTTGCCATGAGTTGTGATAAATCTGCTTCTTCCAATTGCATTACAACATTACCTGAACTATTTCGTAATTCGGATTTTGGCGTAGTATTAACTCTGGAATAGTTACTTACAAAAAAGGCATTAGAATCAGACATACTTGTATTAGTATTATAATCTCCTGGATTTAGAGCTTTAAGTCCTGTTCCGTTAAGGTTAATCTTATACAAGTGTTCGTAATAAGGATCTTGGTCTTTAGGTATTCCGTGTGCTGTAAAATAAAGGATCCTAGATTTTTCATCAACACCTACTGCATTTTCTACATGGTAAGAACCGTTGGTTACTTGGTTTTTGAGGTTTCCTTCAGAATCGTATAAATAGTAATGTGCCCAACCATCGCGTTCTGCCCAATGCAGCATTTCAGTTTCGTTATTAAAAAGCACTAAATTTCTGGACTCAATATAAGTATTAAAGCGTTCCTCGATTAACACTTTTACATCTCCTGTATTAATATCAGCAACACAGATATCTAGCTTTTTACGGTCGCGACTTATTGTACTGAAATATACTTTTCCCTTTTTGGATAGTAATAGTGATGGTTGAAAATCATCATCAGCATTAGATTGTTTTCTTGGTTCACGATACACTGAAACACTTTGTTGCTTTGTTGTATCTAATTTCACATTGTTTATGCTCTTAGAAGGAACATCAAAAATTAGCAACTCAGTTTTATAATACTCATCTTCTCCAGGCATATGATATTTATAGGTTTCAAGAGTTGGTCTTTTATTGTCAGTAGAATTTATAACCCATAAATCTTTGATGTGTCTGGAATCTGTTCTTTGAAAGACAAACTTTTTGGAGTCATGAGACCAAGTTACCCAAACACCTTTTCTCTTATCCTTGTTTTTTATTTTATCTTCATTGTTTTCTCCTCTTCCGCCTCCACCAAAGCCATAGTTTTCTTCACCATCTTTAGTCCATTGATGTTCAACAATGGTTGAGTCTTTTTCATCTTTTACAGCTTTCATAAAATTCTCTTTGTCCATCCAATACAGATTATAGTTTTTGGAAAACAATACTATGGAACTATCTGGAGCAACATTAGCCCAGCTTTCCCATTCTTTTTTATCTTCTTTTTTATTGTCAATAATGGTTAAATCATTACTGCCAAGTCTATATTCTAAATGGTAGACTTTTTTCTCCATTTTAGGTTTTTTCTTCTTTTTTGTTGAAGTTGAATCTTGTTCGGTTTCCTTCTTTTCATCTTCATCGACTGCTTCAACTTCTTCTGTTGAAGTCACTCTAAAACGAATAGCAGTTTCATTTTTTACAAATTTAAAGTCCATACGAGGTAAGTTTTGAGCGTCATAAGGATCTCTAGTGATTTCGGTTAACCATCTTGCCATTTTTTCATTGTCAAAAAGCTTGGTTCTGGTTCTGTTATCAGCATCTACTAAATAGTAGTTAGAGCCTTCAGTAGTTTTGTACTGATACCAAAAACGGTTACCTCTTTTTAACCAATGAGGTCTGACTGAAGTTGAATGCACTAATTTCCCCAAATTTGTAGGAGAATATTTTGCTGCTTGTCTGTAATTAGGAATTGGTATGTTGTTTTCTGAAATGTCTTGAGCATGTACAACAGAAAAGCTCAGTATAATACTGAACATAAAAAATAAATTTCTCATAAGAATAGAATGGTTGGTCGTAGTAAACAAATGTTTATAATACGCCAATTTAATAAATTAAATAAAGACTATACTTATAAGACACTCTAATTAACACAATGTATTAATTGTTTCTTTCAAAAATGTAAGTTTCAGTTCTTGTTCTTGTTACAAGAACATTGTCAGAATTAGTTTCTGAACTTGTCTCGTGAGAAGTATATTTTAAGGTTGTTTGATTTAATTCATGAATGGTAATATTCTTATAATCTCCATTCTCATTAAAGGTTAAGTTTGTATTGCTGTTTCTAACATAAGTTCCATTATTATCCTTATCTAGGTTAGCAAAATAATAGTACTCTTGACCTTCTTCATTAGTGTAGTAATAGTCTATATTATAGTTGCCATTGAAAGAATAGTTATTGGGATCTTCTTGAAAAGTAACTCTAAAATCAAGCATCCATCCTTCTGCATAATAAGAAGTGACTGAAGATTCGTTTGATTCTATATGATTTTCTGTTGTTGTACCATTATATGAAAAACTGGTAACTTCCCAAGTTCCTGAAAGATCTGCAAAAGTTCTTTCTGTACTTGAGCTATCGTCTTTTGAGCAACTAAGAAGGGAAATCAAAAGAAAGATTAGTGTGGATTTTTTTAATTTTTTCATTATTTCTTTTTCTTGCAATTGAACTAATATAGTTCTTTTTTATCAAAAAAAAGATTTTTTAACAATGAAGTCTAAGGGTAATTGATTAAAATAAACCGTGAATTTCGGCATCAATCTTATTAATGATGCTCCCTAAATCTTCAGGATTATCAACAAAATCTAAATTGTCTACGTCAATGATTAGAAGTTTTCCTTTGTCGTAACCATGAATCCAAGCCTCATAACGTTCGTTCAATCTACTTAAATAATCTATACTAATAGAGTTTTCGTAATCACGCCCACGCTTATGTATTTGATTGACTAAATTAGGGATAGAACTTCGCAAATAAATTAATAAATCAGGACCCTTTACAAGAGATGCCATTAATTCAAACAAAGAAGTATAGTTATTAAAATCACGATTGGTCATTAAACCCATTGCATGCAAATTTGGTGCAAATATGTGAGCGTCTTCGTAAATGGTTCTATCTTGGATAATTTCTTTACCACTTTCATGAATTTGCAATACTTGACGAAAACGACTGTTTAAAAAATATACTTGCAAATTAAAACTCCAACGTTCCATTTGATTGTAAAAATCATCTAAATAAGGATTGTCTACAACATCTTCAAGTTGTGCTTCCCATTTATAGTGTTTTGCGAGTAATTTTGTGAGTGTAGTTTTCCCTGCGCCAATATTTCCGGCAATTGCAACATGCATAATTTAATCGTTTATTAGTTGGTATTGATGAAGAAATTCATCGTCGTAAATATACAAGGTTTCGTTGGTTACAAAAAACTGTTTTATTAACAAATTTGGCAATTGTATTGGTATAGCATTTCCTGTATTATTTTTTAAATAAAACAAAAAATTGCTTTTTTGGAGCACAATATTACCATTACTTTCTCTTAAAGAAATGTAACCATCATTCTTCATTTTTTTGAGCAAACTTCCAAAGTAATTGTATACATACAAGTAGTTTTTGGTAAGCACCCAACAGGTGTTATAGTTGCTTGTTATCTGAATTACATTTTCTGGAATTGGTAACGTTTTTGCTTTGGTGGTATTGGTTCTATAATCAAATAATTCCAATTCTTGAGTATTTTGATTAAAACACCAAATGGTATTGTCGTTTCCAGTTGCAATGTGAGAAATATTTCTAAATGGACGTTTTAGATTAAAATTAATTTTTTCGATTTCAGACAATCTATTATCTAAAACAACTACAGTGTTGAAATCTCTATAAAATAGATTAATTTTTAATGGATTAAAAACATCTACCTCATTAAGCTGACCTAACTGTAGATTATTATAGATATACTCACTAGTATTTGTTTGCTTTACTAATGCATTTTCACCAATGTAATAGGTGTTTTTAAAATTGTCTATTTGAATAAGATTATCCTCTTGAGGTTTGATTTTATCAATAAATTGAACATCTATACTATTTTGTGAAAATAATACAGTGCTAAAGGCTATAAATAAAAATTTGATGTACTTCATTTGAAGTGGGAAAGTACAAAAATTGAACCACTTTTCAACAGATTAATTTATAACCAAATCCTCTTACATTTACAATTTGAATCGTTTCGTCATCTTGTAATTTTTTGCGAAGTTTAGTAATAAACACATCCATACTTCTCGCAGAAAAGAAATCTTCTGTTCCCCAAAGCTTTTTTAATATTAATGAGCGATCTAATACTTCATTTTTGTTTTTTATAAGATGATAAAGTAAATGCGCTTCTCGATGCGTTAACTGCAAACTTTCTTTGTTTTTATAGCTTAATAATTGCTTTGGAAAATTAAATGTGTAGTTGCCAATTTCTAGAATATCAGCTGTTTTTTGGAGCTGAGTTCTGTTAAGCAGATTGTTTATTCTAACAATGAGTTCTTCAATGCTAAAAGGTTTTTTTAAGTAATCGTTTCCTCCTATGTTAAATCCTTCAACAACATCTTCGGTTTGGGATTTTGCAGTTAAAAAAATGATAGGAATTGTGTCGTTTTCTAATCTAATTTCTTTAGCTAAAGTAAATCCATCTTTTTTAGGCATCATAACATCCAGCACTAAGAGTTCAGGATTATGTTGTTTATAAGTTTGATAAGCTTTTTCACCATTTTCACATAGCAATACTTTAAAGTTTCTGGTCTCTAAACTTTCTTTAATTATTTGACCAAGAGCTGGCTCGTCTTCAGCTAAAAGTATAGTAATTTTCTGCTTATCCATTTGGAATTGTGATCTTAAATATAGTCCATTCATTATCTAAATTCAAGTGAATTGCTCCACCGTGTTTTTCAATAATTTTTTTAGCATAATACAAACCAATTCCAAAACCTTTTACATCGTGTGTGTTCCCTTTTGGGATGCGATAAAACTTCTCAAAAATTTTATCCTTGTTGGCTTTTGTTATCGTTTTTCCATTATCTGAAATAGTAACTGTAAAACCAATAGTGTTTTGTTGTAGGCTTACTGTAATCTCATTGCCGCCGTATTTAATGGCATTATCAATAATATTATTAATCGCGTTTTCAAAATGAAAAGCATCAATTTGAGCATAAATGTCATCTTGAGAACCATCAAAGGTCAAAGATTTATCAGTAAGTTCTAATTTGTGTTTGTTAACTAAACCTTGTATGAGCTCTGTAATGTTACTTTTCTCTTTTTTTAAGTTTAAGTTTTCACTATCTAAAGAAGCAGTTTCTAAAAGTTTCTCAACCATTACATTAAGTTTTGTCAATTGATTGTTTGACATATCAATGTATGATTTGGTCTTTTCAGTATCACTCAAAACATTGAAATTTTTGATGCTTTCCAAAGCAACACCAATGGTTGAAATAGGAGTTTTAAACTCATGTGTGATATTACTGATAAAGTCATTTTTTACTTCAGCAATTTGTTTTTGATGTTTGATAACTTTCAATAAATAAAATAAACAGCTAATAACTACCAAAACAAGCAGTGTAGATAATAAAATGCCAGTAAGAATGCGCTTTAAAATTTCTTTAGTTGTATTTATAAAGTCAATTTTAAGTGAACTGTTATGAGGTAAGAATGTAGAATTTGATAAAGCGCTTAAAGAAGAGGTGTTTACAAAAGAATCATTAAAGATAACTGGTTTTTTACCTAAGTTGTTTAAGGTTAGTCCATACTTAATATCTAAGTTTTTGCGTTGCAAATCTTGCTTTAGTAAAGAATCTATTGTTGCTAGATTTAAAGTGTCTTGCGACATCGAAAAAATAACTTTTGAAGTTAGAATTTTAAAACTGTCTATTGATAATGAGTCTGGAACTGTGTTTTTAAAGCTCTCATACTCAACTTTTTTATTTACAAAATTTCTTTGTTCATGGTTACTATGTATTGTGAGCAATAATGAGTCTGCTTTTTTACCTTCATAAACATGTATGCCATCAGAATCATCAATATTCACAATTAATGAATCCAAATTAGTAAAATCTTTATCTCTAAAATTAATGGAGTTTAATATGCTATCAAACTTTCCATCTCTGCCAAAAATATCATCGTGAGAAGTAGCTTCAATGGCAAAACCAATAGTGCTTTTTTCAGCAAGATTTGCATAATAAGTTTCAACTGCGTTATCCATACTTGTCTGAACTTCATTGGTTAATTGCTGTTTGTTAACCTCATAGTTCTTATAATTCCAATAAATTTGAATACTGATAGTACCCAAAATTACTGCAACAATAATATATAAGATAACTCTATATCTTGCATCATTCATATCTCAAAAGTAATTGTTAATTTAATAGTAAACCAATCGCTTAACACACGTTAACAGTAGTTAACTAAAAAAAATAATTCAAATGCTCATATTTGTTTTGTAAAATTTAAAATAACAATCATGAACAAACTAATTAAAATAATCACATTACTTATTATGGCTATAACAACTAATGTTATGGCACAAGATTTTCAAGGTATTGCAACTTACAAATCGCAACGAAAATTTGATATTAAATTAGATAGTACTCAAATGAATTCTGAAATGCATCAGCGTATGATGGATATGATGAAAAAACAATTTGAAAAAACACATATTCTCACCTTTAATAAAGAAGAGTCCATTTATAAAGAAGAAGAACAGTTAGAAGCACCACAGCCACAAGGTATGGTAATGGTAATGGTTGAAACTGGAGGCTCTGATGTGATGTACAAAAACACAAAAGAAAAACGCTATACCAATCAAAATGAATCGTTTAGTAAGCTATTCTTAATTCAAGATAAGCTAGAAGATATAAAATGGGAACTTGGCAACGAAACAAAAAATATTGGAGACTACACATGTTATAAAGCTACATTTAAAAGAAAAGTAGAAGTTATTGAAGGTGCTATAAGTGTAAATGGTGATAAAGATTTAAGCGAGGAAGCAAAACCAGAAATGAAAGAAATTACAGTAACAGCTTGGTATACACCACAAATTCCTGTAAGTGCTGGACCAGATCAGTATCATGGACTTCCAGGTTTAATATTAGAAGTAAACGATGGTACCACCACAATGATGTGTAGTAAAGTCGTATTAAATCCAGAAAAAATGGTAGAGATTAAGGAACCAACTAAAGGTAAAAAAGTGACTCAGAAAAAATACGATGAAATGATGGAGAAAAAAATGAAAGAAATGAACGAACGTATGAGAAACAATCGCGAGCATAGTGATGGAGAGAGTATAGAAATTAGAATTGGAGATGGTAAATAATGTTTCTTTATGATTTATTTAACGTTTATATGTTAAACTTAATATAACTATTAGAGTCTAATACATTGTAAAAACTTACATTTACTTATTGAAACTAAAGACTATATAGTTATGAAATCATACCCAAAAATTTTTGTAAGTGCTATTTTAATGCTTCTTACATTAACAGTATTTGCACAAAAAGACTTTCAAGGTAAAGCTTATTATTTTTCAAAAACCACCTTGGATATGGAAAATTTTGGAGGAAGAGAAATGAGTGAGCAGCAGAAAAAACAGATTGCTGAACGAATGAAAAGTATGTTCGAAAAAACATTCATTTTAACCTTTAACAAAGAAGAATCCATTTATAAAGAAGAAGAAAAATTAGAAGCTCCTGGTGGAGGAATGCGTTTTGGTGGTTTTTCAATGACAGGAGGCGATCAGTATAAAAATGTGAAAGAGAATAAAATGTTGGTAGAAAACGAGTTCTTCGGAAAGCAGTTTTTAATTGATGACGAATTACCAAAAATAGAATGGGTTATGACAGGTGAAACCAAGCAAATTGGTCAGTATATGGCAATGAAGGCAACAGCTGTTAAAAAACTGGACGATACCGATTTTATGAGTGCAAGACGAAGAAACAGAAACAATGAAAATGCAGAAAAAGCAAAAGACTCTACAAAAACAGATAATCCTATGGATGACTTCGAAATTCCTAAAGAGCAGACCATTACAGCTTGGTACACACCACAAATTCCAATTAATCAAGGACCAGGCGAATATTGGGGACTTCCAGGTTTAATTTTAGAAGTTAGTGCTGGACGAACAGTAATTCTATGCTCTAAAATTGTAATGAATCCAGACGAAAAAGAAGAGATAAAAAGACCATCAAAAGGAAAACAAGTTACTCAAGAAGAATATTCTGAAATCATCAAAAAGAAAATGGAAGAAATGCAAGAAATGTTCCGTGGAAGAGAAAGACGTGATGGTGGAAGAATACGTGGTAACTAAGCATCAATCAACTAAAATTTAAAACGTGAAACAGATTTTAACCACTCTGCTACTCATTGTAGCAAGCACAACCTTTGCTCAAATTAAAGTAGAAGGTGTTGTAAAAGACAGTATTGGCAATCCTTTAGAGCTTGCCAATGTTATAGCCATCAATCAAGAAACCAAAATTTTAGATTCCTATGGTATAACCAATGATGCAGGACGTTTTAGGCTCAATCTAAAAGAAAACAGCAAGTACGAAATTCAGGTAAGTTACATTGGTATGAAAACTGCTAAAGAAATTCTTGATACAAAATCTGAAGACATTAATAAAGATTTCACAATGTATGAAGACAATGCTTTGGACGAGATTGAACTTACCTACGAAATGCCAGTAACAATTAAAGGAGATACATTAGTTTATAATGCCGATTCTTTTAACACAGGAACAGAAAGAAAGCTGGAAGATGTACTTAAAAACCTTCCTGGAGTTGAAATAAACGAAGATGGGCAAGTAGAGGTTGAAGGTAAAGTTGTGTCTAAAGTAATGGTTGAAGGTAAAGATTTTTTTGATGGTGACACCAAATTAGCCACTAAAAATATACCTTCAAATGCAGTAGATAAAGTACAAGTATTAAAAAATTACGCAGAAGTAGGTCAGTTAAGTGGTGTTACCAATAATCAAGATAACATTGCAATCAATATTAAACTAAAAGAAGGTAAAACCAATTTCTGGTTTGGAAATATAACAGCTGGAGCAGGAGATTCACCAAATAATGGGTTGTATTTATTTCAGCCTAAATTATTTTATTACAGTCCAACTTATAGCATTAACATTATTGGTGATTTAAACAATTTAGGAGAAGTTGCCTTTACACGCCGAGATTATTGGAATTTCTCTGGAGGTTTTAGAGGTCCAAGCAGATCAAGTGGTACAAACATTAATTTAGGGAACAATAACTTAGGTTTCTTAACAGCACAAAACGGTAAAGCAAAAGATATCGAAACCAAGTTTGGCGCAGCAAACTTTAGTTGGTCGCCAAACAAGGCATTAGATTTAAGCGGATTTGCAATTTTTGCAAATACAAAGACAGAGCTACAAGAGAATACGAGTAGACAGTATACAGATCCTAATATTGGAATTCCAGATGAAAGTACAACAAGTAACACCATGCAAAATAGTGATTTAGGCATGCTTAAACTTTCAGCATCATATAAGCCTAATGTAAACAATCAATTAGATTACGATGTACTTGGTAAAATATCAAAAGAATCTCAAGATCAAGGTTTTTTCTCTTCTGTAATTGGTGACATTGGTCAATTGGAAAGCTCGAGTCCTTACAGTATCAATCAGAATGTAAACTATTATTATACGCTTAATGAAAATAATATTTTTGCATTAGAAGCTCAACATTTGTTATCCGACGAAGACCCTTTTTATAATGCTATTTTAGAAGATAAAGATAACTACGATAATACTGCTAACAGTTTAGGTTTGGATGGTGCTCAGCTTAACTATAATATTGCTCAAGACAAGCGTATTAAGTCTAATCAATTAGATGCAAAATTAGATTATTGGAATATTCTAAACACCAAAAGCGATATCAATTTTACACTCGGAACAATATTAAGCAACCAAAAATTCAATTCTAATATTTTTCAATTTTTAGATAATGGTTCAGTGTTTAATCCTACGCCAACTATTAATGGAGGATTAGATGATAACGATATTGATTATAGTTTTAGCGATGTGTACTTAGGCATTCACTATCGTTTAAAATCAGGTATTTTCACTTTTACTCCAGGAGTTTCAGGACATGCATATAGTGTAAAAAATGATCAGTTTGGTGAAGAAACCACAGATAACTTTTTCAGGTTATTGCCAGATTTTAATGTGAGAATGCAGTTGAAAAAGAGTGAGCAAATTACATTTGATTATCGCATGCAAACACAGTTTACAGATGTGTCCAGATTTGCGAGAGGTTTAGTACTTAACGGTTATAACTCAATATATTCTGGCGTTCCAGATTTAGAAAACGCATTGTCGCATAATGTTAACTTATCCTATTTTAGTTTTAATATGTTTAACTATACTAATGTTTTTGCTAATATTAATTATAATAAGAGTATTGATAATATTAGAAATAGGTCAGAATTTGAACCAGGAAGCGTTATAAGTATAAGCTCGCCTTTTAATTCAGATTTTGCAGATGAAAGCCTTAGTGCATCTGGACGTTTTCAAAGAACGTTTAACAAAATCAGAGGTACATTGTCTGGAAACTTCAACTATTCAAAATTCAATCAATTTATTCAAAACACACGTTCAGTAAACGAAAGTTATACTCAAAGATATAATGCTGGTTTACGAACCAATTTTAAAACAGCACCAAATGTTGAGATTGGATATGGTTATACCATTCAAGACAATCAACAAGGACAAGGAGGTAGTACAAAATTCTATACCAAAGCACCTTCCATTGAGGTCGATGCTTTATTCTTAAAAGCCTTCACGTTCAGAACAGATTATACTTCTAACAATTTTAGCAATCAAGATAAAACAGTCGATAATACCTTTGAATTTTGGAATGCCTCATTAGCATACCGAAAAGATAGAGATGCAAAATTTGAATACGAAATTAAAGCAACCAACTTATTAGATACTCGCTCTCAAAACGAAAGTAGTGCAGGAGCAGTTTCGGTAAGTGCTTCAGAATATTTTATACAACCAAGGTTTATTTCCTTTAGGTTACGATATTCACTTTAATAAATGAAGCCAGCTTTTACGCTGGTTTTTTTATACCAAAATTTTAACACGCTAAATCATATTAAATATTTATTTTTAGAAAACTTTAAAAAGTTCATAACCAACAAATACATTTTATAATGAAACTAACTATTAAATTATGTCTTATTGCATTACTGTTTTCGTCTGGCAATATTATTGCTCAAGATGATGTGATAGACAATATGATTAAAGAAGCAAACGAAAACTCTCAACTTGAACGCTTAGCACATGAATTACTTGATGTTGTTGGTCCACGATTAGTTGGAACACCACAAATGAAGCACGCTCACGATTGGGCTGTAAGCACTTATAAATCTTGGGGAATTGATGCCGAAAACCAAAAATGGGGAGAATGGCGTGGTTGGGATCGTGGTATAACTCATATTGATATGGTATCGCCAAGAGTACAGACTCTTGATGGAATGCAATTGGCTTGGAGTGCGAGTACACCAAAAGGAGGAGTTACTGCTGAAGTAGTTACTTTACCAGCAAATATTAAAGATTCTATAGCTTTCAAAAACTGGCTACCAGCAGTAAAAGGTAAGTTTGTACTTATCGATATGAAAGAATCAACAGGTCGTCCTGATTACAATTGGGAAGAATTTGCTACTGAAGAATCTTTTGCAAAAATGAAAGAAAATCGTGATGCCCAAAATAAAGAATGGAGAGAAAACATTGCAAGGTCAGGTTACAACTCACGTACTATTGGTGGTGCTTTAGAAGAAGCTGGAGCTGTTGGACTTATTGCAAGTAATTGGTCTAATGGCTTTGGAGTAAATAAAATATTCAGCTCAAGAGTTAAAACCATTCCGACCATTGATATCGAATTAGAAGATTATGCTATGCTTTATCGTTTGGCTGAGTATGGTAATAAACCTGTAATTAAAGTTGTTGCAGAATCTAAAGAGTTAGGTGCTGTGCCAACATTTAATACCATAGGAACTATAAAAGGTTCTGAAAAACCAAATGAGTATGTTATTCTTTCTGCTCATTTTGATTCTTGGGATGGTGGACAAGGAGCTACTGACAACGGAACAGGAACTTTAGTTATGATGGAAGCGATGCGTTTATTGAAGAAATTTTATCCTAACCCAAAGCGAACTATTATTGTTGGTCATTGGGGAAGCGAGGAGCAAGGTCTAAATGGTTCTCGTGCTTTTGTTGAGGATCATCCAGAGATTGTAAATAATTTACAAGCTTTATTTAATCAAGATAATGGTACAGGACGTGTAGTGAGTATTTCAGGTTCTGGTTTTTTACATTCTTATCAATATATAACACGTTGGTTAGAAGCTGTTCCAGAAGACATAACCAAGCACATCGAAACAGAATTTCCAGGTTCGCCTTCTAGTGGTGGTACAGACCATGCTTCATTTTTAGCTGCTGGAGCTCCAGGATTTAATTTAAGTGCTTTAAACTGGTCATATTGGAATTATACTTGGCATACCAATAGAGATACTTACGATAAAATTGTGTTTGACGATGTTAGAAACAATGCCATTTTAACAGCTATTTTGGTATATAAGGCAAGTGAAGACCCAGAAAAAACATCAAGAGAAAAAATTGTATTACCAACAAGCAGACGTACAGGTAATCAAATGGAATGGCCAACGCAACGCTCGCCAAACCGTAAAGGTGGCTTAGACAATGATTAGTAGTGTAGTTATTATATGAAAAAGTAAAAGCCTTCTTAATTAAGAAGGCTTTTTTATTGGTTTGTTTGATAGTTGATTCTTATAAATTTTTCTTGACAGTATAAAAAACATTGTTCAGATCACTTTTTTAACTTGTAACATAATTCGACCATCCCATTTTTATATGCCTTAGTGTCTTTTAGTTCCAATGCTTGTTCTTTCCCTATTTGGTCAAAAAAATGTAAACCATCTCCAAGAATAATAGGTAAGATACTTATTCTAATTTCATCAGCTAATTTAAGACGAATAAAATTCTTTGTTACTTTAGAACCACCTACAACCCATACGTTTTCGTATTTTTGCTTAAGATGTTCGTCAACAAATTTCGTTAAGTTTCCTGAATAAAATTCGATGTTTTTTTTGTCGGTTTTAAATTTACGATCTGTTAAAACAATTGTAGGTTTATCGCCATAAGCCCAGCCATAATCTTTTGAAAGTTTTAGAGCAAGTTCGTAGGTCTTAGAGCCCATTACATAGCAATCTATGGTTTTTAAAAATTCTTCTGGGTTTTCGCCAATAACTCCTTTGTCATACTGACTTGATGAATCAAACCATGAGATACTGTTATCTTTTTTGGCTATCATGCCATCAAGACTCGATACCATGTGAATTGTTAGCTTAAACTTGTCTATAGCCATTTGCTAAGGGTTTTAATAAAATTTTAAAAAGTTTAGTATGATGAAATCTTTAAAGCCCAAACTCAGTTTTAACCTTATCTACATAATCCAATTTTTCCCAAGTAAACAACTCTACATCCAGAGTAATAGGTTCACCATTAGGTTGGTCAAACGTTTTGGTGACAATTTTATGTGGTCTTCCCATGTGTCCATAAGCAGCAGTTTCGCTATACATTGGGTTACGTAGTTTTAAACGCTCTTCAATTGCAGCTGGTCGCATATCAAAAATCTTAGAGACTTTTTGTGCAATTTCTCCATCTGTCATATTGAAACTACAAGTGCCATAAGTGTCTATAAAAATTCCTATAGGTTCAACAACACCAATAGCATAACTTACTTGTACTAAAACTTCGTCACAAACTCCAGCAGCAACAAGATTTTTAGCAATATGTCTTGTGGCATAGGCAGCGCTTCGGTCTACCTTACTTGGATCTTTTCCAGAGAAAGCACCTCCACCATGAGCGCCTTTTCCACCATAAGTATCTACAATAATTTTGCGACCAGTTAATCCTGTGTCTCCATGAGGTCCACCTATTACAAACTTACCTGTTGGATTAATGTGATATTTAATGCTATCTGTAAATAAGGCTTGAATATGTTCAGGTAATTTAGCAACAACGCGTGGTATTAAAATCTCAACGATATCTTTTCTAATTTTAGCAAGCATTACCTCGTCAGTATCAAAATCGTCATGCTGTGTCGATACAACGATGGCATCAATACGCTGAGGTATATTATCGTCACTATACTCAATAGTTACCTGACTTTTAGAGTCTGGACGTAAATAGGTTATTTCTTTGTTTTCACGGCGTAACTCTGCAAGTTCTTTTAAGATTCTGTGTGCTAAATCTAAAGCCAATGGCATATAGTTTTCGGTTTCACGAGTAGCGTAGCCAAACATCATACCTTGATCTCCAGCACCTTGTTCATCTTTATTTGCTCTGTCAACACCGCGATTTATGTCGTCAGACTGTTCATGAATAGCCGAAAACACACCACAGGAATTACCATCAAACATATATTCACTTTTGGTATAGCCTATTTTGTTTATGGTTTCTCTTGCTATTTTTTGAACATCTAAATAGGTGTTAGATTTTACTTCACCAGCCAATACAACTTGTCCTGTAGTAACTAAGGTTTCGCAGGCTACTTTAGAGTCTTTATCAAAAGCTAAAAAATGATCAATTAAGGCATCACTAATTTGGTCTGCAACTTTGTCTGGATGTCCTTCAGAAACACTTTCTGAGGTAAATAAATATGGCATAAAACTTTATTTTGTTATTAAAATAAAAATAAGGAAAAATGTGATTGTTTGGTTGCTAGAGGAGTAGGTTTATTACTGCTTTAGCATTTTTTAATGAGGTTGCAATCAGATCAAAATTTTCCTCTTATAATTCGTAGGCAAATTTAGATAATACTAATAAACTAAAAAATCATTTAAGTATAATTCGATATTAAACCGAAAAAAAATCTATGTAATCGTCTTGAAGGAAATATATAATGAATATTTTTCTATTAACAGTTAATTTGGTTATTAAAAATAATTTCATAATATTTGAAAGAACAAATGCAAAGACACATATTAAATATCATTTCTATTATTATCGTCGTGATTATTTCACAGCGCTAAGGAATGGTATGATAAAATTAAAATAACAATTTATAAGCCTTCCTTAGTCGGAAGGCTTTTTTTATGCGTTTATTTAAAGTTTTGAACATCATATAATCAAAATTATAAACATCTGATAAACAGAATGATACATAAGTGATGGTATTAATGAGTTTAAATGAATAGCAACTAATAAATATTAATAGAATATGTAATCTTATAATTTCGATAGTTCTAAGCTTTGCTTAGTAGAATAAATAAAGAATGAAAAATTTAAATAAATATAGTAAAACAGTTACCCAAGACCCAACACAACCAGCAGCTCAGGCAATGTTACATGGTATTGGATTAACAAGAGAAGATTTTGAGAAACCAATAGTTGGAATTGCAAGTACAGGTTATGAAGGTAATCCTTGTAACATGCATTTGAATGACTTGGCGAAATTGGTTAAAGAGGGTACTTTAAATGAAGATGTAGTAGGATTAATTTTTAATACTATTGGTGTAAGTGACGGTATTTCAATGGGAACGCCAGGAATGCGTTATTCATTACCATCTAGAGATGTTATTGCTGACTCTATGGAAACAGTTGTACAAGCTATGAGTTACGATGGTTTAGTAACTGTTGTTGGATGCGATAAAAATATGCCTGGAGCCTTAATGGCTATGATTCGGTTAAACAGACCATCAATTTTAGTATATGGAGGAACAATAGATTCAGGTTGCCATAATGGTAAAAAACTAGATGTGGTTTCAGCTTTTGAAGCTTGGGGAAGCAAAGTTGCTGGAACGATGGAGCAGGAAGAATTTGAGTGTATTGTAAAAAAAGCAATTCCAGGAGCTGGAGCTTGTGGTGGTATGTATACTGCTAATACAATGGCTTCAGCTATTGAGGCTTTAGGAATGACTTTGCCCTTCAATTCATCAAACCCAGCAAGAGGTGAAGCTAAAAAACAAGAAGCAATTAAAGCTGGCGAAGCCATGCGCTTATTGTTAGAAAAAGACATTAAACCTTCTGATATTATTACTAGAAAATCACTTGAAAATGCCATAAGATTGGTCACAATTTTAGGAGGTTCAACCAATGCAGTGCTGCACTTTTTAGCTATTGCGCGTGCTGCAAAAATTGACTTCACTTTAGAAGATTTTCAAAACATAAGCGATAACACTCCTTTTCTTGCTGATTTAAAACCAAGCGGAAAATATTTAATGGAAGATGTTCATGAAGTTGGAGGTATTCCAGCAGTTATGAAATATTTACTTAAAAAAGGAATGTTGCATGGCGATTGCTTAACTGTAACTGGAAAAACATTAGCTGAGAATTTGTTGGATGTTAATGATTTGACAGAAGGCCAAGATGTAATTAAACCTATCGAGAATCCTATAAAAATTTCAGGACATCTTAGAATGCTTTATGGCAATTTAGCACCAGAAGGTAGTGTGGCAAAAATAACAGGAAAAGAAGGTTTAAAATATAGAGGAACAGCAAAAGTATTTGAAGGAGAATACCAAGCAAATGATGGCATTCGAGATGGGAAAGTACAAAAAGGAGACGTTGTTGTTATTCGTTATGAAGGCCCAAAAGGTGGTCCAGGAATGCCAGAAATGTTAAAGCCAACAGCTGCAATAATGGGAGCAGGATTAGGTAAGGACGTGGCTTTAATTACAGATGGACGCTTCTCAGGAGGAACTCATGGTTTCGTGGTAGGGCACATCACACCTGAAGCACAAGAAGGAGGAACCATAGCTTTAGTTAAAGATGGAGATATCATAACTATTGATGCCGAAACCAATACCATTACATTAGAAGTTTCCGAAAAAGAATTACAACAAAGAAAACAAGAGTGGAAAGCACCAAAACTTAAAGTAGAAAGAGGTGTACTTTATAAATATGCAAGAACGGTTTCATCAGCATCCAAAGGATGTGTAACTGATGAATTTTAGCAAATTCCTGCCTAGGTAGGAATCTTTAAGTCGAAATGCATTAAGTTGTCTGATGAAAAAATTAGAAAGAAGAATTATAGTATTGAATAACATATCTGCAATGCCTTAGTGTTGCTTAGATTTTAAAGATGAGATTCCCACTTTCGTGGGAAGAAAAATTATGAAAGAAACAATAACTGTGAAGCAAAAACAATATTTAGAGCAACCAAAAGTACGTATTTCAGGTAGCGAAGCTGTAGTAAGATGTTTATTGGCAGAAGGTGTCGATGTCCTTTATGGCTATCCAGGTGGTGCTATAATGCCAGTTTATGATGAGCTTTATAAATATCATGAAGAAATTCATCATGTATTAACAAGACATGAACAAGGGGCTACACATGCTGCTCAAGGGTATGCTCGTATTTCTGGAAAAGTTGGAGTTGCAATAGCCACTTCTGGTCCAGGAGCTACAAATTTAATTACAGGAATTGCTGATGCTCAGATAGATTCTACTCCAATTGTTTGTATTACAGGGCAGGTGGCTTCTCACCTATTAGGAAGTGATGCTTTTCAGGAAACTGATATTGTAGGGATTTCTACTCCAATTACTAAGTGGAATCATCAAATTACTAAAGCTTCAGAAATCCCTGAGGTTATTGCCAAAGCATTTTACATTGCAAGAAGTGGTCGTCCTGGACCAGTTTTAATAGATATAACAAAAGATGCACAGTTTGAAGAATTTGATTTTCAATACAAAAAATGTGAAGGTATTAGGAGCTATAATCCTGTTCCAAAAGTTGATGAATTAAAGTTAAAAGAAGCCGCAGACCTAATCAATAATGCAAAAAAACCAATGATTGTTTGGGGACAAGGTGTTATTTTAGGTAAAGCTGAAGCAGAACTTAAAGCAGTAATTGAAAAAGCTGGAATTCCTTCTGCTTGGACTATCATGGGAGCTTCTGCCATTCCGACTTCTCATCCATTAAATATTGGGATGGTTGGTATGCATGGCAATTATGCGCCTAATATATTGACTAACGAATGCGATGTGTTAATTGCTATAGGAATGCGTTTTGATGATCGTGTTACTGGAAATTTAGCTACTTACGCAAAACAAGCTAAAGTGATTCATTTTGAAATTGACCCAGCCGAAGTTGATAAAAATGTAAAAACTGATGTTGCAGTTTTAGCAGACTCGAAAGAGAGCTTAACTAAACTTTTGCCTTTACTTAATGCAAATTCCCATTCAGATTGGCTTCAAAGATTTAAAGATTTATATGCTGTTGAATTTGAAAAAGTCATTAAAAACGACTTACATCCAACAAAAGAAGGCTTAACAATGGGAGAAGTGCTTAATGAAATTAATAAGCAAAGTAATGGTGAAGCTGCTATAGTCTCAGATGTTGGACAACATCAAATGATTGCTTGTCGTTATGCAGAGTTTAATGTGAGTAAAAGTAATATCACTTCTGGTGGATTAGGTACTATGGGATTTGCTTTGCCAGCTGCAATTGGAGCAAAAATGGCTGCTCCTGAACGTAATGTTGTAGCCATTATTGGAGATGGTGGTTACCAAATGACCATTCAAGAATTAGGAACCATTTTTCAAACCAAAGTGCCAGTAAAAATTGTGGTTTTAAACAATGACTTTTTAGGTATGGTTCGTCAGTGGCAGCAATTATTTTTTGATAAACGCTATGCATCTACCGAATTATCAAACCCTGATTTTGTAGCGATTGCAAAAGGCTATTATGTTAATGCTAAACGCGTGGTAAAACGTGAAGAGCTGGCTTCAGCAATCGAAGAAATGATGCAAAGTAAAGAGGCTTATTTCTTAGAGGTTTGTGTGGAAAAAGAAGACAATGTATTTCCAATGATACCATCAGGAGCGAGTGTTTCAGATATAAGATTAGAGTAAGTGTCAGTTCGAGTAAATTTCAAATAAGCTGGCTTATTTTGAAATTTGTATCGAGAACAATTTGTAGTACTTCTCGATACAATTTTATCTCATTCCTCGATAAAATCACTCGAAGTGACTAATAATAATGATTGAAAATAAGATAATGAACCAAGAAATTAAACAATTTACTGTTTCGGTTTATACTGAAAACAACATAGGATTGTTGAATCGAATTTCAGCAATTTTTCAACGCAGACATATTAATATTGAAAGCATTAACACCTCGACTTCAGAAATTGAAGGTGTTTCACGATTCACAATTCTTGTTTGTGTTACCGAAGATCAAATCAAGAAAATCATTGGTCAAATTGAAAAGCAAGTCGAGGTTATAAAAGCGTACTATCATACTGAAGATGAAACTATTTATCAGGAGTCGTGTTTGTTTAAAATCAAATCGGACTTACTATTTGAAGAACGACAAATTCAGAACATTATTAAAGAAAGTAATGCACGAATAGTTACAGTAAACAAGCAGTTTTTTGTCTTAGAGAAATCAGGAAGAAAGAACGAAATCGAGCTTTTATACAGGGAGCTAAGTGTATTCGGTATTATGCAATTTGTGCGTTCTGGACGCATAGCAGTTACAAAAGATGAAATGAAAATAACAGAAATGCTAGCCGCATTCAATAATTAAAAATTAAAATTAAACCGTTGCTTAGAATATGTCACACTGAGCTTGTCGAAGTGTATAAGAGAAGTAGCGAAAACAAAATAGAAAAAAATGGCAAATTATTTTAACACATTATCGTTAAGTCAAAAATTAGAACAATTATCAAAGTGCAGATTTATGGAACCTTCCGAATTTGAGGATGGTGTTTCAGCATTATCAGGAAAGAAAATAGTCATTGTAGGTTGTGGTGCACAAGGTTTAAATCAAGGATTAAATATGAGAGATTCTGGTTTAGATATTTCGTATGCTTTGCGTGAGCAAGCTATTGCAGAGCAGCGACAATCCTATAAAAATGCAACAAGTAATGGATTTAATGTTGGCACTTATGAAGAACTTATTCCAACAGCTGATTTAGTGCTAAATCTTACACCAGATAAACAACACTCAGATGTAGTAGATACTGTTATGCCAATGATGAAAAAAGGCGCAACCTTATCTTACTCTCATGGCTTTAATATTGTAGAAGAAGGCAAACAAATTCGTAAAGACTTAACCGTTATTATGGTTGCTCCAAAATGTCCAGGAACCGAAGTTAGAGAAGAATATTTACGTGGTTTTGGTGTGCCAACACTTACAGCTGTGCATCCTGAAAATGATCCAGAAGAAAAAGGTTGGGCTCAAGCTAAAGCCTATGCTGCAGCAACTGGAGGACATAAAGCAGGTGTTTTGGAATCGTCGTTTGTAGCTGAAGTAAAAAGTGACCTAATGGGAGAGCAAACCATTTTATGTGGTTTGCTGCAAACAGCCTCTATTTTGTCTTTTGATAAAATGGTTGAAGAAGGTATTGATGCAAATTATGCAGCAAAACTCATTCAATATGGTTGGGAAACTATTACTGAAGCATTAAAACATGGTGGAATTACCAACATGATGGACAGATTATCTAATCCAGCAAAAATTAAGGCTTTTGAATTGTCAGAAGAACTTAAAACCATCATGAAACCATTGTTTGTAAAACATATGGACGATATTATGTCTGGACATTTTTCAAAAACCATGATGGAAGATTGGGCAAATGACGATGTTAACTTATTAAAATGGCGAGCTGCAACAGGCGAAACCGCTTTTGAAAAAACTAGTGCGACATCACAACATATTTCTGAGCAAGAATATTTTGATCATGGTACACTTATGGTGGCTTTTGTTAGAGCAGGAGTTGAATTAGCTTTTGAAACGATGGTAGCTTCAGGAATCATTGAAGAGTCAGCCTATTATGAGTCACTACACGAATTGCCATTAATAGCAAATACTGTAGCAAGAAAGAAATTGTTTGAAATGAATAGAATCATTTCCGACACTGCAGAATATGGTTGCTATTTGTTTGACCATGCTTGTAAACCGTTGTTGGAAGATTTTATGAAAACAGTAAAAACTGATATCATAGGTAAATCATTTTCTAAATCTAATGCTGTTGATAATATTGAGTTAATTAAGGTGAATAGCGCGATAAGAAATCATCCAATTGAAGCTACTGGAAAGGTGTTACGTCAAGCCATGAAAGACATGAAAATTATTAAAACAGAAACTGTGAAAACCGATTCTGAATTTGCAATGAACTAATTAGTAAAGTAAAAAGATTGTCATTCCAAAGTGTCACACTGAGCGCAGTCGAAGTGTTATTTTGAATCCATTATTCTAATTAAGCATGGATTCCCATTTTCATGGGAATGACAAAAAGTGTATAAATATGCAAACTACAACAACATACTTACCGTTATTAAAAGATGTTGAAATTGCTTCAGAAAAATTAAAAGAAGTGGTTTTACAAACGCCTTTATCCAAAAATGAACGCTACTCCAATCAATTTCAATGCAATATTCTTTTTAAAAGAGAAGATTTACAACAAGTGCGTTCATACAAAATACGAGGCGCTTTCAATAAAATATCCTCTTTAACTGATGCTGAAATTGAAAATGGTATTGTATGTGCAAGCGCAGGAAATCATGCGCAAGGTGTTGCTTTGTCCTGCAAATTGTTAAAAATAAAAGGCACTATTTATATGCCTTCACCAACTCCTAGTCAAAAAATTGAGCAGGTCAAAATGTTTGGTGAAAATTTCATTGAAGTCATTTTGGTTGGCGACACTTTTGACGATGCTTATGAAGCAGCAATTTTAGAATGTGAGCAGTTAAACAAAACCTTTATTCATCCATTTAATGATGAGAAAGTGATCGAAGGTCAAGCCACAGTTGGACTCGAGATATTAAAACAAACAGAACAACCTATCGATTATGTTTTTATACCAATTGGTGGTGGAGGTTTAGCAGCAGGTTTATCTTCGGTTGTAAAGCAGCTTTCACCAACTACAAAAATAATTGGTGTAGAGCCTGAAGGAGCGCCATCTATGTCTGTATCCATAAATAAAGGCAATGTGGTAGAGCTAAAAAACATTGAAAACTTTGTTGATGGAGCAGCAGTTAAAAAAGTAGGAGACAAAACATTTAATATTTGCAAGCAACATTTAGATGCTGTAATTACTGTTCCTGAAGGTAAGATTTGTCAGACTATTTTAGACCTTTATAACAAAGATGCTATTGTGGTAGAACCAGCTGGAGCACTGAGTATTTCAGCACTTGATGCATATGCTGATGCTATAAAAGGTAAAAATGTGGTTTGTGTTGTAAGTGGCAGCAATAATGATATTACCAGAACAGCCGAAATTAAAGAACGTGCATTATTACATGCTAACTTAAAGCATTATTTCATTATTAAATTCCCACAACGTGCTGGAGCATTAAGAGAATTTGTGGTAGATATTTTAGGGCCAACTGACGATATCACACATTTTGAGTACACCAAAAAAACCAATCGCGACAATGGTGCTGCTGTAGTTGGTTTGGAATTAAAATCTCCAAACGATTTACAACCTTTAATTACCAAAATGAAACTCCATAATTTTTATGGCGATTATTTAAATGATAAACCAGATTTGTTTCAGTTTTTGGTATAGCTAGTTTATTTGAGCTACTTGACTTTGTCATAAAAAAAGTCGAACTTCGTTTAACTGTCGATAAACTTCAATTAAAACTGAATTTATCTTAACATTGTACACCATTTAAGAAAACCTATGAGATACATTGCAATAGTCGCATTTTTATTAATATTTACGAACTGTGAAGCTCAAGAAACTAAACTTCTTCTTCGTGAAAAATTAATTGCTGATTTATCCGAAACACCAATTTACCCAAGATTAACTGAAGACGTAAATGGACAAACAGTATGGAAAGAAAATTTTAAATATTTAGATAGTATTGAAATTTATGGAATTACCTATTTAAGCGATGGTTTGAAAATAAATGGACTTATGGTTAAGCCGAAGAAAAAAGGAAAATATCCTTGTGTGATATACAATCGAGGAGGAAATAGAGATTTTGGTTCACTCAAAATTGCTCACGGAGCAATTACGCTTGGTCAAATTGCAAAAGAAGGATATGTTGTGATTGCAAGTCAATATCGAGGAAATGGTGGAAGCGAAGGACAAGAAGAATTTGGAGGAAAAGACGTTAATGACATCACTATTCTACCAGAAGTTCTAAAAGAAATAGAAGTAGCTGACACAAATAGAATTGGAATGTATGGTTGGAGTCGTGGCGGAATGATGACATACATTGCATTAACTAAATCTGACAAGATAAAAGTAGCTGTAGTTGGAGGAGCTGTTTCAGATAATTTTAGTTCTATAAAAGACCGACCTGAAATGGAAACAGGAGTTCTATCAGAATTAATCCCGAATTATGCAGACAATAAAGATTCTGAATTAGAAAAAAGGTCTGCAATAAAATGGGCTAATAAATTTCCAAAAAATGTTCCTATACTTATGCTTCACGGAAATTCTGATTGGAGAGTAAAACCTGAGCAAAGTCTAAACCTTGCATTGGAATTTGAAAAGAATAGAATTCCATATAGACTTATAATGTTTGAAGGTGGCGACCACGGAATTTCTGAACACAAAGACGAAGTCAATGAACAAGTTCTAAAATGGTTTGACAAGTACTTAAAAAACGATGGAAAATTGCCGAATATGGAATATCACGGAAGATAAAAACGGTGTACAACACCGTATAAAATTAATTGCTAGTCCAAGCTTACTTACGAAAGTCCTCGCGGACTTTCTATCTGTGATTTATTTGCTAGCTTTAATGCTTAAAACACGCAACTAATCTTATACAACAACGTTAAACGAAATCCTAAAATCTACATAAAAAAACGCACTCCTAAGAGTGCGTTTACTAAATCTACAAATTTTAATTTCAATTAACCATCAACTTACTTTTAAATGATTGTAGACTGTCCTAAATGTATGTTTTTAAAGTTAAGGTTGGTGTCATTTGGGTTGCTTATATAATCTTCAATAAAATCACCAACTTTTGTAGTGGTCACATTATCGTGTTTTGGGTTAATATCTGGAGTAGTAATGTGTAGCTTCAAAGATTTTTCAACTGCATTTTTAAGCATTAAGGCTTCATCGTGCAAGTTAAAATGCTCAAGTAACATAGCAGCAGATAAGATAGATGCAATTGGGTTAGCAATGCCTTTGCCTTTAGCTTGAGGGTACGAACCATGAATAGGCTCAAACATAGCATGCTTTTCACCAACAGACGCTGAAGCCAATAAACCAATAGAGCCTCCAATAACGCTGGCTTCGTCACTAATAATATCACCAAACATATTTTCAGTTAAAATGACATCAAACTGTTTTGGGTTCAGTATCATTTGCATGGCAGCATTGTCCACAAACAAAAAGTCTAGTTTAACATCAGCGTAGTTTGCGGCAACCTCTTTTACAACTTTTCGCCATAAGCGAGAACTTTCCAATACATTGGCTTTATCAACCAAAGTAACTTTATGTTTTCTGCTTTGAGCTGCTTTAAAGGCTAAGTGAGAAATTCGTTCAATTTCTTCACGAGAATATTCACACAAATCAGATGCTTTATTACCATCTTCGCTTAATTGTTTTTCACCAAAATAAATACCTCCAGTTAATTCTCTGTAAATACTAATATCAGTACCTTTAATGATGTTTCGCTTTAAAGGTGATTTTTCAATTAACGAATCGTAAGCCTTAACAGGACGAATATTGGCAAACAAACCTAAGGATTTTCGTAATTGCAATAATCCTTGTTCTGGACGCACTTTTGCTGAAGGATCATTGTCATACTTTGGGTCGCCAATGGCGCCAAACAAAATAGCATCATTAGTTTTGCAAACTTTTAATGTTTTTTCTGGCAATGGACTTCCAGTTTCGTCAATAGCAATAGCACCAACAGGAGCATAGGTAAACGTAAAGTTGTGGTCAAACTCCAGAGCAATAGCTTTCAAAGCTTTTACAGCTTGTTCTGTAACTTCTGGACCAATACCATCACCTGGTAAAACAGCAATATTCAGTTTCATATTATTTCCTGCGAAAGCAGAAATCTCATCCTACTTTCTATAATTTAATGTTTTGTTCTTTTTTTTTGGCGTTACCTTTCGTTTGCACTTCAGGTCGCGCTTTTCGTTATATCTTTTTGTCGTGTTCTCGATACTTGCTTTGCAAACTCGAACTGACAACAAAAAGGATGTCACTACAATCACTAACGCGACGCTTCAAATACTTCTATTAATTCTTTTTTACTCAATAAATAGTCTATATCATCATAACCATTTATCATGCAAGTTTTTTTGTAGGCATCTATCTCAAACGATTCTGATATGTCAGAACCTGAAACAGAAATAGTCTGTGCTTCCAAATCGACCACAATTTGTGTTTTTGGGTTTGATTCAATAGTTTCTAATAAAACTTTTAAAAAATCTTCCGAAACCTGAACAGGTAACAAACCATTATTTAAAGCATTGCCTTTAAAAATATCAGCAAAGAAACTTGAAACAATCACTTTAAAACCATAACCTACCAAAGCCCAAGCTGCATGTTCACGACTAGAGCCACAGCCAAAATTATCTCCAGCAACTAAAATGCTTCCAGAATATTTTGGATTGTTAAGACTAAAATCAGTATTGATATCTCCATTTTTGTGAAATCGCCAATCTCTAAATACATTATCTCCAAATCCTTGTTTATCTGTTGCTTTTAAAAAGCGAGCAGGAATGATTTGGTCTGTATCTACATTTTCAATAGCTAACGGAATAGCTCTTGATGTTAAAGTTGTGAATTTTTCCATGGTACTTCCTGCGAAGGCAGGAATCTTTTTTATTAATGTTTATTTTTTATTTATATGTCACACTTCGACTGTTCTTACGCTAAAGCTTCAGCAACACGCGTGCGCTCAGTATGACACTGTTTCTAAAGTTTGTATTTCTTTGGTTACGTCTACAATTTTTCCTGCAACTGCAGTTGCGGCTGCAACTAAAGGACTTGCTAAAATGGTTCTTGAACCTTGTCCTTGGCGACCTTCAAAGTTTCTATTGGATGTTGACACACAATATTCTCCTTGCGGAATTTTATCATCGTTCATGGCTAAACAAGCCGAACAACCTGGTTGTCGCAACTCAAACCCAGCATCTTCAAAAATATCTTTTAAGCCTTCTTCTATAATTTGAGCTTCAACTTGTTTGCTTCCCGGAACTAACCAAGCGGTTACGTTATCAGCTTTTTGTTTTCCTTTGATGAAGTTAGCAGCCACTCTAAAATCTTCAATTCTGGAGTTGGTACAGCTACCAATAAACACAAAATTTATAGGCTTATTTATAAGTGATTCGCCTACTTCAAAATTCATGTATTCCAACGATTTTTTAAAGGAAGCATTATCATCAACTGGAATAGTTTCAGAGATTTTAATTCCCATTCCAGGATTGGTTCCATAGGTTACCATGGGCTCAATATCTTCTGCATCGAAGTAGTATTCCTTGTCAAAAACAGCATCAGCATCAGTTGGAAGGGTTTGCCAGTAGGCCACTTTTTTATCAAATTCTTCTCCCTTAGGTGCAAATTCTCTTCCTTTTACATATTCAAAAGTAGTTTCGTCTGGAGCAATCATTCCACCACGAGCTCCCATTTCAATGCTCATATTACAAACAGTCATTCTACCTTCCATACTCATATTCTCAAACACATCTCCTGCATATTCGCAGAAATAACCTGTACCAGAGTTTGTGCCTAATTTTGAAATGATATAAAGAATGACGTCTTTAGGTAAGACGCCATTCTTTAACTTGCCATTAATCGTAACTCTTAAGCTTTTCGGTTTTGTAAGCAATAAACATTGACTTGCAAATACTTGTGCTACTTGACTTGTGCCTATGCCAAATGCAATGGTTCCGAAAGCACCATGTGTTGAGGTATGACTATCACCACAAACCATTGTCATTCCTGGTTGTGTAATGCCTAACTCTGGAGCCATTACGTGTACAATACCATTGTATTTGTGACCAAGTTGGTAAAGTGTGATTCCGTTTTTTTTGCAGTTTTCCGAAAGTTGCTCTAATTGCTTCCTGGATAACTCATCCTTAATTGGTAAATCCTGATTTAAGGTTGGCGTGTTATGATCTGCAGTAGCTACAATTTGATTTGGTCTAAAAATAGGAATTCCGCGAGCCTCTAATTCGTTAAACGCTTGCGGACTTGTAACTTCGTGTATTAAATGTTTATCTATGTATAAAATTTGAGGTCCATTTTGTATTGAATCAACCACATGAGCATCCCAAACTTTATCAAATAATGTTTTTCCCATATTTATTTTCCGTCAAAGCGGTTATCTTTTTTATTTAAGCTGAAATTATTTGTTGATAGACTTTACTAGTTTCTACAATTTGATGAATATCATCATCGTTAATTTCTTTCTTATTATCAGCAAAGGTTAAGAAATTAGCATACACTTCATCTAATTGAAGTTTGGTTAATTCGTAACCAACATTTTTAGCTCTATACGCCAAAGCAGCACGACCACTTCTTGCAGTCAGTACAATAGCAGATTCTGTAACACCAACTTCTTTTGGGTCAATGATTTCATAGGTTTCACGATTTTTTATCACACCATCTTGATGTATGCCTGAGCTATGAGCAAAAGCATTAGCTCCAACAATAGCTTTGTTTGGTTGTGTGTAAATTCCCATGCTATCAGAAACTAACTGACTTACACCATAAAGCATTTGGGTTTGTATATTGGTTTCTAAATTTAGGTAAGGATGTTGCTTTAAAATCATTACAACCTCTTCTAAAGCTGTATTTCCAGCACGTTCTCCAATACCATTTATGGTACATTCAATTTGACGAGCACCATTTATAACACCTTCAATAGAGTTGGCTGTAGCTAAACCTAGATCGTTGTGGCAATGGCAAGACAAAATTGCTTTTTCAATTCCTTTTACATTTTCCTTTAGGTACTTTATTTTTGCTCCATACTCGTGAGGTAAACAGTAACCAGTTGTGTCTGGAATATTAAGAACAGTTGCTCCAGCTTTAATAGCTGCTTCACAAACGCGAGCTAAATAATCGTTATCAGTTCGTCCAGCATCTTCAGCGTAAAACTCAACATCTTCAACAAAAGATTTTGCATATTTTACAGCTGCATATGCACGTTCAATAATATCCTTTCTATTGCTTTTAAATTTGTGGATAATATGGGAATCTGAAGTGCCAATTCCAGTATGAATTCTAGGTTTTTTAGCCTGTTTTAAAGCTTCAGCAGCTACTTTTATATCATTCTCAACAGAGCGTGTTAATCCACAAACTGTTGCATTTTTTATAATTTTTGCAATTTCTTCAACCGATTTAAAATCGCCAGGACTAGATACTGGAAAACCAGCTTCAATAATATCAACACCTAATGCATCTAGCTGTTCGGCAATAACCAATTTTTGTTTGGTATTTAGCTTGCAACCAGGAACTTGTTCACCATCTCTGAGGGTTGTATCAAAAATTTGTACTTGAGAATTCGACATTTCTTAAAATATATTTCCGTATTGTTATACGAATTTATATTTTGGATTGTTGAATGAGCACATTGTATCATAATTAATTACGATGCCAAAGCAATATTCTACTAAAATAAAATACTGATTAACAGTTTTTTAAGTGTTTAAAACAAACTATGACTAAAGAGCAGAAGGATAACTTATTTGTGCTAGTAAAATCACTGTCTAAATCAGAGAAGCGACAGTTTAAACTCTATGTTGGTCGTTTAGGTGTTAATGAAGATTCAAAATTCTTGCTATTGTTTAATCTTTTGGACAAAATGGACGAATATGATGAGCAAGTCATTTTGAAAAAAGGCATTGTAAAAAAACAACAATTATCAAACTTAAAGGCACATCTATACAAGCAAATTTTAATAAGCTTAAGGCTCAATCCATTGCATCAAAATATAAGAGTTCAAATTCGTGAACAGTTGGATTTTGCAACAATATTGTACCATAAAGGACTTTATAAACAGAGTTTAAAAATTCTTGATAAAGCAAAAACATTAGCCCTTAATTATGAAGAAAAAAACATTGCGTACGAAATTTTAGAGCTTGAAAAAATTATTGAATCTCAATACATCACAAGGAGTATTAGCAATAGAGCCGATGAACTTACCATCCAGGCTAAAGAACTGAACACACAAAACATCTTAGCCAGCAAGCTCTCTAACTTGTCCTTACAGCTTTATGGTTTGTTTTTAAAAACAGGTTACGTAAAAAATGACAAAGAGTATAAGCGAGTTACAAAATATTTTAATGCAAGATTGCCAAAATACGATATTAAAGATCTCGGTTTTAGAGAAAAACTATGGTTATATCAATCCTATTTGTGGTATAGTTTTTTAGTGCAAGATTTTTTGTCTTGTTATAAATATTCAAAAAAATGGGTGAACCTGTTTTATGAGAATATTGAAATGATGAAGCTCAATCCTGTGTTTTTTTTAAGGGGTAACCAATATCTACTCGAAGCTTTATTTTTTATTAGAAATTATGAAAAATTTAAAGGAGCATTAAATTCATTAGAAAGTATAACCAACGAAAAATGGTTTCCAAAAGATGATAATGTTGAGAGTTTAATCTTTTTGTATGTCTACTCAAATAAATTCAATCTGCATTTTATGGAAGGTACTTTTAAGGAAGGTTTGCCTTTAGTAGATGAGGCTTTAGCTGGAATTAAAAAACATAAAAGCAGAATTGATGAACACCACATTATGGTGTTTTACTACAAAATTGCGAGTTTGTATTTTGGTATTGGAGAGAATAAAAAATGCATAGAGTTTTTAGATAAAATTATCAGTAATAAATCACTCTCAATGCGTGAAGATTTATTATGCTTTTCAAGAGTTTTAAATCTTGTAGCTCACTATGAAGCTGGTTTGGACTATAATTTGGAAACACTTATAAAAAGCACCTATAAGTTTTTAATTCACATGGAAGATTTATATGAAGTGCAAAAAGAAATGATAAAGTTCTTGAAAGGATTAGGTGATATCTTTCCACATGAATTACGAGGTGAATTCATCAAACTTCATAAAAAACTAAAAACCTATGAAGATCATCCCTATGAAAGTCGAGCATTTTTATATTTAGATATTATTTCGTGGCTTGAAAGTAAAATAGAAAATAAATCGGTAGATTTAATAATTAGAGAAAAATTTAAAGCCAAAAACAATTTAAATTAAATTTTACCGAAAAAAATTTGGTTATTAATGTTTTCTTTCTGAATATTTGTGCTCACAAAGTTCAAAAACTTACTGAAATGTTATCAAGAAAGGTGGAGGGAATAGACCCTTTGAAGCCTTAGCAACCCTTTAGCAATAAAGAAGGTGCTAAATTCTACCTGAAAATGTGATTCATTTATCACAGATTTGGATAGATAACTCAAACGTAATTACTCATCTGTAATTGCTAATTTTCTTATAACATTTTTCTATGAGGTACGTCAGTAATGACGCATTTGACTTTTGGTTTAATCGTGCTGTTTGCAGAGTGGAATTGATGAAGTGGAAACAGAAATATTTTTTTATTAGGCGAAGAGAGAAAAATCAAGCATAGCAGAGCTACGGTTTATTTTTATCTCGAAGGATAAGTAAAAAAAGAAACTTTTTACACCATTAATTTCGCTTTGCAAATAGCACTTATCTATTAACTCAAAAAAATTAGAAAAATGAGTGCAACAAAAATTATTCATTCAATTCCAAGTGATCCACTCACTGGAGCAATTTCGGTACCTGTGTACCAAACATCAACATTTATTCAAGAAGCTCCTGGAGTTAACAAAGGCTACGATTATGCAAGAAGTAACAATCCAACACGTAAAGTTCTAGAAGATGTTGTGGCAAATCTTGAAGGAGGTCATGCAGCTTTTGCTTTTGCAACAGGATTAGCTGCTATTGATTCGGTTTTAAAATTATTATCGGCAGGTGATGAAATCATTGCTGTTGATGATATCTATGGAGGAGCCTATCGACTATTCACACATGTGTATGAGAAGCTAGGTGTCAAAGTGCATTATGTAGATACCACAGATGCCGAAAATGTGGCTGATAAAATTAGTAGTAAAACAAAACTCGTTTGGATTGAATCTCCAACCAATCCAACGCTTAAAGTATCAGATATACAAGAGATATCAAAAATTACTAAAAGTGTCAATGCGCTTTTGGTTGTAGACAATACGTTTGCAAGCCCAATAGCACAACAACCATTGTCACTAGGTGCTGATATAGTAATTCACAGCGGTACAAAATATATTGGAGGTCATTCAGATTTGGTAGCTGGTTTAGTGGTTACAAAAACTCAAGAACTTTCAGAAAAAATAAAGTTTATACAAAATGCATCTGGAGGCATTCTTGGTCCTTGGGACTGTTTTTTAACCATTCGTGGTATTGAAACGTTAGAACTTCGTTACAAAAAGCAATGCGAAAATGCTTTTGCTGTAGCAGCTTTTTTAAATAACCATGAAGCTGTTCAAGACGTTTATTTTCCAGGCTTAGTTACGCACAAGAATCATGAAATTGCAAAGCGTCAGCAAAACGGATTGTTTGGTGGAATTGTCTCGTTTACACTTAAAGACGATACACAAGAAGCTGCCAACCAATTTGTGACTAACACAGAGTATTTCAAATTAGCCGAAAGCTTAGGTGGTGTAAAAAGTTTACTTTGCCATCCACCTCAAATGACACATGCTTCGATTCCTCGTGAAAAACGTTTGCAATCTGGAATCAAAGATTCTTTAATCAGATTATCTTGTGGTATTGAAGATGCTAACGACTTAATAAATGATTTACAGCAAGCTTTAAAAGCTGTTCATTCACTTAAAAACAAACAGTATGTCAAACAGTAAAACCATACATATAGTCTTGTTTGGAATTGGACAAGTTGGAAGCACATTAATCAATCAGATTAATGATGCTAAATCAAGACTGTTACAAGAGCAAAACTTAAAGTTAAGAATACCAATCATAGCAAATTCTAAATTGGCATTTTTTGATAAAGACGGAATTTCCAATGGTTGGGAAACAGATTTTGATATGTTTTCTGTACCATATAAAATTGAAGAAATCATCCAATTTGTAAAACACTATAAATTTGAAAACTTAATTGCTATTGATGCTACAGCAAGTGTTGCTTTTACTCAAAATTACATCAAATTAATAGAAAACGGATTTCATATTGTTTCTGCCAATAAAGTAGCCAATACTTTGCATTATGAGTTTTACAAAACCTTAAGGCTAGCATTGAAAAAACACAAAAAGTTATTTTTATACGAAACCAATGTTGGTGCTGGGTTGCCAATCATTGAAACGATTAAGAGTTTACACAATTCTGGCGAAAAAATTGATAAAATTCGAGGCGTATTCTCTGGTTCTCTAAGTTATATTTTCAATCAGTTTTCAGAAAATGAAGTCACTTTTTCAAAAGTATTAAATGAGGCTTCAGCATTAGGATTAACAGAGCCTGATGCACGTGAAGATCTTTCAGGAAATGATGTAGCAAGAAAACTATTAATTTTAGCAAGAGAGTTAAATATAAAAACCGAAATTCAAGATATTGCTATTCAATCTTTAGTGCCAAAACAACTCAATGGAAAAACAACCTTAAATCAATTTAAACATAGAAGCAAAGAGTTGGATGTCCCATTACAGGAGTTGAAAAATAAGCTATCTAAAAATCAAGTATTGAGATATGTTGGCGAATTGGATGTCAATAAAAAGACATTAGAAGTAAAACTTATTCAAGAAGAAAAAAATTCGGCTTTAGGTCAACTAAAAGGAGCAGATTCTGTTTTTGAAATTTTTGCTGAATCTTATGGTAAACAACCTTTAGTCATTCAAGGTGCAGGAGCTGGTAAGCAAGTCACTGCAAGAGGTGTTTTGAGTGATGTGATTAAATTGTCTAATAGATTAAATTAATAGTTGAACGTCAGTTCTAGTAATTTTATGACGAAAGGAATAAAATTTTATCGAGAATAATTAGAAATTATGAGTGATATAAAACAAGAAATACAAAAACGAATCCTTGTGCTTGATGGAGCTATGGGAACTATGCTACAAGCTTATAAATTTACTGAGGAAGATTATCGTGGTGAACGCTTTAAAGAGTACCCTTCACCATTAAAAGGTAATAACGACTTACTTTCCATTACTCAACCTAAAGCTATTGCTGAGGTTCATAGAAAATATTTTGAAGCTGGAGCAGATATTGTTGAAACCAATACATTTTCAGGGACTTCCATTGCTATGGCAGATTATAACATGGAAAATTTGGTGTACGAACTTAACTATGAATCTGCAAAAATTGCAAAACAAGTTGCTGACGAGTTCACAAAGGTAAACCCAGTAAAACCAAGATTTGTTGCAGGAAGTATTGGACCAACAAACAAAACTGCGAGTTTGTCTCCTGATGTGAATAAGCCTGAATATCGAGCCATTACCTTTGATGAATTGCGTATTGCGTACAAAGAACAAGTTGAAGCCTTGATTGATGGAGGTGTTGATGTCCTTTTAGTTGAAACTATTTTTGACACCCTTAACGCCAAAGCAGCTTTATTTGCTATTGAAGAAGTTAAAGAAGAACGACAAATAGATATTCCAATTATGGTTTCTGGAACTATTACAGATGCTTCTGGAAGAACCTTGTCTGGACAAACTGTTGAAGCTTTTTTAGCTTCAATTTCGCATATTCCTTTATTGAGTGTTGGGTTTAATTGTGCTCTTGGAGCAGAACAACTAAAGCCTTATTTACAACGATTGGCCAAAGCGACAGATTTTCACACATCTGCTCATCCAAATGCTGGTTTACCAAATGCCTTTGGCGAATATGATCAAAGTCCAAAACAGATGCAACAATTTATTGAAGATTACCTTCAAGATGGACTCATCAATATTATTGGTGGTTGTTGTGGTACTAGTCCAGCACATATAAATGCAATTGCCGAAGTAGCTCAAAATTATAAACCAAGAAAAATTACAATAGAGGTTTAATGAATAAAGCATCAAGAAAATATTTAACCTTATCAGGACTGGAACCACTTGTAATTACTCCAGAAAGTAATTTTATTAACGTTGGTGAGCGCACTAATGTTACTGGATCAAGAAAATTTCTGCGATTAATTAAAGAAGAAAAATTTACAGAAGCTTTAGATGTTGCAAGACATCAAGTAGAAGGAGGTGCCCAAATTCTAGATGTGAATATGGACGAAGGTATGCTTGACGGAAAGTATGCCATGACGACCTTTTTAAATCTCATTGCTTCTGAACCTGATATTGCACGAATTCCAATAATGATTGATAGTTCTAAATGGGAGATTATTGAAGCTGGACTTCAAGTTGTGCAAGGAAAGAGTATTGTTAACTCTATCAGTTTAAAAGGAGGTGAAGCTGAATTTATCAGACAAGCAAAATTGATAAAACGTTATGGAGCTGCTGTGATAGTCATGGCATTTGATGAAGATGGTCAAGCAGATACCTTGCATAGACGTATAGAAATCTGTAAACGTTCTTATGATATATTGGTTGAACTTGTCAACTTTCCGCCTCAAGACATCATTTTCGATCCCAATATTTTTCCAGTAGCAACAGGAATGGAAGAACATAAATTAAATGCATTAGATTTTTTTAAAGCCACTAAATGGATAAGAGAAAATCTACCTTATGCCAATGTTTCTGGAGGCGTGAGCAACGTATCGTTTTCCTTTAGAGGGAATGACATAGTTCGCGAGGCTATTAATGCTTCATTTTTATATCATGCCATTCAACATGGAATGAATTTAGGAATCGTCAATCCAGCTATGTTAGAAGTTTATGATGAAATTGATAAAGATTTATTAGAGCACGTTGAAGATGTATTATTTGATAGACGTGACGATGCTACAGAACGCTTGCTGGATTTTGCCGAAACTGTAAAAGGGCAAAAGAAAGAAACAACAGAAGAGGTTTTAGAATGGCGAAACGATACCCTTCAAGATAGAATTACACACGCTCTGGTAAAAGGAATAGATGCCTTTATCATCGAAGATGTCGAAGAAGCTCGCTTGTCAGTTTCAAAACCAATAGAAGTTATCGAAGGTCATTTAATGATTGGAATGAACGTTGTTGGAGATCTTTTTGGAAGTGGAAAAATGTTCTTACCACAAGTAGTGAAATCCGCAAGAGTAATGAAAAAAGCAGTTGCTTATTTACAAACATTTATTGAAGAAGCGAAAAAAGCCCCTAAATCCCCAAAAGGGACTTTACATTGGAAAACTGCTGATCCAGTTTTATACAATTTACTTAAAGATTTTGCAAGACAGATGCGTAATCAACCCACTGAAGCAGAAAACTTGTTGTGGAATGTTTTAAGTGGGAAAAAATTAGATGGTTTTAAGTTTAGAAGACAACATATTATAGGAAGTTATATTGCTGATTTTATCTGTTTAAAATCTAACTTAATTATTGAAATAGATGGATTAATCCACCAGCTACCAGAAAACAAAGCTTCTGATGCTGAACGTACAAAATGGCTAGAAAATGAAGGCTTTAGAGTCATTAGATTTACAAATGCTCAAGTACTTTCAAATTTAGATTATGTTTTAGCAGATATAAAGAAAAATCTTGCGGTTCCTCCTTTGGAGGTTAGGAGGCAGGGCAAGATTTTAATGGCAACTGTAAAAGGAGATGTGCATGATATTGGAAAAAATATAGTGAGTGTTGTTTTGGGTTGTAATAATTATGAGATAGTTGATTTAGGCGTTATGGTACCACCAGAGAAAATTATTGAAACTGCCATTAAAGAAAATGTAGATATTATTGGCTTAAGTGGATTGATTACACCTTCTCTTGATGAAATGACTTTTATATCCAAAGAAATGGAAAAGAAAAATTTAACCATTCCATTAATTATTGGTGGTGCAACAACTTCACGAGCACATACCTCAGTAAAAATTGCACCAAATTACAGTAATACTGTGGTTCATATTAACGATGCATCCAGAGCAGTGACTGTGGTTGGAAACTTACTTCAAAAGGATAATAAAGTCTTTAAAGAACAAATTAGAGAAGAGTACGATAAATTCCGCGTGCAGTTTTTAAAACGAGGAAAGAAAAAAGAATTTTTATCTATTGAAGAAGCTCGACAAAATAAATTTAAAATCGATTGGAATTCTACAGAAATAGTAAAACCAAAGCAATTAGGAATTCAAGTTATTGATAATTTCGATATCCAAAAACTAGAAGACTACATTGATTGGAGTCCATTTTTTAGAAGTTGGGATTTACATGGTAAATTTCCAGATATTTTAGATGATAAAGTTGTTGGCAAACAAGCTACAGAACTTTATAATGATGCTCAGAAATTGTTACAGCGAATTATTGATGAAAAATTATTGAAAGCAAAAGCTGTATTTGGGCTCTTTCCTGCAAACACAATAGATGATGATGACATTTTAATTCAGGAATCAGTAATTAGGAATCAAGAATGTAAATTCCTAACCCTTCGCCAGCAATCAAAAAAAGCCGACGGAAAACCAAACATTGCACTTGCCGATTTTATTGCACCAAAAGAATCTGGTATTCAAGATTATATTGGTTGTTTTTGTGTTTCAACAGGATTCGGAACTGAGGCATTAGCAAAAGAATTCGAAAATAATCATGACGATTATAATGCGATTATGATAAAAGCCTTAGCAGATCGTTTAGCTGAAGCCTTTGCTGAATATTTGCATAAAGAAGTACGAATAAATCATTGGAGCTATGCCTCTAATGAAAACCTGTCTAATGAAGAATTAATAAAAGAAGGTTATAAAGGTATTCGTCCAGCTCCTGGTTATCCAGCTTGTCCAGATCATTTAGAAAAGAAAACCCTTTGGAATCTGCTTCAAGTAGAAGAAAATATTGGAGTAAAACTTACCGAAAGTTTGGCAATGTGGCCAGCTGCAAGTGTAAGTGGTTACTACTTTGGAAACCCAGAAGCAAGATATTTCGGACTTGGGAAAATTACCGAAGATCAAGTCAAGGATTATGCCAAGCGTAGAGAAATTATAGAAGAAGAAGCAAAAAAATGGTTAAATCCGAATTTAGCAGAATAGTTGTCATTCCTGCGCAGGCAGGAATCCACTTTGAACAGAATTAGTAATTAAAAAGATTCCCACTTTCGCAGGAAGTAAACATGAAAGTAACAGAGCACATAAAAAAAGCCAATGGAAGCACTCAGTTTTCATTTGAAATATTACCACCTTTAAAAGGTCAACACATCAAATCTATATTTGATAATATTGATCCTTTAATGGAGTTTAAACCTCCTTTTATTGATGTTACTTACCATCGTGAAGAATATGTGTTTAAAGAACTTGATAATGGTTTGCTAAAAAAGCAAGTGGTAAAAAAACGTCCAGGAACAGTTGGTATTTGTGCAGCCATACAAAACAAATATCAAGTAGATGCAATTCCTCATATATTATGTGGTGGTTTTACAAAAGAGGACACCGAAAACTTCTTAATCGATTTAGATTTTTTAGGGATAAAAAATGTGATGGCTTTACGAGGTGATGCTGTAAAAAGTGAAATCTATTTTAAACCAGAGCGAGAAGGTCACGCTTATGCTTCTGAGTTAGTAGCTCAAATTCAAGAGTTAAACAAAGGCAATTATTTAGATGAAGAGTTACTCAACTCATCAGCTACTAATTTTTGTATTGGTGTCGCAGCTTATCCAGAAAAACACATGGAATCACCGAGTTTGGACAGCGATATTCACTTCCTGAAAAAGAAAATAAAAAATGGTGCTGAGTACATCGTAACTCAAATGTTTTTTGATAATAAAAAATACTTCGATTTTGTTGAAAAATGCCGAAAAGCAGATATTACTGTGCCAATTATTCCAGGATTAAAACCAATAGCAACTAAAAAGCAACTCAACTTAATTCCGCATCGTTTTCATGTAGATTTACCTGAAGATTTAATTATAGAAGTGATAAAGTGCAAAGACAATGAACAAGTAAAACAAGTTGGAATAGAATGGTGTATTGCACAATCAAAAGAATTGCAAAAAGCTGGAATTCCTGTACTGCATTATTATTCTATGGGAAAAAGTGATAATATAAAAACCATAGCTTCTCAGGTATTCTAGCATTATTTTATTTCGCTATATTTACCGACAATTATGAGGAGATTTTTGCTTTTACTTTTTGTTGGTTGCCAACTTTTTGCTTTTGCTCAAGATCAAAAATCTTCTACGTTTTCAAGCATTGATGTTAATTATTTTGCAGGAAACATTGCACTTCATAACAATGGTATTTTACACTTAATTACTGGACATCCTGAAGGTGTTATTGTTAGTTGGAACAAAAAAACCTTCGGACAAAATTCTTGGGAACAACGTTATAATTATCCAGACTATGGTGTGTCGTTTAGTTATCAAGATTTAAAAAACGAAGTGCTTGGAAATAATTACGCTCTTTATGGTCATTATAACTTTTATTTTTTGAATAGGAATTTAATGGTTCGTATTGGCCAAGGCTTAGCTTACACAACCAATCCTTATGACAAAGAAAACAATCATAAAAATATTGCATTTGGCAGTCAATTTATGAGTAGTACTTATGCAATGATTAATTATAAAAAAGAACGTCTATTTGATAATTTTGGGTTTCAAGCAGGTTTATCATTTATTCATTATTCCAATGCCAATGTAAAAGCACCAAATACAAGTGTTAATTCCATGACTGTAAATGCTGGTTTAACCTATAGCTTTGATGATGTAGACCCAGAATATCAATACGATTTAAGTGATGATGAGCCATATAAAGAACCAATAAAATACAACATTGTTTTTAGAAGTGGAGTAAACGAAAGTGATGTGATAGGTAGTGGCCAATACCCATTTTATGTACTCTCTGCCTATGCTGATAAACGCTTAAACAGAAAAAGTGCCATACAGTTTGGTGTCGATGCATTTTTTTCAATGTTTTTAAAGGAACTAATATATTACCAATCAGTTGGGTTTCCTGAAAATAGTATTGATGCAGATACAGATTATAAACGTTTAGGAGTGTTTGTTGGTCATGAATTATTCATCAATAAATTGTCAGTCGTATCTCAATTTGGTTTTTATGCTTACTATCCTTATGATTTTGAAGGAAGAGTCTATCAACGAATTGGTATAAAACGTTATTTTGGTGATAAATGGTTCGCTGCTGCAACCTTAAAAACGCATACTGCAAAAGCTGAAGCATTAGAGTTTGGAATTGGAATACGTTTATAAGTTAGAAGCATGAAGTTGGAAGTCAGAAGAAATATAAAAAAGAACAATTCCTTCCCTTTTTAAGGGAGGGTGTCCGAAGGACGGAAGGGTTAAAAGATTTCCGTTTTTACGGAAAATGAATATGAAGAAAATAATTTACATATTAAGTTTATTACTCATTGTTGCTTGCAACAGCGAAGATGTTTTTGATTGCTTTCAAACAGAAGGTAATCTTGTTCAGCAGGAAATAATAGTTGAAGCTTTTGAACGTATTTTAGTCAATCGTGATGTTGAGCTTATTGTAAAAGAAGGTACAGAATATAAAGTAGTGATTGAAACTGGAGATAACTTACTCAACGATATAGATGTTGTTGTAATTGGTAATCAGTTACAGCTTTCAGACAATAATACCTGTAACTATGTAAGAGATTATGGTATTACTAAAATTTATGTAACAGCACCAAACTTAACAGAAATAAGACATTCCTCACAGTATGATGTATCGTCAGAAGGTGTATTAACCTATCCTAATTTAAGAATCATATCAGAAGACTTTTTTGAACCTGAAAATTTTACTGTAGGTGATTTTAGGTTACAAGTTGAAGTTGATAAACTAAATGCTGTTGCCAATAATATTTCTTCATTTTATATCTCTGGAACCGTAAATAATCTCATCATAGGTTTTTTCTCAGGCGCAGGACGTTTTGAAGGCGAGAATTTAATCGCTCAAAATATTGAGGTGTTTCATAGAGGTAGTAATGATATGATTGTAAACCCACAAATGTCTTTATCTGGTGAATTGCGTGGTACTGGAAACTTAATTTCTGTAAACCAACCACCAATGGTAAATGTCCAGCAGTTTTATACAGGAGCGCTTATTTTTGAGGATTAAAAAAAATCAAATTTCACTATTTCACTAGTTCAAAAGTATTGTTTACTCATTTCAGATTTTATAATTCATTTGAAGTATTTAAGTTTGACTAAATTTCAAATTTATGAAGCAAGTATTTTTTATTTTATTATTAGTGTCGTTAAATCAATATATTTATTCTCAACAAAATATTTTGACAGAGAAAGAAAACATTGAATGGATTTCTGAATTTAAAAAGCTTATTTCTATTTCAGACAAAATCCAAGAAATCAGAAGAAAGATTTATATCGACTCTAATTATATTAGAAAAGATGCACTTAATAAAGTTGGAGATAAGCTATTACTACTTTCTAATAGTAAAACAGCAAAATGGTCAATAAAATAGATGAAGCAGATTGTAAAATAACATTCGTACTCGCATTAAAAGATGAAGAATCATATTACCTTGACCCTATAGAATACTCTAAAACTGTTAAAATATTAAATATCATTAATGATAAAAATATAGATAATATAAATATTTTAGAGGGAAATGAAGCAGTTACACTTTATGGAACATATGGTAAATGTGGAGTTATTGTGTTATTTTCTAAAAACAGAAAACTAAAAAAAACAATATCTAATCTTTAATACGTAGTAATTTAACAATCTAATGTCTATTTAGTCAACTCCCTAAACAAACTTTCCAAGCTTGCATTTTTTTGGTTCAGTTGTAAAATTTTCAATTGGTTGTCGTGTGCAAAGTCAAATACATGAGAGCGCATATCGTCTTGAGTTGCAAAGGTAATTTCGTAAACAAAATCATGTGTATTAACAACACTTTTTACTTTTGGTAAATTCTTTAAAAAGGCATCTTCTACTCTAAAATCAAATTCTACAATAACAATCTGGTCTTTACCTTCACGTAGTTCTTTCAGTTTTTTATCGGCAACAATTTCACCTTTATTTATAATAATCACTCGGTCACACATAGCCTCAACTTCTTGCATAATGTGTGTGGATAAAAACACCGTTTTTTCCTTACCAATGGTTTTTATAAGCGATCGGATTTCAACCAACTGGTTTGGATCTAAACCTGTTGTTGGCTCATCAAGAATCAACACATCTGGATCATGTAGCAAAGCGCAAGCCAAACCAACACGTTGTCTGTAACCTTTGGAGAGTTGCTCTATTTTTTTGTGAGCTTCAGGTGTTAAACCAGTGAGCTGTATAGTGTCTTCAATTTTTGAAACATCAACTTTTTGCATTTTTGCATTAAAGGATAAATATTCCCTCACGTACATATCTAAGTACAAAGGATTGTGTTCAGGCAAATAACCAACACTTTGTTGTACTTCTTTGGTATTTGAACTCACATTAAAGCCATTTACTTCAGCATTGCCTTCGGTTGCACCTAAATAAGTGGTGAGTATTTTCATCATGGTCGATTTTCCTGCTCCATTTGGACCTAAAAAACCAACCACTTCAGGTTTATCTACTTTAAAAGATACTTTGTTTAGCGCTTTCTGATTTCCGTAAACTTTTGTGAGTTGTTCAACCTTTATAGACATGCAAAAATTTGATTTAAATAATCATCCAACTTACCTCTCCTTTGGAGAGGTCAGAACTAACGCTAAGGCAGTTCTGGGTGAGGCATAAAAATAAACATTAATTAATTTATACCACGATTTACTATAAAATCTTTAAATATTTAGATAAAACCTTAAAAATAAAGCTTTAGTATTTTGATTTGTGAAAATATTATTTACATTAGCCACATCAAACAATGATGAAAACAACAACTTATACATATTACAACTGGTTTTATTTCTTTTTTAGCAAAAGAAACGAGATGATGTATGTATAATTTATAATATAAATTTTAATATAAGTCTCGATTTTAAATCGAGACTTTTTTTTTGAATTATGATTAAATCTGTAGCTATACAAGGAGTTAAAGGATCATTCCACCATATTGTGTCTCAAAATTATTTTGACAAAGAGACTCACATTGTAGAATGTTTGTCGTTTGATCGTGCTGTAGAAAGTTTGATTAATAAAGAAACAGATGCAGTAGTTATGGCTATTGAGAATTCCATAGCTGGTTCCATAATACCTAACTATGCGCTTATAGATAATGAAAACCTGCACATTGTAGGAGAGCAATATTTAGATATTCAGCATAATTTAATGGCTTTGCCAAATCAATCACTTAATGATATTAAAGAAGTGTATTCGCATCCAATGGCATTGTTGCAATGTAAAGAGTTTTTTAAAAAATATCCACATATCAAATTAGTGGAAGATAAAGATACTGCTGAGGTTGCTGAGCGTATTCAGAAGTATCAGCTTAAAGGTATTGCTGCAATTGCAAGCACATTGGCAGCCAAATTGTTTCATCTTGATATTTTAGCACCAAGCATACAAACCATCAAGCATAACGAAACCCGATTCGTAATTGTAAAGAGAGAAAATCACGAAATTCCAGAGCATGAAATAAATAAAGCCTCAATAAAATTTGATGTAGATCATAAAAGAGGAAGCCTTGCAGCTTTACTTAATGTAATGAGTGATTGTAAATTGAACCTTACTAAAATTCAATCCTTACCAAAAATTGAAACACCTTGGAAATATGCCTTTTTTGTTGATGTGACTTTTGAAAGTTATGACGATTTTAAAAAGGCAAAATCTATTATCAATATTATGGCTCACAATTTTAAAGTGTTAGGAGAATATAAAAACGCCAAGTTATGATACAAGTAGCCAACAGATTGCATAGCGTTGAAGAATACTACTTTTCTAAAAAATTAAGAGAGGTAGCATTGCTTAAGGCAAGCGGAAAGCCAATTATAAATTTAGGTATTGGAAGTCCAGATTTACAACCACCTCATAAAGTTATTTCAGCATTAACCGAAAGCATGGCAGATGCATGTGCTCATAAATACCAAAGTTATCAAGGACTTCCAGAATTAAGAGAAGCTATCGTTGGGTTTTACAAAGAGCATTATCAAGTAAATTTAAGTCCTTCAACCGAAGTACTGCCTTTAATGGGAAGTAAGGAAGGTATCATGCATATTTCAATGGCTTTTTTAAATCCTAGAGACGAAGTCCTTATTCCAAATCCTGGTTACCCAACCTATCAAGCAGTTGCCAAATTACTAGAAGCTAAACCTGTTTTTTACGATTTAAAAGAAAAAAATAACTGGTTGCCAGATTTAGAAGCTTTAGAAAAACAAGATTTAAGTAAAGTAAAACTCATGTGGATAAGCTATCCACATATGCCAACTGGAGCAACAGCATCACATGCTTTTTTTAATCAATTGGTTGCGTTTGCAAAACATCATGACATTTTAGTTGTTAATGATAATCCTTACAGTTTTATTCTCAACGATTCACCACGAAGTATTTTAAGTGCTTATGGCGCCAAAGATGTGTGTTTGGAGTTGAATTCGTTAAGTAAGACGTTTAATATGGCTGGATGGCGAGTTGGAATGGTTTTGGGTAATAACGAACATATAAATGCTATTCTAAAAGTAAAAAGTAATATGGACTCTGGAATGTTTTACGGAGTTCAAAAAGGAGCCATTGAAGCTTTAAAATGTTCTAAATTATGGTATTTGAGTTTAAATAATGTGTACGAACAACGACGAGAATTAGTTTGGAAACTTGCAGAGGCTTTAAACTGTACTTACGACAAAAAAGCCACTGGACTTTTTGTTTGGGCTAAGTTGCCACCATATTTAAAATCGGAAGAATTTATAGAAACTGTTTTAAAAAACAATCACATTTTTATTGCTCCAGGGACAATTTTCGGCAGCAATGGAGAAGGATATATAAGATTTTCACTATGTGCAAGTACTGAAGATTTAGAAGAAGCAATTGCAAGAGTATGATGGAAAAAATTTACATAATAGGAGTTGGACTTATAGGCGGAAGTTTTGCTTTAGATATTAAACGTTTACATCCTGAAACCAAAATTTTCGGAATTGATAACAATGATGTACATCTTGATGAAGCGTTATCCTTAAACATTATTGATGCTACTGCAACTCTAAATGATTTAAATGATGCAGACTTAGTTATTGTTGCTATTCCAGTAAATGCTACTGTAAAACTTTTACCAGAAATATTGAATAATATTTCAGACCATACTTTGGTTATTGACGTTGGTTCAACCAAAGAAGATATTTGCGATGCTGTAAAAAATCATGCAAACCGTAGAAACTTTTTAGCGATGCATCCAATTGCTGGAACAGAGTTTTCAGGACCATCAGCAGCTATCCAAAATTTGTATAAAGGTAAAACCAATATCATTTGTGAAGTAGAAGATACTGCCTTTAAGCTACAAGAAAAAGCATTGAAGTTGTTTAGCGAAATTGGAATGCGTATTCGTTACATGAAACCAAAAGCACACGATAAACACATTGCATATGTATCGCACTTATCACACATAAGTTCATTCATGTTAGGTAAAACAGTGATTGAAAAGGAAAAAAACGAACGCGATATTTTTGATATGGCAGGAAGTGGTTTTGAATCTACAGTGCGTTTGGCTAAAAGTTCACCTGAAATGTGGACTCCAATCTTTGAGCAAAATAAAACCAATGTTATCAAAACATTGGAAGAATATATCAATAATCTAAAACAATTTAAAGAATTCATGGAACAGGATGACTTTGAAGCCATCTATAAAGAAATGAAAGAAACCAATCACATAAAAGAAATTTTAAAAGGAATCGCTTAAAAAAGAGAGAAATGGAAAACAAGAAAGAATTAAGAACATGGTTAGACAATTTTGGATTAAATCATCCTCTGGTAATCGCAGGACCATGTAGCGCAGAAACTGAAGAACAAGTATTAAATATAGCACATCAACTAAAAGATACTGATGCAACAGTGCTAAGAGCAGGCATTTGGAAACCAAGAACACGTCCAGGAAATTTTGAAGGTGTTGGTGCTTTAGGTTTAAAATGGCTACAGAAAGCTAAAGAAGAAACTGGAATGCTTATCACTACTGAAGTTGCCAATGCTAACCACGTTGATTTAGCTTTGCAACATGATGTAGATATTTTATGGATTGGAGCTCGTACAACAGTGAGTCCTTTTATTGTTCAAGAAATTGCTGACGCTCTAAAAGGAACTGACAAACCTGTTTTAATTAAAAATCCTGTTAATCCAGATTTATCATTGTGGTTAGGTGCTGTTGAACGTTTTTATACTGCAGATGTGAAAAATCTTGGTGTAATTCACAGAGGGTTTTCGGCTTATGAAAAAACAAGATATCGTAACAATCCTGAGTGGCAATTACCTATTGATTTACAAAACCGTTTTCCAGATTTACCTTTAATTTTAGATCCTTCACACATTGCTGGACGACGCGATATTATTTTTGATTTATGCCAAACTGCACTCGATTTAAATTTTGATGGACTTATGGTTGAAACACATCACGATCCTGATAATGCTTGGTCTGATGCAGCACAACAAATTACTCCGAAGACTTTAGTAAAAATCATGGAAGATTTAAAGATTAGGAAAGAAACATCTGTAGAGGCTGAATACAAAAATAAAATAAACACATTAAGAACACAGATTGATGTTATTGATCACCAATTGATAGAAGTTTTAGGAAAACGTATGAAAGTAGCTGACGCTATTGGAGAGCTTAAAAAAGCCAATAACGTAGCAGTATTACAGTCTAAGCGTTGGAATGAAATACTTGGGAAAATGATTTTAGAAGGAGAGCAAAACAATTTAAGTGAAGAATTCGTGCTTAGAATGTTTAAAGCCATTCATCAGGAATCTATCAATCATCAGGAAAAAGTATTAAAGCAATAAAAAAAGCGCCCTTTGGCGCTTTTTTTATTGCTTGCTTCTTTTGAAAATATAACGAGTTATAAAAATTCCGTTTCCATCATCTTTTCCACTATCACTTTCAACAGCACTTGTAACAAAAGCTAATTCCCAACCTTCATTAATCATGTTGTTAATTTTTGAAGTTATTACTGCATCGTTAGCAGCTATATTTTGAAAACGAATTCCTCCTAAATTGAAGAAATTTAACAGTTTTGTTTCTTCAAAATCCTTAACCCTAATATCACTTCGTTTTGATTTGTTTCTTGAATTGTCATCTTCAGTTTGTTCTGATGTAAACTCTTTATAATCTCGTTCTTCTTCGGCAGAAATAATTCTTGAACGTCCTAATCCTGCTGGAACTATAGATTCTACACTTGTGATAACTTTGTATTCAACTTGTGCTGTTAAGTCAGTACATACTAATACTACTAAGACTAATATTAACAATATTTTTTTCATGTTTTTTGATTTTTAAAATTTTACTGAAATATATGGTTTTTCTAGACAATAAAATTGTTATTTTGTTACACAAATATAGTTAATGACAGGACTCGTTTATAAATCTACAGGAAGTTGGTATTCCGTTAAAACCCTTAACGGAAAAACGTATGAGTGTAGAATTAAAGGAAAGTTCCGAATAAAAGGCATTAAAAGTACCAACCCAATTGCTGTTGGTGATATTGTAGATTTTGAACTGGAAACCAAAAACGATGAGGTTACTGGTATCATTCATAGAATCCAAGAACGTAAAAATTATGTCATTCGTAAATCTGTCAATTTATCAAAGCAAACACATATTATAGCAAGCAATGTAGACCAGATTTTTTTAATAATAACCATAAATAATCCTCCTACATTTACAAGTTTTATAGATCGCTTTTTAGTATCTGCCGAAGCTTATTCAATAAAAACTATTTTACTTTTCAATAAAATAGATACTTATGATGATGATACTTTGCTTGAAGTAAAATATCTTGCTGCTTTATATAGAAAAATTGGTTATGAATGTATTGGCATTTCTGCAAAAACAGGTAAGAACATTGATAAAGTAAAACAACAAATGAATGATAAGGTAAGTATTTTTACAGGTCATTCTGGTGTTGGAAAATCTACATTAATCAATATTATTGAGCCTGAGTTGGATTTAAAAACTAAAGAAATTTCAGAGCAACATCAACAAGGACAGCACACTACCACATTTGCCGAAATGTTTGACCTTAGTTTTGGGGCTAAAATAATAGATACTCCTGGTATAAAAGGGTTTGGTATTGTTGATATCGAAAAAGAAGAAGTTGGCGATTATTTCCCAGAGTTTTTTGAGCTTAAACAACATTGTAAGTTTAACAACTGTTTACATATTCACGAACCACAATGTGCTGTTAAGGAAGCTTTGGATAATGATGAAATAGCCTATTCAAGATATAGAAGTTATTTGCAAATTTTAGAAGGTGAAGATGAACACTACAGAACTGATAATTTTGAAAAAGAATGAAGGTAGTAATACAGAGAGTTTCAGAAGCAAGTGTCACAATAAATAATAATGTTGTTGCATCCATTAATAATGGATTGTTAGTGTTGCTTGGTATTGTTGATAATGATTCTGAGGAAGACATCAATTGGTTATGTAATAAAATTGCTAACCTTCGCATTTTTGGAGATGAAAATGACGTAATGAATAAATCCATTTTAGAAATTAAAGGCGATGTTATTGTGGTAAGTCAGTTTACTCTTCATGCTAATACTAAAAAAGGGAATAGACCAAGCTATATAAAAGCTGCTAAACCAAAAGTTGCTATTCCGCTTTACGAAGCTTTTGTGAAGCAATTGGAAATAAACCTTGGTAAAGTAGTGCAAACAGGAGAGTTTGGTGCAGACATGAAAATTCAGTTGGTTAATGATGGTCCTGTAACTATAATTATTGACACCAAAAACAAAGAATAATGGCTTCAGTTTTTGGACATGCTGTGGTTGGATTTACATTATCAAAAGTCATTTCAAGTAACAATTCAAAATTACTTTTACTATTTGCTATAGTCTCCACAATTCTTCCAGATATTGATGTTTTAGCTTTTAATTTTGGCATTCCATACGAAGCTCCTTTTGGACATTGTGGCTTTACACATTCTATTCTTTTTGCAGTTTTATGGGCAACCTTTTTGATGTTAATCTTCAGGAAACTGAATAAACTAATTTGGTGGATTGTAATTTTCTTATCAACCATTTCTCATGGTATTTTAGATGCTATGACATCTGGAGGAAGAGGTGTTGGTTTTTTTGTTCCGTTTTACAATGAGAGATATTTTTTTCCATTTCGAGACATAGTGGTTTCAACAATTGGAATAGAGCGTTTTTTTTCAGAACGAGGAATGAGAGTAATTTTTAGCGAATTAAAGTATGTGTTTTTACCTTGTTTTATTATATTAGTTCTATTCTATTTCATTAAAAAAGCAAATAACAATAAATGAAGTAGTTATTTGAGTGCTAAAAAATAAATTTCAATAATAAGCTCCCTAAAACTTATTTAAGTGTAATTTATAATTAAAATCTACCCAAATATGAATTTAAAAAAATGGGTGAGCTGTATTTTTTTGTTCACAATTTTCAAACTATTTTCTCAAGATATTTCTCTATCTACTCTTTTAATTGATAAGTCTTTAACAGAGAATGCAAATGCTGTAGTTAGGAATCATGAAACTGTAATTGAATTTGATGATTATGATCATATGACTACAAGAACAAGGCGAGTTATTTCTATTTTAAACGAAAATGGTCTTACGCATTTAGATGCTTATGTATTTTATGATTCTGGGATTAAGGTAAAATCAATTTCTGCTAAAGTTTATAATAAAATGGGTTCTGAAATTAAAAAATTCAGAAAAAGTGATTTTGAAGATTATAGTAATACTGGAAGCGATTTATTTTCTGATAATAGAGTATTGGCATTGGATTATACACCAACTGAGTATCCATTTACATTTGAGTTTGAGTACGAAACTCAAACTAATTCAACGGCATGGATTTATCCTTGGTATCCTATAGAAGGATATTTTTGTAGCACTGCTCAATCTTCATATAAAATAATAAATAGTAAAAATATTGATTTAAAAGTTAGTGAATTTAATTTTCACGACATGCAAATTGAAAATTTGAGTGAAGGAAATAATATTTACTATAAAGCAAAAAAACTTCCTGCTTTTAAAAGAGAATATATGATGCCAGCTTTTGGTAAAATTGCTCCGATTGTTAGAGTGGCTCCTAAAAAATTCAAATTAGTAAATGTTGATGGATATGCTGATAGTTGGAAAAATTTTGGTAAATGGTATCATGACGATTTAATTATTGGTAGAAATGATATAGATGAACAAACAAAAAGTGAAATAGCCTCATTGGTAAAACATGTAGATAACCCAATAGATAAAGCAAAAATCATCTATAAATATGTGCAAGATAAAACGAGATATATTAGTGTGCAATTAGGGATAGGTGGTTGGCAACCTATGCTTGCATCACAAGTTGATGAAGTTAGCTATGGCGATTGTAAAGCATTAACAAATTATACCAAAGCCTTAATGGAAAGCCAAGGTATTGAAGCTTATTACACAGTTGTAAATGGAGATAGTAGCATTGAGGATATTGAAAAAGATTTTATAGGAATTCAAGGTAATCACGTTATTTTAAATCTTCCTAACGATGGTGATCCAATTTGGTTAGAGTGCACAAGCCAAAAAGTACCTTTTGGGCATATTGCAAATTTTACTGATGATAGAGATGTACTTGTTATTACACCCGAAGGAGGACGAATAGAACATACCAAAGTATACACCAATAAAGAGAGCTATTTAAAAACTACTGCCGAAGTCAATTTTACTGAAGAAGGAGGTATAAGTGGTTCTATTGAATCAAAATCTGGTGGTATTCAATACGATAATAGATTAAAGTATATTGTAGATAGCGATCAAAAAGATAGAGACAGACATTATAAAGAATACTGGGATTACATTAATGGTCTTTCGGTAGAAGCCATAGAAATAAAAAACGATCGCGATAACATTGAAATACAAGAATTTGTAAAAATTTCAGCACAACGATATGCTTCTAATGCTGGAGATAAACTTTTGATAAAGCCAAACATGTTTAATCGGTTTACAAATATTCCACCAAGATATTCAGACCGTAAATTACCTTTTGTAATTGAGAGAGGTTTTTATGACGAAGACGAATATATTATAAACCTACCTGAAGGTTATAAACTTGAAACAGGAATGCAACCAGAAGAAATTAAATCTCAATTTGGCATTTATAAAGCATCAATAGAAGTTTTAAGTGATACACAAGTAAGGTACAAACGCAGTTTAGAAATCAATAAAGGCAGCTTTAAAAAAGACGCTTATAACGACTATAGAAGTTTTATGAGAAATATCGCCAAAGCCGATAAAACATCAATAGTTCTAAATAAATCTCTTTAAAGAACAACAAATCATTAAAATATGAAAAACCTATTCCTAACCATCCTGTCAATTGCCTTTTTTACAATTGTTAATGCTCAAGACTATAAATTTGGGAAAGTTTCCAAAGAAGAAATTGAAAATAATGTCTATGAAAAAGACACTTCAGCTAGTGCAGTAATATTATATAAATACAGAGACACCTTTTTTGAGTATGATCCTTCCGATGGTTGGATTATTGTAACCGAAATTCATGAACGTGTTAAAATATTAAATAAAGATGGTTTAGATTATGCGACAAAAAAAGTATCGCTTTACAGATCAAATTCATCAAAAGAGAGAATGTCATCAGTTAAAGGTTTAACCTATAACATAGAAAATGGTAAAGTAACAACTGAGAAACTTAGAAAAGATGGCATGTTTAGTGAAGAAACAAGTGATAACTGGACAGAAGAGTCGTTTACAATGCCTGATGTAAAAGTTGGTTCGGTTGTAGAATGGGAATATAAAATAACTTCTCCATTCTGGAAAATAGACGACCTAATAATACAAGAGGATATACCAACAAAGCACTATTTGGCAAAAATTGAGTTACTGTCCTATTTTAATTTTCAGCGAATTGCTAAAGGAGGTTTTAGCGTAACACCAAAAGAATATAAAGAGCCGAGAAACTTGTCAGTTAGTTATGAGCAATCAACTAGTGGCGGAAGAACTCAAGAAACAAAAACCAGTACTTTAAAAACAACAGAGTTAGTAACAGAATATGAGCTAAGAGATATTCCAGCTTTAAAAGCAGAACCTTATGTAGACAACATTAATAACTACAGATACTTAATTACTTATGAACTAAGTTCAACGCAATTTCCAAATTCAGGTTTTAAACAATATTCAACCACATGGGAAAAAGTTGTTGAAACTATCAGTAAATCAGACGATTTTGGCAAGCAACTTACAGGAACACGTTTTTTAAGAGATGATGCAGAGCAGATTAAAACAAGTAGTTCAGGCGAAACAGAAATCATGCTAAATGCTTTTAATCACATTAAAAATAAAATGACTTGGAATGAAAGATTTGGAAAGTACACAAGAGATGGAATACAAAAAGCTTATAAAGAGAACACAGGAAATGTATCTGAAATAAATTTAATGCTTGTAGCTCTTTTAAGAGAATGTGGTATTAAAGCAAATCCAGTTCTAACAAGTTCACGACAACATGGAATTCCAATTTTTCCAACATTAGAAGGTTTTAACTATGTAATTGCTTGTGTAGAAATTGGTGGAAAAGATATTTTGTTGGATGCAACAGACAAATTAAGTTATCCAAATGTATTGCCTCAAAGGGTTTTAAACTGGGAAGGAACATTAGTACTTGATGATGGTAGATTCAGAAAAATAAACTTATACCCAGAAAAACAAGTCAGTATAATACTATAATGAGTGTTACCATAAATGATGATGGTAGTTTAAACGGCAAACAAACATCAAGTTATACAGATTTAGCAGCAATGGCTTATAGAAACAAAGCTAAAGACTACTCAAAAGACGAATATATAGATGCAATTATTAATGATTATGCTTTTGATGATTTAACAGATTTTGAATCTGAAAATGCAAAAGATTTGAGTAAACCAGTATTGGAAAGTTATAGTTTTGAGTTTGAAGATGGTGTAGATATGGTTGGAAATGAAATTTATTTTTCACCTCTATTCTTTTACAAACTAGCTGAAAATCCTTTTAAACTAGAAGAAAGATCTTATCCAGTTAATTATAGCTACCCTTCAAGTAGAAAAAAAATCATAAATATTAAAATTCCTGAAGGTTATCAGGTAACATCCACACCTCAACCAGTTAGAATGTCCTTACCTGACCAAATGGGATCCTTTATGTTTAACATTAGTGTGGTTGAAGGTGGTTTAAATGTTATGAGTACCTTTGATATTAATACAGCTATAATACCAGCTTTTAATTATGCCGAACTCAAAGAATTTTACAATCAAAGAGTACTAAAAGAAACAGAGAAAGTAGTGCTAACCAAAATGTGATTATGAATATCAAAAACGCTCAAAAAGAAGTAGACAATTGGATAAAAACTCATGGAGTGCGTTATTTTAATGAACTTACCAATATGGCACAACTTACAGAAGAAGTTGGAGAGGTTGCTAGAATTATTGCACGTCGTTATGGAGAGCAGAGCGAAAAAGAAAGTGACAAAACCAAAGATCTTGGTGAAGAGTTAGCAGACGTAATGTTTGTAGTACTATGCTTAGCTAACCAAACAGGAGTAAATTTGGAAGAATCTTTCAATAAAAAACTTGAAGCAAAAACAAAGAGAGATCACGATAGGCATCACAATAACGAGAAACTGAAATAGATTAATGGTTTTAAAACTTCAAAAATCCTCAATCGTCAATCATCAATCGTCAATCGTAATAACAGGTTCAAAAAGCGAGTCTAACAGATTGTTGTTGTTACAAGCATTGTTTCCAACCATTGATATTCAAAATATTTCAAATGCAGATGATGCTGTACTTATGCAAAAAGCATTAAGTTCAGACTCTAATGTAGTAGATATTCACCATGCAGGAACTGCTATGCGATTTTTAACAGCTTTTTTATCAACTCAAGAAGGAAGAGAGGTTACATTAACAGGTTCTTCCAGAATGCAAGAGCGTCCAATTAAAATCTTGGTTGATGCATTAAAACAATTAGGAGCAGATATAAGCTATGTTAAAAACGAAGGCTTCCCACCATTACATATAAAAGGTAAAGAAGTCGTAAAACATAAAGTAAACATAAAAGCTAATGTGAGTAGTCAGTATATTTCTGCCCTTTTGCTCATTGCACCAAGCCTAAAAAATGGATTGGAACTAACGCTTAATGGCAAAATAACATCTATTCCGTATATAAAAATGACACTTAGTTTGCTCAACCAATTAGGTGTTAATACTAAGTTTGAAAACAATACGATTATAGTTGAACATGCAAAAACTGGAATTTCTCCTATAATCTTAACTGTCGAGTCCGATTGGTCTTCAGCATCTTATTTTTATAGTATTATCGCTTTAAGTGAAATTGGAACCGAAATAATCTTATCCTCATACAAAAAACAATCATTGCAAGGTGATTCGGTTTTAGTAGAAATTTATAAAGATTTTGGTGTAGAAACTGTTTATAAAGAAAATTCTATTATAATCTCTAAAACAGGACATTGTAAAAAGGATATTATAAACTGCCAGCTCATTAAAGCTCCAGATATTGCTCAGACAATTGCAGTCACTTGCTTAGGATTAGGTGTTAAATGTCATTTAGAAGGACTACATACCCTAAAAATAAAAGAAACCGACAGATTATTGGCACTTAAAAATGAAATTGAAAAATTTGGTACTTTAGTCCATATTACAGACGATAGTTTAACTATAAATAATGTACAAAAGCTGAATGATAATGTTGTTGTTGAAACTTACAAAGATCATAGGATGGCAATGGCATTTGCACCTTTGGGCTTAAAAACCAATTTAACAATAAACGAAGCTGATGTTGTATCAAAATCGTATCCAAACTTTTGGAAAGACTTATCTCAAATAGGTTTTAAAATCAAAGAAAATTAAAATAACCTTCAATTTACTTGACAACGCCTACTTTCAGGTTGTATATTTGCCACTTTGTAAAAATAATCTCTAATCAATTCAACAAAAATCCATTGCATTTTTTCTTTTTTAACTAAAGGATAAAGCGCATATAAACATTATCTGTTTTAAAATATAATATAAGAAATGAAATTATCACACTTTAACTTTAACCTTCCAAACGAATTACTTGCAGAATATCCTTCAGAACACAGGGACGAAGCACGTTTGATGGTTTTGGATAGAAAAAATCAAACCATTGAGCATAAACTATTTAAGGATCTAATAGATTATTTTAATGAAGAAGATGTTTTAATTTTAAACAACACTAAGGTTTTTCCTGCTCGTTTGTATGGTAACAAAGAAAAAACAGGAGCACGAATAGAAGTGTTTTTATTAAGAGAATTAAATGCAGAGCAGCGCCTTTGGGACGTTTTGGTAGATCCAGCTCGTAAGATAAGAATTGGAAACAAACTGTATTTTGGTGATGATGATACCTTAGTTGCCGAAGTTATAGACAACACCACTTCAAGAGGTAGAACATTGCGTTTTTTATATGATGGTTCTTACAAAGAATTTAGAAACAAATTAACAGAATTGGGTGAAACTCCATTACCAAAGTACATAAAAAGAGCAGTAGAGCCAGAGGACGAAGAACGTTATCAAACAATTTTTGCAAAAAATGAAGGAGCTGTTGCTGCTCCTACAGCTGGATTGCATTTTTCAAAACACTTGTTAAAACGTCTTGAAATAAAAGGTGTGAATTTTGCAGAAGTAACACTTCATGTAGGTCTAGGAACTTTTAATCCAGTCGAAGTTGAAGATTTATCAAAACACAAAATGGATAGCGAAGAAATTTCTATCGATAGATTTGCTACTCAGACTATTAATACGGCTTTAAAAAACAAAAGACGTATCTGTGCAGTCGGGACAACTTCTATGAGAGCGATAGAAAGTTCGGTGTCTTCAAGCGGAACCTTAAACGAATATGAAGGTTGGACCAACAAATTTATTTTTCCACCGTACGATTTTAGTATAGCTAATTGTATGATTACCAATTTTCATACACCTAAATCTACTTTGCTAATGATGGTTTCAGCGTTTGCTGGTCACGATTTTATTAAAAAAGCTTATGAAGAAGCCATAAAAGAAGGCTATAAATTTTATAGTTATGGCGATGCCATGTTAATCATATAAAACATAAGCCTCGATTTATCGAGGCTTTTTTATCTAATAAATGTCAACTCAAAAAAAAGATATTCGAGCACTAACAAAAGAACAACTTAGGGATTTTTTTGTTAAACAAGGAGACAAAGCCTTTCGTGGCAATCAAGTCTACGAATGGTTATGGCAAAAATCGGCGCATAAGTTTGAAGATATGACCAATATATCGTTAGCTACACGCACAATGCTCGAAAGCCATTTTGTAATCAACCATATAAAAGTAGATACATTACAGCGTAGTTCTGATGGAACTGTAAAAAATGCTGTTAAACTCCATGATGGTTTAGTGGTTGAGTCTGTGCTTATTCCAACAAAATCAAGAACTACAGCATGTGTCTCATCGCAAGTTGGCTGCAGTTTAGACTGTAAGTTTTGTGCAACAGCAAGGTTAAAACGTATGCGCAACTTAAATCCTGACGAAATTTACGATCAGGTTGTGGCTATAGACAAAGAAAGTAGGTTGTATTTTGATAGACCTTTATCTAACATTGTTTTTATGGGAATGGGAGAACCTTTAATGAACTATAATAATGTACTTAAAGCTATAGATAAAATTACCTCACCTGAAGGATTAGGAATGTCTCCAAAACGTATTGTGGTTTCAACCTCTGGAGTACCAAAAATGATTAAAAAAATGGCTGATGATGATGTAAAGTTCAAGCTGGCTGTGTCTTTACATTCTGCTATAGACGAAGTGAGAACCTCAATCATGCCATTTAATGCAACCTTTCCATTAAGTGATTTAAGGGAAGCCCTTGAGTATTGGTACAAGAAAACAAAGAATAGAATTACCTACGAATATGTGGTTTGGAATGGCATAAATGATAAAAAGAAAGATGTTGAAGCATTGATTCAGTTTTGCAAATTTGCGCCAAGTAAGGTCAATTTAATTGAATATAACCCAATTGATGATGGTGAGTTTCAGCAAGCTGATTCTAAAGCTATCGATATGTACGTTTCTATGTTAGAAGCCAATAACATAACAGTAACAGTTAGACGCTCAAGAGGAAAAGATATTGATGCAGCCTGTGGTCAATTGGCAAATAAGACATAAAAAAAAGCTGCTATTGCAGCTTTTTTAATTTATTAAGATTCTCTCAAAAGTTATAAAACAACTTTCTTTCTGAGAGTAGCTTTAGTATTTGAATCAGTTATTTCTATAATATAGACTCCAGAAGACACAGTATTGGCTTCTACAACAAAACTTGTGTTATTTATATGTCCGTTAAGTATTTTTTGCCCTGCAATATTATACAAAGTATAATTCGTTGCTTCAGGCAAATTGTATAAACCTATACTTTTGTTTAATGCTACTATTCTGACAGACTCTAAATTTCTTGAATTATTACTTAAAGTTTGACCAGCCATTATTGGTGCATCAGGAGTAGAGTTATAGGCAAAATCTTTTATAACCCAAGTATTAGGTGCTAATGGCACATCAAGGCGTGCCCAACCATAATGAGTATTTCCTGATATATCAAATCGTAGCCCTAAAAACTTATCTGTTTCACCGCACCAATTACTATTGGCATAGGCACAGCTGTTCCAGTTCATGGTTTGAAAGTCTGAATCATTAATCCAAGATGTTAAACCTGAGCTTATCATTGCACCAGAATTAAGTGCAAAAGGATATTTGTAGGCTCCAGCTGAGGCAGAAGAACCTAGTATAGCATTAGTATTAAAAGCAGAAGCGCTTAAAGTGTAAGGAAAAATTCTTAACACATCATAAGAACCAGAAGCAAAGTTATTTAGTATAACATACTCGCTAGCGCCATCATTATTAAAATCTAATTCAAAAAGGGCATTTGTTCCTCCACCATCGGGATCAACATCGGTATAAATAATTTGTCCATTAACACCAGTAATACCAGCAGCAGCTAATGTTAGTGCACCATACTGTGATAAACGTTTGTTAAGACTTTCACGTGTAGTTTTTTTCATAATCTTGTAGAGTTAAATGTTGTATAACACATAACTATAAAGAAAGTTGAGTCTAAGTCGCAGATTTGATTTTTAAAATTAATAAAATTAATATATTTAAGCAAATTATTTAGCAAATAACTAATAATGGACGATAAAGAGATCAGAAAAACAAATGAAATTTCCATAAAGGGCTCTCTGGGTATTTTAGCCTATGGAGATTTAAGCATAAGAGAATGGCGTAAAATAAGACAAGCTCATTTAAAAAACCTAAAGAATGACAAAAAGTAAAGTTTTATTGATTGGTTGGGATGCTGCAGATTGGAAAATTATTGGACCATTAATTGCTAAAGGAGAAATGCCCTCATTAAAAAGTTTAATTGATAGAGGTGTTTATGGTAATATGAGTACTATGAATCCTCCTTATTCACCAATGTTATGGTCTACAGTAGCAACTGGCAAGACTCCTGATAAGCATGGCGTTCTTGGTTTTATAGAAATATTGCCCAACTTAAAAGGTATTCGGCCTGTATCGGCAAGTTCAAGAAAGTCAAGAGCTTTATGGAATATTTTTCATAACCAAGGGCTTAAGAGTAATTTGGTGGGCTGGTGGCCTAGTTTCCCAGCCGAACCAATAAAAGGTAACATTGTAAGTGACCGATTTCAAAAAGTTAAAAAAAATCCTAATGAAAAATCGCCTATTATAAGGGGTACTGTCCATCCTCCTGAACTTCTAAAAGAAATTAGCGATTTGAGATTTTTTCCTTGGGAAATTACAGAAGCTCATATTTTACCATTTATACCCAATGCTGCTGGAATTGACCAAGAAAAAGATCAAGGGCTACATTCGTTTGCTAAAATAATTTCTGAAAATGTAAGTGTTCATGCAGCTAGTACTTTTTTGCAGCGAGAAAAAGACTGGGATTTCATGGCAATTTACTATGATTTGATAGACCACTTTTGCCATGCGTTCATGAAGTTTCATCCACCAAAACAAAGTGCAATAGCAGATAATTTATATAATATTTATAAAGATGCAGTAGTTGGCGCGTATAAATTTCAAGATATGATGCTTGGAAGGACTCTTGACCTTATTGATAAAGAAAATACAACTGTAATTGTAATGTCAGATCATGGTTATGAATCTGGAAATAAGAGAATTCTAAAAATGCCAAAAGTAAATGCCGCACCAGCAATGGAACATAGGCAGTTTGGAATTTTTGTCGCAGCTGGACCAAATATTAAGAAAAACGAGAAGGTTTTTGGTTTGGGGCTTATTGATGTGTGCCCAACAATATTGCACATGTATGGTTTACCTATTGGAAAAGATATGGATGGTAAAGTGGCGCTTGACATTTTTAAGAAGCCCTTAAAACCACATTATATTGATAGTTGGGAAACTGTTAGTGGTGATTTTGGTGAACACAAGGACACTAAAGAACAAGATACTTTGTCCGACCAAGAAACAATGCAACAATTAATTGAACTTGGTTATATTGATAAACCAGATGATAAAATTGAGTATGCAATTATAAAAACTTCTTGCGATTTAAAGTTTAACTTAGCTAGAGTTTTTAAAGGCAAAAAGGACTTTGAACAAGCCAAAAAATTATTATTGGAATTGGTTGAATCTGATTATCCTAAAATAACTCAAAACGAAATTGATGAAGCACTACAAAAAGACCCAAATTCTAAACAATTTGAAGGGTTTGAAGCTGGAGATTCAATAGTAGATAAAACAGAATATTACGTTGAACTATTAAGCATAGCTATTTCTGAAAAAAAATTCGATGATGCAGAGGTATATTTAAATATTGTAAAAACCACTAATAAAAGGATTTCGATTAACCTATCATTATTTGAAATAAAACTGTTAATAGGTAAAGGTAAACCAAAAAAAGCTTTAGAAATATTAAACAAAAGAATTGAGATTAGCCCAAAAGGACATTACTGGTTCGAGGCAGGAAAACTCTATATGAAATTTAACGATTTTGAAAATGCTAAAAAAGCTTTTGAACACGCACTCACTTTTGAAATCGATAAAGCTAAATACCACCAAGCTTTGGCCAATTGCCTTGTTAGGCTCGAAGATTACGAGTCTGCTACAGATCATGCACTAACAGCTATTGAGCTCGTAAAATATTTCCCAGAAGCGCATTACACTTTAGGCGAAGCTTTGGAAAAGCTTGGAGATATTGAAAATGCTAAAAAAGCCTATGAGATGGCTTCAAAACTAAAGCCAAAAACCCATTTTAGAGCCGAAAAAGCTATTGAAAACATTAATGAACTTTCTAATAATCAATCTTCAACAAATAAAAACATAAAATATAAACACAGAAAAAATCAAATTACTATTGTTTCTGGATTGCCTCGTTCTGGTACCTCATTGATGATGCAGATGTTACACCATGGAGGAGTTAGCGCTTTAACCGATGATAACAGAAAGCCTGACATATCAAACCCAAAAGGGTATTTTGAATATGACCCAGTTATGAGTATACACAAAGACAATTTGTGGTTAAAAAAAGCTCAAAACAAATCCCTCAAAGTTGTGGCACCATTATTAAAGTTCTTGGACCCGAAATATCGTTACAAAATTGTCTTTATGAATAGGGATTTGGGAGAATTAGTTAAATCGCAACAAAAAATGATTGGTAAAGACACTCAAAATTTACCCACCAGACTTTTTGAAGCATATAAAAAACAACTAAGTCAGGTTGAAATTTGGGCAAATAAAGAACCAGGTGTAGAAATTATTTATGTAGACTATAAAAATGTTATTAATAATCCTGATGAAGAGATAAAAAGGATTACAAATTTCTTGAGCATAGATCTAAATGCTGATTTGATGAAAGAATGTATTGATTCATCACTTTATAGAAATAAAAGTTAGTCATTAATGCTTTGTTAACCTTTTTTAGTACGTTTGTTATTAATTGTTTTCAAACGAATCTTTTTTGAAAATTGTAGAACAAATAAAGCAGCCTATAGCCTTTGAGATGGACCTTTTTGAACAAAAGTTTCAACTTGCCATGTCTAGTAAAGTGGCTTTGCTTAACAGGATTACCCATTACATCGTAAACCGAAAAGGAAAACAAATGCGTCCAATGTTTGTGTTTTTGGTTGCTAAAATGGTGAATCATGGAGAGGTTAGCGAACGTACTTACAGAGGAGCTTCTGTGATAGAATTGATTCATACAGCATCTTTAGTTCATGACGACGTAGTTGACGATAGTAACAGACGTAGAGGCTTTTTCTCAATCAATGCACTTTGGAAAAATAAAATCGCTGTTTTAATAGGCGATTATCTATTATCTAAAGGTATGTTGGTTTGTATAGATAATAATGATTTCGACTTACTTAAAATAATCTCAGTTGCAGTTAGAGAAATTGTTGAAGGCGAATTGTTACAAATAGATAAGGCCAGAAAATTAGACATTACAGAAGATGTTTATTATGAAATTATTCGACAAAAAACAGCAACGCTAATTGCTGCTTGCTGTAGTCTCGGTGCTGCTTCTGTAAAACCAAATACTGATGAGGTTGAGCGTATGCGAAAATTTGGAGAGCTTATAGGAATGGCTTTTCAAATTAAAGATGACTTATTTGATTATGGAGAAGAAGCCATAGGTAAACCAACAGGTATTGACATAAAAGAGCAAAAAATGACCTTGCCATTAATTCATGTGTTAAACAATTGCTCCAAAAAAGATCAAGATTGGCTTATCAATTCAATTAAAAAACACAACAAAGACAAAAAACGAGTTAAGGAAGTTATTGCATTTGTTAAAGAACAAGGTGGCTTAGAATATGCTGTTATAAAAATGAAACAATTTCAAGAAGAAGCACTCTTACTTTTAAAAGATTATCCAGAATCTGAATTTAAAAAATCACTCATTTTAATGGTTAACTACGTCATAGAGAGAAAAAAGTAAAATCTTGAACGTTACTGGGATTTGTTTTTTTAGTATCTTTAAAACAAACACCAACCATTATGCAAAAAAGAGACTTTATTAAAAAAATTTCCTTGGCAACATTGGCAACACCTCTGTATGCAAGTATGCTTAATTCTTGTATAGAAGAAGTTTCAAAAACACCAGCAAAAGAACTATCAACCAACGAAGATTTTTGGTTAAAAGTACGAGGCGATTATAAGCTAAAACCAGATTACATTAACTTAGAAAGTGGTTATTATAACATCATTCCAACACCAACTCTTAATGCACTTCATGAACATATAAATATGGTAAATTATCAAGGTTCTTACTACATGAGAACGGTTCAATGGGATAATAAAAAACGAATGGCTGAAAAACTTGCCAATGTGTTAGGTAGCACTGCTAAAAATGTGATTATTACCAGAAATACAACAGAATCTCTTGATATGGTTATAAAAGGCATGGATTGGGAAGAAGGTGATGAAGCAGTTTATGCAGAACAAGATTATGGTGCTATGAAAGTAATGTTTGAGCAAGTTTCAAAACGATATGGTACTGTAAACAAAGTTGTTTCTGTACCTAACCATCCAAAATCTGATGAAGAAATTGTGGAGCTTTACGCTAATGCCATTACGCCTAAGACCAAACTTTTAATGGTATGTCACATGATTAATATAACAGGTCATATTTTGCCTATAAAAAAGATTTGCCAAATGGCTCACAGTAAAAATGTGCAGGTGATGGTAGATGGAGCTCATTGTGTTGGACATTTCAATTTTAATATTGAAGACTTAGAATGTGATTATTATGGTTCAAGCCTACATAAATGGATGGCTGTGCCTTTAGGAACTGGCTTATTGTACGTAAAAGATGAACATATCGATACGTTATGGCCAATTTTTGCAGACCATAATACTGAGCCTGGAAATATTGTTAAACTTAACCATACAGGAACTCATCCTGTTTATCACGATTTAAGTATTGAAAATGCTATTGATTATTACAACATGCTTGGCGCAGAACGCAAAGAGGAACGATTACGATATTTACAAGAATATTGGACTTCTAAAGTTCGTGGTTATAAAGATATAATTATTAATACTCCAGAAGAATCTTACAGAGCTTGTGGCATTGCCAACGTTGGTATTGCAAGTATAAAACCATCAGATTTAGCTAATAGACTTATGGATGAATATAAAATATTTACTGTTGCTATTGATTATGCAAACGTAAAAGGATGCAGAATTACGCCAAATGTTTTTACGTCTAAAGATGAGTTAGATGTGTTTGTCAATGCACTAAAAGAAATGGCTTCATAGAACATCTTACCAATCGTTTATTCGGTTAGAGTCAAGCTTTATAAATATAAACAGTAGTATGGTAAAGCCCCAAAGCCCTGAACCACCAGCACTAAAAAAAGGTAATGGAATCCCAATGGTTGGTATCAATCCCATAACCATTCCGATGTTTATCATAAAATGAAGGAATAAGATAGCAGCAACACTATAGCCATAAACACGACTAAATTGTGATTTTTGCAACTCAGCAAGGTGCAAAATCCTTAAAAGCAAAAGGACAAACAAAACAACTACCAAACTGCTTCCTAAAAATCCCCATTCTTCGCCAACAGTACTAAAAATATAATCAGTGTCTTGTTCAGGAACAAATTTTCCAATGGTTCGAGTACCTTCCATAAACCCTTTTCCTTTAAAGCCTCCCGAACTTATCGCTTTTTCAGATTCATGCAAATTATATAGAATAGTTCGCTTCATTTGCTCCAATTTTTCAGGGTCTTTTTCTAAGCGTAACCAAAGACTAATTCTGTCTTGTTGATGAGGTTGTAATATGCTGCTGTAAAAAAATTGAACACTAAAACTAAAGGCAATACAAATAAGTGAAACAAAAATCGGATTTAGAATAGTCCCTTTTTTCTTTTTTACAAAAAAGTGATGTACAAAAATTAGTACAGTAACAATAATTGCTGTAGGCAATGCCGAAAATTTGAGCGATAAAACCGAAAGTATTACAATACTTAATACCAATAAAAGATAAATCTGTGGAATGCCTTCACGATAAAACACAAAAAAGAAAGCTGCATAAACAATAGTACTTCCAGCATCGTTTTGAAGTAAAATTAAAAATGCTGGGACAAAAATAATCAATGCTGTTTTTAACTGGTCTTTAATGGTTTTTATATTGGTCTGTAGGTCGCTTATATACTTAGCTACTGCAAGTGCAGTAGCAAATTTGGCAAACTCACTTGGTTGTAAAGTAAAGCCACCAATGTTATACCATGAGGTTGCGCCATTAATAGTTCTTCCAAATATAAAAACGCCAATTAATGAGAGCATTGATACTAAGTAAATAATACTTGCAAAACGTTCGTAAAACTTGGCTTCAATGCTTAAAACAAGAATGATTAATACAAATGTGAATAGAATAAAAACCAATTGTTTTCCGTAACGTTGGTCAATATCAAAATAGGATGTAATTTCCCCTGAAGATGATGCCGAAATTATGTTAATCCATCCAAAGCCAACCAATATCAGGAAAAGCACAATAGTAATCCAATCGAATTTTAAATTTCGATTTCTGCTTAAACTCATTCTATATCACTTTGATTTGTGTTGGCTTTCTTTTTTTGAATCTCATAATCTTTTACAAACATATACTGGGAATTTGCATTTATCCCAAAAGGTTTTCCAGAAAATGGCTTGTCGTATTCATGCTCTAAAGTACGTTCCATAACCCATTGCTCTAAGTCGGTTCTTGTAATTGTACCTTTTATGTATTTTTCTATCATTAAACTGGCAATACGCCCTGCAAAGCGTGCTCCGAAATATCCATTTTCAACCAAAACAGCAATAGCAATTTTTGGGTCGTCTTTTGGTGCAAAAGCAATAAAAATAGAATGGTCTGTAAGCTGAGTTCTAACACCATCAATTTTAGTAAAATTTTCGGCTGTACCTGTTTTACCACAAATTTCTATACCTGGAACTTGTAAAAAATGAGCTGTCCCGTCGTTATAAACATCAAACAAACCTTCAATTACAGGTTCAAAATGACGTTTATCTATGGTCGTGTAATGTTTTGTAGTATAAGCAGTATCAATAGTTTTTCCTTCAATATGTTTAATGATGTGTGGTGTATAATAGTAACCTCTATTAGCAATAGCAGCTGTCATATTTGCTAACTGTATTGGTGTTACCAAAACTTCTCCTTGTCCAATAGCATTTGAAAGAGTTGTAGTAGCTTGCCAATTAAAATCTGGATACCATTTATCATAATATGCACCATCAGGAATATTTCCTTTTTTACCAATGGTCAAGTCATAACCTAAATAATCACCAAGACCAAAACTTTTAATATGGCTGCTCCAAACATCCATGGCATGAGAAGCATCATCATATTTTTCAATAGTTTTTCTGTAGGCAGTAGCAAAGTAAGCATTGCAAGAATGCGAAATTCCAGAGTTTAAATTTCTAACACCACCACCACAGTGACAGGCCATTTTTCGTCCATTTCTGCCATAAACATATCCATGATGGCAAGTTACAGTTGTATTTTCATCTAAAACACCTTCTTGCAAAGCGGTTAAAGCAATTAGAGCTTTAAATGGCGAACCTGGTTCGTGCATACGCAACAAACCTTTGTCAATTAAAGGCAAATGAATAGAATCGTTATAAAGCTTTGTATAGTTTTTAGAGCGCTCTCTACCAACTAATAAATTTGGATTATAAGAAGGCGCCGAGACTAAGCTTAATATTTCACCACTACTTGGTTCTATGGCTACAATACCACCAACCTTATTTTGCATTAAAAGCTCGCCATAGGCTTGTAATTGTGCATCAATAGAAACTGTTATGTCGTGTCCAGCAATTGGGATAGTGTCGTAAATTCCATCTTTGTAAGGACCAATATCTCTGTTGAATCTGTCTTTTTGAATAAACTTAACACCTTTAACACCACGAAGGTCTTTTTCGTAAGATGTTTCAATACCTTGCTTACCAATGAGGTCTCCCATTTGGTAATAAGAATCTGCATCAATCTCTCCTTGGTTAGCTTCGGCAATATAACCTAGTACATTAGCACCAATACTTGTTTGATAGTCTCTTAATGAACGCTTTTGAATATAAAAACCTTTGTACTTCCGCATTTTTTCTTGAAGTGCTGCATAATCCTTTTTGGAAAGTTGAGGTACAAAAGGAGAAGGTAATCTTGGTGAATATATATAAGCTCTTTGATATTTGGTTACGAAATCTTCTTTTGAAATTTTCAGTAATGAACAAAACTCTAAAGTGTCTAAAGGTTCAACTTCTCTTGGAATAATCATAACATCATAACTTGGTTGATTGGCAACCAAAAGCTCACCATTTCTGTCATAAACATAACCACGTTTTGGGTAATCAAATACTTTCCTGATGGCATTGTCTTCATAGGGACTATAAGTTTTACTTGAATAGACTTGTAAGTAAAACAATCGTCCTATAAATGTAAAGCCAACTATTATGATAATTGAAAAAAGTAATAGTTTTCTCATTTTCTTCTACTACTAAATAAAACGGTTATTAAAAGGCAAAGTAATACTGTAAAGATACCTGAGAATAACGTTTTTGACAAGGTTAAAAGTATTTTTGATGTGTTAAAAATTTCGAGGCTAAACAGTATTAAATGGTGAATGAGAGTTATGATAGAAAAATAGCTAAGCCGCTGACCAAATTCCATATTACCAAATTTTATGGTTTGGTGTTCGTAAATCATTCCAAAAGAAAACTTCAAAATTAAAGGTCTTACATAAGCAATGGTAACACAAGCAGCTGCATGTACACCTCCAGAATCTAAAAACAAATCAACAATTAATCCCAATAAAAAACTTAGAAAAATAAATAGCATTCTATTGTTTTTTACAGGAAACAGAATGATAAATAAAATATAGATATAAGGATTTATGTAGCCTAAAAAATTTATGTTGTTAAGTACAAGAGATTGTAACAGAACAAGCACTATAAATCGAACGATATTTATGGTTACGACATTATTCATTTAAATCGTTCAGTTTAGAAATTTCGGCAGCATCTCTGTTTTTTATTACATAAACATGTCCAACGCTCGTCATGTCATTAAAGAGTGACACTTCAACATTGTAATAGTTTTTGGTTTGATCCAATTCAAAAGAAACTACAGAACCTATTGGAATCCCTTTAGGAAAAATAGTCGATAAACCTCCAGTAATTACTGAATCTCCAACTTTTATTTGCGCTTGCTTTGGGATATCTACCAATTGCACAATTTGAGGAGACTCACCATCCCATCTTAAAGAACCAAAATGATTTGAGCTTTTTAGTTGAGCGTTTACTCTTGAGTTTGAGTTTAAAATAGATAGCACTCGCGCATATTTTTTTGATGTATTATCTATAATGCCAACAATACCTTTTGATGTAATAACACCAAAATCTTCTTCAATACTATCGCGTTTTCCTTTGTTAATGGTTAGATAATTATTGGTAGCAGAAAAACTGTTTTTGTAAACTTTGGCTGGAGTAAGTTTAAATTGATTTGCTAATGACGAATCTAAACTAAAGTTTTCCTTTAATTCATTTTTTTCATTGAAAAGAATGGACTTTAATCTGTTGTTTTCTTCGAGAAGCTTAGTGTTTTCTTCTTTTAAATTGAAGTACTGATTAATATTGTTTACAGACTCATAAATTCCTCCAGTTAAAAAATTTGCCGAATTGATAAACTTACTTTTATGATAAGAATGCGACTGAATTGTAAAAAATAGAGACAAACAAAAGAGCAACAAAAACAAAAGAAAATTTTTGTTTCTTATTAAAAAATTAATGATTTGTTGCATTACTTAAGGCTTGCTATTTTATAAGTACACTTTTGTATTTTGGAAGGTTTTTAAGCACAATTCCTGTTCCTCTTACAACAGCTCTTAAAGGGTCTTCAGCAATATAAACAGGTAAATCTGTTTTTTGTGATAAACGCTTGTCTAAACCTCTTAACATTGAGCCACCACCTGCTAAATAAATTCCTGTATTGTAAATATCAGCTGCTAATTCTGGAGGTGTTTGAGATAAAGTTTCCATTACAGAGTCTTCAACACGTAAAATAGATTTATCTAAAGCTTTAGCAATTTCTCTATACGAAATATTAACCTGTTTTGGTTTTCCAGTTAAAAGGTCACGACCTTGAACGCTCATATCTTCTGGTGGTAAATCTAAATCTTCAGTAGCTGCTCCAATTTGGATTTTAATTTTTTCAGCCGTTCTATCACCAACATAAAGGTTGTGCTGTGTTCGCATGTAATAAATAATGTCGTTTGTAAACACATCACCAGCAACTTTAACCGATTTGTCACATACAATACCTCCAAGTGCAATTACGGCAATTTCAGTTGTTCCTCCACCAATGTCAACAATCATGTTTCCTTTGGGTTGCATGATATCAACACCAATACCAATAGCAGCTGCCATTGGCTCATGAATCAAATAAACTTCTTTACCATTAACACGCTCACACGATTCTTTTACTGCACGCATTTCAACTTCTGTAATTCCTGATGGAATACAAACCACCATACGAAGAGCAGGAGCAAACATTTTTTTCTTTAAAGCAGGAATGTTTTTAATAAACATGCTTATCATTTGCTCAGAGGCATCAAAATCTGCAATAACGCCATCCTTTAAAGGGCGAATTGTTTTAATGTTTTCATGTGTTTTTCCTTGCATTAAGTTGGCTTCTTTACCAACTGCAATTATTTTACCTGAAATTCTATCTCTTGCTACTATTGATGGACTATCAACAACTACTTTGTCGTTGTGAATAATAAGTGTGTTTGCTGTTCCTAAATCTATTGCAATTTCTTCGGTTAAGAAATCAAAAAATCCCATGTGCTATCGTAAATTATCTGAGGGTTGTTAATATTAAATTCTGACTGTTTGTAAATGTAATAAAATATACGTTAACAATAGTAAAATAGATGCTTTTAAAATTTAATTATGAGATTACCCCTTTCGTGGAAATTTTAATGTTTAAAATGACGAGTTCCTGTCATAACCATTGCCATATTATTCTCATTGCAATAATCAATACTTAATTGGTCTTTTATAGAACCTCCAGGCTGAATTACAGCTGTAATTCCTGCATTATTTGCAATTTCCACACAATCTGGAAATGGGAAAAAAGCATCACTTGCCATTACAGCACCATTTAAATCAAAGTTAAAAGATTGTGCTTTGTGTATGGCTTGATTTAACGCATCTACACGACTCGTTTGTCCTGTTCCACTTGCACAAAGCTGCTTGTTTTTTGCAAGAACAATAGTGTTAGATTTTGTGTGTTTACAAAGCTTAGAAGCGAATAATAAATCATTAAGTTCTGCTTCAGATGGCGAATTGTTTGTCGCTGTTGTAAGCATTTCACGAGAATCTGTTATATTATCACGCTCTTGAACCAAGGCTCCATTCAAACAAGTTCTAACAGTAGTTTTTGACAATTCAATATCTTTCTGTACCAAAAGAATTCTATTCTTTTTGCCTTTAAGAATAGCTATGGCTTCTTCTGAAAATGAAGGAGCAATCACAACCTCACAAAACAATTGATGAATTTCATTGGCTGTAGCTGTATCAATTTCAGTATTGCAAATTAAAATACCACCAAATGCCGAAACTGGATCTCCAGCTAAGGCATCCACATAAGCTTGATGAACAGTTTCACGTTGTGCTAAACCACAAGCATTGTTATGTTTTAAAATAGCAAAAGTTGGAGCTTCGCCTTTAAACTCGTTCATTAAATTTACAGCAGCATCAACATCTAAAAGGTTGTTGTAACTTAATTCTTTGCCGTGAAGTTTGTCAAACATCGCTTCAAAATCTCCAAAGAAAAATCCTTTTTGATGTGGATTTTCACCATAACGCAGTACTTGACCTTTTGGCTCACTAATTTTTAGCGTAGCAATCTCATGATTTTGGTTGAAGTAATTAAAAATGGCTGAATCATAATGTGACGATATGTTAAACGATTTTGCAGCAAAACGTTTTCTATCTGCTTCAGTAGTTGAACCATTGTTTTCTGAAATCAACTCTAAAAACTCTGCATAATCATCAACTGAAGACACACAGATAACGTCGTTATAATTTTTTGCAGCAGCACGAATTAACGAAATACCACCAATGTCAATTTTTTCAATAATATCTTGATTACTTGCACCTGAAGCCACTGTTTTTTCAAAAGGATATAAATCTACAATCACGCAATCAATTTGCGGAATGTTATACTCTACTAATTCTGCAACATCTTGAGCATTGTCCTGACGATTTAAAATACCACCAAATATTTTTGGGTGAAGCGTTTTTACACGACCACCAAGAATGGAAGGATAGGAGGTAATATCTTCTGCTGGAACTACGTTAATGCCTAAATCGTTAATAAATTTTTGCGTGCCACCAGTAGAATAAATGGTAACACCTTGCTCGTTAAGTTTTTTTACAATTGGTGCTAAACCGTCTTTGTTAAAAACGGAAATTAAGGCAGATTTTATGGTTTTATTGTTGCTCATTATAGATGTATTAATAAGCCATCAAAAATAAGCAATTTACAAGCGTTTTTTATTGAAAATGTGTTGGACTTTTTAACGAAAAAGAGGAGTTGTTAACAACCAAATGTATTATTAAATTAGAAGAAGCTAATATTTGAAACAGCTGAATAGAATTGTTCTTTCTTTTTTCTATTATCAGTAAGTATAGATGTAAATTGTACCATATTTTCCAGCACTCCCAAATAAAGAAATGCTTTTCTCTTTTTCAACTATTTCTATTCGTTTAATATCATGTTTGGAAATTTCAATCTTTGTGTTAACCTCTTTATAATGATATCTATAAACCTCTCCATTTATAATTAACATTGGAATTTCTCCTAATTTTCCACTTTCCTGATTTTCTTTTATATAATCAATTAAGTAGAATTTTTTATTACCCTTGTCTTCAATTATATAGCGTTTTTCAATGTGAGATAGATTTGCAATTTTACAGCTAAAAATTAAAAGAGAAATTATTAAGACGATAAGAAATCTACTCATTTTGTATATGTTAAGTTAATTATAAAATCCCAGCAACCTCTTTACAAACAAACTCCAAAAAACGTTCGTCAGCTTCAGTAAAAGGGTCTGGAGTATTAGAGTCTATGTCTATTTGTCCAATATTTTTACTATTTACAAAAATTGGTATTACAATTTCGGCTTTTACAGTAATGCTACAAGCTATATAATTATCTTGTGCTGCAACGTCTGGCACCACAAAGTTTTGGTTACTTACAGCAACTTGTCCACAAATACCTTTTCCAAACGGTATAATGGTATGGTCTGTTGGCTCACCAACATAAGGCCCAAGTTTTAATTCTTTCTTATCTCCATTTCTAAAATAAAACCCAACCCAATTGTAATATTCAACATGAGATTCTAATAATTTGCATACGTTAAGCAAACGATTTTCAACAGTTTCATTGGTGTTTGATACAATTTCGGTTACTTTTGGTTTTAAGATATCTAAGTTCATGTGTTGAAAATTTTGGTAAAAGTAGTTAAATAACTAAAATTTAAACAACTTAGTTTCTGTAATTTTAAATTGAAAATTATTCTCAAAGTTATTGAAAGAACTCATCATAAAATACAAGTCAGTCATTAAGTTTATATTGACGTTTCTACTCACTTATACATTGCTTTCTATTGCCTATAAATTGTATTTAGATTATTCTACTGGAACTGTTTACTATCCAGATTACTTTACCAATTTGGTAGCGAGACAAAGCGAGGCACTGTTTGAGGTTTTGGGTTACAATGCAGAAGTAGTTAAGCATGCTAATGAGGCATCAATGAAAGTAATTATTGAAAACAAGTATGTGGCAAGAGTTGTAGAAGGATGTAATTCTATAAGTGTAATTATCCTTTTTGTTTCGTTCATTATTGCTTTTGCAGATACCTTTAAAGCAACAGTGATATATATTCTAGCTGGAAGTGTTCTCATTTATATTGTTAACTTAATAAGAATCGTAATTTTATCAATAGGATTGTATCACTATCCTTGGCGACGTGATATTTTACATATTATCATTTTTCCATTAATCATTTATGGAATGGTGTTTTTATTGTGGATGCTTTGGGTGAGACGTTTTGCCAAAATTCATAAACAAAATGAGTAAAACAATTAGATTCATATTAGTGATGGTATTGATAGGACTTTTAGTTCTCATTCGGTTTTTTGAAGATGTTTTGTTTTACGATCCATATTTACAATTCTTTAGAAACGATTATTTGTATATCGATTCACCAAGACGAGAAACTTTAAAACTTGTACTGTTTACTACTTTGAGATTTATATTGAATTCAGGTATTTCACTTGGAATTTTGTATTTGATTTTTAGAGATAAAAGCGTTATTAAATTTGCTAGCTTAATCTACATTGTTGCCTATGTATTTCTGTTAATTGCTTTTTTATACTTTGTAATTAACCCAAGACAAGAAGATTATTACTTGTTTTTTAACATCCGAAGGTTTTTAATTCAACCACTAATCTTAGTGGTTTTACTTCCTGCTTTTTATTACAGTAAAATAAAACGCTAGTGTTAATAGAGTTATAAAAAACAAACGATTATATTGAGTTTTAGTATCTTTGTTTTGTGATAAAAAGGGCATTACATAAAATTTTTTCAGTAAGTCTTGCACTTATTGTGCTGTGTTCAACAGTATCTTTTACTATTGAAAAGCACTTTTGTGGTGACAAACTTGTTGATGCTTCAGTATTTTCTGAAGTAAAAAAATGTAAAATGGATGCCTTAGAAATGGAGTTTGAAACCATTACAAAGTCACATTGTTGTAAGGATAAAACAGATGTTGTAAAAGGCCAAGATGAGTTAATTGTAAAATCAATTGATGATTTGGATTTTATCCAACAACTTTTTGTTGCAACGTATACTTATTCCTATTTAAACCTGTTTGAAGGGTTGCCACAATTGGTAATACCTCATAAAGACTATTCTCCACCACTCTTGGTCACAGATATACAAGTGCTTGACCAAGTGTTCTTGATTTGATTGTTTTTATAGTGCCTTAAATTAATTTTTGGCAATTACTTTATGCATTACTTTTTGTAGTGCCAATTTCTCAAATCATAACAAGTAAAAACAAATACATTGAAATATATATATTATATACTGCTTTCAATTCCAACTTTAATGTTTTCGCAAAGCGAACTTAAAGGCATGATTATGGAAGCCAACGAAAACAACGAGCACATACCATTGCCTGGAGCAAATGTATATTGGCTTAATACAACTGTTGGAGCATCAACAGATATTGATGGGATGTTTACAATTCCATACAAAAAAGACTATAAAAAATTAGTAATTAGTTATGTTGGTTTTACAACAGATACAATTGATATAACTGAACCTAAAATGGTACAGCATTGGCTAAAACCAGTCTCTAATTTAGATGAAGTTGTCTTAAAAGGAAGGCGTAAATCGACTGCAACATCGTATTTAGAATCACAGAATATTATTAATGTAAGCAGCCAAGAATTGCTCAAAGCTGCTTGCTGTAATTTATCCGAGAGTTTTGAAACCAATCCTTCTATCGATGTTAATTTTGCAGATGCTGTTTCAGGAACACGACAAATAAAAATGTTAGGCTTAACAAGTCCATATATATTAATTGCGACTGAGAACATTCCATCCATTCGTGGTGCAGCCCAAGCTTATGGATTGAGCTTTATTCCTGGAACTTGGGTTGAAAGTATTCAAATCACCAAAGGAGCTGGAAGCGTTATTAACGGTTACGAAAGTATTGCAGGACAAATCAATGCCGAATTACAAAAACCAACTACAGACGACAGATTGTTTATTAATGCTTATGCTGGAGCAAATGGAAGGTATGAGTTGAACACACATATCAACACTGAAATTAACAACAGATGGAGTACAGGTTTGTACTTGCATGGCAACATAAGAGATAAGAAATTTGATAATAATGACGATACCTTTTTAGATATGCCATTGCAAAAACAAATCAATGTGATGAACCGTTGGCAATATACTGATACCGAAAATGGCTTTGTGAGTTTTTTAAATCTTCGGCATTTAAACGACCAAAAACAAACAGGTCAAGTTAATTTTAATCCAGATACAGATAAATTAACAACCAATGCTTGGGGAAGCGAGATAGACACGAAAAGGTTCGAGATTTCAGGAAAATTAGGCTATGTAAACCCTGAAATTCCTTGGCAGAGTTTAGGCTTGCAGTTTGCCTTTAGTAATCATGACCAACAATCTTATTTTGGTTTAAATGAATTTAACATAAAGCACAATAGTGTGTATTCAAATGTAATTTATAACTCCATTATTGGAGATTCAAGACATAAACTTAAAACAGGTTTATCTTTTACTTATGACCATTATGATGAGTATGTTGTGAATACAGATTTTGAACGTTCTGAACGTTCTTTTGGCGCTTTTGTTGAATATAATTTTGATAATATTGAAAACTTAAATTTAACAGCAGGATTAAGGTTTGATACTCACAATTTGTTAGGTGAATTTATCACACCAAGACTTCACGTACGCTATACGCCTTGGGAGCGTTCTGCATTAAGAGGTTCGTTTGGTAGAGGTATTAGAAGTGCTAATATTTTTGCAGAAAATCAAAATTTATTTGCTTCGTCCAGAACCTTTAATATTTTAGATTCTGGAGGCTCTATTTATGGATTAGATCCAGAAATTGCTTGGAATTATGGAGTTTCCTTCTTACAAGGATTTAATTTGTTTGGTAGAAAAGCTGATATTACTTTAGATTATTATAGAACAGATTTTAAAAATCAGATTGTGGTAGATTTAGAGAATCCGCAAGAAGTTAATTTTTATAATTTGGATGGTAGCAGTTATGCTAACAGCTTTCAAGTTGAACTTAGTTATAATGTATTTGAAAACTTCGATTTTAAGTCAGCCTATAAGTTTTATGACGTGAAAACACAGTATAATTCTGGTAAGTTAGAAAAACCATTAACGCCAAAGCATCGAATATTTGCAAATGCTTCGTATGAAACAGCACTAAAAGAAAGTGGTTCACAATGGAAATTTGACACAACCTTTAATTGGCTTGGAGAGCAACGATTTTCATCAACAGCAACTAGCCCAGTTCAGTATCAATTACCAAATTATACACCAACGCTTTCAACTTTAAATGCTCAAATCACAAAAGTATTTTCTAATAAATTTGAAGTATATTTAGGTGGTGAAAATATAACTAATGTAAAACAAGATAATCCTATAGTAAGCGCAGACAATCCGTTTGGCTCAAATTTTGATACAACATTTGTATATGGTCCAATTTTTGGAAGCATGTATTACGCAGGATTACGATTTAAAATAAAATAAAGAAATCTGTCATTCAGAGCGAAAGCGATGAATCTGTCTGTGAGATTCCTCATTTCGTGTGGAATGACAATTATAAATTAATAGAAAATGAAAAAATTAATTGTATTAGGTTTGATGCTCATAGGAACAACAACTTTCGCACAAAATAAAAATGCTAAAGCTACTTTAGAAGTAGATGGTGTTTGTATGATGTGCAAAACGAGAATTGAAAAAGCATCTTTAAAAACAAAAGGAGTAAAGATTGCTAATTGGGATGTAAAAACCCATGAATTAAGCTTGATTTTTGACGAGCGTAAAACCAGTTTGCTAAAAATAAAAGAAAATATAGTTGCTGTAGGGCATGATGTGAAAGATATTAAGGCATCAGATGAAGCTTATAATAGTTTAGATCCTTGCTGTAAATATAGAGATGAACAAGTAGTAAAAGATCACGAAAATTAAACACTAAAAATTTAATAAAATGAAAAAACTAATTTTAATGTTATGCGTTTGTTTTTCATTAGCCATTGTTTCTTGTAAAGAAACTGCAAAAGAACCAGAAGCTGAAGCAGAAACAGAAATGCAAGTAGAAAACGCGGCAGACCAAGCAGATATGGCTATGGCTGCAGAATACCAATGTCCTATGGATTGTGAAGAAGGCAAAACATATGACAAAGAAGGTGCATGTCCTGTTTGTAAAATGGATTTAAAGAAGAAAGAAGGTGAATCCGCTACTGATGATTCAGAATCAACTGAAGAAGGTCACGATTCGCACTAAAACCATTGCTAACAAGTTATCTAAAACCGAAGCAATTGCTTCGGTTTTTTTATTTAAACCCTAAAGTTCTTTTTGAATAATTGTAATTAAAGAATCACAACTTACAATTCCTTTTTGAGTAGCCTTTAGTTTTAAATCTAATGCACCTCGCATACTCATAATAATGTTTTTTAAAAGCTTTTCGTCTATAAAACCAAACTCACCTTTGTTAAAAGCATCATAATCTACATTGTGTATAAAATAATCTCCAACATATTCTTTTTGAATATTTTCCAAACGTAAATAGTCTTTTTTAATGCTTTCGTATGTAGAATAATGTTTTTCAATAGTAGTTTTTAGTTTAAAATCATCAATCAATTTAAAATCGCCAGAGTTAATCAATGCTTGATAAGTATTGTCAGTAGGTGTAAAATTGTCTAACAAAACAATATTAAATACTTTACCAACCACACTCATTTTATCTGGAGCATTGGTGTTTAATTTTGGTAGTATTTCCGAAGCTACATTAATCTTCTCTTCAATAGCTTTTAAATTATCTTCAAGTACAGTTTTATCAGCTTCAATATCATTCTTAATGCTTGTTAAGTACTGTAATTTTTGAGTTTCATTCTTTGAATTTTCGGCACATTTATTCATACTGAAAGCAATGGTAATACCAATAATGACAATAAGAATTTCTCCAAAAGTATAATTCCAATTAATTTTTTTCATAACGTTGATGTTGCTCTTAAATCTATAAAAATTTGAGCAATAAAAAAACGCTTCAATTTTGACTAAAGTTTTCAAAAGCAAAATTCTTATATTGAGTGCTAATAAATTTTTTATTTATGATATAAGATGAGGTTATTTTTCGTTACCATTATTTTGAGTGTATTTAGTTATGAATTAATTGCACAACCAAATTCAGGATATATCACAAAAAATGGTGCTTGGTGTTGGTTTTCAGACCCAAGGGCTATAATAATTGGAGATAATATTATAACAGGATGGGTAAAAACTAATGGTACTATTGAAGCTGGTCGTTTGGATTTGAAAACAAACACTGTAGAGACTAATGTTTTATATCATAAGTTAGAAAAAGACGACCATAATAACCCTTCATTTTTATTAGTTGATGAAAAGAAAGTTCTTGCAATGTATACTCAGCACAATAAAAGAGAATTGTTTATTAATACATTAAATGATTTTTCAAATTCATTTGAGTTCAGCGAAGTGAGGCGAGTTAACCCAGTAAGTAGAGAAGAATATAGAAAATTTCCAAAAAGAACTGTTACTTATGTTAACCCAGTAAAATTAGCAACTGAAAATGATAGACTTTATTGTTTTGGGAGATGGACAGGTTTTAAGCCAAACTTAATGTGGTCTGATGATGGAGGCTTAAAGTGGTCAAAAGCAAAAGTATTTATAACTAAAAGACCTTTCAATAAAAAAAATAGACCATATATTAAATATTATTCAGATGGGACTTCAAAAATCCATATGGCTTTTACAGATGGTCACCCTAAAGTTGAACCATTAAATGGGGTTTATTATGCTTATTTTGAGAAAGGTGAATTTTTTAAAGCTAATGGTGAGGTAATTTGTGATATTGAAAATATGCCATTTGAGCCACATCAGGCCTCACTTATTTATGTTCCCAATGATTTAGATGGAAGAGCATGGATAGCAGATATTGGGCAAGATGAAAATTCTAACCCTGTTGTTTTGTTTACTAAAAGTCCAAGTCAATTGAACCATGAGTATTGGTATGCAATTTTTATAAATAATAATTGGATAATAAATAAGATTTGCGATTCAGGAGAGTGGTTTCCAAAAACAAAAAAAAACAAAAAAGAGAGTGAACCTTATTATTTTGGAAATATGACAATTCACCCTGAAAATTCAAATATTGTATATTTATCCAGAAAAGTTAATGGTGTTTTTGAGATTGAAAGATGGGAAACGAAAGATTTTGGAAAATCATGGAAAAATGAATCCATTACAAAAAACTCTAAGTACGATAATGTTCGTCCATTTTTACCAAGAGGTCTAAAAAAAGATGAAAATGAGGTTGTATTGTGGATGGAAAACAAAAAGTATACTCATTTTACTAAATTTAAATCTTCTATTAAGTATTATTTTCGAGAACAATAACATTTAGTTTTTTTAGAGCAATAAAAAAACGCTTCAATTAATATTGAAGCGTTTTTAATTTTATCTATGGTTATTGTCCATTACATCATTCCTGGCATTCCGCCTCCCATTGGTGGCATCGCAGGAGCATCTTCTTTAATATCAACCAAAGCACATTCTGTTGTAAGAATCATTCCAGCAACTGAAGCTGCATTTTCCAATGCAATACGAGTTACTTTCTTAGGATCAATAATTCCTGCTTTAAGCATATCAACATAAGTTTCGGTTTTTGCATCAAAACCAAAATCTTTTTTGCCTTCCATTACTTTAGCAACAACAACACTACCTTCTCCACCAGCATTTTCAACAATTGTGCGTAAAGGAGCTTCGATAGCACGAGCAACAATTTGGATTCCTGTAACTTCGTCAAGGTTTTCTGTAGTTAATTTGTCTAATACAGATTTTGCTCTAACCAATGCAACTCCACCACCAGCAACAATACCTTCTTCAACAGCTGCTCTTGTTGCGTGTAAAGCATCATCAACTCGGTCTTTCTTCTCCTTCATTTCTACTTCACTTGCAGCACCTACATAAAGTACAGCAACACCTCCAGCTAATTTAGCTAAACGTTCTTGAAGTTTTTCTTTGTCGTAATCAGAAGTCGTTGTTTCAATTTGTGATTTGATTTGGTTTACTCTAGCTTTAATGTCAGCAGCTTTACCAGAACCGTTTACAATAGTTGTGTTGTCTTTGTCAACTGTTACAGTTTCAGCAGTTCCTAACATACTTATGTCTGCATTTTCAAGAGTAAATCCACGCTCTTCAGAAATTACAGTTCCACCAGTTAAGATGGCTATATCTTCTAACATTGCTTTGCGTCTGTCGCCAAATCCTGGAGCTTTTACAGCAGCAATTTTTAACCCTCCACGTAATTTGTTTACTACTAATGTAGCTAATGCTTGCCCATCAACATCTTCAGCAATAATTAATAGAGGTCTTCCAGATTGAGCTACTGGCTCAAGGATAGGTAAAATTTCCTGTAAGTTAGAAATCTTTTTATCAAATAATAAAATGTAAGGATTTTCTAAATCTGCTATCATTTTATCAGCATCAGTTACAAAGTAAGGTGACAGGTAACCTCTGTCAAACTGCATACCTTCTACAACGTCAACATAAGTATCAGTTCCTTTGGCTTCTTCAACAGTAATGACACCTTCTTTTCCAACTTTACTGAAGGCTTGAGCAATAAGCTCACCTATGGTGTCATCATTGTTTGCTGAAATTGAAGCGACTTGCTTTATTTTATCAGATGAGTTTCCAACTTGTTTTGATTGCTTTTCTAAATCTTTAGAAATAGCTTCAACAGCTTTGTCAATACCACGTTTTAAGTCCATTGGGTTGGCTCCAGCAGCAACGTTTTTTAAACCTTCTTTCACGATTGCTTGAGCTAAAACGGTTGCAGTTGTAGTACCATCTCCAGCTAAATCATTGGTTTTGCTAGCAACTTCTTTTACCATTTGAGCTCCCATGTTTTCAAGCTCGTTTTCAAGCTCTACTTCTTTGGCAACTGTTACACCATCTTTAGTGACTTGTGGTGCACCAAAACTTTTGCTAATAATTACGTTTCTACCTTTTGGTCCTAAGGTTACTTTTACTGCATTTGCCAATGCATCAACACCACGCTTTAAACCGTCGCGTGCTTCAATATCGAATTTTATATCTTTTGCCATAATTGAAAATTTTATTTAAAATTTTAAATCTCAAAATTCAAATACTAAATCTCAAAATTGAGTTAATGATTTGAAATAAAAATTTTATTGGATTTTGTTTTTTGTCATTCCTGCGAAGGCAGGAATCTATTTAATTTTTTAATTAATTTTATTGTGGATTCCGCATCAAGTGCGGAATGACAAATCGATTAAACGATTGCCAAAATATCGCTCTCTCGCATGATTAAATAATCTTTACCTTCTAGTTTAAGTTCAGTCCCTGAGTATTTTCCGTAAAGCACTTTGTCGCCAACTTTAACTGTCATTGGTTCATCTTTAGTGCCTTTACCTACTGCCACAACTTTACCTTGTTGAGGTTTTTCTTTTGCATTATCTGGAATAATAATTCCTGACGCTGTTTTAGTTTCAGCTGCAGCTGGTTCAATTAGAACTCTGTCTGCTAATGGTTTAATATTCAATCCCATTTGTATATTTCTTTTTTTGGTTATTAAAAATTGATTAACGCTTTAGCGTTATGCTAAAAATGTGCCATGAGTTTACAACTGACAAAATTTCACTATGAAGCTATTTGAAACAAAAAATGCCAACTTTTAGGTTGGCATTTTTTTATTCTTTTTTACAACGATTATTGATTGCTATCGTTTGCAACTGGATTAGTATCAGTTGCAGTATCGTTTGTAGTTGTAGTATTATTTTCTAACGGAATAGCTTGCTCAGTTGCTTCACCATCTAATGCTTTAGATTCTGCATCACCTCCAGCACCTGGAATTGCCACATTAGAAATTAATATTAGAGCTAAAAGTAAAGTTGCTAAAGCCCAAGTACTTTTATCTAAAAAATCGGTTGTTTTCTTTACGCCACCTAGTTGTTGTGAGCCACCACCACCAAAAGTTGATGCTAACCCTCCACCTTTAGGATTTTGTACCATTACTACTACTACAAGTAAGAAGGCTACGATAACGATAAGAATTAAAAAAATTGAAAACGTACTCATTATGTTATAATTTTATTCTTGTATTTCTTTTATTGCTCGAATTTGGTCTGCAAAGAAACCACTTTTTTCTGGATATTTCAAACTTAAAATTTTATAAGCTTGAATTGCTTTTTCATATTGTTTTTGCTCTAAGTAAATTCGTGCTAAAGTCTCTGTCATTAAGGACTCTGGCTTGATATTGTTGGTGTTTGCCAGATTAATATGTTGACCTTCGTGCTTAACTGGAGTTATTTTTGGTTTAGCTTCAATGAATTTATCTATGAGATTCAGTTTTTCTTCAAGAGAGTGTTGAGTAATTGGTGGATGTTTTTCGGCAGGCTCATCATCACGAATTATAGGTTTAAAACTAGTTATTTTTAACCATTCTGAAAATGAATGCAATTCGTTTTTATCAAATTCTAAAGGTTTGCCAAGTTCAAGTTGTTCTTCTGCTGTTTTTTCAACTTTAATAGGTTCATCTACAGAAATAATAGTTTCGCTAAATGGTTTAATATGAACTTCTTTAGCTTCAAACAATTTTGGATCGAGTGTAGCTTCAGTATCTCGAATGTGTTGTTTTAAAGCATCGTCAATAAGAACACTTTTATTAACTGAAATATCTTCAATGTCTGTAACCTCGATATTTTTCAAATATTCTGCGTTCTGCTGTATTTGCTCAGAAATTTCATTTTGCTGAAACGCTTCAGAAGTAATAAAATCAAACAAAATACTTCTATCTGTAGTGTAAGCTGCAGTGGTTTTAAGCTCTTGGTTGTATTTAAAACTGCCTTTGTCTTTCAACCCTTTCAAGTACATTGCTCTTGCAGATTGAAAGTATGGGAATTCGTTTATAATAGAATTGACATCACTTATTTGCTCCGAACTAAAATTAGCTGGATGTTTTAATAAATATGTAAATTCTGTAGCGTTCATTCAATTACCATTTAGCTAAGGTAGCATTAAAAATATCTTGAGTGATACGTTCAAATATTTCTTCGTGAGCTGTTGTTTTTTGTGCACCAATTAACTGCGAACTTCCTGGATAATCATAAAAAAAAGAAAATCGCTGATCTAAATCTTCATCAGGATTGCTTTTATCATAAAAACGAACTTGTACAGTTATAGTCAGTCGGTTTTGTGCTGCTCTATTGTCAGAAGTCGCTGTGGTTGGAGAAATTCTGTATTCAGTAATTTCACCTTCATACACTAAATCACCATTAGAGTTTACCAAACTTAAACTGGATTGATTTACGATTAAATCTTGCAGTGCTTGTGTAAAATCTCTATCTAAACCAGGCTCTATTAAAGCCGAATTATTTTGAAAATAATTAACTTGAAAAGTTTCAGCTTTTAAATCTTTTACTCCAGTAAACGAATATTTCCAGCAGCTTTGAGCGATTGCTGCTATAACTAATATAATAAATATGTGTTTTAATTTTTGCATTTAGATTGCTTCATGAGATTCCTGCCTACGCAGGAATGACAGTTAGTATGTGTTAGGTCGTTTCATAGTTATAAAAGCATAAATGTAGCCAGCATTATCTGCAACATCAAAATCTACATTTATGAGTCTATAACCTTGATAATGTTTTTCGTTCACTAAATCTTCGGCTTCTTGTCTGATTTTCTCAGAACTATTACGAGCAAACGATTTTCTAATCATAAATATTTCAACTGCTTTCATATTATAAGTCAAATTGCTTAATTTTTCTATATAATGTTCGTTCACTGATGCCTAATTCAGCTGCAGCTAATTTACGCTTTCCGCTGTGACGTTCTAATGATTTTTTAATTAATTCCAGTTCTTTGTCATGAAGCGATAAGGTTTCTTCTTCTTCAATTTCTTCTGCAAAGTGATATTTGTCTTGACTATCATTTATAATTTCAACTGGTTGTGAATGGTCTTCAGCTATTGACAACACTTCTAGTTCTTCTTTAATGTCTTCAGCATCGTCATTTCCATAAATTTTTTGAATCAACCCTTGATTATCTTTTTGAACATCTTGTGTGTTTCCTTTTTTCATTAGCTCCATAGTGAGCTTTTTCAAGTCATTCAAATCACTTTTCATATCGAACAATACTTTGTAAAGTATTTCACGTTCGTTACTAAAGTCGCTTTCCTTTTTTGAAGTGCTAATTACTGCTGGTAAATTTTGTCCAACATCAGGCAAATAGTGTCTTAAGATGTCTGGAGTGATTTCGCGTTTGTGTTCTAAAACGGAAATTTGTTCTGCTACATTTCGTAGTTGTCTGATGTTTCCACTCCAACGATATTTTATAAGCATCATTACAGCATCGTCACTCAACTTAACCGTTGGCATTTTGTATTTTAAGGCAAAGTCACTTGCAAATTTTCTGAATAGTAAATGAATGTCGTCTTTACGATCTCTTAGGGCTGGCAGATGAATATCGATAGTACTTAAACGATAATATAAATCTTCTCTAAATTTTTCTTTTTTTATGGCTTCAAACATATTAAGGTTTGTTGCTGCCACAATACGAACATTTGTTTTTTGAACTTTGCTTGAACCTACTTTAATAAATTCTCCATTTTCTAAAACACGTAACAAACGTACTTGAGTGGTTAAAGGGAGTTCTCCAACTTCATCTAGGAAGATGGTTCCTCCATCAGCTACTTCAAAATATCCAGAGCGTGTTTGAGTTGCTCCTGTGAAGGCACCTTTTTCATGACCAAAAAGTTCACTGTCTATAGTTCCTTCTGGAATCGCCCCACAGTTTACTGCAATATATTTCCCATGCTTTCTGTGTGAAAGCTGATGTATAATTTTTGGAATACTTTCCTTACCAACTCCAGACTCTCCAGTCACTAAAACTGAAATGTCTGTTGGTGCAACTTGTATAGCTTTTTCTACAGCACGATTTAAACCTGCATCATTGCCAATAATTCCGAAACGTTGTTTTATAGCTTGTACTGATTCCATAATTTAATTATTTTTAGAATAACCAATTGCTTCACCAATAAGGGTTGCGCTTGTACAATCATTCACTTTTACATTTACAAAATCTCCAACTTTATAATGCGCTTTTGGGAATACAGCAACCGAATTATGCTCTGTTCTACCTGACCAATGCTCAGAAGATTTTTTAGATTCTTTTTCAATTAAAACTTCAACCGTTTTATTAAGGTATTCTTCGGTTCTAATTCTGCTATGTTCTTGTTGTAAAGCAACCACTTCTGCCAAGCGTCTTTTTTTAACATCTTCTGGAATATCATCTTCCAATTTTCTAGCAGCCATAGTTCCAGGACGCTCAGAATAAGCGAACATATATCCAAATGAATATTTTACATGCTCCATTAAACTCAATGTGTCTTTATGGTCTTCTTCAGTTTCGGTTGGGAAACCTGTAATCATATCGTGAGAAATGGTACAGTCTGGAATAATTTGTTTGATATCGTCAATGAGTTTAATGTACTCTTCACGAGTATGCTGACGGTTCATTTCTTTTAAAATTCGATTGCTTCCACTTTGTACAGGAAGATGAATGTAATTACAAATATTCTTATGTTTTGCCATAGATCTTACAACATCTAAGGTCATATCCTGAGGATTTGATGTTGAAAAGCGAATTCGCATTTTTGGCTGAGCTGTAGCACACATGTCAAGCAATTTTGCAAAGTCAACTGCTGTTGCTTTTTGTAAATCAGTTGCTTTGTCAAAGTCTTTTTTTAAACCTCCACCATACCATAAGTAACTATCTACGTTTTGACCAAGTAAGGTGATTTCTTTAAAGCCTTTGCTCCATAAATCGTTAATTTCTTCGATGATGCTTTGCGGATTTCTACTACGCTCACGACCTCTTGTAAAAGGCACAACACAAAAGGTACACATATTATCGCAACCTCTTGTAATAGACACAAAAGCTGTAACACCATTAGTATTTAGTCTTACAGGCGAAATATCACCATAAGTTTCTTCTTTTGATAAAATAACATTAATGGCATCTCTACCTTCATCAACTTCGGCAAGTAAGTTTGGTAAATCCTTGTAAGCATCAGGACCTACAACTAAATCAACAATCTTTTCTTCCTCTAAAAATTTGCTTTTAAGTCGTTCAGCCATACAGCCTAAAACACCAACTTTCATTTTAGGGTTTGCTTTTTTCTTTACCTTATTATATTTTTCTAAACGCTTTCTAACGGTTTGTTCGGCTTTGTCTCTAATTGAGCATGTATTTACTAAAACTAAATCAGCTTCTTCTAAAATATTTGTTGTGTTAAAACCTTCATTGGCTAAAATTGAAGCTACAATTTCACTGTCGCTAAAATTCATAGCACAACCATAACTTTCAATAAAAAGTTTTCGTTTGTTATTCTCGTTTTGCTCTAAAACTAAGGATTGACCTTGCTTTTCTTCGTCTATAATCTTCTCCATATTTATTTTCCGCAAAAGCGGAAATCTCATTTTTATTTAAAAAAATCAATAAGCATGCAAAGATACAATTTATTTATGTTTTATGACAAAGTGGCAGTATGTTAAAATTAATTAAATTATTTACTTTTGAAAGCAAACCAAACAAATCAAAATGAACTACTCAGAAATACAGTCTAAAATACAAAATGCACCTTACCTCGATTTTGGAAACATTCTCGACCATTGTATAAAAATGTTTAAAGAGGTATGGTTAAAAGGCTTTTTGTTTGTCATTCTAATTGCAGTAGTTGGAGTGGCGTTAACCCTTTTATTCTCGACTTTAGGGTTGGGTCCAGACCCTTATGTGTTAGATTTAGAAGAAGGGTTTAACTTTTATTCTTATTACACAAGTAATGCTTTTTACTCATTACCACAATCAATTTTAATTGGATCTCTGTCAATTGGGTTGTTGGCAGGGTTTTATAGAATTGTGAAGCAAGTAGACCTAAACCAAATGCAAAAGGACGATTTGTTTTATTATTTTCAATCAGGTTATATAAGCAAAATGTTTATGTTGGGTATTATTTATGCGTTGATTGCAACTGTTGCCCAAGTAATGTTTTTAATACCTTATATATATGCTCTTGTTCCATTGTCTTTTTTAGCTGTGGTTTTTTCTAATAATCCAGATTTGTCAGAAATGGAAATAGTGAAAATTAGCTTCAGTTTGGGTACAAAAAAATGGCTGTTGACTTTTGGATTAATGTTTATTACAGGAATTTTAGGTATGTTAGGTATTATAGCTTGTGGAATAGGTTTACTATTTACAATCTCAATTTTTTATCTTCCAGTTTATTTTGTGTACAGAGACGTTGTAGGCTTTGAGGATGATAGCGAAATCATGAAAATAGGTACAGAATAAAACCTAAAATACAGCGATAATTGCCTTTTAAAACGATCTATACAATTAACCTATTACAATATAAATTAGGATTTTAAATTGTTTTTAATATACATTTGTAGCCTTAAAAATTGAACAATGGCGAAGAATTTAGTAATAGTAGAGTCACCTGCCAAAGCAAAGACCATAGAAAAATTTCTAGGAAAAGATTTTAAAGTGGAGTCCAGTTTTGGGCACATTGCAGATTTGCCTTCCAAAGAATTAGGAGTTGATGTTGATGGTGATTTTAAACCTAAATATGAAGTTTCAAAAGATAAAAAAGCAGTTGTAAAAAAACTAAAAGAACTTGCTAAAAATGCTGATATGGTTTGGCTAGCAAGTGATGAAGATAGAGAAGGAGAAGCCATAGCTTGGCACTTGGCTGAGTCATTAGGTTTAGACAAAAATAAGACGAAACGTATAGTTTTTCATGAAATTACTAAAACAGCAATTCAACGTGCTATTGAAAATCCAAGAGGAATAGATTATCATTTAGTTGATGCTCAACAAGCGCGTCGCGTGTTAGATAGAATTGTTGGTTATGAGCTCTCTCCAGTACTTTGGAGAAAGGTAAAAGGAGGCTTGTCTGCTGGACGTGTACAATCGGTTTCAGTTCGATTAATTGTTGAACGTGAAAGAGAAATACAAGAATTTAATCCTGAAGCATCGTATAGAATTGATGCTGAATTTTCAAATGATGAAGGTCAAACTTTTAAAGCGAAACTTCCAAAGAACTTTTCAACAAAAGAAGAAGCTCAAAAGTTTTTAGAAGCCAATGTTAATGCCAACTTTAAAGTTGCAGATTTAGAAAAAAAGCCTGCAAAAAAATTGCCAGCTGCACCTTTTACAACATCTACCTTACAACAGGAAGCATCGAGAAAACTTGGCTTTTCTGTGAGCAGAACAATGAGTAATGCTCAGCGTTTATATGAAGCAGGTTTGATCACTTACATGAGAACAGATAGTGTAAACCTTTCTGATGAAGCTAGAAAAGGAGCGCAGACTGAAATTGAAAAGGCTTATGGATCAAAATATAGTAAGCCAAGAAATTACAAAGGAAAAACCAAAGGTGCTCAAGAAGCACACGAAGCAATAAGACCAACTGATTTCTCACTTCAAACTGCAAATGTTGAAAGAGACCAATCCAGATTGTATGATTTAATTTGGAAACGTGCCATCGCATCTCAAATGAGTGAAGCAGACTTAGAAAGAACTAATGTAAAGATATCTGCATCATCACATAGCGAACAGTTTTTAGCTAATGGAGAAGTCATTAAATTTGATGGATTTTTAAAAGTGTATTTAGAAGGTACAGATGATGAAGATACAGAGCAAGAAGGTATGTTGCCAACTTTAAAAGTAAACGAAACGCTTTTAAATAAATATGTCTCAGCAACTGAACGATATACACGACCTCCAGCAAGATACACTGAGGCTTCATTGGTTAAAAAATTAGAAGAACTTGGTATAGGTCGTCCATCAACCTATGCACCAACAATTTCAACCATTCAAAACAGAAATTATGTTGAAAAAGGTTCAATTGAAGGTGAACCAAGAGATTATGTTCAAATTTTCCTAAGAAATAACAAAATCTCAGAAAAGCAATTAACAGAAAAAGTTGGTTCTGATAAAGGTAAACTAGTACCAACAGATATTGGTATGATTGTTACAGATTTTTTAGTGAATCATTTTGAGCATATTTTAGATTATAACTTTACAGCCAAAGTTGAAGAAGATTTTGATGACATTGCTGAAGGAAAAGTAGATTGGACAAAAATGATGAAGGACTTCTACAAAGATTTTCACCCACAAGTTGAAGATGTTCAGGAAAATGCAGATAGAGAATCTGGTGAGCGTGTGTTAGGTACAGATCCTAATTCAGGTCGTCAAGTTAGTGTACGCTTAGGTAAGTTTGGTCCAATGGTTCAAATTGGTACTTCTGATGAAGATGAAAAACCATTGTTTGCAAGCTTAACTCCAGAGCAACAGTTAAACACTATTACCTACGAAGAAGCAATGAATTTATTTCAGCTTCCAAAATCATTAGGAACATATAAAAATGAAGACATAGAAGTTAACAATGGTCGTTTTGGTCCTTATGTAAAATTTGGTAAAAAATTTGTTTCTTTACCAAAAGGAGTTGACCCTTTATCTTTGGAATTTGAAGAAGCTATTGATCTTATTAAAGAAAAAGAAAAAGCAGATGCACCAATATCTAACTATAAAGGACTTCCAGTACAAAAGGGAAAAGGACGTTTTGGTCCATTTATAAAATGGAACAATATGTTTATTAACGTTAATAAAAAATACGATTGGGATAATTTATCAGATGAAGACGTAGCTGAACTTATAGAAGATAAAATTCAAAAAGAAAAAGATAAATTGGTGCACCATTGGGAAGCAGAAGGCATTAGAGTTGAAAAAGCTCGTTGGGGAAGACACAACATCATTAAAGGAAAAATAAAAATAGAACTTCCAAGCACAGTAGACGTTTCTAAACTTACCTTAAAAGACGCTCAATCTTATATAGATACTAAAGTTTCAAATAAAAAAACCACTAAGAAAAAGAAATAGTCAGTATGAATTTTAATTTTCTCTCTCCAGTACAGGATTTGGTTTTAGCTCACAACGAGTTGTTATCAACTCAAGTTTTGGGTCGGAAAATAAGAATTCACTCCAATCAAAATGGATTTCCGGATTTAGAAGGTGTAAAAATTGCAATTATTGGTGTTCTCGAAAACCGTAATGATATTAATTATATAGGAGAAGACTTAAGCTTTAGTGAAATCAGAAAATCTTTATATTCATTATTTCCAGGAAACTGGAGCACTCAAATAGCAGACTTAGGTAATATTAAAAAAGGGGAATCCGTAGAAGACACCTATTATGCCTTAAAAACAACCATTTCAATTTTATTAGAAAAAAACATCATACCACTAATAATAGGTGGTAGTCAGGACTTAACCTATGCCAATTACAGAGCCTATGATAATTTTGGTCCAATGGTAAATATTGTTAATGTAGACTGTAATTTTGATTTAGGTGATTCTGCAAAACCAATAAAAAATAATAGTTATTTAGGCAAAGTTATTTTAGAGCAGCCATATAACCTGTTTAATTATTCTACTTTAGGTTACCAAACCTATTTTAATTCTCAAGAAGAAATAGATTTAATGGACAAGCTCTATTTTGAATCTTATAGACTTGGTGAAATTTCAAAAAACATTGCATTGACAGAACCAGTAATGAGAGATGCTAATATTGTTAGCTTGGATTTAAAAAGTGTTCGCTCTGCCGAAGTAAGCACAAAGCAAAAATATTCTCCAAATGGTTTTGATGGGAAGGAAATCTGTGCAGTTTCGCGTTACGCAGGAATAAGCAATAAAGTATCTTCTTTTGGAATATACGAATATAAACCTTCAAAAGATGACGAAGCAACCTCAATGCTTATTGCTCAAATAATATGGTATTTTATAGAAGGTGTAAATTGTAGAGTAAAAGATGACGATTTTGCTAACGAAGATAACTACCAAAAATTTATTGTCTTGGTCGAAGACGAAGAACTTACCTTTTTTAAAAGCAATAAAACAGGACGTTGGTGGATTGAGATACCTTTTTTACCAAATGTTAATAATAAATTAAAACGTCATACGTTATTACCATGCATGCACGATGATTACAACGCTGCTTGTAAAGGCAAAATACCAGAGCGATGGTATAAAGCCTTCAAAAAAAACTGCATATAAATCCGATGAAATACATCTAATTCATCGATGAAATGCACTTTTTTTGGATAAAATGCATTTTTTTTAATAAAAAAGTTGTTTTTGTGGAAATATATAAATATGTTTACCACCTCAAAATTTATAAAGGTATTAATTAACCTCGAATTTATGTTTATGAAGAAGCTAGTATTATTAACCGCAGTTTTTGCCATTTTAACCAGTTGTGGCTCAGGAGACAGAGGCGAATTGGTTGGTGTTAAAGGAAAAAAATGGCACCCTGAAAAGCCTTACGGAATGGAATTAATTCCAGGAGGTGCTTTTATAATGGGTAAATCTGATGATGATTTAGCTGGTGTAAAAAATGCACCAACAAAAACAGTAACTGTTAGGTCTTTTTATATGGACGCTACAGAGATAACAAATAGCGAGTATCGCCAATTTGTAGAATGGGTTAGAGATTCTATAATCAGAACAAGATTAGCTATTCTTGCTGACGAGGAAGGCAAAACACCAACAGAAGATCCAGACGGAATTGGTCAATTTGCATTTAAAGATGCCGATACGACCAATATGACTGTATACGAAAAATATATGATGGACAATTATTCTGGGACAAGTGACGATTATTACGAGGGTAGAAAACTTAATAAGGATGTCGATTTAATTTTCGATACCGCAGAATATCCAGATGTATATTATACTGAGGTTATGGATAGCATGTATCTACCAATGTCAGAATCTTACAATGGTCAACGTACTTGGGATGTTAAGAAATTCAAGTTCCAATATCAAACTATGGATATCCAAACAGCTGCAAAATATAGAGAATTAAAACGTAGTGATGTTATTTTAAAAGAAGAAATTGAAGTATATCCTGATACAACCGTTTGGATTAGAGATTTCAATTACTCTTATAATGAGCCAATGCATAACGATTATTTCTGGCATGATGCTTACAGTGAATATCCTGTAGTAGGAGTAAGCTGGAAACAAGCTCAAGCTTTTGCTCAATGGAGAACTTTGCATAAAAATGCTTATCAAAAATCAAAAGGAAAACAATTTGTAAACAGATTCAGATTACCATCTGAAGCAGAATGGGAATATGCAGCAAGAGGAGGCTTACAAGGAGCAACCTTTCCTTGGGGAGGACCTTACGCTAAAAACGATAGAGGTTGTTTTATGGCAAACTTTAAGCCTTTAAGAGGAGATTATGCAGCAGATCAAGCACTATATACAGTTGAGGCTGATGCTTATGAACCAAACGACTATAATTTGTACAACATGGCTGGAAACGTATCAGAATGGGTAATGGCATCTTACGATCCATCATCATACGAGTACACATCTACAATGAACCCAGATGTTAACGATCCAGACAATGAACGTAAAGTAGTTCGTGGTGGTTCTTGGAAAGATGTAGCTTACTTTTTACAGGTAAGTACCAGAGATTATGAGTATGCAGATTCTGCAAGAAGTTATATAGGTTTCCGTGTGGTACAAGATTATATGGGAACTGACGTAACAGCAAACGCTGCCACAAACAGCAAAAAAATTAAAAGAAGATAATAACTAAATACAATTTAACTTAACTTAAAAACAAACATTATGGCACAATCAAAAGCAAGCAAAAAGTTCATGAATATGGCTTACGGCTTAGGAGCATCAATAGTAATCGTTGGTGCATTATTTAAGATTATTCACTTCGAAATCGGACCACTAACAGGTAACGTTATGTTAACCATAGGTCTGGTAACAGAAGCAATTATTTTCGCTATTTCAGCGTTCGAACCAGTAGACGACGATTTAGATTGGTCGTTAGTTTATCCAGAATTAGCTGGAGGACAAGCCAAAGGTAAAAAAGAAAGCCCTAAAGATGCCGAAGGATTGTTATCTAAGAAATTAGATGATTTATTAAAAGAAGCTAAAATTGATGGTGAGCTTATGGCTAGCCTTGGTGATAGCATTAAAAACTTTGAAGGAGCAGCAAAAAATATGGCTCCAACTGTAGATTCATTGAATGCTACTAAAAAGTATAGTGAAGAAATGTCTTTGGCAGCTGCACAAATGGAATCATTAAACAGCTTATACAAAGTACAATTAGAGAGCGTAAACAAGCAAGCTACAATAAACCAAGAGTCTATTGAAAATGCTGCTAAGTTAAAAGAGCAAATGCAATCATTAGCGTCTAATTTATCATCATTAAATGGTGTATATGGTGGAATGCTTTCTGCAATGCACAAAAGCTAATTAGTTTAATCCATTAAAAAAACCAAAAACTAATTAGTTATGGCAGGAGGAAAATTATCCGCAAGACAGAAAATGATTAACCTGATGTATTTAATATTCATCGCTATGTTAGCGTTAAATATGTCTAAAGAAGTGCTTTCAGCATTTGGGTTAATGAACGAAAAGCTGGTTGAATCCAACCAAGCTGCGACCAAAAGAAATTCAGATTTCTTTGCAGGTTTAGAGCAACAAGCTGGTGAACAGCCTGACAAATTTAAGCCATTATTAAATCAAGCAAGCCAAGTACAATCTTTGGCAAATGACCTTAACAGTTATATTGCAGATTTAAAAGGAAAAATGTCTTCATCTGTTGATAATCCTACAGATTATGAAATTATGGATAAAGGCGATTTCTTAGATGAACATTTCTTTATTGGAGATAAACTAAAACCTGAAGGACAAGATTTTTTAGATAAAATTTCGACCTTTAGAAATGGTATCAAGGAAGTAATTGGTGAAACTTACCCAAAGATTGCTGCAGACGTAGAAAAGAAATTTGCTACAGAACCAGTAACCAATGGAGATGGAAATGTACTTGAGTGGTTAGATTACCATTATAGAGGTTTCCCATTGGTAGCATCTTTAACTAAAATGACTCAGTTACAAGCTGATATTAAAACTACTGAATCTGAAGTGATGTCAGCCATGCTTCAGGGAAAGCTAAAAATTGAAGCTTCATTAACAAACTTTGACGCTATTGTTGTTCCAGACAAAACAGCTTTCTTTACTGGAGAAAACTTTACAGGAACTATCATCTTAGGTAAAAAGGATAATACCTTACGTGCAGACAAAGTTGTTGTAAATGGTAACGAGTTACCTGCAGATGCAATGCAAGCAGGACAAACCAAATTAAACTTCCCAGCAGGAGCTGTTGGTGAAAGAGAAATTAATGGAGAGTTCCAGTTTGTTGAAGGTGGTGAAACTATCACTATACCTATTAAAAGTTCTTATGCTGTAGTTCCAAAACCAAACTCTGCAACTATTTCAGCAGACAAAATGAACGTGGTTTATCGTGGTGTTAAAAACCCAATGACTATTTCATTTGCTGGAGTTTCAGATAATAATGTGCAAGCCAATGCACAAGGACTTACTAAAGTAGCTGGTGTTGGTAAATATATTATGGATGTGACCAGAGTACAAGGTAGAGAAGTTACTATCAACGTTACAGGTACATTACCTGATGGCGATAAAGTAAGTGATAGAGCTACGTTTAGAATCAAGGATTTACCAAAACCAACAGGTACTATTAGAGGTGAAGATGGTAGTGTAAAAATGCAACGTAATGCATTAGAAGTATCTACTATTGGTGCTAAGTTTGACGACTTTGATTTCGATTTACCACTTAGTGTAACTGGCTTTAAATTTAAAGTTTTAGGTCAGCCAACAATAAATGTAAGCGGAAGCAAGTTAGATAGTAGAGCTAAAGCTGCTTTAAGCAAAGCAAAAAGAGGCTCTGATGTACAAATCTTTGATATTGAAGCAAAAGCTCAAGGTGTTAGTGTAATCCTTAAAAAGGTATCACCTGTAATGATTGAGCTTACAAACTAAAATTTGATAGATAGTATCTGTCCCAATAAATTAAAAATAAGATGAACAAACGTTTTATATTAACAGTAATAGGTGTTTTAACCATTTCGTTAGGATTTTCTCAGGCCAATATCTTAAATGCTAAGAGTCCTCAAGAAATAGGTGTTAAAACCGATGCGCAAATTGCTCTTGATAACGATAAACCATTAGAATATGGTTATGTTGACGATAGAGACATTTTGTACTCTCGAATGACTTGGGAAAAAATTGTATTGGATGAGCGCGTTAATTTCCCACTTTATTACCCAATTGACACCAATAACATTGGTAAAGACAGACGTTCTTTGTTTGATGTGTTGATGGCAAACATTAAAAGTGGTAAAATAGAGAACATTTATGACGATTCTTATTTTAACAACAAACGTACATTAAAAGATATTGAGGCTGCTATGGTTCTTGTTGATACAACTGAACTTGGTATTGAGCAAATCAATGCTGGCGAAGCTTTGTCACAAGAGTATGTAAACAGACTCGAAATAGATGCTGGTTATATTACGGAGTATCGTATTAAAGGTATGTGGTATTTTGATAAGCGCTTGGGCGAATTAAAATATCGTTTGTTAGGCATTGCTCCTGTAGCTCCTGACGTGAATTTCTTAGATCAAGAAAATCCGGATTTAGTAGAGTTATTTTGGGTGTTTTTCCCAGATGCAAGAGAAGCATTGCATGAAGCAAAAACCTTTAATAATGATAATAGCGCAATCCCTTTATCGTTTGACCACCTCTTAAACTCAAGACGTTTTAATGGCTATGTGTACCAAGAGGAAAATGTACAAGGTGACAGAAAAATATCTGAATATATTACCGACAATGCTTTAATGCAGTTGTTGGAATCAGATAGAGTAAAAGATAAAATTCGAAATTTCGAAATGGATATGTGGAGCTATTAACTCTACATCATATAAAGTAAAAAAACGCTCACTAATTTAGTGAGCGTTTTTTTATTCCTTACTTTTAATATTCTCACCATACTTTTTATTAACGATTTGTCACACTGAGCTTGTCGAAGTGATTCCGTAATCCATTTTTAGTTACTTTTGCGATGCATGAAAAAAGTAGATTACATCATTGTAGGTTCTGGCCTAGCAGGCATTCTTTTTGCTGAGGTTTTAATGAGAAACAACAAGACTTTTGTTGTAATAGATGATGCTTCTCAGCAATCGTCTATAGTTGCTGGAGGACTTTATAATCCTGTAGTTTTAAAACGTTTTACTGAGGTCTGGAAAGCTAAGGAACAGCTTGATTTAGCTTTACCCATTTATAAAAACTTAGAAAATTTATTACAGGTTAAGTTGGATTATAAAATTCCAGTAAAGCGTTTATTCAACTCTGTTGAAGAACAAAACAATTGGTTTATAGCTTCAGACAAGCCTCTACTTTCAGAGTTTTTGTCCACAGAAATTACTAAAAACGATATTTCGTTCATAAAAGCAGATTTTGGTTTTGGAGAAGTGTTGCAAACAGGTAGAATAGATACTAACGCAATGATTGATAATTTTAAAACGTATTTAACTAATAACAATCAATTTCTCAAAGAGTCTTTTGATTATAATGCTTTAAAGGAAGAAGCAAAATATGTTCAATATAAAAACGTAAATGCTTCGCAGATTATTTTTGCTGAAGGTTTTGGGTTAAAGAAGAATCCTTTTTTTAACCATTTGCCTTTAAATGGTACCAAAGGTGAATTATTGACCATTCACGCTCCAGATTTAAAGATTGATTATGTATTAAAATCTAGTGTATTTTTAATTCCTCAAGGTGACGATTTATATACAGTTGGTGCAACCTACGAATGGGTTGATAAAACAAACAAGACAACTCAAAAAGGGAAAGAGGAGTTACTTCAAAAGCTATCTACATTTTTAAAATGTGAGTTTGAAGTCGTTAGTCAAGTTGCTGGAATACGACCTACAGTCATTGATAGGAGACCTTTAGTTGGACAGCATCCTGAACATAAAAATATGTATGTTCTTAATGGGTTAGGAACTCGTGGTGTCATGATTGCTCCTTACGCAGCTCAAAAATTATTCGATTTTATTGAGCATGAAGTAGATCTAGATGACGAAATAAATATTACAAGATTTTAATAAGATTAAAAATTGGACTTTATAATTCAGTAGATGTCACCTTGAGCGCAGTCGAAAGGTTAATTTAGATTCTACTCTTATCAAAGTGTGCTATTGCTTAAACAAAATTTATTTTTTAGCCAAATTCTTGTCGTAGTTCACAAAAAAATTAATCCAAATATTTCTTGAAAGCCTAATGATTATTGGTAAAAAAACCACTAGAGTTGCAATGATACTTATAAATGTTGCGTTTCTACTTGCTCCAAGAAATAGAAAAGAAATAACAAAGGCAGCAACAGCAAAGGCAATTCCAACTGCATAACTCACATACATAGCACCATAAAAAAAGGAAGGTTCCATTTTGTATTTTGTATGGCAATTAGAACAATGTTCATGCATTGTTAATGTCTCTGAAAAAACATACGGATTTTTGTTTACATACATACTTTCCTCATGACATTTAGGGCAAGCTCCTGTTAAAATACTATATAATTTATTTCCTTTTTTTAACATCAGTTTTATGTTATTTTTGCAACCAATTAATTTTTACAAATTTAGACTTTTATAAAGTTTGATTATGTAACCTTAGTCACAAAAATGTTAAATATCCATAAACTTTCAATAGCCTTTCAAGGCGACTATTTATTTCAGGACGTATCCTTTAGACTTAAAGGTGGTGATCGTGTTGGCTTAATTGGAAAAAATGGTGCAGGAAAATCTACATTACTTAAAATTCTTTCTGGAGAATTAGAGTATGATTCAGGACAAGTGGCAGAGGAAAAAAATCTCAAAATTGGGTTTTTAAAGCAAGATATCGACTTTGTTTACGGAAGAACCATTTTGGAAGAAGCCTATGAAGCCTTTACTGAAATAAAAAGCTTAGAAAGTAGGTTAGAAGAAATTAATAAGCAATTAGTAGAGCGTACTGATTATGAAAGTGAAGGCTACCATCAGTTAATGATTGATTTAAATGATGTTCAGCACCAATATGAAATTCTTGGAGGTTATAACTATCAAGGTGAAACCGAGAAAATACTTCAAGGTTTAGGATTTCAACGTAAAGATTTTGAGAAATTAACTGATACTTTTTCTGGAGGTTGGAGAATGCGTATAGAACTAGCTAAACTTCTACTTCAAAATAATGATATTTTATTACTGGATGAGCCTACAAACCACTTGGATATTGAATCTATCATTTGGCTAGAATCGTTTTTGAAAAGTTATGCTGGAGCAGTAGTTGTTGTATCTCACGATAAAATGTTCTTAGATAATGTAACCAACAGAACTATCGAAATTTCACTTGGTAAAATTTACGATTATCCTAAGCCTTATACCAAATATCTTGTGCTTCGTGAAGAGATGAAAGCATTGCAATTGGCATCTCAAAAAAACCAACAAAAACAAATTGAGCAAACCGAAAAGTTGATTGAAAAATTTCGTGCTAAAGCATCAAAAGCATCAATGGCACAATCGCTCATAAAAAAACTTGATAAAATAGATAGAATAGAAGTTGACGAAGACGATAATAGTGTGATGAGTGTGAACTTCCCAGTATCTGTTGTTCCAGGAAAAGTGGTTGTTGAAACACACAAAGTTTCTAAAAATTACGAAAAACTTCAAGTGCTTGAGAATGTAAATTTACAGGTAGAACGCGATAGTAAAATAGCTTTTGTTGGGCAAAATGGACAAGGAAAATCTACACTAGCAAAAATAATTGTTGGAGAGCTTAAGCACGATGGGAATGTGAAGTTAGGTCATAACGTTCAGATAGGTTATTTTGCGCAAAATCAAGCTGAATATTTGGATGGTAGCAAAACAGTTTTAGATACTATGATTGATGCTGCTAATGAAACGAATCGCTCTAAAGTAAGAGATATTTTAGGGGCTTTTTTGTTTAGAGGTGAAGACGTAGATAAGTATGTTAAAGTACTTTCTGGAGGAGAACGTAATCGATTAGCTTTAGCAAAACTTTTGTTGCAGCCACTTAACGTATTGGTTATGGATGAGCCAACAAACCACTTGGATATAAAATCTAAAAACGTACTTAAAGAGGCACTTATTAAATTTTCTGGAACCTTAATTTTGGTGTCCCACGACAGGGACTTTTTGCAAGGCTTGACCAATAAGGTGTACGAATTTAAAAACAAGCACATTAAAGAATATTTGGGTGACATTGATTTCTTTTTAGAACAACGTAACCTAGAAAACTTACGAGAAGCAGAAAAACGTGATGTTGTAAAAACCATAGAAACCAAAACAGATAGCAAGCAATCTTACGAAGATCAGAAAAAATTAAAATCATTAAATAATAAATTAAGTAATGTTGAATCTAAAATTCAGCAACTAGAGAAAGATATTAAAGCTATTGATGTAGAGCTTCAAACCAATTACGACGCTACATTTGCTGACCCTAAATTCTTCGAAAAATACCAATCCAAAAAAGATAAATTGGAGGAGTTAATGGAAGAATGGGAAACCACACATGAAGAATTAGAAAAATTATCTTAACCTGCGTTTCTTTTTAAGTTTTTTTTAACGGAGTACCAATTGCGATTGGATATTTTTGTTAAAATAACCATCAAAGCAATCTAATGCGAAATATTATACTTTCTATTATTGGAGTTGTGCTCATTATAGCTTCTGTTTTCTTTGCAAAAAAACTCATAGATAATAAAAATAAGCCTAAACCTGTTGCAGCTAAAGTTGTAAAAACTGTGTTTGTAGATACTGTCATGAATGCTACAATTCCGATTGTACTTCCTGCAAATGGTAATTTAACTGCTAAACAAAGAGTAGAACTATATTCTGAAGTTCAAGGTATTTTCCGAACAGGGAATAAATTATTCAAACCAGGTCAAACTTATAGAAGAGGTGAAGCTTTAATTAGAATTGATGCTTCTGAGTATTACGCAAGTGTACAATCGGCAAAAAGTAATTTGTACAATTCAATTGCAGCTATAATGCCAGATTTGCGATTAGATTTTCCTGAGGTTTTTCCAAAGTGGCAAACCTATCTCAATAATTTTGACATAGCAAAAAGCACACCTGAATTGCCAAAAATGACTTCAGAAAAAGAAAATTATTTCATCACTGGAAGAGGTATTGTATCAAGCTATTACAATGTAAAAAATTTAGAACAGCGTCTTTCTAAATACAACATTACTGCTCCTTTTGATGGTATTTTAACTGAAGCTCTTGTAACTGAAGGCTCATTAATTAGAAACGGACAAAAATTAGGTGAGTTTATCAATCCTAAGGTGTATGAAATGGAAGTGGCTATTAGTAAATCTTTTGCTAATATTTTAAAGGTTGGTGAAAAAGTGAGTTTAAGTAATTTAGATAAAACCGAAAGTTATTCTGGTACTGTTTCAAGAGTTAATGGAAGTATTGATGCCACTACGCAAACCATTACAGCATTTATTGAAGTAATGCATGAAAACTTAAAAGAAGGCATGTATTTAGAAGCAAGTTTAAACGCTAAGGATATTGAAGATGCTATTGAAATAGATAGGAACTTGTTACAAGATGACCAGAAAATATTTGTTGTAAAAGATAGCTTACTGGATGCTATTCCAGTGAAACCAATCCATTTTTCAGATACTAAAGTGGTATTGAAAGAAGTGCCTAACGGAACTATTATTTTAAATAAAGCAGTTCCAGGAGCTTATGCAGGGATGCTTGTAAAGCCTTTTGACCCTAAAGCAAATGCTGTAAAACCTTCTACTGAACAATGAGAAAATTAATAACCTATTTTATAAAATACCACGTTGCAGTAAATGTATTTATTATTGCATTTTTTGCTTTTGGTATTATTGGGTTGCTTTCGCTAAAGTCATCATTTTTTCCTTTGGTTGAATCCAAAATAATCAACATTAACATCACTTATCCAGGAGCTTCACCTCAGGAAATAGAAGAAGGTATTGTGCTTCAAATTGAGGATAACTTAAAAGGACTTAAAGGTGTAGATCGAGTAACTTCTGTGTCTCGCGAAAATAGTGGAAGCATTACTGTTGAAATCGAAAAAGGTGAAAACTTAGATTTCATGCTGCTGGAAGTAAAGAATGCTGTAGATAGAGTGCCTACATTTCCTACAGGAATGGAACCTTTGGTTGTTTCTAAACAAGAAGCTGTAAGACCAACCATTTCATTTGCTGTTAGAGGTGAAAATATTCCACTTGCAACTTTAAAACAGATAGCTCGCCAGATTGAAAACGAATTACGTGCTATAGATGGAATTTCACAAATACAAGTTTCTGGTTACCCAGCCGAAGAGATTGAAATCGCAGTAAACGAAGGAAGTTTATTGGCTTACAATCTAAGCTTTAATGATGTAGCGCAAGCTGTTACTACATCAAATATTTTGGTAACTGGAGGAAATATTAAAACAGATGTTGAAGAATATTTAATTAGAGCCAATAACAAGCAATATTATGGTAATGAGTTATCTAATATTATTGTAAAAGCTACTAACGATGGAAAAGTAGTTAGACTTAAGGATGTAGCAATTGTTAGAGACCGTTTTTCTGAATCTCCAAATGCTACCTATTTTAATCAGCAATTATCTGTTGATGTTACTGTAACAAGTACAAATAATGAAGACTTAGTAAGCTCTGCAGATAAGGTTAAAGAGTATATTGAGAAATATAACCAAAGTCATAATAATGTGCAATTGGATGTTGTTAGGGATTTGTCCATTACGCTTAATCAAAGAACCAAGTTGTTGACTGAAAACGCCATCATAGGTATGGTTCTGGTTCTAGTCTTTTTGTCTTTATTTTTAAATACTCGTTTAGCTTTTTGGGTAGCTTTCGGATTGCCAATTTCCTTTTTAGGTATGTTTATTTTTGCTGGTCAATTTGATGTCACTATTAATGTATTGTCACTTTTCGGAATGATTATCGTTATAGGTATTTTGGTTGATGATGGTATTGTTATTGCAGAAAATATTTACCAGCATTATGAAAAGGGTAAAACTCCTGTTCAAGCTGCAATTGATGGTACTATGGAAGTAATTCCACCTGTGGTTTCAGCAATTATTACAACCCTTTTGGCGTTTTCTTTGTTCTTATTTTTAGATAGTAGAATTGGAGAATTTTTTGGAGAAGTTTCAGTAATTGTAATTCTAACGTTAACAGTTTCATTAATTGAAGCACTTATTATCTTACCAGCTCACCTTGCACATTCTAAGGCGCTTAAACCTCAAATTATAGAAGAAAACCCTTCAAAAATAAAACTGTTTTTTGCTAAAATGAGAGGCATCAATAAGTTTGGCGACAGTATAATGGCGTTTTTAAGGGATAAAGTTTACAGCCCAGTTTTAACTTTTGTACTTCAGTTTAAACTACTTTCTCTAGGTATTTTTATTGCTCTTTTAGTACTTACTCTAGGTTCAGTTGGTGGTGGTGTTATTGGAGTTACTTTATTTCCTCGAATTGCAAGTGATACGGTTACAATTCAGCTTGGAATGCCAAATGGAACCAATGTAAAAGTGACAGATTCAATTATTTCTATGATTGAAGAAAAATCATTCATCGTTAATGAAGAATTGACTGAAAAGTACTTGAAAGGAACAGGTAAGCAGTTATTTGAAAACACCATAGTTAACATAAACGGAAGCTCAAATGCAACTTTGAATATAAATATGTTGCCTGGTGAAGAGCGTCCAGACGAAATAGTAGCCTCTATTGTTTCAAACAGGTTAAGAGAATTAGTTGGACCAGTTATTGGTACAGAAAGACTCATATTTGGTTCTGGAGGGAATTTTGGTGGAAGTCCAGTTTCAGTATCGCTTTTAAGTAATAATATAGATGAGCTAAAAGCCTCTAAAATTGAAATGAAACAGTACTTGGAATCCAATCCTCTATTAAAAGATGTAGAAGATAACGATCCTGCTGGTATAAAAGAAATCCGTTTAGAGCTAAAAGAAAGTGCTTACTTACTCGGTTTAGATTTAAGAACTGTAATGAATCAAGTGCGTTCTGGATTTTTTGGATCACAAGCACAACGTTTTCAACGTGGACAAGATGAAATTAGAGTTTGGGTGCGTTATGATGTGCCTAATCGAAATTCTATTAATGATTTAGATGATATGCGCATTATAACTCCAACAGGAGAGCGTGTTAATTTAAAAGACATTGCAAACTATACTATAGCAAGAGGAGATGTTGCTATTAATCACCTAGAAGGTCAACGTGAAATTCAAGTTTCTGCAGATTTAAAAGATCCAAGTACAAGTAATACAGATATTCTTGACGATATAAAGAACAATTTTATGCCTCAATTAAGATCAAAATATCCAACGGTTTCTGCATCTTTTGAAGGACAAAATCGTGAAGCTGCTAAACTTACAACCTCATTAAGAAATGCTGGAATACCAATTTTGCTATTAATTTATATAGTTATAGCTTTTACATTTAGAAGTTATAGCCAGCCATTATTACTGTTGCTATTAGTTCCTTTTAGTTTAACAGCAGTAGCTTGGGGACATTGGCTTTTAGGCTTTCCAGTTAATGTACTTTCTTTGTTAGGGATTATTGCCTTAATAGGCATTATGGTAAATGATGGTTTGGTTTTAATTGGAAAATTCAATAATAATTTAAAAGAAGGCTTGCCTTTTGATGTCGCTTTATCAGAAGCTGGAAAATCTCGTTTTAGAGCTATTTTTTTAACATCACTAACCACAATTGCTGGATTGGCTCCTTTACTTTTGGAAAAAAGTAGACAAGCTCAATTTTTAAAACCAATGGCAATTTCAATATCTTTTGGTATAGCTTATGCAACAATTTTAACATTGCTAGTTTTACCATTGTTTTTAACTTTTAGTAATAGTATTAAGAAAAATGTAAAATGGTTGGCTACAGGAAAAGATGTAACTAAAGAAGAAGTAGAACGTGCCATAAAAGAACAAAATGAAGAAAAAGAGTTTTAAATACATAAAATTATCTGTTTTGCTTGCCTTTTCAATTTACGTTCAGGCACAAGACATATTGTCTCCACAAGAAGCTATTAGCTTAGCTTTAGAGAACAACTATGGTATTAAAATGGCAAATAATACAGTTGAAATAGCCGAAAATAATACAAGTATCCTAAACTCTGGATTTTTACCAACAGTAACAGGAAATAGTGGAGCTACCTACAACTTAGATAACACTGAAGCAGTTTTTTCAAATGGAAATGTTACCAATCTTAACGGAGCTGAGAGCTCAAGATATAACGCTTCAGTTAATTTAAATTATACCATTTTTGATGGTTTAGGAAGACATTACAATTACAAAAGGTTAAAAGAACAAAAGCAATTAACTGAGCTTGAAGCCAGAGAGACTATTGAAAATACAATGTTGCAACTGTTTACAGTTTATTACAATGTGGCGCAATTGTCTCAAAATATGGAAGCAGTAGAACAAACTTTAACGATATCAAAAGATCGTCTAAAACGTGCAGAATACCAATTTGATTATGGACAAAGTACTAAACTTGGTGTTTTAAACGCACAAGTAGATATTAATAATGATAGCATAAACTATATCAACATAAAGCAACAATTAAAAAATGCTAAACGCGATTTAAATGTTATTTTAGGGAATTCGGTCACCAACACTTTTGAAGTTGATACGTTAATTAACTTTGTTTTAAATCTTAATAAAGACGATTTAATGAACAAAGTAAAAGCGAATAATGTTGCTTTATTACAAGTTGAAAAAAACCTTATTATTAGTGAGTACGACATAAAATCCTGGAAATCTGATTATCTTCCTACTTTAGGCTTAACTGGGACTTATGGATGGAATAAAAACAACAACAATGCGGCTTCTTTTTTAGAAACATCAACCAATACAGGACTTTCAGGAGGTGTTAACTTAAGCTGGAATTTGTTTGATGGAGGTGGAACAATGACACGAGTTAAAAATGCAAAAATTAACTTAGAAAATCAAAAACTTCAAAAAGAACAAATTATAATTAACATTGAACGAGATTTTGAAAACGCTTGGGATGATTATCAGAACAAACTAACCATTTTTAATGTTCAAGAAGAAAATATAATTACTTCAAAAAATAATTTTGAGCGTACACAAGAAAAGTTCAAATTGGGCCAAGTCACATCAATAGAATTTAGAGAGGCACAATTGAATCTTTTAAATACTGAGTTAAGCAGAAATCAAGCGAAATATGATGCTAAGCTAGCGGAGCTTTTTGTACTGCAATTAAGTGGCGAGTTACTTAATTTAGAGTTTTAAGTTTTTATAGTGAAAGAGCATTTTTTTCAATGTCCTTATTGCTGTGAAAATATATCGATGCTGTTGGATATTTCCCAAAATAATCAATCTTATATAGAAGATTGCGAGGTATGTTGCCATCCTATTCGTATAAAATTTCAAATAGAAAATAACACGATTATTCAATTTGAAGCCTTAAATAGTGAACAATAAGGCTAAAAATCCGACAAGTTACATAGTTTAAAGTAGATAAATTCCTACAACAATGTATTTCATCGAAAATAATTGGCAGTTTATCCTATTGCTGCTATATTCGTAATTAGATTATTGCCCTCAATTAAAATCTACTATTATGAAAACTATTAAACTTACGCTATTGCTATGTCTTTTATCTGTATTTGCATTTGCAAATATATCAACTCAAGAAAAAGACGCATTGGTTGCTATTTACAATGCAACACAAGGAGATAACTGGACTCAAAGTTGGGATTTAAATACTGACGTTACATCATGGCAAGGCCTTACAATTAAAGACAATAAGGTAGTTGCTCTTGATTTGAGTTTTAACAACCTTGTTGGTACTCTGCCAGATGAGATAGGCAACTTAACTTACCTTGAATCTTTAAACTTGTTCAGAAACAAAATCTCTGGAGCAATACCTTCAACTATAGGAAATTTAAAGCAACTAAAAGTTTTAAATATTGCTTTTAATAAGTTAAATGGCAAATTACCAAATACAATTGGAGACATAGAAAATCTTGTAACTTTAGAGTTGTTTATGAACAGTATAGAAGGCAATATACCAACTTCAATAGGAAAACTTTCTAAACTTGAAAAGTTAGAAATGTTCAGTAATAACTTAACTGGAAATATTCCTGATCAAATTGGAGATTTAACTAGTTTAAAAGAAATTTATTTAAGTAGTAACGATTTTACAGGAAAAATTCCAAGTACAATTAAAAACTTAAGCAACTTAGAAAAGTTAAGTTTGTTTGATAACAAATTGTTTGGAGCAATACCATCAAGTATAGGAAATTTAGCTAAGTTGGAAGAACTAATTCTTTCAGATAATTTATTGTATGGTAATGTACCATCAGAATTGGCTCAACTTACAAACATTAAAGTTTTAATGTTAAACAACAACCAAATTAAAGGAGACTTTGCAAATTTACAAGAGAAGTTACCACAAGGCATTCAATTTGAGTTTAGAAACTTAGATGAGATGAAAAATACTGCATTAGCAACAAACGACGATTAAACATAGACATAATAATTTTTAATTTTAATGGAATGCTATTTCAAAACTTGAAATAGCATTTTTTTATAAAAAATATTGAAAAATCTAAAAAGGGTTGTATATTTGCAGTCCAATATCGCGGGATAGAGCAGTAGGTAGCTCGTCGGGCTCATAACCCGAAGGTCACTGGTTCGAGTCCAGTTCCCGCTACTAAGCAAGAGTAATCAGAAATGGTTACTCTTTTTTTATATCGAAAGATATAAAATAACTTAACTGGACGAGAAGTTTACCCTGAGCGTAGTCGAAGGGAGTCCAGTTCCTGCTACAACAAGCCAAATACGAAAGTGTTTGGCTTTTTTTTGTTCCTCATTATAAAATGTTAATAGACTTTAAATAGAATTATTTTATCGTTATATTTGATAAGATATAGCGATAAAGATGATTTCAGTAGAACAAGCATTAAAAATTATTTCTGGAAATATTCAAGCAACAGACCAGTCAATAATGAGAAAATTAGCTGATGCTCTAGGTTATGTATTGTTTAATGACATCATTTCACCAATTAATATGCCACCATTTAGACAATCTGCAATGGATGGTTATGCTATAAACGCACATGATGCTAAAACTTATACTTTAATTGGAGAGGTTAAAGCTGGTGATGGACACCAACCTTTTTTAAATCCTGGTGACGCTGTAAGGATTTTTACAGGAGCTCCAGTACCTGATTCGGCTAATGCAGTAGTAATGCAAGAGAAAACGTCTATAAAAAATAATATCCTAACGATTGATTCTAGTGTTGTTGTAAATGAAAACATCAGGCCATTAGGAGAACAAGTACTTAAAGGACAGGTAGCTTTAAAGAAAGGAGTGAAGCTTAATCCAGCTACAATTGCTTATTTGACTACTTTAGGAATAACTCAGGTTAAGGTTTACCAAAAACCAACAATTGCAATTATAGTTACTGGTAATGAGCTTGTTCAGGCTGGTGAAACTTTGCAATATGGACAAATTTATGAGAGTAATGCAGTCATGCTAAGGTCTGCATTACAACAGTCAAGATACAACGATGTAACTATTTATGAAGTTGAAGATAATTACGAAACTACTTTAAATGTTTTGACTGAGGTAATTAAAAAAAATGATGTTGTGTTAGTCTCAGGCGGCATTTCGGTTGGAGATTATGATTTTGTTGGAAAAGCACTTGCTGAATTAAATGTTGTCGAGCATTTTTATAAGGTTAATCAAAAACCAGGTAAGCCTCTGTTCTTTGGTAAAAAAGATGATAAAATTATATTTGCTCTTCCTGGAAATCCAGCTGCTTCTTTAAGTTGTTTTTATATTTATGTGATTGCAGCAATTGAAATACTGTCAGGAAATTCAAATTATAAATTAATTAGAGTAAAGGCTTTTTCAAAATCAAGTTTTGTAAAAAAAGGAGATAGAGCACAGTTTTTAAAAGCTATTTATAATAATGGGGCAGTTGAAATTTTAGAAGGGCAAAACTCTTCAATGCTTTATACGTTTGCTCTTGCAAATGCGTTGGTCTATTTGCCTGAAGATGCTGAATCAATAAATATGCAAGATGAAGTTGAAGTCATTCTTCTTCCAATAAACTAAAATTATGGATTATAAAATAAAAAGTAGAATTTGGATTGAAGCCGATGGAAGTATTCTATTAGGTGAAGGTAGAGTACAATTATTAAAAGCTATAGATGAAGAGGGTTCTTTATCAAAAGCTGCAAAATCTCTTGGGATGTCCTATAAAAAAGCTTGGTCATTAATTGATGCAGTTAATTCTCGAGCTAAAAAACCTGTTATAATTACAAGTGTTGGAGGTAAAGGTGGTGGTGGTGCACAGCTTACAACTTATGGTAAAACAATGGTTAATGCTTTTGAAAATATAAATAAAAATTGTTGGTCTTATTTAGATTCTCAACTTAAAGCCTTAGACTTATAATGATATTTGAAGTTGAACATATTTTATGGTTTTTAATTTTATTACCAATTATTGCGTTTTTATATGCAAGTGTTGGTCATGGTGGTGCGAGTGGATATTTAGCATTGATGTCATTATTTTCATTTAGTACAGAGATTATGAAACCAACAGCTTTATTATTAAATTTATTTGTTTCTGGTATTGCCTTTTATCATTATTATAAAGAAGGGTATTTTAATAAAAAATTATTTTTCTCATTTGCAATGTCTTCTATTCCGTTTGCATTTTTTGGCGGATTAATTGAAGTTGATGCTTCTATTTATAAAAGAATTTTAGCAATCCTTTTAATTGTTGCGATACTTAAAATGTTAAATGTATTTGGAAAAGAATCTTCAACAATTCATAAAGTGAAGTTATGGCAAGGTATTCTTGTAGGTGCAGTTATAGGATTTTTTTCTGGCTTAATAGGTATAGGTGGAGGTATAATACTAACGCCTTTAATTTTAGTGCTTCATTGGGGAAACATGAAAGAAGCTGCTGCAGTATCGGCTTTATTTATATGGGTAAATTCTGCCTCTGGCTTAATAGGTCAAATGACAAGTGGTATATCAATTACATACGATTCATTTGTTTTAGTTGGTATTGCTTTAATTGGAGGTTTTTTTGGAAGTTATTTTGGTAGTAAATCCTTTAATAACACAAAACTGAGATACATTTTAGCAATGGTATTAATCATTGCAAGTGTTAAACTAATTTTTGTATAATGCTTCAGAAAAATAACATAACAGGAATAATTTTAGCTGGTGGGAAAAGCTCAAGAATGGGATGTGATAAAGGCTTACTAAAAATGGAGAACAAAACCTTTGTTGAACGAGTTATTAAAGCGATGAAGCCCTTAGTCAATCAAATCATTATTGTTAGCAATAATCCTGAGTATGACCAATTTGGTTATGCAAGAATTGAAGATGAAATCAAAGATTCAGGACCTTTAGCTGGACTATATTCTGGTTTGAAAAGCTCAGATTCAGAATTTAACTTAGTATTGAGCTGTGATATTCCAATGATAAAAACAGTAATATTAAAAATGTTGGTTGAAGCTGATTATAAGAATTATGAGGCAACTCAAATTGAAAGCAATGGTAAAACAATGCCATTAATTGCTATTTATCAAAAGAAGTGCATGCATAAATGTTTAGAGTTATTGCAACAAAGCGAAAGACGACTTCGTGTTGCAGTCAATCAGATGAAAACAAATACAATTTTAATAGATACAGAGTTAGATGCATTGATAAAAAATGTAAACACTAAAGAAGATTTAAAATCAATAATATGCTATTGAACATTAAATATTTTGGACTCATTGCAGAATTAACTCATTGCAATGAAGAAGCATTGGAGTTTTCATATACTACAATTGCCGATTTGAAAGAGGCTCTTATTGCTAAGTATCCTGATCTCAAAGCTAAAGATTTTCAAATTGCCCAGAATAAAGAAATAGTTTCAAACAATGCAACAGTTTCAGGAGATGAAATAGCATTATTACCACCTTTTTCAGGAGGTTGATTATGAGTAGATATAACAGACATATTGTATTATCAGATATTGGCCAACAAGGTCAAGACAAACTTTCAAGTGCTAAGGTATTGGTTATAGGTGCTGGAGGTTTAGGCTGTCCTGTGTTGCAATATTTAACTGCTGCTGGAATTGGTAAACTTGGTATTATAGATTTTGATATTGTTGAAGAATCCAATCTGCAAAGGCAAGTACTTTTTGGGACATCATCACTAGGAATGAATAAAGCCATTGCAGCTAAAAAACGATTAGAAGATTTAAATCAAACCATTTCTATCGATGCATTTTCTGAAAAGTTAACTACAGAAAATGCACTTCAGTTATTTAAAGAATATGAAATTGTAGTTGATGGTTCGGATAATTTTGCTACGCGTTATTTGGTGAATGATGCTGCAATACTTTGTAACAAACCTTTTGTATATGGAGCCATTTACAAGTTTGAAGGTCAGGTTTCAGTTTTTAATTTTAACAAGGGTCCTAGCTATCGTTGTTTGTTTCCTAATCCACCAAAAGAAGGTTCGGTTGCTAACTGTTTAGAGGTTGGTGTGCTTGGAGTCTTACCAGGAATTATAGGAACAATGATGGCAAATGAAGTCATAAAAATCATTTTAGGTTTTGAACATGTGTTATCAGGAAAATTATTATGCTACAATTCAAAAACAGCTGAAATATCGACATTAAAAGTGAATAGTAATCAAAGTGAATTTGATAAGGTTTTGAATAATGAAATACTATCTGATGTTTATGAATCTGAAACTTGTGAAACTTCTATTAAAGACATTTCAGAAGAAGAACTTACAACCATAAAAGACATACAATTTATTGATGTTAGAGAACCTCATGAACAACCAAAGCTGGCAATAAAAAATTGCATCGAAATTCCCTTAGGTGATCTTGAGACCAATTTACAATTGCTAGATTCAGATAAAACTAAAGTTGCATTCTGTCAATCAGGCATTCGAAGTAAAAAAGCTGTCGAAATATTAATGAAACAAGGTTTTAATGATACTTTTAATTTTAATGGAGGTATTTCTCATCTCATTGAAGCCTTAAAACAAAACATATATGAGTGATAAAAAACCAAAAAACGTATTTATAGAAGGAGCTATTACTTCAGAATTTATAGGTAATTCAATCGCCAAGCATCAAACTAAAACAAGCATTGGTGCACATAATATTTTTTTAGGTCAGGTAAGAGCTGATGATATTGAGGGTAAAGTTGTTTCTGCTATTGATTATTCGGCTTATGAAGACATGGCCAATGAAAAATTTAAAGAGATAAGAGAAGCTACTTTCAGTAAATTCAACCTTACTTGCATGCATATATATCATAGTTTAGGTAAGGTAAAAGCTGGCGAAATTTGCTTGTTTGTATTTGTATCTTCTCCAAGACGCAAAGAAGTTTTTAAAGCTTTAGAATACGTTGTTGAAGAAATAAAAGCAAAAGCACCTGTTTTTGGTAAAGAAATTTTTGAAGATGAAACACATCAATGGAAAGTAAATTCATAAATTGATTCTGGATTTCTAATTCCTTATTCCTAATTAGCCACAGATAAGGAATGAGAAACCCTTAATTAGAAATAGAAAAGTATGGTAGACATAACTCCCAAAATAAATACACTAAGAATTGCAACAGCACAAGCTATTGTAAAAGTGAGCAAGCCTGAAACCATTGCAGCTATTGAAAATGATACAGTACCTAAAGGGAATGTTTTTGCAATGAGTAAAGCAGCTGGATTATTAGGAGTAAAAAGAACTCCAGATATATTACCAGATTGCCATCCAATTCCAATTGAATACACTGGAATTGATTATGAAATCAATGGTTTGGAGATCACTGTAACCTGCACCATCAAAACCATTTATAAAACTGGTGTTGAAGTCGAAGCCATGCATGGTGCTTCAGTTGTAGCTTTAAACATGTATGATATGCTCAAGCCAATTGATAAAGGTGTAGAAATTCATCATATTAAGTTGTTGCATAAAAAAGGAGGCAAATCGGATTTTAAAGATCGATTTAGGAATGAGCTAACAGCAGCTGTGATTGTGTGTTCGGATACAATTTCAAAAGGACAAAAAGAAGACAATGCAGGAAAGACAATCATTGAAAAATTAGAATCATGCAACGTGTCTATTTCAGATTATATCATCATTCCTGATGAGAAAGAAGAGATTCAAAATAAAGTGAAACATTATGAAAGCCTAGGCACTAACCTTATCATATTTACAGGAGGAACAGGTTTATCAAGTCGTGACGTAACTCCTGAAGCTTTGGAAGGTTTAATTGAAAGAAAAATTCCTGGAATTGAAGAAGCCATTCGTAATTATGGGCAACATAGAACGCCATATTCTATGCTCTCGCGAAGTGTTGCAGGAACCATAAATAACACGTTACTTTTGGCTTTACCAGGTTCAACCAATGGAGCTAAAGAATCTATGGATGCTATTTTTCCAGCTGTTTTGCATGTTTTCGGAATATTAAAAGGGGCAAGACATAATTAATGAAGAAACAAAATACCATATTACAAGATTCTTTTGGTAGGCAACATACCTATTTGCGCATTTCCTTAACCGAATTGTGCAATTTGCGTTGTACTTATTGTATGCCAGCAGAAGGAATCCAACTCTCTCCAAGGTCGCATATCATGAACTATGATGAGGTATTTACAATTGCGAAAACCTTTGTAGATCATGGTGTCACTAAAATACGATTAACTGGTGGAGAACCTTTAGTGAGACGTGATGTAGATGTAATTTTGAGGAAATTGGCAATGCTTCCTGTAGAATTATCTATTACTTCCAACGCAGTAATTATCGATAGATTTATAGATGTACTTAAAGAGTGTAAAATTAAGAACATTAATGTGAGTTTGGATTCTTTAGATACTGAAAAATTCAAAGAAATAACAAGACGTAATGACTTTGAAAAAGTTTATAAAAACATCATGCTTTTAATTGATGAAGGGTTCAATGTGAAATTGAATGCTGTGCTCATTAATGGGTTTAATGATAGTGAAATAATAGATTTTGTAAAACTAACTAAAGAGTTACCTATTTCTGTTCGTTTTATTGAGTTTATGCCTTTTGATGGCAACAAATGGGATAAATCTAAAATGGTGTCGTATGCTCAGGTGATGGAACATGTCAACACAAATTATGATGCTGACAAAATCATTAGGTTAAAAGATGCGCCAAACGACACATCTAAAAATTATAAAATAGAAGGTTATAAAGGTTCATTTGCTATTATAAGTTCAGTTACCAATCCGTTTTGTGATTCTTGCAATCGAATTCGATTAACAGCTAATGGACGATTAAAAAATTGTCTATTTTCAGCTTCAGAGTCTGATTTACTTACACCTTTAAGAGAAGGAAAATCCATTGAACCCATTATAAAAAAAGCTCTTCAAGCCAAGTTTAAGGTTAGAGGAGGAATGGATACGATTGAAAAATTAGAAAAACCAGATTTACATAACAACAATAGAAGTATGATTACTATTGGTGGTTAGACTTATACAATAGCTCATAATCCTCCTTCGTGTCAATATCAGAAATAAGATGTTTAGCGTTTAACGCTAAAACATTGTCAAGATGATTCTCAATAACCTTTTTAGCACCTTTATCTTGATTCAGCTCAGATAATTCCTCAAAATAACAAGAATCAAATAAAGCAGGAACACCTAATTTCTCATTTCCATAATTAGAGGCCACAATTTGTTTCTTACACATTTTAAACGAACCAATTAAGGTGTTTAAATAATTCGTGTCAACTAAAGGTTGGTCTGATAAAACTATAAGAGCACCATCTACTCGATAATGATTCATAATATAATCTACACCAAATGCAATTGAATTTCCTAAACCATGTTTCCAATTTTCATTAAAAATAACTTCAATGTCATTAAGCTGAAGTTTGGGTTTTATAAGATTATAGTTTGCTCCTAAAACCACTATAGTTTTTGAAGAATCTACTTGAAGAACAGCGTTAATAGTATGGTTGAGTAAGAAAGTACCTTTCCAAGTTAATAGTTGCTTAATTTCTCCCATTCTGGAGGAGTTTCCAGCAGCTAAAATCAATATTGCAATATTTGGTTTTTGATTCAAATTAATCTAACGTTGTCTTAGAGTGAATGCCAGCTTGTTTTTCTTTTAACGACATTGGTGTTTGTTCTCTAACTACAGATAAAATTTCTGAAATAATAGAAATGGCAATTTCCTGAGGTGTTTCTGCACCAATATTCAATCCAGCAGGTCCAAAAATATTTTCTACAAAGGATTCCTCAACATCAGGACAATACTCCAAAAATTGAGATAATAGTTTCTCACGTCGTTTTGCTGGTCCCAAAAGACCTAAATAAGCTGGCTTTGTTTCTTTCAACTCCAAAAGATATTTTAAATCGTTAGCATAATTGTGGGACATAATCACTATTGCAGTTTCATCATCAATAGAATTGAGTTCAAGTGCATCAGGTGAAACAGAATAAAAAGCAGTTGCTCCAGGAAAATTATCAATGGTTTTAGACTCTAATGGCCCAGAAATAATGGTAACTTCCCAGCCGTTAAAATTGGCTAATTGGCATAAGGTAACAGCATCGTGCTCAGCGCCAAAAATCATGAGTTTAAAACAAGGTGGTAATTCTTCAGAAAATAATGAGAGTTCAATTTTTTCTTTAGAAAAATTAGATAATGGAAATGAGTTTGCCTTAAACTGAATCGCACTACCTAAACCTTTAAAAACCCCTTCTTCTTTTTTGAAATTAGAATGGATGAAAAATGATTGCCTATGTTTTAATGTTTCATAAAAGGCCGAAATACATGCTTCATTAGGCTCAAAAAGTTCAATTAAAATGTACAAAATACCTTCGCAACCTAAACGATAACGTCCATCATAAGTCATCATTTTAGCTTTGCCAGTTTCAAAAACAGACTGAGATTGTCTTAAAATATCTTTCTCTACACAGCCACCACTAACAGCTCCAATCATGGTGTCGTTCTCAAGAATAAGCATGCGTACTCCAGGTTTTCTGTAAGACGAACCATCTAAAGCAACAACTGTAGCCAAGACTGATTTTAAATGTTGAGACTTAGCATTTAAATATGCTTCAATAATGTGTTTGAACTCGTATGTCATGTTACCTATTTGAGATTAACCAATAATCGCTTTAGGTTCATAATATTTCATATAAGGTTGCTTTAATAAACGCTGTCCAGTTGCAGAATATATAGCATTTGCTATAGCACCTCCAACAGGTGGTAAAGTTGGTTCTCCCAATCCAGTTGGCGCTATATCATTCTTAACAAAATGAACATCAACATGTGGTGTTTGATGCATTCTGATTAATTGATATGAATTAAAATTATTTGATTGTGGTACTCCATTTTCAAAAGTAAGTTCACCATACATGCTATGTCCAATACCATCAATAACACCACCAACAACCTGGTTTGTAGCACCTAGAGGATTTACAACAATACCACAATCAACAGCAACAGTCACTTTTTTCACTACAGGATAACCGTTTTCCAATTCTATATCTGCTACTTCAGCAACATGAGTATTGTGGCAATAATAAACAGCAAAGCCTTGATATACACCTTCAGGCGTTTTTCCCCAATTTGATTTTTCAACTACTAAATCAATTACACCTTCCAAACGTTCAGGACTGTATTGAATTTGCTCATCTGTGGTGCCTTTTACATTTTGTAATAAATCTTTGTGCAGTTGAATACGATCTACTTGCATAGTTTCTGCCAATTCATCAAAGAAACTTTGTTCAGCGGAAGCTAAAAAGTTTGTATAAGGAGCTCTCCATGCTCCAGTAGTAATGTTACTTTGATAATTTGCAGTATCTACCTGATAATTCTCAATAGCTCCAGCAGGAAAGAAATTAGGAATTAATCCATACATGTTGTTATTTATAGCAGCTTCTTTTAAATGGTAACCTGTAAGTTTTCCATCTTTAATGGATGCAGCAATTCTATACTTTATCGCAGGCCTGTAAATGCCTGCAGCCATATCATCTTCTCGAGAAAAAACAACTTTCACAGGCTTTTTTGCTATGTGAGATACTTCAGCTGCTTCCATAGCAAAATCACCATACAGACGTCGTCCAAAACCGCCTCCCATTCTCGTCATTTCTAACGTAACCTCACTTTCATCTCTTCCTAGCATTCTAGCAACTCCAGCTGCTGTTCCAGCAGGTGTTTGTATTGGACCAACCAATTCAATTTTGTCAGTTGTAACATTGGTATAGAAATTCATAGGTTCCATACAGTTATGAGGTAAAAAAGGAGATTCATATGTGCGTTCTAAAACTGTATCAGCTTCAGCAAAAGCTTTTTTTACATCGCCATCTTTGCGTCTTGTGTCAAATGTATTTCCATTAAGAATATTTAATAATTTTTCATCATGGAAGGCTGTACTTTCAGCTTTACTATCTTGACTCCACTCAGCTGTTAAGGCTTTTTTTCCTTTCATAGCAGACCATGTAGTAGTTGCCAATACAGCTACTTTATCTCCAAATTTAATAACGTCCGTTACACCATTTATGCCTCTAGCTGCAGTATCATCAAACGACACTAATTTTTGCCCAAAAGCAGGAGGTCTTAATACAGAAGCATATTGCATGCCTTCAGCTTTATAATCTAATCCAAAGAGTGGTTTTCCTGTAACTATTTCATCAATATCAACGTTACTTTTTCCTTGGCCTATAATAGTGAAGTCTTTAGGATCTTTTAAGGTTACATTCTCAGGAACTTCAAGTAATGCAGCTTCTTTAACAACTTCTCCATAACCTAATTTGTCTCCATTAGAGTTAGTAATGATTCCATTTTTAGTTTCACATTCTGAAGGATCAATTCCCCATTTTGTTGCTGCAGCATTAACCAACATTTGCCTTGCAGTTGCTCCAGTTTGACGTAAAGGTTCCCAGCCTTGTCTTAACGATTGACTTCCACCAGCTACTTGTCTTGTGAAGTTTTTGGTGTCTAAAACCCCTTGTACTACATGTACGTCATCCCAAGCCACATCTAATTCTTCAGCAATAAGCATTGGCATGGAAGTTTTAACACCTTGACCAATTTCAGGATTTGGTGAAAATATTGTGACTTTCCCTTCATCTGATATTTTAATGAAGGCATTAAAATCGTTATAATCTAATAGACTTAAATCTACAGGTGGCTTTACATCTTCTTTACATGCAGTAAATAAGTTAAAACCAATTAGCATGCCTCCACTTGCTAAAGCCGAAGTTTGCAAAAATGAACGTCTGCTGAACTTAAATTTGTTTGAAGTTTCCATGTTTTAGCTGTTTTTAACTTAATTTACTTGCTGCTACTTCAACAGCTTTTTCAATACTATTATACGAAGCGCATCTGCAAATATTACCTTGCATTGCAGTACGAATATCTGATTTTGTTGGGTTTGGATTGTTTTTTAAAAATGCTGAAGCTGTCATGATTTGTCCAGCTTGGCAGTAGCCACATTGTGGTACATCAATCTCTTTCCATGCTTCCTGAACAGGATGATCTCCATGTTCTGAAAGACCTTCAATAGTTGTGATTTCCATTCCTTGTAAATTTGAAACTGGGAGTGAACAACTACGATTTGCATTTCCGTTAATGTGTACTGTACAAGCACCACATTGTGCAATTCCACAGCCAAATTTAGTTCCTACTAGGTTGGCATGGTCTCTCAAAACCCAAAGCAAAGGTGTGTCGGCATCTGCCTCAACAGATTGGAGTTTTCCATTAATTTTTAAGTTATACGTTGGCATAATTAGTGATTTTATTTATATCGTTTTATAAGTGAAGGATACACGATTTTCAAGGCTTTCTAAAGTTAATAAAAAAAGTAACTATTTCCTTGTTTTAACATAGAATTAAGTGTTAAAATCAATTTTCAATATTAGAACTTATATTTTTATATATTTGATTGTATTCAACTAACTAACCAACCAATGAAAAAAACAATCTCTTTTCTTGCCCTTTTTTTTATTTTATTTTCACTAGCAGCACAAGAGGCTGAGACCTATTTTAAACCATTAAAATATAGAAACATTGGACCTTTCCGTGGAGGTCGATCAACTGGTTCTACAGGAGTTGTTGGAGATCCATTGACCTATTACATGGGAACTACAGGTGGAGGTTTATGGAAAACAGAAGATGCTGGACAAAGTTGGCATAACATTTCAGATGGTTTTTTTAAAACAGGTTCTGTTGGAGCTGTGGCTGTTTCAGAATCAAATCCAAATATTGTATATGTTGGTATGGGTGAACATGCAATAAGAGGTGTAATGACTTCTTATGGTGATGGTATCTATAAATCAACTGATGCTGGAAAAACTTGGACTCACATTGGACTAAAAGAAACTCAGCAAATTTCTCGTATAGCAATTCATCCAACCAATCCTGATATTGTTTTTGTAGCAGCGCAAGGAGCAATCAATGGTTCTACAAAAGAACGAGGTGTTTACAAATCTATTGATGGTGGAAAAACATGGAAAAATGTACTTTATGTAAACGACATGACTGGAGCTGTGGAACTCTCAATGGATATGAATTATCCAGAAGTTTTATATGCAGCTATGTGGCATCATAAAAGAGAGCCTTGGGTTGTAATCAGTGGAGGAGAAGGTGATGGGTTATATAAATCCGTTGATGGTGGAGAAACTTGGAAACAAATTCATAATGGATTGCCAGAAGAGAAAGGTAAAATGGCAATTGCTGTTAGTAGAGCCAATTCAGATAAAGTTTATGCAGTTTTAGAAAGTGATTCAAATAAAGATACTGGTGGATTATATGTATCTGAAGATGCTGGAGAAAACTGGATTTTTGTAAGCGATGATAATAGATTAACACAAAGAGCATGGTATTATATAGAAGTATTTCCAGATCCAAACGATGAAAACACAGTTTACGTTATGAGTGCTCCTGCACTCAGATCAATTGATGGTGGAAAAACATGGGAAAATATTGATGGTCCTCATGGCGATTATCATGATTTATGGATTAATCCCAAAAACTCAAAAAACATGGTCATCTCAGATGATGGTGGTGCAGGTATTTCTTTTAACTATGGTGCTTCTTGGTCTACTCAAGCCAATATGCCAACAGCTCAGATTTATAGAATAAATGCAGATAATATGTTCCCATATAACATTTATGGTGGTCAACAAGATAATTATTCGGTAAAAATTGCCAGTTTATCTCTTGGTAATTGGAGTATTACAAATAGAGATTGGTCCAATGGAGCTGGTGGTGAAAGCGCTTTTTTAGCTTTCGATCCTGATAATCCTCGTTATGTAATGGGAGGTGAATATTTAGGTTACATAGATGTTATGGATACCAAAGCAAATGGGTCAACTAATATCATGGCTGCTCCAAATCAGTGGTTAGGAAGAGAAGCTCGTAATATGGAGTATTTATTCAATTGGAACGCTCCAATAATTCATTCTATGCATGAAAAAGGAACCTTTTTTCATTGCGCAAATAAAGTTTTGAAAACTACTGATATGGGAAAATCATGGACAGAATTTTCTCCTGACTTAACTAGAAATATTGACGAGAAACAAGGTAATGGTGGAGCACCTTATACCAATGAAGCTGTAGGTGCAGAGAATTATGGAACTATTGCTTATATGATTGAATCGCCACATGAAAAAGGTGTCTATTATACTGGAAGTGATGATGGTTTAGTTCATATTACGAGAGATAATGGAAACACTTGGCAAAACATAACTCCAAAAGGACTTGGCGAAACTTTGGTTAATGCTATTGATGTGTCGCCACACGATCCAGCAACAGTTTATATTGCTACAACAAAATATAAATTTAACGATTATACTCCAGCACTTTATAAAACTACTGATTATGGAAAAACATGGAAGAATATAAGCTCAGGAATTCCATATGGAGCTCATACGAGAGTTGTTCGTGAAGATCAAAAACGAAAAGATTTATTATATGCTGGAACCGAAACAGGAATTTATGTCTCATGGAATGGAGGTCAATCTTGGGAAAGTTTACAACTTAATATGCCAATTACTCCAATAACTGATTTGAAAGTACATCAAGGCGATTTAATCGTGTCCACTTCTGGTAGAGGATTTTGGATATTGGATGATTTAGGATTATTGAATCAATTCAAAAACAACTCAAAATCTGTAAAACTGTACACACCTGAGCCAGCTTTAGATGGTGTTTGGTGGAGTCAGTTAAATGGCAATGGTTCTAATGGAACAGATACTTTTGAAGGTGTTAATCCTGCAAATGGCTTGGTGATTTATTATGAATTGCCAAAGCTTGAAGAAAGTGATGAAGTTACTTTAGAAATTAGAGATAGTAAAAATCAGTTGGTAAATACCATCAGTTCAAAAAGAGATCCAAATTACAGACGTTGGGATGGTGGTCCACCTCCAGCTGCAACACTTTCAAAAGAAGAAGGTCTAAATCGTTTTGTTTGGGATTTTCGTTATCCAATCATATCTGGAATTCCAGATACGTATATTGAAGCGAATTTTAGAGGACATAGAGCAATTCCTGGAACCTATAAATTAACCTTAAAAGTTGGAGATAAAGTTGTTTCAACAGATGCAGTTATTACTAAAAATCCTTTGTATGAAACTCAACCAGGTCAATATGAAGAATATGATAACTTTATGAAAGACATGGAAGCAAATTTAACAGAAATGCATGATAAAGTTAATTTGTTGCATAAAGCTAAAGGTCAAATAGAAAGTACAATTTCTGAGCTTGATGCTGAAAAGCATAAAGCATTAATTGAAAAAGGTAAGCAGTTGGTAAAGGATTTAACAGCTTGGGATGAAGATATGATTCAGCGTAAATCTAAAGCTTATGACGATGTTGAGAACTTCCCAAATAAATTTACTGCAGAATATATTTTCTTGATTAATCAAACAGAAAGTAGTATTCCAAGAGTTAACGATCAAAATAAAAATAGAAAAGTAGAATTAGATGCTCAATGGAATACCTTAAAAAGTAAGGCTAATACGTTTATAAATTCTGAAATTCCAGAGTTCAATAAACAATTATGGGAAGCTGGAATAGGAGCTATTAAAATGAATTAAAACTTAAAGCCTCATCTTTAGATGAGGCTTTTTTTAATATGCTAATGCAGCTCCATGATCGTAAGGAGGGGAAACTGCTTTTAGTTTTTTGGTTTCAGTATTAAATTCAATGGGTACCCATAATCCTTGTGCATAACGCTTTTCATTTGAGGGGATTTCTAATATTGGTAATTTACTTTCTTCAAACACTTCCTGAGAAAATAATCCTTCCATCATTCTTACTGTATACTTTGGTGCTAATGCTGTAGCAGAAGATTCTGAAAACATCCATATATTAAATACCGATTTTATTGAAACAGATAATGGTCATGCAGTACTAAATCCAGAACTATTTAAAGACATTCCCAACTTGGCATTAGTGCATATAGTATTGCTTAGAGGCAATGTAGTTATTGAAGAAATTGAAGGTGAGCTTTACAAGTTTTACGCTGAGTCTCACATGCGTTTACCAATTACATTGGTTAAAGATATCAATACTGTAAAAAAAATAGACTAATTTTAGCAATAAATAAAAGACAGACTATTTAATTATGAAAACTATTTTTAAGATCATCTTTTTTTTATGCTGTATATCTTGTGCTCAAGATGATTTTTATGACTTATCAGAGTATGATGATTTTATGATGATTGTTACGGTTTATTTCGATTCAGAAAAAGTAAACTCTCCTTATGAATATACATTAACGGATTATAAAACAAATGGTTATAATCAACTCATAAGCTATCCTAGTGGCTCTAGAGGTTCTATTAGTCCTCAACACCTATCAGAAACTCGATATTACTCAGTAAAAGAGTTTAAAACTGTTGGTATTAAAATTACACCTATTCAGAATGTTGTTGGCTATCAGTTTCAGATAAAAGAAATTTCTTCTTTTTATCCAGATTCTTCTCCAATAGTATTTATAGAAGATAATCTTGAAGAAGAAACAATTATTTATTATAATTTTGAGAATGAAGAAGTATCTATAAATTGAAGTGTAAAATTTATTTTATAGGAATATTAATTTTAATTTCACACCACCTAAACGCACAAAATAAAAACGATTTTGAAGTAGGTTTATATAATATAGGTTTTGGAGGTTTAGTTGGAGGAATAGGCTCCATAATAAACAAAAAACCAAACGAAAAAACTGGGAAGGTTTTTTTAAAAGGGTTTTATCAGGGCGCTTTGGGTGGTTATTTAATTTTTGAGAGTAAGCGCTTGGTAGGAAAGTTTGCTGAAACCGAGGACTATACTTATGTTTGGCCATCAAAAATACTAAATAGTGCAGGAGCAAGCATGATTGAAAATGCAGCAGCCAATAGAGATTTTTGGGAGCGTTGGCATCTTAACATTGCTTTTAATAGGTTTGAGTATAATTTTGAAAGGAATAAGTTATCTTATAGGATTATGCCTTTTGCTTTAGGTAATACTATTTATGGTTTTATTCGAGGGAATTTAGATACGAGCATGTCTCTAAAAACAGGTACTTTTGTATTTTCTACAGATGAAATAAATTCATCCAATAATTCTGAATACTTTAATGCAGGTGCTTATTCCATTTCTAACTCTATAGTTTATTTAAAGTCAATAATAGATTTAAATAGAGTTATTAGTCATGAACTTATTCATATTTATCAATATGAAAGTTTTTCAGGGTTTAATGCTTTTTTTGATAAACCCTTAAATAATTGGTTTAATAATACCAAATGGTTTAGTACTTATAAAAAATTATTTTACACAGATATTAATTATCTTATTTTTCAAGGAATCTACTTTGTAAATAAAGATTATAACACTAATCTTTTTGAAAAAGAAGCAAGGTTTTATACGGAGTTAGATTAATTACACAAGTTCCTTTTTATACTTGCCTTTACTTTTCCTGATTCTTACAGCTACAACTTTATATTCTGGACACATAGCTTCACTATCGTGAACATCACCAGTTATGTTATTAATCATAATTTCTGGAAAGTGAAACGTAGTACTTAAGATACCTTGTTTTACTTCGTCTGTAATTCTCGCTTTTACATCCACTTTACCACGAGGAGATTCTAAACATACATAATCGCCTTCGTTTATTAAATGTGTCTTAGCATCATTTGGATGAATCATTAAATAATCATCTTGTAAAATTTGTTCATTGGCAGTTCTACGAGTCATTGCACCACAATTATAATGTTCTAACTCTCTATTGGTAGTTAAAATATAAGGATACTCTTTTGCATGTTCTTTGAGCTCTACAGTTTCTTCCCAAGCATTAAATTCAAACTTCCCTTTACCACGTTTAAATTCTGTGGTATGTAAAATTTTAGTATCAGTTCCATCAGGAGCAACAGGCCATTGTAATCCATTTTTACCTAATCTATCCCATTTAATGCCAGCAAAGAAAGGTACAATTTGAGAGATTTCTTCTAGCATACCATCAGGTGTGTAATCAGGTTGCTTATAACCCATTCTGTTCATAATATCAACAATGATTTGACCATCTGGTTTTGTTCCAGGAATTGGTTCCACCACTTGTCTTACGGCTTGTACACGACGTTCGCCATTGGTAAATGTTCCAGATTTTTCTAGGAAAGAAGCACCTGGTAAAATGACATCAGCATATTTTGCAGTTTCGGTCATGAAAAGTTCTTGTACAATGACTAAATCTGTGGATTGTAATGCTTTAATTACTTTTTGGGTGTTAGGATCAGTTTGAACAACATCTTCTCCAATAATCCAAATAGATTTTAATTTGCCTTCAAGTGCAGCATCAAACATCTCAGGTATTTTCCACCCAATATGCTTTGGTACTTCAACACCATAAAATTCGTTGTATTTTTTATTGACTTCGTCATTGGTTACATCTAAATATCCTGCTCCTTGATGCGGTTGAACTCCCATATCAGCTGATCCTTGAACATTATTCTGACCACGTAATGGATTTACTCCAACACCACGACGTCCAATATTTCCAGTCATCAATGCCAGATCTGCAATTTGCATTACTGTAAATGTACCTTGAGAATGTTCAGTAACACCTAAACCATGAAACGACATCGCGTTTGGAGCGGTTGCATAAGCAATTGCTGCAGCTCTCACTTCATCACGAGTAACTCCTGAAATTTGTTCAATATGATCTAAATCAATTGCAAGTAACTCTTTTTTGAAGTCTTCAAAACCCTCTGTTCTAGTTTTAATAAAGGTTTCATCAACTAAGCCTTCTGAAACAATATAGTACATCATCATGTTTAACACAGCTACGTTTGTACCTGGTCTTAACGCTATATGATGTGTGGCATAACGAGCTAATTCAGTTCGTCTAGGATCTAAAACAATGGACACATTATCAGATTTCATGGCAAACTGCTTCAACTTAGCTCCAGTTACTGGATGTGCATCTGTTGGATTAGCTCCAATAACCATGATACAGTTAGTGTCTTTTAAATCGTCAATAGAATTTGTTGCGGCTCCAGTTCCATAAGTGCGTTGCATTCCTAAAGCTGTTGGAGAGTGGCAAACACGAGCACAACCATCAATATTATTGGTTTGAATAACAGCACGATAGAACTTCTGCATCAAATAATTTTCTTCGTTTGTACAACGAGAGGATGAAATACCAGCCATAGAATCTGGACCAAATTCTTTTTTATAGTAGTTGAATTTTTCAGTAATATAATCATAAACTTCGTCCCAGGTCACCTTTTCAAATTCACCATTTCTTTTAATCATTGGCGAGTTTAAGCGCTCAGGATGGTCGTAAAATTTAAAAGCATAACGTCCTTTTAAGCAAGTGTGACCTTGGTTTACTTCGGCATCATAAGGTGCACGAATACTCAATATTTCGCCATTACTTGTAGATACTTCAAGATTACAACCAACACCACAATATGTGCAAATGGTTCTTGTTTTATCCGTAGCTTGAATAGCTTTTGATTGAAATACATCTGAAATGGCTGAGGTTGGACACGCTTGAGAACAAGCACCACAACTCACACAATCGGAGTCCATAAACGAGGTGTCAAATCCTTTAATGATCTTTGAGTCGAAACCTCTTCCAGACATGCTCAATACAAATTCACCTTGAACTTCATCACAGGCTCTAACACAACGATAACAGTTGATGCATTTAGATAAATCCGACGTCATGTAAGGATGACTCAAATCTTTCATTCTATTTAAATGATTGTCACCTTCAGGATATCGTACATCACGAATTCCAACTTGTGCAGCAACAGTTTGCAGTTCACAATTACCATTTACTTCACAGGTTAAGCAGTCCAAAGGATGGTCAGTTAAAACTAACTCCACTATGTTTTTGCGCAAGGTTTTAATTGCCTCTGTACTTGTGTAAATATATTGACCTTCAGCCACTGGAGTATGACATGAAGCCATAGTTTTTAATGAACCATTGGCTTCTAAGGCAACTTCAACACTACACACTCTACAAGAACCAAAAGGATCTAGATTTGGTGCATCACATAAAGTTGGAACAAGATTTTTTTCTTTATAACGACGAATAAAAGAAAGCATAGTTTCGCCTTCTTTAATTTCAAATGCTCTGTTATCTATATATGCTGTTTTCATTATTCAATTTCTTATTTCTGGTCTACAATTTCTGATTCACAATTTCTAGTTTACAATTGCTGGTATACTAACAAGGAATTAGAAACACCAAATTAGGAATAGTTTTCATCAGGTTCTTTAAATTTATTTCCTTTATATTGCGATTGCTGAAGGTACTTTATAAAGCCTCCAATTTGTTTTCCAATTTTATCGGCTAACTCGTAATTTTTATAAAATGTTTCTTTAGTGATATATCTAAAATCTAAAGCTCGATATAATTGAGATTTAGTTTCAGATAATGATCCTTTAGAAATTGTCAAAAAATGAATAAACTCTTTATTACCATCTCTATCAAAACCTTCAGCTATATTATCCATCACAGAGCTCGATGACCTTAATATTTGATCTTTTAGGGTAAAATCTTTTGAAAACGTAGGCTTAGAAGTAGATTCATAAATACTCTTGACAAGTTTTCTTGATTCTCTCCAAATCTCTAAATCTTCAAATCGTTTTACTGTTCCCATTTATTATTTCTGGTTTTTGGTTTCTTATTCTTGGTTTCTCAACAAGGAATTATAAATCAGGAATTAGGAATCGCAAAAATATTTGCGTAATTCATCATCAAAATATTGTAAGGCATTGCGAACAGGAAGTGAAATTCCTCCACCATGCGCACATAGAGAGCCTTTTTCTAAAGTTGTCAATAAATCGGTAAATAGTTTTTTATCTATTTTATAATCTGATGTTAATGCCTTTTCTGATAATTCTTGTCCGCGTTTTGTGCCTAACCTACAAGGAAAACATTTTCCGCAACTTTCATAAGCTGCAAAATCGAATAAGTGTTCTATAAATTTCATAATAGGAAAGTCTTTTGGAATTGATACTACAGAAGCATGACCTAATAGAAATCCGTTTTTTGAAAACGATTCAAAATCTATGGTTAAATCCTCAAATTTTGAAACAGGAACTAATCCACCAAGAGGGCCACCAATTTGAACAGCTTTAACATCAGATTTGAAACCTCCACCAAGTTCATTAATAACATAAGATAAAGGTGTTCCCATTTCCACTTCATACATTCCTGGATTATTGAAAAAGCTATCTAATGATACTAATTTTGTTCCAGAAGAACGTTCAGTGCCAATAGCTTTCCAAGCTTCTCCGCCATTAGAAATGATATAGTGTAATGCAGCTAAAGTTTCAACGTTATTAACGGTTGTTGGTTTGTTGAATAAGCCTTTTTGAGCAGGAAATGGAGGTCTAACTCTCACTTCAGGACGTTGTCCTTCAATAGAATTTATTAAAGCGGTTTCTTCACCACAGATATATGAACCTTGCGCTTGAATGATTTTAAAATCGAAACTAAAATCTGAACCATTGATATTGTCACCAATTAAATTATTAGTTCTTAAATCATCAATAGCATTTTGAACTATTTTTACAGCTTCAGGATATTCTGCACGAATGTAAAGAATACCATATTTTGCATGAGTGACATAACCTGAAATTAGCATTCCAAACAACACTGAATGCGGTTGATGTTCTAATAAATATCTATCAGAATAAGCGCCAGGATCGCCTTCATCTGCATTACAGATAATAAATTTTGTTTCGTTTTCAACGTTTCGGCAAAACTGTAATTTTAATCCCATTGGGAAACCTGCACCACCACGACCTCTGACATTAGAGATTTTTATTTCTTCTAATACATCAGCTGAATCTTGTTTTAAAGCCTTTAAAAATGGCTGATAGTACTCTTGAATATTTGTAAAAGTTTGGGTTAAAATTTGCTTACCACTTGCTTTTATATTGTATGTGTCTTGATTTAAATTGGTTTCTGAATCAACTATAGAATTTAAGTTAGAAATTGCGTCACCAGAATAATTTTTCCCATCATAATGAAAGGCGGAATTTTCATGGCATCGACCTAAACAGGTCATGTGTCCAATTTCGTCAGCATCAAATTTACTTTTAAGTGAATCGATTACTTTTTCTTGAGTACCAGCACAAACGCATGCAGTTCCGTTACACACATATACTTTTTTTCCTTTGTTTTCTGGTTTTAAATAATCATAAAAACTAGCTGTTCCAAACGCATTGGCTTTACCAATGAGAAATTCATCGGCTAATTTGGCCATGGCTTCCTCACTTGGAGAACCCTCTGGTTTTGCTAATTTCCCAAGTTTGTCAAAGAGGTTGTCCTTGATGCCTTTTCTTCCTAATAATTCACTTAAATTATCTGACATGCATTAATTGTAATTTGATTGGTTTTTATTCTTAAATTATAGTTAACTACTCTAAAAGAAATTATTTGGTTTGAAGCTGGAAGACCGAAGACTGGAGTTGTAAACTCAGCCATGTTTTTATTATGCGTTACATCTTTCTTCATGCTTCTGTCTTCTAACTTTATATTAACTTGCTTTTGTATTGGTTGATTCTATTTTGGTTCGTTGTGGATTGGAATAACAGGTGGCTCTTTCATCTCTACAAAAGGCAAACAAGGTAATACCAAGTTCTTTGGCATAATCTACAGCCAATGAAGAAGGTGCAGAAACAGCAGCTAAAATAGGAATACGTGCTTTGAAACATTTAATGACTATTTCATAAGAAATTCTGCCACTAACTGTCATGATTTTTGCTTCATTTAACTTTTTATCATTAATTAGTTTTCCAACAATTTTGTCAACTGCATTGTGTCTTCCTATGTCTTCCATAGCACATAGCAAATCACCTTTTAAAGTAAAAGCTGCAGCTGCATGTGTGCCACCAGATTTTCTAAAATCGAACTGAAAATTATTCATTTTATTGAATAAGGTGTCTAATAGCCTAATGTCAATTTTATCATTATCATCTATAGTTTTTCCTATAAATGCCAAATCACTTAATTCTGTTTTTCCGCATATACCACAAGATGAGATTGAAAGCAAACTTCTGCTATTGGTATAACCATCGCCTAATTTATCTTCTGGGATATCTAGGTTTACAATAGTTACAATACCATTTTCATTTTCTTTTTTCAAAGAAATTTCAGGAATTAAATCAATATCATTGATGACGCCTTCAGCATGCAGCAAACCACGAACAAGGTCTATATCATTTCCAGGAGTTCGCATGGAAACTGTAAATGGCTTGTTATTAATATTAATTTGTAAGGCTTCTTCAACAGTTAATGCATCAACAATTTTGTCGATGTCATTATTATCAAATTTCTTGCCTTCGTAATTACGAGTTGCCATGAGGTTGAGGTTACGTCAAAATCACTTAAATCAACGTACAATTTACATAAAGTTGAGCGATTTTGCCATTTTTATTTTATAACGATGTGTTAAAATGAAAAATTATTAATCCAGAAGTTGAAGGGTGACTAAATATGCACAATGGTCTGAAGCGATGGTGTCACAAATCACCTTGGTGTTAAGAACCTTCCATTTGTATTTAGGATAGAACAACACATAGTCAATTTTTTGGGTAGGATTTTCTGATGAAAAAGTGGGTTCAGGATTGGTATTGTCATAACTGGCAGTCCAGAAACTTTCAAGTATGTTCATGGTTTCGCTGCCTGGTTCCGCATTTAAATCACCAGCTAAAATAGTTGGATACTTATTGCTAGAAAATATCTTATTAATTTCTTTAGCTTGCATGATTTTATTGGTTTCAAGCTTTAAATGATCAAGATGTGTCCCAATAAATGAAATGGTATCATTAGATGGTAGTACTGTTGTAATTTCTAGTGCTGCACGTGGTTCATCATCATGTAGATGTGGTAATGGAACATTTCTTGTATTCAAAAAAGTGTATTTTGAGAGGACACCTTCACCATATTCGCCATCATCATAATGCATGGCTCTAGCATAAATTGGAGCCATTTTTGTTCGCCAACCAAGTTCGGTGACTAAATCATATTTTTTAGCACGATTGGTTTTGTAGTCTACTTCCTGAAGTGCAACAAAATCAGGATTAGCATCAATAATAACTTTAGCAATAACATCAAGATTGAAGTCACCTTTCATGGTTTTTCCGTGCAGAATATTAAAGGTTAGAACCTTAACAATTTTTGTACTATCTGCTTGTGAATGAATATTAAGACTAAAAATACACAAACATAAACTCAGGAGCGTTTTCATTTAGAATAGTCCAGAAATATTACCATCGTTATCAATGCTTATATTTTCTGAAGCTGGATGCGCTGGAAGTCCAGGCATTCGCATCATATCTCCAGTTATAGGCACTAAAAATCCAGCTCCAGCAGCAATTTCTATTTCACGAACTGTGATGGTAAACCCTTTTGGTCTTCCTAATAAGGCTGGATTATCTGACAATGATTTTTGTGTTTTAGCAATACAAACTGGAAGCCCTTCTAGACCTAAATTTGCTATAGTACGCAAGTTACGTTTAGCTAAAGAGGAATATTCAACATCATCTGCACCATAAATTTTTGTTGCAATGGTTTTAATTTTGTCTTCAACGCTCATGCTCCAGCTGTACATTGGTTTAAATTTAGAAAAGCCACCTTCAACGATATCAACAACATGTTGGGCTAGTTCTAAAGCTCCTTTACCTCCTTTAGCCCAAACTTCAGCTAGGGCTACTCTAGTGCCTTTTGTTTTAGCAAAGGCTTTTATGATATCTATTTCAGCATCTGTATCAGATATAAATTTATTTATGGCTATAACTGGTGTAAGACCAAATTGTTTAACATTTTCAAGATGTTTTTCAAGATTAGGGAGTCCATTTTTTAAGGCGTCTAAATTTTCTTCAGTTAATGATTTTAAATCAGCTCCACCATGATATTTTAAGGCTCTAATGGTTGTAGTAATTACAACTGCTTTTGGAGCTAAACCTGCACTTTGACATTTGATATCTAAAAATTTTTCTGCACCTAAATCGGCTCCAAAACCTGCCTCTGTAACTGTATAATCTGATAATGTCATACCCATACGAGTAGCTATTACAGAATTTGTTCCTTGAGCGATATTTGCAAAGGGACCACCATGAATAATAGCTGGATTTCCTTCAATAGTTTGTACTAAATTAGGTTTTATAGCTTCTTTTAATAAAGCAGCCATGGCACCTTGAACTTTTAAATCTTTACAATAAATAGGTTCTCTATCTTTAGTATAGCCAATAAAGATATTACCAAGACGCTCCTTTAAATTTTCTAAATCATCAGACAAGCATAAAATTGCCATAATCTCTGAAGCAGCAGTGATATCAAATCCAGTTTCTCTTGGTACACCAGAGCCTGTTCCACCTAAACCAATTATTATGTTTCTAAGTGATCGGTCATTCATGTCCATAACACGTTTCCATGTCACTGTTCTTGGGTCTAAACCAACCGAATTTGTTTTACTTTGAATATTATTATCTATTACTGCTGAAAGCAAATTATGCGCTTTTTCAATTGCTGCAAAATCTCCAGTAAAATGGAGATTGATATCTTCCATTGGAAGCACTTGGCTAAAACCTCCTCCAGTTGCACCACCTTTAATTCCAAAAACAGGTCCAAGAGACGGTTCTCTCAAAACAACTGTTGTTTGTTTTCCTAATTGATTTAATCCTTCAGAAAGTCCAATAGACATTGTTGTTTTTCCTTCACCTGCAGGTGTTGGAGAAATAGCTGTAACTAATATTAGATTACTTTTATTAACCTTTTCTTTATCGATGATGGAATGCGGTAATTTTGCTTTATACTTACCGTACATTTCAATATCATCTGCACTAAGGCCTAATTTTTCAGCAATTTTACTAATGTGTTTTAATTGTATGTCTTTGGCTATTTCTTGATCCGTCATAATATTGGTTGTTTATTTAGTCTTCGAAAGATAGTTAATTCCTTTAATTTTATTCTATGATTTAAATTTTTCAAAAATGTTATAAGATTACGAAAAGACTTTTTTATTCTTTTTTCTCATATACAATTTTACCATCAAAAATAGTCATGACAACTTCAGTATTAAGAATTTCAGCTTCTTCTACTGTCATTAAATCCTGATTGTAAATGGTGAAATCGGCAAGTTTTCCAACGCTAATTGATCCTTTAATGTCTTCTTCAAAGGCCCCAAAAGCAGCGTCTAAAGTATATGATTTTAGCGCTTGTTCTCTTGTCATTTTTTGTTCAGGTTCGTAGCCTCCTTCAGGAGTTCCTTTTAATGTTTTTCGACTTACACTAGCGTAAAAACTAGCAATAGGATTTAAAGGTTCTACAGGAACATCTGTTCCATTAACAATTGGAATACCACTTTGCAACAAATCTTGCCACATGTAAGCACCTTCCTTAATGCGTTTTTCTCCTAAACGATCGATTGCCCAAGGCCTATCTGAGGACATATGTACAGCTTGCATAGCAGGAATTACTCCTAATTTTGCAAATCTTGGAATATCATCTGGATGCAAATGTTGCGCATGTTCTATTCTAAATCTATGATCACTTCCTAACATTGATAATTCGTTTAAAGCAGCTTCATAGCGATTTAATATTTCCCTGTTAGCACGATCACCTATGGCATGTGAGCATACCTGAAACCCATTTTGAAGTCCTTTACGTGATGTTTTATCTACCATTCCCATTGGAAGCGTTTCATGTCCATAATGATCTGGTCTGTCTGTATAAGGTTCAAGAAGCCAAGCGCCTCTATTTCCTAAGGCACCATCACAGTTTAATTTTATAGATCGAATAGTATAACGATGATTAGGATCAATATTTGGACCTTTTTCGTACCATTCATTTAGCAGTTCTTCGTCCCAACCAGTTAACATGGCATAGATTCTAATATTCATATTGCCTTCAGCATTCATTTTATCATAAAGCGCTATAGTTTCTCTACCAATGCCAGCATCGTGAAAACTAGTGATGCCATTTTTGTAACATGCTTCAATAGCTAAATTAAAGGCTTGCATATCTGACTCTGGAGTATTTTCTGGAATATGTTTGCCGATTAATGATTGGGCACGTTCACTAAAAATGCCTGTTGGTCTGCCAAATTCATCAACAATTACTTCACCTCCTTCAATGTCATAGTTTTTAATACCATCTGCTGATAGTGATAGTAGTCCAGCAATTTCCATTGCTTTTGCATTTGCAAAGCCAGCATGACCACTTGCATGGCTTAAATACACTGGATTATCAGGTGAAACTTCACTTAAAAGGTGATGGGTTTGAAATCCTTTAACCATAAATTCTGGTAAACTGTCCCATTTGCTTTGATGCCATCCTCTTCCTGTAATCCACTCACCAGGTTTGGCGGTTTTAACTCTTTCAGCAACAGCATCGATTATTTCCTGATAGCTTGTAGTGTTAATAAGATCTAGGCGAAGCTCGTTATAACCCATTCCCATAAAATGACCATGTCCTTCAATTAATCCAGGAGTCATTGTTTTTCCTTTAAGGTCAATAAGTTGCGTTAGTTCATTTTGGTAGTTTTCAGCTTCTTCAAAACTTCCTAAAAAAAGAATTTTATTGTCTTTAATGGCAATTGCTTCAACCGTAGGTTGGTTATCATCAACAGTATAAATGGTACCACCATAAATGATCATTGTAGCAAACTCTTTGTTTTTATCAGAACAAGAGCTAAAGAAAAGGAGGCTAAATGCTAAAAGGTATAATAAAGAAAATCGAGATGTCATGCTGGTTAATTTTAAGAATGTAAGATACAATATTTTGAGAAAAAACTATCATAAGAATCTAATGAGTAAGGTCATGTTATTGATAATTAGATTTAAAATAGTTTAAATGAAACTTTAACAGCATTTTTTTGATGACAAATTGTAATTGTTTCGATGAGAAGGTATCAGGAAGAAACTATATAAGAATAAACTTAGTTGCTATTAATTGAATAAAGAGGGGAATTATTTTTTAGGGTTACTAAGTTAAGAGCTGCTTTTTTAAAGTAGCTCTTTTTTATTTTAAGTTCTTCTTACTTCTGTAAAAGTAAAAAAAGAGGAAGCCAATAATAGATACTGCAAGTAGTAAAAAGAGCCATAAAGGTTGCGATGTCGAAATTTCTATTGGAGCTGTGTCGCCAATTAAGACCAAACCTGCCCAATATTGAGGTGATAAAGTTCTACCTTCTGCAGAAGCTATATAATCCAGTTTAGCTTGCTGTAAAGCTTTGTCTTTTGATAAGCCATTTTTTAAGTAGTTATAAAAAGATTCTATAATTTTTGTACTGGATTGTTCATCAATTTTCCATAAGCTTGTTAATATACTTTCGCTGCCAGCATAATTAAAGGCGTGTGCCAACGAGATCATGCCTTCTCCGGATTGGTAAGTTGGTTTCCCTGTTTCGCAAGCTGTTAGGATGGCAAGGTTGGAGTTTAAGTTTTGATTGTATACTTCGTAGGTGTAAAGCGAGTTGTTTACATCGTTATTGTCTTTTGCAAAAATTAATCTTGATAGTTCAGGTGATAAGTTATTGGACTCTGCATGTGTGCCAATATGAATGATTTTATGTTCATTAGCCTCATTTGTGAAAACATGTTTTGATGCTTTTTCATTTATAAATGAAGTTCCTTTAAATAGTTTGGAATAGTTCTTTGCCAGATTAACGCTAAAAGGTTGTGGTAACAGTGTTAAATAAGTTTTGTCAAGGTTTATAGAGTCTGTAATAGAAAGGCTATAGTTTTTCTTCATTTTATCGTTGAACTCTGGAGCGAAAGCCACAAAATTGTTGTTGTACTCAATGGGTTTTTTGTCCTTGTCAAGTAGTAAAAGGCTGTAATTATAGGCGATACTATACTTAGAGAGTAGGCTATTTTTTGATAACTCTTTAAAAGTTTCAATTTTGGTTGGCGTAAGGGTTTCAAAGCTTAAATTAAAAAGCTCTCCATCAGGAATAATAATAATATTTTCGGTCTCAATATCATTTTCAAAAGGCTTCCAAAGGGAATTGTATAATTGGTATAAGGTTGTACTAGTTTTTTCTTCATCAAATTGGTTTTCTGATAAGGATAAAATCTTCTCTTGAAGGTCTACTACATTTAAAGAAACAAAATTTTGGTTATTAGGTGTAATAACAAAAGCATAGAGTATGTTTTTTACAAAAATATAGCGTATCACCGTAGTGTTTTCAGGTATTTTGGATTGTAAGTTGGAGAGTGATGTTTCAATTTTAGAATACCTCATTTTAAAATATTTTGGGTATTCTCGTTGTAGTGTATCAAGAAATGTTTGCCATGATTTTTCAGTTTTTAAGAAGCTGTCAAATGTAGTTGAAGCATTATTTAAGCTATTACTAATACTGTTTTTTAAGTTGTTTTCACGTTCAAGAATTTTTTCTGGAACATCTGAAAAACCTAAACTATTTTTTAAGTTTAAGCGAGTCCTTATTCTGTTGTAAATACTGGATTCGTGTTGCTCCAGAAGTTTGTTTAAATTGCTTTGATCGTGGTTTGCCTCGAAAAGCTTTAAAGACAGTTGTTTTGAAAAATCTGTGATATCTTTATATTCCTCAAGTAAAAGATTTATGTCTTCATTTTTATAAATAGAACCTTTTCGTTTTTCAAGTATTTTTGCTGCATAGTCCAATTGGTTGATTTGCTCAGATAAAAAATTATTGTTTTTGTTTTTCTCACTAACGAACAAAGCCTTTGTTTTAAGCAATATCAGTTTTGGTTTATTAAACTCTATATGTATAGAGTCTGCTTTAGTACTTGCATTTTTAAGTCTTTTGTCTAAATATTTCTCAGTTGTTTCTACCCACGATAGGGTTTTTTCGTATTCATTCAATAGGTAATTTACCTCAGCTAAATTTAATAGATGTTTTGCCAAAGAAAAATTAGTGTCATCATGTTGTTTTGATACATATTCATAAGCTTCAAAAGCTGTTTTTAGGGCATTTTCCTTTTTACCATAATTAGCCATAAACAATGCTTTGTTGCGCAAAAAGCCAAGAAACTCCATGTCGTAATTTTCTCCTAAGGCTTTTTTAAACAAAGGTTCGCTTTCAGTATAATATTTTTCTGCAAGTTGTTGGTTTTCTTGTCCTAAATGTGCTTGAGCAAGTGCATATAATCCAGCAGCTTTCCAATAAGGACTTTCTATATTATATGTTGCTAACTTGTCTAAGGCCATATTTAATTTTTCTATGGCTTTGTCATATTCTTTTAATGAAATAAGGGATTGCCCAATTTGTATTAGCATGCTAGCATGAGTTATGTCATTGGGTTCAAGATTTTTTTTGGTTTCGTTGTAAGAGAAGGTGATTATTTCATTAGCTTTTTTAAGGTTGCCTTGCTCATTATAAAACACAGCAAGATTTGTAATGGCTCTATTTTTAAATCGTTTGGCTTTAGAAACAGTGCCTTCATCCAAACTATTATCAATAACTTTTTGGTAAGTGTCGATAACGTTATTTTGGGTTTCAATAGCATTTGCCAAATCGCCTTCAGAGTACTCTAAAAGTGATATGTTAGATTTGATAACGTTACCTAAATAAAGATTTTCTATGTTGTCGCCTTTTGCTGTGGTTATGGTCTTAATGGCTTTATTATAGTAGTATTTGGCACTGTCTAATTTAGATGAAAGCCACATTGATGCTCCAACTGCATTATAACTGTCAGATAATTGATTTTTTGAGGTCGCGCTGTAAGATTCGAAATTTTTTAATGCTGTTAAAAAATAAGACTTTGCTTCATTTATATTTCCTAACGATAAGTATGTTGCTCCTATATTGTAACGAACTTTGCCAATTTCTTCTGGGTTAGCATTTTCTAATTTTAAGACAGCGTCCAATGCTTGCTTTGTTATTTCTAAGGATTTTTGGTTTTTACCAATTTCGTCATAATAATCAGCAATACTAAGATACGATTTGTAAAGTGTTCGGTTGTTTTTGGTTTTTAATTTGAGATTTTCCAAAAATATTTCGGAAGCTTTTTCACCACGAGATGCGGTAAATTTCAGCATCTCTATTTTCCCAATATAATAAGGGTATTTGTATAAGGAGTCTTGTAAATTGTTCTTTTCTAAATAAGATATTTGAGCCTTTAACGAAGAATCAGCTTTTTTAACTAAGTCTTTTACCAAAAATGAATCTATAATTTTTGTGTTGAGGAGATTTTCATTTTGCGAAAAAGCACAAAAATGAGCTAAAAGTATGAAACAAAAAGCAACTTTGTAAAAATAGCATTGAGCATATTTCATATAAAGAGAAATATTAATCGTATAGTTCAGTAAGAATTTTTTTGCTATTATCAACTGTACTAAAGGTAAGATTTTTTTTCGCAAGTTCTACATTATTAGCTTTTAAGTAAGCCAATCCTAAATAATAATAGGCTTCATTTTTAAAGGCAGAAGCGTCTAAATTAGTTACAACTTGCAAATATTCAATCGCTTTTGTCTCTTGCTTGTTTGCTAATTGAGCCATCCCTAAAAAGTAATTTAACGTATCGTTTTTTGATGAATTTTTAAGTAGTGGTTCCCATTTTAAAATGGCTTTTTTATACTCACCTTGTTTATAATCTACCATAGCATCATAAAAAACAAAGTTTTGATTTTCGCTCATCAGAGTTGGTAATCCTGGATCTGGAGAAAAATATTTAGTATATAATTTTTCGTTTTTATTGCCACTTAAAAACCAGAAGCTTCCTAATGCTATGACCAAAATGGCTGCAGCAGCAATTTTTTTGAAGTGTAAAAATTTAACTGGAGCTACTTTATTGTTAGTATTATCCAATAATTCTTCGTGAAAAGTGTTAAGTTTTTCTTTCAAAGCTTGAGACTCAATACCTAAGAGCAAAGTTTTAATGTCTGTTACTTGCACTTCAAACTCTTTGTCGTTTTTAAGTCTTTCATTAAATGCTTGGAGTTCTTCAGAGGTTGCGGTTTTGTTTAAACAGCGTTCTATAAACTCAAGTTGCTCCTGTGTTATGTTTGTGTTTGGGCTCATCTTATTTTAGGTTTAGGGCCATTTCTCTTAGTTTTTGCATGCACCTGTACTTTTTATTTCTTGTTGATGCTGCATCTAATTGTAACTCTTTTGCAATGTCTTTTATCGACTTTTTCTCAAAATAAAACTTTGTTAATAAGGACTTACATGATAAGCCCAAATCTTTAAAAGCATACATTACGCTTTGTAATCGTTCATCATTGATTTTGTCATCATTAATTTTTTCAAAATCTGTTTCAGAACCCTCTACGTCTACTATAGTTGATGATACAACAGTTTTTCTATAATTTTTCGAACGTAAATAATCCATCCATTTATGTTTAGCTATGGTATACAAATAGCCATTTATTGAGTTTTCATTTTCTGGCACAAACTTATCTTGTTTAACATTTCTCCAAAAGGCAAGAAAAGCATCCTGAAAAATGTCTTTGGCATGTTCTTTTGTGCCGTTGTTTTTTAAAATTAAAATTTCAATTTTCGGATAATTGGTTTTGTACAAATGCTTGAGTGCTTCAGTTTCATTGATTTTTATGGCATCAATGAGCTGGTTTTGTTCTGATGTTTGGTAGAATTTAGTTTTAACAGGCTGCATTTCAAGTATAAATATATACTAATCAGCCAATAAATCAAACCTAATTCTTTAATCTGCCGTTTTTCAAGCTTAATGTTTGTTTTGTTAATTATCGTCACTTTATCATCGAATTAAATAATTAATGTCATCAAAAAATTAAATTACCTTTGTAGTCTAAATTTAATTTATGCACAAAGCAGGCTTTGTAAACATTATCGGAAATCCTAACGTAGGAAAATCTACTTTGATGAATGCTTTTGTAGGCGAAAAATTATCGATTATTACTTCTAAGGCTCAAACAACTCGTCATCGAATTTTAGGCATTGTTAATGGCGATGATTTTCAAGTAGTTTTATCTGATACACCTGGAATTATTAAGCCAGCTTACGAGCTACAATCGTCTATGATGGATTTTGTAAAATCTGCCTTTGATGATGCAGATATTTTGATTTATATGGTTGAAATAGGTGAAAAAGAGCTTAAAGACGAAGTGTTTTTCAATAAAATAACCCATTCTAAAATTCCAGTGCTTTTGTTACTTAACAAAATTGATACATCAAACCAAGAGCAATTAGAAGAACAAGCTGCATTATGGCAACAAAAAGTGTCTAATGCTGAGTTTTATCCAATTTCAGCTTTAGAAGGATTTAATGTAAAAGAAGTTTTTGATAGAATTATTGAACTTTTGCCAGAATCGCCACCATTTTACCCAAAAGACCAACTAACAGATAAGCCAGAGCGTTTTTTTGTGAATGAAACCATCAGAGAGAAAATTTTAATGCATTATAAAAAAGAAATTCCTTATGCAGTTGAAGTTGAAACTGAAGAGTTTTTTGAAGAAGAAAACATTATCAGAATGCGTTCAGTAATTATGGTAGAACGTGAAACCCAAAAAGGAATCATTATTGGTCACAAAGGGTTTGCCTTAAAGCGTATTGGTGTTGAAGCCAGAAAAGATTTAGAACAGTTTTTTGGTAAACAAGTCCATTTGGAACTTTATGTAAAAGTGAACAAAAATTGGCGAAGCAATCAAAACCAGTTAAAGCGATTTGGATATAACCAAAAATAGACTTAGTGTTCTGAGTGTATACCTTTACTTCTAAGTGTATCTCTCATAAATTGATGAAGTAAATGCATTTCTGGATTTCCAGTAGCTTTCCCAATTCTGCCAGCAAAATAGAGAGCAAACCAGATTACAACCATAAAAAGCGTTATAAATAACTGAATGGCATAATCGTTTTCTAAGGACCAATTGGTATAAGCCCAAATTCCAAAACCAATAAATAAGCCTATAACTACAAAATGAAAAAACATAAACATAGTCCAAACAGTTGGGTTCGGACCAAACAAACCATAAATTGTACTGCTTTTGTTATCCTCATTTTTGTTTATTTCCAAATGCAGTTGTGGTGACCAAAAATGTTGTTTTTGTTTTGGTAATTTTATAAAAACATGATCATCAACTCTAGAGACAATAAACTCAGATTGTGTTTTTTTTGTATTCTCAAAAAGAGTTAGAAGTTCTTCGTTGTCATGATTTACATTAAATTTAAATCTTGGTCTTAATACAACTTCGTTACTTAATTGCATAATAAATAAATAAACACACCAATTTAAGATTTTTTTTCACATAGGAAACATTACCTTTGCAGCGAATTTTTATTTGTATGAGTAATATTGTTGCCATAGTAGGACGTCCAAATGTAGGTAAATCAACTTTCTTTAATCGTTTAATAAAACGTAGAGAGGCTATTGTTGATGCTGTAAGTGGTGTTACCAGAGATAGGCACTATGGTAAAAGCGACTGGAATGGTGTAGAGTTTTCTCTAATTGATACTGGAGGCTATGTAAAAGGTAGTGATGATGTTTTTGAAGCCGAAATTGATAAACAAGTGGAGCTAGCAATAGATGAAGCAGATGCTATTATTTTTATGGTTGATGTAGAATCTGGAGTTACTGGAATGGACGAAGATGTTGCTAAATTATTGCGAAAGTTTAAAAAACCAGTGTTTTTGGCAGTCAATAAAGTAGATAACAACAAACGTGCAGAAGATGCTGTGGAGTTTTATTCGCTTGGTTTAGGAGATTATTATACTATTGCAAGTATTAATGGAAGCGGAACAGGAGACTTATTAGATGCTTTGGTAAAAGCCTTGCCTGAAAAAGAAAAAGTAGTAGAAGATGAACTTCCGCGTTTTGCCGTTGTTGGTAGGCCAAATGCTGGTAAATCGTCTTTTATCAATGCATTAATTGGTGAGGACAGATACATCGTTACTGATATTGCTGGAACTACAAGAGATGCGATTGATACTAAATACAACCGATTTGGTTTTGAGTTTAACCTTGTTGATACTGCTGGAATTAGACGAAAAGCTAAGGTTAAAGAAGATTTAGAGTTCTATTCTGTTATGCGAAGTGTACGAGCAATAGAGCATTGTGATGTATGCTTGTTGGTATGCGATGCTAACAGAGGCTTTGATGGACAAGTTCAAAACATATTTTGGTTGGCAGAACGCAACAGAAAAGGCATTGTTATTTTAGTAAATAAATGGGATTTGGTAGAAAAAGATAACAAAACTGCCAAAGAATTTGAAAAACATATTCGTAAGCAAATAGAACCATTTACAGACGTACCAATTGTGTTTATGTCTGCTTTAACAAAACAGCGTATTTTTAAGGCCATTGAAACTGCTGTAGAAGTTTACCAAAACAGAAGCAAAAAAATAAAAACGAGCGTGCTTAATGAGGTCTTATTACCAATTATAGAAAATTATCCTCCTCCAGCTTACAAAGGCAAGTTTGTTAAAATAAAATACATAATGCAGCTACCAACGCCTCAACCACAGTTTGCTTTTTTCTGCAATTTGCCTCAATATGTAAAAGAACCTTATAAACGTTTTCTTGAAAATAAATTACGAGAACATTTTGATTTTACAGGAGTACCTGTAAGTGTTTATATGCGTAAAAAATAATTTACAATCTTTCTTTTTTTTATTTATTAAAACGGTGAAAACTAATAAATAAGTAAATTATATTATATAAAAAGTAAATTAAACTTGACATATAGTAAAATATAATATATATTTGTCTTATAATTTAAACTATACTTTATTATGAAAACAAGTTATTTATTACCACATAAATATAAAACCTTAGGTTGGGCTTTATTTGTTTTAGGACTTATTATAGGAGGTGTTGTTGTTTTTGGAGGTTATGATTTTGATATCTTAAAAGTGAATGTTATTTCAATTTATGATGAAGGAGGCTTTTTGGGTGGAGATAGAGGTTTTTTTAATATAATCAAAAATAGCATATTGGATGAGTTAGCTGCTTTGACTATCATCCTTGGTGGTTTGTTAGTCGGTTTTACTAAAGAAAAAGTTGAAGATGAGTTTATCTATAAACTACGAAACGATTCTTTAGTTTGGGCTATTATATTTAATTATGTCGTTTTGGCAATAGCAATCATTTTTGTATATGATTATTCATTCTTTCACATATTAGTGTTTAATATGTTTACACCTTTATTGTTTTTTGTTTTCCGTTTTAACTTTTTGAAATTTAAATCTAGTAGTGATGAAGAATAGAATAAAAGTAGAACGTGCTGAGCACGATATGACACAAGCAGACTTAGCCAATGAGATTGGAGTGAGCAGACAATCTATAAACGCTATTGAAAAAGGTAAGTTTGTGCCTTCTGCTGTATTAGCATTAAAAATAGCGAGATTGTTTAAAAAACCAGTTGAAGATATATTTTCACTTGAAGACCAAGATTAAATTTTATAAAAACTTTAAGAAAATTCATACGAAAACTAAGGTATATTCGTTTTTGTAAACCACTACTAATCATCAATCAAACATGAAGCATCTTCTTTGTATCATTCTATTAATGTGCGTGTTAACTACAAAAGCGCAGAGTAAGGAGTTTAAAATTATAGGAACAGTACAAACAGATAGCGAAAAAGAACCTCTTGAATCTGCTACAGTTTATCTTGAGCGTATAAAAGATAGTACTTTAGTTTCTTATACCATTTCAGATAAAGATGGAAAGTTTTCTATAGAAGATAAAACTTCTGATGAGAGCTTAAAACTCTTCATTTCTTTTGTTGGTTATCAAACTTATTCGCAAACTATTAAAATAGATAAAGATCAGATTGTTCTTGAACCAATTAATTTGTTAGTAGATAGTAATGCTTTAGATGAAGTTTTAGTAAAATCAAGAGCTCCAATAACTATTAAGACAGACACTTTAGAGTTTAATGTAAAATCTTTTAAAACAAAAAAAGATGCAAATGTTGAAGATTTATTAAAACAGCTTCCAGGTGTTGAGGTTGATGACGAAGGAAAAATAAAAGTTAATGGAAAAGACGTTAACAAAATATTGGTTAACGGAAAGCCATTTTTTGGCGACGACCCAACCATAACAACACGTAATTTAACCAAAGAAATTATAGAAAAAGTTCAGATTACTGACACCAAAACCAAAGCCGAAGCTTTTACTGGAGAAGTTGGCGATAACGAAAACAAAACCATTAACCTTACCATTAAAGAAGAAAACAACAAAGGTGTTTTTGGTCGTTTAGCAGCAGGAGCAGGAACAGACAATCGCTATGAATTTGCTGGCATGATTAATAGGTTTGATAATGACCAGCGTATTAGTCTTTTAGTTGGCGGCAACAATACAAACTCTCCAGGTTTTAGTTTTGGCGAAATTCAAAAAATGTTTGGTAATGGAAGCTTTATGTCTATGTCTGGTAATGGTTCTTTTTCAATTGATGGTCGTTCTTTTGGAGGAGGACAAGGCATCACAGTATCAAAAAATATTGGAGCAAATTATGCAGATCAATTAGGAAAAGGCTTAGAAGTATCAGCTGATTATTTTTATTCTGGTAGTAACTCAGAAAATACGACTTCCACACAACGAAAGAACATTTTACCAGATGCTCGCTTTTTCTCAGAATCAAACTCAAATTCTTATAACGAATCTGATAATCATAGCGCAAATTTAGAGTTTGAAGTTGAGATCGATTCAACACTTAAAATAGATGTTGAGCCTTCCTTCAGAAAATCAATGAGTAGAAATACTTACTCAAGTTTTGAAGAAACCAGAGATGTTTCAGATGCATTAACCAACGATTCTGACGTATCGTCTTATGTTGAGACTATTGGTACTAATTTTAGTAATGAGATTGACGCAACCAAGAAATTTGGAAGCAATGGTGCTTTTTTAAGGTTGAGTATAGATAATGAGTTTGATACGACTACAACTGACGATTCTGTGGTTTCTGAAGCTAATGTTTATGGAGACGTACCAGAATCTATAATAAGAGATCAATTTACAGATGGAGAAAATAAATCGAATACTTTTAACATAAGTACCACGTATCGTTTGCCGTTAAAAGCAAAAGAATTATTTCTGGATTTTAAGTTTGATTATCGTTCAGACAAGCAAGATAACCGAAGAAGTACTTACGACTTTGATGATGCAACTCAAGATTATACAAGTTTTAATACAGAACTGAGTACAGATTTTGAAAGCACCAACAAACGTACTACACCAAGTGTTAGATTAGCTTTACGAAAAGAAAAATGGTCATTTAGTATAGAAAATGGTTATGTATTTAGAACGTTGGAAAATGATGATGCCTTACGACCATTATTAAGTTTAAAACGAAATTTTGAAGCCTTAGAACTTCGAAGCAATTTTAACTATAGGTTTAGCCCAAAGTCATCAATATATGGTGGTTATAGGTTAAATAATCAAACACCAAGCATTAGGCAATTATCACCTTTTCAGGATGTTTCAAATCCGTTGAATATTGTTACAGGTAATCCAGACTTAGAGCCTTCTAACAACCATAACTTATATGCAGGATTTAACGCTTTCGATTTTCAAAAAGGAACAGGTTTTTATGCACATTTGGGAGGGAATTTAACCAATAATGCTGTCGTATCTAAATCAACGATAGACGAAAATTTTGTAAGGAACACAACTTACACCAATGTTGATGGTAACCATAGTGCTTATGCAAGCGCAACCTTCAGTAAATCGGTAAAAGTAGATTCTCTAAGAACAATTAAATATCGTTTTGGCATGTCTACTAACTTCAACAGAAATGTTAATTTTAACAATGATGTAAAGTATGCTTCAAACAATACATCTTTATCTCCAAATGCCGAAATTACATTCACTTGGAAAGATGTATTGGAACTTAGGCCAAACTATAGAGTTTCTTTTAACACCACTAAATTTGACATTGATAATTTTGAAGACCAAAAATTTGTAAATCACTCGCTAGGTATCAATACAGCAACGTTTTTGCCCAAAAAGTTTGAATGGCGCAATGACATTAGTTTCAATTACAATTCAAACATTGCACCAGGATTTCAAAAAAGTGCTTGGTTCTGGAATTCAACTTTGGCATATAGCATGCTAAAAGATAATGCAACATTAACCCTTAAGGCTTACGATTTGTTAAATCAGAATACCAATGCAAGGCGTACTGCAACAGAAAATTTTATACAAGACTCACAAAGTACAGTACTACAACAATATTTTATGATAAGCTTTAGCTGGAAATTTAATAGTTTAGGAAGTAAAGGTGAAATAGATAAAGGTGGAGGAATATTCTTTATGCACTAAATATAATTAAAGCTGCTCTTTAATTTTAATCAGCTCACTTTTAATGCCTTCCAGCTTGCTAATTATCTCAAAGTTATTAAGCGATTCTTTCTTTTCTTCTTTAAGATGAATTTTAGCACCTTCTAAAGTAAAGCCACGTTCTTTTACCAAATGGTAAATAAATTTAAGGTTGTAAATGTCCTCAGGAGTAAACTTCCTGTTGCCTTTGGCATTTTTTTTAGGCTTTAATACATCAAACTCTTTTTCCCAAAAACGTATCAACGAAGTGTTTACACCAAAGGCTTTGGCTACTTCGCCAATACCATAATAACGTTTTTCAGGAAGGTTTATATGCATTAATCTAATGATTGGTTTTCTAATGATGCTTTTTCTAATAATACAGCAAACTCAGCAGGAGTTAAATTACCATAATAGAAATTTATTGGGTTTATTTTTTCATCATCCTTAAATATTTCATAATGTAAATGAGGTGCTTCAGAGCGACCTGTACTACCTATAAAACCTATTAAATCTCCTCGTTTTACTTTTTGGTTCAACCTTACGTTGTATTTAAACAAATGCGCATAAAGGCTTACATATCCAAATCCATGGTCTATTCTTATGTGTTTTCCATAACCAGTTGCGCTAGCATCAGCCCTTACCACAACACCATCACCTGTAGCATAAACTGGAGTTCCGCGAGGTGCTGTAAAATCCATTCCGTAATGAAATTTTCTTACTTTAGTAAAAGGGTCTATTCTATAACCAAAACCAGAAGCCATTCGTGTTAAATCTTCATTCTTTACAGGTTGAATTGCTGGAATAGATGCTAAAAATTTTTCTTTTTCTTCAGCTAATATTTTTATTTCATCCAAAGATTTAGATTGTATTACAATTTGTTTTTGAATCATATCTATACGCTTATTGGTTTCAATAATAAGCTTAGAGTTATCGTAGCCTTCAAGGTCTTTATAGCGATTAATACCACCAAAACCAGCCTTGCGTTGTTCTTCAGGAATTGGGTCTGCACCAAAATATAGTCTATAAATAGCATTATCACGCTCAGCAACATTAGCCAAAACTATTTCGGCATCATCCATTTTCTTGTCCAATAGTTCATATTGTAATTGCATGTTTTGTAACTCTCTCGCTAAAGCCTTTTCTTTTGGAGATTCAAAATATTGACTTGCTATAAAAACAAAAATAAATCCAAAAAGAGCTGATGCTAATAGAAAAACAGCAGCATATTTTAGAGTTGTACGCTTTTTGCGCTCGATCTTTCTATAGGAAAGCGTTTCAGAATCGTAATAATATTTTACTTTAGACATATCTTAAAATATTCTATTTTTGCAGGATAAAATAGAACGAAACACAAATATAAAAATTGTTTGCCATTATAAACAATTTATTACAATAAGCTTAACATAGATAGATGAAATCTCAGGACATTCGCGATAGTTTTTTGAATTTTTTTAAAACAAAAAATCATAGTATTGTGCCTTCTGCACCAATGGTTTTAAAAGACGATCCTACCTTAATGTTTGTTAACTCTGGGATGGCACCTTTTAAAGAATATTTTTTAGGAAACGCACAGCCAAAAAACAATCGTATTGCAGATACACAGAAATGTTTGCGTGTTTCTGGCAAGCATAATGATTTGGAAGAGGTTGGTTACGATACATACCATCACACGCTTTTTGAAATGCTTGGTAATTGGAGTTTTGGCGATTATTTTAAGAAAGAAGCTATAGCTTGGGCTTGGGAATTGCTCACAGAAGTATATAAAATAGATAAGAATATACTTTATGTTACTGTTTTTGAAGGAAGCAAGGAAGATAACCTAAAAATAGATCAAGAAGCTTTTGACTTATGGAAACAGTTTGTACCAGAAGATAGAATCCTGTTAGGAAATAAAAAGGATAATTTCTGGGAAATGGGAGACCAAGGACCTTGTGGACCTTGCAGTGAAATACATGTTGATATTCGTTCGGCTGAAGAAAAAGCAAAAATAAACGGAAAGGATTTGGTAAACCAAGATCATCCTCAAGTTGTCGAAATCTGGAACTTGGTATTCATGCAATACAACCGAAAAGCAAACGGTTCGTTAGAAATATTGCCAAATAAGCATATAGACACTGGAATGGGATTTGAGCGTTTGTGCATGGTATTACAAGGTGTACAGTCTAATTACGATACTGACGTGTTTACACCAATAATCCGTGAAATTGAGACCATTACTGATAAAGATTATGGAAAGAACAATGAAATTGATGTAGCGATAAGAGTCATTTCAGACCACGTTCGTGCTGTATCTTTTTCTATTGCAGATGGTCAATTGCCAAGTAATACAGGAGCAGGTTATGTAATTAGAAGAATTTTGCGTCGTGCCATTCGTTACGGATTTACTTTTTTAGAAAAAAAAGAACCATTTATTTACAGATTAGTTGACGTTTTGAGTAAAAAAATGGGAACAGCTTTCCCAGAAATTAAAGCTCAAAAACAGCTTATCGAAAATGTTATTAAAGAAGAAGAAGTGTCATTTTTAAGAACCTTAGATCAAGGTTTAGTAATACTTAATGGTATTGTTTCTGATGCTAAAGGTGATACAATTTCTGGTGAAAAAGCTTTTGAATTGTATGACACTTATGGCTTTCCAATAGACCTTACAGCCTTAATTCTATCTGAAAAAGGACTAAAGTTAGATGAAGAAGGATTTAATACAGAACTACAAAAACAAAAAGATAGATCACGTGCTGCAAGTGAAATGTCTACAGACGATTGGACTATTTTAGTTGATGATGCAGTACAGGAATTTATTGGTTACGATGCTTTAGAGGCTAATGTTAAAATAACACGATATCGTAAAGTAACTTCAAAAAAAGATGGCGAAATGTACCAACTTGTATTTAATTTAACACCTTTTTACCCTGAAGGTGGAGGACAAGTTGGTGATAAAGGCTATTTGGAGGATGTACATGGCGATGTGGTTTATATTTTAGATACTAAGAAAGAAAATAATGTGGTTGTTCATTTTTCTAAAAATTTACCAAAGCATTTTGATGAAACATTTAAAGTGGTTGTAGATGCTAAGCAACGTCACAGAACAGAATGTAATCATACAGCAACCCATTTACTTCATCAAGCTTTACGAGAAATTTTAGGAGAACACGTAGAACAAAAAGGCTCTGCTGTACATTCTAAATACTTGCGTTTTGATTTTTCGCATTTTTCAAAATTAACCGTTGATGAACTTAGAGATGTAGAAAACTTTGTCAATGCAAGAATTGATGGGAAGTTGCCACTGCAAGAACAACGTAATATACCAATGGAACAAGCCATTGCAGAAGGTGCAATGGCATTATTTGGTGAAAAATATGGAGATACTGTTCGTTCGATTCGTTTTGGAAAATCCATAGAACTTTGTGGAGGAACTCATGTAAAAAACACAGCAGATATTTGGCATTTTAAAATTGTATCAGAAGGAGCTGTTGCTGCAGGAATAAGACGTATTGAGGCCATTACTAACGATGCTGTAAAAGACTTTTATTTTGAAAATAGTAAAGCTTATTTTGAAATAAAAAATTTGCTTAACAATGCTAAAGAGCCTGTAAAAGCATTACAAAATTTACAGGAAGAAAACCTAAGCCTAAAAAAACAGATTGAGGTTTTACTAAAAGATAAAGCCAAGAGCATAAAAGGAGAATTAAAAAATGAAATATCGCAAATAAATGGTGTTCGGTTTTTAGCAAAACAATTGGACTTAGATGCTTCAGGTATAAAAGATTTGTGTTTTGAATTGGGCAGTGAACACAAAAATCTGTTTTTGCTTTTTGCTGCTGAAAATGAAGGGAAGGCCTTACTTTCTTGCTATATCTCAAAAGAATTAGTTGCTGAGAGAAATCTTAATGCTGGACAAGTGGTTAGAGAGCTTGGTAAGCACATTCAAGGAGGTGGTGGAGGACAACCTTTCTTTGCAACAGCAGGTGGTAAAAACCCAAAAGGGATTAATGAGGCTTTAGAAGCTGCTAAAAAATATATTTTGTAATTTGTTATTCCGCACTTGATACGGAATTTACTATGAAACTACAAACTCAAATACCATTAGAGAAAAAGTCTAATAATCTAATAGACTATAACTCTAAAATTTTATTATTAGGTTCGTGTTTTGTTGAAAATATTGGCAATAAGCTTAATTATTATAAATTCAAAAACCTTCAAAATCCTTTCGGTATTTTATTTCAGCCCTTAGCAATTGAAAAGTTAATCACAAATGCTATAAACGAAAAGGAATTTACTGAAGACGACATTTTTTTTTACAACGAGCAATGGCATTGTTATGATGCACATTCTAAATTAAGCCAAGTTGCAAAAGAAAACTTGTTAATTGATTTAAACAACCAAATTGGCTTAACAACTCAACAGCTTAACAACTCAACTCACATCATCATTACTTTAGGAACAGCTTGGGTTTACAGACATATTGAAACTGATGCCATAGTAGCTAACTGCCATAAAGTACCTCAGAAAAAGTTTTTAAAAGAACTGCTTTCTGTTGATGAAATTTTGGAATCATTAGGATCTATTATCACACTTATTAGAAGCGTTAACAAAAAAGCCTCTATTATTTTTACTGTGTCTCCAGTTAGGCATTTAAAAGATGGTTTTGTTGAAAATACGCAAAGCAAAGCACATTTAATTTCTGCGATTCATCAAGTTGTTGAGCCAAGACATAATGTTCACTATTTTCCTTCGTACGAAATCATGATGGACGAGTTGCGCGATTATCGTTTTTATAACGAAGATATGATACACCCAAACCAAACTGCCATTAATTATATTTGGGAGAAATTTAAAACTGTTTGGATTTCTAAAGACGCAATAGAAACTATGTGTGTTGTTGAAGAAGTTCAACGAGGCTTGTTGCATAAACCTTTTAATCCAAATTCTGACGCTCATCTTCAATTTCTTCAAAACTTAGAAAAGAAAAAAGCTCAATTAAGTTTGCAAATTCCTAACATCGTATTTTAAAAATACGCAATTCATCGTATTGATTTGAGTCTCTTATTGTTGCAATTTTGGAATGTTATTAATTCTAAAAACAATCAAAAATGAGAACTTTAAAACAATTTATGTTATTAGTAATGACTATGTCATTAGTATCGTTATCGTCTTGCTCCAAAGACGATGATGGAGGTGGAGGTGGATCTGCAGAACTGGGTACCATTGTCGCAAAAATTGATGGTGCATCTATGACTTCTGTAGAAATCGCAACTTTTGCGTCATTAAATAGCGGAACCTTGCAAATACAAGGAAATACAGGAGGAACTTCAAGTAAAGCCATTGTATTAACTGTAATCGGTTTTGATGGCGAAGGCACTTACCCATTAGGAGGTGGAGCTAATATTTTTAATGTAGCTGCCTACCAAGAAACAGATGTAGATATTTCCAATCCAACCAATCCAGAAGTTAGAATTTGGCAAGCACCTTATGACGATACAGAGGTTGGAGAAATTAATGTTTCTGAAGTAACAGAGACTTACATTAAAGGTACTTTTAGTTTTAGTGCTAAAAAGAGTGATGATAATTCAATCAAAAATATAACAGAAGGAGCTTTTAATATCGAATTTTAATGATTATGAAAACACTATTTAAATCATTCAATGCAATTATGTTTGCGTTTTTGATAAGTACCAACTTATTAAATGCACAAAAAGCTGAAACTCCAAATCAAAATTATGATTTAGGAAGCAAAATAAATGAGATGACACTAACTGTTGGTGGTATACTGGTTGTAGCTACAAACGATGGTCTTGTTGGTATAAAACCAACTGAAAGCCAGCCAGTATTTACGTTCAATAACTTTGGTAAACTAAAACCAGAAGAAACCGATTTTATCCCAAATTCGCCATATATAGTGGTGTCACAAGGAGCTACTTCTGGGCTTGCAGGTTTGGCAAAAACCAAAAGAGCAGTTATAGACTACGTTCAAGGTAAGGTTATTTTTAACTCAGAAAACGATAATTGGAATCAAATTTATACATGCAATGTTATGCTTCCGCAGAACAAACTTGTAGTAAGTGGTATCCAGAAAGAAGGTGATAAATTCGAGAAAATGACACCTAAAGTAGCAGTTTACGATTTAAATTCTTCTAAGTTAGATTATAGTTTCTTTTTAGATAAACCAGGAAGAGTAGGTATAGGTAAAGATTTTAGTGTTACAGGTACTCCTTTATTGCTTAAAAATACTTTAATTATCCCAACAGCTCAAGGTTTGATCGCTAAATCACATTCTGGTGAAGACCTTTGGGAAACCAAAATAAAAGGTGTTAATTGGATGGTTGCAGATGAAACCGAAAAAGAAATTTATGGTTTTGAAACGACCTCAAATGGCAAAAACACCAGAATTCATAAAATTGGAAGCAATGGTCAAGAACTATGGCAAGATGATAGAAAAGTACAAGGCATTGTCTCTAATTTTGAAATTTTGCCTCAAGGTTTAGCTGTAGTTAGTGATAAAAGTTCTGGAGGCAGTAATAGTGTTTTTGCAACCAAAGACGAATCTGAAATTGCTTTTTTAAGTGCTGCAACAGGAGAAGATTTATGGGAAAAGGCTCCTAAAACAAAAGGATATGTACAACATTTTTATGTTATGGATGATGGTATTTTATTTGGTATTCAGCAAGGAGGAATCAATAAAATAGGTTTTGATGGTTCTACACTATTCAAAAAGCCATTAAAAACAGGAGAAAACATTATGATAATGGCACATACACCTCAAGGGCTTATCTACATTACAAGTGAAGATGCCAACATCGTAAACTTAGAAACTGGTGATGAAGTTTGGGACAAACCATTAAAATATAAAAGAGCATCTTCGGTAGCTTCTACTTATGATAAAGACAATGACAGATACCTTATAGCAGCTGACGGAAAAATAATGGCAGTTAATGCTAATAATGGTGAAGTTAGCGATTTAGCAAAATGCGATTTTGATGAAAAAGAAGACCCAAACCACATGGAAATTAGAGATAATGGTATTTTCTTGTCTTCAAGCCAAAATATGACTTCTTTAGGTTTTGATGGAAGTGAAAATTATCATGTTTATCATAAATCTCCAGGAAGAAGTACCTTTGGAAAAATAGTTGGTGGTGCGTTGGCAGTAGCATCAACTGCAATGGCTGTAAGTGCAAGCGCAAGAGCAGGAGCAAACAGAAGTGCTTTTGGAGGTGTAAATGATTTGAGTAGTTATAACGAGTACGGAAAACAAGCTAAAAGAGCTGCTGATATGTTTGCAGGAATAGCCAGTGCTTCTTTTGACTATTTGTCTACAAGATTCAAGTCCAGTTCAGCTACGGAAAACTCTCAGTTTATCTTGACTAATCTTGATGATGGCGTTGGTTTGGTTAAGGTTGATAAAGATTCAGGAAAAGTTGACAAAGAGATACTTTTAAAAGACAAAAAACCAGAATACGAAGTGGATGAGTTTGGTGGATATTTGTTTTACAAAGCAAACGATAAAACAATTTACGCATATAATCTTAACAACTAAAGCGTATTAATCTAATTTAAAGATTAAGCGTAATAAAGTCGATTGCGCTTAATCTTTTTTAATTGCCACTCATCGAAAAAAAAGAAACGAAATTGCAATAAGTTATATATTCGGTATGCTATTAATCAATTTTTTTAAAAAAGCGTCACGTTTGTTCATCTGTAAAAGAGAAAACTTACTGATGCTTTTTTTATATCCTTTCGTTTATTTCACTAATAGCTTTTCTACAATATCAATAATTAATTTATTAAAATGAAAATACGCTTAATCATTTCGTTTGCTTTATTTTCTTTTTTAGCTTTTTCTCAGAACAATAAAGAGATAGATAGTATTTTATTAACCGCAAAATCGCAAAATAACGATTCACTCAAATTGTCAATTTATAACCAAGCTGGATTTAGTTATATTTTTAGTGATGCTAAAAGAGCTAGGCAAATTATTGATAGCGGACTTAAAATGGCATTGGATTTAAAATACGATTTTGCCTACACTCAGTTAACAAATACCAAAGGCATTTTAATGGATGTTTCTGGTAAATCAGACTCAGCAAATTTTTATTTTACTAAAGCATTAGAGTTAGGAAAAAAACACAATTTTAAAATTCTACAAATACGCTCAATAAATAATTTGGGAATGTATAATTGGAATAGAGGAGAATTTAAAAAAGCTCAAGACTATTTTTTTAAGGCTCTTGAAATGAATGATGTGTATGGAGATGAGCAATCGAGTGCTAAATATTTAAACAATATTGGCTTGATTTATCAAGAAATGAATATTGTAGATAAAGCACTTGAATATCATCTTAAAAGTTATGAAATCAGAAAAAAACACAATCTGTTAAAAGAAGAAGTAGCCTCATTAAATAATATTGGAATTTGCCTAAAAGACCTTGGAAGATATGATGAAGCGATGGCTAAGTATGAAGAAGGATTAAAAAAAGGATTAGAGTCAGGTAATTTAATAGACCATTATAGAATTTTAGAAAACATCGCCTCTTTGCAAGATGAATTGGGCAATTTAGATTTGGCTATTGAATACTATAAGAAAGCACTTCAAAAAAGAGATAACATGCCCAAAGATGAAAAAGGTGACTTAATCATTTTAGGGAAGTTAGCAGGCATTTACAATAGGTTAGGTAAACCTGTTGATGCGTTAAAATATATTAACAAAAGTGAAGAAGTTTTAGTTAAATATCCTCACTACTTAAATTATGCTGATGATTTACTGGTTAATGCAGCAGAAAGCTATTATAGGTTAAACAACAATGATAAAGGAAGAGATTACATACTACGTTTTGTAAAATTAAAAGACAGCATATTTTCTCAAGAAAATGCCAACGCCATTGCTGATTTTGAAGTAAAATATGAAACTGAAAAAAAAGAAAAACAAATACTTGTTCATCGTGCAGAACTTGCCGAAAAAGAATTGGTAATTCAACAGCGTAATTATCAGTTTTTTGGACTTTTGGGAGTAGTGACACTCCTTGGTTTGTTGGGTTATATGCTGTTTAACCAACAAAAACTAAAAAACAAGCAACTAAAAAAAGAAAGCGAACTAAAAGAAGCCCTTGTAAAAATTGAAACCCAAAATAAGCTACAGGAGCAACGTTTAAGAATTTCAAGAGATTTACACGACAACATTGGCGCACAACTTACTTTTATTATTTCTTCATTAGATAATTTAAAATATGGTTTTGATATTAAAAACCAAGATTTAACAAGTAAACTGTCTGGAATTAGCTCCTTTACAAGAGATACCATTTATGAACTAAGAGACACTATTTGGGCAATGAATAAAAATGAAATTTCGTTTGAGGACTTACAGACCAGAATATCCAATTTTATAGAAAAAGCAGATATTGCGTCCAAGCATATTAAATTCGAATTTGCTTTTGATAAAGATGTTAACTCATCAATGACCTTTACCTCAATTAACGGAATGAATATTTACAGAATTATTCAAGAAGCCATAAACAATGCCATAAAGTATGCTGATGCTACTAAAATTTCTGTTTTTATACATAAAAAAGAAAAGGCTATTGAAATTGAGATTGTAGATGATGGTAAAGGTTTCGATATAAAAAATATTGAATTAGGCAATGGCATTAATAATATGAAAAAACGTGCCGATGAGATAGATGCGAAGTTTTCAATTTCATCAAAGCAAAACAAAGGAACCACAATAAAAATTGCCATTTAAAGAATACGCATAAATGCGTATTTTATAGTATTTTATTTATAGGTACTTTTCATTAAACCTTACTACTATGAAAAAAATTGTTTTCTTTTTTTTAGTCTCTACTAGTTTAACACGTGTTTTCTCCCAAGACATATCTTCCCAACATTCTATTTTTGGTATAGAAAATCACCATTTAACTAAAGATTTTAATATAAAGAGGGCAGGTAGTATTTATCCAGTGGAAGTATATCAATACACGACATTTTCTTTTTATGATTTGCAATCTGTTGAAGTAATTAAACTAAGTTTTAACAGTTCTGGGTTTTTAGTTTCTAAAACTTTTGAAACCAATGATAAATTTGCTGTTGATAAATACAAAAAAACAACCTATTTATACGAGGATTCAAAATTGGTTAAGGTTAATAATACCAATAAAGACAATAAACCTTCGGTGTATTTTCCAGAAATTATTTATAATTATGATTCTAATGGTAGGTTGATTAAAGTTTTATATACGATAAGATTTTTAGACCAAAAAACAGATGTTTATACTTACGATTCTAGTAATAATTCAGCCAAGCGATATCGATATGATGGTTCTGAAGAAGAATATAAATTCGATGCAAACGGATTGATAATTCAAAGGGAGATTACAAAAATTGATGGTAGAGTCAACCAAACAAATTACAGTTATAACGATGGTTTGATGAATTCATTTACCTCAGTTTTAGATATAAGTAAAAATAATACCTCTGCTCAACCTACTACATATGGTTACAATGAAAAAAACGATGTAGTAAAAAAATCTAGTGGTTATTTAAGTGATTCCTTTTTTTCTTACGTATATGATGACTATAATAATTGGGTAGCGCGTTTTAATGCAGAAGAAAAAGATTTAGAAAAAAACATAGTGATACGCCAGATTACCTATTCAAATGGTAAGGTAACAGGGTTTCGTAGTACTACCGACGAAAAACTTTTAGATGCTATTAAAAAGCAAAAACAAGAAACTACAAAAGTATCAAATGCTGATATACCAACGAATGGTATCTTTTGGAAAAAAAATGAGGATGGCAGTATTTTTAATGTATACCTTAACGGTATTAAGCTCAAAGGTGAAAAAGGCAGTATTCGAAATTATTTACTAGCAAATGATGTATTGGTGTTTGATACAAATGCCAAACGGTTATATAGACTTAAAAACTACAAATTTGAGAAATCAGATACTTTTCATAAAGCTTTGGAGGAAACTTTATCAGATAACTTAGGTTACTGGGTTAAAACCAGTGATGGAGGTGCGCTTGTATTTGATTTAAATGGTAATGAAATTAATTTTAACGAAGATTTTATAAGCAATGATTTTATTGATGGAGATTTAGTAAGTACAAAAGCCAATGGTGAAAAATGGATATTCAAGAATTCTAAGAATGTACCCGAAAACAAAGTTTTTCCAATTATTAAGTTAGATACTTCAAGTCAAAATAATATAAGTTCAGACACATCTACTTCAAATAAGCCTTACGAAGAAGAATCAGACTATACATGGAAAAAAAATGAGGCTGGTGCTTATTGGTTTTATAAAAATTATGAAGCTATTAATAACTCTAAAAGTTTTTGGAATGGTAACGACCTTTTGGTTTTGGATCCTAATAACAATAACTTGATTAACCTAAAAGGATACAAACAAGGAGAGCCTAATATCACTTACAAAGGCTTTAAAATTAATGTTGATATCACAGATGGATTTTGGTATAAATTAGAAGGAAATCAATTTCATGCCTATGATAATAAGGGCAATCAGGTAGCAGATTTAGAAATTAATAAATGGTCTGAAAATAAAAAGGATTTAATTATTAAATCTAAGAATAGTTCACAGACTTACGTCTTAATAGATTATGCAATAGCCGAAACTTACCAAGTAAATCCTTTAAAACTTGAAGGCTATGAGAAAAGCACTTCAAATGTTTATGACAAAGCTGCTGAAGCATTAAAAGCTCAAACCGAGTCTGTGATTAAAATGGCTGAGTCTATGGATGAAGTTTACAAAAAAGTTGCTGGAGAATGCTTTAAAGGCAATTGTAATGATGGCTATGGCGAAAAAAAATGGTCGTCTGGCAATGTGGCAGAAGCATTTTTTGAAAATGGAAAGCCTAATGGACCAGGTCTTATTAATTATAAAGATGGTAATCATAAATTCGCCAGTTTTAATGGCTCTTGGGACAATGTTGAAGGTTTTGAATTTATAGATTTTAAAAATAATAAAGCCGCTCAGTTTATAAATTATAAAACTAAAATGGGAATTTATTACGACCAAAAGAACAATGAGTTTTGGGAATTACAGATTGATGCAAAAAGCAAAACCCTTTTAGAGCCTAATAACGACAAATATTGCTTAGTTGGTAATTGCCAAAATGGTACAGGCTTATATAAATACAATAATGATGTTACTTATTTTGGAACATTTAGAAATGGGCGAAGACATGGATTTGGTGATTTAAGGTTTCCAAATGGTCAGTACTACATCGGAGAGTTTAATAATGATTTAAAAGAAGGTGTTGGTTTCTATGTATGGAGTGATGATAAACACTATTCTGGCCAATGGAAGAATGACACTTATCATGGTAAAGGCATCATGAGTTATTCAAAAACCAACTATCAAGCTGGTTTATGGGAAAACGGGAAGTATATAAGGAGTTTAGATTCAAAAAACTAATCAATTTTAATTTAAAACAAGTCACGTGCATTTACCTAATTACAAATTAGAATCAATGAAGCCTTGAATAAATATATTGTCATACGCGTTTTAATTTCGGTTTTACTGTTGGTTTATATTGTTATTCCTTCGGTTAAATTGTTAATGTTTTCTGAAGACATTAATAAATATAAACTGAGTAACATAGAAAGCTATCAGTCCAATGAAGCAATCGTTAGAGATATTAAACTTGTAAGTTCCGAAACAGAACATATAAATTATGATAAAGATGTATTTAAACATGTATATCTATATACCATTGAAAACTTAAATAGCAAACAAATAGATTCGCTTTACGAAAAGGTTAAAAAAAACACTTATTTTTTTAGTCAATTAAAACCAAGTTACGAGCTTAATGATACTATTTTGTATTATAAAAATGCTAAAGAAAACATTACAGAAGCAGACTACTTGTTTATGGCCAAGCACAAAGATAAAAAGCCAATACTTTGGTTCTCAATTGCGCTTTTAGTATCAAGTTTGCTGTGTGTGTTCCTATTGTTAAAACCTTTAATTAATAAAACAAAAAGATGAAATATAAAATAACCTTGCTGTTTTTAATCGTTTTCAGTTTCAGCATGAAAGCTCAAGAAACATTTAACGATCAGTTTTGCGAAGCACTTAAAACCTTAACCAAGCACGTCAAGAAAAAAGAGATAAAAGAAGGCACATCTACTGATTTTTCACAAAATGCGTCAAGGTTTATATCTTCATATAACGACCATATTGTAACAGATTTAGAATTTGTAAAAGGCTATCCCTTATTTCAAAGAAATTTTGCACCAGCTTTCTCAGGGAAAAAAGAATTAGGCAATAGCTTTGCCACATTAGTTAGTGTAGCTAATGTAAATTTAACTGATGATAAAACTAAAAAAGAAATAGCTCTATTTATTAATGATTTAAGTGAAGTAATAACAAACTGTGAATGTAAAGTTACAGAAGATGAAATTGATTCTAATAATATAAAAGCTGATAAATTTTATAGACGCCAATGGGATTGTGGAAAACAAGGTAAACTTTATCTTGCAGTTAGCGCCTTGAAATTATCAGATGAAGTATCTCAATTTATAAGCTATATTAACTTTAATTATATTGCGATTTATTGAACCATGAAAATAAAAATAGCCATAGCAGACGATAACTCCTTTTTAATAAAAGCAGTAAAAGAAAAACTGTCTTTTTTTAAAGACTTCGATTGTAAATTCAGTGCTCTTAATGGTTTAGAATTAGTAAATAAACTTGATAAAAACAGTAATATAGACATAATATTAATGGATATTGAAATGCCGAAAATGAATGGCATAGAAGCTACATCGATTGTTAAACAAAAATATCCTCAAATTAAAATTATCATACTTACCGTTTTTGATAATGACGAAAATATTTTTAATGCCATTAAAGCTGGAGCTGATGGCTATTTGCTTAAAGAAATAAATGCAAAAGATTTGCACGATGGCATTATTGAAACTTTAAATGGTGGTGCAGCTATGAATCCATCAATTGCTCTAAAAACATTAAAACTTCTTCGTAATCCAATTGATATTAAAAACATTGAAAACAAGGAAGATATACAGCTTACTTCAAGAGAAATTGATGTTTTAGAGCAACTAAGTAAAGGTTTAAGTTATAGTGCGATAGCCGAAAATTTAATACTCTCAACAGGTACTATTAGAAAGCATATTGAAAATATATATCGAAAACTACAAGTACATAATAAGTTGGAAGCTGTGCAAAAAGCGAAAAAAAACAACTTAATCGATTAAATCTACACCACCTTTCTTTTTATCTAAATTATTAATCAATCATCGAAAATTATGATTATAAATTGAATCGGATTTTATATTTGTCATGCTATTAATCAAAAATTTTTAAGCATTAGTAAACTAAGGAAACAAAGGGAGCTAATGCTTTTTTTTGTTTAATAAAGTGAGATTAAAGACTTTGAAAATAATTCAACCTCTTCAATAGTTCCAGTGCTTATCCTACAATGATCAAGAAATGGAGGGAAGGCTCTGCCAATTCTTACACCTTTGGCAAGCATGTCTTTACCTAAGTCATTTATATTTCTGCCAGATTTAAAGAATACAAAATTTGTATGAGACTTCACATAATCTAATTCTAAATGATCTAAAGTGTTATAGATAATCTGTTTTGCTTCTTTGTTTTTTTGAATTGAGAAATTATAAAAATCAGTATCCAATAAAGCTTCTTTGGCGCTTTCAATAGCATAAACGTTACTCATGGCAACGACATTACGCCTAATTATTTGAGCTAATTCTGGTTTCGCAATTAAATAACCAATTCGCATTCCAGCCATTCCATACACCTTAGAAAACGTTTTAGAAACGATAACATTTTCATCTTTTTTTACAAATTCTATCATTGAAGGATAGTTAGGGTCTTCTATATAATCATAATAAGCTTCATCACTAAATACAATTGTTTTCTTGCTCACTGAAGCACAAAAATCTGTAAGTACGTTAGCTGGCAATAAAGTAGAAGTCGGATTGTTTGGATTGCACAAAAAAACCATTTTGGTTATTGATGAAATGCGTTTTTCTATCTCCTGTAAATCATAACCATAATTTTCATCAACTGGAACCCAATTAATATTGGCTCCCCACATTTCGGCATATTGCATCATTGCTAAGAAAGTTGGCTTGGCAGCAATAATTTCGCCACCATCAGCAGTAAAAGTGATGCCTGCAATTTTCAAACCTTCGGTTGATCCACCAGTAATAATTATACTTTCGGCAGGAACTCCATGTTTTTTCGCTAAAAGCTCTGCAAGCTCGTCAGCATATTCATATGGATATCTGCAACCATCATCAAACGCTTTTTTTACGGCATTTCTAACACGTTCAGAAGGTCCATAAGGGTTTTCGTTTGAGCTAAGTCTTATAGGATTTTCTAATGTTCGAGGGTTGTATTTTATTATTTCTTCAGCGGATAAAGCTTGTATGCCTGTCAATCCATTAAAAAGAGTAAATCCACCAGCTAGTGAAGCTGTTTTAAGCCACTGACGTCTGTTTAATTCCATGAGAACATTTGTTGAAGGTTGATGTCCTCTAATATACCAATAATTTCTTTAAATTTTTATTTTAGTAATGAACTTAAACTATTTATTCCTCCACCATTAACGGCATCAATATTATTTAAGTTTAAAAACTTGGCAGCTTTTCCAGATCTTACTCCACTTGCACAATAAACAATAATTGGTTTGTTTAGTTTTTTTAATTCGTCAACATGATTTCTTAAATCATCTAACGGTATATGTTTAGCTTTTTTTATAGCTCCAGATTGATACTCTCTGTCAGTTCTGACGTCTAAAATAATGGCACCTTTTTTTAAGTAGTCTTGAATTTTGGCATTTTGATTGCCAAATAAAAAATCTAAAATTCCCATAAGTCATATTTTTTTCAAATAACAGAATTATTAAAACACTTACTTGTAACTTGTGTTACACTTTTTCTGTATATTCATCGTAATTACTAAAACAAATTTACAACTTTTGAAATACGAAACACGTAAGGACGAAATCATTCAAACGTCTGCAATACTATTTAAGAAAAAAGGATACAGTGCTGTCACAATGCGTGATATTGCTAAAGCTATGGGAATAAAAGCCGCTAGCTTGTATAACCACATAAATTCTAAACAAGAAATTCTTTCCGAAATAATAATTTCTTTGGCAGAGCAGTTTACAGAACAAATGAAAATCATCAAATACTCTGATGATAGTTGTATTGATAAATTAAAGCAAATTGTTGCACTACATGTTGGTATAACATCAAACAATCAATTTGGTATGGCTTCATTAAATAGCGATTGGATGCATCTTGAAGCTGAATTGGATTATTATTTAACACTGCGTAAAAATTATGAAAATGATTTACGAAGTATTATTGTAAAAGGTATTCAAGAAGATGAACTTGTTGATGCTAACCCTGAAGTGATGCTGTTTTCAATGTTATCAACTTTACGATCATTATATATTTGGTTGCCTAAAAAAGAAGATTTAGACATTCAACAATTTACTAATGAATTAAGTTTGTTACTCATTAATGGAATTAACAAATAGTTATCAATTAATTTTGTAAATTTGTATTTCAAACTAACAATTGTTAGTTTAACATTGTAATGAAATATGGCAGATTTTTATAGCTTAAAAGTTTCAGAAAAATATAAGGAAACCGAAGATACATCTGTGGTTACTTTTGATATTCCTTCTGAATTACAAGAGGTCTTTAAATTCAGGCAAGGGCAACATTTAACTCTTAAAGCAGATATTAAGGGTGAAGATGTTCGTCGTTCCTATTCTTTATGTTCTAGTCCATTTGAAAACCAATGGAAAGTCGCTGTAAAGCAAATTCCTGAAGGGAAGTTTTCAACTTATATCAACGAAAAAGTAAAAGTTGGGGACCATATTGATGTCATGTCGCCAAGTGGAACTTTTGGAGTAAATTGTAATCCAAGCAAAGCTAAAAACTATCTTTTTTTTGCTGCAGGCAGCGGAATTACACCAATTCTGTCTATGATTAAAACACATTTAGCAGCAGAACCAAATTCAACCTGTAAATTATTTTATGTAAATAAAACAGCAAAATCCATTATCTTTAAGGAAGAGCTGGAACAACTTAGAAATAAATATTTTGGAAGACTTGAGATTTATTATTTCTTAACCAAAGAACGTCGTGATATTGATTTATTCAATGGTCGCTTTGATGATGAAAAAATGCAAATTCTTACTAAAGTATTTATAGACATACCAGACACAAGCGAAGTGTTTCTATGTGGACCAGAGCAAATGGTAAATTATGTAAGCGACTATTTAATAAAAGCTGGATTGCCAAAAGAATTGGTGCATTTTGAGTTGTTTGTTACAGGACTTTCAGATGAAGATATTAAGAGGGCAGAACGGCTGTCTAAACAAAATGTAGAAGGCACTGAAGTCACCATTGTTGATGGTGGAAAAGAGTTTCAATTTACCATGACAAAAGAGTACGACAATATCCTTGATGCCGCCTTAGGAGCAGGAGCAGATTTGCCATTTGCTTGTAAAGGAGGTGTGTGCAGTACTTGTAAATGTCAAGTTATAGAAGGTGAAGTAGAAATGAAAATTAACTACGCTCTTGAAGACAAAGAAGTGTCGCAAAACTTTGTATTAAGTTGTCAAGCGGTACCAACTACCAAACAAGTGGTGGTCGATTTTGATGTATAAAATAGCTTTTGGCTTATAGCTTAAAGCATAAAGCTTATTTAAAATGAGTGAAGAACAAATAAAAAATCTAGAGAAACAATTTGATGAGCGTATCGCAAGAGACGAAAAAATTGAACCAAAAGATTGGATGCCTGAAAAGTATCGTCAAACCCACATCAGGCAAATGTCGCAGCATGCACATTCAGAAATTGTTGGAATGCTCCCAGAAGGTAATTGGATAACTCGAGCACCATCGCTTCGACGAAAAGTAGCATTATTGGCAAAAGTACAAGATGAAGCTGGACATGGTTTGTATTTGTATTCAGCAACCGAAACTTTAGGTGTTTCAAGAGATGAACTTTACGAGCAACTTCACTCAGGAAAGGCTAAATATTCTTCCATTTTTAATTACCCAACCATAACTTGGGCAGATATTGGAGCAATAGGTTGGCTGGTAGATGGCGCTGCTATTATCAATCAAGTGCCTTTGTGTAACACATCTTTTGGACCATACGCTCGTGCTATGATACGCGTATGTAAAGAAGAAAGTTTTCATCAGCGACAAGGCTATGAAATCATGATGAAATTAGCCAACGGAACTACTGAACAAAAAGAAATGGCACAAGATGCCTTAAATCGATGGTGGTGGCCTTCATTAATGATGTTTGGACCAACAGATGCAGAATCTGTTCATACGGAGCAATCCATGAAATGGAAATTAAAACGAAAGTCAAACGATGATTTACGACAACAATTTATAGATCAGACAGTGCCTCAGGCTGATTTAATTGGGTTAACCATTCCAGATCCAGATTTAAAATGGAATGAAGAAAGAGGAAGTTATGATTTTGGTGAAATAGATTGGGACGAATTTTGGCAAGTTGTAAAAGGCCATGGACCCTGCAACAAAGAACGTATGAAGGTAAGAGTTGGAGCATGGGAGCGTGGTGAATGGGTTCGTGATGCAGCAATGGCTTATGCCCAAAAACAACAAGAAAGAAAAGAAAAACAAGTTGTATAAAAGATAGAATCATGGGAACAAAAAACTGGCCACTTTGGGAAATCTTTGTAAGAAGTAAAAATGGATTAGAACATCGTCATTTTGGAAGTCTACATGCAGCAGATGCTGAAATGGCCTTAGAAAATGCACGTGATGTATATACCAGACGTAATGAAGGTGTAAGTATTTGGGTTGTTGAATCAAAACATATTACAGCGTCAAATCCTGAGCATAATGGTGAATTATTTGAGCCAGCTCAAGATAAGGTGTATCGTCATCCAACATTTTATGATTTACCTGACGAAGTAAAACATATGTAATGAAAGAAAACTTATATAAATACATCCTTGGAGTCGCAGACAACTCATTAATTCTTGGACAAAGAATGGGAGAACTTTGTGGACATGGTCCAAGTTTGGAAACAGATATTGCTTGTACAAATATCTCATTGGATTTATTTGGGCAAGTTAGAAGCTATTACCAATATGCTGCAAAAATTGCAGGAGATGGTAGAACAGAAGACGATATTGCGATGCTGCGTAAAGAACATGAGTATGTCAACGTTTTATTAGTCGAGCAACCCAACACTGATTTTGCATATATTATGGCACGTCAATTTCTGTTTGATGTGTATCATCTGCTGTTTTTACAAGAGTTGGAAAAAAGCAAAGATTTAACCTTATCTGCAATTGCAAAGAAATCTATTAAAGAAGTGAGTTACCATCAACGATTTTCGTCAGATTGGATAAAACGTTTAGGAGATGGTACAGATGAAAGTCATAAAAAAATGCAAGATGCAATAGATGATCTATGGACATACACTGACGAATTATTTCATAAAACCGAAGCAGATAAAGCAATGGTTAAAGAAGGTATAGGTGTCGATGTGACCAATTTAAAAGATAATTATTATCAAATAATAATCAGTGTTCTAGAAGAGGCTACCTTGTCAATTCCAGAATTAAAATATTTTCAAAAAGGAGGTAAACAAGGAATACACACAGAACATTTGGGTTATTTATTAAGTGACTTGCAGTATATGCAACGCACTTATCCAAATATGGAATGGTAGCACATAAATAAGCTTATGATTGAACATGCTGACATAGATACAGAGCTCCTCCCAATTCTTGATCAAGTTTCAGATCCAGAAATTCCAGTATTAACTATTCTGGATATGGGAGTGGTTAGATATGCAAAGATTGTTGATGATGAGGTAATGATAAAATTAACACCAACTTATAGTGGTTGTCCAGCAATGGACGTAATTACAGATGATGTTGAAGCAGCTTTTGAAAAAGCAGGATATAAAGTTAATATAGATTTAGTGTTAACACCTGCGTGGACAACCGACTGGATTTCTGAAGAAGGTAGAGATGCTTTGGAAAAATATGGTATTGCACCACCTTTGGAAGCAGATGCTGACAAGGATGCGTTATTAGGAAACAAAAAAATAGTAAAGTGTACTAATTGTGGCTCACAAAACACAAAATTAGTGAGTCAATTTGGTTCAACAGCTTGCAAAGCATTATTTCAATGTGAAGATTGCCAAGAACCTTTTGATTATTTTAAATGTTTAAAATAATGTTAGGATTAAGAACAACAATATATAAAGTGCCTAATTTACACGAAGCTAAATTATGGTACACAGAAGCGTTCAAAGTTAAACCTTATTTTGACGAGCTTTTTTACGTAGGGTTTAACATAGGAGGATATGAATTAGGTTTGCTGCCTGAAGATGGAACAATAACTAAAGGAGAAAATATATTGTCTTTTTGGGGAGTTGAAAATATTGAACAAGTTTATAAATCATTAATTAAAATGGGAGCGACTAACCATGAGGCGCCAAAAAATGTTGGTGGCGAAATAATGGTCGCTACAGTTTATGATCCTTGGAAAAATATTATTGGATTAATATATAATCCAGATTTTAAATTGTAAACACTTTTAGAGTAATAAAGATTAAATAAGGTATGAGCAATTCAATTCTTTTAAAAATTGAAAACAAAATAGCATTTATAACACTTAATAGACCTGAAGTGTTTAATAGTTTTAACCGTGAAATGGCGTTAAGTTTACAAAGTATTCTTGATGATTGTGCAACAAATGATGAGGTTAGAGCAATTGTTTTAACTGGAAATGGAAAAGCATTTTGTGCAGGACAAGATCTAAAAGAAGTCACCTCTCCGGAATTAAACCCAGGTTTTAAAAAAATTCTGGAAGAACATTACAATCCTATAATCAATAGAATCCGTTCTATTAAAAAACCAATTATTGGAGCGATCAATGGTGTAGCAGCAGGAGCAGGAGCTAACATAGCTTTGGCTTGCGATGTTGTTGTGGCACATGAAAAGGTAAGTTTTATTCAAGCTTTCAGTTTAATAGGTTTGATTCCTGATAGTGCAGGAACATACTTTTTACCTCGATTAATAGGTTTTCAAAAAGCTCAAGCTTTAGCCATGTTAGGAGATAAAATTTCTGCACAAGATGCCGAGAAAATGGGAATGATTTATAAGGTAATCCCTTTTGAAAACTTTGAAAACGATGTGAATCAACTAGCATCAAAATTGGCTAATATGCCAACTAAAGCACTAGGTATGATAAAGGAATTGTTTAACAAATCGATGACGAATACCTTAGAAGACCAATTGTCATTAGAATCAAATCTTCAAATTGAAGCAGCGCAAAGTGAAGATTATGCTGAAGGTGTTGCAGCATTTATTGAAAAAAGACAACCTAAATTTAAAGGTAAGTAGTGAATAAAGAATTCCTCATACAAGTCCACAATCGTGTGAAACCTTACATTCACAAAACACCTGTGTTATCCTCACAATTAATAAATGAGATTGCAGGATGTAAGGTGTATTTTAAATGTGAGAATTTTCAAAAAATGGGAGCATTCAAAATGCGTGGAGCAGCAAATGCTATTTTAAATTTGTCTGAAGAAGACAGAAATAAAGGCGTTGTTACTCATTCCTCAGGTAATTTCGCCCAAGCACTTTCTTTAGCAGCAAATAAAATTGGTATTGAAGCATACATTGTGATGCCAGAAAATGCACCACAAGTAAAGAAGAATGCTGTAAAAGGTTACAAAGGGAATATCATTGAAAGCGAATCTACACCAATTGCTCGTGAGCAAATGGCAGAAAAGGTGAAGCTAGAAACAGGCGCAACCTTTATTCATCCTTCAAATGATGATGATGTGATTCATGGTCAAGGAACAGCGGCCATTGAATTATTAGAAGAAGAACCACAACTCGATTATATATTTACTCCTGTTGGTGGAGGTGGACTCATAGCTGGAACAGCTCTAGCGGCTAAATATTTTTCGAATAAATGTAAAGTAATTGGTGGAGAGCCAAAGAATGCAGATGACGCATTTCGTTCAAAGCAATCAGGTAAAATTGAATACAATGAAAAAGTAAATACCATTGCTGACGGTTTACGAACATTTTTAGGAGATCGGAATTTCCCGATTATTATGAATGATGTAGAGCGCATTATTTTGGTAGAAGAAGATGAAATCATTCATGCTATGAAATTAGTTTGGGAACGAATGAAAATCATTATTGAGCCTTCAAGTGCAGTTGCATTTGCCGCACTTTTAAAAGAAAAAGAGCAGTTTAAAAATAAAGATGTCGGAATTATTATTTCTGGCGGAAATGTAGATTTAAAGAATTTACCATTCTAACTTCCTTCCCTTTTTAAGGGAAGGTGTCCGAAGGACGGAAGGGTTATAATTAAAAAATATGAACGTAGGAATTATTGGTTCTGGAACAATGGGAAGTGGCATCGCACAAGTGGCTGCAACTTCTGGTTGTAAAGTGAAATTGTACGACACAAACACTACAGCATTATATAAAGCTAAATCGGCTTTAGATAAAATACTGAATCGGCTTATTGAAAAAGGTCGCGTTGATGAAAAAGAGAAGAATAGAATTCAAAGTAATATTGAGTATGTCAACAGCTTAAATAACTTATCTGATGCCGACTTAACTATCGAGGCTATTGTTGAAAATCTAGAGATTAAGAAACAAGTTTTTTTGGAATTAGAAGGCTATGTGTCTGACGATTGTATCATTGCTTCTAACACATCAAGTTTATCAATTGCTTCTATTGCAGCTTCTTTAAAAAAGCCTGAACGTTGTATTGGAATTCACTTTTTCAATCCAGCGCCTCTAATGCAACTGGTTGAAGTCATTCCTGCAATTCAAACATCAAAAGCAACCCTAGATAAATCTGTTCAAATCATTAAAGATTGGAAAAAAACGGTTGCAGTTGCCAAGGATACTCCAGGTTTTATTGTCAATCGTGTGGCACGACCATTTTACGGAGAAGCTTTAAGAATTTATGAGGAAGGGATTGCCGATTTTGCAACTATTGATTGGAGTTTGAAAACTTTAGGTGGATTCAGGATGGGACCATTTGAGTTAATGGATTTTATTGGTAATGATATTAATTACACAGTAACAGAAACTGTATTTACCGCATTTTATTTTGACCCAAGATACAAGCCTGCATTCACACAAAAACGTTTTGCAGAAGCAGGCTATTTAGGTCGAAAATCTGGCAAAGGATATTACAATTATGATGGAAATGGTTCAATTGTCACCTCGAGCGCAGTCAAGAGGTCTCATAATGAAGAGTTAGAGCAACAAATATTCGACCGTGTTTTAGTCATGCTCATCAACGAAGCAGCAGATGCCTTGTTTTTAAATATAGCTTTAGCTGAAGATATTGACAATGCCATGACCAAAGGCGTTAATTACCCAAAAGGACTATTAGCTTGGGCTGATGAAAAAGGAATAGATTGGTGTGTGAGGAAAATGGATGAATTATACAACGAATATCACGAGGACAGATATCGTTGCAGTCCATTATTAAGAAAAATGAACAAAAATGGTTTGAGGTTTTTTGAGGATTGAGGTATGAGGAAGTCAAAGTATTATTTTAAGTTTGAAGATTTAAGCATTTATACAAAGGCTATGGAGTTTGGTGAAATAGTTAATGATCTAACTAAAAAATTTCCAAAGGAAGAAAGATTTGAACTATCCTCACAATTTAAACGTGCAGCAGATTCAATAGCATTAAATATATCAGAAGGTTCAGCTGGAACCGACAAACAATTTTATAATTATTTAGGTAATGCATGGCATAGTGCTCATGAATGTATCTCTTGTAGTTCAAAAGCTCAAATGAGAAATTACATCTCAATAGAAGAAGATGAGGAAAATAGACGTTTAATTACTGAATTATCTAAAATGATTACAACGTTAAGAAGTAAAATTTCTGATAGAATTAAATAAGTATGAAACCATCACAAAGAAAATCTATTACCTCAAACCTCATACCAGAGCGAATGCTCTCACTTGACGCTTTCAGTCAATGGATGGGAATTGAGATTGTAGAATGTGAATTAGGTCGCTGTAAAGTTGCCATGACCATTAGAAAAGAAATGCTCAACAGTATGAATTATGCACATGGAGGCATCAGTTATACCTTAGCAGATACAGCTTTCGGCTTTGCGGCAAATACGCATGGTAAATATGCAGTGTCTATTGAAACCAGCATTAATCATATTGAAGCATTAAACGAAGGCGATTATTTAGTTGCCGAATCAGTGATAGAAAAAGTAAATAATAAATTAGGCTTCAATGTGATTGAAGTCAAACGAGGAGATGAACTAGTAGCACTTTTTAAAGGTGTCGTGTATCGCACTCAAAAAGATTGGACTGAAGATTAAAAATATTAACAACATAATTCCTTCCCTTTTTTAAGGGAAGGTGTCCGAAGGACGGAAGGGTTAAAACATGAAAGAAGCATACATCATAGACGGAATTAGAACACCAATAGGAAGTTATCAAGGCACATTATCAGCTGTTCGTACAGACGATTTAGCAGCTTTGGTCATTGAAGAAATTGTAAAACGAAATCCAAACATCCCAAAGGAAGCCTATGACGATGTTATTTTAGGCTGCGCCAATCAAGCTGGAGAAGATAATCGTAATGTAGCGAGAATGGCGTCTTTATTGGCAGGATTACCATATTCTGTTCCTGGAGAAACTGTAAATCGTTTATGTAGCTCTGGACTATCAGCAATCATTCATGCCAATCGTGCAATTAAATCTGGTGATGGCGATGTGTTTATAGCAGGAGGAGTAGAGAATATGACGCGTGGACCATACGTCATCGCGAAACCATCAACAGGATTTGGAACTGATGCAAAAATGTATGATTCCAGTTTTGGATGGCGATTCATTAATCCAAAAATGCAAAAAATGTATGGAACAGATGGCATGGGAAATACTGCTGAAAATTTGGTGGAGAAATACAACATCTCTCGAGAAGATCAAGACAAGTTTGCCTATTGGAGCCAAATGAAAGCTTCGAAAGCTCAAGAAAATGGTCGATTAGCTAAAGAAATTGTAACGGTTGAAATTCCACAACGTAAAAAAGATCCAATCCTATTTTCAAAGGATGAGTTTGTTAAGCCTAATACTAGTTTGGAAGTTTTAGCAAAATTAAGAGGCGCTTTTAAAACAGAAGGAGGAAGTGTTACAGCTGGTAATTCATCAGGCTTAAATGATGGAGCAGCAGCAACAATCATTGCATCAAAAGATGCTGTAAAAAAATATAATCTAAAACCACTAGCAAGAATTGTAAGTTCTGCTGTGGTTGGGGTAGAACCTAGAATCATGGGTATTGGTCCAGTAGAGGCCTCAAATAAAGCCTTAGCAAAAGCTGGCTTAACCATGAGTGATATGGATATTATCGAATTGAACGAAGCGTTTGCGGCTCAAGCTTTAGCTTGCACAAGAGCTTGGGGTTTAGCAGATGATGATCCAAGATTAAATCCAAATGGAGGATCCATCGCAATAGGTCATCCTCTTGGTGTCACTGGAACGAGAATTGCCTATTCTGCGGCTTTAGAGCTTCATGAACGGCAAAAACGTTATGCCTTAATAACTATGTGTATTGGCGTAGGTCAAGGATATGCAGCAATAATTGAAAATGTGAATTTATAACAATTTGTCATTCCGCACTTGATACGGAATCCACTATAAAGTGAAAAACATGAATAAGATTCAACACTACGTCCAAGGAAATTGGACAACAGGAAAAGAAGAAGGACAACCAATTCATGATGCTATTACTGGTGAAGCATTTGCAAGCGTCGCCATTGAAGGTTTGGATATTCCTGAAATCCTTCAATATGGTCGAGATAAAGGAGAAACATTGCGTAAAATGACGTTTCAAGAGCGTGGAAATATGCTAAAAAAATTAGCTTTATATCTTACCAAGAGAAAAGAAGCATTTTACGAGTTAAGTTATAGAACAGGAGCAACCAAAGTGGATAGTTGGATTGATATTGAAGGTGGTTTTGGTAATTTGTTTGCCAATGCATCATTGCGAAAATTATTCCCAAATCAATCGTATCATGTTGAAGGTAATCCAATCGATTTGTCTCGTGGAGGCCGCTTTATGGCACATCACATTATGGTGCCTAAGAAAGGAGTAGCAGTCCATATTAACGCATTCAATTTCCCAGTTTGGGGAATGCTAGAAAAATGCGCAGTGAACTGGATGGCTGGAGTTCCTGCAGTCGTATTACCTGCTCCTTCATCATCATATTTAGCAGAAGCTGTAGCACGAGAAATAATCAATTCAGGCATTTTACCTGAAGGTGCTTTACAAATCATCAACGGAACAGTTAAAACCATTTTAGATACAGTAGAATCTCAAGATGTAGTTACGTTTACTGGCTCAGCGGCAACAGGAAGATTATTAAAAGCACATCCTAGAATCATTCAAGAGGCTGTGCCTTTTACCATGGAAGCCGATTCTTTAAATGCGTCTATTTTGGGTGAAGATGCCGTTCCTGGAACACCAGAATTTGATATTTTTATTAAAGAAGTTAGGAAAGAAATGACAGTCAAAGCTGGACAAAAATGTACTGCGATTCGTCGTATCATTGTTCCTGAGAACTTGATTGAAGATGTACAGATTGCTTTAGGAAAAGAGTTAGATAAAATTACTATTGGTGATCCAAGGCTCAAAGAAGTTAGAATGGGTTCTCTGATCAGCAAAGAACAAGTTGAGGAAGTACGAAATAATGTTTCTGATATTGCCAAAAAGGCTAAAATCGTCTATGGAAACCTTGATAAGATTGAAACCATTGGAGCAGATGCTAAAAAAGGTGCGTTTATCAGTCCTATTTTATTAAGAGAAGATCATCCATTTGATAATTTATCGGTTCATGAACGTGAAGCCTTTGGTCCAGTAAGTACCATAATGCCTTATAAAACGCTAGAAGAAGCTGTTACTTTATCTCAAATGGGGAAAGGCTCTTTGGTATCTTCAATCATTACGAATAACGATAGCATTGCCAAAGATTATGTTGTCAATGCAGCAAGTCATCATGGACGTATTTTAGTGTTGAACAGAGAAAACGCAAAAGAAAGCACAGGTCATGGTTCACCTTTACCAACTTTAGTTCATGGTGGTCCTGGTCGAGCTGGAGGTGGTGAAGAAATGGGTGGAATGCGAGGTGTAAAACACTACTTACAACGAACGGCAATTCAAGGAAGTCCTACAACCTTAACAGAAATCACAGGTATTTATCAACCAGGAGGTGCTTATAAAGAAGCAGAACAACATCCTTTTAAATATCATTGGGAAGACATTCAACCTGGTATGTCAATGAAAACTCATAAGCGTACGTTAACAGATTCAGATATAATAAATTTCTCAAATCTTACTTGGGATCACTTTTATGCTCATACAGATATTACATCGTTAGATGGAAGTATTTTTGAAAAACGAACTGCTCATGGCTATTTCATTCTAGCAGCTGCAGCTGGATTGTTTGTATATCCTAACAAAGGTCCTGTGTCTGCTAATTATGGATTGGAAGAATGTAGATTCCTAAGACCACTTTATCATAATGACACTATTTATGTGCGATTAACCTGTAAACAGAAAATTGACAGAGATGTGAATAGTGCTGAACATCCTAGCGGAATTGTAAAGTGGTTTGCTGAGGTTTTTGATGCTCATGATGAACTAGTAGCTGTGGCAACTGTATTAACAATGGTTCAGAAGAAACAAGATGTTTTTGTGGAGATGACTGATTATAAAATCCTAGAATGCTTGGCGAAATTATCAGCAGAATCCAAACCAAAATGGGGAACCATGTCTCCTCAACATATGCTAGAACACCTTGAATATACGTACAAAATTGCGTCTGGTCAAAATCAAAATTTTGAAATAAATACACCTGAAAAAATACTAGATAAAGTGCACAATTCACTTTATAATTATCATAAAATGCCAAGAGAACATATGTTCCCTCTAGCGGAAGAATCTAAAATAAATGAATTAAAGCATAAAGATTTAGAAGAAGCAAAGTTAAAATTTCTTGAGAGCAGACAAGAATACTTAGATTTCTTTAAAGAAAATCCAGATACTAAATTAAAAAATGCAGTTTTTGGAGAAATGAATAGATACGAATGGTATTTATTAGACAGAAAACATTTAAACCATCATTTCGAACAATTTGGACTTATTTAAACCATGGAACCATACGTAAAACAATACATTAAAAATAAGGTTGGATATATAGAATTTTTCCATCCTTCACATAATTCATTGCCATCAAATTTGCTTACAGAATTGGCAAGAACCATTACAAAAGCTGGTGAAGATGAAAGCATTAGAGTTATCGTTCTAAAAAGTGGTGGAGACAGAACCTTTTGTGCTGGAGCTAGTTTTGAAGAGCTTGTAGATATTAGTAACGAAGAAATGGGAAAAGCTTTTTTCTCTGGTTTTGCTAATGTGATTAACGCCATGCGAAAATGCCCAAAGTTTATAGTTGGACGTATTCAAGGTAAAACCGTTGGAGGAGGAGTAGGTTTGGCTTCTGCAACTGACTATTGTATGGCAACAAAGTTTGCAGCTATAAAATTAAGTGAATTGAATGTTGGTATTGGACCTTTCGTAGTTGGTCCAGCAGTACAAAGAAAACTTGGGTTGAGTGCAATGTCTCAAATTGCTATAGATGCCAACACATTTTATTCAGCTGAGTGGGCACAACAAAAAGGACTCTTTACACAAGTTTATGAAACAGTAGAAGAATTGGATGAGGCTGTTACTGCTTTTGCCGAAAACCTTTGCAATTACAACCCAAAAGCCATGAGTGAAATGAAAACTATGTTTTGGAGAGGCACTGAAGATTGGGACCAATTATTAATTCAACGAGCAAAAATTAGTGGCCGATTAGTATTAAGTGATTTTACAAAAGAAACATTAAAAAAGTATCAATGAATTCCTGCGAAGGCAGGAATCTATTTTTAAAAGAATGAAATCTTGGTATGTATATATCATGGTAAATAAACCAAATGGAGTAATTTATATTGGATTAACAGATAATATTGAAGAAAGACTAATAGAACATAAACATAAGGTTTATCCAAAAGCTTTTACAGCTCGTTATAATTGTGATAAATTGATTTATTTTGAAGAGTTTGAAAATGGAGAAGATGCGTCAATTAGAGAAAAGCAATTTAAAAAGTGGAAAAGAGAATGGAAAGTAAATTTAATTGAAGAAATGAATCCGAGTTGGTCTGATTTAAGTATCAATTGGAACATAGATAATAGGGAATTTAGAATTAATAAATAATAAGATTCCTGCCTTCGCAGGAATGAGATATGATATACGAATTTAAAGGATACATACCAGTAGTTCACGATAGTAGTTTTGTGCATCCTTTGGCTGCAGTGACTGGAAATGTCATCATTGGCAAAAACTGTTACATAGGTCCTGGAGCTGCTATTCGTGGTGATTGGGGACAAATCATTCTAGAAGATGGAGTAAACGTTCAAGAAAATTGCACAGTACATATGTTTCCTGGTAAGTCTATCACGCTAAAAGAAAGTGCTCATATAGGTCATGGAGCCATTATTCATGGAGCTAATATTGGTAGAAATGTATTGGTAGGAATGAATACTGTGATTATGGATGATGCCGTAATTGGTGACGAATGTATTGTTGGAGCAATGGCGTTTGTAAAAGCACAAACTATTATTCCGAAGCGAAGTTTAGTAGTTGGCAATCCAGCAAAAGTGGTGAGACAAGTAACAGACGAAATGATTGACTGGAAAACCAAAGGCACAACATTGTATCAGCAATTGCCAAAGGAATGTCTTGAAAGTCTAAAAGAAGTTGAGCCCTTGCGTAAGATTCCTGAGAACATGAAAATACAAGAAGGTGCTTACGACACTTTAAGGGATTTTATGAAAAAGTAAATATTTAAAGACTAACAAACATTAGTTAATATAATGTCGAGATTTGAATTTAAAATGCCCAAACTGGGAGAAAGTATTACGGAAGCAGCCATTATCACATGGTTCAAAAATGTAGGTGATACCATTGAACAAGATGAAATGTTGCTTGAAGTAGCTACAGATAAAGTAGATTCTGAAGTGCCTTCAACAGTATCTGGCGTGGTTGAAGAAATTTTATTCAAAGCCAATGAGGTTATAAAAATTGGTGATACCATTGCTATCATTAAAACAGATGGAAAAGCAACACTACCTAAGCCATCTGATAAGAAAGTAGAATCAAAAGTTGAGAAACAAATACCTAAATCGGTAGCTAAGAAACCAAAACAATTAGCCACTGCAGCTCAAAATAATAATACCTTCTTTTCGCCATTAATTATTTCAATAGCCAAAGAACATCATATAAGTTTTGAGGAATTGGCTCGAATTCCGGCTACTGGTAATGATGGACGATTGCGAAAAAGCGATGTCTTTCAATATATAAAAGATGGAAGACCATATAAGTTTGTGCAACCTAGTGTCGCACAAGATCCAACTGCATATCGCATTCCTCAGCCAAAGCTAGATAAAGGCACTGGAAAGATTGTGAAAATTGATAGAATGCGCCAAATGATTGCAGATCGTATGGTATATTCAAAACATACTTCACCACATGTAACTGCATATGTTGAAGCCGATTTAACAGATTTGGTTCATTGGCGAAATACGAATAAAACAGCCTTCCAGGAAAAATATAACTGCAAGTTAACATTCACACCTTTATTCGTTGAAGCTGTTGCAAAAGCAATAAAAGATTTTCCGATGATAAATGTCTCTGTTGATGGAGAGAATATCATTGTAAAAGAACATATAAATATTGGAATGGCTACTGCTTTACCTTCAGGCAACCTTATTGTTCCTGTTGTAAAAGATGCAGACAAAAAGAATTTAAAACAACTAGCAGCAGATGTCAATAATTTATCTGTAAAGGCCAGAGATAATATATTAAATCCTGAAGATATTAAGGGAAGCACGTTTACAATCTCTAACGTTGGAACATTTGGGAGTGTCATGGGAACGCCAATTATCAATCAACCTGAGGTGGCCATTATCGCTTTAGGAATTATTAAAAAGCGACCAGAAGTTATAGAAACCGAAAAAGGAGATGAAATAGCTATTAGGAGTATGATGTACTTATCATTATCGTTTGACCATAGAGTAGTTGACGGTTATTTGGGAGGAAGTTTTGTACGTCGCGTAGCAGATTATTTAGAACAGTTTGATATCAATAGAAAAATATAACCATTGTCACTTCGAGTGATTTGTGAAGGATGAACAAATTGTATCGAGAAGTCATTCAAAAGGTTCTCGATACAAAATTGCAAAAAGCAATTTCACTCGAACTGACAAAAAGATAAAAACATGAAACATAACATTTCAATACAAAGAGTAGAAAAATCAAAAGTTGAGAATTTAGACTTTAACAATATTCCGTTAGGTAGAACTTTTACAGACCACATGTTTATATGTGATTACCATAATGGACAATGGACTAACCCAAGAGTTGAGCCATTGCATCTAATTCCGACTCATCCAGCAGCGATGGCTTTGCATTATGGTCAAGCCATTTTTGAAGGCATGAAAGCAACTTTAGATAATGAAAAAACTCCAATGTTGTTCAGGCCAAAAAAGAATGCAGAAAGATTAAACTCAAGCGCAACCAGAATGGGAATGCCACACTTTCCAGAAGATTTGTTTGTGGAAGGGTTAAAGCAATTGGTTGCTGTTGAGCAAGCATGGATTCCACCACAAGAAGGAAGTGCTTTATATTTAAGGCCTTTTATGTACGCAGATGAACCTTTTATTGGGATGCGAGCAGCTACAAGTTTTAAATTTATCATTATTGCTTCACCATCAGGTCCATTCTTTACGAAAAGAATAAAACTATATGCCGAAACTAAATACATTCGTGCAGCAGAAGGTGGAACTGGAGAAGCTAAGGCTGCAGGAAATTATGCAGCTGCGATTCGTCCAACAGAATTGGCGAAAGCAAAAGGTTTTGATCAAGTGTTATGGCTTGATGCCATAGAGCACAAATATATTCAAGAAGTTGGCACCATGAATATCTTCTTCAAAATTGACGGAAAATTTGTAACGCCTAAACGTGATGGAGCCATCTTAGATGGTATCACCAGAATGAGTGTTATTGATTTGTTGAAGCATAAAGGCTATGAAGTTATTGAACGACCAATTTCAATAGACGAAATTAAAGAAGCTTCCAAAAAAGGAATCTTAGAAGAGGCTTTTGGTACTGGAACAGCAGTTGGTATTGCTTATATTCAAGACATTGGGTTAAACGATGAAATCATTCATGTTTCTGATGAAAGTCCTGTTGGATTGGAAGTAAATAACACATTAAACGGAATTAAAACAGGTAAAATTGAGGATACTTTTAACTGGATGGTTAAAATTGAAAAAGAGTTGGTTTAATGAATAAAGAAACACTTAAAAAAGCATTTTCAAAGCTATGCACAGCCAAAGCAATGACCGAATTGTACGAAGTCAATTTCAAGCAAGTTTCAAAATACGTACATGCAACTTCCAGAGGTCATGAAGCCATACAGATTGCTTTAGGTCTACAGTTATTACCACAAGATTATGCATTTCCTTATTATAGAGATGATGCAATGTTGTTGTCGTTTGGACTAGAACCTTATGATTTAATGCTGCAGTTAATGGCCAAACGCGAAGACCCTTTTTCAGGTGGACGAACTTATTATTGCCACCCAAGTTTAAAAGATGATGATAAACCTAAAATCCCTCATCAATCCTCAGCTACAGGAATGCAATCTATTCCTGCAACAGGAGTTGCTATGGGTATGCAATATTTGGAAAAACAAGGATTAAATAACCCTATTGTCATTCAGAGCGACAGCGAAGAATCTAAACTAAATCCAATAACAGTTTGTAGTCTTGGTGACGCCTCAGTAACAGAAGGCGAAATAGCTGAAGCATTTCAGATGGCAGCTTTAAAACAAATGCCAATTTTATATTTAGTACAAGATAACGGTTGGGATATTTCAGCAAATGAAGCCGAAACCAGATCTCAAAATGCTTACCAATACGCACAAGGGTTTCATGGTTTGGATGCCATTTCAATTGATGGAGCTAATTTTATTGAATGCTACGAAGCCATTGAAAAAGTAATCGAAACGATTCGTAAAGAGCGACGTCCATTTTTGGTACATGCAAAAGTTCCACTCCTAAATCATCATACTTCAGGTGTCCGTATGGAATGGTATCGTGATGATTTAGATGAAGCACGTTCGCGAGATCCTTATCCAGTATTAAAACAGCAATTACTAGATAACGGTTTTTCTTCTCAAGAAATTCAAAGTATAGAAAATTCCGCGAAAGCGAAAGTACAAGCAGATTTTGAAAAAGCTTTAAAGGCCGAAGACCCAAAACCAGAAGATTTATTCACTCATGATTTTGTTCCAACAACAATTACAGAAGAAATTGGAGAACGTGAGCCAAAAAATGGAGAACGTGTTGTCATGGTAGATTGTGCATTACATGCCATTGAAGAGTTAATGCGACAGGATAAAAAATGCTTGTTATATGGACAAGATGTAGGTGGAAGACTGGGAGGCGTTTTTAGAGAAGCTGCAACTTTAGCTCAAAAATTTGGAGACGATCGTGTATTTAACACACCAATTCAAGAAGCTTTTATTGTTGGTTCAACCGTTGGTATGAGTGCAGTTGGATTAAAGCCAATTGTTGAGGTTCAATTTGCCGATTATATTTGGCCAGGTCTAAATCAGTTGTTTACTGAGGTTAGTAGAAGCTGTTATTTATCTAACGGAAAATGGCCTGTGAGTATGATCCTTCGTGTGCCTATTGGAGCTTATGGAAGTGGTGGACCATATCATTCATCCTCTGTAGAAAGTGTACTCACAAATATTAGAGGAATAAAAATTGCTTATCCAAGTAATGGAGCCGATTTAAAAGGCTTCATGAAAGCAGCGTATTGCGATCCAAATCCAGTAGTGATTTTAGAACACAAAGGCTTGTATTGGAGTAAAGTTCCTGGAACGTTAACTGCGACCTCTGTTGAACCTTCAGAAGATTACGTTTTACCGCTCGGAAAAGCTTGGGTCTTGCAAGAAATTTGGAAACAAGAAGATATTGAAACGCTTACTATTGTTACTTATGGAATGGGAGTACATTGGGCTTATAATGCGTCTGGTGAATTAGATATGAGAGACCAAATTGAAATCATTGATTTACGTACTTTATTTCCATTAGATGAAGAGACCATTATGAAATCTGTAAAGAAAACTGGAAAATGTTTAGTGGTCACTGAAGAACCTAGTAACAATAGTTTTGCACTGGCCTTGGCTGGAAAAATTCAAGAACAATGTTTTCAATATTTAGATGCTCCAGTAATGACCATTGGTGGCGAGAACATGCCAGCAATTCCTTTAAATTCTACGTTGGAACAGACCATGATTCCTTCCACAGAAAAAGTAAAAGCAAAAATCAATGACTTGCTAAATTATTAAACTTTATTACCTTAGTTGTTCTATCATTGTAATCTATGAGAGCAGCTGTTTTTGAAGCATTCCAAGGTCCAATTACCATCCAAAACATCAACGATCCAGCACCAAAAAATGATGGTGTCGTTGTTAAAGTAAATGCAACTGGGTTATGTAGGAGTGATTGGCATGGTTGGATGGGACACGATCAAGATATCGTGTTACCTCATGTTCCTGGACATGAATTAGCAGGAATCATCGTTGAAGTTGGGAAAGATATCAAGAATTTTAAAATAGGAGATAGAGTCACCATACCATTTGTAGCTGGTTGTGGTAATTGTGGAGAATGCAAATCTGGAAATCAGCAAGTATGTGATCACCAATCTCAGCCTGGTTTTACACATCATGGTTCGTTTGCTGAGTATGTAGCTTTAGATTATGCAGATACTAATTTGGTAAAACTTCCAGAGGAAATAAACGATGTGACTGCTGCAACATTAGGCTGCCGATTTATCACAGCCTTTAGAGCCATTGTAGCCCAAGGGAAAGTATCAAAGAGACAACATGTAGCCATTCATGGTTGTGGTGGAGTTGGCTTGTCTGCTATTATGATAGCCAATGCCTTGGGAGCTCAAGTTATTGCAATCGATATTAATAATGATACTTTGGAATTAGCAAAACAACTAGGAGCAAGTTCAGTAGTCAATGGCTCAAATAGTAATGTTGAGGAAGCTATTAAAGACATCACTAAAGGAGGTGTTCATGTGTCTATGGATGCTTTAGGAAGTGAAATTACTTGTCTAAATTCAATTGCATCGTTGAAGAAAAGAGGCAAACATGTACAAGTTGGATTAATGACAGGAAATCATAAGTATCCAAATATTCCAATGGACAGAATCATAGCAGATGAATTGGAAATTATTGGGAGTCATGGCATGCAAGCACATAAATATCCTGAGATGCTTAAAATGATAGTAGATGGTAAATTGCATCCAGAAAAACTCATAGAAAAAACCATTACTTTAGAAGAAGCAACGGTCGCTCTTCCAAATATGAACAAATTTCAGAACAAAGGTGTTTTGGTTATTAATTCCTTTTAGTAACTTAAAATAAAAAACTCCAATTACTTTTTGGTAATTGAAGCTTTATATAGAGCCGATGGAGGGACTCGAACCCACGACCTGCTGATTACAAATCAGCTGCTCTAGCCAGCTGAGCTACATCGGCAATGATTAAGGCAAATATAATCTTGAAAATAATATTAGCAACTATTTTTAAAATAATTTTTTAAGGATTTGTTTCCAGCGAAAATTTCTGATAAATCTTCCTTGTTCTGGAGTTATAAAAAAATCAACTTTTTCTTTCTTAGCTTTTAAATAGCCTTTAATACAATCTTTAAAGTAGTTTAAGCTTTTCTTTTTATACGACAACTTTGCTGAAGACAATAAGGTTAAAGCTAACCCGAAACGCAACTTATACCATGCTTCTCCTTGCAAATATTTTGATGCTTTGTTATAAGTTACTCCTGTTGGTTTTAGGTGTTTTACTTTTAAGGTATCATCAGTTTTAAACGACCAGTTGTAATACAAAGCTAAAAGTTCGTCAATTGTGTCCCAACCCATTGCAGGTTTTAATTTACCAATATCCAAAAAGCACTCCTTCCTATAAGCTTTTAAAGCACCACGAATATGATCTTTTCCAGTTAAGCTTTCCAGTTTCCATTCACCATTTTTTTCAATATAACAATGTCCAGCAATCATACCTAAACGTTCATCAGATTGGTAATGTAAAGATAACGTCTCTAGATAATTGGATGGAAAAATGAGATCCGCATCATATTTGCAGATTACATCGTAATTTTCATCAAGTGTTTCATAACCTTTGTAAAAAGCATTGATAATTTTACTACCAGGTAAGTGCTTTTCTGAAGATTGGTTTTCAATTAGAGTTATCCAGTTGTATTGTTTAGTGAACTCTGAAACAATTTTTGCTGTATCATCAGTAGAATTATCATTTACTACAACTAATCGCTTTGGTTGCAAGGTTTGATTGACAAGCGATTCTAAAGTTAAACCAATAGTCTCTTGCTCATTATGTGCTGGTATGATGATGTAGAAATCCAATAATCAATAGCTAAATTAAAACTCAAAACTAAGGAAACCATTTGGAATTTGGAATTTGATTATTGAGTTTTTAAACTCTTTCAGCGTAAACAATGTAATAGCGAGGTGTAAACCATCTTAACATTGGTCTGATTCCAATTTTTTTTGTTGGATTAGTCCATTTTTGTCTATCTACAATTTTCCAACCAGCTTTTTCAAGCAACCAATCAAATTGCCAATCTTCAAATTCATGGAAGTGTCTGTCCCATTTATCGGTTTTGCTTCTGTAGGCAGATGAAAACCAAAGTCTAAGCGGAATGCTAGCGACTAATTTATTGGCTTTTATGCATTTTAATACAGTGTAAGGAGAGAGAAGATGTTCAAAAATTTCAAAAGCAGTAATCACATTTGCATTTGAGCTTTCAATTGTAGAAGTATCTAAATCTAAGTCTTCACCTTTTGTGTTTTCTACAGTAAATCCTTGTTGCTTCATTATTTTGGTAAAAGGGTTTTCTACTCCTAAATCCAAAATCTTTGAATCAGTTGAAATGTGTTTCAATAGAAACTCTGCTGTATGTTTATAACGTTTATTGGGAAAAGTTTTTTCGTACATTTTTAGTTTCCCAGAAATCGGAAATCTTTTTAGTTATTAATATTTATACACAATTGCGTTAATGTGCATTCCTGCACCAACACTTGCAAATATAATAACATCGCCTTTGTTTATTTGATGATTTTCAAGATTATTCTTTACAATCAAGTCGTACAAAGTAGGTACAGTAGCTACTGAGCTATTGCCAAGTTTATGTATGCTCATTGGCATAATATCTTCTGGCATTTCGGTTTTATACAATCTGTAAAAGCGTTTTACGATGGCTTCATCCATTTTTTCATTGGCTTGATGTATTAAAATTTTCTTCACATCTTTTATATCAACATCACTTTTATCAAGGCAAGCTTTCATAGCTTGAGGTACATTGTTTAGTGCAAATTCATAGATTTTTCTTCCATGCATTTTAATATATCTTGTGTCTCTGCAAAGATCTTGGTTGTTGGAATTTCCAAAGTATAAGTAATAGGCTTCATCATAAGTAAAAGAAGCAGACTCATGCGCAAGAATACCACCTTCTTCATTTGTGGCTTCAACAATTGTAGCTCCTGCACCATCTGAATATATCATGGAATCTCTATCATGTTTATCAACCACTCTCGATAAAGTTTCAGCACCAATAACAAGACATTTTTTTGCCATTCCAGCTTTTATAAATGCTTGTGCTTGAATCACACCTTCAACCCAACCAGGACAACCAAAAAGGATATCATAAGCGACACATTTTGGATTTTTGATTTGTAAACTGTGCTTGATTCGTGAGGCTAAACAAGGTAAAATATCACTTTGTATGGCATTGGCTTTGACATCACCAAAATTATGAGCAACAATAATATAATCGAGTTCTTCTCTATCTATTTTAGCATCTTCTATAGCTTTTTCAGCAGCAAAAAAGCCAAGGTCTGAAGCTGTTAAATGATCTTTGGCATAACAACGCTCAACAATTCCAGTAATCTCCTTAAATTTTTCTACTATAACTTCACTGGAATATTCTATTGTTGAACCATCTGTATTTAAAAATTGATGCTGATGAAAGTCTTCGTTTTTTTCAATGGTATCAGGGATATAGCTTCCAACACCAGTTATTCTTATGTTCATATAATGAAATTTGCCTTTAATATTGCTAATGTAACGAATATAAAAGCAAAATATTAAAGGCAAAAAATGTTTTAAGCTCTTTTACGATGTTCAAAGCCAATTTTAGGCTTCTATAAAGTCTTCAATTGGAGCGCAAGTACAGATTAAATTTCTATCGCCATAAGCATCGTCAACACGTCTTACGCTTGGCCAGAATTTATTGTCTTTTACATAGTCTAAAGGAAATGCAGCTTGAGTTCTGGAATATGGTAAATCCCAAGTGTCAGCTGTAAGCATTGCCATAGTATGAGGTGCATTTTTCAGCACGTTGTTAGGGTTGTCTTTATCTGCTGCTTCAATTTCTTTTCTAATAGAAATCATAGCATCACAAAAACGATCTAATTCTTCTTTACTTTCACTTTCAGTAGGTTCAATCATTAAGGTACCTGCAACTGGAAAGGAGACAGTTGGCGCATGAAATCCGTAGTCCATCAATCGTTTTGCAATGTCTACAACCTCAATTCCGTGTTCTTTGAAAGCTCTGCAATCAACAATCATTTCATGTGCAGCACGTCCTCTTTCGCCTGAATATAACGTATCAAAATGACCTTGTAAGCGCACTTTTAAGTAATTCGCATTAAGTATTGCAATTTTTGTAGATTCTGTAAGACCTTTAGCGCCTAACATACAGATATAACCATAGGAAATTAAGCAAGCCAAAGCAGAACCATAAGGAGCTGCAGAAATTGCAGTTATTCCTTTTTCACCACCTACATTAACCACAGGATTTCCAGGTAGAAAAGGCACTAATTGTTTAGCAACACAAATTGGACCAACACCAGGACCACCACCACCATGAGGAATAGCAAAGGTTTTATGTAAATTGAGATGACAAACATCTGCTCCAATATTACCAGGATTGGTTAATCCTACTTGAGCGTTCATGTTAGCTCCATCCATGTATACTTGGCCACCATTATCGTGAATGATTTTAGTGATTTCTTTTATACCAGATTCATATACACCATGAGTTGATGGATAGGTTACCATTAAACATGAAAGGTTGTCTTTATGCAGCTCAGCTTTTTCACGTAAATCGTCAATATCTATATTACCTTCATCAGTTGATTTTGTAACTACCACTTGCATTCCAGCCATTACAGCACTTGCAGGATTGGTTCCATGAGCTGATGATGGAATTAAACAAATGTTTCTATGATGATCACCTCTAGATTCGTGGTAAGCTTTAATTACCATTAATCCAGCATACTCACCTTGAGCACCAGAATTTGGTTGTAAAGATGTTGCTGCAAATCCAGTGATTTCAGTGAGCTGATTTTCTAATTTTTTAAGAACTATCAAATAGCCTTCTACTTGATTTAATGGAGCAAAAGGATGAATATTTCCCCAATTTGACCAACTTAGAGGCAACATTTCGGCAGCTGCGTTTAGTTTCATTGTACATGAACCTAATGAAATCATAGAATGATTTAATGATAAATCTTTACGCTCTAATGATTTGATATAACGCATTAATTCAGTTTCTGAATGATAAGTGTTAAACACTTCATTATCTAGGAAATCTGAAGTTCTTTTTACGGCATCTAAAATATTGTTTGCTGATGCAATTGCAGTTAATTTTTCTGCGTTTTTTCCTGCAACTTCAGCAAAAATTGAAACGATAGTATTTATATCAGATATTGTTGTAGTTTCATTTAAAGAAATGGTTACAGTATCTGCATCAGGATAATAAAAATTAACACCTTTTGCTTCAGCAATAGTTTTTACTTTTTCAGTATTGGCTTTCACTTTTAGTGTATCGAAGTAAGCAGAATTTTCCTGAGCAAATCCTAAATTTTGTAAGGCTTTGTCCAAACTACTTGCTGCATTATGCACTTTATTAGCGATGTATTGTAATCCTTTAGGACCATGATAAACCGCATACATTCCAGCCATCACGGCTAACAATACTTGTGCAGTACAAATGTTAGAAGTCGCCTTGTCTCTTTTAATGTGTTGCTCTCTGGTTTGAAGCGCCATTCTTAAGGCACGATTGCCATTAGCATCTTTAGTAACACCAATAATTCTACCAGGAATACTACGTTTGTATTCTTCTTTTGTTGCAAAATAGGCAGCATGTGGTCCACCATAACCCATTGGAATTCCAAAACGTTGCGTTGTTCCAATAACTACATCAGCGCCAAATTTTCCAGGAGCTTCTAATTTCACTAAACTTAAAATGTCTGCAGCAACAGCTACTTTAATGTTGTTAGTATTTGCTTTTGAAATGAATGAAGCGATATCTCTGATTTGTCCATCTTTTCCTGGATATTGAACAATAGCAGCAAAGTATTCAGATGAATAATCAAATTCATTTACATTTCCAACAACCAATTCAATTCCTAAAGGATTTGAACGCGTTTGCAAAAGTGACAAGGTTTGAGGTAAAATTTGTTCGTCAACAAAAAGTTTGACAACCTCATTTTTCTTTTGGTCACGTTCTCTAACTGCAAAAAGTAAAGCCATAGCTTCAGCAGCAGCAGTACTTTCATCCAACAACGATGCATTTGCAATTTCCATTCCTGTTAGGTCAGTTACCATGGTTTGGAAATTTAAAAGTGCTTCCAAACGACCTTGAGCTATTTCAGCCTGATAAGGTGTGTAAGCAGTATACCAACCTGGATTTTCCAATATGTTACGTTGTATTACTGCAGGTAAATTTGATGGATGATAACCCAAACCAATGTATGATTTAAAAACTTTGTTTTTTGAAGCCAAATCATGAATGTGCTGCAAGTATTCTTGCTCGCTCATAGCAACATCTAAGTTAAGAGGGTTTTGTAAACGTATACTGTCAGGTATAGTTTCGTTAATAAGCTGATCTAAAGTTGATGCGCCAACTGTGTTGAGCATTGCCTTATGGTCGCTTTCCCTTGGGCCAATGTGACGCAGTGCAAACAAATCTGTATTCATACTGTAAAGGTTGAGTTTTAAAGTGTAAAATTAAGTAAATAAATATGGTTTAATGATGCTAATTTTGAAAGTTTTTAACCAATTTAAGGCATTATTAACAGTTTACCTAAATTTGTATTATGCAAGTTTTAAAAAGAGTATTCGATTTTTACGTTAATAGTAGTATTCATGTGGCTTTAGCTGTGTGTGGATTGGTTTGGGTTACACTATTAAATTTTAATGTTGGAGCCGATTTAGACTTTGTGTTTTTCATTTTTTTTGCAACGATTACAGGTTATAATTTTGTAAAGTATTTTGGCTTAGCAAAGTTTCATCATAGAAGTTTGGCAAGTTGGCTTAGAGCTATTCAAATTTTTTCTTTTTTATGTTTTTTAGGATTGGTTTACTACGCGCTTAAGTTAAAAACAGAAACCATTTTTTATTTTATTGGAGCTGGAATTGTTACGTTTTTGTACGCTATACCTTTTCTACCTAAAAAAATATTTATTGAAAAAGGCAATTTAAGAGCCATTGGTGGTTTAAAAATCTATGTAATTGCTTTTGTTTGGACTTGCGTTACTGTTGTGATTCCTTTGCTAAATGAAAACTACGAATTTGATAATGATGAACTAATTGAGGTTATTCAACGATTTTTATATGTTATCATTGCTATGTTGCCTTTTGAGATTAGAGATATGAAATATGATAGTTTAAAATTGGCAACAATTCCGCAAAAAATAGGAGTTAATAAAACCAAGATTATAGGTGTTTTGCTTATTGTAATTATGTTTTTTCTTGAGTTTTTTAAAGATGAATTTTATGTGAATAAAACCATGATTCTTGCGGTAATTTGTTTGTTGTTGATTTTGTTCTTGGCTTTTAGTACAAAATACCAAAGCAAGTACTATAGTTCGTTTTGGGTTGAAGGCATCCCAATACTTTGGGCAATTTTAACAACGGCAAATTATTGATTGCTTTCTAGCTCTTTATTAAAATTAGCTTTAAGCTTTTCCTTTTCAGAATTTTTAAGACAATTTATCTCAGGTTTGTTTGTGATTTTGGTAAGCTTGCTATTGTTGGCAGAATATTTCCTGCAAGCTTTACAATAAATAAGATGAATGTTTAATTTTATTTTTTCCCAAAGCGAAGCTTCATTATACTGTGATTTGTCACAAGTATGAGTTGCCTTATCGCATGAAACAAATATTTTATAATCCTTACTCATTTATTTAATGTATTAAAACCAATTTTCTTCCATACAAGCAGCTAAAGCTGTCCTAGCTCTATGTATTATAACCCAAAGATTAGACGCTGTAATATCTAATTCATTACAAATAGTTTCAGTGTCGTAACCTAATAAAGTCTTCATTTTAAATACTTCAGCTTGTTTGGCTGGCAATTTACTAATACAATCATGCAGCGCTAACCCAAGCTCTTTATTTTCTAATTTATCTTCAGCAGTTTTGTCAAAAGGGTCAGCAACACGTTGTTCTAACCAATCGCCTTCATCTTCACCATCAAAATTAAGATTCATTCGTACTTCTGCTTTTCCTTTTTTTGAGTTTATTTTTCGATAATGATCAATGATTTTTCGTTTTAAAATCGAGACAAGCCAAGTACGTTCACTAGCTTCGCCTTTAAAATTCTTCATAGATTTTAGACCTGCAAAAAAAGTATCTTGCACTAAATCTTGAGCAATCTCTCTGTCATTCACGCGAGTGATGGTATAGTTAAAAAGGTAATCTGAATACAAATCGATCCAATTATTGGGATTTATTTCGTGACCTGACATAAGTGATTGTTAAATTGCTCGTTTCAAAAATAAAATAAAAAGTGGACTTTATATTTATTTGTACTAAGTTTAAGTTTGTTATGCTATTTTTAACCAATCAATCCAGCACGTTTTAACAACGCTTCAGGTTTTGGCTCTTGACCTCTAAAACGTTTATACAAAATCATTGGATCTTCTGTTCCACCTTGAGATAAAATATTGTCTTTAAATTTATTAGCGACTGTTTTATTGAAAATGCCTTCTTCCTTAAAATATTCAAAAGCATCAGCATCTAAAACTTCTGCCCATTTATAACTGTAGTAGCCAGAGGAATAACCACCTTGAAAAATATGTGCAAAGGATGTGCTCATACAATTTTCTGGTACATCAGGAAACAGTTGAGTATTGCCAAATGCCTTAACTTCTTGAGCCTTCACATCTTTTATGTTTGAGGGATCTTGACCATGCCAACTCATATCTAGTAACCCAAAACTTAGCTGTCTTAAAGTTTGCATGCCTTCTTGAAAGGTGGAAGATTCTTTTATTTTATTCACCAAGTCCATTGGAATGACTTCATTGGTTTCATAGTGCCTTGCAAATAATTCCAGAGCTTCTTTTTCATAACACCAATTTTCCATCACCTGACTTGGTAGCTCAACAAAATCCCAATACACTGAAGTCCCAGATAAACTAGGATAGGTTGTATTGGCTAGCATGCCATGAAGCGCATGACCGAACTCATGAAAAAGTGTGGTAACTTCATTAAAGGTTAGGAGTGATGGTTTACTTTTTGTTGGTTTCGTAAAATTGCAAACAATTGATACATGCGGACGATGATTATGACCATTTTGAACATATTGAGGCTTATAGGAAGTCATCCAAGCACCATTACGTTTTCCAGCTCTAGGAAAGAAATCTGAATAAAAAATTGCGATTAATCCTCTATCATCTGTTACTTTATATGTTAATACATCTTCATGATATTTGTCGATATAATCGATAGCATCTTTATCTTTAATTTCTTCAAATCTTAATCCGAATAATTTTTCTGCAACTGCAAAAGCGCCATCAATAACATTTTGCAGCTTGAAATAAGGCTTAAGTTTTTCGTCATCTAAATCAAAAAGTTTTTGTTTAAGTTTTTCTGAATAGTAAGCAGAATCCCATTTTTGCAATTCATCAATACCATCTAATTCTTTCGCAAAATTTTTAAGAGTTGTGAATTCAGCTTCAGCAGCTGGCTTAGCTTTTTCTAATAATTCATTTAAAAAATTATTTACCTTTTCTGGTGTTTTGGCCATTCGTTCTTCCAAAACAAAATGAGCATGAGTTTTATATCCTAACAGTTGTGCACGCTTAAAACGAAGATTGGCAATTTTAATAACAATATTTTGATTGTCTAATTCATCATTTTTAAAGCCTTTACTTCCAAAGGCTAACGATAGTTTTTTACGTAACTCTCGATTATCTGCATACGTCATAAATGGTATGTAACTTGGATAATCTAAAGTGATTAACCAGCCCTCTTTGTCTTTGCTTTCGGCTAGTTGTTTTGCTGCTTCTTTTGCACCTTCAGGTAATCCAGATAAGTCTTTTTCGTCTGTAATAAGCATCTCAAACTTATTAGTATCAGCTAATACATTTTCGCCAAACTTTAACTTTAATTGACTTAGCTCTTTGTCTATTGAGCGCAGCTCTTGTTTTTTATCATCAGCAAGATTGGCACCATTTCTGGAAAAACTTTTGTAACGTTTATCAAGTAACGTTTTTTGCTCTTCGGTTAGGTTTTTGGGTTTTGAATCGTAAACTGTTTTTATTCGTTTAAATAAGTCTTCATTTAATGTAATGTCATTACCAAATTCAGAAAGTAAAGGCGATACTTCTTGGGCAATTTTTTGAATTTCATCATTTGTTTCAGCAGAATTTAAGTTGAAAAAAATGCTCGAAATTCTATCTAATTCCTGTGCTGAAAACTCTAAAGTTTCAATGGTGTTTTCAAAAGTTGGTTGTTCAGTATTATTAACAATGTCATCGATTTCCTTTTTTGCTTTTTTAATTGCAGTTTTAAATGAAGGAAGAAAATCTGAATTCTTGATTTTTGAAAATGGAGCTGTGTTAAATGGCGTTTTAAATTGCTGATTTAGGATGGACATTTTAGGCATAAAATTTTTTAATAAATAATTATTAGAAATTAGATTACAAAAAAATCACTTATGTAAGTTTTTTCTTTCTAACCAATTGATTTTATGAATATTAATTAACAATTTGTAGTTAATACTGAATATTTTTCTACTTTCGCATCAGAATTTTTTAAAGAGAGTTTTACTCTTAAAAAATGGTTGATTAATAGCAATTTGAAACCTCGGCTTTGGTCGAGGTTTTATTGTTTAATATTCCTAGCTGCATTAATTACTTTTACCTTTAAACCTTCTTTATAGGCTTCAATTTTATCTAAAACACAAGTGTCTGAAGTGCCAATAATTTGTGCAGCTAAAATGCCTGCGTTTTTTGCGCCATCCAGAGCTACTGTTGCCACAGGAACTCCTCCAGGCATCTGTAAAATGGATAAAACAGAGTCCCAACCGTCAATAGAATTTCTTGATTTTACAGGAACTCCAATAACTGGTAATGGTGATAATGAAGCAATCATTCCAGGCAAATGAGCAGCTCCTCCAGCTCCTGCAATAATGACTTTTATGCCGCGTTTATGAGCGTTTTTTCCATAATCGAACATTTTTTCTGGAGTTCTGTGAGCAGAAACGATATCAACTTCAACTTCAATATCAAAACCTTTTAAAATATCTATTGCTTCTTGCATGATTGGAAGGTCGCTATCGCTTCCCATAATAATTCCTACTTGTGCCATATTATTCGCTTATTACTTTAATCGTGTTTTTTACTTTTTCTGCAATTTTTCGTGCTTCATTAATATCTTTATGAACAATGGTTACGTGACCCATTTTTCGGAAAGGTCGTGTTTGTTTTTTGCCATAAATATGAGGTGTTACACCTTCCATGTCCATTATGGTTTCTATATTTTTATAAACAACATTACCTACATAACCTTCGGCTCCAACCAAATTCACAATAATGCCACCAACTTTACTGTCTGTTTTCCCAAGTGGTAATCCGAGTATGGCTCTAATATGTTGTTCAAACTGTGATGTGTAACTGGCTTCAATGGTATGATGTCCAGAATTGTGAGGTCGTGGAGCAACTTCGTTTATTAAAATGTTGTTATTTTCAGTTTGAAACATTTCAACTGCTAAAAGACCAACATGATTAAAGGCTGCAGACGTTTTTAAAGCTACTAATTCGGCTTTAAGAGCTACTTCTTTTGAAATTCTTGCAGGGCAAATTACATATTCTACCTGATTGGCTTCAGGATGAAACTCCATTTCTACTACTGGAAAAACCTTTACTTTACCTTCTACATTTCTAGCCACAATTACAGATAATTCGTTTTTAAATGGAATGAGTTTTTCTGTAATACATTCTACATTTGGCAAGTCGTCTAAATCAGAATGAGTCCTAACTATTTTAACGCCATTACCATCATATCCAAATTGGGCACTTTTCCAAACAAAAGGAAAATCAAGAGTTTCGTGCTCAATAGCAGTTAATATTTCATCTTTATAAGCAAATCTTGAAAATGGAGCAGTAGGTAAGTTATGATCAACATAAAACAACTTCTGTTTGGCTTTATTTTGTATAGTTCTTAAAGTTTTAGACGAAGGATACACCTCAATGCCTTCTTTTTCTAATTTTTCAAGAGCATCAACATTGACATTTTCAATTTCAATGGTTAGCACATTTACGTTTTTACCAAAATTATAAACCGTTTCAAAGTCCATTAAATCACCTTGATAAAATTCATTACAAGCTATTTTGCAAGGCGCTTCATTGCTAGGGTCGAGAACGCAAGTATGTATGTCAAACTTTCGGGTTTCATTAAGCATCATTTTGCCTAATTGTCCTCCACCAAGTATGCCTAATTTGAATGATGAAGAAAAGTAGTTTTTTTTGTTTTGGTAATTCACTTGAAATGATTTGCACTACAAAAATACACTTAAATATGAATTCGGTATTAAAAACGCAAATCAAAAAATCGTTAAAAAGGCTTCAATTGATTATCTTTGCCTCTTTCAAAATTCATTAAGTTGATAAAGCTTCACGATAAATACTTTAAACCTTTTATTTCTGCTTCAGAAATTGATAGTGCTATAACTGTTTTGGTAGATGAAATTTCTAAGGATTTAAGGGATGAAATACCTGTTTTTGTTGGGATTTTAAATGGCTCGTTTATGTTTGTAAGCGATTTTGTAAAAAAATATCCAAAGCCTTGCGAAGTGACTTTTATTAAGCTGGCTTCTTATGAAGGCTTAAAATCTACCGAAGACATTCAACGTTTAATTGGTTTAACTCAAGATTTAACAGGACGCACAGTTGTAATCCTAGAAGATATTATCGACTCTGGTAAAACCATGTTTGAAGTTCATAGGATTTTCAAAAATGAAAACGTTAAGCAACTACTCATAGCCACTTTATTTTACAAACCAGAAGCTTACAAAGAAGATTTTAAAATTCACTATAAAGGCATAAGCATCCCAAATAAATTTATTGTAGGTTATGGACTGGATTACGATGGACTTGGAAGAGATTTACCAGAAATTTATCAAATAAAAACCACAGAACACATGACAAATATTGTCCTATTTGGACCTCCAGGAGCAGGAAAAGGAACACAAGCTAATTTTTTAAGAGATCAATACGATTTAGTACATATTTCAACTGGAGATGTGTTTAGGTATAATATAAAAAATGAAACTGCACTTGGTAGTTTGGCAAAATCTTATATGGACAAAGGACAATTAGTTCCTGACCAAGTTACTATAGATATGTTAAGTGCTGAGGTAGATAAAAACTCTGATGCTAAAGGCTTTATTTTTGATGGTTTTCCACGTACAAGAGCACAAGCAGAATCTTTAGATATTTTAATGGATAATAAAGATTCTGAAATCAATGCAATGATTGCTTTGGAAGTTGACGATGAAGTTCTAGTTCAACGACTTTTAGAACGTGGTAAAACTAGTGGTAGACCTGACGATGCAGACGAGTCCATTATTAGAAATCGTATTAAAGAATATTACAGCAAAACAGCAATTTTAAAAGATTACTACGCTGAACAAAACAAGTACTTTGGTGTTGATGGCGTTGGTAGTATCGAAGAAATTACAATTAGGTTAAATAAAGTAATAGATAATCTTTAGTTGAGTCGTTTATTCGTTTAGTTGTTTAAAATTCTCACGGCTAAACAACTCCACAAAAAACAAATAAACATTAAAATGACAGAAGGAAACTTTGTTGACTATGTAAAAGTATTTGCTTCATCAGGAAATGGAGGAAAAGGCTCTACGCATTTACATAGAGAGAAATATGTCGCAAAAGGTGGTCCTGATGGAGGTGATGGAGGACGTGGAGGTCATGTTATTGTTAGAGGAAATGAAAACCTCTGGACGCTTTATCACTTAAAATTTAAAAAGCATTTTAAGGCTGGACATGGCGAACATGGTAGTAGTGGTAGAAGCACAGGAGCAGATGGTGAAGATACTTACATTGATGTACCTTTAGGAACTGTGGTAAGAGATACTGAAACAGACGAAATCCTTTTTGAAATTACAGAACACAACGAAGAAAAAATACTCTGTGAAGGCGGAATAGGAGGACGAGGGAATTGGCATTTTAGAAGTGCCACCAATCAAACACCTCGTTATGCGCAACCTGGAATTCCGTTAGAAGAGAAACGTGTTACTCTTGAGCTTAAAATATTAGCAGATGTTGGTTTGGTTGGTTTTCCAAATGCAGGAAAATCTACCTTACTATCTGTAATTACTTCTGCAAAACCAAAAATAGCAGATTACGAATTTACCACATTGAAACCAAATTTAGGTATCGTTGAGTATCGTGATTTCCAAACCTTTGTCATGGCAGATATACCTGGAATAATTGAAGGTGCTGCAGAAGGAAAAGGACTTGGTCATTATTTTTTAAGACATATTGAACGCAACTCAACCTTGTTGTTTTTAATTCCTGTAGATGCTGATGACATTAAAAAGCAATACGATATTTTATTAGATGAACTAAGACGTTACAATCCTGAAATGTTAGATAAAAGCCGATTAATTGCCATCACCAAATGCGATATGCTAGATGATGAGCTAAAAGCAGAATTAAAGGTTGAATTGGATAACGAACTTCCAGTTGACTATGTCTTAATTTCATCAGTAGCTCAACAAGGAATTACTGAACTTAAAGATAAATTGTGGCAGATGTTAAATTCTTAAATTAAAGCAGTTGTGAGAGCATATATAAAAAGCATTGTAGAGTTTAATGATAATAAGTTAAGTAAATGGTTTGCTTTTTTTATACAAGCCCTCATTTTATTGTCCATAGTAACATTTTCTGTTGAAACATTACCAAATCTGAAGCCTGAAACAAGAACTATTTTAAGAGCTATTGAAATATTTTGTGTTTTGGTTTTTACCATTGAATATATATTAAGAATTTATGTTGCTGATAGCAAACCACGATTTATTTTTAGCTTTTTTGGACTAATTGATTTACTAGCTATTTTACCTTTTTATTTGTCCTTTGGAGTCGATTTACGTTCACTAAGAGCTTTACGTTTTTTACGATTATTTAGAATACTAAAATTAGTACGCTACAACAAAGCAATGAATCATTTTATTAAAGCCATGTCTAGTGCAAAAGAGCAAATATTTTTGTTCATTTTCATTACTATAATCCTCATTTACTTTGCGGCAGTAGGTATTTATTATTTTGAGAATGAAGCACAACCAGATCACTTTTCTTCAATTTTTGATAGTTTGTGGTGGGCAATTATTACCCTTACAACCGTTGGTTATGGTGATGTGTACCCAATTACTGTAGGAGGTAAAGTTTTTACCTTTATTATTTTAATGATTGGCTTAGGTATAGTTGCAGTACCAACGGGAATTATTGCATCTGCTTTAACACAGTCTGTAGATAAAAAGGAATAATTTTTGATTAGTTTTATTAAAATCAAAATGATGAAAAAAATATTAGTACTGTTTTTAGTAGTTGCTATTTCTTCATGTGCACCTATTTATGTGAATTATGATTTTGAAAGAGGAACCAATTTCACCAAATATAAAACCTATAATTATTATTCTGATTTAGAAACAGGTTTGAGTGAGCTAGACACAAAACGTCTAATTGATGTTATCAATGCTCAAATGCAAACCAAAGGACTAACACTATCAGACACTCCAGATTTTTATGTTAATGTTGTAAGTAGTACTTATGAAAACAACAATAGAAATACAGTTGGTGTTGGTGTTGGAGGAGGAAACCGAAATGTTGGAGGAGGAATTTCTATTGGATTGCCAATTGGTCAGCCAAAAATGAATAGAGTTTTATTATTCGAGTTTATTGATGAAAATGGTATTGGATTATTCTGGCAAGCAGAAAGCGAAAGTGGTTATAACCCAAATGCAACACCTGAAAAACGTGAAGCACAATTTAATACTATTGTTCAGAAAGTATTAAAGGGATTTCCACCAAAAATCTAAATTCGTCAATCTTCAATCTTCAATCGAACTCCTTCGCTATGACTACTAAACTCTGGAGCATACATGCTTTGAATGGTTGTAATGCCATTACTCATGTTTCCAGCATTGTTTACGCGTAAATCATATTCAAATACATACACACCTTTTGGTAAATAGTCAAAGAAAAAGTTTGTGCTCGCATCTTTTGTGCTTTCATAATAACCCAAGCCATCTTGCCATTTGTATTGCGACAACACATTTACAGGTTCTAACCCAGAGGCTCTCATGTCTTTCATATGGATGAATTCCATGCTTCTATCACTTCGTAATTCAATACGAACTCTTATTAAATCGCCAACTTGCAGTTTAGTTTCAGAAGTAATTTCAGTAATTTCTTCACCTTTATCAGTATTCTTTTTTAAGAATAATTTTTTGCTCAATTTTAGAGGTGTTTCCGCAGAAGTAATTTTGTCTAAATCTTCAAAATACTGCCAATACAAACTTCCCCAAGCAATACCATCGCCTTTTTTGGTAAGTTTTACGTTTGCCATGTCAGGTTGAATCTCAGAAGCACTCCAAGAGGTTTTGTAATAACCTGTTCCAGCTTCTACTTTTACATTTTCCAGTTTTGATGGATTAATCTTTTCTCCTCCTAAAACCACATCAACAATATCAGTAACACTTAACCAATCGCTTCCTTGAAGCAATAACGCATAAACGGCTTCAGTAGTTGCTTTGGTGTTTTTCCATTGGTTGGTTTGCTTGTTTTTTAGCAACCAGATTTTAAGGTTGTCAATGGTTTCAAGATTCTTCGCTTCGCTCTGAATGACAGAACCTGCTTCTGAAAAAGCTTCAATCATTAAGGCTTGTGTTTCAATTGGTGCTTGATACCAATACCACGAATTTGTATTTTCTTTCCAATACATGCCTAATTCATCAGAGGTAATGCTATTTTCTTTTAAGGAGTTTAAGATTTTAGCTGAGGTTGTGTTATCATCCATTCTATCTACCACTAAAGCCATTAATCCTTTTGCATATAACGAACGACTCAACCAATATTTTTTAATTTGAGAGTGATAATATGCTGTGATATCTTCAACTTCTTTTGATTTTTTAATCTCAGGGAAGAAACTTCTCATATACAAATAATGCAGTTGTGTGTAGCTTAGATGGTCTTTACTTAAATCTACATCTTTATTATATTTTGTGATGTCTTTGTATTCTTTTACAAATTGAGCGTCTAAATATTGAATAGCTTTTTGAATGATGTTTGGTTGAGACCCTTCGACTGCGCTCAGGGTGACTCCAAGTTTTGAAAGATGCCCAAAACCTGCGATGATGTGTTGTGTGATATAGCGATTTTCATAACCACCTTTAAACCACGACCAAGCACCAGATGGCATCTGATTGTTCTGTAGTTTACGTAAAGCCGATTGTAATTCGTTATTCATTTTGTTAAGGTCGAACAATAATGCAATTCGTTTTTTCTGTTCGGTTTCACTCTGAGCATCACGTAACCAAGGTGTTTCTTGAATCAAAATTGACTTTAATTCCTCATTTTTTTCAAGATTAGAAATAAGTGCGTCAGCATTTCTCCATTGATTAAAGACTTCCTGAATTTTAGGGTTACTATTTGCAATATGACTTGCTAAGGCATTAGCATAATATCTTGAAAATGTTTGCTCATTACACTCATAAGGATATTCCATTAAGTAAGGCAAGGCTTGTACAGCATACCAAGCAGGATTACTTGTCATTTCTAAGGTTAACTTATGATGTTTTAAGGTGGTTGAGCTTGTCGTAGCCAATTTATCTAATGTAAATGTTCGTGTTTCGTTGCTTCTTATCCACATTGGCAAGGTTTCGGTTACTAACATTCTGTTACTTAAAACAGGCAATGCATTTTGTTCGCCATCACTAAAATCACCAGCTTTTGCTATGATTTTGTATTGCACTGCTTGTACTGTGTCTGGAATATCCAATTGCCAAGAGACTTGCGTGTTGCCTTCTTTTTCTACTAAAAAGGTCTCGACTGCGCTCGACCTGACAAGTACATTAGTGATGTCTTTTCCAGAAATGGCATCTGTTAACTCTAATTTAGCTTGACCTGAAAGTGTTTTGTCTGAAAGGTTTGCAATCTTAGTACTAATGGTAATTTGGTCACCTTCACGTAAAAAACGAGGTGCATTTGGTATAACCATGAGTTCTTTTTGCGTCACTGTTTCTAAAGAGGTAACTGCACTTTCCAGAGTTTTGGTATGTGCCAATAACTGTAATTTCCATTTGGTTAAGGCTTCTGGAGTGGTAAAGCTAAAAGTTACATTACCATCTGCATCAGTTTGTAAATGAGGGAAGAAAAATGCTGTTTCTTGCAGGTTTTTACGAATGGTAACTCCTGAGAAATCTGTTTTATCAGGAATATCTGAAATAAACATACTTGTTGGTTCTCCTGATTTACTAGGGTTTAGCCTGGCTTTTTTCATTAAAAAATAATATTCTGGATCTTCTGGCGAATCACTTGTGGTAAATTCTCCTTTTTGTTTAAAATAAGCTACTTCATTTAATCCACTTCCATCATCATTACTTGGTATTGATGAATATCCTCTTATTACAACATTAGTGTCATTTTCTGGATTTCCAGAACTATTAGATATTGCTACTCCAGAAGCTTTTCCACTTAATAATCTTGCAATATCACTTTCTGAGAAATAAAATCCAAACCAATTCATTTGGTCATATTGTTGTGTGCTAAATTGATAATAAGGTGCTCTTTCTTGCTGTACTCTAAAATTGACATTCCCAAAACTTTGTCCAGCTTTTCTGTATGAATAACTAAAATATATTGGGTTTTGAATAGGTTTAAAGTTCCATTGATGTGGTTTAAATTGGTCTAACGACGCATCGTACATACTTGCTAATAATTCGGCAGCGACTTTATCGCCTTTAGGACCTTTAATTTTAAAGCGCCAAGTTTCATCAGTTCCTGGTTGTAGTTTGTCTCTAAAGGTCAGCGTTTCAATATCCAAATCGGTTTTTGGGTAAGGCACACTAATGTTTAGGCTTCCATTTTCAAAGCTATTAAAGGCAGCAAAGCTATAATGCACCACAAAACCACCTAAATCGTTTTGAGTAACAGGAATGTTTATGGTTTGCTTGCTGTTGTTAAGTTGAATAACTTCTGTCTTAACAGTCTTATAATCTTTTTCAACATCAACAGTTACTGTAATATTTGCTGCAGATGCAAAAGTTAATGCTGCAATATCATCAATGTTATAAGAAGTTTTATTTGTAGTCACTGCGAACAATTGATTATCTGAAATCTGTTTGTCTTTATCACTGTACAGCATAGTTTTTGTTTGGTCTTTTACGTCTTGACCGAACTTGTCTTTGGTTCCAAGAACAATAACGTACTGACCAGATTGCCATTTTTTTAAGTTACCTAAGCTGAGTTCTTTGGATGTTTTTGTATCAAATGGTTTTTCTAAAACCAAAGTTCCTTTTTCCCATTGGTTGCTATCATCCTCATTGGCATAAGCATCATGAGGAAATAGTTGTTTAAATTCACTTTTAGAAAGCATTTGATAATCTGGAGCCTTCCAAGGACGTTGTCTTAGGACAGTTTCAGGAGCTAAAAGTTTATAAATTTTTATGATTCCTTTTGCTGGTACAAATTCACCATTAAGGTTTTTGGTGTCAATGGTTAGTTTGTGGTTTTTTTGAGTTTTATCCAATTTAGCACCTACTGAAACATTGGCTGTTAAAGCATGATAACCAACATTGACAATTGTGGTTGCACTGCGTGTTTCTCCATTTAAATCGGTGATGTCTGCTGTGACTTCATAATTGAAAATTGGCAAGTTGTTTTTGTCAACACTTTGGTCTGGCAATGCTTTAAAGGTAATTTCAAATTCGCCTTTATCGTTGGTGATACTTTCGCCATGAGCAATTTCCTGAGGCTCACTATTAAACCAAGGACGATACCAAAAGTACCATCTTGGATACTGCACTTTTCTGTGCACACGATAGACCACTTTAGCATCAGTAATGTTGCTTCCTGCGTAAGCCAAAGCCTTGCCTTTTACAGTAACAGAATCGTTTATTTTATAGGTTTCAGTAACTGGATTGAAAGTAGTTTCAAATTTTGGACGTTTGTATTCTTCAACTGAAATAGAATTAAATCCGTGAATATTTTTTTGATCACTGCTTAATTCGACTTGAAATTCACCATTTAAACCGTTATTTGGTAAGATAAATTCACCTGATACAGAACCATAATCGTTAGTTGTTAACTTAAGTTTCTTAATGGTTTCAGAATTTGTGTCAAATAATTCAATGTTTAGTTTTTCATTAACCAAAACTTCAGATTTACCATTTTTAGTTTTCATGGCAATGCCTTTAAAATAAACCGTTTGTCCAGGTCTGTAAATGCTTCTGTCAGTAAATAAAAAGGCGTTGTAGGTTACTTTTTCTTCTTTATCGTCATTGTAATATCTGTATAGATTGTAATTATCAAAATAGGATATGTCGTTTTTATGTTCAACAATCATATTAAGTCTCCAACGGTTATTCGTTTTAGAGAGTTGAATTTCACCATTAGAATTTGTGGTCTTATATTCCGTACGCTCCTTATCATTATTTCTACGAAAGTTTAAGGTCACTTTTGCATTGGCAATTGGCTTTCCGTTATTTCTATCAATGACTTGGTAAATGTTATTTTTGTCATCACTTTTATCAACAATAGCCATATTAGTAACTTGAAGTGTCGCGTAAGCAAAAGTTTGCTCATTTGAGGTTTCAGGTGATGCAAACACTACAAAATAGCCATTGTTTAAAGCTGGAAGAATAACTTCGGTTGTATGCGTTTGGTAGTCATTTTCGTTATGCAACTTGCTTTGCCATTGATGGTTAACCTTTAACGTTTTAATGAATGCAAGTTGTTCTTCCTTTCTATAAGTTTTGTTTAATGCTTCATATTGATTTCTACTTAACTGAAACACTTTAAAAGAAAGGTTGTCAAAGTTTTTGTAGCGAATTAATAACCTTGAATTTGAGTTGATTGGCAAATGACTTTCAGAAGTAATTTGAAGAGATTGCTGAAGGATTTGTTGCTTTAAAATTTGACACTTTTCTGCACCTTTGCTATTTGGAAACGAATTGATTGCTGCATCACATAACTCAATGGCTTCTTTTAATTTCCAACGATATTCTTCGTTGGTTTTTGGCTCGAATATGTAGCCTTGCTGAGCAAAGATAGAAGCGATTTCAAAATCGTAAAGCGCAGAAACTTCATGAGATTTTAAACGACTGCTTTCAGTCTTTAAAGTTTCTAATAAATTTGAGTCAGCATCAGTAAAAGTGGCATGTTGTTTTACGTACAACAAACGATTAATGTTAACATCTGAGAGAGCATAAGGCTCTTTGTCCTTTAAATGAAATTTGGTTAACTCTTGATACAATTTTAAGGCTTGTAATTGTAATGAAGTGCTGTCTTTTGAAGTAATGTTTAAACTTGAAAAGCTTTGAGCGTCACCAATAAATTGTTCATTGTCAAGCTCAAATTTGTAAGCAGGTCTGGTAATGTTATTTTCGTCAGTGGTATAAAATTCTAAAGCATTATGAGCCAGAAAATCGAATAGTGTTGGTCTGTAAGTTTTGGAATCTTCTTGCAAGATTAATAAATCATCAAAGTTTTTTAAATCTTCAAGCTGAAGCAATAATTGTTGCTCTAATGAATTTTGGTAATGCAAACTAATCTCATTAAAAAGTGTTTGTAAATCCCAAGTTCTGAAGTCACTTTGGTCAATTTTTTCAGAAGTTTTGGTTCGGTTGTAAAACTGCCATCTATGTTGTTGAAAGTATTGCCAATACAAATTAGCTAATAAGTTTTCTAAAATATTTTTTGTTGGAATCTCACTTTTTATGATCTCCTTTTTAAAATCATTGATGATGTTTAATTGTGCATCTTCTTCAAGAATTAAAGCAAATTTACTTTTGAATAAAAGAGCTTTTATACGTTGCACATCATTAGCATCTTTTTCGGCTTTTGCACTAATGGTTTCGACTATTTCGAGAGCAGATTTTGGCAAGCCATCTGCTTCAAATTTTTCTACGTCTCTCCATAAATTGTCATAATTGTTTTGCGAATGGCTAAGGTTTGCAAATAACAGAATCATCAGGATGGCAATTGTTTTGTTCATGATATTAATTTTCAACGATAATACGTTCAAAATGCGTTCCAAAAAATACGAAATAAGTAAAATGTGTCGTTGAATGAGTAAAGTTAGCTTTTTTTAAAGTGAACAAGAAAGTTTAATTTTACATTTTCGACCTATAAATTCATGAAGAAGATTTTATTCTTGTTTTTGCTTCCGTGTTTTGCTTTTTCTCAATCCATTGAGACTAAGATTAACGAACTTTTCAATAAAAAACAATTTGTTAAAGCCGAACAAATAGCAAGCGAATACGCTACACAAAATCCGAATGATTTAAAAGCGATTGAACTTTTAGGTGATGCTTATGGTCACCAAAGAAAATGGGATGAAGCCATTGAACAATATAAAAAGCTTGTTAATGCTAATAATGATAACGCAAACTATCATTATAAATATGGTGGAGCTTTAGGAATGAAAGCTCTTGAAGTTAGTAAATTTAAAGCTTTAGGTATTATAGGTGACGTTAAAGTAGCTTTTTTAAGAGCTGCAGAGTTAGACCCAAAACACATAGATGCACGTTGGGCTTTGGTTGAATTGTATATGCAATTACCAGGAATTATTGGTGGTAGCAAAAACAAATCGCTTAAATATGCTGATGAGTTAGAGCATCTATCCAAAGTTGATGGCTATTTGGCTAAAGGTTATGTTTATGAATATGATAACGAACCAGAACTTGCTGAAAGCTATTACAAAAAGGCTATTGAGGTTGGTGGTTCACTAACTTGTTATGACAAGCTTACTAATTTATACGAAAACGAAAAACAACCTTTAAAGGCTATCTTAAATATTGAAGAAGCCTATGAAAAACACAATAAAAACCATTTGCATTACCAAATAGGAAAAGTGAGTGCAGATTACAATGTTGAGTTAGATAAAGGAGAACGTTGTTTAAAAATGTACATTGAAAACCATTCAGCAAAAGATGGAGTACCATTAGAATGGGCTTACTACAGATTAGCACAAATACAGAAACATAGAGTTAACAAGCAAGAAGCTTTAAAATGGATTGATAAGGCTCTTAATATTCGATCTGATTTTAAACAAGCTAAAAAAGAAAAAGAGCTAATACTCTCGCTTTAATTTTATCTCCAAAAATTTAATTTCTTAAAAAAAAGATAAATTTATTATGCTTATTTTGAAAATGATAGTAATACTATTATATTTGCATTCAAAATAATTAAAAATGATAAATTTACTTTCAAATTTAAAAATTTCTGTTCCTGATAAAATTTATATCAAGGATCCAGAATCATCAAAATTAGGTAAACGTATTGTAGAGCATAGTATTCTGCTCATTGATGAAATAGGCTTTGATAGCTTTACGTTTAAGAAACTTGGACAAAAAATAGGTTCTAACGAGAGTTCAATTTATCGCTATTTTGAAAGTAAGCATAAATTGTTACTTTATTTATCCTCTTGGTATTGGGCTTGGATAGAGTATCAGTTGGTTTTTGCAACTCATAATGTTTCAAACGCAAATGAAAAACTTGATAAAGCAATTGAAACAATAACAAGAACTATAGCAGTGGATAGTAATTTCTCTCACATCAATGAAGTTGTTCTAAACAGAATAATTATTAATGAGAATTCAAAATCTTACTTAACAAAAGAGGTTGATGCAGAAAATAGAGAAGGTTATTTTATTATTTATAAGAGACTTATAACAAGATTAAGTGATATGATTTTATCAATAAATCCAACATATCCTTATGCACTAAGTTTGGCGAGTACAATAGTTGAAAGCACTTTGCATCAACATTTTCTAAAAGATCATTTTAAATCTATTACAGATTGCAATGATAGTATTTCTCCTTATGATTTTTTGAGCCATCTTACACAAACCACATTAAAATAATTTATGAAAAATAAAAATGTTTTAACGCCTTGGCAGCGACTTTTCGGACTGCTAAGATTAGAAAAACGTGCTGTAATGCAAGTATTCTACTATGCTATTTTTGCAGGATTGGTATCCTTGTCTTTACCATTAGGAATTCAAGCAATCATTAACCTGATTCAAGGAGCACAAATCACAACCTCATGGATAGTATTAGTCATATTGGTGACACTTGGAGTAGCCTTTACAGGAGTTTTACAATTAATGCAAATGCGTATTATTGAGACCATACAACAGCGAGTATTTACTAGGGCTTCCTTTGAGTTTACATATCGTTTTCCAAAAATTCAAATGAAGGAATTGCGCAACTATTACCCACCTGAATTGGCAAATCGTTTTTTTGATACGCTTACCGTACAAAAAGGATTGGCAAAAGTGTTGGTAGATGTACCAGCTGCAGTTCTTCAAATAGTTTTTGCTTTAATTCTGTTATCATTTTACCACCCATTTTTTATAGTATTTGGTGTCCTATTACTTTTATTAGTCTATGTTGTGTTTACGTTTACCGCAAGAAAAGGCATGCGGACTAGCCTTGAAGAATCTAAAAACAAATATAAAGTAGCTCACTGGATCCAAGAAGTAGCAAGAACTATTGTAAGTTTTAAGCTCTCAGGTAAAACAAGTTTGGCACTTGACAAGAACGATCAATTAGTTACAAATTATTTACTCGCAAGAGAAAGTCACTTTAAAATTTTGGTTGTTCAATTTATTCAAATGATTGGTTTTAAAGTTATTGTCACTGCTGGATTGTTAATTGTTGGAGGTATTTTGGTGCTTAATCAAGAAATGAATATAGGTCAGTTTGTTGCAGCCGAAATTATCATTTTATTGGTTATTAATTCCGTTGAAAAACTAATATTAGGCTTAGAATCCTTTTATGATATACTGACTTCATTAGAAAAAATTGGAGAAGTTGTAGATAAAGAATTAGAGCTTCAAACTGGAGATACACCAATTTTTAAAGACAACTTTTTAATTGAGTTAAAGGATGTGACTTATGGTGTTACAAATAGGAACAAGAATATTTTAGAAAATATTAATTTAAAAATTCCATCGCAGACCAGCTTACTTATAAGAGGTGAAAGCGGTTCCGGAAAATCAAGCTTATTAAGGCTTATAGCAGGCGTTTTAAAGCCAACAAAAGGTAATGTTTTCTTAGACGATTTTTCTTTGCAAAATTTACATCTTAACAAATATAGATCTCATATTGGTTTATCCTTGTCTGAAGAAACTCCTTTCGAAGGAACATTGAGAGAAAATATCACTTTTGGAGACAAAAGTATAACTGATGAAGAAGTATTTTGGGCTATTGAAAAAGTTGGACTCAATGAGTTTATAAAGCTTTCATCTAAAGGGCTAAATACAATAATAAAACCCGAAGGAAAACAATTGTCTTATACAAAATCTAAAAAGATAATATTGGCAAGAGCCATTGTTACTAAACCTAAAATATTGATTCTTGAAGACCCATTGGATCAATTTGAAACAGATGAAGCTAATAGAATAATAGAATTTTTAACAGACGAAAAAATGCCTTGGACACTTATTGTTGCAAGCATGAACGAAAGATGGCAAAATAAGTGCACCAATGCAATAACATTAAAAGAAGGAAAAACAGTTTAAACTTATTTATTATGTTAAACATATCTCACAATTCGGTAAATAAGTATTTTAATATGTCAGATTATAAATCAGGACAAAAAACTTTAGAAAAGACTTATTTTAAATATTTCAATCGTTTTTTAATTGGATTTGCTATTTTCTGCATCATTATACTATTTTTTCCTTGGACTCAAAATATAACAGGAAGAGGTCAAATAACCACCTTAAAGCCTGATCAAAGGCCTCAAACCATTCAATCTCAAATTCCAGGAAGAATTGAAAAATGGTATGTGCAAGAGGGTGATTTTGTAAAAAAGGGTGACACTATACTTGAAATTTCAGAGATTAAAAGTGATTACTTCGATCCTAATTTAGTTGAAAGAACAGGACAGCAGTTAAAAGCAAAAACATCTTCTGTTAATTCTTACTCAGAAAAAGTAAAGGCATTAAACAGGCAAATTGCAGCACTTATTACAGAGCGAAGTTTAAAATTAGAGCAAGCTCAAAATAAATTACTCCAGTCAAAACTTAAAGTGAAGAGTGATAGTATTGATCTTGAAGCTGCAAAAACAAATATTGAAATAGCTAAAAGACAGTATGAGCGAACTTTAACACTTCAAAGTGAAGGACTTAAAGCTGTGACAGATGTTGAAGAAAAACGACTAAAATATCAGGAAACACAAGCAAAACTGATTTCTCAAGAAAATAAACTTTTGGCAAGTATTAACGAAGTTATTAATGCAGAAGTAGAAATATCTAGTACTGACGCATCCTATAATGATAAAATTTCTAAAGCTCAGAGCGATAAGTTTACAGCAGAGTCTAGTCAGTTTGATACTGAAGCTCAGGTTAGTAAACTAGAGAATGCTTATTCCAATTATGAAATGCGTAATAAGCTAAAGCATATCACAGCACCACAAAACGGATTTATTAATAAAGCTTTAAAAGGAGGAATAGGAGAAACCTTTAAAGAAGGAGAGCGATTAGTTGGTATTATGCCAGCTCAATACGATTTAGCAGTTGAAACCTATGTTGAACCCATAGATTTGCCTTTGTTACACATTGGTGAAAAAGTAAGAATACAGTTTGATGGTTGGCCAGCAATCGTGTTTAGTGGTTGGCCAAATGTGTCGTACGGAACTTATGGAGGAGTTGTTGTTGCCATAGAAAATTTTATTAGTGAAAATGGTAAGTATCGAGTTTTATTGGCACCAGATAAAGAAGATAATGATTGGCCTGAAGCTGTAAGAGTTGGTTCTGGTGCAAAAACTATGGCCTTGTTAGAAGATGTACCAATCTGGTTCGAACTTTGGAGACAGTTAAACGGATTTCCACCAAATTATTATCAACCAGACAACACTCAATCTTCAAAAAAATAAGCGATGAGAACATTTATTCTTATAATTTGTTATTGTTTTAGCTCTGCATTATTTGCACAAGAAGATACATCTGTGTTGCGTTTTGATGAGTTTTTGGGTTATGTTAAAACCTATCATCCAATTGTAAAGCAAGCTTCTTTAGTCATTGATGAAAGTCAGGCGAATTTAATGAAGGCTAGAGGTGCATTCGACCCAAAATTGGAAGTAGATTACGATAGAAAAACATTTAAAGGCACTGAGTATTTTGATAAGTTAAACGCCACATTTAAAATCCCAACGTGGTATGGTATAGAGTTAAAAGCTAATTTTGAAGAAAATCAAGGTATTTATCTCAATCCAGAAAGCAACTTACCTCAAGATGGATTGTACAGTGCAGGAATTTCTTTTTCGGTAGCTCAAGGTTTACTTATTAATAAGCGAATGGCTTCAGTAAAGCAAGCCAAACTATTTAGAGAACAAGCAAAAGCTGATAGAGATATTTTGGTTAACAGCATTTTATATGAAGCTTCATTGGTTTATTTTAATTGGTTAAAAGTTTATAACGAAACACAAGTTTACAATGACTTTTTAAGCAATGCCAAGATGCGATTTGATGGTATAAAGCGAAGTGTTGAAACTGGTGAAAAGGCAGCAATAGACTCTATTGAAGCAAGAATTACATTAAACGACAGACAACTCAATTTAGAAAAAGCCAATGTAAAACTAATGAAAGCCTCTTTAGAACTGTCTAATTATTTATGGTTAGAAAATAACATTCCTGTTGAATTGCAGCCTAATGTTATTCCAGACATACAAAGTGAAGCCATTATAAATAGTACTTTACAGGTTTCTGAGTTTTCATTATTGGACTTTAACATTGAAGAGCATCCAAAATTGCAATCATTAAATTTTAAGTACGAAAGTTTAAATATTGATAGACGCTTAAAAGCAAACATGTTGCTCCCAAAAGTTGACTTGCAATATAATTTTTTAACGCAAACTCCTGAGTTTGCAAATTCTTTCAACACTGTTAATTATAAATCAGGTGTTAATATTAGTTTTCCTCTTTTCTTAAGAAAAGAACGAGGAGATTTAAAACTAGCGAAGTTAAAAATGAACGACTTAGAGTTTGAAATTACAAGTTCAAAAGTTCAGATTCAAAATAAAATTAATGCAATTAAACAGGAGTTAGATTCTTATGTTCGTCAAAATAATTTAACAAGAATTATGGTTGAAGATTATGAAACTTTAGTAAAAGCCGAAGAAAGAAAGTTTAATTTAGGAGAAAGTTCGTTATTCTTAGTTAACACTAGAGAAAGTAAACTTATTGATGCCAAATTAAAGGCCATTGAACTTGAAAATCAATATTTCTCAACCAAGGCGTTGTTGTTTAATAGTTTGATTTCAGACACCAATTTGTAAAATGGTTAGCATATAATTTCACTATATTTACATGCTTATAAATTGAGTCTATGAACGTACATTTTATTGCTATTGGTGGTGCTGCCATGCACAATTTGGCCATAGCACTTCACAATAAAGGCTATCATATTACAGGAAGCGACGATACCATACATGATCCTTCAAAATCTAGATTAGAAGCTAAAGGACTTTTACCAGAAACTTATGGTTGGTTTCCTGAAAAAATCACTCAAAATTTAGATGCTATCGTTTTAGGAATGCACGCTAAGGCAGATAATCCTGAACTGCTAAAAGCACAAGAATTAGGCTTAAAAATTTATAGCTATCCTGAGTTTTTATACGAACAATCTAAAGATAAAACTCGTGTGGTTATTGGTGGAAGCCATGGTAAAACAACTATTACGTCTATGATTTTACATGTTATGCATTATCATGATCGTGATGTCGATTATATGGTTGGAGCGCAACTGGAAGGTTTTGATGTGATGGTAAAATTGACTGATGACAACGATTTTATGGTTTTGGAAGGCGATGAATACTTGAGTTCGCCAATAGATAGACGACCAAAATTTCATTTGTATAAACCTAATATTGCATTGTTAAGTGGCATTGCTTGGGATCATATTAACGTGTTTCCAACGTATGAAAATTACGTAGAGCAGTTTAGCATTTTTGTTGATAGCATTGTAAAAGGTGGAAGCATCAATTATAACGAAGAAGATGCCGAAGTTAAACGAGTTGTTGAAGCCTCTGAAAACACCATTAGAAAACTACCTTACCATACTCCAGAGTATACTGTTGTAAACGGAGTGACTTTATTAGAAACTCCTGAAGGACCACTTCCAATCCAAGTTTTCGGTAAACATAACTTGAATAATCTTGCTGGAGCCAAATGGATTTGCCAACACATGGGAATTGACGAAGACGATTTTTACGAAGCCATTTCCACTTTTAAAGGTGCAAGTAAGCGCTTAGAAAAAATAGCTGAAAACAACAATAGCGTAGCTTTTAAAGATTTTGCACATTCACCAAGTAAAGTAGAAGCAACTACGAATGCTGTAAAAGAACAATATCAAGATAGAGTAGTAGTGGCGTGCTTAGAACTGCACACCTACTCAAGTTTAAATGCCGAATTTTTAAAAGAGTATAAAGGTACTTTAGATACTGCTGATGTTGCAGTTGTTTTTTATTCGCCTCATGCAGTTGAAATTAAAAAGCTAAAAGAAGTAACTCACGAGCAAATTGCTAATGCTTTTGAGCGTGACGACTTAATTATTTATACCAATCCAGACGATTTTAAACAATTTTTATTCTCACAAGATTTTAACAACAAAGCTTTGCTCTTAATGAGTTCTGGCAATTATGGTGGTTTGGATTTTGAAGATGTAAAATCTTTAATCGGATAGAGAAATTTGTGGTTTCTCATTCGGTTTTACCTATATATTATTTTAAGAGCCATTATATTTTTGACTTTAATTTTTTGCGAATTCAATTAATGGATTAATATTACCATTATCGGCTTTTTTTAATGAGTTTATATATTCTTTCCTTATTTCATCGGCTCTGACCATATTAGATTGATGCCACGTAAAAATCTCTTTATCAAATATTGATTCCATTATTATATCTGCCATCATCCTAGAATGCCTTCCATTCCCATTTGGGAAACAATGAATAGAAACTATTCGATGTTTGAATCTAATTGCAATTTCTTCAGGAGAATAAGTTTTGTTTTTAATCCAATATTTGGTGTCGTCCAGTAAGTTTCTCAGTTCTATTCCAATCTGTGTCCAGCTTATTCCAATATTTTTTTCTGATTTTCTGAATTCACCTGCCCATTTCCATACTTCACCATACATTCGTTTATGCAAGTTTTTTACAAACTTTTCTGACAATATTTTCTCAGTTTTCAAATTGGTTCGAATAGTCCATTCAACAGCTTTTTCAATGTTTAATTGTTCAAATTCATCAAGTTCACTTTGAGTTGTAATCGACTTAATTTTCAGACCTTCTTTTTCAGCTTCATTCAAAGGTGTTTGACCTTCTTTATATTTTAAGTCTAATCCCATAACGATTTTCTTACCTCTCTTTTTATTTCATTTGCTAGGTCGTTAATTGTATTATTTAACTTTTCATCTCCAATTCCCTGATCCTCTAGCTTCATATTTTGGTTGGTTCTTAAAACTATTTTTCGTGCCAATCTTTCAGCTTCTAGACTAATTAAGTTATTAATGGAGCCATCATTTGGAATAAATCCATATACAAATTTCATTTTTAAGGCTTCACCTACATCTTTTAACTTATTAAGTGTTATTTGACCTGTAGCCTCTCTTTCTTCAATTTTTTGTATTGCTCCTTTAGACATTCCAAGTTTTCTACCTAATTGGTCTCTTGTCATGTTTAATGTTGTCCTTATGGTGTTTATCCACCCTTTAGTTGGGACAATAATCAATGCGGATTCCTGAAATTTCATCAATTTCTGATCTAATTGTTCTATTAGAAGTTGTTTTTTGTTTCTCATTATTTGTTATAATGCATACGTATATGTATAATTTATTTAGCAAAAGTATATAAATATGTATAAAAAAACAACAAAAAGAATACATATATGTATATTAAATAAATTTAAAGGATACGTTTAAGCAATTCTTATTCTCACAAGATTTTAACAACAAAGCTTTGCTCTTAATGAGTTCTGGCAATTATGGTGGTTTGGATTTTGAAGAGGTGAAGACTTTGATTGGATAGTAAAATTAAGTATTTCGCTTTCGGTCTCGTATAACCTTCAGTTACGGGATTAAAGTTAATAATTTTCGGTTTAGCACTGACGTTAGCAATTCCGAGTGGATTCGGACGTAGTTGAATCCGCCGTAATTGCGGTTATACATTGTTGGCAACTGGCTTTATTTCCGATATTCAATTTTTTTATTTTTCATTTTCAAATACTCAAATATTCTATCAGCAGGTTCGGAATAATCTTTTTTGAACATTTTCAAAAGCGCTGCGCCTCCACCTATTAATAGTCTAGTTTTCATTTCTGGAATTGCTGGCTCAATAATCATTTTGTCATTTTTAATAAAAATATCAGCTCCACAATATTTTGATTTTTTTACAATAAGACATTTTCCATAAATTCTTTTTCCAACAGAGAATTCATATTCAGGAAATTCAGATTCAAGTTCCGTTTTTATGCTTTCAATCATTTTATTCGCTCTTTTTTCAGCTCGTTGCCAACGGTTAAGATATCATTTGGCAACCAGTTTATGAATGATATCGTCCATACTGAAGCAGGTTCAGCACAAGAAGCGAAGTTCGACATTTTTTATGTTAAATTCAAGGAGTCACTTAGGTTAATTACACATGCTGATCAACCAAAATTGGGTTACCATCAGGATCTACAATCACAAAGCTTGCTGGTCCAGTAGTGGTTTCGTCAGCTTCTGTAATCATGGTAAAGCCTTTACTTTTAAGTTCTTTTTGTAAATCTCTTACATCTGTAAACGATTTTAGTTTATTAGCATTACCATCCCAACCTGGATTAAAGGTCAAGATATTTTGGTCAAACATACCTTGAAACAGTCCAATGGTTGTTGTGCCATTTTTCATAATCATCCAGTTTTGAGAGAGGTCTCCACCAAATTCTTCAAATCCAAGTTGTTCATAAAACAGCTTAGACTTTTTGATGTCTTTTACAGTTAAGCTCACCGAAAATGCTCCTAATTTCATGTTTTTTGTTCTTTATAGTTTTTAAAAAACCTTGTTTAAAAAAGGTTCTATATTTTGTTGATTGCCTCTTATTAATTCTTGTTTTGCCGCTTCTGTATCGCGTTTTATCTTGTCCTGAGACAGCTTAAATTTACCTTCCCAATTGGTAATAGTAATTTCAAACATTTTTATATAATCTAAATTGGCATCCATTCTTGGATTATCAGCTTCAAGTACATAGTTGTGATCTGGTTGCTCTAAAAATTCGGTCATAATGATAAGCGATTCTTTGAGGGCTTCTTTACTTTCAATGGCTTTAACAGTGCCTTTTAAATGTACTTTAATGTAGTTCCAAGTTGGTAATTGCGTGGTCGTGTAAACACTTGGAGAAATATAACACTGTGGTCCAGAGAAAATAATGGTAAGATCATTCTCATCTCGCATTAATTTGGTTTGAGGATTGTAAATATCAATATGACCAATAAGTTTACCATCAGATTCTCTGTAAATTAATGGTATATGAGTCACTAATGGCTCATTGTTATGCACAGAAATTACTGTTGCTAAAGGATAAGCTTTAATAACTTCGATCATGTTTTGTATATCATGATCTTGATGATGAGGTGGTGGATATTTCAAAGGCAGGTTTTAATTTAAATTGACGAATTTTGATTTATAAAATTACAATATTTATCTTTAACCAATGAGTGAAAAACTATCTTCTTTTTCTATTAAAAATTGGAGTCAGGACGACCAACCAAGAGAAAAACTTCGTGATAAAGGTAAAGCGGCTTTAAGTGATGCTGAATTGGTTGCCATTTTAATAGGTTCAGGAAGCAGAGATGAAAGTGCAGTTACCTTATGCCAGAGAATTTTGGCAAGTGTAGATAATAATTTAAGCGAACTTGGGAAATTATCAATAAAACAGCTGATGGATTTTAAAGGTATTGGAGAAGCTAAGGCCATAACCATTGCAGCAGCTTTAGAATTAGGTAGAAGACGTAGAGGAGAAGAGGCTTTAAATAAGAAAAAAATAACTTCAAGTGCATCGGTTTTTGAGTTGATGCAACCTGTAATAGGTGAGCTACCTCATGAAGAATTCTGGATTGTGTATTTAAACAATTCTAATAAAGTGATTCAAAAAAATCAGCTTAGTAAAGGTGGTATTACAGGAACTTTAGTTGATGTTAGATTAGCACTAAAAACAGCTTTAGAGGTTGGAGCTACTGGAATCATACTTGCGCATAATCATCCATCAGGAACCTTAAAACCAAGTGAAGCAGATAAACAACTTACAGAAAAGCTTAGCATCGCAGCAAAAAGCTTAGACATAAAGGTTTTAGACCATTTAATTATTACTGAAAAAGCATACTTTAGCTTTGCAGATGAATCACTGTTGTGAAAACTCCAATAAATCAAAAACAAAATCCCAATAACTTCAATGAATTATTTCATTTGGAATTTGGTATTTTTAAGCCTTGGAATTTGCAATAGCTTATGCTTTTAGTTTACACTCACAAAATAACACCTCGTTTAAATTATATTTTTAAGCAAGTTTGCACACGTATTTTAGGTATTCCAGTTTCGTTTACAACAAAAATTGAAGAGTTTATTGCTCATGACAGCCTTAAAATGTCGTATACAACACAGCAACTTGGCAATGAATTTTTTATAAAAAGCCACCAGTTGTTGTTTGAACAAGGGCTTTCAGATATTGATATTCATATTCATGATTGGGAAAGCACAAAATGCTTTTTTTATAATGGAGACAAAAGCGACTTACCTTTCGATATTTTTGCTGCATCGTTTTATTTATTAAGTCGTTACGAGGAATATCTACCACATGTTAAAGATGAGTTTGGACGTTTTACAGCAAAAGACAGTTTGGCATTTAAACATAATTTTTTGCATCAACCTGTTGTAGATATTTGGGCTTATAGGTTTAAAGAAGCTTTACAAACTAAATTTTCAGATTTTAAGTTTGTAAACAGAGCATATCAAGTGAAACCAGTTATAGATGTCCCAATGGCTTACTACTTTAGGCAAAAAGGCTTAATGCGGACTTTAGGTGGCTCTTTGGGTGATGTATTGAGATTTAAGTTTAAGCAACTTTCTCTAAGGTATTTGGTGCTTTTTGGTTTTAAAAGAGATCCTTACGATACGTTTAAGTGGATTATTAATAAACAAAAAAATACAAAAACTAAATTTCAAGTGTTTTTTCTAATTGGCGATTATTCAACATACGATAAAAATATAAGCATCCATAAAAAAGGGTTTGTGACTTTAATAAAATCGGTTGCAGACTATTGTAAAGTTGGACTTAAGGCATCCTATTTTGCTTTGGATGATTTTGATGTTTTAAAAAAGGAAAAAACCAATATAGAGTCTATAATCAATACATCTTTAGTAGCTTCGCGTAATTCGTTCAATAAATTAAACCTTCCAAAAAGCTACAGAAATTTGGTAAACCTTGAGATAAAAGAAGATTATTCCATGGGTTACGCTAACGAAATAGGCTTTAGGGCAGGAACTTGCTCACCTTTTTTGTTTTATGATTTAGATTATGAAGTACAAACGCCATTAATGATACATTCGTTTCAAATCATGGATTTTGCTTTACTTAAAACAAAGTCTCAACTTGACAAAAAACAGTCACTTGAGAAATTAATTGATGAAGTAAGAAAAGTAAATGGGACCTTCGTGCCGATTTTTCATAATTACACCTTTAGTAACGATGAACGTTGGCAAGGATTTAAAGACTTATTTAATTACATATTAGAATCTACAAATGAAGCTTAATCATATTTCACACATATTTTTTGATTTAGACCATACACTTTGGGATTTTGATAAAAACTCAGGTTTGACCTTTGAAAAAATATTTCATTTAAACCACATTGATGTTAACCTAAACGAGTTTTTAGAAGTTTACGAACCAATAAATTTAAGTTATTGGAAATTATATCGCGAAGAAAAAATTGATAAGGAATCATTACGCTATAAACGTTTAAGCGATACTTTTAATGCGCTTGATTATAAGGTAAAATCCAGTGTCATTAATAAATTATCTGTTGATTATATAAATTATTTATGCACCTTCAATCATTTGTTTGATGGCACAATAGAGATTCTAGATTATTTAGCACCAAAATATCAACTACATATTATTACAAATGGGTTTAAGGAGGTGCAGCAAGGAAAATTAAATAATGCAAATATTAACCAGTATTTTAAAACTGTAACTAATTCTGAAATGGTTGGTGTAAAAAAACCAAACCCTAAAATTTTTAATCATGCTTTAACTATTGCAAAGGCAAATATTGAGAACAGCATCATGATTGGCGATAATTTGGAGGCTGATATTTTAGGAGCATTAAACATAGGTTTAGATGCTATTTGTTTTAATTATCATAAAGAAAATTTGTCCATTGGTATAAAATTTGTTGATAACCTATTGGATTTAAAACACTATTTATAATAAAGTCAATGTATATTTATTCACTCAAAAATTACTAATTTAAATAGAAAGAAACGTAATGAAAAAGCTACTGTTGTTTTTAGTTTTAGCAATTTGTTTTATCAAAACTAATGCTCAATTTAGCATAAATGATTATAAGTATGTCATTGTTGAAAAACAATTTCATTTTCAAAACGAACCTAATGAGTTTGACCTTAACGAATTAACCAGGTTTCTATTAAAGAAACATGGTTTTAGACCTATTTTAGAAAGTGATATTTTTCCAGACGATTTAAAGTCTAATTACTGTTTGGCTTTGCAATGTGAAGTCTCAGCTAAAGGATTCCTAAAGACTACAGTTACTGTTGCTTTAAAAGACTGTAATAACAATATTGTTTTTCAAGCTGAAGGCACAACTAAAGAAAAAGATTTTAACAAAGTTTACTCTTATGGAATTAGAGAAGCTTTTGAAAACTTTAAATCCTTAAACTATAACTACATTCCTAAAAAAAATACAACTGTTAGTAGTACAGCAAAGGAAGAGACAAAACCTGTTAAAGATGATTCTGCTAAGGTTGAACAACTAAAAGCTGAGATAGAAGAGCTTAAAAAAGCAAAAGAAAAAGCAGATGAAAATGCTTCTAAAAAAATTGAAGAAGCTAAACCCAAAATAGAAGATAACTCCGAGAAAATAAAAACTAACAGTACTTATTTTGAAGCTGTTACTACAGACAATGGTTACAATTTAGTAAATGCCGAAAACAAGAAAGTAAATTATGTCCTTACAAAAACAGGAATGGACAATGTATTTACTGTAAAAGGGAATAATGGTCTTGTTTATAAAAAGGATGGTAAGTGGATTTTAGAATACACGAAAGGCAAAAAAACTGTTATGGAAATCCTTAATATTATTTTTTAATAGTCGTACTTATCTTTCCAACGTTTTTTAAGAAAATCTCTTAAAGCATTTTCTCGGGAATTATTTCCAGGATTATAAAGTTTAGTATTCTTTATAGCTTCTGGCATAAATTCATGATCTGCAAAATTGTTTTCATGGTTGTGAGCATATTGGTAATTTTCGCCATAACCTAACTCTTTCATTAATTTGGTTGGTGCATTTCTTATTGAAAGTGGTACACTTAAATCTCCAGTTTCTTTTACCAATTGTTGCGCATCTTTTATGGCAAGATAGGAAGCATTGCTCTTTGCAGAAGTAGCTAAATAAGTAGCACACTGACTTAAAATAATCCTCGATTCTGGATAACCAATGGTTGATACAGCCTGAAAAGTACTATTCGCAATAACAAGAGCTGTTGGGTTGGCATTACCAATATCTTCACTAGCTAGAATTAGCATGCGTCTTGCAATAAATTTTACATCTTCGCCACCTTCTATCATTCTTGCTAACCAATACACTGCAGCATTTGGATCGCTACCACGAATGGATTTTATAAAAGCCGAAATAATATCGTAATGCTGTTCTCCTGTTTTATCATACCGAACGGTATTGTTCTGTACTTTTTCTAAAACCAATTTATTGGTAATGGTAATATCATCAGAATCAAAAGAAGAGACAATTAATTCGAAGATATTAAGCAATTTTCTTGCATCTCCTCCAGAAAGACGCAATAAGGCTTCCGTTTCAACGAGTTTTATGTTCTTTTGGGAGATTATGTCATCTTTTTCAATGGCACGCTTTAAAAGTGTTTCTAAATCGTTTTTATCAAAAGAATTCAAAATATATACTTGGCAACGCGATAGTAAAGCTGGAATAACCTCAAAACTTGGATTTTCGGTTGTTGCACCTATAAGTGTCACCCAACCTTTTTCAACAGCTTGTAACAATGAATCTTGCTGAGATTTGCTAAACCTGTGAATCTCATCAATAAACAGAATTGGATTTCTGGCAGTAAACAAACCACCACTTTGTTTGGCTTTATTGATAACGTCTCTAACGTCTTTCACACCTGAGCTAATAGCACTAAGTGTATAAAAAGGTCTTCCAGATTCTTCTGCAATAATGTTAGCCAAAGTGGTTTTTCCAGTTCCAGGTGGTCCCCAAAAAATCATCGATGGAATTAACCCTTGCTTTATAGATTGTGTTAACGAACCTTTAGGTCCAACCAAGTGTGATTGGCTTATATAATCTTCGAGAGTTTTTGGTCTTAATCGTTCAGCTAGAGGTTGATTCATAATGTAAAATTAACGGATTTTTTTCGTAATATGATGACAATATTACATAAGTACTGTCTTTGGTTAATTTTTTGATTTAATCATGTAAAATATTGTTATGAATACAGAAGAGCAGTTTAAATATTCAACAGGAGTTATTGGTTACCCAATTTTCTTTGTGCTTCTTATTTGGATTGTTTTTTGGTTTGAAGTGCGCTTCGGTTTTCGCTTTAACGATTTTGGAGTTTACCCAAGAACCTTAAGTGGTTTAAAAGGTATTGTTTTTAGTCCCTTTATTCATAGCAGTATGGAGCACTTGTACCATAACTCCATTCCGTTGCTTGTTTTATCAATGGCATTATTTTATTTCTACAGAGAAATTTCATGGAAGGTTATTTTGTATGGAATACTTTTTTCAGGACTTTTAACTTGGTGCATTGGCAGACCAGCAAACCATATTGGAGCTAGTGGACTTATTTATGTATTGATGAGTTTTATACTTTTCAAAGGAATATTTGCTAAACATTTCAGACTTATAGCACTTTCTCTGTTGGTTGTTTTTCTATATGGAAGTATGATTTGGTATGTGTTTCCAATTAAAGAAAACATGTCGTGGGAAGGTCATTTATCAGGCTTGATTGTTGGATTTGTTTTTGCACTTATTTTTAGAAAATCTATAGCCAAACCTAAAAAATATAAGTGGGAAGAGGAAGATTATAATGAAGATGACGATCCTTTTTTAAGGCACTTTGATGAAAACGGTAACTTTATCGAACACATAGAAGAAACACCTCTAGAGATAGAGGAGGAAACTAAAAAAATAAGAATCACTTATCAATTTAAAAGAAACAAGGAAGATTAACGACGTTGTCTAACTACTTCATAAAGAAAAGCTCCACAGGCAACCGAAACATTTAGTGATTCAATTTCACCTAACAGAGGAAGCTTAGCTGTATCATCAGCAAATTTTAATATAGAAGGCGTAATGCCTTTACCTTCAGAACCCATTATAATTGCACACGGCTCTTTAAATGAAACATCGTACAACGTATTATCAGTTTTTTCAGTAGCAGCAATCACTTTTATTCCAGATGCTTGTAAATGAAACATGGCATCTTTAATATGGTCTACTTTACATATTGGGACTTTAAAAACCGCTCCAGCACTTGTTTTTACAGTATCTTCAGTTACTGGAGCTCCACCTTTTTTCTGAATAATAATTCCGTTAACTCCAGTACATTCTGCTGTTCTGATTATTGCTCCAAAATTTCTAACATCGCTAAGTTGATCAAGAAGTAAAAAAAGTGGTGTTTTACCAGATTCTATAACATTTAGAACCAAGTTATCCAAATCATAAAATTCAATCGGAGAAATTAATGCAACAACTCCTTGATGGTTTTTATTTGACAGTCTGTTTAGTTTTTCAACTGGAACATAAGAAACATTTATTTCCTCTGCTCTGACTAAATTTTCTAATTCTTGAAACAATTCTCCTCGAAGCCCTTTTTGCAAAAACACCTTGTCAATTGTTTTTCCAGAGTTAATGGCTTCAATAACGGCTCTAATACCAAAAATTTTGGAATTATTTTCCATAGTAAATGTTCAAAAGAAATTAATTTGCTTAATACTCAAATACTTCAGTTTTACCATTGTTATTAGCGACAATGATATATGATTTATTATTTACAGAAACTGTTTCAACAGATTTTGCATTGCCACTTAAATAAAACCCAGAATCTTTGGGCTCAACAACATTATAACCATCTTTGGTATTAGACACTAATATTAACCCATAAGGATTATCTAATCTTGGAGTTTCTACTTCTGTATTATATATATTGCCAACAACGACTAAATCTTCAACACCATCATTATTGTAGTCTAAAACAGTAGCATCCATAATTGGCATGGTTTGCGCCATTGTTGGTAGCTTAACTTTTTTAAAGGTGTCATCACCATTATTAATTAATACCATTGAAGCAAATTGATTTGCCTCTCTTGTATAAGCTGTGTTTAAACCATCACCATATATATCTTGAAGGCTTGCGTTAGCAAATTCATTAAATGTTGGGATTTTTTCTGCTATAAAGGGCATTTGTTGAGATGAGCATTCTCGTCCACGAGCAGGAACAAAAATATCATTGTATTTATAACTTAACACCAAATCATTTGTGCCATTTGCATCAAAATCTGCTGCATAAACACGAAGAGGTTTTTCTGTCGAAACTTTAAATTTTATGTTTTTGCCTACGTTTCCAAGCAAGTAATCTTTATAACCATCATTGTTTAAATCAGTTTCGGTGACATTAAACCACCAACCTTTTTCTTTATCAAGTCCACTTTTTGAAGCAATATTCTCAAAAACGCCATTGTAATTAATAAACACACCAACTGATGTCCATTCGCCAACTGCAATAAAATCTTGCCAACCATCATTGTTAAAATCTGTTGAAATGACTTTGTTTACAATACCAAAATCTTCAAATTCTGGAGCTACTTGTCCTGTTACATTGGTTAAAACACCATTGTTGTTTTGATAAATGATAGAAGGTTCATGAATTGGAAACTGTTGAGGTTTAATTCTATTTCCAACTATAATATCTGAATCTCCATCGTTGTCATAATCTATTCTTGCAACAGATTTTCCACTTATGGTATAAATATCTAATTCTGAAGATTTTGTTTTTGTAAAATTCCCTTTTCCATCATTTATATATAATCTGTCATCTAAATCTTGAGAGCGTTCAAAAAATTCGCTTCCTCCACTTACTACATATAAATCGTTATCACCATCATTATCTATATCTACAAATAGTGCTTCCATATCTTCATATTGAGAATCATTTGTAAAAGCAGCTATATTTACTGGTTTAAGACCAGAATCAGTTTGAATAAAAAGCTGACCTGATTGTCCTTTTGCACCTCCAATGTATAAATCATCTTTTTTATCACCATTTACATCTCCTTTGGTAATAAATGGACCTAATGTAGACTGTTTATATGGCAACAAACCTTCTTTTGCAAAGTCGTTAAACTCATTTTCTTTGTGAATAAAAGTTAAAAGATTATCAACAGCTTTTAGTTTGTTTATATCCTCTTCTATGCGAAAAAATTTATTTTGGGTTGCATCACTTTCAATTAATGAAATTGTATTATTTGCAGGTGTGTTATATAATTCTTGATATTTACCTGATGGCCAAAATACTTTAATAGTATCTATTGTTTTTGCATTCCCTAAACCAAAATGTATTGTTTTATCAACTGCCGATAAATAGCCTCTTACTCTTGCAGATTCTTTGGTTTTTGTTATTCCGTTAAATGAGATTTGTACTTTTGCGAAATCTTCTGATGTTTTTCCTTTTGTGATTACTTTTAAATAGTTTCCAGAGTTGTTTTCTATAGCCATATTTTGAAATAGAAATGCTTCTGAATCCATATTATTTACTACAATGTCTAAATCTCCATCATTGTCTAAATCACTATATGCAGCACCATTTGAAAAAGAAGGTTCATTTAAGTCGGAAAGGGCTGTAACATTTTCAAAATGTAAACTTCCTTCATTTTTATATAAAATATTTGAAAGTTTTTCTGATGGTAATTCATTGTAAATAGTTTCTTTAATACTTAGCGGTACGTTACTACCATATTGTTGTTTAGCTTGAGCAACTTTCATTCTAGAATCATTATCTAAAGCATAACGTCTATAACCATTTGTTACATAAATATCTTCTTTGGTATCAAGGTCTGTATCAAAAATAAGTGCTGCCCAACTCCAATCTGTTTTTGACATGCCTGTTAATTGGGAGGTATTTATATACTTATTATTACCAATATTAAGTTGTATAGCATTGAACATATATTGGTACTGTAGGTCTAAAGTATTAGTAAGCAAATCAAAACCAGGAACGTTCATAGAAGCCATTAGGGTTTTAGAACGTATATGATCGCTTGCAGCCATATCTAAAACAAATATGTCATTTAAGTTATCATTGTTAATGTCAGCGATATCTAGACCCATTCCGTAAAATTCAACTTGCTTTGTTGTTTCTTTTATAACATCAGAAAAAGTTCCATCCTGATTATTTATGTACATCATATCAGGAACATAATAGTCATTTGCAATATAGATATCTGGCCAAGAATCGTTGTTAATATCACTTACGCCTAACCCTAAGCCAAAGGTAGCCCTCAAAAGACCACTGTTTTCAGTTACATTTATGAATTTACCATTTTCATTTTTATAAAGATGACTAGAATTTTCCTTTAGTTTGTTTTTATCACTTAAGATTGAAAAGAATTGACTTGGGTCTGTACCATAATAATCATTTTCGTTCATCACGATGCAGTCTAAGTCACCATCTTTATCGTAATCAAAGAAAGCAGTTTGTGTGCTTATTCCTGTATCATTTAAGCCATAGGAAATTGCTTCTTCTTTAAATGTGTTATTTTTTTGATTTATAAAAAGTAAATTATTACGTAATTCTTTTGATACTGGGCCACCTTGAGAAATATAAATATCCATCCAGCCATCATTGTTTACATCAGCAAATGTTACACCATTTGCCCATTGCTTATTAACATTAATATTGGCCGTTTCTGTAATATCTTCAAATTGTAAATTGCCTTTATTTAAAAACAACTTATTTTGCACTTGGTTTCCAACAAAAATGATGTCTTTTAAACCATCGTTGTTTATGTTTTCTATTCCTACACCTGCACCATTATAAAAGAAATCGTAGTCAAAAAGATTAAATTTAGTTTTAAGATCGTGAGCAATTTTATTATTAAAGGAAATACCGCTATTTTCTGAAGAAACTTTTTTAAAGTTTGAAATTGTTGAGGACTCATTTAACTCGTTAACCGATTTGTTTTTATTTAGGTCTTGTTCACATGATATAAAAATTAATGATGTAAGTCCTAAGATGATAAGTTTTTTAAACATTGATATTATTAATTCTGGAGGTTATATGCAAAAATAAAAAAAGAGCCTTAAAAAGGCTCTTTTTTTATTTATAAATGAACAATATTACATTGCACATAAAGTAATTGGTAATAAACCTGGTCCTGTTTCTCCTTGAGCACCAATATATAGTTCTTCTCCTCCTGGTCCATAAACTTCGAAAGAAATTTCACCATAGTTATCACCTGGGAAATTCCAAGTTGCTGACTCAGTTCCGTTAGGAATAGTAACAATGTCAGTAGCGTCATAGTAATCTCCAACAACACAGTAACCTTGACTTGCATCCATCTCAGTACCAATATTAGTACTTCCATAAGGAGAGCACATACCTACAACTACAATAGTTCCATCAATATCTACATGAATACCGTCACCACCATTACCATCATTTGTTTGCCATCCATCTCCATAAGAATCATGCATATCAACTGTATAATCTCCTGGTTGAGGCGAACAAACAATTAAAGCGTTATAGACAAATGGGGAAAAGAAGAAACCACCAGTAATAATACCAGCAGCACTAGCTTTACCAAAAGTTCTTCCGTCTGTCAAGTTTAACCTTAACTCCATTAAAAACAAATCACCTGGCTCAATATCTGAAGCTGATAAACCTGTTGCAGCAAAAGTTTCAGCGTATGTTGCTGATAAAGTTGCTCTTGGTAAACCAACTGGTCCAGCAGTGAATGCTGAAGCAGGATAAGACTTAACAAGTTTGTCGTCTGCTACAGCTGTACCATTGCCTGGAGATAAATCTCTTAAAGTAACATAAATATCAACACTTTCTAATAAAGCACCATCTTGTTCATCCTGTTCTTCAACAGTAACAGAAAATTCTGTTGTTGGTATACTTGAATTATAAAGCTGGCTATTTACATTAATAGTTCTTAATACAGCTCCAGTTTCATATTGTAGTACTTCATATATAGTTCCTTCTTCTTCAGCACAAGACGTGAATGAAGCAACTAATATTAAAGAACATAAAAATCTAAATGTGTTTTTCATAATTATTTTTTTTAATATTAATTAGCTGGGTTTGTTACTCCTTGATCCCAGAATACTTGAGTACTTAAATCAGTTTTCTGATCAATACTTGGGTTAGCAGAAACCTCACTTGCTGGGTATAAAACTGTTCTTGGGAATAATCCTGGAGAACCTTCAAGAGATCTTGCAAGTGTTCTAGGATGCCCAGTTCTTCTAATAAAGTTGAACATATCATTACCAGCACCATATTGAGCAACTGCTAACTGCTCTCCTAAAATATCCATTTTATCTTTTTCAACAGGCCATCCAAAACCATCTAAAGCAGATGTCATTGGAGCAGCGTTAAATGCAGCCATTGTTTGTGAAACAAAAGTAGCAATTCTAGCAGAATCCGTAGCATTATCTAACTCACCATGTATATTTGCATCAGGATCTAAAGATCCAAAAGCTTGAACTTTGGCAATAGATTTTTCAATAGCAGATTGTAAGTAAGTTGCAGCCATTGCTGGTTGGTTGTCAGCTAAATAAGCTTCAGCTCTATAAAAATCAACAAATGATGCTAACATAATAGGCTCAATACCAGCACCACCACCACCATTTCCTAGACCAACTGCTTGACCATAAGTTCCACCAATTGACTCTCCAACATAAGGGAATACGTCTTGACGTCCATCAAAACTACCACCTGCTGGGTAAACACCAACTGCTGTTCTTAAAAATCCATCTGGAGGCGTACCTTCGTCATTGCCATGGCTTCTTCCCCAATATCCCATTTGTGCAGAACACCAAATGTCTTCATCTGGAGTAAACTCTAAGTGAGTTGGTACATTTTGTAATGAACATTGTAAAGTTTCTCCATCGCCCGCTCCATTTGATAGGTAAATATTACCAGGAGCTCCCAAAAGACCATTAACATCCTGATATAAAGCATAACTTCCAGGAGTTCTCCAATTTTGTCTATAAAAATAAAAACGTCTTCTTGGGTCTGGCTCAGGACGCCCAGTATTTGGGTTAAAATCTCCATATGTACCAGTCATCAAACTCATTAACCAGTTAGATTGGTAAATGTTTGCTCCATCAGATCTGTAATCTGAGTTATAATCTGGATGACGAGTATCAGGATTAATAAGTTGAGTTCCATACTTAAACTCTAAGTCATCAGCAGTACTTGAAATAACGTTAGTTGCATTGATAACGGCAGTGTAATTTCCTTGTGCTAAGTTTGCACGCATTTTCATAGTGTTTATGAATTTGATCCATTTGCTTGTATCTCCTCCATAATATAAATCTAACGCAGTACCAGCAGAAGCACCATTTAAATAAGCAGCAGCTTCATCTAATAAGGCAACTGCAGCAGCATAAACAGCAGCATCATCATCAAGCTCAGGAGATGGAAATTCTCCAGGATTATTAGCTTGTGAGTATATAATGTCTCCTAACCAATCTACTAAGTTTATCATTAAAGTGGCTTGCATTGCTTTTGAAATTCCTAAGTGGAATGAGAAATCATTTTCAGCAGAGTGTCCACCTTCAATCGCTGAAATATCAGGTAAAATGTCAGCATAAAGATTATTCCATGTTGTACTAACAGTACCTGAACCATATCTTGCAAAATAGTTACGAGTTCCCATTACCAGAATTCTACCTGTTGTTGAGCCTTCAAAATTAAGCTCGGCCATTGAACCATTAAAGTCCAATTGAATTCTGTTAAGTAGCAAATCTGCATCAGCTCGTGTTAATGCTGTTGGATTACCAAGCTTTTCTAACTCAAGAGTCTCGCAAGAGTAAAACATTGTGCCAGATGCTACAATTGTTAAAATTAAAAGTTTATAAATATTTTTCATAATTGTGATTTTATTTATAAGATGCAACAATTAATAAAAGGTTGCGTCTAAATAATGTCTATTTTTTTGTTATTAGAATGATGCTTTAATACTTAAACCATATCTCTTAGAGCTAGGTCCATTCAAGTAATCATATCCTCTACCATTACCAACACCAATACCAGCTACGTTTGGATCAAAATTAGCTCTCTCTGGCGTGTTATAAGCGTCAAACCATAAGTTGAAACCACTTGCTGTAATTGACAAGGATCCAAAAGGTGTTTTTTCTAAGAACTTTTCTGGGAATGAATATCCGAAAGATACTTCTTGTAAACGAACAACAGATGCATCATAAACATTCAATTCAGAAGGACCAAATAAGATGTTATTAAAGTAATAAGACGAGTTATTAATTTGCAATGTATTTGGTTGACCAGTAGCTTGATTTATACCTGGAAGTATGAATGTATTCTTTCTGTCTTCAGGTAATAAACCTCTACCTAATAATGTAGCTACAGTAGAAGAGTGAATATCTCCACCTTTAGTGTGGCTAAATTGAAAACCTAAATTAAAGTTTCTGTAAGAAATACTGTTAATAAAGTTCATTACATAATCAGGGTTAGGGTTACCAATTATTGGATTGATAGTTCTTGAACCTGGAGTTCCTAATGGCACTTCATTTCCATTATCATCAATTGCCATTTGAGTTCCTATAACATAGTTACCTGATGTATCTACTAAGTAATTACCATCAGCATCTCTTTCAATACGGCTACCAACCATTACACCAAGTTGCTGACCTCTAATTGCAGAGTTACCTTGATTTAAATATCCAGCATAAACGATTTCATCATCTTCTTGTTCAGTTACAATTTGCTCACTCTTAGTAAAGTTTACTCTTGAGTTCCAATTGAATCCATTTCCATCATTTTTAAATAAATCTACGCCTAAGTCAATTTCCCAACCATCGCCTTCAACTTTACCAATGTTTACTTGAGTTTGAGTATATCCAGTTGATTCAGGAAGTGGTTTGTTAACAATTAAGTCTGTAGATTGTCTATCAAAATAAGATAAGTTTAAAGTTACTCTATTATCCAAGAATTTAGAATCAAAACCAACTTCAAACTCACTAATCAACTCAGGTTTTAAGTCTGGATTTGAATTAGTATTACTTACCGTATTAGTTGTGATAGGGCCAATAAGACCACCATTTGCTGTAGTATTTTGATCTACAGTTAATACGGTTGGATATCCACCAGGGAATCCAGCTGAAGTACCAAGACCAGCTCTAAGTTTTAAGTAATTTAATCCTTTTCCACTTGCAGATTTAAATCCTTCAAAAGCTGCTGTTGGTAAGAATGATACACTCACACTTGGGTAAAACTGACTGTTGTTTACTGTTGGTAAGTTTGACACCCAGTCATTACGTCCTGATAAAGTAAGGAAAGCATAATTATCCCAATCAAAAGTCGCTTCACCAAATACACCAATAATGTTTCGAAAGCTGTAAGCTTGAATAGGCAATTGAGATATAAAGTTCCCATGAAAAATTCCGCCATATACAACTTGGCCAGAACTAGCTACACCTTTTTGATCAAATGTTCTTGAACGGCTAGTTGCACCAAGAGTAAAGGTAACACCTAATTTTTCATCGTTTGTTAAGTTATAGTTACCTCCAAGTGCAACGAAGTGATCCCAAATACTTACGTTATTATCCCAAGTATCGTAGAAACCATTGATGTTTTCAGTAAACGAAACACCATTTTTATTAGAATATTCATGGTTTCTTTCGTTATACCAATCAATACCAGCACGATAAGTAAGGTTTAAGTTATCATTAAAATCATAAGTTAAACTTGCAGTACCAAAGAGTCTGTTTGTTAACTGACCACTTTGGTGGTTAGCAACAGTCCATCTTGGGTTTATAATGTCATTTCCATTACGATAGTAAATACTACCACCAGTTTCTGGAACAGTAAATGGTAAGCCCATTAAATCAATATTTCTTGGCGTAAAGAATAAATGCCCATAAACGGAGTTTCCATTTTCACCACCATTACCTTGAGAAGATGCAACAGGAGGAGATACGAAATCGTTTCTAGAATAGTTTAATGATGCACTAATTGTGAAGTTATTTGACAATTTTGCACGACCACCAACAGATAAGGTGTTTCTTCTAAGCGCATTACCAGGAGTAAATCCTTTTTCATCTAAGTGACCATAGTTAACGTTATAAGTATAGTTGCCATCAGCAGATGCGCCCCTAATATTTAAAGATGTATTGCTTACAGCACCAGTTCTAAAGAATGCTTCAACGTTATTGTATGGTTTCCAATCATAACGCTGGTTTAAATAAGTATTACGTAATATGTTGTTACCACCTAATAAGTTTCTTAAAAAAGCAGATGAATGGTAAGGGTGAAGTACAGTCCCATCTGGTTGAATACCAAATTCACCATTTGGATGAGTAGGTGGCCTTGTTGCTGGGTCATTTAGATAACCATCAACTCCGTCTGGAGCAAAAGCAGGTCCCCAGTTTGAGAAGAACCATCCAAAAGATTGGTCAAAACCTCCACCATATTTATCTTGGTAATCTGGTAAGGAAGCAATCTCGTTCATAAAGAATGATTGGTTAACTGTAATTTCAGTCTTTTTAGGGCCACTACCACCACCAGAACCAGATTTGGTTGTAATTACAATTACACCGTTTCTACCAGCAGTACCATAAAGCGTTGCAGCTGCAAGACCTTTTAGTACGTTTACACTTTCTATGTTGTTTGGATCTAAATCCAAGAACCTAGATGAACCATTGTTACCAGAGCTAAATCCTCCTTGAGAGTTGGTATCGCTACTAAAAGGAACACCATCAACAACAAATAATGCTTGGTTGTCACCAGTAATAGAAGAATAACCTCTAATAATTACGTTAGTAGCCGAACCAGAAGAACCACTTGCAGAAGTAATTTGCACACCTGAAGCCTTCCCAGACAATACTCTGGCAACATCACCTTCGGTACGTTGCTCCAATTCTTCAGAATTTACTTGACTTACAGCATAACCAAGAGCTTTTGCCTCTCTTTTAATACCTTGTGCAGTTACAACTACCTCATCAAGTACAGCCGCATCTTCCTCCATGGTAACGTTAATAGTGTTTGCAGCTCCAACAGTTTGCTCAACTGTTTTAAGACCTACATATGTAAAGGTTAATATGTTTCCCACACTTGCATTGATGCTGTAGTTTCCATCAAAATCAGTTTGAGTTCCGTTTGTAGTTCCCTTCACAATAATATTAACTCCAGGAAGAGGCATTCCAGAATTATCTGAAACTGTCCCTGAAATTGTTTTTTCCTGTGCAAATGTTAATTGCACAACAAACGCCAGTAATAGCGTTAAAATTCCACTAAACTTTGTTTTCATTTTATAATTTATTTGAATTAGTCTACGCCAAAAATCATAATAAAAAGTTAATAAAGCAATTATTATTTGCTAAAATTTTAATTTTTTTTTGGAAAAGGACTTTTAAAACCAAAGGTTTTGTTAAAAAATGACGTTAAGACTGATGTGAATTTTAGAATTTGAAAGCCTAAATTTTTGATTTTCGCTCTTTCCATTAGCGTATATTAATTTAAGTAAGCCAGCTTTGGTTAAAATCCCAAATCCGAACCCAAACCCAAATAATTTTTCTTTGAAGTTAATTAATTTATTTTCTAAATAAGCAATGTCAGTAATTGTATGTATGTTCATTACCGAGTTTACTCGATAATGATATTCTAAATTGGCAAAGCCATATTGAGAAGCAAGTATGCTGTTTTCCTCAAACCCTCTTATCGAGTTAATTCCTCCAAATCTGAATAACTCATTAGTAAGGTATGTATTAGATGTTAGGGTGTTGCCTTCTGTTTTTATGTAAATGATGTTCTTATCATCAAGATTGAAGTTTTTTGAAGCTTTTACTTTTATTTCTTTTTGCTTAATGCTTTCATTGTTTGATCTTCTGTTGCCAAAACCTAAGGAGGCTTCAGCAAAAAAGTCAATTGGGAACAAAAGATCAATACGCCTTACTTGTTTAAATGAGTATTTGGCTTTAATAAACTGTGAATTAAAATCGCTTATATCAGAATTTAAAGATTGTTGTTCTAAAAGATTGTTAGATTGCACAATATTAGCTCCAATAATCAACTTGTTTTTTGGGTTTATTTCATAAAAAATGTTGACTTCTTGGTTTACTGTTGTGAAAGTAGAATCCTTCTTAAAAATATTTAATGCTAATTCGGTTCCAAAGGGAGAACCGAATAGATATGGTAAGCTTAAATTTGCTTTAAATGTTTTTTGGTCGTTTTCATCACTCTTATAGACCAGGTTAAATTGCTCGCCATAATTTAGGCTATTATTTAGTATTAAGTTTAAATAACCGTCAAACTCAAGTTTGTTTGTGGTTTCGTTTGTGCCAAAACCCAAAAAGCCATCGAAAGAATTACTTTTTGTCTTTTCTAAATATAGATACAAAGATGTGGAATCTTTAGTGAATAAGACTTCTGGAGTCTTAACTTGGTTTGCGAAGTTTAAATCGTTAAGCAAATCGGTTTTCTTTTTAATTACATCCAAATTAAATAATTGTCCTTCTTTTATTTTTAAGAAGTGTTTTAAATAAGATTTAGGAAATTGCTCATAACCTTTTATTAAAACCTTATCAATATTTCGAACAGAATTTTTATCAATCAATAAATCTGCTTTTAGTTTATCGTTATTAACCTTTTCAATATTCTGTAAGCTAAATTCTGAAAAAGGCATTCCTTTATTTGCAAGCTTAGAATTTATAAAACCTAAAGCGCCTTCAATTTCTCGAATAGGCAAAGCAAAATATTCATCATTATAGTCCGATGAAATAGCTTTGATTAATTCTATAGAAATCAAATTTTTAGCATAGTATATATATATGGTGTAAAATCGCTGTTTTAGATTGAAAGTTGATTGATACAAAGAGTCGTTTATTTTTTCTGTATCAACAAGTACATTTTCAATATATCCTAAGCTCTGAAGTCTTTTGTTTATTAACACAACCTCCTCGTTTAGGGTTTTGTAATTTTCAAAAGAGCTTTTGTAGGACAGAGAATCAATAATTTTTGTTTCTAATTCACTGCTTCCTAAAACTTTTAATGAGAGATTCTGTGCTAATATATTTGAACAACCTAACATTAAAAGAACGGAAAGAAAGAAGTAATTATTTAGGGTGTTCAATTTTTTAAATTTTGTGTAAATCTAACGGAAAAACAAAATAAATAATATAAAGCAAAAAATTAATTTAAAAGAAGTTGTAAAATTAATTGGTTAAGGTTTGAATAATTCATTTTAATTTCTACCTTTGCAGCCCTCTAACAAGAGGGTTTTTAAATAATATTATAAAATAATATGCCAACAATTTCACAATTAGTACGAATAGGAAGAGCCAAAATAACTAAGAAGAGTAAATCGGCTGCTTTAGATTCTTGTCCTCAAAGACGTGGAGTTTGTACGCGTGTTTACACTACAACACCTAAAAAACCTAACTCAGCAATGCGTAAAGTTGCAAGGGTAAGGTTAACAAATGGTAATGAGGTTAACGCATACATTCCAGGAGAAGGACATAATTTACAAGAGCACTCGATAGTATTGGTTAGAGGTGGAAGGGTAAAAGATTTGCCAGGAGTTAGATATCACATTGTGCGTGGTGCTTTAGACACAGCTGGTGTACAAGGTAGAACACAACGTAGATCTAAGTATGGTGCAAAACGCCCTAAAAAGTAATTAAAAAACTTTAAGAAGAAGACATGAGAAAAAGAGCAGCGAAAAAAAGACCGCTTTTACCAGATCCACGTTTTAACGACCAGTTAGTAACTCGTTTCGTTAACATGATGATGTGGGACGGAAAAAAGTCGGTAGCTTTTAAAATTTTCTACGATGCAATTGATATTGTAGAACAAAAAAAGAATAATGACGAAAAATCAGCTTTAGAAACATGGAAAGATGCTTTATCAAACGTTATGCCTCACGTAGAAGTACGTAGTCGTAGAGTTGGAGGAGCAACATTCCAAATTCCAATGCAGATTCGTCCAGATCGTAAAGTTTCAACAGCTATGAAATGGCTAATTAGCTATTCAAGAAAAAGAAACGAAAAATCTATGGCTCAAAAATTGGCAGCTGAAATATTATCAGCAGCTAAAGAAGAAGGAGCAGCTGTAAAGAAAAGAGTTGATACTCATAAAATGGCTGAAGCAAACAAAGCATTCTCACATTTTAGAATATAAAACATGGCAAGAGATTTAAAATATACAAGAAATATAGGTATTGCCGCACATATTGATGCTGGTAAAACTACTACAACAGAACGTATACTTTATTATACTGGAGTTTCTCACAAAATTGGTGAAGTTCACGATGGTGCAGCCACGATGGACTGGATGGAGCAAGAGCAAGAAAGAGGTATTACCATTACGTCTGCAGCTACAACCTGTACATGGAATTTTCCAATTGAAAATGGTCAGCCAACTTCAGATACTAAAGGTTATCATTTTAATATCATTGATACTCCAGGTCACGTAGATTTTACGGTTGAAGTAAACCGTTCATTACGTGTACTTGATGGTTTGGTGTTTTTATTTAGTGCTGTAGATGGTGTAGAGCCACAGTCTGAAACCAACTGGAGATTAGCTGATAACTATAAAGTTCCAAGAATCGGATTCGTAAACAAAATGGATCGTCAAGGAGCTAACTTTATGGCTGTTTGCCAACAAGTTAAAGATATGTTGAAGTCTAATGCAGTGCCAATTGTTTTAAATATTGGTGATGAAATTGACTTTAAAGGAATTGTAGACTTGGTAAAAAACCGTGCAATAGTATGGCATGATGAAACGCAAGGTGCAACTTTTGATGTTATCGAAATTCCAGATGAGTTAAAAGCTGAAGCAAAAAAATATAGAGCATTACTTATTGAAGAAGTAGCAACTTATGATGAGAATCTTCTTGAGAAATTTATGGACGATGAAGACTCTATTACTGAAGACGAAATACATGCAGCTTTGCGTGCAGCAGTAATGGATATGGCTATTATTCCAATGATTTGTGGTTCATCATTTAAAAATAAAGGCGTTCAGTTTTTGTTAGATGCTGTTTGTCGTTATTTGCCTTCTCCATTAGATAGAGATAACATAAAAGGTATAAACCCTGACACAGAGCAAGAAGAAACTCGTAAACCTGACGTAAAAGCACCATTTTCGGCATTGGCATTTAAAATCGCAACCGATCCTTATGTTGGTCGTCTTGCATTTTTCCGTGCATATTCAGGTCGTTTGGATGCAGGTTCTTACGTTTTAAATACACGTTCAGGCAATAAAGAAAGAATTTCACGTATATACCAAATGCATGCTAACAAACAAAATGCAATTGAGTATATTGAAGCTGGAGATATTGGAGCTGCAGTAGGATTTAAAGATATTAAAACTGGAGATACCTTAACCTCAGAGAAAAATCCAATTGTATTGGAATCTATGAATTTCCCTGACCCAGTTATTGGTATCGCTGTAGAGCCTAAAACAAAAGCTGATGTTGATAAATTAGGTATGGCTTTATCAAAATTAGCAGAAGAAGACCCAACATTCACAGTAAGAACAGACGAGGCTTCAGGTCAGACTATTATTTCTGGAATGGGTGAGCTTCATTTGGATATTATTGTTGATCGTCTTAGACGTGAGTTTAAGGTAGAAGTAAACCAAGGACAGCCACAAGTAGAATACAAAGAAGCGATTACAAGAAAAGCAGAGCACAGAGAAGTTTACAAAAAACAATCTGGTGGTCGTGGTAAATTCGCTGATATTGTATTTACACTTGAACCAGCTGAAGAAGGAAAACAAGGTCTTGAATTCGTATCTGAGATTAAAGGTGGTAACGTTCCTAAAGAATTTATTCCTTCAATTGAAAAAGGATTTAAAATGGCTATGATTAATGGTCCATTAGCAGGCTATGAAGTTGATGCTATGAAAGTAACATTAACAGATGGTTCTTATCATGATGTAGATTCTGATCAATTATCATTCGAATTAGCTGCAAAATTAGGATTTAAAGCTGCTGCAAAAGCTGCAAAAGCTGTAATTATGGAGCCTATTATGAAACTTGAGGTAATCACTCCTGAAGAAAACATGGGTGATATTGTAGGAGATCTTAACCGTCGTAGAGGACAAGTAAATGATATGGGAGACAGAGCAGGAGCAAAAACTGTAAAAGCTCACGTACCATTATCTGAAATGTTTGGATATGTTACAACATTAAGAACATTGTCTTCAGGACGTGCAACATCAACAATGGAATTTTCTCACTATGCTGAAACTCCTTCAAACATATCTGAAGAAGTTATTAAAGCAACTAAAGGTGTAGAAGCTTAAAATCTAAGAAAATGAGTCAAAAAATCAGAATAAAATTAAAGTCTTACGATCATAATTTGGTAGATAAATCTGCTGATAAGATTGTAAAAACAGTAAAAAGTACTGGAGCTGTTGTAACTGGGCCAATTCCATTACCAACACACAAGAAAATTTTCACTGTATTGCGTTCACCTCACGTAAACAAGAAGGCAAGAGAACAATTCCAATTAAGCTCTTATAAGAGATTGTTAGACATTTACTCGTCTTCTTCAAAAACAATTGATGCTTTAATGAAACTAGAATTACCAAGTGGAGTTGAAGTAGAAATTAAGGTGTAAGTAAAAAGAAACATGTCTTTAACGATGGTTAAGGAAAAACGGAAAAATACAATTCAAGGCTGAAACGTATTTTTTCAGCCTTGAATTTTAATAAATAAAAAGTAATAATTAATAATAATAAATATGTCTGGGTTAATAGGAAAAAAAATCGGTATGACCAGCATTTTCGATGAAAATGGAAAAAACATTCCATGTACAGTAATCGAAGCTGGACCATGTATCGTTACCCAAGTCAGAACCGAAGAAGTAGATGGTTATTCTGCACTTCAGTTAGGTTTCGATGACGCGACAGAAAAAAGTGCTACTAAAGCAGACCTTGGTCACGCTAAAAAAGCAGGAACTTCTGTAAAACGCAAAGTCGTAGAATTTAAAGGTTTTGATAAGGAGTACAAATTAGGTGATGCAATCACTGTAGAGCACTTTATTGAAGGAGAATTTGTAGATATCTCTGGAATTTCAAAAGGTAAAGGGTTTCAAGGTGTTGTAAAACGTCACGGTTTTGGAGGTGTAGGTCAATCTACTCACGGTCAACATAACCGTTTAAGAGCACCAGGTTCTATTGGAGCAGCTTCATATCCTGCAAGAGTATTTAAAGGAATGAAAATGGCTGGAAGAATGGGAACTGATAAAGTGAAAGTCGAAAATTTAAGAGTTTTAAAAGTAGTTGCCGAAAAGAATCTACTTGTTGTAAAAGGATGTGTTCCTGGTCACAAAAACTCTTATGTAACAATAGAGAAATAATGAAGGTAGCAGTTTTAGACGTAAACGGAAAAGACACAGGAAGAAAGGTAGACCTTTCAAAAGATGTGTTTGAAATTGAGCCTAACAATCATGCAGTATATCTGGATGTTAAGCAATTCTTAGCAAACCAAAGGCAAGGAACTCACAAAGCAAAAGAAAGAGGTGAGATTTCTGGAAGTACACGCAAGATTAAAAAGCAAAAAGGTACAGGTACTGCTCGTGCAGGAAGTATAAAGTCTGGAGTATTTAAAGGTGGTGGACGTATGTTTGGCCCAAAACCAAGAAACTACGGATTTAAATTAAACAAAAATGTGAAACGTTTAGCACGTAAATCAGCACTATCAATTAAGGCAGGTGACAAGGCTATAACAGTTTTAGAAGACTTCAATTTTGATGCTCCTAAAACTAAAAATTTTACAGCTGTTTTAAAGGCTTTAGACTTAGAAAACAAAAAATCTTTATTTGTGTTGGGAGCGTCAAATAATAATGTATATTTGTCGTCACGCAATTTAAAGGGGTCTGAAGTTATAACAAGTTCAGAATTAAGTACTTACAAGATTTTAAATGCAAATCAAGTAGTGCTTTTAGAGAGCTCTTTAGAAGGAATTGAATCGAATTTAAGTAAATAAGGAACAAGATGAGTATCTTAATTAAACCAATAATCACAGAAAAAGCAACTAATGCAAGCGAGCTTCGCAATTGCTTTAGCTTTCAAGTGAATACTAAGGCGAACAAGGTAGAAATCAAAAAAGCAGTAGAAGCTGCTTATGGTGTTTCTGTTGAAAAAGTTCGCACTATAAATGTCCGTCCAGATAGAAAAACCAAGTACACAAAAACTGGTATTCAACATGGTAAAACAAATGCTGTTAAAAAAGCAATTGTACAGCTGGCGGAAGGTGAAACGATTGATTTATATGCTAATATGTAATTAGACAACAATGTCAGTAAGAAAATTAAAACCAATCACACCAGGACAGCGTTTTAGAGTAGTAAACGGATTTGACGCCATTACTACTGATAAGCCGGAGAAAAGTTTGTTAGCTCCGAAAAAACGTTCAGGTGGTAGAAACAGTCAAGGAAAAATGACCATGCGCTACAAAGGTGGAGGTCATAAGAAAAGGTATCGAGTTATCGATTTTAAACGTAATAAAGCAGGAATTCCTGCGCAAGTTGCTACAATCGAATACGATCCGAACAGAACGGCTTTTATAGCTTTATTGAATTATCAAGATGGCGAAAAGCGTTACATCATTGCCCAAAATGGACTTCAAGTTGGACAAAATGTAGTATCTGGTGAAAGTGGAGTTGCTCCAGAAATTGGAAATTCAATGCCACTTAGCGAAATACCTTTAGGGACAATTATTTCTTGTATAGAACTGCGTCCAGGTCAAGGAGCTGTTATGGCTCGTAGTGCTGGTGCATTTGCACAATTAATGGCAAGAGATGGTAAATTTGCAACAGTTAAATTACCATCTGGAGAGACAAGATTAATTCTTGCAACTTGTATGGCAACTATTGGAGCTGTATCTAACTCAGATCACCAATTGTTAGTGTCTGGTAAAGCAGGTAGAACAAGATGGTTAGGAAGACGTCCAAGAACAAGACCAGTAGTAATGAACCCAATCGATCACCCAATGGGTGGTGGTGAAGGTCGTGCTTCAGGAGGACACCCTCGTTCTAGAAAAGGAATTCCAGCTAAAGGTTACAGAACACGTTCTAAAACTAAAGCAAGTAATAAATATATTGTTGAACGTAGAAAGAAATAATAAATCATGGCAAGATCATTAAAAAAAGGACCTTACGTTCATTATAAATTAGAAAAGAAAGTTGCTGAAAATGTTGAAGCTAACAAAAAAACTGTTATCAAAACTTGGTCAAGAGCCTCAATGATAACTCCAGACTTTGTTGGTCAAACAATAGCAGTACATAATGGCAGACAATTTGTACCTGTTTACGTAACCGAAAACATGGTAGGTCATAAATTAGGAGAATTTTCACCAACACGTTCATTCCGTGGACATGCAGGTGCTAAAAATAAAGGTAAAAAATAAGAGCAATGGGAAGTCGTAAAAAACAAATGGCACACGCTATTAAGGAAGAAAAAAAGCAAGTTGCTTTTGCCAAGCTTAATAACTGTCCTACGTCACCAAGAAAAATGCGCTTAGTAGCCGATTTAGTAAGAGGTGAAAAGGTAGAAAAGGCACTTAATATTTTAAGATTCAGTCAAAAAGAATCATCACGTCGTTTAGAAAAATTGTTATTGTCTGCAGTTGCAAACTGGCAATCTAAAAACGAAGATGCAGATATTGAACAAGCTGAATTATTTGTAAAAGAGATTAGAGTTGATGGCGGATCTATGTTAAAGAGATTACGTCCAGCACCTCAAGGTCGTGCACACAGAATTAGAAAAAGATCCAACCACGTAACACTTGTGCTTGGAGCTAAAAATAACACACAAAGCTAAGATAGAGATATGGGACAAAAGACAAATCCGATAGGAAATCGTTTAGGAATTATCAGAGGATGGGAATCTAACTGGTATGGAGGAAATGATTATGGAGATAAGCTTGCTGAAGATGATAAAATCAGAAAGTACATACACGCTCGTTTATCAAAAGCTAGTGTATCGAGAGTAATCATCGAAAGAACTCTTAAACTTGTAACCGTTACTATCACTACTGCTAGACCTGGTATTATTATCGGAAAAGGTGGACAAGAGGTAGACAAGTTAAAAGAAGAGCTTAAAAAGATTACTGGTAAAGAAGTTCAGTTAAATATCTTCGAAATTAAAAGACCTGAATTAGATGCATTTTTAGTAGCATCTAGTGTTGCTCGTCAAATTGAAAACCGTATTTCTTATAAGAGAGCTATTAAAATGGCTATTGCGGCAACAATGAGAATGAATGCAGAAGGTATTAAAATTCAAATTAGTGGTCGTTTAAACGGAGCAGAAATGGCACGTAACGAGCACTACAAAGAAGGTAGAATTCCTTTATCTACATTTAGAGCTGACATTGACTATGCTTTAGTTGAAGCACACACTACTTATGGTAGATTGGGTGTAAAAGTGTGGATTATGAAAGGTGAAGTTTATGGCAAAAGAGAACTTTCTCCATTAGTTGGCTTATCTAAAAAACAAGCAAAAGGTGGACGTGGAGCTGCTGGTAGTACAGCAAAACCTCGTCGAAGAAAGTAATTTTTTAAAGAGAAAAGAAAATGTTACAACCTAAAAGAACAAAATTCCGTAAGCAACAAAAAGGTCGCATGAAAGGAAATGCCGAAAGAGGGCATCAACTTTCAAATGGAATGTTTGGTATAAAATCTGTCCACGAAACAGGATGTTTTATAACCTCAAGGCAAATTGAAGCAGCTCGTATTGCGGCCACTCGTTATATGAAAAGAGAAGGTCAGTTATGGATTAAGATATTTCCAGACAAGCCTATTACTAAAAAACCTTTAGAAGTACGTATGGGTAAAGGTAAAGGTGCCGTAGAATATTGGGTAGCTGTAGTGAAACCGGGAAGAATGTTATTTGAAATTGGAGGAGTATCACATGATATTGCAAAAGAAGCATTACGTTTGGCTGCTCAAAAACTCCCTGTTAAAACGAAGTTTGTAATTGCTAGAGACTTCGAAGCTTAATTTATTGATATTATGAAACAATCAGAAATTAAAGAACTATCTATAGCTGAGTTAAAAGAAAAACTTGGTGAGACAAAAAAGAGTTATGCAGACCTTAAAATGGCTCATGCAATATCACCTCTTGAAAACCCTATTCAGTTACGCACTGTTAGACGTTTGGTGGCAAGAATAGCAACGGAATTAACTAAAAGAGAAGTACAATAATTGTATTCTGCTTAAAGATGGAAAAAAGAAATTTAAGAAAAGAACGTATAGGAGTAGTTACTAGTAACAAAATGGAAAAATCTATTGTTGTTTCTGAAGTAAAAAAAGTAAAACATCCTATGTATGGAAAATTCGTGTTGAAAACGAAAAAATACGTTGCACACGACGAAACAAACGACTGTAACGAAGGAGATACTGTAAGAATCATGGAAACACGACCTTTAAGTAAATCTAAGTGTTGGAGATTAGTAGAAATAATTGAAAGAGCTAAGTAATTATGGTACAGCAAGAATCAAGATTAAAAGTTGCCGATAATACTGGGGCAAAGGAAGTTTTAACTATCCGTGTTCTAGGCGGCACTAAAAGAAGATATGCATCAGTAGGTGACAAAATTGTTGTTTCTGTAAAAGATGCTACGCCAAACGGAAACATAAAAAAAGGAGCTGTTTCAACAGCAGTAGTTGTTCGTACAGTTAAAGAAGTTAGAAGACCAGATGGTTCATATATCAGATTTGATGATAACGCTTGTGTACTTTTAAATCCAGCAGGAGAAATGAGAGGTACACGTGTTTTTGGACCAGTAGCAAGAGAACTTCGTGACAAACAGTTCATGAAAATTGTATCATTAGCACCTGAAGTGCTTTAAGGCAAAAAATATTAAGATGGGAAAGCTTAAAATAAAATCAGGAGATATTGTAAAAGTTATTGCTGGAGACCATAAAGGTACTGAAGGTAAGGTGCTTACAGTATTAAAAGATAAGAACAAAGCGATTGTTGAAGGTGTGAACATGGTTAAAAAACACATGAAACCAAGTGCACAAAACCCTCAAGGAGGAATCGTAGAAAAAGAAGCTGCTATTCAAATTTCTAACTTATCGTTGTTAACATCAAAAGGAGAGACAACTAGAGTTGGATACAGAATGGAAGGCGATAAGAAAGTGAGATTCGCTAAAAAATCTAATGAAGTAATATAGTTATGGCTTATACTCCAAGACTAAAACAAGAGTACAAAGACAAAGTAGTGTCTGCTCTTACAGAAGAATTCGGATATCAGAACATTATGCAAGTTCCTAAACTTAAAAAGATAGTAATATCTCAAGGTGTTGGAGCTGCTGTTGCAGATAAAAAGTTAATCGACTATGCAGTAGACGAGATGACAAAAATTTCTGGGCAAAAAGCTGTATCTACAATATCAAAAAAAGACGTTGCATCTTTTAAATTACGTAAAGGAATGCCAATAGGCGCAAAAGTAACTTTACGTGGTGAAAGAATGTACGAATTTTTAGATCGCTTAGTAACATCTGCTTTACCAAGAGTTAGAGATTTTAACGGTATTAAAGCTTCAGGCTTTGATGGTAGAGGAAACTACAGTCTAGGAATTACTGAACAAATTATATTTCCTGAGATTAATATTGATAAAGTAAACAGAATCTCTGGAATGGACATTACATTTGTTACCTCGGCAGAAACAGATAAAGAAGCAAAATCATTATTAACAGAATTAGGATTACCTTTTCAAAAGAACTAAGATATGGCTAAAGAATCAATGAAAGCCCGCGAGGTAAAAAGAGCTAAATCAGTAGCTAAATATGCTGAAAAACGTAAAGCTTTAAAAGAAGCAGGCGATTATGAAGCATTACAAAAGTTACCTAAAAACGCTTCTCCAGTACGTATGCACAACCGTTGCAAACTAACAGGAAGACCAAGAGGTTATATGAGAACTTTTGGAATTTCGCGTGTAACGTTCCGTGAAATGGCTAATCAAGGCTTAATTCCAGGTGTTAAAAAAGCAAGCTGGTAAGCAAAACAAGAATTATAAATTGGTATAAGGTTCGATATAAAATTTCGAAAACCACTACCGCAAATTAATACATATGAATACAGATCCTATTGCGGATTATTTAACAAGAATTAGAAACGCAGTGCGTGCCAATCACAGAGTGGTAGAAATCCCTGCATCTAATTTAAAGAAAGAAATCACTAAAATATTATTCGAACAAGGATATATTTTAAGTTACAAGTTTGACGATTCTTCAGTACAAGGAACTATTAAGATAGCTTTAAAGTACACAAAAGAAACAAAAGAGCCTGTAATAAAGAAAATTCAAAGAATAAGTAAACCAGGTCTACGTAAGTACGCAGGTTCAAACGAACTTCCTCGTATTCTTAACGGTCTTGGTATTGCAATCGTTTCAACATCTCATGGTGTTATGACTGCAAAACAAGCTCAAAAAGAAAATGTTGGAGGCGAAGTTTTATGTTACGTTTACTAATAAAAAGCCGATAAGAAATGTCAAGAATAGGAAATAATCCAGTAGCCATTCCAGAAGGCGTAACAGTAGATGTTAAAGATAATGTCGTAACTGTTAAAGGTAAATTAGGAGAGTTAACTCAAAATTTTGATGCTGTAAGCATTAAAGTTGAAGGTGGTAATGTAATGGTTGCTCGCTCTTCTGATAATAAAGATCAAAAAGCTAAACATGGTCTGTATAGAGCATTATTAAATAACATGATTCAAGGTGTGTCAAAAGGCTGGACCAAAGAATTAGAGTTAGTTGGTGTTGGATACAGAGCTAGTAATCAAGGACAAAAATTAGATTTAGCTTTAGGGTTTTCTCACAATATCATTTTAGACTTAGCTCCAGAAGTTAAAGTTGAAACGATTTCAGAAAAAGGTAAAAACCCAATTGTAAAATTAACATCACATGACAAACAATTAGTTGGTCAAGTAGCTGCAAAAATCCGTGGCTTCCGTAAACCAGAACCTTACAAAGGAAAAGGAATTAAGTTTGTTGGTGAAGAATTAAGAAGAAAAGCAGGTAAATCAGCTTAATAATTGAGTTATGGCATTAACAAAGAACGAAAGAAGACAAAGGATACAAAACAGAATACGCAAGATTGTTTCTGGTACAGAAGCAAGACCAAGGTTATCTGTTTTTAGAAGCAACAAAGAAATTTATGCTCAAATAATTGATGATGTAAATGGTAAAACTATTAGTGCTGCTTCATCAAGAGACAAAGAAATTGCTGCTGCAAAAGGAAATAAAACCGAAAAAGCTGCTTTAGTTGGTAAAGCTTTAGCTGAAAAAGCTATAAAAGCTGGTGTAGAAACTATCTCATTCGATAGAGGTGGATATTTATATCATGGTAGAGTAAAATCATTAGCTGAAGGAGCTAGAGAAGCAGGACTTAAATTCTAAGAAATTATGTATCAAAAATATAAAAGCGCTGAATTAGTAAAACCAAGTGGATTAGATCTTAAAGACCGTTTGGTTGGCGTACAAAGAGTTACTAAAGTAACAAAAGGAGGTCGTGCATTTGGTTTTTCGGCTATTGTAGTTGTAGGAGACGAAGCTGGTGTTGTAGGACATGGTTTAGGAAAATCTAAAGACGTAGCTAGTGCGATTGCAAAAGCTGTTGAAGACGCTAAGAAAAACTTAGTTCGTATCCCATTGGTTAAAAGTACATTACCACACGAACAAAAAGGAAAATTTGGTGGAGCAAGAGTAAACATCATTCCTGCAGCTCCTGGTACAGGAGTAATTGCTGGTGGTGCTGTAAGAACAGTACTTGAAGCAGTTGGAGTGCATGATGTATTATCAAAATCTCAGGGATCATCTAACCCTCATAATGTGGTAAAAGCAACTTTTGATGCTCTATTACAATTAAGAAACGCAAAAACAATTGCAAAGGATAGAGGAATTTCTTTAGATAAAGTATTTAACGGATAATTAAGGATACGATGGCTAAGATAAAAGTAACAAAACAAAAAAGTGCGATCAATCGTACTAAAAACCAAAAGTTAATTTTAGAAGCACTTGGTTTAAAAAAGATTGGACAAACTGTAGAGCATAATGCCACGCCAAATATCCTTGGTATGGTTAATAAAGTTAAACATTTAGTTTCTGTTGAAGAAATGAGCTAAATAAATCTTTTTGAGTTTTATTTAATAATATATAGCGAATTCAATCTGGCCTATTTAATTAAATAAATCAAACAGATTAAACAAAATAATAAAATATAATGGACTTAAGTAATTTACAACCAGCAGAAGGTTCTGTACGAAATCAAGGAAAAAGAGTAGGCCGTGGGCAAGGTTCAGGTAAAGGTGGTACTGCTACACGTGGTCACAAAGGAGCTAAATCTCGTTCAGGTTATTCTAAAAAACTTGGTTTTGAAGGTGGTCAAATGCCACTTCAAAGACGTGTGCCTAAGTTTGGATTTACAAACATTAACCGTAAAGAATATCAAGGTGTAAACCTAGATACTTTACAACAAATGGTTGACGAAAAGAAAATTAAAGATTCAATTGATTTAGAAACAATGGTTGCACTTCGTTTAGCAAGTAAAAACGATCTTGTTAAAATTTTAGGACGTGGCGAATTAAAATCTAAATTAACTGTAACAGCTCATAAATTTACCGCTTCAGCAAAAGCTGCTATTGAAGCTGCCGGAGGAGAAGCTGTAACTTTATAAGAACCCAACTAGACAATGAAATTAATAGAAACTTTAAAAAATGTTTGGAAAATAACTGAGCTAAAAGACAGAATCATTCTTACTTTAGGAATGCTTTTAGTGTATCGCTTTGGAGCGCAAGTTGTTCTTCCTGGTATTGATGCAAGTAAATTAGGAGTAATTGATGAGAATACTCAACAAGGACTTTTAGGTTTACTTAATGCCTTTACAGGTGGTGCTTTTGCAAATGCATCTGTATTTGCCTTAGGTATTATGCCTTATATTTCGGCGTCAATTGTAGTACAATTAATGGGAATTGCAATTCCTTATTTACAAAAACTACAAAAAGAAGGAGCTAGTGGACAAAAGAAAATCACTCAGATTACACGATGGTTAACCATAGCAATCTGTTTGGTACAAGCTCCAGGATACTTAGTGAGCTTACCTTCTTTAGGAATTCCGCAAGAAGCATTTTTGTTAGGTCAAGGAGGTTTATTTTATTTCTCTTCTATAGTCATTTTAGTTACAGGCTGTATTTTTGCAATGTGGCTTGGTGAAAAAATTACCGACAAGGGTATTGGTAATGGTATCTCATTATTAATTATGGTAGGTATTATTGCAACAATGCCTCAAGCTTTCATACAAGAGTATGTTGCTAGAGTAACTGAATCTAATGGTGGATTAATTATGATACTAATAGAATTGGTTATCTGGTTGGTGATTATACTTTTATCGATAATGTTAGTTATGGCTGTGCGTAAAATCGCTGTACAGTATGCTAGAAGAACTGCTTCAGGTGGTTATGAGAAAAACGTATTTGGATCAAGACAATATATTCCTTTAAAGCTTAATGCTTCAGGAGTAATGCCAATTATCTTTGCTCAAGCCATTATGTTTGTGCCAGGATTAATTGGAGGTATGGATTTTATGAAAGATTCAACTGTTGGACAATGGCTTCAAACACAGTTTTCAGACATATTTGGTTTATGGTACAATGTAGTGTTTGCGATATTGATTATCATATTTACATATTTCTATACAGCAATCACTGTTCCTACAAATAAAATGGCAGATGATCTTAAACGTAGTGGTGGTTTTATTCCAGGTATTAGACCAGGAACAGAAACATCTGAGTATTTAGATAAAATAATGTCGCAAATAACATTACCTGGTTCAATATTCTTGGCTTTAATTGCAGTGTTCCCTGCATTTATTGTAAAACTTATGAACGTTCAACAAGGTTGGGCATTATTCTTTGGTGGTACATCATTACTAATTATGGTTGGAGTTGCAATTGATACAATGCAACAAGTAAATTCATACTTGTTGAATAAACACTATGATGGCTTGATGAAAACTGGTAAAAACAGAAAAGGATAAAACATAGACTTATACTATGGCAAAGCAAGCAGCAATAGAACAAGACGGAACAATAATAGAAGCATTATCAAATGCGATGTTTCGTGTTGAATTAGAAAATGGTCACATTGTGACTGCACATATCTCTGGTAAAATGCGTATGCATTATATAAAATTGTTACCAGGAGATAAAGTAAAATTAGAAATGAGTCCTTACGATTTATCTAAGGCAAGAATAACTTATAGATACTAATAAACAGATGAAAGTTAGAGCATCAGTTAAAAAAAGAAGTGCAGATTGTAAAATCGTGCGCAGAAAAGGAAGACTTTACGTAATCAACAAAAAGAATCCTAGATTCAAACAAAGACAAGGTTAATTATGGCTAGAATTGCAGGTGTAGACATACCAAAACAAAAAAGAGGTGTAATCTCTTTAACTTATATCTATGGAATAGGTAAAAGTAGAGCAAAGGAAATTTTAGAAATTGCAAAAGTAGACGAAAGCAAAGTTGTTTCAGATTGGTCTGATGATGACATCAGTAACATACGTGATGCTGTGAGTAAGTTTACTATTGAAGGAGAATTACGCTCTGAGATACAATTAAACATTAAGAGATTAATGGATATTGGCTGTTACAGAGGTATTCGTCACAGAGCTGGACTTCCATTACGTGGTCAACGTACTAAAAACAACTCGAGAACCAGAAAAGGAAGAAGAAAAACTGTTGCTAACAAGAAAAAAGCAACCAAATAATAATTAAAAATTTAGTCTTTAGTCTTTAGACGTTGGAAGGAATCTGTTTGAAATTTTAAAGGTTTAGGATTCTAGCGACTATAAACTAAAACTGAAAACTAAAAAGCATATGGCAAAAGGTAGTACAAAAAAACGCAAAGTTATTGTAGATGCAATTGGAGAAGCGCACATTAATGCTTCTTTCAACAATATTATTATCTCATTAACCAATAAGAAAGGTGATGTAGTAGCATGGTCTTCAGCTGGTAAAATGGGATTTAGAGGCTCAAAAAAGAACACGCCTTACGCAGCTCAATTAGCAGCAGAAGATGCAGTAAATGTAGCTAAAGAGGCTGGATTGAAAAAAGTTAAGTGTTTTGTAAAAGGTCCAGGTAATGGTAGAGAATCTGCAATCAGGTCTATACACAATGGAGGTATTGAAGTGACAGAAATTATTGATGTTACTCCAGCACCACACAATGGATGTCGCCCTCCAAAACGTAGAAGAGTTTAATCAATTTTAGAATTACGACTTCGATTTTAGAAATTAAAAATCGCAGTTCGTCAATCATAAATCGTAAATTTTAAAAAACAAGTATTAACGAGAGGTTAACAGCTATCGAAGGATAAGATTAAGACCTTAATTCATAGTTGCTCTCATAACAAATTTAACAATGGCAAGATATACTGGTCCTAAAACAAAAATCGCTCGTAAATTTGGCGAAGCAATTTATGGTGAAGATAAATCTTTTGAAAAAAGAAATTATCCACCAGGTCAACATGGCGCTAACAAGCGTCGAGGAAAAAAATCTGAATACGCTACCCAATTGATGGAAAAGCAAAAAGCTAAGTACACGTATGGTGTTTTAGAGCGTCAATTTAGAAACATGTTTAAAAAAGCAACTGCTGCTCCTGGAATTACAGGTGAAGTATTGTTACAACTTTGCGAATCCAGATTGGATAACGTAGTTTACAGAATGGGAATTTCGCCTTCAAGAAATGGTGCTCGTCAATTGGTATCTCATAGACACATCACAGTAAATGGCGAAATTGTAAACATTCCTTCTTATCAATTGAAAGCTGGCGATGTTGTTGCAGTAAGAGAAAAATCTAAATCATTAGAAGCAATCGAGAAATCATTAGCATCATCAAGCAATGTTTACGAATGGATTACTTGGAACAATGATACAAAATCTGGAACTTATGTTTCTGTTCCAGCAAGAGTTCAGATTCCTGAAAACATCAACGAGCAATTCATCGTCGAATTATATTCTAAATAATAAATACTAATATTGGTATTTAGCCAAAGGATTTATTGGTCTTCTTCAAACTTTTAAATCGCGCAACTAAATAACAATCAAAACGAAGAAAAAACATGGCAATATTAAATTTTCAGAAGCCCGACAAAGTAATCATGATTGATTCAACAGATTTTGAAGGTAAATTCGAATTTAGACCTTTAGAACCTGGTTATGGATTAACAGTAGGAAACGCTCTAAGAAGAGTATTACTTTCTTCTTTAGAAGGATTTGCTATTACATCTGTTAGAATAGAAGGTGTAGAGCATGAATTTTCTACAATTGCTGGCGTGGTTGAAGATGTAACTGAAATGATTCTTAACTTAAAGCAAGTACGCTTTAAGCGTCAAATAGATGAAATAGACAATGAATCTGTTTCTATTTCAATCTCTGGCCAAGACCAAATTACAGCAGGAGATTTTCAGAAATTTATTTCTGGATTCCAAATCTTAAATTCAGAGCAAGTTATCTGTAATTTAGATCCTAAAGTAAGTATCAATATGGAAATCACAATTGAAAAAGGTAGAGGTTATGTTCCAGCTGAAGAAAACACAAAAGCTACAGCACCAATGGGAACTATCTTTACAGATTCAATTTACACTCCAATAAAAAATGTAAAGTATAGTGTTGAGAACTTTCGTGTAGAACAAAAAACAGATTACGAAAAATTAGTTTTCGAAATCATGACAGACGGTTCTATCAACCCTCAAGACGCACTTACAGAAGCTGCAAAAATATTAATTCACCACTTCATGTTATTCTCTGATGAGCGCATTACTCTTGAAGCTGATGAAATTGCGCAAACTGAAACTTATGATGAAGAATCGCTTCACATGCGTCAATTGTTAAAGACTAAGCTTGTTGATATGGATCTTTCTGTACGTGCACTTAACTGTTTAAAAGCAGCAGAAGTTGATACACTTGGAGATTTAGTGTCATTTAACAAAAATGATTTAATGAAATTCAGAAATTTTGGTAAGAAATCTTTAACTGAGCTTGAAGAACTTGTAAACGTTAAAGGCCTAAATTTTGGAATGGATTTAAGCAAATATAAATTAGATAAAGACTAACGATTTAAGATCTTAGATTGGCGAGTGACGATTTTTCAAGTAGTTTATTCGTAAATCAAAATTTGTAAATCAAAAATTAAGTAATAATCATATTTTGCTCTCCAGACATACAGTCTGGATTTGGTAGCAAGATGATAAAAAAAATGTCATGAGACACGGAAAAAAAATAAACCACTTAGGAAAGAAAACAGCTCATAGAAAGTCAATGTTGGCAAATATGGCTTGTTCTTTAATTGAGCATAAGCGCATCAATACAACAGTTGCTAAGGCAAAGGCGTTAAAACAATTTGTTGAACCTTTAATTACAAAGTCTAAAGAGGATACAACACACAATAGACGTATTGTAATGTCTAGAATAAGAAAAAAAGAAGCTGTTGCTGAACTATTTAGAGATGTTGCTGCAAAGGTTGGTGATCGTCCAGGAGGATATACAAGAATCATTAAACTTGGTAATCGTTTAGGTGATAACGCAGATATGGCAATGATAGAGCTTGTAGATTACAATGAAATTTATAATGCTGATAAAAAACCTAAGAAAACAACAAGAAGAAGCCGTAGAGGTGGAAGTAAACCAGCTGCTCCAGTAGTTGAAACTAAAGCTTCAAACGAAGAAGAATAAATTAAAACAATTTTAACGTTTTATTAAGGGTAAACTTTGGACAAAGTTTACCCTTTTTTTTGATATTTTGTTACATTTACCGGGAAATAAAAAAAATAAAAAATTTACTTATGAATAGAATATTTATATTAGCATCCTTTTTTATAACAAGCATATCTTTTGCTCAAATTTCTGAAGATGTTAATAAAGGTGCTGCTGGAGAAATTCCTAATTTAATGAAAATTGGAAGTGGTTCAGGTGTTGGTGGCGGAACAATGACGTTTTTTAATCCTCCAAGAAAAGTTGATGGTACAGAATATCTTTTTGATGAATGGACAAACTTTGCAGTTATTTATACTGAGGACAATCAAAGATTTGCATTAAGAAATATTAATTTGAATATTAAGCAAAATGCATTTGTATCTAAAGTAGAAGGAGACTCACTATTTACATTTAGCTTTAATAATATAGAAAAAGTTCAAATTAATGGTAAAACTTATAAAAATTATTATTGGAATGATGATAATAGAGTTTATGAAATTATTTATGAAGGTAAAGACTTTTCAATTATTAAAGGATTTAAAATTGTTGAAGTTGTAGGTTCAGCAAACCCAATGCTCAATAGGTCAAGAGATCGTTTGATAAGAAAATGGTTTTATTACATAAAAGACGATAAAGGAATACATTATTTTAAACTAACAAAAGGCAAAGTACTAAAAGCTTTAAATTTGCCTGAATTTGAAGAATCTAAACTCCTTGCCTATGCTAAACAAAATAATCTATCATTTAAAGATGAAGATGATTTAAGAAAAATATTAGAATTTGATATTTCCAATTAATCAAAGCAAGTTTTTTTTATTAATATTTATAGCCATGAAAAATTCCATATTAATTATTGCGCTATTATTATCAAGTATAATTATTGCACAAACTAATAATAATGTTGAAAATAATGCAGTTGGAGTTTTTGGTAAAGTAGGTAATTCAATAACTTCATATGGCTCTCCAAGTGCTACTTTTTTTAATCCAGCAAAGGGAGTTGAAGGATCAGTTTATTTGTTTAAAGAATGGAATAATTTTACAGTTATACACACTTCCGATTCACAAAAATTTTCACTTAAAAACATTAATCTGAACATAGAACGCAATACTTTTGAGTCTAAAATATCTGAAGACTCCATTTTTACTTTCAATTTTAATAATATCGAGAAGTTTGTTATAAACAATCGAGTTTTTAAAAACTATTATTACGATGGCTCAAATAGAGTTTTTGAAGTTATTTACGATTCTGGAAGAATGTTATTACTTAAGGGTTATAAAATTCAATTAGTAAAGGGCTCACCAAACCCAATGCTAAACAGGTCTACTGATAAAAACATACAAAAAGAGTTTTATTTTATTATGGAAAATAATCTTATAAAACCTTTTAGAGTAAAAAAGAAAAGCATATTGGAATTAATGTCTTCACAACAAGCTAAAGCTACAGAAAAGTATGTAAAGGATAACAAATTGTCTTATTCAAACGATCAAGACTTAAACCGAATACTAACATTTGGTTTCTCAAATTAATATGAAAAAGAAAAATTGTTCAAAAGGCGTTAATTAATTAACGCCTTTTTTTGTTTATAATTTTTAAAAATTAAGTTGTTTAAATTATTTTTGCAAAACCTTTGTTCTCACGAAAGTGAAAACTTCTAAAATCAGATTTAATATATGAAGTACCAAAATCGAAAAAAAGCCATGATTCTTTTGGCAGATGGAACAATATTTTATGGAAAATCTATAAGCAAAGAAGGTACTGCATTTGGTGAGGTCTGTTTTAATACAGGAATGACAGGATACCAAGAAATTTTTACAGACCCATCTTATTTTGGTCAACTTATGGTTACCACCAATGCACATATTGGAAATTATGGTACAAACGATAGTGAAGTAGAATCTAACTCTATTAAAATCTCAGGGCTTATCTGTAAAAATTTTAGTTACGATTATTCAAGAGATGCAGCCAATGACTCTTTAAAATCTTTTTTAGAAAAAAATGATTTATTTGCAATTTCTGATGTTGATACAAGAGCTTTAGTAAGCTATATTAGAGATCATGGAGCAATGAACGCTGTGATTTCTACTGAAGTGAATGATATAGAAGGCTTGAAAAAACAACTAGCCGAAACTCCAAATATGGAAGGCTTAGAACTAGCATCTAAGGTATCTACTAAAAAACCTTACTACTATGGAAACGAAAATGCTACTTATAAAATAGCAGCATTAGATATTGGAATAAAAAGAAATATTCTTGAAAATTTAGCTAAACGAGATGCCTACATTAAAGTATTTCCATATAATGCCAAATTTGAAGATTTAGAAGCATTTAAACCTGATGGTTATTTTCTATCTAATGGTCCAGGAGACCCAGAACCATTAGTTGAAGCACAAGCAGTTGCAAAAGAAATTATTAAGAGAGATTTACCTTTATTCGGAATTTGCTTAGGACATCAAGTTATAGCTTTGGCAAATGGTATTTCTACTTATAAAATGCACAATGGACACAGAGGAATTAACCATCCTGTAAAAAATTTAGTAACCGGAAAAGGTGAAATTACTTCTCAAAATCATGGCTTTGCGGTAAACAGAGAAGAAGCAGAAGCACATCCTGATATAGAAATTACTCACATACATTTAAACGATAATACAGTTGCTGGAATAAAAATGAAAAACAAAAACTGTTTTTCAGTACAATACCATCCAGAGGCAAGCCCAGGACCACATGATTCTCGGTACTTATTTGATCAATTTATAGAAAATATAAAATCGAATTAATACATAAAAGGCAACAGAATATCATTCTTGTTGCCTTTTTTATTTTACTAAAACGATTTCGATTAAAATTATGGTAATTATAACCAAATTTCATAGTAATAGTGAGACATTTTGCTAAATTTGAACATTATTTTAAAAACTAATTCACACCAATATGAGCATAATAATTGACATTCACGCACGACAAATTTTAGATTCAAGAGGTAATCCAACCATAGAAGTTGATGTTATTACAGAAAACGGATTCTTAGGACGTGCTGCTGTACCTTCAGGAGCCTCAACTGGCGAGCATGAAGCTGTTGAGTTACGTGATGGTGGAAAAGCTTTTATGGGAAAAGGAGTTTTAAAAGCGGTAGAAAATGTCAATACTATTATAGCTCAAGAATTATTAGGTGCTTCAGTGTTTGAACAAAACTTGATTGATCAAACTATGATTGATTTAGATGGAACACCAAATAAATCAAAACTTGGCGCAAATGCCATTTTAGGAGTTTCACTTGCAACTGCAAAAGCAGCAGCAGCTGAACTTAACATGCCCCTTTACAGATATGTTGGTGGTGTGAGTGCCAATACACTTCCTGTACCAATGATGAATATTATAAATGGAGGCTCACATAGTGATGCACCAATTGCATTTCAGGAATTTATGGTTATGCCTGTAAAAGCAAAAAAATTTACACATGCAATGCAAATGGGTACTGAGATTTTTCACAACCTTAAAAAAGTTCTTCATGATCGTAATTTAAGCACAGCTGTAGGAGACGAAGGTGGCTTTGCACCAACTTTAGAAGGCACTGAAGATGCGTTAGATACCATCGCCAAAGCTGTTGCAAAAGCTGGCTATAAATTAGGTGACGAGGTTATGATTGCTTTAGATTGTGCTTCTGCAGAGTTTTATATCAATGGAAAATACGATTATACAAAGTTTGAAGGCGATAAAGGAAGTGTGAGAACAAGTGAAGAGCAAGCCAATTATTTAGCTGAGCTTTGCGAAAAATATCCAATTATTTCTATTGAAGACGGAATGGACGAAAACGATTGGGAAGGTTGGAAATACTTAACAGAAAAAATAGGACATAAAGTACAATTAGTTGGAGACGATTTATTTGTAACCAATGTTGAGCGTCTTTCTCGTGGTATCGAAAACGGAATTGCTAATTCAATATTGATCAAAGTCAACCAAATTGGTACGCTAACAGAAACCATTGCTGCTGTAAATATGGCTCATAATGCTGGCTACACTTCAGTAATGTCACATCGTTCTGGCGAGACAGAAGATAATACCATTGCAGATTTAGCTGTTGCATTAAATACAGGGCAAATTAAAACTGGTTCAGCTTCACGTAGTGATAGAATGGCAAAATATAACCAGTTATTACGTATTGAAGAGGAACTTGGTACAATTGCCTATTATCCTCAAGAAAAAGCTTTTAAAGTTAACTAAAGGTTTAAAAATTATACCTCAAACCATTGGTTAAACTGTATTGAGTTTTTGGAACAGAAGTTACAGGGACTGCATCGTAGTTGTAGCTAAAAGCCATATTAAAAGTTAAATTATCCCAAAAACTTTTATTTTCATCATCGCTATTTGACGAAAACCCAAAAGTTAAATCAATAACGCTTGATAATCTATAATCTTTTAATAAATCTACTCTTGGCTGATAATAAGTTGTACTTATTACAGAAAAATTGTTTGTTGGATTTAGCGAAAAACTCAAGTAGTTGCTACTTCTAAAATCTTTATTTGTTACAGACATATCTATCTCAGAGACTTTTTCATATTCATACATTAATAATGTCCCAAAGTAAATTCTGCTTTTTTCAACTATAGAATCGTTTTTAACTCTTGGTTTGGTAAGTTTAAATCTTGCTCCAGCTCCAGCCAATCCTCTAAAATCAACTTTGTATATTTTGTCATATTGACCTTGAACAAAAGTTTCAAATGCTACTTGACTTGTAATTTCACGATTGTACCTTAAATGTTGTACACCAGAATTTGCAAAAGATTCTCCACCACTTTTGTTAAAATTTATATTACTAATTATCATCCAAAGGTTCTCACCACCATTATAACCTACAGCAACATTGGTTGCTATATTAAAAATCTCGTCAGTATTTTTTATATAACTAAAACTAACTCCTGCATTTCCTGCCCAATTTTCTTTATCTTTTAACATGCTTACTCTCAAGCTCTCAGCATTTAAAATAATTTGTGCATCGCAAAATGATATAAAAAAGAATAAAATAAATACCTGAAGATTTAAACGGTTCATAGTTTGTGTGTTAGTTTAGTATGAATATAGGAATAAAATTAAAAACAAAGTTAGCTAGTCGGTTTTCATTAACAAGTCAGTTTTTTTAAAGGTTTTTTAACGTATATATTTTTTATATTATGGTATTACAAAAACCTTTGTTACATCCTTTAAAAATCGTGAGATATTTCGTATTTTTGTGCTATTGCTACAAGTAATAAATTCAACTAAAATTTACATATAAATATGTCAAAAATTGCTACGTTAGAAATTAATGGTCAAAAACATGAATTTCCTTTAATCACTGGAACCGAAAATGAAGTTGCAATAGATATAAGTAACTTAAGAAGTGATACAAAAGGTGTCATTACTTTAGATTCAGGATATAAAAATACAGGATCTTGTGAGAGTGCTATTACATTTTTAGATGGTGAAAAAGGAATATTAAGATATAGAGGCTACTCCATTGAAGAGCTTGCAGAAAAAGCAGACTTTCTAGAAGTTGCTTATCTATTAATTTTTGGAGAGTTACCAACAAAAGAACAACACGATAAATTTCATGCAGATATCAAGGCTCAATCTGTTGTAGATGAAGATGTTCGTAAAATAGTTGATGCATTCCCAAAATCTGCACATCCAATGGGTGTTATTGCATCATTAACAAGTGCTTTAACAGCATTCAATCCTTCTTCAGTAAATGTTAATTCAGAAGAAGACATGTATAAAGCCATTGTTAAAATTCTTGGTAAGTTTCCAGTATTAGTGGCTTGGACACATAGAAAAAAACAAGGCTTGCCTTTAGATTATGGAGATAAAAATTTAGGATATGTAGAAAATATTCTAAAAATGATGTTCAAACAACCCAATGAAGAATACATATTAAATCCTGTTGTTATTGACGCTTTGGATAAGTTATTGATACTCCATGCAGATCACGAACAAAATTGTTCAACATCTACTGTTAGAATTACTGGATCTTCTCATGCTGGATTATTCGCTTCTTTATCTGCAGGAATCTCAGCACTTTGGGGACCACTTCATGGAGGAGCTAACCAAGCTGTTCTTGAAATGCTGGAAGCCATTAAAGCAGATGGAGGAGATACTAAAAAGTATATGGCAAAAGCTAAAGATAAAAATGATCCTTTCCGTTTAATGGGCTTTGGTCATAGAGTATATAAAAACTTCGATCCAAGAGCAAAAATCATTAAAAAAGCAGCAGACGAGGTTCTTGATCAATTAGGTGTTGAAGATCCAATTCTTGACATTGCAAAAGGATTAGAGCAAGAAGCACTAAACGATCCTTACTTTGTTGATAGAAAACTATATCCAAATGTCGATTTTTATTCAGGTATTATTTACAGAGCCATGGGAATTCCAACAGACATGTTTACTGTAATGTTTGCTTTAGGTCGTTTACCAGGATGGATTGCCCAATGGCGCGAAATGCGTTTACGCAAAGAACCAATTGGTAGACCAAGGCAATTGTATATTGGTGAAACTCTAAGAGCTTTCAAACCAATGAATAAACGATAAATTATAATTACATAATTTAAAAGCTTCATAATATTTTATGGAGCTTTTTTATATTTGTTACAATATGATAAAACTTAACATAAAAAACGAAACATCACGTTTACGCGCAGTTATTCTTGGTACAGCTATAAGTAATGGGCCAACTCCAACTGTGGAGCAAGCTTATGACCCTAAATCTTTAGAGCATATTAAAGCAGGAACCTATCCTGTTGAAGAAGATATGGTTAAAGAAATGGAAGCTGTCGCTAATGTTTTTAAAAAGTATGATGTAAAAGTTTATAGACCAGATATCATTAAAGATTGTAATCAGATATTTTCAAGAGACATTGGTTTTGTAATTGATGACATATTTTTTAAAGCTAATATTCTTCCAGATAGAGAAGAAGAAATTGACGCTATACAATATGTTATAGATCAAATAGACCCTAAAAAAGTAATGCGTCCACCTGAAGAAGCTCACATAGAAGGAGGCGATGTTATGGTGTGGAATGACCATATTTTTATAGGCACCTATCGCGAAGCAGATTATGCCGATTATATTGTGGCACGAACCAACATGAAAGGCGTAGCTTATATTACAGAATTGTTTCCGAATAAAACAGTAAAGAGTTTTAATTTACGTAAATCGCAAGTCAATCCTATGGATAATGCCTTGCATCTTGATTGCTGTTTTCAACCTATAGGTACAGATAAAGCCATCATTCATAAAAATGGATTTTTAGATGAAAGCGAATATGAATGGTTAATAAATTTCTTTGGGAAAGACAATGTTTTTGAAATTAGTAAAGAAGAAATGTACAACATGAATAGTAATATTTTTTCAATATCTGAGAACGTCATTATTTCAGAGCAAAACTTTACACGCTTAAACACTTGGCTTCGTGAACAAGGCTTTACAGTAGAAGAAGTACCTTATGCCGAAATTGCCAAGCAAGAAGGTTTGTTGCGTTGCTCAACACTGCCATTAATTAGAGACTAATTGTAATTCTTGTTTATCAAGAATCAAAATAATTTTTTATAATGAAATCACTACCTATATTTAAGGTTGTAACCTTGCTTTTACTGTTTTGTACAATTTCCATTTCGGCACAAAAACTAACTAGAACCGAAAAGAAAATCCTTAGAACCATTGAGGCTAATAATGCTGAAGCTATTCAGTTTTTAAAAGATGTGGTAAACATTAATAGTGGCACCATGAATCATGAAGGCGTTAAAAAAGTAGGCGATGTTTTTGGTGAAGCTTTTAAAAATATTGGTTTTACAACCAATTGGTACGACATGTCTGAGGTTAACCGTTCAGGTCATTTATTTGCAGAAACCTCTGGAAATAAAGGAAAGAAGCTCTTGCTAATTGGTCATCTGGATACGGTTTTTGAGGCTGATAGTCCTTTTCAGGGATTTAAAATGGTTAACGATAGTATTGCACATGCTCCAGGAGGTAATGATATGAAAGGAGGCAATGTGATTATGTTGTACGCTTTAAAAGCACTTGCAGATAATGGCTTGCTAAAAGATGCGCAGATTATCGCAGCTTTTACAGGTGATGAAGAGGCAACAGGAAAACCATTAGCCATTAGTAGAAAACATCTTATTGATGCTGGCAAACGAAGCGATATTGCCTTAGGTTTTGAAACTTCAACAGGATTTAATTATGCAACTGTGGCTCGTCGTGGTTCATCAGATTGGAAAGTTGAGGTTACAGGAAAACGTGCACACTCTTCAGGTATTTTTAGTGATAGAACAGGAGCTGGAGCCATTTTTGAAATATCCAGAATTCTTAACGAATTTTATAACAAAGTAAAGGGAGAAGAATACCTCACCTTTAATCCAGGAATCATTATTGGTGGTACACAAATGAATTACGACCAGCAGCTAAGCAGAGGCGATGTGTTTGGAAAAAGTAATGTTGTAGCACAAACAGCTGTGGTTTATGGTGGACTTCGTTTTATTTCAGAAGAGCAAAAGGAAAATGCTAGAGCTAAAATGCGCGAGATTGCTAGTAATAACTTACCTCAAACATCAGCTGAAATAACCTTTATTGATAGCTATCCAGCAATGCAACCAACAGAGGGCAACAACAATTTATTAAAGACTTTAAACCAAGTGAGTTTAGATTTAAAACAAGGTGAAGTTGAAGCTTACGATCCTGGTAGACGTGGTGCTGCTGATGTCTCATTTGTGGCTGAGTATGTTAATTGTCTTGATGGTTTGGGTACTATGGGAAATGGTGCTCATACTCCAGAAGAAACAGTTAATTTAAATACCATCGAAGCACTCACAAAACGTACTGCAATTTTAATTTATAGATTAATAAACGAGAAGTAAATTTTGGATTTCGTTTAATGTTATAATGTAGTTTTAATGACTTATCAGGCGTTAAACTAAGTTAGCTGTTTTTTTTCATAAAGTCAATATTTAAATCTGCATATTTGTTATATTAAAAATTTTAATTTGAGAAAATTAATTTAAATAAATCCTGTAAGTACTTTCCTTACCATTTAAGGGTTTGTTGGCAAACCTTTAAAAATAAACTCTAAAACTAAAATTGGGTGTTATACCAAGAGACTCCAACTCAATTTTATTTGTGCTTTCGCTATCGTTAATAGTATAGTAAGTATTAATAATGTTTTTGTTGTTAGTTACATTCCACAATGAGAATCCAGTTGAGGCATTAATGGTATTACTCAGTTTAAAATTATAAATAGCAGACACATCTGCTCTTAAATAATATCCAATATTTTCGTTGTTAGGTAATCCATAATTTATAAAACTACCAGTAACAGGATTGTTTTCGTTTGGCTCTGTAAACGGTTTTCCTGTTCTCCAATTAATTCCAATAGCAAGTTTAAGATTGTTATAGGTAAGACTGCTGCCAAATTTTATGGAATGTCTTATATCTGCATTGTTTGGGAACTCGTTTCCAAAATTCAAATCTTCAAAAGTATAGCTGTTTTTACTTAAAGAGTAACTTAGCCAAGAGCTTAAGTTTGCTATTTGTTTGTTTACTAAAAAATCTAAACCTTTAATGTGATAATTGCCAATAGCGTTAATAAATTGATATTGGTTTTGGAATCCTTGGCTTCTTGTGGTTATGCCATTTACTTTCTTAACATAAGCTTCGGCACTAATTAAAAGTTTATTTTTGTTGTAATGCAGACCAGCTGAAAATTGTTTGCTTTTTATGATTGGAATATCATCATTGTTAGATACAACCCAACGACGTTTTTCAACACCCAAAAAGTCATTTTGTAAGTCGATAATCTGTGAGGTGGTTTGACTTTTTAATTCGCCTAATAATTCTATTCTAAAATTGGACAAAAATCGTTGACTAAAACTAAATCTGGGCTCGAAATATATCTCAGAAAATTTTTCAATATAATTGGTGCGAATACCTATTCTCGCATTTGTTTGCTTTGATTGAGAGCTGAAACCAATTTCGTTAAAAATGGAATGTGTTCTAAGAACTTGTTTTTCCAAACGTCTAAATTCAGGATTATTAACATCTTCTAAATTACTTACACCTACTTCCAAAAATTGGTAACCACCAAAATAATTGATGGTCTCATCAGGTTTGTAGGTAATGTGAAGTTTTAGACCAGTATCCAGCACATCATTTTCTTGAATTAAACGCTGATTTCTATTTGCGTTAAAATTTGTCGCATCTAAGTTATAATTAGATAAATATATCTGTGCTGTAGTCGATACGTTTTGACTCCAAGATTTGTTGTAAGTTATTCCCAAAGCCAAATTACGTTGCGTTAGCTTGCTGTTTAAATCTTCGTTTAAATCATTTATTCTTGATGTTTCATCATAATTTAAATCATTATAAATACTAAGTGCATTAAGGTGAATATCTTCTTTTTCAGATATATTATATAATAGTTTTACCGAAGCATCATAAAAATAAAAACTTTCGTTTTGCGAAATGGTATTGGAATTTGTTAAGTCTGTGTCTTGAAAAATACGCTTAAAATATTCATCATAAGTAGGTGTAGTTATAAAATCTGTTATAGAGCGTCTTGCAGACAGTTGTAATCCCATCTTATTGTTAATCTTGCCTTTGTAATAAGCATCTGTATTAATTAAATTAAGCCCTAAACCGTAATTATCGCTAAGTTCAATTTGGTTTGATGAGCGCATATCAATCACGCTCGAAACGCCATCGCCATAAGCAGCACTGGACCCATTTTTTGCCACAATAACATCTTTGGTGAGATATGGATTGAATGCTGAAATGAGTCCAAAAAAATGCCCTGATTGATACATTTTTATACCATCCCAAAGAATTAAGTTTTGGTCGTTAGTACCACCTCTTACATTTAAGTTAGAAATGCGTTCATCTGAACTCTGTATGGCAGGAAGCGCTTGTATGGTTTGTAGTACATCAGGTTCTATAAGCCCTGGTAAAATGCCAAAAGCTTGAGGTTTAATCTGAGTTGTACCATTGGTTTTTAGAGTAATTCCTCTGGTTAGATAGTTGGAAACAGTAACTTCTTCTAACAATTGCATAGACATACTATCATTCTGTGTATTTACCCTTATAACTACAGAAGTTTCGTTTATAAAGGTAAACTGTAAACCAGTTTGTTCTTCTAAATACCACAATACTTCAGAAATAGATAGATTTTTTGGCGGAGGGTACAATTGCTTGCCTCTAATGTTTTGGTCTGCAAAAGAAAAGGTTATCTCATATTGAGATTCAACAGCTTTTAAAATAGACACAAGTGATTGGGTTTCTTTTTGTTTTGTTTGTGCATGAAAACTAAAACTAACAGAAAAGAAGATGAAAAAAGTAAGGTAAACAAGTGTGGTTTTATTCACTTATCAATACAATTGTTGATGCGTCTTTTTTACTAAACTTTATGTTTAAAGGTAAAGTTATAGATTTTAAAGCAAGTTCTATATTGTCATGCACAAAACTTCCAGTATAAACTTGCTTTGTATCTATTTGTTGAGACTCTACTGTAACGTTGTATTGCCTTTCAAACTCATTAAGCACATAACTTAAAGGCATACTTTTAAAATAACTCTGGTTATTTATCCAAGACGGATTTTTGGTGTTTTCTTTTTCGGTTGCAATAATTTTCCCATCAAGTAATAAAAAAGAGTCTCCTGGTTTTAATATTGTATTTTTTGAATTGTAATTTACATTCACAGAGCCTTCATAACAGACCACCTCGAATAAGTTATTGCGATACTTTACGTTAAATTGCGTTCCTAAAACTGAAACAATCCCACTTGGTGTTTCAACATCAAATTTAGCACCTTTGGCAACCTTAAAATAAGCTTCACCATTAAGTTTCACAGATCGTTTTTTAGCCCATTTTTTCTTATTGAACGAAATGTCTGTTAGCGCATTAATAGTTACTAACGAAGCGTCTGGCAGTTCAACCGAAGTTTTTTCTGCTATAGAGGTTGAAATGTTTGTGTTAAGGGTTGTGATATAATAATAAAGACTAAAGCCAATTACAAAAATAGCAGCAATACGTAGAAGCTGTTTAGTCCAATTGATTGTAAGTTTTGTTTGAGAAGAAGACAAAGTGTTTTTAATGCTTTCAAAAACTTCTAATGTGTCATACTCAGGAGCTTTAAAAGCTTTCATGCTGTTAGACAATTTGTTGAGTTCTTGAGCATCGTCTAAGGCATTAAATGCCTTTAACTCTTCAGAACTAAGGTCGTTATCTAACCATTTTTTTATTAATTCTTCTCGATTCATTCTTTATTAATTCAACTATATAACAAACTGTATTAAAAAACTCCTACCTCTTTTTTAAAATTTTAGTTTTCAGTCTTAATTCTGAGTAAACATTAAAAAAAATACAACTGAGACTGCAAACTGTGACTGAGTACTAACTATATTCCATCAATATCTTCTCTTAACTTTTTTAAAGCACCATATATTCTTTTTTCTACTGCTTTTTGCGAAATACCTAATAGCTCAGCAATCTCTTTATGTTTTTTGCCCTCAACACGATTTAGCATAAAAGCGGTTCGTTGCGCTTCAGATAAATTACCTAGAGCATTTTGTAATTTCTGCATATACTCATCACCTTCTAAAATAAACTGAGGGTTCTCGTTGGTGTAATGTTTTGGTTTTTCCTGCTGATATTTTAAAACAACCTTTTTGTGTGCAGTTAGATTTAGAGTTAAATTATTGGCTACAGTAAATAAAAAGGACTTTGTTTTATTAGGTGTTACCTTGCTACAATTTTCCCAAAGCTTTATAAAGGCATCTTGAACTTGATCTTTTGGATTATAGCCTTCACCAAACTTATAATACAAAAAGTCATGAAGGTCTTTCGAATATTTTTCAAATATCGAAGCAAACAGCTTTTCGTTGCAAATATTGTCGTTTAAATCTTTTGACATTTATAGTAGTTTGGAGTAGTAAAATTAAAAAAAAGAAATTTAGAGGTAGGAGTTTTTATCAATTACTTGTTTTATAGCAAAAATGTTTAACAAAAACCCAATCGCTATGAAACTTAAACTAAACTATCTGTTAATCCTAACCTTTTTTGCCCTCTTTAGTCTTAATTCGTGTCAGAACGAAATTCTTGAAGTCACTGATACAAATGAAGAAACACTTATTGCCCCAAACTCTACTTTGGCAGACTTAATGGAGAGTGCTGTTACCAATGATGGAGGTGTTGATGATATCTTAGATAACTCTAATTGTTTTAATGTTGATCTGCCTGTAACTATTATTGTTAATGGTATTACCATTACCATAAATACAAGGGAAGATCTTGCACTAATTGAAGAAATAATAAATCAATTAGAAGACGATGAGGATATCCTTGAGTTTATATTTCCGATAACAATTATTTTAAGCGATTATGAAGAAATAGTAATCGAAAATCAACAACAATTTGAAGCCTTAATTGATACTTGTACTGAAGACGAAACTGATGTGATTGATTGCATAGATTTTCAATATCCTATTTCATTTTCAATATATAATACAGCTTTTCAAATAATTGACACTGTTGTTATTGAAAGTGACGAACAGCTATATGAGTTTTTAGAACGCCTTCAAGATGAGAGCGACCAAGTAGTACTTGCAAGTTTAAACTTTCCTGTAACCATGATTTATGCAAACGGAAACACAGTAACAGTAAACAATAATTATGAGTTAGAAGAAGTGCTAAACGATGCAAGGGAAGACTGTTCTGAAGAAGAAGCTTGTAGAGAAGAAGTTGTAAACGCGCATTTAAAAGAATGTTATTGGAATGTTGTAGCTTATAATGAAAGCAACGATTTTAATGATTATGATTTATATTTTAAAGAAGATGGCTTGTTTAAAGTGATTTTTGAAGGTAATGTAATTACAACAGGACGTTGGCAAACTACAACAACAGATAATGGTGTTGTGGTGACCATATCTGAACTTTCAGAATACCAAGAATTGTTTGAAGGAGATTGGTTAATTGTTGAATGTGAAGACGATTATTTTAAGTTGATTAGAGAAGAATCAGCAAACAGTGATGTAACAAGAATTTCCATAGAAAAAGAATGCGAAGATGATTTTGAGTGTACTGCTTTAGACATTAGATTGTTTTTAAGTGAATGTCAATGGTTTGCAGGCTCAGATTTGTTTGATAATGTTCCAGTAGGAGAATTTCACTTCCTTGATGACAATGTTTTGGTTGTGGTCAATACAGAAACAGGTAACGAATATACAGGAATATGGGAAGTAGAACTTACAGACGAAGCTATAACACTGCTAATAGATTTGCCAGCACCTTATGATGCCATTTCAAAACGCTGGAAAATTACAGAATGTGCAGAACATCGTATAAAAATGATTGCAGATGACAATTATCTGGTTTTTGAAAGAAACTGTTCAAACCAATCATGTACCGAAGAAGAATTAGACTCTTACCTAATGGAGTTTAACTGCTATTGGGTTGCGGTTGCAGTTAATGGTAGCAATGCTTTTGATGATTTCGCAATTCAGTTTAACGAAAACCAAGACTTATTGATTGAAGGTGGAGGAGCTAACTTTTTTGGCACATGGTCTACAGCTGGAAATCCTGCAAATGGCGTGTTTTTAACCATCGCTCAGCTTGAAAATAATTTTTCAGTTTTCAATGGACAATGGTTAGTTTTAGAATGTGGTCCAGAAAGAATCGTGTTGGTCGATGGTAATAACGAAATAGTAATAGAAAGAGAATGTCCATAACCTAAATACTAAATTTCGTATAGTCGTTTTAAGTTAGTTATTTATTTAGGGAAAAGGCTGCCAATATTTAGGCAGCCTTTTTATTTAAGTTTATTTTATAGATTGCTAACTTAAAAAATAAGGTTCAAATTATTAAATTTGCAACTTTCCTAAAGCATCTAAACTTTTAGTGAGGATGCAATTAAAATTAGAAGTAAGACTATGTTTGATAATTTAAGCGATAAGCTGGATAAAGCACTCCACGTATTAAAAGGTCATGGAAGTATAACCGAAATAAACGTTGCCGAAACCTTAAAAGAGGTACGTCGTGCACTTTTAGATGCAGATGTTAACTTTAAAATAGCTAAAGAATTTACCAATAAAGTAAAGGATAAGGCACTTGGTCAAAACGTACTTACCAATTTACAACCAGGACAACTCATGGTTAAAATTGTTAAGGACGAATTAACCGAATTAATGGGAGGCGATGCTGCTGGTATTAATTTGTCAGGTACGCCATCAGTAATTTTAATGTCAGGTCTTCAAGGTTCTGGTAAAACAACCTTTTCTGGAAAACTCGCCAATTACCTAAAAAACAAAAAAACAAAGAAGCCTTTATTGGTTGCCTGTGATGTGTATCGTCCTGCTGCAATAGATCAGTTGCATGTTGTGGGTGAGCAAATCAATGTTGAGGTATTTAGTGATCGAGGTAACAATGATCCTGTTGCAATTGCAAAAGCTGGTATTGCTCATGCAAAAGCAAACGGATTTAATGTGGTTATTATAGATACAGCTGGTCGTTTGGCAGTTGATGAAGTGATGATGAATGAAATTTCTAACATTCACAAAGCTATTCAACCTCAAGAAACCTTGTTTGTTGTAGATTCTATGACAGGTCAAGATGCTGTAAATACAGCAAAAGCCTTCAACGATGTCCTTAATTTTGATGGAGTTATCCTTACCAAATTAGATGGTGATACTCGTGGTGGTGCAGCAATTTCTATTAAGTCTGTGGTCAATAAACCAATCAAGTTTATTGGTACAGGAGAGAAAATGGAAGCTATTGATGTGTTCTATCCTTCTCGTATGGCAGATCGTATTCTCGGAATGGGAGACGTTGTGTCTTTAGTTGAAAGAGCTCAAGAGCAGTTTGACGAGCAAGAAGCACGTAAAATTCAAAAGAAAATAGCTAAAAATCAATTTGGTTTTGACGATTTCCTAAAGCAAATTCAGCAAGTAAAGAAAATGGGAAATATGAAAGACCTTATGGGAATGATTCCAGGTGTTGGAAAAATGATGAAAAATATTGATATTGATGATGACGCATTCAAACATATAGAAGCCATTATACATTCTATGACTCCTGACGAACGTTCAAAACCAGCAATATTAGATGCGAGTAGAAAAAAGCGAATTAGTAAAGGTTCAGGAACTTCAGTACAAGAAGTAAATCAGTTGCTCAAACAATTTGATCAGATGAGTAAAATGATGAAAATGATGCAAGGTGGAGGCGGAAAGAAGATGATGCAAATGATGAAAAATATGCCACGTTAAACTAACTAAACTCAATACATCATGACAATTCTAGACGGAAAAAAAATTAGCAATGACATTAAAGATGAAATTGCTGAGGAAGTAAAAAAGATGAAAGCTAAAGGAGAAAAAGTACCTCATTTAGCTGCTGTAATTGTCGGAAATGATGGAGCCAGTTTAACTTATGTTGGGAGTAAAGTTAGAGCATGTGAGCGTGTTGGTTTTGAATCTACACTAATTCAACTTTCAAATACTACAAGCGAAGTCGAATTGCTAGATACCATTGAAGAACTTAATAATAACGATGATATTGATGGCTTTATAGTGCAACTTCCATTACCAGAACAAATTGACGAGCAAAATGTACTTTTGGCAGTAGACCCAAATAAAGATGTAGATGGTTTTCATCCTATGAATTTTGGTCGAATGGCATTGGATATGTCTACTTTTATACCTGCTACACCTTTTGGCATTTTAGAATTACTTGATCGCTATCAAGTTGAGACAAGTGGAAAACATACTGTTGTTATTGGTCGCTCTCATATTGTTGGAAGACCAATGAGTATTTTAATGGGACGCAAAGGATTTCCAGGGAATTCAACAGTAACTTTAACTCATAGCAGAACAAAAAACATTGAAGAAATTACAAAACAAGCTGACATTATCATAACCGCTTTAGGTAAACCAGAATTTTTAAAAGCAGATATGGTTAAAGATGGAGTAGTGGTAATTGATGTTGGTATTACAAGAGTACCAGACGCAACAAAACAAAGAGGCTATAAAATTACTGGTGATGTAGACTTTGAAAACGTGAGTAAAAAAGCAAGTTTTATTACTCCAGTTCCAGGAGGTGTAGGTCCGATGACTATAGCTATGCTTTTGAAAAATACGTTGTTAGCAAGAGAGCGTCATTCTAAAAAGTAAGAAAAAACTTTATTTATTTCTCTATTAAACTATTTTATTAATAACTTAAAAGAAAAGATAAGATAGTATCAATAATTTTACTAAATTAGCAACAGTTAAGTAAACTCTCCTCTATTTACTTACATTTCCCTAATAGATTTAATAGGTTGATTGATAGCGATTATATCAGCCACAAATTTACACAAACGTGTAGCCTTCAAATGTTTGGTTTTAATTTAAAATCCATACATTATGAACAGCTTTTCGTATTATTTAAAAAAGGTATTTTTACCACTACTAATTTCTTTTTTTTCATTGTTTTTGTCGTTTAATATAAATGCTCAAACAATATTATATCAAGAAACTTTTGATGAAGCCAATAGAGGAATGATAGGTAATTCAAGTGGTCCTCCAGCAACTTTGGTTAATCCAACGAATGGTCAATGGACTATTACTGGAAACCCTAATAGTTTTTTAAATCAAAGCGATTACTTTAAAACTATTAATGGAGAGTTGGTAGCCCAAGATGTTAACGAGGAAGCGTGTTTTGTAACCAGTTCAATTGATATATCAGGTCAAACAAATGTTACTTTTACTATAGACGTTTTTGAAAATGGTTCTCAAGAACCTGATGATTACTTAGATGTAGAGTATAGAATTGATGGAGGTTCTTGGTCTATGATACCTAATTGGAATGGAGATGGGAACGGTTCCCATACCTTGGTTGATGATTGGAGCTCAAATGTTGTAACTCAATCAGGACTTTCTGGAAGCACACTCGAAATAAGAGTTTGTGTTTTAAATAATGCTGGAAGTGAAGAACATATTTTAGATAATGTTATAGTAACAGGTAATTGCCTTAACCCAATTAATTCCTCACCTTCGTGTAACGATTTCAAAGTAATTTTGGTTTTAGATGAATCAGGCTCAATAGCTACTGCTGGAGCCGAAGGTCAAGTTGAATCGGCAACATTAGCTCTTGCAAATGTTTTAATTGGTACTGGAGCGCAATTAGCAATAGTCGAGTTTAGTTCAGATTCTGAAATCGGTTCTTATGGTGGTTATAGTAATTGGAATACAGTAAATCAAGCATATTATAATGCATTAGCTGCTAATTTACCTACAAATTATGCACCAGCTGGTTGGACCAACTGGGAAGCTGCATTAGACGATGTTCTTACTCTAAACGATATTCAAGTTGCAGATATAGTGTTGTTTATGACTGATGGTAACCCAACAGCTTATGTTAATGATGCTAATGGTACTAATGTAACCAATGCAAGCACAACAACAGCACTTAATGAAGCTTTGGATGAAGCTTGTGAGGTTAAACAAGATGGTTCACACATATTTATGTTGGGAGTTGGCTCTGGTATATCTGTAGCTAACCTTCAAGCAATTTCAGGGCCAATTCTTGATGATGGTCCATTAAACCCAACCTTAACGCCTTTATCTGCCGATTATAATTTAATTGGAGCAACAGATTTGACAGCTTGTTTTTTAGATATTGCTCAAAATTCATGTAATAATGACTTAAAATTAGAAAAAACTGTATACGCTGGACATGATGGTGGAGCAAGTTGTCCAGGAGTTGAAACCATTGCAAGTCCAAATGACTATAATGTAACCTATTGTTTTACAATAACAAATGACGGACAACAAATTATTTCAAATATCGATTTTGAAGATTTAGACCTCGGCATTGATGAAACTGCATTATCCCCTTCATTCTCCACTTTGTTAGGGCCTGGAAATTCATTAGCACCAGGGAATTCAGTTTCATATTTTTATAATGCAAATGTAAGCGGCAAAACATTTCCTTTTGTAAACACAGCAGAAGTTACTGGCGAAACTCCAGTTGGAGACCCTTTAAGTGATTCAGACACAGCTGAAGTGACAGAACCTATTTGTGATGATGGTGTAGCAGATGATCCAGTTGATGTAACGTCTTGTGACAGTTATACTTTACCAGCTTTAACCAATGGAAACTACTTTACAGGTCCAGGCGGAACGGGAACTCCTTTAAATGCAGGTGATTTGATAGAGAGTACCCAAACTATTTATGTTTATGGTCCGGCTGATGCACCTTGCACTCCTGCGGATAATGATTTTGTAGTAACCATAGAAGACAGTGTTAAAGCAGATGATTTATCAGATGTAACCTCATGTGATAGTTATACCTTACCATCACTGACCAATGGAAGCTATTACACAGGATCAGGCGGAACAGGTTCAATGTTAAGTGCAGGCGATGCTATTACCAGCACCCAAACCATTTATGTATACGTAGCAGCGACACAATATTGTCCATCAGACGAGACTGATTTTGTAGTAACCATAGAAGACAGTGTTAAGGCAGATGATTTATCAGATGTAACCTCATGTGATAGTTATACCTTACCATCACTGACCAATGGAAGCTATTACACAGGATCAGGCGGAACAGGTTCAATGTTAAGTGCAGGCGATGCTATTACCAGCACCCAAACCATTTATGTATACGTAGCAGCGACACAATATTGTCCATCAGACGAGACTGATTTTGTAGTAACCATAGAAGACAGTGTTAAGGCAGATGATTTATCAGATGTAACCTCATGTGATAGTTATACCTTACCATCACTGACCAATGGAAGCTATTACACAGGATCAGGCGGAACAGGTTCAATGTTAAGTGCAGGCGATGCTATTACCAGCACCCAAACCATTTATGTATACGTAGCAGCGACACAATATTGTCCATCAGACGAGACTGATTTTGTAGTAACCATAGAAGACAGTGTTAAGGCAGATGATTTATCAGATGTAACCTCATGTGATAGTTATACCTTACCATCACTGACCAATGGAAGCTATTACACAGGATCAGGCGGAACAGGTTCAATGTTAAGTGCAGGCGATGCTATTACCAGCACCCAAACCATTTATGTATACGTAGCAGCGACACAATATTGTCCATCAGACGAGACTGATTTTGTAGTAACCATAGAAGACAGTGTTAAGGCAGATGATTTATCAGATGTAACCTCATGTGATAGTTATACCTTACCATCACTGACCAATGGAAGCTATTACACAGGATCAGGCGGAACAGGTTCAATGTTAAGTGCAGGCGATGCTATTACCAGCACCCAAACCATTTATGTATACGTAGCAGCGACACAATATTGTCCATCAGACGAGACTGATTTTGTAGTAACCATAGAAGACAGTGTTAAGGCAGATGATTTATCAGATGTAACCTCATGTGATAGTTATACCTTACCATCACTGACCAATGGAAGCTATTACACAGGATCAGGCGGAACAGGTTCAATGTTAAGTGCAGGCGATGCTATTACCAGCACCCAAACCATTTATGTATACGTAGCAGCGACACAATATTGTCCATCAGACGAGACTGATTTTGTAGTAACCATAGAAGACAGTGTTAAGGCAGATGATTTATCAGATGTAACCTCATGTGATAGTTATACCTTACCATCACTGACCAATGGAAGCTATTACACAGGATCAGGCGGAACAGGTTCAATGTTAAGTGCAGGCGATGCTATTACCAGCACCCAAACCATTTATGTATACGTAGCAGCGACACAATATTGTCCATCAGACGAGACTGATTTTGTAGTAACCATAGAAGACAGTGTTAAGGCAGATGATTTATCAGATGTAACCTCATGTGATAGTTATACCTTACCATCACTGACCAATGGAAGCTATTACACAGGATCAGGCGGAACAGGTTCAATGTTAAGTGCAGGCGATGCTATTACCAGCACCCAAACCATTTATGTATACGTAGCAGCGACACAATATTGTCCATCAGACGAGACTGATTTTGTAGTAACCATAGAAGACAGTGTTAAGGCAGATGATTTATCAGATGTAACCTCATGTGATAGTTATACCTTACCATCACTGACCAATGGAAGCTATTACACAGGATCAGGCGGAACAGGTTCAATGTTAAGTGCAGGCGATGCTATTACCAGCACCCAAACCATTTATGTATACGTAGCAGCGACACAATATTGTCCATCAGACGAGACTGATTTTGTAGTAACCATAGAAGACAGTGTTAAGGCAGATGATTTATCAGATGTAACCTCATGTGATAGTTATACCTTACCATCACTGACCAATGGAAGCTATTACACAGGATCAGGCGGAACAGGTTCAATGTTAAGTGCAGGCGATGCTATTACCAGCACCCAAACCATTTATGTATACGTAGCAGCGACACAATATTGTCCATCAGACGAGACTGATTTTGTAGTAACCATAGAAGACAGTGTTAAGGCAGATGATTTATCAGATGTAACCTCATGTGATAGTTATACCTTACCATCACTGACCAATGGAAGCTATTACACAGGATCAGGCGGAACAGGTTCAATGTTAAGTGCAGGCGATGCTATTACCAGCACCCAAACCATTTATGTATACGTAGCAGCGACACAATATTGTCCATCAGACGAGACTGATTTTGTAGTAACCATAGAAGACAGTGTTAAGGCAGATGATTTATCAGATGTAACCTCATGTGATAGTTATACCTTACCATCACTGACCAATGGAAGCTATTACACAGGATCAGGCGGAACAGGTTCAATGTTAAGTGCAGGCGATGCTATTACCAGCACCCAAACCATTTATGTATACGTAGCAGCGACACAATATTGTCCATCAGACGAGACTGATTTTGTAGTAACCATAGAAGACAGTGTTAAGGCAGATGATTTATCAGATGTAACCTCATGTGATAGTTATACCTTACCATCACTGACCAATGGAAGCTATTACACAGGATCAGGCGGAACAGGTTCAATGTTAAGTGCAGGCGATGCTATTACCAGCACCCAAACCATTTATGTATACGTAGCAGCGACACAATATTGTCCATCAGACGAGACTGATTTTGTAGTAACCATAGAAGACAGTGTTAAGGCAGATGATTTATCAGATGTAACCTCATGTGATAGTTATACCTTACCATCACTGACCAATGGAAGCTATTACACAGGATCAGGCGGAACAGGTTCAATGTTAAGTGCAGGCGATGCTATTACCAGCACCCAAACCATTTATGTATACGTAGCAGCGACACAATATTGTCCATCAGACGAGACTGATTTTGTAGTAACCATAGAAGACAGTGTTAAGGCAGATGATTTATCAGATGTAACCTCATGTGATAGTTATACCTTACCATCACTGACCAATGGAAGCTATTACACAGGATCAGGCGGAACAGGTTCAATGTTAAGTGCAGGCGATGCTATTACCAGCACCCAAACCATTTATGTATACGTAGCAGCGACACAATATTGTCCATCAGACGAGACTGATTTTGTAGTAACCATAGATAACACAGTAAATGCTGGTGAAGGTGGTAATTTAGAAATATGTATAGATGATACTAATAGCTATAATTTGTTTGATTTCCTCACTGGATCTGATTTTGGAGGAACATGGTTAGGTCCTGATAATCAACCATCAGATGGAGTTTTTGAAGTTGGAGACATGGAAGGAGACTATACTTATACTGTTAAATCAGAATTAGGTTTCTGCGACGACTCCTCAGCAATAGTTAATGTAAAAGTTAACCCACTTCCTGAAGTTAATATTGAAGAGGTGGATTCATTATGTGAATATGACGAAGCCATTCAATTAGTTGGTTCACCAATAGGTGGAACATGGAGTGGTAATGGTGTTGATGAGAATGGATTGTTTGATCCTTCTGTAGCAGGAGCTGGAGACCACGTTATAACTTATACATACACAGATGAAATTGAAGAAGTAGATTGTGATGCTTTGCTATTAACTGCAATATTTGATGGAGATCTTTCAGGAGGTACACCAAAAGGAGTTGAACTTTATGTATTGCACGATATAGCCGATTTAAGTATTTATGGTTTAGGTTCGGCAAACAATGGAGGTGGAACAGATGGCGAAGAATTTACATTCCCTAATGTATCAGTTTCTTCCGGAACATACATATATGTAGCTTCTGAAAGTAGTCAGTTTAATGCTTGGTTTGGTTTTGACCCAGATTATACTAATGGAGCTATGGCTATTAATGGAGACGATGCTGTAGAATTGTTTAAAAATGGTGTAGTGATTGATATATATGGTGTTGTTGATGTTAATGGAGATGGTGAAGTTTGGGACTATACAGACGGTTGGGCTTACAGAAATGCAAGTACAGGACCAGATGGTAGTACATTTAATTCAGGTAATTGGACCTATAGTGGTTTAGGTGGATTGGATGGTGAAACTACTAATGCAAGTGCAGCTAATCCTATTCCAATAGGAACTTATAATACTGAAGTTTGCTCTGATTGTTCAGGTGGAGGATCAGGTTGTACAAATTCTTCTGAAATTACTATTACAGTTGGAGCAACACCAAGTATTATGGTTGCAGATGTGATTTGTGATGAGAAAGATAATTTTGGTACTTATTCAGTAGAAATAACTACCAGTGAAGGTGTCGTGACAAGTACTCATGGTACAGTGACACAGAATAACGAAGTTAACTGGACGATTTCTGACATTCCAAACGGTCAAAACATTACAGTTACAACAACAACAGGGCTTGGTTGTAAAGCTACTGTTGATGTCGAAGCACCAGACTGTTATTGTATAGAACTGTACTACGAATACACAGATGTAACTTGCTATGGTTTGAATGATGGAACAATTACAGTAACTTCAGTTTCGGAAGGAGCTACAGTAACTATTAATGGAGAACCATATAATCCTGATATGTTATACGCTCCAGGATCGTACATTATAAAAGCTTTCTATGAAGGTATTGATAATGATGCGTGTATTTATGAAGAAAAAATTGATATAACAGAACCAGATTTAGTAAATATTGACGCTGTTAGTACTAATGTAACTTGCTTTGGAGCCAATGATGGTACCATTACAGTAAGTAATTTAAGTGCTGGAGCTGTATATACCATTAAGAAAAATGGAATAGGACCTGATTTAAGTGGGCAATCTTATTTTGGACCAGGAATGTATATTGTAAAAGCATTTTTACCAGATAATGGGCCAAATTCAGGTGGAGGTCAATCGCCAAGTTATTCTTATGACCCTTGTGAATCGATAGTTATAGTTAATATTACTCAACCAAATATGTTAGCATGTAAGATAGCTTCTGGCTTTGGAACAAACGTAGAATGTAAGCCAACATCGACCAATAATTGGTTAGCCGTAAAAGTAACATCTCAAGGAAGTTTAACATACACATGGGAAATTGATACAAAAGGAATAAACAATGGTTGGGGAATTGTTGAAGATAATCCTCAAGGATACATACACTTGGTAGTTGGTTCAGGGTCTGCTACTTACACATTAACTGTTGAAGATGAGAATGGTTGTACAACCTCATGCAGTAAGATCGTTACTTCACTCTGTGAGAAAGAAAACGACCCTTTAAATTTTGCATTGTATCCTAACCCAGTTCAAGACATATTAAATGTTAAGTTCGATAAGCAACCTAATGATGATGTAACCATTGAAGTTTACAATTTGGTTGGCACGAAAATGTATGCAAATACGTTTGAAAATAAAGGAAAACTTAATCAAGATGGAATGGATGTAAGGATAGATTTTTCAAGATTCCCAAGTCAAGTATATTATGTGAAAATAATATCGAAAGCTGGAACAACAATTAAAAAAGTTGTATTAGATAAATAAAAGTTGAATTAATAGCACAATTTTAATGCAACACTCTTGGTCTAAAACTAAGAGTGTTGTTTTTTATTTAGCAAAAATCTGAGAGGTGTCTTTAAAAGCTTTAAACTCTAAAGCGTTTCCAGAAGGATCCAAAAAAAACATGGTGGCTTGCTCGCCAACCTGACCTTCGAAACGAATATAAGGTTCTATAATAAATTCAATATTGTGCGATTTTAATTTTTCTGCAAACTTATTGAATTCATCCCAAGGTAAAATAACACCAAAATGTGGTACAGGAACAGCTTTGCCATCAACAGCATTGGTGTGTAATTCTTCACTTGAAGCAGGCTTGTAGTGTATTACAAATTGATGACCAAAGAAATTAAAATCTACCCAATGCTCACTACTTCTGCCTTCTTCACAGCCAATAATTTCTTTGTAAAAAGTTCGACATTCATCAAGATTATGAACTGGGATAGCAACATGAAAGGGAGATAAACTGGACATATATTAGAGTTTTGTGCTCTAAAAATACATCATTTTTATTTTCTTGTGCAAACAATTTTCCAGGTTGGAAAGACTACAGATTCGGTTTTATCAACCCATTCACCAATCCATTTGTATCCAGATTTTGAAATGTCATAAAATGTTAATCGGTAAAAACCGTTCATACCATTTGGTGCAGCTTGTTCTCTATATAGAACAATATTTCCATTTTCTTTTTTATTGCCTTCCCAAGCCGAAAGTATTGTTGATGCTGTTTTGGTGGTATAATAATGCACATACCATCTACTGCTATCTACATTAAATTGTCTAATACTTCCAGAATGTGTTCCATCTTCTTTTAGTGTTTCATCTTGAACAGCCATCCCGTTCATAATATATTTCCACCTCCAAATCATATCTACAGAATCTGCCCAAGTTTCATCTTGATTTTTCGCTGTCGATTTGCAGTTGCATTCACCTATCATTGGGTCGAAATCTTTAATTTGTTTAGGAGCATCTGGATTTGGTCTTCCGTAAGGAAATTCCTCTGAAGGTTCATAACTATATTGAGCACTTAATATTAAAGTTGAAAATAAAAATAAGAAATTTGAGAAGGTTGTTTTCATGATGTAAATGTTTTGTTCGAATTAACTAAAAACATAAATACCCAAACCAGTTTTTGCAGAGAGTTGAAAGAAATTTGCAGTTAATAGCGTTAAGGATTTCCTAATTGCTAGAATGTTTTTGTAGATAATCCTTCACTTTTTTCAAATTACTTTTTGATACTTCGATTATAGAATTATCCTGAAGTGTGATACTTGGTGAACTGGAATTGTTTAAAGACTTTGCTCTATCCATATTTACTATAGCTGTTCGGTGAACTCTTAAAAATTGTCCATTTAATTTTGTTTCCAATTCTTTTAAAGAACTGCGCATAGAATATGCTGAGCCTTCAGTAGTATGAACTTTAACGCAATAATCATCTGACTCAATCCAATTAATATTATCTACAGCAATTATTTTGTGTTTATTACCAATTTTTATGTTCAATATTTTGGCCTTATCATCAATATTTGAGCGAAGACTTTCATATTCTTTCTGATGCGAATTTTTCAATTCACTTAATTTTTGAACTTCTATTTGAAGTTGCTCGTTAGTAAAATGAAAATGTAGAATTATAGCGATGGCAATATATCCTAAAGTGTAAATAGGAGCTTTTTGAAATGTGAAAAATGGAATAAATTCAGAAAATAATAAATTGAAAGAGAAATCTGTATTAGATAATAACATTTGTAAAATAGAAATTGTAAAAATCGCTAATACAACAATTGAGCAAATTAAAATGAAATATTTTAATAAATCGAAATCACTTAATTTCTTTTTGAACTTGTCTTTTTTGAATATAAAAAGAGAGCAATAGAAAATACCATCCATACCAACCACCTCAATGCTTGATATTTTAAGAGACCAAAAAAAGTAGCATCATCAGAGAGTTGATATCTATTGATATAATATAATTGCTGAAATGATTCAAATACAATCCCAATAATTATTACACCTATTATAACAAAAATTGTACGTTTTGGATTTGATATGTTTAAATTTTTAAACATTATGATTTGTTTCTGTTATTGATTCTTTTTTCAGGTTTAAACGTTTTAGAAGAATCTTTGAGTAATTGGCTAAGCTCTGAAAATTCAGATGATGTTAGTTCACGATATTTACCAACAGGAACATCCAGCTTTATGTTCATGATGCGTGTTCGTTTTAGTGTTTGCACTTCGTACCCTAAATATTCACACATTCTTCGTATTTGTCTGTTTAAGCCCTGAGTTAAAATAATCTTGAAAGTATAGCTGTCAATTTTTTTGACGTTGCATTTTTTGGTCACAGTATCAAGAATTGGAACACCAGAAGACATTCGCTCAATAAATGTTTGCGAAATAGGTTTATCTACAGTTACAATATATTCTTTTTCGTGATTGTTGCTGGCACGTAAAATCTTGTTCACAATATCACCATCATCAGTTAAAAGTATAAGTCCTTCACTTGGTTTATCTAATCTACCAATAGGGAAAATACGTTTGTGGTAGTTAATAAAATCAATAATATTATCTTTTTCAACACGAGTGTCAGTGGTGCAAACAATACCAATAGGTTTATTAAAAGCTAAGTAAACAAAGCTATTTTTTGAATCTTGTAAAATGGCTCCATCTACAGCTACAATATCATTTGGTGCTATTTTTGTTCCCATTTCAGGAATTTTTCCATTTATGGTTACACGACCAGCTTCAATAAGTTTATCAGCTTCACGTCTTGAACAGTAGCCAATTTCACTTAAATATTTATTGATGCGAGTAAGAGATGATTCCATGCAACAAAGATACCATAAAGTTAATTTTCTAAGAATTCGTAGATATAATTAGCTACAGAATCGTCATTTAAAGAATGTCCTAAACCTTTGGTAGTAATGAGTTTACTGTTTTTAAAGCTTTTATTTATTGATAGCGCATCTTCATAAGGTATAACTTTGTCTTCACTATCATGAATAATCAATCCTTGAGATGATATTTCTTTTAAAAATTTGGCTGTTGAAAACTCTTCTGGTGCCTTTCCAAAATTGTTGATAATAGTGAGTTTTATTTGATTTTTTGTACGCTCATTATAGCCTAACATATCTGTATATCGTTGTAAAACATCTGTAAATTCTGAAGGAGCACCTAAAAGGATGATTTTTTTTACGTTTGGAGTTTGGTATTTATGCTGAAATAACACAGATGCCATACCACCAACAGAGTGACCTATAAGTATATCTGGCTTGTAGCGTTTAGCGATAACATTAATAAACTCAGAATACAAAATGGCATTGAATAATTTGCCTCCAGAATTTCCGTGTGCTGGTGCATCGATAGCCACGATGTTAAAATCTTTTCTATTTAAATAGTTAATTAAATTTTTCCACCTTGCTGAATTGCTTTCCCAACCATGAGCCAATAAAATGGTTTGTTTTTTTCCGACCCATCTGTAGGTCATTATTGGAAGTTTGTCATACACAAACTCTTCTTTGTATGCAGTGTCTAAGAAATCAGATTGTTTGTCTGTAATAAAGCCACGTCTTGGAGTGCCAAAAAGAGATAGCGCTTTGTTTGCTGCATAAGATTTTGAAACATAGCTTGAAATGTTAATGTACCAACCAACTATTCTTATTACAATTTTTTCCATTAATCTGACTCTCTATTTACTAACTCCATTGAAAAAGCAGGAGTGCATATTGCTAAATATTCACAAGGTTCTAAAAACGGATTTGAATATTGTACTCTTGTGTTTTTATTGATTTTAATAGATTCTCCTGCTTTTAGCACTATTGTTTCTCCATCTACAATAAATTGTTTTTTCCCTTTTATGATGTATGTGTACTCATCAAAATTTGGGGTTTGAAAAGGCTCACTCCATCCTGGAGGAGCAATCATGTGAGCAATGCTAATATTAGAATTACCGTTTGTGGCATTCCCAAAATGCTCTTCAATAAGTTTTCCATCAGTTGTTGGAACAATAAAAGGCGATTTTTGAATATTGTAATTTTTCATCCTAATTCCATTGCATATAAAACCTCTTTATTTTTGCTTCGTTAGGTATTTGTATAGCTTCAATTTTTTGGTTGGTATCAAACCGCAATTCTGCAGGCAATTCATTTTTATCTATTGTAAAAAACGCATTGATTTCATTAACTGAAACTACAATATTTCTTATTGTGTTTTGAATGCTCGAAATTTTATAATTATCCTTAATGGTTTTAAAAGTGCTTTTAGTATTCAATCCTTTTGCAGTTTTGTAGCGATCAGAGTTAATAATAATAGATTTTATAGTTGATGTTGAATCTAAAGCTTGTTTAGGTGTAAGTATAAGTAATTTAGCACCAGATTTTTCATATACCTCTATATCATTATTGGCAGAAGTAAATACATTACTTTCATTTAACATAACAATGGAATCGTTAGGGAAAACCAAACTTAAATCCCTGACTTGTGTAGAGTCTGTTAACAAACCTATACTTTGTTTTGTTATTAAGTTTTTATCAGGTGCTTGAGAGCAAGAAGCTAATAAAACAATTACTATAAATAAGGTGAAAAAATTGTTTTTCATTTAGTTTTTTATGATATGATTAAACTACTTTTTTAAGTATTCCGAAAACTGCTCTAATAAATGTAGCACTGGTTAATACTTTAATAACAGGGTTTTGTCTTCTGTATCCAGAGCCTGAACTTCTTCTTTTTGATGAAGCTCTTTCTTTTTCAATGCGTTCTTCTTCTTTTGCTTTTACTTTTTCTGCTTTTTCAATTTTTGCATTAAGCATTTCGTAAGCACTTTCTCGGTCTATTGTTTCATTATATTTTTTTACAAGTTTTGAATCAGAATATAATGCGCTTAGCTCACTTGGTGTTAAAACATCCATTCTACTCATTGGTGCCCTCATCATGGTTGCAGCAAGTGGAGTTGGTCGTCCTTTTTCATCTAAAGCAGATACTAATGCTTCTCCAATTCCTAAAGATGTAAGAACTTCAGCAGTGTCATAATACTCAGTATCTGGATAGTTTTGAGCAGTTAATTTTATGGCTTTTCTGTCTTTTGCTGTAAATGCTCTTAATGCATGCTGAACTTTTAAACCAAGTTGACTTAAAACGGCTTCTGGAACATCTGTTGGGTTTTGAGTTACAAAATACAAGCCAATGCCTTTACTTCGTATGAGCTTTACAATGCTTTCAATTTGATTTAGTAAGGCTTTTGAAGCTTCGTTAAAGATTAAATGAGCTTCGTCAATAAACATGATGAGTTCAGGTCTGTCTGCATCACCTTGTTCAGGAAAGGTTTCATATATTTCTGCCAAAAGACTCAGCATGAAAGTTGAAAACAACTTAGGTCTATCTTGTATGTCTGTGAGTCTAATAATGTTGATATAGCCTCTTCCATTTGCATCAATTCTTGTTAAATCTTCAACTTCAAAACTTTTTTCACCAAAAAACAACTCAGCACCTTGTTGTTCTAATTCTACAACTTTTCTTAGTATAGCTCCAGTTGATGCTGAAGAAATCCTTCCATATGCTTCTTGAAATTCGTCTTTACCCTCCTCTGTTGCATACTGTAAAACTTTTTTAAAGTCTTTTAAATCCAACAATGGTAACTTATTATCATCGCAATACTTAAAAATAACAGCGACAACTCCAGATTGAGCTTCTGACAAATCTAAAATTCTTGATAATAAAACAGGACCAAATTCACTCACAGTTGCTCTAAGCCTAATGCCATCTTGTTCAGAAAGCGACATGATTTCAACAGGAAAAGATTTTGAGTTGAATGGTAAGCCAATTTTCTCATGACGTTCGTCAATTTTAGGATGTCCAGGGCTTGGTTGTGCCAATCCACTTAAATCGCCTTTTATATCCATTAAAAGTACTGGAATACCTTTTTCGCTTAAATTTTCAGCTAGTACTTGTAGCGTTTTAGTTTTCCCAGTTCCAGTAGCACCAGCAATTAAGCCATGTCTGTTCATGGTTTTTAATGGTACTTTTACAAAAGCATTGGTAATTGTTTGGCCATCAAGTATTGCTGAACCAAGGGTTATTGAGTCTCCTTTAAAGGTGTTTCCGTCAGTAATTGTTTTTACAAAATTGTCTATTTTACTCATCATCTAAATTTTGTTAAAAATAGTGTAATTTTAGTCAAAAATAAAATTGAACAAAGACATAAGAACCACAAACATATTAACAGTTAATGTTTAAAAATTTGGCTATTTAGGCTATTTTGTGTTTTATAAAAACTTACTGATTTAAGTCTCAGTCTTTTCAGCTTTTAAGTTATCTTTGCAAGCTATGACAAGAAGTGAAAAACAAGAATTAATAGATAAAGGGTTGTTATTGCCTCTAATGGAGGAATTTTACACAATTCAAGGTGAAGGATTTCATAAAGGTACTGCAGCTTATTTTGTTAGAATTGGTGGCTGTGATGTTGGTTGTCATTGGTGTGATGTTAAAGAAAGTTGGTTGGCAGAATTGCATCCTCCAACAGAAACTTCAAAAATAGTTGATAATGCTGTGAAGTATAGTAATACCATTGTAGTTACTGGTGGAGAGCCTTTAACTTGGGACATGACAGAATTAACAACTCAATTAAAAGCAAAAAACGTTAAGACACATATTGAAACATCAGGAGCTTATAAATTAACTGGAGTTTGGGATTGGATTTGTTTGTCACCAAAAAAACTTAAACTACCAACTGTAGAAATTTATCAAAGAGCACATGAACTTAAAATGATTATTTATAATAAAAGTGATTTTAAGTTTGCCGAAGAACAAGCTGCAAAAGTAAATAAGGATTGCATATTGTATTTGCAGCCAGAGTGGAGTAAAAAAGATAAAATGATACCTGAAATTGTAGACTATGTGATGGCTAATCCTAAGTGGAAAGTGTCACTCCAAACTCATAAATATTTAAATATTCCTTAAATAAAAGTCCAGAAATTTTTATCTGGACTTTTTAGTTTAGTGGTTTGGTTTAGTAAGGACAATAACATTTGTTGTTTTGAAAAATTCCTGCAAAGAATCCTCCAATGTCATCTTTGTCTGTTTTTAAAATATCTATAAAAAGACTTAAACTTAATATGTTTGGTTTATAAGAATAAGCGTCAGCTAAATTTACACCATAGGCACTATTGATAATGTCTAATAATTCTTCATCAGTTTCGTTTGAATTCATTTCGTAGCGTAGGTCAATTCCAAAGCGACCTACTTTTAGCATTACACCAACATTTATAAACATATTTGATTTTTCGAGATCTGGACCTCCATCACTGTATGAAGTTACTTGCACACCATCCAGAGTTGCATCTTTAAAAACACTAAATCCTGGTCCAGCATAAATGGTTATAGGATCAAAAATTTCGTAAGCCAATAGTATTGGAACATCAATTCGAGACCTTTTCCAGAATGATTCTTTTGTTGGAAAATCGTAGCGGTTTTTATGAGAAGCAAAATTAATTTCTGGTCTAATAAATAGTTTACCAAATTCTATATTTAAGAAAGCACCGAATTGTGTTCCTAATTCTTTTTGAGGAGAGAACAACTCGTCTGGCATTCCAGCTTGTATAGAACCACCTCTTGAGTTGATGTCACCAATGGTATGATAATTAAATCCACCACGAATACCAACAGTGAATTCTTGAGAAAAACTAAGCCATGTGCTTATGAAGCACATAACTATAAGTAGGTTAAGTCTTTTCATTTACTACATAATTTGGGGTTTATGTATGTCTAATTTGTTCTTATAGATGCCAAATGTAAATAAAAAGTTCGATAAAAAGTAATATTTTATCGATTAAATGCAAAAAATATCTTTAAAATGGGAAGCGATTAATCGTTTTTTTCTATAAATGCTATAATAAATTGAATCAACTCATCTGAGATTTTTCGTTGAGATTCATTATAAGATTTTGAATTTTCAAGAGTATCACCTTCAATTGGAACCAGAATGTGATTCATTTTTTCAATAATTGTTAAAGTTGAATTTTCATTTGCAGAATGTAAAAGGTTAGCTTCATCTACAGAAACTTGTAAATCTTTAGTTCCATTTATAATGAGAGTTGGAATGTCTAAATTTTTTATTTCCTCTTGCGGATTATATGCCATCCAACTCATCATGAAAGGTTGTACTTCTAAGTTAAAAATTGAAGTTAAAGCTTGAGGAAAATCGGTTGTGGTTTTTCCTTCTTTCATAACTGAAAATACTCGTTTTGTGTCTTCTGTAAACATAGGAGCAGTATTATTAATTTGGTCAATAATTACTTCATCTATAGGTTTTCCTGCTCCAGCCAATGAAATAAAACCATCTGCACCTTCTTTTGCAGCAACAATGCCAACTAAACTTCCTTGGCTGTGACCAATAATATAAACCTTGTTGAAAGCTCCACTATTTTTAAAGTAATTAAGAGCAGAAATAGCATCAGTAATAAAATCATCAAATCTAATATTCATATCAACATTTCCCCTTCGTATTTGCTTAACAATACGTTTGTCGTACCTAAAAGTTGCTACGCCTTCTTTACTTAATCTTTCGGCTAACTTTTTTAAGGAGTTGTTTTTTAATAGATTCTGATTTCCATTTCTATCAGTTGGTCCTGAACCAGCTATAATAATTGCAAGGTTTGGTCTTTCAATAACATTAGGAACTAATAAAGTACCATCAATAAATTCATTAATAGTTAGGTCTTTTGAAGTAAAAGCCAATTCTTGAGAGAATATGTAAGACGACACCAAAAATAGAAAGAAGCCCAGTCTGAATTTCATTGCATTTAAATTTTTCCGAAAGTAATGGTTTCCATTAAAATATCGATTAGTTTTTTAATGAATTGATAACGAAAATCTCAGGTTTCTTATTTCAGTTTTAGAAAAATAAATTGAACATTTGAGCTAATGTTTATAATGCATTTCATCGATTATTTATAATATTTAATCGATTAATGTTAAAATTTTATGCATTTCATCGATTTAATAATGTTTTTTAACGATGATTTAAAATTATCTTTTACTTTTGGAGTGTACTAAAATTTAGTTTTTAGTTCAATGGATTAATTAATTAATATTTGCATTATGTTTTGGAATTAGAGACCCTAAATCTACTGCATAATAAAAAAAGCAAATTAAGAAAAGCCGAGTTTGAGGGAACTCGGCTTTTTATTTTATAATTCTGTAAGTTAAATTAATTCGTGCTTCTACTTTCTTTTTGGTTTTAGGTATTTGATGTAACCAAAAATGCTGTGTTACTCCTTTCATAATCAATAAACTTCCATGTTCTAAAACGAGCTTGTGTTTTAAATCTTTATCATATCTATGTTTTAAGTTAAACATTCTGTTGGCTCCAAAACTCACAGAGGCTATTACAGGATTTTTGCCAAGCTCTTTTTCATTATCTGCATGCCAACCGTTGCTATCTTGTCCATTACGATATAAATTGAGTAAACACGTCGTGAAATTTTTATCAATTACAGTTTCAATTTTATATTTTATCTCAAGAAGATCTTTAGTAAATACATGTGGATACATTGTAATGTTAGAATAGGAATAGTGATTTTTATTACTCGCATACAATGCAGTTAGTCTTGGTTGTTTATAGGCTTTTCCAAAAACAGTGATATGGTCTTGTTGCCAGGTTGTGTTGTGTAATAAGTTATTGAAATAAAAATTGCTTTCTTCTTCATTAAATAAATTTGGGAAGTACCAAACATCAGCATCTTTTAACTTTAGATCAATACCTTTTACCATAATCAAAATTTATTTCTCTAAATTAGCGTTAATTGTTTTAATATGTTTGTAAGACTTTTCTATTTATTATTTTTTTTCTTTGGAATTGCATCAGCTCAATTACCAAAGGGTTTTGTTTATGTTGAAGATGTAATACCAACCATAAAAGTTGAACTTCGTTACTTTTCAAATAATAATTTTTTAGGCAAGCCAGTAGATAGTTATCACAAAGATGTTGCCATTTTAACTGAACAAGCTGCAAATGCTTTAAAAAATGTTCAAGAGGAGTTGCAGCAATACAATTTATCAATCATGATTTACGATAGCTATAGGCCACAATCTGCTGTAAATCATTTTATTCGTTGGGCTCGAGATTTGAATGATACGATTAACAAGCATAATTTTTATCCAGATGTACAAAAAAAACATTTGTTTCAAGAAGGTTATATTTCTTCAAAATCTGGACATAGTAGAGGCAGTACTATGGACATTACTTTAGTAGACATTAATACTTGCGAACCTTTAGATATGGGAAGTTCTTGGGATTTTTTTGGTCCTGAATCTTGGGTTGCAAACAATAACTTAACAAAACAACAAAGAGCCAATAGAATGCTACTAAGAGTAATAATGGAAAAACATGGTTTTATTATTTATACAAAAGAATGGTGGCATTTCTCATTAAGAAATGAGCCTTTTCCAGACACTTACTTTGATTTTCCTGTTGAATAGTTGTGCAACTTTTAGTTTATATTTTTTTCTTTTTTGTCCAAAAATCAATTTCTACATGAATGTCTTCACTTAGAAAGTTTTCCATTGACGAATGTTTAAAATCTGCTCCAACACCATAATCCACTCGGTTAAGTGTTAGTCTTGAAGAAAATCCTATTGTATTTTCACCTTCTTTTCCAGTAATAATTAATGGAAACTCTATTGTTTTACTAACACCATGCATTGTAAACTTACCTTTTATTAAAAAAGAGTCGTCTTTTTTAATAATTTCCTCGCTAATAAAAGTAATTTCTGGAAATTGTTCTACGTCAAAAAAATCTACTGTGAGTAAATGATCATCTCGTGCATCAATTCCTGTATCTATGCTTTCAACTTTTATGGTTGCCGAAATAGTTGATTGGGTAAAATCTTCATCATTATAATCAATGTCAATGCTATATTCATTAAATTTTCCGGTAACTCTAGTTATTCCGTTAGAAATTGGAACTATAAACTGAACTGTAGAATGATTAGACTCTACTGTTAAAGGTCTTGTTTCTGTATCGTCAGCCTTATAGCTAGTTATGAACATAGTGAGCACTAATAATGCTGAAAGGGTTTTATAAAATGACTGCATTTTGCTTTAGTTTAGAGTAAATAAGATACTGATTTTTAAAACGTATGATTTGTAAAATACTGTTAATTAATTCAAATTAATCTTTATAACCTGGACCTCTTACCACTTGTCCTGGAGTTGCTCCAGTATGTTCGCCATCTTTTAAAACCTGTTCACCATTTACAAACACATGAACCATTCCTGTTGCATATTGATGAGGTTCTGCAAAGGTTGCATGGTCTTGTATAGTCTCTCGATTAAATATGGCTAAGTCAGCAAAATACCCTTCTGTTAAGCTTCCACGTTTTTTTATTTTTAAGTTAGTTGCTGGTAACGAGGTGAGTTTTCTGACAGCTTCTTCTATCGAAATCACTTTTTCGTCTCTTACATATTTTCCAAGTACTCTTGCAAAGTTTCCATAAGCTCTTGGATGTGTGGACGAGTTCATAAACACGCCTTCAGGAGCCATAGAACCAGCATCTGAACCAAAACTCATATAAGGTAAAGCAATTTGTTTTTTCACATTGTCTTCAGTCATTAAGAAATAGACTGTCCCAACACGACTACCATCTGCAATAACCAAATCCATCGCTGTTTCTTCAGGAGATTTACCATGAATTTTAGCCACCTCAGTTAATGTTTTTCCTGTATAGTGACGTAAGCTATCATTTTCAAAACCAACTAATAGTAAATTATCTGGCGTTCCAGCAGCGAGCATTAAGTTTTCCCATTCATCTGTTGGAGTTGTCATTTCTTCAAACACTTTTTTACGAATTGCAGGATCTTGCAAACGCTTAGACCACATATCGTAACCACCTTCTTGAACCCAAGGTGGCATAGACGCATCTAAACCAGTAGCTCCAGCAACATAAGTGTACATGTCTGTTGTAATGTGCAATCCAGCAGCTCTGGCAGAATCTATTTTTTTAACCACATCGTCATACTTATTCCAATTTTCTTTTCCACTCATTTTAAGATGATAAATTTCAGCTCTAATATTGGCTTCATTGGCAATACGCATTAACTCATCAATACTTTCTAAAAGACGATTGCCTTCGCTTCGCATGTGACTTATATACATGCCATCATATTCAGAGGCGACTTTGCATAACTCAATAAGCTCTTCGGTTGAAGAATAAAAAGCTGGAGCGTAAATTAATGATGAACCAACACCAAGTGCACCATCTTCCATGGCTTCTCTAACCATAGCTTTCATAGATTCCATTTCTTCGTCAGTTGGAGCGCGATCTTCATAACCAATATGATTAATTCTAACTGTTGTAGCTCCAATAAAGGAAGCCACATTTGGAGAAATTCCTCGCCTTACTAAGGATTGTAAATACTCATCAAGTGTTGTCCAATCAACATCATATTTAATATCGCCTTGACTAGTAGGCATGTCTTGTTTCATTTTTTCGGATAGTGGTCCCATAGACCAACCTTCGCCAAAAACTTCAAGTGTTACACCTTGTCTGATGTCGCCTTGCGATTTTCCATCTTCAATTAAAGATTCTGTTGCCCAAGACAGCATGTTAATAAAACCAGGAGCCACGACTAAACCTGTGGCATCAATTTCTAAAGTGCCTTTAGCGTTCTTTAAATTGCCAATAGCTGCAATGGTATCTGCATTAATGCCAACACTACCAATGTATGTTGGATTGCCTGAACCATCTGCAATGGTTCCATTTTTTATTAAAACATCATACGTTGTAGGAGAGGAGCAACTGTATACTGTTAAGGCTAACAGCATTAGAATTTTAAAACATTTCATAATGAGTTGTTGGTTGGTTGTTAATGTTTTAAAGTTACGAAAATTGTGTTATTAAATAATTGAGGCTGTTTGTTTTTGTTTAGTTGGGGAATTGAAAAGTACTCCGATTAAAAATTATGTTACAATGAGTTATAAACGTTGCTGGCGAATGCTTTCCCTTTCTACTTTATAAGCATTGATTAGGTATTCATAAATTTCTGTATCTGCTTTTATTTCTATTTCTAATTTATTCGATGTAATTATTTTGAAATTTGTCTTATCTAAATTTGAATTATAATCAGATTCTGAAATTTTATCAATCTCTTTAATCTCAAAAGACAAATTTTTCTGATTTGTATTGATTTTAACCTCATTCGAGTTTACAAATAATTCAGCTTTAGCATAACTTCTAAGTTTGTTCAATATAAATCCTAAGGGAATTAATAGAAAAGCTAAAATGCCCAATATTATTAATTCTAGTGGAGCATTGTCTACAGGAAGATAAAAGTAAGGTATTGCAAAAATAGAAAGTGGTATTAGTAAAAAAAAACCAAAACCAGACATAAAGTATCCATACTTGTTAACCTTGTATCTTTTAATAATCTTTATATCGAAAAAATTATCCAAATGTTTGCCAATGTTTTATATGCAACCTTTTAATGTTATATATCAGACGTTAAACGAAGTTAGCTTTTTTTTACTAAACAATCAATACGTACTTCTACGTTTATTTTAGTTGCCTTAGGCCTTCATAAACTACAATACTCACTGCATTGGCAATGTTTAAACTACGAACATGCTTGCTATATAAAGGTATTTTATAAAGTTGTTTAGCATGGCTTTTTATAAGCTGTTTTGGTAAACCAACCGATTCTTTTCCAAACACTAAAAATAAGTTGTCAGTAAAAGGAATACTGTCATAAACTTGTGTTCCATGACTTGATAAAAACACCATTTGAGCATCTTTATTTTTTATAAAGAATTCATCAATGTTATCATAATAAGCAATATCTAAATGTTGCCAATAATCCAATCCAGCACGTTTTAAACGAGTGTCGTCAATTTCAAAACCAAAAGGTTTTACCAAATGTAAATTTGAACCAGAGGCTAATGCTAAACGACCAATATTTCCTGTGTTGTTAGGAATTTCTGGTTCAACAAGTACAATATTTAGTGGCATTATTTTTTAGTCAATTTTATTATGAATAAGCGTATAAAAAGCACAAATGGAAAACCATGAAGTACTACGTCAAACCAGTCTATTGGTTTCATTCCAACGGCACCACCAAAAATCCATTTTAGCTTTCCTACAATATGTGGTTCTGGAAAAAATGGTGCTAAACCTAAGGTTAAGCATAATAAAATAATGAGTTTCCAATCGTTTAATAATTTCATGATTTTGCTACTTCTTTTAAACTTTTTACTAATAAATCGACTTCATCAAAACTATTAAAGAGAGCAAACGAGATACGAATGCCATTAATGTTGTTTTCGTAAATACCTCTCATGCGTAATTTCTTTGTTTGATTAAGCTCAGGATTCAATTTTAAATTGTCTTTTCCTTTAACCCTTACAGTAATCATAGAAGCAGAATAATCTTCACTTTCTGGAGTTAATATTTCAATCTCTGGAGTGTCTGCAATGCCTTTTATAAAACGAGTAACTAACTCTCTACTTCGTTTTGCTACATTTTCTATACCAATAGTGTTTATAAAATCAATTGCAGCACCTAATCCTAAAGTAATTGGTGTATTTCGTGTACCATATTCTTCGCGTTGTGCACTATTTCGATATTCCATGGTTAAGGAATTTAAATCGAACTTACCATCTGTATAAGCACCTGCAAATACAGGCGAAATCGTATCAATGATGTTTTTATTAATGAACAAAACTCCTGTTCCTTTTGGTCCAAATAACCATTTGTGTCCAGAGCTTGCATAAAAATCTGGATTAATATCTCTTAGGTCAATCGGAAACATACCAAGCGATTGAGCACCATCAATACAAGAGTATATGTTTTTGCTTCGGCAAAGCGCAACAATATCTTTGGCTGGAAGTTTCATTCCAGTAGTACAAGTAATGTGAGAAAATGCAACAACTTTGGTTTTTGGAGTGATATTATCTTTTATGATTTGCAAGTTGTTTTCGCCATTAAAGTCTAAATCTATTAATTTTACTACAGCACCAAAATCTTTAGCAAGAGCCATCCAAGGAGAAGCACCACCAACGTGTTCGTGAGTTGAAATAATAATTTCATCTCCCTTTTTTAATCGTAAACTTCTGGCTGCAATATTTAAACCTTCGGTTGCATTACGAGTAAAGGCAATTTCGTCTGGAGTAACATTTAAAAAATTTGCCATTTTTTCATGAGTCTCATCAATTTCGTGTCGTCCATGATTAGTTGAGGTTTCTAGTCTTTCCATGGCTTTACAAACGGTATCAATTACAGCTCTTGGAGAGGGACCAAGGCTTCCAGTGTTGAGGTAATGGAAGTCTTTAGCAAATAGAAATTGCTCGCGAACTTGTTTCCAGTCGATGCTGTTATAGTCGTTAGTATTAAAGTTTAATTCTGGAATAGAATTTTTTGACTCTAATAAAGTATCAGCTTTTAGGATAGGAATTGCTGAAGTTAAAAACAGTCCACTGAGTAAATTCTTTTTTATAAAACTTCGTCTGGATGATTTTGACATTAAAAACTTTTTGACGAAAGTTAGTTGTTTTTTAGGCTAATATCAAATGAGAATCTTTTTTACAAACCTATCAATGGTATGAACGCCTTCATTGGTTACATATTTTACAAAAGCACTTCCTATAATAGCTCCTTTAGCATGTTTGGTAGCTTGAGTAAAGGTTTCGTTGTTTGAAATCCCAAAACCAACAATTTGAGGATTTTTTAATTTCATTTTAGCAATACGCTCAAAATAATCCGTTTGCTCTTTTCCAAAACCAGATTTGGCTCCTGTTGTACTTGCCGAACTTACCATGTAAATGAAACCGTTTGAAATGGAGTCGATGTATCGAATACGTTCGTCACTGGTTTGAGGTGTGATTAAGAATACATTGATTAATCCATATTTTTCAAAAGTGGATTTATATTCCTCATGATAGACATCTACAGGCAAATCAGGAATAATGAGTCCATCAATGCCAATCTCCTGACATTTTTTGCAGAAAGCTTCAACACCATATTGAAGCATTGGATTAAAATAACCCATTATAATTAATGGAATACTTACAGATTTTCTAATGTCTTTTAGCTGATTAAAAAGCACTTCGGTTGTCATACCATTTTTCAAGGCTTGAGTAGAACTGGCTTGGATTGTTGGTCCATCAGCCAATGGGTCGCTAAATGGCAAGCCAATTTCAATCATATCGACACCATTTTTTTCTAAGTTTTGAATGATGCTCACAGTGTCATCAATATTTGGATATCCAGCTGTGAAATAAATGGATAGTAACTTTTTGCCTTCTTGCAATTTTTGGTTGATTCTGTTCACAAACTTATAATTTAAAATGATTGATGTATGTTTCTAAATCTTTATCACCACGACCTGATAAACTCACTACTACAATATCATTTGGTTGAAATTGTTTTTTTTCAAAAATTGCTAAGGCATGAGAGCTTTCTATGGCAGGAATTATGCCTTCAAGTTTACACAGCTCTAAACCTGCAGTCATGGCATCATCATCTGTGATGGAGATAAATTCTGCACGACCAGATTTATATAAATGTGCATGCATTGGTCCAACTCCAGGATAATCTAAACCTGCTGAAATAGAATATGGTTCGGTAATTTGTCCATCTTTTGTCTGCATCAATAAGGTTTTACTTCCATGAATAATCCCTTCTCGACCTAAGACAGAGGTTGCTGCACTTTCACCTGAATCTACACCTAAACCAGCTGCTTCCACAGCAATTAAGTTCACTTCAGTATCATCTAAAAAATGATAATAAGCTCCAGCTGCATTACTGCCACCACCAACGCAAGCCACAACATAATCTGGTTTTGTAGTGCCTTCATGTTCTTGTAATTGCCATTTAATTTCTTCTGATACAATGGCCTGAAAACGTGCAACCATATCTGGATAAGGATGTGGTCCAACCACACTTCCAATAATATAATGTGTGTCTACAGGATTATTAATCCAATCTCGAATCGCTTCATTTGTGGCATCTTTAAGCGTTTTACTTCCAGAAGTTGCTGGCACAACTGTAGCACCTAACATTTTCATTCTAGCTACATTTGGTGCTTGACGAGCAATATCAATTTCGCCCATATATACAATACATTCTAGTCCCATTAAAGCACATACAGTTGCTGTTGCAACACCATGCTGTCCAGCGCCAGTTTCGGCAATGATTCGGTGTTTACCTAATCGTTTTGCCATTAATATTTGTCCAATGGTATTATTAATTTTATGGGCTCCAGTATGGTTTAAATCTTCACGTTTTAAGTAGATTTTTGTGTTGTACTTTTCAGATAATCGTTTTGCAAAATAGAGTGGAGAAGGGCGACCAACGTAATCTTTTAATAGCTGATTGAACTCTTTTTGAAATTCAGGTTCAGCCATTACTTTTAAATAATTTTGACGTAACTCTTCTACATTTGGATATAACATTTCTGGAATGAATGCTCCTCCAAACTCTCCGTAATATCCTTTTTCATTAACGTTATAACTCATAATAATTTCCTGCGTAGGCAGGAATCTTTTTAATTAAACTTTTGTTTTTTTATCTCTGTTCATTTTGTCTTGATACAAAACGAACCAAAAAATCAAATCAAAATTAGGAAATTGCTAAAGCATCATTCACTTTCGGAATTGCGTGCTTAAAGCTTCGCTTTGCATCTCCATTCCTTCGTTCACTATTTCTGAATTTTGATAGTTTCCGACTCTGTCGGAACTTCAAGTGTTTTTAATATCCTTCGTTATTAATTTATCCTGATTTTCTTTTTTAACCATTAAATGATAAATAGTTTTTAAATGTTCCTAATTCTTCGATATTTTTTAATCCTGCTTCAATTTCAAATTTACTGTTCACATCAATGGCATAACAGTATTTGGATTCCTGCTTTCGCAGGAATGACAATAAATTCTCTATATCTTCCAATCCAATGCCACCACTTAAAAAAAAGGGTTTAGTTGATGGATAATTATTCAAAACACTCCAATCAAAAGTATAGCCATTGCCTCCAGGTAGTTTGCCTTTGGTGTCAAAAAGAAAATAGTCACAAACGGTTTCATAAGGTGCTAAAACTGAAAACTCAAAAGAGTCCTTAATTGAAAATACTTTTATCACTTCAACTTTTGTTGATTTGAGAAGTTTACACATTTCAGGTGATTCATGACCATGTAATTGAATAGCGTTTAACTTATGTTTTTCTATTTGATTGGCTATAAACTCTACATTTTTATCTACAAAAACACCTACTTTTCGGATTGAATCTGGAAGTTCTGGAATTTTTCCATCAAAGTATCTTGAAGATGGCTCATGAAAGATAAATCCAAGATAATCTGGTTGCAATTTTGCAACAGCTTCAATATTTTCTTGGTATTTCATTCCGCAAACTTTCAGTTTCATTTTCTTGTCATTTCGACATGAGCGAAGCGATTGAGAAATCTCATGATGAGATGTCTCACATTCGTTCGACATGACATTATATTTTTAATTTATTAATAAACTCCTTAGCACTTTCTCCTGGATTATCTGTTTTCATAAAGTTTTCACCAATTAAAAACCCTTGATAACCATAAGGCTGTAATTGTTTTATGGCTTTAATAGAACTAATACCACTTTCGGAAACCTTTACAAACTCATCTGGAATAAGTTGACTTAAGGATTTACTTGTTTCCAAACTAACATCAAAGGTTTTTAAGTTTCTATTATTTACGCCAATCATGTCTAAAGAAGGCATGATGGATTTATGTAATTCTTCCTCGTTATGAACTTCTAGTAATACATCTAGGTTTAGACTTTTAGCCAATTCTGAAAATTGTTTGATTTCATTTCTTGTTAAAATGGCTGCAATCAACAAAATAACATCAGCTCCATAGGCTTTAGCTTCTAGAATTTGATAGTCGTCGATGATAAATTCTTTTCTTAGCAATGGTAAATTACAACTTGCTCTGGCGATAATTAAATCATCTAATGATCCACCAAAATATTTTCCATCCGTTAAAACAGACATGCCACAAACACCAGCTTCTTCATAGCCTTTTGCAACATCATTAACATTCAAACTGTTGTTGATAATTGATTTTGAAGGAGAACGACGTTTGTGTTCTGAAATAATTCCAGTTTTACTATGACGCAACTTATTGGCAAGCGAAACGGTTTTTCTTTCAAAAAGCACATAATTTTCTAACTGCTTTATTGGAATTACCTTTTTTCGAAGATCTACTTCAACACGTTTGTCTTTTACTATTTTGTCTAGAATGTTCATACTTATTTACTCAATTCTACTAATTTACCTAAGGCAGCTTTAGCTTTTCCGCTTAATAAAGACTCTTTAGCTAGTGCAAATCCTTCTTGATGGTTAATTTGCATTGAAGTCGCAATGGCTAAACCTGCATTAGCACACACTACGTTGTTTTGTGCTTCAGTACCTTTTCCGCTAATCACATTAACGAAAATCTTTGCTGCATCTTCAACAGTATTTCCACCAAAAATGGCACTTTGTTCTATTTTGTTAACTCCTAAATCTTCAGGTGAAAACAGAGTTTCAGCGTTGTTGGAAATCACCTTGGTTTTTCCTGTTAAAGAGATTTCATCATAACCATCTAAAGCATGAACAATGCAGTAATTTTTATCAGTTTGTTGATAAAGGTAACCATACAATCGTTGAAGCTCTAAATTAAATACACCAACCATTTGATTTTTTGGAAAAGCTGGATTTACCATTGGTCCAAGCATATTGAAAAACGTTTTCACTCCTAATTCGCGACGAATTGGTGCCACATTTTTCATAGCTGGATGAAATAGAGGAGCATGCAAAACACAGATTCCTGTTGTGTCTATTGATTTTTTTAAAAAGTCTTTATCTTTTGAAAATTTAATCCCTAAATACTCCATAACATTTGACGATCCGCAAGCAGAAGACACACCATAATTACCGTGTTTTGCCACATTTACTCCTGCTCCAGCTGTGACAAATGAAGATAAGGTTGAAATATTGAATGTGTCTTTTCCATCTCCTCCAGTTCCGCATAAATCTATTGGGTTATAATCTTGTAAATCGACAGCAATACACAATTCTAAAAGTGCATCACGAAACCCTTGAAGCTCTTCAAGTGTAATACTTCTCATCATAAAAACTGTTAGAAATGAGGCTATTTGACTTTGGTTATATTGCCCTTTGGAAATATTTACCAAAACCTGTTTTGCTTCATCACTAGAGATGCTTTCGTGGTTTATTAGTCTGTTTAATAGTTCTTTCATATTCATTTCCCACGAAAGTGGGAATATTTTTAATTTAACTTTAATTCAAGATGGATTCTGCATTCCCGAAACTTCGGGACGGAATGACAACTCTAACTATTCACCCAGTTATGCAAAATCTTTTTTCCATCTGGAGTTAAAACCGATTCTGGATGATATTGCACGCCTTTTACATCAAATTCTTTATGTCTTAACGACATCACTTGTCCGTTTTCATCAAATGAAGTTGCTTCTAAACAGTCTGGTAGTTTGGCATCAACTACCCAAGAATGATAACGTCCTACTTCAATATTTTTTTCTAATCCTTCAAAAAGAGGTTCATCATTTACACAAATAGATACTTTGGTAGCTACACCATGGTACACTTCTTCAAGATTAATTAATGTGCCACCAAAAACTTCACCTATAGCTTGTTGACCAAGGCATACACCTAATATGCTTTTTGTTGATGCATAGGCTTTAATAATTTCCTTCAAAAGTCCTGCTTCGTCTGGAATTCCTGGTCCAGGTGATAATACTATTTTATGGAATGGTTTTACGTCTTCCAACGTTAATTTGTCATTTCTAACTACAGTAACGTCACAATTTAAATCTTCTAAATAATGGACTAAATTATAGGTGAAACTGTCGTAATTATCTATTACTAATACTTTTGTCATAGTGATATTCTTTCAGCTATTTTAATAGCTTTGGTTAATGCTCCCAATTTGTTATATACTTCTTGTAACTCATCATCTGCATTAGATTTGGATACTAATCCAGCTCCTGCTTGCCAATGCAATTGATGGTTTTTACTTAAAAACGTTCTTATCATAATTGCATGATTGTAATTGCCTTCAAAATCCATAAACCCTATGGCTCCTCCATAGTAAGCTCTGCTAGTTTTTTCGTATTCTTCAATTAGTTGCATCGCTCTATGTTTTGGTGCACCACTTAAAGTGCCTGCTGGAAAAGTATCAGCAACAACTTGCATTGTTGATATGTTGTTATGCTTTTTGCCTGTCACTTTACTTACCAAGTGAATGACATGAGAGAAAAACTGAACTTCTCTGTATTTCTCAACCGTTACGTTGCTTCCATGTCTACTTAAATCATTTCTTGCTAAATCAACAAGCATTACATGCTCTGCGTTTTCTTTTGCATCTTCAACCAATTTTTCAGCAAGTTCAGCATCTTTGAGGTCGTCTCCAGTTCGCTTAAATGTTCCAGCAATTGGATGAATTTCGGCTTGACCATTACTTACTACTAGTTGAGCTTCAGGAGAACTACCGAAAATTTTAAAATTACCATAATCAAAATAGAATAGGTAAGGTGAAGGGTTGATGCTTCTTAAAGCGCGATAAACATTAAACTCATCACCTTTAAAATTTTGCTGAAATTTTCTTGATAATACCAACTGAAAAACATCACCTCTAGCACAATGTTTTTTTGCTAATTCTACATGATCTTTATATTCATTATCTGATAGGTTTGAGCTTATTTCACCTTGAGATTTAAATTGATATGAAGCAAAGTTTTTTGCTTTAATTAAGTGCAAAATATCATCAACATTATTGCTGTTTTCATAACAATGAGCAAAAATATAAGCTTCATTTTTAAAGTGATTAATCGCTATAATATTTTGATAAACAGAGTAATAAATATCTGGAATTTCTAAAGAGTTTTCCTTTTTAGAAATCTCAACATCTTCAAAATACCTTACAGCATCGTAAGCAGTGTATCCAAAAATGCCATTGTTTATGAACTTGAATTGCTCATCAGTATCAACTTTAAACTGTTTTGTGAAACTGTGAATTTCATTGGTTACATCTGTATTGCTAGTTTCAGAAATTGATTCACTTCCATCAGGAAATTTTTGTGTAATAATTTCATTTTCAACTTTAATTGAAGCAATAGGATTACAACAGATGTATGAAAAACTATTGTCGTTAGCATGATAATCACTACTCTCGAGCAAAATACTATTAGGATACTTGTCTCTAATTTTTAAGTATATGCTAACTGGTGTAATGGTATCTGCCAGTATTTTTTTGTAATATGTTTTTAATTGGTACATAATGTAAATTAAAAAAGGCTTGTCGTGAATGACAAGCCTTTTGATATTTTAGTTTTAAATATACTATAGGTTTATTCACGAAATTAGGTTTCGAGAAAGCCACCACCAAGTATAGTTTAAAATAGAGTTCATTAGTTTTGTTTCTTCAAATATAGAAAGTTGTTTTTAATTACCAAATTTTAACGACACATTAATGTCAAATTCATCAGCAATCGCTCTGTTTTTTAAATCATCAAAAAAACTTGCAGACCTAAATTTAATATCAAATTTTGTTCTGTCTATTTTAAGAGCTGTTGTTGCAACATTATCAACTATATCCAAATTAAAAGTAATTGGATTGGTAATATTTTTAATAGTAAGATCACCTGTTACTTCGTATTTGCCTTTTTCACCTTTTACAGAAGTAATTTTTATGGTAGATGTTGGATAGGTTTCAGTACTAAAAAAGTCATCAGACTTTAAATGATCCATAACTCTACCTCGTTTATCTTCAGGTAAATCTGTAACAACAAGTGAAGAAATATCCATTGTAATTATTCCACCAGTTAATGCATCGTTTTCAAATGTAAAATAGCCTTCTTTGAGGTCTACAGTTCCTTCATGAAAGCCAATTACCTTATAAGCTTTCCAAGTAACTGTTGCTTCATTAATTTGTAGTTTTTTTTCTGTTGTTTTACCTATAAAACCTATGGTTGTAATAAATAAGAAAAGTGTAATTGTTTTGATGATTCCTAAATTCATAGTAATTTTTTTAGATAATTAATAAAAGTATAGTTTACAACTATCATTTTGTCTTAATGTTTAGTTAAACTTATCTCAATTAAATTTGTGTTAAACCTCTTAGATTAAAAAGTTGTAATTAGTATTTTTATAGGATGAAGAACATTTTAGTCCTTATTACTTTGTTATTTGTATTTTCTTGCAAAACAGAAAATAAAACAGAAACTGCTCAAACAGATGAAGTTAAAGTTGAAGTTTCATCAACGGATGACATCAAACTCGAAATTCATGATTTTAATGGGTTAGAGCCTTATTTAAACAGAGGTGATGATAAAACCTATGTTGTGAATTTTTGGGCAACTTGGTGTGCTCCTTGTGTTAAGGAGTTACCACATTTTGAAGAGCTCAACAAAAATTATAAGGATAAAAATGTGGAGGTGATGTTGGTGAGTTTGGATTTTCCGAGTCAATATGATAAGAAGTTAAAACCATTTATAAAAAAGCATGATTTACAATCCAAAATTTTAGTCTTAGATGATGTAGATATGAATACTTGGATACCAAAAATAAACGAGAATTGGGATGGAGCCATTCCAGTAACCATCATTTACAACAAAGATAAGCGAGAGTTTTATGATAGAACGTTTACTTATGCTGAATTAGAAACCGAATTAAAACAATTTTTAAAATGAAACAAATGAAATTTATTAAAACATTAGCTGTATTTGCAATAGTATTGGTTGCAAGTGCGTTTACAGCAAACACTAATTCTGGATCAGATGGTTACGAAGTTGGCGATATTGCTACAGACTTTAAATTAAAAAACATTGACGGAAACATGGTGTCTTTAGCAGATTACAAAGATGCTAAAGGCTACATCGTGGTTTTTACTTGTAACACGTGCCCTTATGCTATACAATACGAAGATAGAATTATAGCATTAGACAAAAAGTATGCTGATAAAGGCTTTCCAGTAGTTGCTATTATGCCAAACAATCCTGCTGTGCAACCTGGAGATAGCGAAGATGCTATGAAAGCAAGAGCTGCTTCTAAAGGATTTACCTTCCCTTATTTATTTGATGAAGGACAAAAAATTTATCCTCAGTATGGAGCTACTAAAACACCACACGTTTATTTATTGGAAAAAACAAAAAAAGGAAACGTTGTCAGATATATTGGAGCCATTGATGATAATTATAAGGATGCTGATGCTGTAAACACAAAATATGTAGAAGACGCAGTTGATGCCTTAATAGATGGAAAGGACATAAAAGAAACCAAGACAAGGGCAATTGGTTGTAGTATAAAAGTATAAAAGGAAAAAAATCCGAAGCAAACACTTCGGATTTTTTTATGTTTAATTGTTAATAGAAAAGAAATATTTTATTTTGCATTAAATTTCAGTTTTATGGCAGATTTAACACAAGTAGAATGGCAAGAACAATTGCAAAACGATCCTGATGCAGTTGTGGTTGATGTTAGAACATTTGAAGAAGTACAACAAGGCTATATACCAAATGCCATAAATATAGATTTATATAAAGGACAGCAATTTATTAATGAAGTCATGAAATTAGACAAAGCCAAAAGTTACTACGTGTATTGTAAGTCTGGAGGTAGAAGTGGGCAAGCATGTGCTTTTATGGAACAAGCTGGTTTTGAAAAAGCCTACAATTTAGTTGGAGGTTTTATGCAATGGCAAGGAGAAATATCATTTAATTAATGTAAAAATATATTATGAAACGGTTTATTTTTTTTCTATTAATTACTTCAGCTATTAATTTTGGTTGTAAAGAAACTACTACAGAAGAAAGCATAAAATTAGTAACTCCTGACGAGATGAAAGAACTCTCACAAATGGATGGTGTACAACTTGTTGATGTTCGTACACCTGAAGAATATCAGGAAGGATACATAGAAGGTTTTCAAAATATTGATTTTTTATCTGATACTTTTTTGCAAGATGTTGAGAAGTTAGACAAGGAAAAACCAGTTATTGTTTATTGTAGATCTGGAGGACGAAGTGCAAGATGCTCTAAATTAATGGTCGAAAAAGGATTTAAAAAAGTTTACGATTTAGATGGAGGCATTAGCAAATGGAAGTCTGAAGGAAATGAAATTGTAATAGAACCAGAATCGGAATAATTAATTCTTTTCAATTTAACAAAGCAACCTATCGTTTATTATTTTAGTAATTTTTTCTTTGTTATTTAGTGCAAGGTTAGCAAATTCAAAAAGACTTTGACATCTGTCTAAGTTTTGATTTTCATAGCTTACCTTGTAGTAAATATTTCCATTTAAAAAATCTGTTAAAGCTCTTAAACCATGCATAAAAGGCATTAACGCACACGAAATTGGTAAAAATTCAATTTCTTTTTTAGTGAAAATGAATTTGTAAGGAGATAAACCTTCAACAAATTTTTCAAATAAAATTAAGTTGAACTTTATGTTTTGCATCTCTTTTTCATCTTCGTTGGATTCGCTTACAACAGTTCTAACAGCATCTCCAAAATCATAATGAAAATAGCCTTTCATAATAGTGTCTAAATCAATAAAACATAACCCTTTTTTAGAGGTTTTGTCAAAAAGCATATTGTTAAGCTTTGTGTCGTTATGGCAAATTCTTATAGGTAAATCTGTCTCATAAAAAGAATTAAATAAGTTTTTGTTGTTTTGAGCAAAACTAATGAGATGTTTTGCTATTTCTTTTCTATGGGTTGAAGTGTTATTTAAAGCTGTTTCAAATTCAGTAATTTTAGAAGGCAGATGATTCAAATCACTAATTATATCGTCAAAATTATTTGGATTTTCGTTAGACAATAAAGTGTGAAACTTACCCAAAATTTTACCAGCTTCAAAGGCAATTTTCGGATCTTTTGTATAATTAAATGCATCACTATTGTTAATGTAAGTGAGCATTCGCCAATAGTTTTCATTTTCAATAAAAACTAATGAATTATCACGTGTTTGAATTAACGAAATTTCGGTGTAATCATCACCTTTTAGTTTTTGTAATGCTTTATAAAAATTTTGATGAAGCGTATCGATATTTTTAAACACTTTTGCGTTGATGCGTTGCAAAATATATTGTTTATTATCAGTATCTGTTACTAAAAAAGTATCATTGATGTAGCCTTGATTTATAGGTAGAATGCTACTAATACTAGTAGAAACTTGAAAATGACTCCAAACTAATTTTAATGCTTCATCATTCATGATAGTTAAGCATTAGTTCCAAAGTGGAGAAGGATATTCGTTTTGCTCAGTTAAGCTTTTTAATGTGTTTACAGCTTCGGTTTTATCTTCATAATAAGTAACGCCAAACCAATCGCTTTTTGAAGATATTACGTTTATATTTATTAAACCATTTACCATCATTTCTTGAGCAACAAAAGGTAAATATATTTCACTTTTTTCAAGGTTTTCAGGAACACCTAAGAAATTTCTAAAGTAGGTTTCAATATAATTGAAAATTGAAGGATTGCAAATCCAGAAGTTCATTGATACAATAGTATCTGGTTCTAATTGATTGCCAGAATCCTCATCTACAATAATATCATTTACCGCAACAATTTTAGTGTGCTCTTGTATGGATATGAGCTGTTCACCTTCAACATGACAAACACCTCTAGATACAGATCCATGCTCTGATAAAGTATCTTTAAGTTGATAGCCTACAATTCCGTAGGTGTTGTTAGATTCTAAAGAGTTTATAAATTGAGCTGCACTTTCAAAAGCATTTTTGCCGTAATAATCGTCAGCATTAATAATAACGAATTCACTATCAATAATATCTTTTGCACACCATACAGCATGAGCAGTTCCCCATGGTTTTATACGTTCAGTTTGCAGTCTAATGCCATCTGGTAAGTTGTTAATGTCTTGCACTAAAACATCTAATTTTATGTTGTTTGGTAGGCGCTCAGAAAGATAATCCTTTAAAAACTCTTTATTGGCTTCTTTGGTAATCACAACAATATGGTCAAAGCCATTGGCAATGGCATCAAAAATGCTGTACTCCAATAAAAACTCCTCGTTTGGGCCCAAGCCATCAAACTGCTTAAGCTTTCCATAGCGACTACCACTTCCAGCAGCCATTAACAGTAAGGTCATAACTATAAAATTAGGTCGCTAAAATAGAGTTTTGAGAGCAGAAAGGAAAGTATAAAGGCAATAAACTTAATCGCAATTTTATCGAGATTATATACAAAACTTGGTTGTTTAACGAATAACTTAATAGTTTGTGGATAAATTGACAGTAAATATATTATCTGTTTGTAATCTAGCTTTTCATAAAGATTTTGTATATTTAAATGGTTTGATTAACAAATCAAACAGAATCATAATCTTTTTAATAGTTAAGTTATGAGTGCAGTGGTTTTATTTTTGGTAATGGGATTGTTTTTTTTAAGTATGTACTTGTATGCTTACGGAACAACCAACTATTCTTCAAATAGAGAAGCTAAGATAAGACAGCGAAAATTGGCAGAAGCTCAAGAAAAAGAGCAAAAAATAAAAGCTGAAATGCTTGAAAGACAAAAACAGCGCGAAGAAAAATATCGTATAGCCAATGAAAGAAGTTTAGAGATTCAACAGGAATTAAAGCGTTTGGCAAAAATGAAGCAAAAAGCAGAAAAAGTTGAAGCTTAATTTATCTGTTTGTAAACTTCATTAAAAGGCACTCTAAATCTTGGTCCATAAATCCCTTTATCATCTCTAATTCCGCAACTTATTATCATATTTATTTCGGCACTCCAAGGAATTCCTAAAATTCGTTTTACTCTAAGTGTATCACTGCCTTCCATAGGGCAGGTATCATAACCTATTGCTGCCATACCTATCATGAAATTTTGAGCTGCTAGCCCAGCACTTTTATGTGCTACAATTCGCATATCACTTAATCTTGCTTGTCTATAAATTGGTCTAAATAATCCAACTACCTGAAAAGCTAAATATTTTAACATTCCGAAAATTCCGAGAACATCAAAATAGGTTAATGGCATTAATTTTTTGTAATAATTCAATGCCATTTTTTTTCGTTTTTGTAATCTTTCTTCTAAATCTGGTTTATCAAAAGCTTTGTTTAAAAAGTCAATATTAGCTTTACTTCGTTTTCTCCATAAGTCTTTTCTTGCAATTACAACAACAAGTTGTTGAGCAGTTCTAGCAGCATTTTGGTTAAAGCAAGCATGTGCTATTTTCTGTATGATATTTTTATTAGTTACATGGTATAACTCCCAAAGTTGCAAATTACTACTAGTAGGAGCCAAAGTTGCATTTTCTAAACACTGTTTTACTTTGTTGGTGTCTATAGGCTGATCCTTATAAACTCTGCATGAGCGTCTATAAGCTATGGCTTCTGAAACTGTTTTTTCCATGTATTAGATTTGTTGTAAAGATAATAATAAAAGCCCTACTTCGCTCTTCATAAATTCAGAGCTTCGTAGGGCGAAGGTGGAGTCGGAGGGAATCGAACCCTCGTCCAAACAAGTAATCAAAGAGCTTTCTACACGCTTATTCTATTATTGGGTTTTAGATTGTGAGCTGGTAAAAGACAACCTACTTACAACTTAGCTTTTTAATCTCGAAAGTGCACCAAAGCCTTACACTATCTTAGTTAATATTTACGATGCCTCTAATAAGAACGCCATTAACCAAGGCTTTCAGGAGACATTTAGCATTCCTACCTTGTAGGACGAGGCCAATCTTACTATAATTCAGATTAAGCAGCTAAAGCGTAGTTATTCTCGCCGTTTAAAATTTGACCTAGCCTTTAACGTGTTTCAAAGTCATTACACGACGTGCTTACTGTTTCATTAATCTCGCTGTCAAAACCAGTCGACCCCAAAATTTTATAAAACTTCTAATTGCTTGGCGTTCCCCTTTGTCGTCAATACTTCAAAGGGTCGTGCTTTCGGCAGTCGCTCTTTTCAAGGAGCTTCAACAAATGCCTCAATCACTAACGCGTCTCACCTTCACTGAAGTTTCGGTGAGCGAGGTGCGAAGTTACAAAAAAAGTTGTGCAACAGCGTAATTCCACTTATTTTCGTGCAAAATTTATACCAATAATTAGAGATGAAATTTGCCATCATAAAAGAGCGTAAGAATCCGCCAGATAGACGTGTTGTATTTTCACCAGAAAAGTTAGCAGAGGCGAGAGCACAGTTTCCACAAGCTGAGTTTGTTGTTGAGTCGAGCGATATTCGTATTTTTCCAGATGAAACTTATAAGGCACTTGGTTTTAAGGTCACAGACGATGTGTCAGATTGTGATGTCATGATTGGTGTAAAAGAAGTACCTATTGAGAATTTGATTCCACATAAAAAGTATTTTTATTTTTCCCATACCATAAAAAAGCAACCTTATAACAGGAAGCTGCTAAAGGCAATGTTAGAAAAGAACATTGAAATGTATGATCACGAAACCATAGTAAAGAAAAGTGGAGCACGTTTAATAGGTTTTGGTCGTTATGCTGGTTTAGTAGGTGCTTATAATGGCTTTAGAGCATTGGGATTAAGAGACAAGCTTTTTAATTTACCAAAAGTAGAAACCCTTGCTGATTTAGAAGAAGTTAAAGCTGAGTTAGATAAAATCACTCTTCCCAATATTAAAATTTTACTTACCGGAACAGGAAAAGTAGCTCAAGGAGCAAAAGAGATTTTAGACCACTTAAAGATTAAAGAAGTTAGTGATGCGCTGTATTTAACTTCTAAGTTTACCGAACCAGTTTACGTTATGGCAGATGTTATGGAATATGCCAAGCGTAAGGATGGTAAAGTAGGCGATAAATGGGAATTTTACAAAGACCCTTCAGGTTACGAAAGTAACTTTCTGCCTTATGCCAAAGAAACAGATATGTTTATTGCAGGACATTTTTATGGCAATAATGCACCTTATTTGTTTACAAGAGATGACGCCAAAAATCCAGATTTTAAAATCAATTTAGTCGCTGATATTTCTTGTGATGTTGATGGTCCTGTGGCATCTACCTTAAGAGCTTCAACAATTGCAGAACCTTTTTATGGTTATGATGCTAAAACCGAAAAAGAAGTTGCCTTCAATGCTAAAGACGCTATAACTGTAATGGCAGTTGATAATTTACCTTGTGAATTACCAAAAGATGCCAGCGAAGGTTTTGGAGATATGTTTTTAGAACACGTAATTCCAGCTTTTTTTAATGGTGACGAACGTGGTATTTTAAAGCGTGCAAAAATTACTACTGAACATGGCAAATTGACCGAAAGATTCAGTTATTTACAAGATTATGTTGATGGAAAATAGTTATGCATCTTGAACAAAAAAGAGTGCATTTTTGTTCAAATCATAAAACCCAAATTCGTGAGTGTGCCAAGGTGTGTTTAAACGTAATTTATCTTTTGTAATGGCTTCACGTTGTAGCATTTCTTCAAAAATTGGTTGTATGTCTTCTACAAATATCTTGGCAGTAGAACCATAAACAGGATCTTCATTGTTGTTATGGTGCCATTGTAAATGAATCCAAATATTTTCTCTATTTAATACTGCATAGCCTTCTTCTTGATAGGTAAGATTAAAACCAATATACTTGTTATACCAAGCAATGTCTCTTTCTAAATTTGAAGTAGAAAGTACTGGACAAATTGTCTGTAGTTTACTATCACTGATTTTCATTTTTTAACCTTAAATAAATACGTTTTAAGAGTTCTGTGGCTTGAGCTTTGTAATTTTTGGCCAATACCAAATGGTTGTTTGTAGCCAACATATTGTGTAAGGCAACGCGCTTTCTGTAATCTTCACTTTCAGTAAAATAGATTACCATGTCTTCATTGAATTTACCTTGAGACAAATCTACAAACCAAGAATATTCCCTTAATTCGTTTAAGTTTTTCATAACCTCATTTTCTAGACGCTCATTGTTTTTTTCTATTATTGGATTGTACAATGAGTAGATTTGAATGATGCTTATTATTAAGCTGTCTTTTTGGTTTGTGGCTTCGCTTGAAATGTTTTTTAAAAGCTCAAAGCCTTTCGTTTGTATATTAAAAGGTGTATAAAATGTAGTAAGTGAAGCACATTCTATGCAATCTCTGTAGTTTTCTTTTTTTAGCTGTTTGTTTATAATAATGTTGCTTTTTACTTGCAGAGTGTCATAAAGTCTAGCAACCTGACCAGCAACAAGTGTGTCAGTCTCTAAATCGTAAGCAACCGTTTGCAGTATATTGTTAAGCTCAGTTTTTTGTTTTCTTTTTTCGTTCCAGTTATTTACTTGCAAGGCCAACAATATACCAATCATAACAAGTGCAATCTCGCCAATGGCATAGAGTAGGTAAGAGGTTACTTTATTATTCTTAATCATCTTCTGTCTTACTTTTCTAAATATTTTAAGCATAGAAATTTATAATTTTTCTTTTAGAAGAATTATACAAATTTGTTCGTGGTCTTGCTTCTTTTTAGTAATTAATAAATTAGTGCCTTTTGGTGACCAATTAGGCAAACTGCTTTTACCAGAGCCAAAAGTTATTTGCCTTACAGACTGACCATCTTTATTCATAAAAAATATTTGATCATCTCCATTTTCTGTTTCGCTTGAGTAAGCTACGCGAACACCATTATTAGACCAAGTTGCAAAATTATTATTGGTTACAGAATTTGTAAGGCGTTTTTCCTGCTTGGTAATAATGTTTTTTACATACAGTTCGTCATTAGTGCTTTTTGTATGTTTTTTTGAAAAATATAAAATGGCATCGCCTTTTGGTGAATATCTTGGATAAGTATTTTCAAAAGCATTATCAACAATTTTTTCGAGCCTTTTACCATTAGAGGAAACAATATAAATATTACTGTTTTTACTTCTAACCCTATGGTTAAAAACAATTTCGTTTCCATTAGGTGCAAACTGAGGATACATTTTATTGCCTTTTAATTTTATTGGTACTTTGTTTAAGGTTCTGTCAGACAGGTCATAAGTATATATTTCGTTGGTACCTGATCTGTCAGATTCAAAAAGGATAATGTTTTTATAAGGATGCCAAGTTGGATGTCTGTCATTTGCTTGGCTAACAATAATACGTTCTTGTTTATTGCCTTGCACGTCCATAATATAAATTTGCCAATGACCATCTCTATTGGATTCAAATACTATAACCTCACCATCTTTGTTGTAACTAGCATAGCGATTATCAGAGTTATTGTTAGTGAGCTGCTCTTCTTTGTAGCCATTGTTTTGAGCTGTGATAGGAAGACTAATAATTGAAACTGAAATAAAAAATAATTTAATTAAAAAGAGTTTCATTTGTGATATTCTTTTGAGGGTTAAAGAATTAAGTAACTGAATTGTTGATTAATCTTCTTTGTTTTTTTGTTTTGTTTCTTTTTTCATTTTTAAGTACCCAGTAACCAAGCGTACACCTAATCTAGCAAATAATATAATGGCAATGACCATGACTATGTCAAATCCGTTCATTGAATTTTATTTAAGTAACAAAATTAAGGATTTTACTTAGTTTAGCTTTGCCTTTGTTGTCAATTTAACGCTGTCAAAATAAAATAATAAATAATTTATTGTTGTTGCTCAAGTGGTTGTAGTTTATTTACTAATATTTTTATCATATTTTAAGCTAGCTCAATAAATTATAAGTAATTAGTAGATTTCCATCTTTTGTCCAACGAATCCAGCCTTTACCTACTTCTTTAAAATCATCACCTTGTAATTCAACATACATCCATTCGTTTTGAATTTTAATTGGTCGCATAAAACTGTAAGGTGTCGCAACTGTCCCAGCATAATCCAAAGGCTTTACATATACTTTGTAATTTGTAGGTTGAAGAAATTCAACACTATGAATGCCTAAAAGGAATTCTGGCCAATATTGAAGTTTTCCTGCATATCTATCAACAAAAGAAGTTTGGTTGTTGGTTGTATTTACAATGACTTCAATAAAATCGTGAGAAATAGACTTTACTTTAAAGTACAGCATATCGTAATCCAACTTTAAATGGTCTGGAACCAGCCAAGGTGGAGCAGTGGCAATATCAAAACCACCATATTCATGTTGTTTAAAAGTAATACTATCTATTTGTGTATGTTCTTGAACCGATTTCCCTTGAGTTAAGTTTTCATAGAAATACAATGTTTTGTTTTCATAAAAGTTAGGTGTAAACATACCTAAACCCATTTCTGATTCTGATTGTATTTCAATCTCATTTTCTGTTAGCATAGCTAACGGCTCAATTTCCTGAGCTTTTGATGCTGGATCTGTTGGTTTTGGTTCTGTTGGCTGTTCTTTCTTTGGAGCTTGGTTCTCTAATTTTTCTCTTTGACGTTTTTGGTAGTCGAAATAGAAATATGCAAAAGACGCTACAATAATGAGCGTTAACAAACCATTGATTTTAATGATTACATGTCGTTTGGCTTTTATAGCTATAAATATTGATAAACATAACCCAATAAAAGCACCAATTATACCATGGAAAAATACAATGGCACCACCTGCCAACATTTGCCCTTTACCAGCTTCTGTAATTCCTGCATAAACCAATCCTAAAAAGAAAAAGGCTATAATGGCTAAAAAGTACATTAAAAAACTGTAAGGCTTAACCACTTGATGCGCCATAATTAATAGGTTATAATTTTAGTAACAGTTTCACCTTTTTTTATTTCAATAGTAAAGGTTTCTGTCTTGCCTTTATGTGCACCCAAAGTCAAAATTTTCACTTTATACGTTCCTGTACTTAACAAAAATTCTCTTGGGTTACTACTACTTGAAGTGTAAGTTCTTGAGGCAGCAACATTTTTGTTGCTGTCAACTTCATGAAAGTTAACTGTTGCATCAATAAGTTCGCCACTTGCAGTTTTTACACCAATCATAGCTTTTCCAGTTTCAAAATTATGAATTAGAGGAGTTGTTGTGTTAGACTTTACTTCAACATTTTCAATTTCGGTATAGGTCTCGTTACCTTTCATAACGAGTCCTTGAAAACTTACTTTATAGGTTCCTGCTGGTACTTCCATAGTTTTAGAACGTCCATAAGTTCTTGTATTGGAAGCTACTTTTCCATTGCTGTCATACATTTTCACTACAGCATCCCAACCTTCGCCATTGTTGTTTGCTGTAACCTCTAAGGTGCCACCATCAAAGCTAATGGTTTCGTGCTTGATGTCACCTTCTTTCATTTCAACAGTAATAGAAGTACCTGGAATATCAGAGTCTTCTAAAGGCTTGATTTCTATGTCATATTTTCCTGCAGGTAAATATACCCAAGCAGAATCACGATATGTTCTTGAACCATCTACCGCTTCATTTGTACCTGCTTTAGTGGCTTTTACCCAAGCGTCAACAGGTTCACCATTTTTGGTGGCGTAGATGGAAAAGTTGCCATCTGGTTTATCAACTGTTGCAGCAGTTGCTTCGGTAAGTCCTTCACCTAATCCGCTGGCATTTGTTGCATCATAATATTTTCCTCCTCCAGCATCAGCTGCACATTTTAACTGCTCAGTTTCACTTTCTTTTAGCCCAAAGCCAACAATGTGTAATTTAAAATCAATGCCATCTGCTTTTGCTTTGGCAACAACATCACAAATATTGCCATCGCAAGACTCAATACCATCTGTTACTAAAATAATAGTAGCCTTTGTATTGCTTTCCTTTAATGAATTTATCGCCATTGTTGCTGATCTTGCCAATGGTGTACGACCTAGAGGATTAATGCCTTTAACAGCTTTTGTAACATTGAATTTGTCACTGTTGTTTATGTCTACTAAAAACTCAACATCGTTACAATCACCTTCTTTTCTGTGTCCATAAGCCATTAAGCCAATACTTTGATTTTCAGGTAAGTTGTTAACTGTTGTAGAAAGGACTTGCGAAGCAATTTCTTTTTTTGTTTTACCGTCTAATTGTCCCCACATGGAACCACTTGCGTCGTAGATAAATAAGATAGGAGATGGAGCTTCCTGTTGCGCGAATGTTTGTAAACAAAGACCTAACGCACAACACAGTGTGATTAATAGTTTCATATTGTTAGGTTTTAATGTTTTTAAATATACTAAAAATAGTTATTGTCTCTTTATAATTAATTAAATAAGAGCAAGTTGCAACTTGCTCTTATTTAATATAGCGTAAAGAATTATATCCTTTTTAGTTTTTTATTATGATGGCTGGTAAGTTTAATGCCTTAAATTGATTGTTATATGTTGCCATTTCGGTATTTATTATGGCGTCTCGTTCGTTCTTAAAGGTGTTCCATTGGTTCATTAAATCTTGAAGTCTTTCTTTTGAACCTTGTGTGAGTTTAGGTTCATCAACATCAATAAATCCTTTTAAGTGCATTAATTGTGAATTCAATTTATTGTTAAAATTGATGACATCCTGAAACGTTTTTTGTTTTGGTTGAATTAAATTTTCTTCCCAAGTGGTTATACGTTCTATCAGAGTTTTGCCTTTTTCTAATAACTCTTTTGCAACATCGTTCTCTTTTAAAAGTTTTGCATAACCTTCAAGTTGAGATTTTGCCGAACGCATATTATTTACAGACTCATGGATGTCTCTAATGGTTTTTTCAATTTGCATTAAAGCTGCTTGTTGCTCTTTAAAATCTGAAGGTGTTGAGTTAATATTTGGATTTGGTAAAATAGTAACTTCGGTTTCTGATGCACCACCATTTTCAAGTGACAAACGTAAAACGTAATTTCCAGGAGCTACATTAGATCCTGAATGGTCGCCATGCACAAATACATTATCGACACCTGGAAGCGACTCTCTTTGAAAATCCCAAGTAAAACGATTATAACCCTTTTTTGCTGGCAATACTTGAGGTGCCGAAGGTCCTCCAGGCCAAGGCTTGAAGTCTTTGTCTTTTTTACTAGAATAGGTTCTAATAACTTTATTACCTTCTAAAACTTCAAGTTTCAATTCAAGGCTATCTATGTCTTTTGCTAAAAAATAATCAAACGTAACTCCACTTTTTGGGTTTTGCCCTAAGCCTGGAATAAAGTTATTGGAGCTTCCACCAAACAAACGATAAGTGTTTTTTGGTTTGAAAATTTGCACATCAGATTTATCAGATTTAATATGTTGAATGGCTCCTAAATCATCTAATATCCAAAAAGAGCGTCCAGCAGTTGCAGCTACCAAATCGTTGTCTTGAATTACTAAATCATTTATGGCTACAATTGGTAAATTCAATTGAAATTGCTGCCAATTAGTTCCATCATCAAATGAAATATAAAGTCCAGTTTCAGTTCCAGCATACAACAGTCCTTTTCGTTTTTGATCTTCCCTAACCACTCGAACAAAGCCATGAGGATCATTAAATCCGTTTACAATTTTTGTCCATGACTGTCCATAGTTATTGGTTTTAAACACATAAGGATTTAAATCCATGGACTTGTATCTCATTATAACTATATATGCTGTAGCTGGATCGTGTGGAGATACTTCAATGCTATTTATGATACCATCAGAAATTCCTTTTGGTGTAATGTTGGTCCAGTTTTGTCCACCATTTTTTGTAATGTGCAATAAACCATCATCACTTCCAGCATATAATACACCTTGCTCATGAGGAGATTCTACCAAAGACATTAATGTATTGTAGTTTTCGCCACCAGCAGCTTCATTAGTATAAGGTCTACCACCTGGACCTTGCTTATCTTTTTCATTTTTAGTTAAATCTGGACTTACTACATCCCAACTATTGCCACCATCTTGAGTTTTGAAAACTACATTTCCAGCATGATAAATGGTACTTCTGTCGTGTGGAGAACTGATAATTGGAGCATTCCAGTTATAACGATATTTAAAATCTTTTGGTTGAATACTTAAGCCTAACTCTGGATATTCTTTAATAGGTTTTGAAGTGTTTGCTGAAGTCACAAAACGTTCAATAATCCCTTGATAACAACCACCATAAACATGCTCTGGGTTGTCTGGATCAAATGCTAAGAAAGCACTTTCACAACCAGCAACTGAATGCCAATCTTTCCAATCGATTCCAAAGCCATTGGTTCTACTTTTAATAGAAATTGCAGAATTATCTTGTTGACCTCCATACACATTGTAAGGCACTAAATTATCGGTAATAACTCTATAAAACTGAGCAGTTGGTTGGTTTTGTTGTGTGCTCCAACTCTTTCCTCCATTAAAAGAGATGTTTGCTCCACCATCATTAGAGTTAATCAAATTAGTATTGTCATTTGGATTAATCCATAAATGGTGATTATCTCCATGAGGTACAGAAATATTACTAAAACTTTTTCCACCATCAATCGATTTTAAAACTGGAGCGTTTAAGACATAAACAACATTCTCATCTTGAGTATCTGCAAAAATCTCCATATAGTACCAAGAACGTGTGATGGTTACACGATCGGAACTGACTTGCATCCATTTTTTCCCAGCATCATCAGATCTGTAAACACCAGCTTTTTTACCTTCAGCTTCAATAACCGCAAAAACTCTGTCTGGATTTGCACGAGATACTGAAATTCCAGATTTCCCAAAGGCTTCAGGTAATCCAACTTTCATTTGGTTCCATGTTGTTCCTCCATCAGTAGATTTATAAAGACCAGAATCTTTTCCGCCAGATTCCATAGTCCAAGGATAACGTCTATGTTGCCACATAGAAGCATAAAGAATTCGAGGATTAGTCATATCCATAGATAGTGAAGAAGCTCCTGTATTTTCATTAACGTAGAGTACACGTTCCCAATTATTTCCTCCATTAGTTGATCGATATACTCCACGTTCAGTTGAAGGTCCATATTGTGCTCCTTGAGCAGTTACATAAATTATATCTGGATTAGTAGGATGAATTATAACATCAGAAATATGTCTGGAATTGTCTAAACCTATGTGCGTCCAGGTTTTTCCTGCGTCAGTAGATTTGTATACACCATCTCCCATTGAAGTCATGACACCTCTTGCAGCATGTTCTCCCATTCCAACAACAACGACATTTGGATCGCTTTCGGAGACAGCAATTGCTCCAACAGTTCCAGTTTTTAAAAAACCATCGGAAACATTTAACCAAGTGTTTCCAGCATCAATTGTTTTCCAAACGCCTCCACCTGTACTTCCCATATAATACACATTGGGTTGACCAACAACTCCAGTTGAAGCTACACTTCGACCACCACGAAAGGGACCAATATTACGCCACTTGAGATGATGAAAGTTTTTGTCTAATGATTCATTTGTAGTTTTACTGTTTTGATTTCGGTTTTGAGACTGCGTTGTCATTGGCCAAATGAATAGCACAATGACTAAGAATTTTAATAGCTTCATTACTTATTGGTTGGTTGATTAAATATTTTTGAAAGACTCAACCTGGAGCAAGATGGTTTCGTCTTTCGTAAATATAAGAAATTTTACTATGTAAAATTTACAGCTTTTACATTTAAACTAAATGGCCTAAATGAGTAAAGAACTAAAACTATTTGGTTGCTTTAACTGGATTGTTAAATTCTAAAATCTCTTGATTAGCCAATAAATCATCAAAAGTTTCACGTTTTCTAATCAAATGAGCTTTGTCATTGTACCAGAGTACTTCAGCAGGACGATATCGCGAATTATAATTACTAGACATTGTAAAACAGTATGCTCCAGCATTTTTAAAAGCTAAAATATCACCTTCTTTAATTTCATTAATACGTCTATTATTTGCAAAGGTGTCAGTTTCACAGATGTAACCTACAACAGTGTAAAAGCGTTGCTTTCCGTTTTCGTTTGAAATGTTGATGATTTCATGCTGAGAGCCATAAAGCATAGGACGAATTAAATGATTAAAACCGGAATCAATTTGAGCAAAAACTGTGGATGTAGTTTGTTTTATAACATTAACTTTAGTTAAAAAGTAACCAGCTTCACTCACTAAAAATTTTCCTGGCTCAAAGGCTAATGTTAATTCCTTTCCATAATTTTTGCAAAAGGTTTTAAATCTGGAGGTTAGTTTTTCACCAAATTCCTCAATATCAGTTTCTATATCTCCCTTTTTATAAGGTACTTTAAAACCAGAACCAAAATCTATAAAATCTAAATTTTTAAAATGTTTTGCGGTTTCAAAAAGAATTTCACTAGCATACAAAAACACTTCAATATCTAAAATATCACTTCCAGTATGCATATGAATACCATTAACACACATTCCAGTATTTTCAACAATACGCAGAATATGAGGTGTTTGATGTATTGAAATTCCGAATTTAGAATCTATATGACCTACAGATATATTAGTATTTCCACCAGCCATTACATGTGGATTGATACGTATACAGACTGGAATATCAGGGTGTGCATTACCAAATTGCTCTAAAATAGAAAGGTTATCAATATTAATTTGAGCGCCAAGTTTTGCTACATCTTCAATTTCTTTGAGTGATACACCATTAGGTGTGTAAATAATATCTTCAGGTTTGTAACCAGCCACTAAGCCAAGTTTAACTTCTTGAATTGAAACTGTGTCTAAACCAGCACCAAGTGTATTCATAAACTTTAAAACAGAAATGTTTGAAAGCGCTTTTACTGCATAATTTATCTTAACATGTTTAACCTTATTAAACGCAGCAATTAATCGTTTATACTGTGACTCAATTTTATGTGCATCATAAACATAAACTGGACTTCCAAATTCTTTAGCAATGTTTAATAAAGTTTCATTTTTCATCTTTATTGACTGTTATTTAATTGTATAAAAACAATATGAATTAATAAGCTATCAAAATTATAAAGATTTTGTTTATCTATTTAATTTAATGTTAAAAAAACACAACAAAGTTTTTATGGTGTTATCATCAGAAAAATATTGGTTTAAAGTATAAGGTTGATTACATTTGCACTGCAAAAAATAATTTAATAACATGAATTTACACGAATATCAAGGTAAGGAAATTTTAAGCAATTTTGGAGTTAGGATTCAACGTGGTATTGTTGCCCAAAGTGCACAAGAAGCAGTAGCTGCTGCAAAGCAATTAACCAGTGAAACAGGCACGAGTTGGCATGTTATTAAAGCTCAAGTTCATGCTGGAGGACGAGGAAAAGGTGGTGGTGTAAAACTTGCCAAGAACTTAAAAGAAGTTGAAGAGCTTGCAGGACAAATTATAGGAATGAACTTAATTACACCTCAAACTTCTGCTGAAGGTAAGAAAGTGCATCAAGTATTAATTGCTGAAGATGTTTATTATCCTGGAGAAAGTGAAACGAGTGAGTTTTACATGTCTGTTTTATTAAATCGTGCCAAAGGACGTAACATGATTATGTATTCAACCGAAGGTGGAATGGACATTGAAACTGTTGCCGAAGAAACGCCACATTTAATTTTTACAGAAGAGGTTGATCCAGCTGTTGGATTGATGCCTTTTCAAGCAAGACGTGTTGCATTTAACTTAGGTTTATCTGGAACTGCCTTTAAAGAAATGACAAAGTTTGTTACTAGCCTTTATACTGCATACGTAAAATCTGACGCTTCATTATTTGAAATCAACCCTGTTTTAAAAACAAGTGATAATAAAATAATGGCAGTTGATGCCAAAGTGACCATTGATGATAACTCATTATTTAGACATAAAGATTACAAAGATTTAAGAGATTTACGTGAAGAAAATCCTATTGAAGTAGAAGCAGGAGCTTTAGGACTTAACTACGTTGATCTTGATGGAAACGTAGGTTGTATGGTCAATGGAGCAGGATTAGCAATGGCTACGATGGATTTAATTAAGCAAGCAGGAGGAGAGCCAGCAAACTTTTTAGATGTTGGAGGTACTGCTGATGCTGCTAGAGTAGAGGCTGCTTTTAAAATCATTTTAAAAGATCCAAATGTAAAAGCTATCCTTATCAATATATTTGGAGGTATTGTTCGTTGTGATCGTGTGGCTCAAGGTGTCATTGATGCCTACAAAAACATGGGAACAATCAATGTGCCAATTATTGTGAGACTTCAAGGTACCAATGCAGATATTGCAAAAGAACTTATTGATAACTCTGGTTTAGATGTTATGAGTGCTACCGAATTTCAAGAGGCAGCAGATAAGGTACAAATGGTTTTATCATAAGAAACAATTACATAATTTTTTATTAAGAGTAGTGTAACACACTACTCTTTTTTTGTGCATAATTTTGTGATGTATTAATTGACAGTGTGTTAATGGTGTGCTAATTAACGTTAAACATTAGTTAACGTATGTAACAATTAAAATATAGAACAGTCTATATAGTATCAATCAATTTTTTATTCAATCAATTTAAAACGAACAATTATGAAAAAATTAAAAACCTTACTACTTGTTGTAGCGATTACAGTTAGTGGTGTGCTTTCAGCAAGCAGTGTAGAGAAAAAAGATGACTCAGTTGTAATTACTGATGAAATTGGAAAACTACTAAAAAACCCTAGTTTTTTTGTGGATAAGGACATCGTGGCAGATGTTACCATTACCTTAAACAAAAACAACGAAATGGTTGTTTTGTCTGTAGACTCTAATGAGCAGTATGTAAACGACTTTATCAAAAGCAGATTAAACTACAAAGAATTGCCTGCAACTTTTACAAGTAAAGAAAGAACATTTAAAGTGCCTGTTAGGGTTACCGTAAAAGAAGAATAGATCTTTTATTTTTGAATTAGTCTTGAAACTCCTAAGAAGCCCTTAGGAGTTTTTATTTTTAATAAGCTTGATATTAAAAATCAATACATTTTGACAATGTGCAGTTTATCGATTATGCAATTAGGATGGTTTTAAAATAGAATATTTAGTGAATTTATTTAATTTATTGAAAAACAGATATTTATAATAATAACTTGTATGAAAGCCTAAAAATTAACGATGAAACGAAGTCGAGTTTTCGATAATGTACGCTATATCTACGATTATAAAAAGATTATTCTGACTACTTTTATGTGGTTAATAATTAATACTCCCTCAAGTAATGATACATCGTGTAGAAAAACTTAGTTTGCTTTCCGAGATGATAGCTTTTGCTCGGATAGACAAAACTTTAAAGGACATAGAATATAACTTCTTATTAGGAGTCGCTAAGCAATTGGATATTACTCGCGAAGATTTCGATTACTTATTAGACAATCCTGTAACTCATATCAATTTAAAATCTCATAGTGAACGTATTGTTCAGTTTCATAGGCTTGTGCTTTTAATGAATTTAGGACAAACCATCACGAGTAGAGAATTAGTAAGACTTCATAATTTTGGACTACGAATGGGTTTAAGCCATGAGTCTATAAATAAGGTGCTTGATTTAATGGAAAGTTTCCCAAACAAAATCATTCCACCAGATTTCTTGATAGATATCTTTAAAATTCAGTATAACTAAAAACTACACTTTAAGGTCCGAAAGTTTACTCTGATAATTTTTAATTTCATCCCTGAGTTTTGCAGCAAGTACAAAGTCCAATTCTTTGGCTGCTTGTTCCATTAGTTTTCTAGTATCTCTAATCTTCTTTTCCAAATCTGGCTTAGATAAATATTCATTTTCTGGTTCAGCTGCCTTTAAAGCTTCCAATTCATAATAATAAGAACTCACTGAGTTTTTAGAAAGGGCATTATCCAAGCTTTTGTTTAAAGCTTTTGGAGTAATGTTGTTTTCAGTGTTGTAAGCAATTTGTTTTTCGCGTCTGTAATTGGTTTCGTCAATGGTTTTTTGCATGCTGTTGGTTATTTTATCAGCATACATTATGGCTTTTCCATTTAAGTTTCTTGCAGCTCTACCAACAGTTTGTGTTAATGAGCGAGCTGAACGTAAAAATCCCTCTTTATCTGCATCTAAAATAGCAACCAAGGAAACTTCTGGTAAATCCAAACCTTCACGTAATAGGTTAACACCAACCAATACATCAAATAAGCCTTTACGTAAATCTTGCATAATCTCTACACGCTCCAAAGTGTCCACATCACTGTGAATGTAGCGAACTCTAATCTGAATTCTAGCTAAATATTTGGTGAGTTCTTCAGCCATTCTCTTGGTTAGGGTTGTAACTAAAGTACGTTCATCTTTTTCAACACGTTGTTGTATTTCTTCAATTAAATCATCAATCTGATTCAAACTCGGTCGTACTTCAATAATTGGGTCAAGCAATCCAGTTGGTCTGATTACTTGCTCCACATAAATACCATCAGTTTTTTGAAGCTCGTAATCAGCAGGTGTTGCACTTACATATATGACTTGATTTTGCAAGGCTTCAAACTCTTCAAATTTTAACGGTCTGTTGTCCATAGCTGCCGGAAGCCTAAAACCATATTCCACTAAATTTTCTTTTCTGCTTCTATCACCTCCATACATGGCATGCACTTGCGAGATGGTGACGTGACTTTCATCAACAACCATTAAATAATCATCAGGAAAATAATCCAACAAGCAGAATGGTCTTGAGCCAGCTTCTCTGCCATCGAGGTAGCGTGAATAGTTTTCAATACCTGAACAATAGCCCAATTCACGAATCATTTCAAGATCGAACTCTGTACGTTCTTTAAGTCGTTTGGCTTCCAAGTGCTTCCCAATGTCTTTGAAATAATCGTGCTGTTTCACTAAATCATCCTGAATGAGTTTTATTGCATTTTGCAAAATGTCAGGTGAGGTCACAAACATGTTGGCAGGATAGATATTTAGTCTATCATATTTTTCAATCACCTCATTGGTTTGTATGTTGAATGATTCAATGTCTTCTATTTCATCACCAAAAAAGTGAATTCTAAAAGCATCATCTCCATAACTTGGAAATACATCTACAGTATCTCCTTTTATTCTGAAATTTCCATGATTAAATTCACCTTCAGTCCTTGAGTATAGGCTTTGAACCAATTGATGTAAAAGTTTTGTTCTTGAAATGACTTGGTCACGCTGAATAGAAATCACATTTTTTTGAAACTCAACAGGATTTCCAATACCATACAAACAGGAAACTGAAGCTACTACCAAAACGTCACGACGACCGGAAAGCAAAGAAGAGGTTGTACTTAAACGCATCTTCTCAATTTCTTCGTTAATGGATAGATCTTTTTCTATATAAACTCCAGAAACTGGAATGTAGGCTTCAGGTTGATAATAATCATAATATGAGACGAAATATTCAACTGCATTTTCAGGAAAAAACTGCTTAAACTCTGAGTATAATTGTGCTGCTAAGGTTTTATTGTGAGCTAGCACTAAGGTTGGACGTTGCACTTCTTCAATCACATTAGCAACAGTAAACGTTTTCCCAGAACCAGTGACACCAAGAAGCGTTTGATATTTTTCATTACGATGAATTCCATCAGCCAATTGTTTGATAGCTTCTGGCTGATCTCCTGTCGGACTGAATTCTGATTTTATTTTGAATCGCATTGAAAAAGTGACTAAAGTTTTAAGTACTTAGAGTGCCTAAAGTTATTAAAGTTTTCATTAAATATTATAAGTGTCAGCTTTCCAACTTCAAATATTTTAGTGCACTTTTTACTCAAAATACTTAATATGTCTAAATTACTTAAAGTTGTTGAAAGTTTGGAATTTAGAATTTGGAATTTATCGTTTTAACGAAAAATGCCCACGATATTCCTGACCATCAATTAGTTTAACAGAATACCAATAATCATCTGAAGGCAAAAGTTTGCCATTATAAGTGCCATCCCAACCAGGAGTATGGTTGTTTAAAGAGGTAATTAACTTTCCACTTCGGTCGAAAATAAAAATTTCAATACCATCATTAAACATATCGTTAACACCCTTAACGTGCCAAGTATCATGATAGCCATCATTATTTGGTGTTAAAAACTTCGGAAAACCTAAAACTGAAATCAATTTACTAACCACTCCACAACCATTAATATCTCTAACATAAATGGTATGAAATCCTGCAAGTACATTGGTGAACACATTGCTGTTTTGGTATAATCCATTTTCATGATCCAGAGCATATTCATAATCACCAGCGCCTGAAACTAAAACAGTAACTGTATTGTAAGTATTTCCACCTTCAATAATCACTTCATTGATGTTTGCTATTTCTGAAGCAACTACAACAATAGATCGCGAGCTGGAACACCCATTTGGGTCAGTAACAGTAACTGTATAAGTGCCAATTTCGTTGACATCAATAAAAGAAGTGTTTTCTCCTGTACTCCAAGAATAGTAATAGTTGTTAGGCAAATCGAATAAAACACCACCATGAAGTCTTATAGTTTCTGGATAGGTATCCAAACAATAATAGATTGGATTATCAGCAGTGATATCAGGTTCTAAAATGGGTGTGTATAACACAATCAAATCAACCGTTGAAATGGCATAGCATTGGCTATTACTTTCAATCCTCACATAAAGAGTTTGCTGGTCAATAGTTGTGTTTGTAAAGTTAGAATCCAAAGCATTGGTTTCATTGTAAGCATCATCTAAAGTTTCATAATAGGTAACTGTTGCATTTGCTGGCAACATGGATTGAAACGTTGCTGTTACGTCATTTAAATTAAATTCAGTAAAACCATCTACTTGCTCATCATCACATTGCTCAAAAGGATCAATTGTAATCACAGCAGTAGAAATGCGCAGTTCCAATTCAGCAATTGACGAACAATTATTATCGTTTACAATGCGTGCATACACAATTTGATTAGGCGACGTGTTTTGAAACGATGAGGCATTTGCAATTGGGTTTGTATTCAATTCGGCTTCTGCTAAAGTGAGAAAGAAATTTTGGGTTTGTAAATTCGGATTTCCATTGGTTAAATCGCTATTGGCATCAAAGAGATTATAAGTTGCAAAACCATCCATTTCAAAATCACATTCGGTTAAGGTCGCATCAATGACTTCAGGATTTTCAGCATATTCAATAATAATGCTTCCAGCCGATTGGCAACCACTATCCAAAGTGACTTCAACCTCATAGGTTCCAGCATCTACAACTTCGTAAGTTGCATTGGTTTCTCCAATAAGTTCAACACCATCTTTAAACCATTTGTAAGTAGTGTTTAAACCAGCTTCAAAGGCATTGAGTTCTAACGTGTCATTTTCACATAAAGCAGTTCGGTTTTCTAGTAACCTATCATCTCCTAAATTGGTATGCAACTTAAAACTTCCAGCTTCTAGAAACACAGCAGAATCATAGCGATAGTTTTGTTCGTCAGCAATAACCAGCTTTACATGATAGGTTTCATTTGGAACTACAGTTGTTGTCGCTTCCAAAACAGCAGTTTGTCCATTAAAGTTTATTGGAGCAGTATTATTATTCCAACTGCCAAAATAGGCTTCATTAATTGGGTCACAAGCACCAGGAATTCCAGAATGTACAGTAGTCACTTTTACAGGAGTTGTTGTGCCTGGAACCAGAGCAATATTTTCATATTGTGAGGCAGCAGCTGGACGAATTAAAAAGCCAAACAAATCTGAGTACTGACACGTATTGGCATTACCTTCCTGATATTCTTCTGAAGCAAACAAGTATCGAAAACTAATTTGGTCTGCAATGGCAGTAAATTCAAACTCTAAAATGGTTGCGTTAAAAGTATTGGTTTCGTTTAGTACTTGCTCTAAATCGGAATCACCTGACCAATTTGGTGCATCATCATCACTCAAGGTTGTGTTTGGACCTTCTACATTTTGCAAGCGACCTGTACTTAATACAATACCATTTTGAAACGGAAAATTGGTTCCTGAAGCATCAAAATAACCATAACTTTGGTCTGTACCATTAAAATTGCCACCAACCACATTAGTCACAACAACATTTTCTATACAATTGCTGTCAATTAAAATATCTTCAATGAGTTGTTGAGGTGTATAGGTAGTCGCATCTGTTTGAACGTTTTGTCCGAACGATACTCCTGAAATTATAAAAAGTAGAAACAGTAATCTTTTCATCAATACCAATTTAATTATAAAATTTCGTATTAAACCCGAAGTTATTTTTAAATGTAAAAACGCTGTGATTGAATTGCATAGCCATAGCTACGGAATTTATGAACAAGGCATTTAGATTTAAAAAGAACAAGGTAATATGTGACATTTTATGGTTAAATTGGTATAAAGCAACTGGAGAGCAAAGATAATTCAGATTTTAAGTTTGGGTACTATTTATATGTTAAAGATTAAGTATTTTCGTTTTGGTGTAAAGATATATTAATAATGAAATTAAAAAAGAAACTATTATTTATAGTTATTCTACTTTTTGTTTTGTCTTGTAAAAGTCAAGAGAGATATTTTAATAAAGATGTCCTAAGTGAAATAAAAATTGAGAATCATAAATTAGTGGAAATAATAGATGAATATCTAAAACTATATAAGACAGATTATTTTGCTTTAGCTATATATTCGGATAATTTTTTTGACAATAGTTCTCAATTTTATATAAGAGATGCTAGTGTTGTCTCTAAAATTTTTGAATTTCCTATTAGTTATTACTCAATTTACAAGAATAATTTGGTTTTGATTTATTCAAAAAAAGATCGTTATGTTAATCCAAGAAAGTATTCTGTTGATTTTGTAAATTACGTAAAAAAGACTTTAGACGATAATTGGACTGAGATAGAAACAGAAGATGGGAGGTTAAGATCTGTTGGAAATTTTTTAATAAGGCATTTGCCAACATGGTCCTTTAAAGAAGGTGAGCTCATTAAAGATGTGAAACTTTATACTTCAGAATATTTGTATGGAAAAGATGATTTTATTTTTACAGATATTGATCCCTTAGATGATATTAGGATTATTCGTTTTAAAGGTGATTAGGATAAGAAATAAATAGTCATCTTGTATAAATTCATGGACTCTACCTCCTCAACGCAAAATGCCCTTTTACTTGAAATGAAAGGTCATCTTTAACCACATCTGCCACAAACCAATAATCGTTTGCAGGCATTTTATGTCCATTGTAAGTGCCATCCCAACCTTCAGAGGTTGCTGTTAAATAGGTCATTTGTTTGCCATAACGATCGTAAATGTAAATGGTAGTTCCAGGTAAGGTTTCCACACCAGAAATATGCCAAGTATCAAAATAACCATCATCATTTGGTGTCATGAATTTTGGCGCATCAATGACAACCACATCATGAGTTGTAGAATCACAACCGTTTAAATCAATTACTGTGACTGTATGATAACCTAAGGACACATTAGTAAACACATTGGACGTTTGTGGTTCGTTGTCATCCAACTGATAAAGGTAGTTTCCTATTCCGCTAATGGTGACTGTTATATTATTTGGGTCTGAAAAGTCAATGGTTTCAGTAAACTCAATAGTTGCTGGTTCAGATTCAATCACATTAAAAACTGTTGTGGTCTCACAACCAAAAGGCGTAGTCACTGTTACAGAATACTGACCAATAGTGTCTATGTCAATTTCTGAGGTGGTTTCACCTGTACTCCATAAATAGGTATCTCCAGCTACAATTTCACCAGCAATAACTGTTAATGGTAAATTGTTTAAACAGATGACTTGCTCAGGAATTTCAACCAAAGGTTTACGTTGTACAATAGTTTGGAACAAGGTCGTATCAAAACAACCAGTTGTATTATTTTCTACACGAACATAAATAATTTGCCAACTAATGGCATTATAATTTAAATCGGAAATGGCATTGGTATTATCAATAGCATCTATATCTGTTTCGTGATAGGTAACTGTATACTGTGCAGGATTTTGTGCTCCGAGAACTATAGCAGTTTGTTGCGATAAATCGAACACCAATTCAAAATCGTAATCATCATCACAGGCCTCTAAATCTGGTGGTTGGTTAGCAATTGGATTCGGATTCACTACTAAATCAAACGAAGCAATAGCCACACATGAGGTCGCTACATATTCAGTACGAATGTAAATTGTGGTTGTTGGCGCTGTATAATTATACGTTGTTGCTAAGGCATTCTGATTGTTTGTCGCTTCTGCCAATGAACTATGATAGGTAATGTTAATTCCTGTGGTATCATCCATTAAAATGGCTGTTGCCTCAGATAAATCGTAGGTATTTGTTGGACTATCGCAAGTTTCAATAGTTGGAATTGGATTAATAGTAGGAGGTAAGTTCACTATTAATTCCAAAGGAATAGACACAAAACAATTAGAAATGGTATTGGTCACTTTTACATAAACCGTTTGCGGATTTGTGATGTTTTGGTAGTTGTCTGGATTTGCAATTTGGTTGTTGTCTGCTTCCAAATCGGTTTCGTTTTCAAAGTAAGTGATTTCGATATCGTCATCACGAATGTCTAAAATTTCAAATTCAGAAACGGTTAGATCAAAAGATGTGCTTCCATCGTAATCTGCATCGCACAACTCAATAGCATTTGGCACATTCACATCAGGAACTTGAATGACGTTCAATCCAAATTCTGCAATTGCATGACAATAGGTGCCATTTTCAATGCGAGCGTAAATTTGTTGCGGATTGACAGTATTCGTATAATTTAAAGTGATTGGATTCAGTTCATTTTCAGCATCGTTAAATGTTGTATGAAAGGTAATTACTAAGTTTTCTGGAATGCCTAAAGAGATTTCATCGATTTTTTCCTGAAGATTGAATTCCTCAAAGCCATCATTAGATATATCGTCGCAAACAATATAATTGGTTGGAGGATTGAATAATGGAATAGAACCAACTTCCAAATCAAACTGAGATAATCCAAAACAATCTTGGTCTGTTAGGTTTTCAACACGAACGTAAATGGTTTGTGGACTGCTTGTATTGTTGTAAATCGCATTTTTATCGATGATATTTGTTCTGCTTGAAGCATCTGCAGCAGTTTCAAAATAAAGCACTTGCTTACCAGTTTGACTGTTTAAAATTTCGGCATCTTTGGTTGAGAAAATAAAATCTGCAATTTGGTTGCCATCAGTTTCGCACTCTTGATAGTTGCTTATTGGAATAAATTCAGGAAGTGTGTTTACAATCACATTAATTTCAACTAAGGCATGACAACCTGTAATATCGCTTTCAACTCTAACAAAAACAGTTTCATTAGTAGCATTGTAATTTGTTGTAGTTACTATTGGGTTAGCATCAGTATTGGCATCGTTTAAAGAGTTGTGAAACGTAATGGTGATATCAGTTGTATCAGCAATAAACTGTGGAATCATAGCATCCAAATCAATGATAGAATAAGCATCTTGGTCATTGTCACAAATCACTACATCAGCAGGCTGTGTCACAGTTGGTGCTGGAATCACATTAACTTCAATAGGCATGGTTTCGAAACAACCTGTTGTATTATGCCTTGCTCTTACATATAAGGTTTGCGGATTTGAAGTGTTGGTGTATAAGCCAGGTAGTGCATTGGTATTGTTTACAGCATCAGCATCAGTTAAGAAATAGGATAAGCTTAAGTTTGGATCTGATGTGATGAAGCTATCAAGTGTTGCTAATTCAATAGCGACAAAACCATCGTCATCTGTATCGCAATAATCAATGGTTGCAATTGGTGTTAAAATGACTGGAGGATTGATGATAAGGTTTATAGTAGCTTCATAAACACAATCTGAAGTTTCAGCTTTCATGTATAAGGTATGAGGACTAGATGTCACTTGATAAGGTACAGATTGGTCTATCGCATTGACATCATTATCCAAATCATCTTGTGATTCGTAAAAGGTTATGGTTACACCATCAAGGTTATTAATAATTGTAAGTGCAATATTTTCTAAGTTGAAATCTGCAATGCCATCTGCACTTGCATCGTCACAAACAAAAAAATCCCTGATATTAGTTCCTGTAATGAGCACATTGGCATGTATTTCTATTGGCACAACTGTTACGCAACCAGTAACATCATCGACTATTCGTACATAAATGGTTTGTACATCTTGCACGATGTTTTGGTAATTGGTTTCATCTGCAATTGGATTGTCTCCAGTCTCTGCATCAGCTTGAGTTTCATGAAAGGTAACAGTAACTCCAGTTAAACCATTTAATAAATCAGGTAGTACTTCGGTTAAATCGAAAGTTCCAAAACCACTATCATCTTGTACACAAGCGTTAAGCGGTGGAGCATCATTAGGATCAACCATTGGTGGTTCAAGAACTGTTAAATCTATAGTAGTGGTACTGAAACATCCAGTTGCAGGATTGATAACTCTGACGTATAGGGTTTCGTTAGGATTTGTATTAACGTAAGGCTGAGGTATCGCATTTGTTCCAGCATCAGCATCTATTTGAGTAAAGTGATACGTTACTACTAAATTAGCGTTCCCTTGAGTAATTTCAGCATCTGCTAATGATAAATCAAAAATAGTTGATCCATCAATTGGCATATCGTCACAGACTTCCATTGGAGTTGGAGCAACAATATTTGGTAATTCGTTAACAACAAGATTAAATTGCGTATAAGCCAAACAACCTGTGTTAACATCAATAATCCTTACATAAATAGTTTGAGGGTTTGATGTATTTGCAATTGGTGTTAAAATTGGATTGACGTTGTTTTGAGCATCTGCTGAGGTATAATGATACGTAATACTGTAGTTTCCTGGTGACACTGCAGCTTCAGCATCTGCATCTTTTGTAGTCAGATCGAAAATTTCAATACCATCACCACTTGCGTCATCACAAAGTTCATAATCACTTAATTGATTTGCATTTTGTACAGAGTTTAAAGTTACTTCAATCTCATCTTCTATTACACAATTCATGCTGTTAAGCGGAATAGAAATTTCTACTCTATAAGTTCCAGATTGAATGACATTTAAAGTAGGATTTAATTCTGTAGGTAACAACACACCATTTCTGTACCAAGCATAAGTAGCTAAAGGATTTTGAATATCTCCATCTATAGTATAATCATTGGCACAAGTTGAAATATCTGGACCTAAGTCAACCGTTGGATTAAAACTGTTTCCTTGAATAAATACAGCCGAATCGTAATTCTCATCGGTTTGGTCTGCAATCACTAATTTGATGTGATACTGAACATTGGGTTGAATGTTTGCTGTTGCTGTAAGTACTGTTGTACGACCATTATAATTAGTGTCTCCCATTGAGTAACCATCAAAATAAGCATTGTTTTCGGCAGGACAAAAACCTACAATTTCATCATGAATGGTATTTGTATTAACAGGAATATTGGTTCCTGGAATTAAAGCGATGTTTTGATACGGATTGCTGGTTCCTGCTTCACGAATTAAAAAAGCAAATCCATCAGAATACTCACAAGGGAAGTTCGCATGATATTCTTCTGAAGCTAACAAATAATTGAATTGTATCAGGTTAGATACTGATATAAAATCAAACTCAATTGTTGTTGCGTTTAAGGTATTTGTGATGCCAAGCGCTGCTTCTAAATCTGAATCTGTTCCCCAAGTTGTTTCGCCATCATGTAAAGGGTTGGTGTTAATTGCATTTCCACCAGATGCTGCTCCACCAGTTGAAAGCATGATACCATTTTCAAAAGGAAAATTAGACAAGTCACGTTCAAAGTAAGCAAAACTATTAAAACCATTAACATTACCATTAATATTTGAAGTAATGTTGGAAACTTCAACACAGCCTTGAGCTAAATTATTCTCTATGAGTTCTTGCGCAGTAAAAGAATCGTCAACTAAAATGTTTTGAGAATTGATAGTCGCTACACAACAAAAGAAGAATAAAAACAGAATATGTTTATAACAGTTGAGGTGCTTATCAATTGTACATTGAAATTTTTCTTGTTTCGGTCGCAATGGATGTGATTTGAATTATACCTGCGAAAAATAAAAATAAATCGACAAAAAGCAATAATTAATCGATGAAATACATATAATTTTAACATTTAAATTAAAAATGACATTGTGGTCGTTAAAAAACCACTAAAATTTATCATTTGAATAATTATCGTTTGAGTGTAAAATGGCTTTTAAAGACACGACCATCTTGAAGTTTTACATGAAACCAATAATCGCTAGAAGGAAGAGGTTGTCCATTAAAAGTTCCATCCCAACCAATACTTGTTGGAGAAAGTTGTTTTATGAGTTTCCCATAACGGTTAAAAATGTGAATGGTGCTTTCTAATTGAGAACTGTGGTTGATGCCATAGACTTGCCATGTATCGTGATAACCATCACCATTAGGAGTGAGGAATTTAGGGAAACCAATTACAGACACAATGTCCTCAACAATACCACAATTGTTTTTATCTCTCACATAAACAGTGTGAAGTCCAGGAGGCACGTTCTCAAACACATTGCTGTCTTGATAAGGTCCATTAATATCGTTAAGAGCATATTCATAATCACCTTCGCCAGAGACTAAAATAGTGATTATGTTGTTTGAAGTAGCATCAACCACTTCAACATCATCAATAGTAGCAATGTTTGAAGGGAGCACAACAATAGTTCTATCTTTAGAGCAGCCATTGGTATTTGTTACTGTAACCGAATAGGTCGCAGCAGCATTAACATCTATTTCATAAGTATTTTCTCCAGTAGACCAAGCATAGGTAAAATCGTTGGGATTTCCAGAGACTAAACCAGCGTTTAAAGTAATGGTATCAGGAAAGAAATTAAGGCAGTACATTGTTTCAAATTCAGTTTCTATATCAGGAAGCTTATAGACTGTTAATTGCACTTCATTAATTCCGTAGCAGGCATTATCATCTTCAACCCTTGCATAAATGGTATCATTGTAAGGAACTAAATTTGTGTGATTGTTTGGTAATGCATTTTGTTCCAACAAGGCATCTTCATAAGTTGCATAGTAGTTTAGTGTTACTCCAGCAGGAGTTCCACTTAAAACAGTGATATCAGCCTGAGAGAGATCAAACTCATAAAATCCATCTTCAACGCCATCATCATCACATTCAAAAAGAGCAGCATTATTGGCAGTTGTGGTGCTGACTTCAAGAATTAATTCTGCAATATCGTAGCAGCTGGTTATATCATTGATAATACGAACATAAATGGTTTGAGGATTTGCAGTATTGTTATAAGAAGTACCATCTATTTCATTGTTGTCATTTTGGGCATCAATCAACGATGTGTAATATTTTCCTGATCGTTGTGGTAAGCTATTCGACATAAAATCGAAAGCTTCGGTAAGATTGAATAAGGTAAATCCATCGGTTAAACCATCTTCATCACATTGAAACAATGAAGCATTTGAATAAGTGGGAAGCTGATTTACAATAAGGTTGAATGAAGTAAAACTTTGACAATTAGTATTGATTGAACTTTCTAAGCGAACAAATATTTGCTGTATAAAAGGTGTAGTGTTATAATATAAATTGGGCAAAGCATTAGCCGAGGCTTCAGCATCAGCTAACGATAAATGATATGAAATATTAATATCTAATGGGTTTTGACCGTTTAAAAGTTCGGCGTTTTTTGAAGCTAAATCAAAAATTGTTTGTCCATTTGTTGCATCTCCATCATTATAGTCATCACAGGTTTCAAAATCTGTAGGCACAGCAAAGTCAGGACCTAAACTGACATCGAGTTGAAACTCTGACACATCAAAACATTCTGTAATGGTATTGGTTAACCTCACATAAATAGTTTGAGGATTGCTGGAATTTGTAAATGGACTTGTTACTGGGTTAATATTGATAATTGCATCACTTTCTGAAGTATGGTAACTTACAACAACATCATTTTGAGAACCAATTATAGAAGCTGTATTTACAGTTAAATCAAACTCGGTAAAACCGTCATCAAAAGGAGCTACTACATCGCACTCTTCTAAGTTTAATGCCGCGCCAGAGGTTACTTGATTTGCAGGAGGCTCTGCAAATTCAGCACTTCCAGTCCATTCTAAATTAAAAGAATTACTTCCTGCCCACCGATCAATTACAATAAAATATGATTCGCCAGCATTAACATTCAACCAACTTACAAAACTATTACCATTTGGTCCAGGACCTTCAGAAGTATCTGTTTCGGTGCCATTCATTCCAGTTAAATTATTACCTTGATTAGCAGCAGCTGGATTTGTGGTCGAGCAACGAATGGCTTGTCCAAGATTACCACAATTTACATCTGGTCCAAAAACAAAAAAGTCATAATCTTCATTTATTGAAGTAGTTTGTGGAGTTAAGGTAAAACCTAATGTGCCAGATGTTACTATGTTTAGTTTTAACCAAAGACTATTATTTTCTTGACTGCCACATGTGTTGTTTCCGTTTAATTCTTGTATGCCAATTCCATTTGCATCAGAAACAATATTAGAATTACCACAAACAATAATTGCATTGGTGCAGTCAGTTGGTTCTTGAGCATATACATAGTACGAAGAAAAAAATATGAATGCAAAAGCTAATCTGAAAAGCTTCATCCTATCGTTTTAATGTAAAATGGCTTTTAAACACACGACCATCTTGCAATTTCACATGGAACCAATAATCACTGGAAGGTAATGGTTGCCCATTAAACGTACCATCCCAACCAATACTTGTTGGAGAGAGTTGTTTTAAGAGTTTACCATAACGATCAAAAATATAAACAATGCTTTCAATCTGAGAGCTGTGATTTAAACCATACACTTGCCAAGTGTCATGATAACCATCTCCATTAGGCGTGAGGAATTTAGGGAAACCAATTACGGAAACGATATCTTCAACAATACCACAATTGTTTTTATCTCTAACATAAACCGTGTGAAGTCCAGGAGGCACGTTCTCAAACACATTGCTGTCTTGATAAGGTCCATTAATATTATTAAGAGAAAACTCATAATTGCCTTCACCAGAGACAAACACAGTAATCATGTTGTTTGAAGTAGCATCAACCACTTCAACATCATCAATAGTAGCAATGTTTGAAGGAAGCACAACAATGGTTCTATCTTTAGAGCAACCATTGGCATTGGTCACTGTAACCGAATAGGTGGCAGCTGCATTAATGTCAATTTCATAAGTATCTTCACCTGTTGACCATGCATAGCTAAAATCGTTAGGATTTCCAGACACTAAACCAGCGTTTAAAGTAATAGTATCAGGAAATGTATTTAAGCAATAAATGGTTTCATCTTCAATTTCAATATTTGGAAGTTGATGAACAGTTAATTGCACTTCGTTAATTCCATAACACGCATTATCGTCTTCAACACGAACGTAAATAGTCTGGAAATAAGCCACAGTGTTAGTGAAGTTTATAGGCAACGGATTGATTTCAAGCAAGGCATCTTGTGCTGTTTCGTAGTAGTTAAGGGTTACACCAGCAGGAGTTCCACCTAAAACGGTTGCATCAGCTTGAGAGAGGTCAAACTCATAAAAACCATCTTCAACACCATCATCATCGCAAGTAAATAGAGCGGCATCATTAGCTGTTGTAGCACTTACATCAAGGGTTAATTCGGCAAGTCTGTAGCAACCAGTGACATCATTGACAATTCTAACATTAATGATTTGCGGATTTACTGTATTACTAAATGATGAACCATCAATTTCGTTGGTGTTACTTTGAGCATCTGCTAACGACAAATAAAAATGAGTTGAAAGATCTTGAGCACTTGCGGTAATTGCATCATGAGCTTCAGTTAAATTAAAAAGTGTAAAGCCATCTGGATTTCCATCATAATCACATTGAAACAATAGCGCATCAAAAACCACAGGAAGCGGATTTACTATAATATTGAAAGAAGTTGTGTCGTAACAATCAGTATTTAATACATTTTCTATTCTAACAAAGATTTGTTGTGTGTTCGGTACTGTATTGTAATAGGTTGCTGGCAATGCATTAGCACCAGAATCAGCATCTAATTGTGAAGCATGATAGGTAATATTATATGCTGAAGCATCTTGTGAACCAAGTACAAGTGCATCCAAATCTGAAAGTTCTGTGGTGACTTGTCCATTAGTATCATTGCCATCTGCATCATCATCACAGACTTCAATGTCTGCAAGTGTATTAGCTGTTGGTGTATTAAACACTTCTATATTAAATGAAGTTGTATCAAAACAATCTGACGAATTATTATTTTGAATCCTTACATAAATGGTTTGCGGATTGCTAACCGTTTGATAAGGCATAGTAATGGCATTCACATTATTAATAGCATCATCTGAGCTTATAAAATATTGCACATTAAAGGTTGTAGCATCTTGAGTACCAATCACTGTGGCATCATATAAAGCATTAAAATCAAAACTGAAAAAGCCATCGTTATCATCATCGCAAACTTCAATATCAGGAACTGGATTTACATAAGGTAAATCAATCACTGCCATATCGAAGGATGTTTTAGTGTAACAGTCTGTATTTTGATTGTTTTCAACTCTAACAACAATAGGAATTGGAGAAGGTATCGTGTTGTAATAAGGGCTTGCTATTGGATTTATTCTATTATCTGCATCAAAATGAGAATGATGATATGTCACAGTAAACAAGCTTGGGTCTTGTCCATTTAAGAAAAATGGAGTTAAGGCTTCTAAATCTGTTTCAACTTGACCATTTTGCTGGTCACCATCTGCATCATCATCACAAACTAAAAGGTCTTCTCTTTCTTGTGTGGTTGGCATGTCAAAAATCTCTATAAAAAATGATGTCGTATCATAACAACCATCATAACCTATGCTTTGAATTCTTGCAAAAATTTCTTGAGGATTGCTTGTGTTTACATAAGGGCTTGTGATTTCATTTGTATTATTATCAGCATCAGCTTGAGATTCAAAATATTTTACTTCAAAAACAGTTGGATCCTGAGCACCTAATATTTCTATGTCTTTATCAGTAAAATCAAAAACTTCTTGACCATCATCACCTTCATCACCACAATAATTAATATCGCTTATTGGATTAGCAACAGGAACTTCAAAGTAAGACACTAAAGCTTCACCATCAAAAGTTTCACAAGCACCATTATTAAATTCAATGTGTAAGGTATAAAGACCAGGATCTGTAACCACCAAATCAAAATCTGATTCTGGTAATAATACTCCATCTTTCATCCAGGTATAAACAGCTCCAGGATAGTCTTGATAACCTAAGGTATAGGTTTCACCAATACAAAGAGAAAGTTCTGTGGAGCTCACTCCATTTTGAATGATATCTATTTTATCATTAAAAAAAGACTGGATAAAAGGTGGTAAGCCTTGTCTTGAAAGGTTTGGAGATAAATCTACAGCATTATGAGTATAAACTACAGCAGCTCCAACCGCATTAGGGTTTTCAATGACACCTAAAAAAGATAATCCTTGGTTGTAAGTTGCACTAAGTGATCTATATATTTTTCCATCAGGACCTAACTGTAAGGAACCTCTATAAAGTTGACGTTGATCCACTCTATATTCGGAAGCTTGTATATCAGCTGCCTCTAAATTAAATTGAGTTAAAGAGGATTGATGGCTTGATGGATTTTCACTTCCAGGACCTAAAAAATCATTTGATGAATGCACATATAGCAATTGGCTATTTTGGGAAAATTCAACACCATAAGGTGAGGGAGAAAAAGAGTTAATTCTGAGTTCAACTTGATTGGAAAACAATCCAGTACTAGCATCAAAATCATATAGATAAAGGGCACTTGGTGAAATATTACCTGCCATGTTAGCTGAAATAAATTTAGTACCATCAGGAGACACTTTTATTGATCCTCTTTCACCACTAATATTTATTGGAAATGTTGATTTTATTGATGTTATATTGACTCCAGCAGTGGACACTTCATAGGAATGGTAAGTGTTAAAAATACTGCTTAATCCATCTTCGGATGCAAATGTAATGACCCAAATGGATTGAGAAGCACAGTCTTTTAAAACAGCTGTAATTTTTTCAGAACAATTTTGTAATAAATTAATGTTTTTTAAAGTAATATCGCCTAAACCTCCATCTAATGCCATATCTACCTCAGAATAATTAAAACCAAAATCTGTTTGATCTACTGCAGCAGTATCAACAGTAAAGATATAGTATATGTTTGCGTCTCCTGGTTTTGGAACAACTAAAGCTGATTGCGTGCTTGAAGAGTCACCAAACAATCCGGTTCCATTAGGCATTAGTTGGTGGTTTCTGTTGTATACTAAAGTTCCATCAGTATAAAACAGCAAGTTACCATTAGTGTCAGAAATGGTCGTACAGCCTTCAACTGTGCTTAGCTGCCCTCCATCAATAGAACCAATTAAATTCCCAGTATTATCAAATTGAATGCCTGCATTCTGACCAAAATACCAGTTTGCGGCTTCGTTTTGAGCTGACAAATTAACCCAAAGTATGAGGGAAACTATGAGGAGAATCTTTTTCATTTATAAGCAATGTAGCTTATAAATATATTACAAATCTCTCTTTTTTAATAATCTGTACGATAAAAAGATAAAAAGAGCAGTCCAACCTAACACAATAGCCAACTCATACCAATGCACTGCATAATCGTATGCAATCTCAGTTTTGTCTGGAAATTTGGTCATAACAATACGTTGAATAGGTTGATCTATGAGTTTGTACATAGACTCTAAAGGCATATAATTTTTAACACTAAAAGCTTTGTCTGCATCGTTAAAAATTTCGTAAGCTCCCCAAAACACTAGCCATTCAACTATGTATAACACAAACAAAAAGGCTAAAGCAAAAGCAGAACGTTTTACAAGCATTCCAAAAAATAAACATAGACTGAAAAAACCTAATAGTTTTACAAAATAAGCTAATAAAAACTCTATCTCCTTAATAATAATATTAAACTCAGTATAGCTCGAATAGTAAAGACCAATAAAAAATGTAGCAAGACCAATTAATATTGTAGCACATAAGGAGAAAAATACGATTGTATAAAATTTAGATAGTATAAACTCTTTTTTACTCAAACCATCAATTAAGTTTTGTTTAAGCGTTTTATTGCTATACTCATTACCAATCATACTCACTACCACAATGGCAAAGAAAAATTTAAAATACGATGCAAAAAACGTTGTGATGTGCCAAATAATTGGGAAATTAAAAATACCAAGCTCACCAAGTTCTAAAGTGAAAATACCAAAGAAATTAATTTTTATAGACGATAGTACTAATACTGTAAAAGGTAAAATAAAGGATATAAATATGAGGACTTTACTTGTTCTATTCAGTAAAAGTTTTTGTAATTCAAGTTGTAAAAGACGAAGCATTTTGATTGATTTTTTATTGGTTATTGTCTGTTAATTGTAAGAACTGTTCTTCTAAACTTTCCTTACGTTTTACAAGATGTGAAAGTGTGATTCCTTTTTCGAACATCAATTTGTTAAAGGTTGCAGCTTCCATTGGGTCATTTAAAAATGCAGTAATTAAACCATCTGCAACTTTAATTTTACCAAATGAATCATCCTTTTCTAGGATACTAAGTAGTTCATCTTTTTTATCGGTTTTCAATTCAAAAAAGCCATGACTTGAAATCATTTCATCTACGCGACCTGAATATAATTTTACACCTTTTCTTAAAACAACAACATGCGAACATACTTTTTCAACTTCGTCTAAAAGGTGAGATGCTAAAAGTATGGTTGTGCCTTGGTTGGCTATTACTTTTATGAGCTGTCTGATTTGATGAATCCCTTGAGGATCTAATCCGTTTGTTGGTTCGTCAAGTATTAAAATTTCTGGATCATTTAAAAGAGCAGAAGCAATAGCAAGACGTTGCTTCATCCCTAAGGAATAGGTTTTAAACTTGCTGTTTTTGCGTTCGGTTAAACCTACAACTTCAAGTTTTTCGTCAATTTTATCGTGTGGCACACCTTTAATTTTACATACAAGTTTAAGGTTGTCGTAAGCAGACATGTAAGGGTAAAAGTTAGGACGCTCAATAATGGCTCCAACCTTTTTTAAGGCATCGTGAGTTGACACAGTACCATCAAACCACTTAAAATTTCCAGAAGTTTTATTTACAACGTTTAGAACAATACCTAATGTAGTAGATTTTCCGCTACCATTTGGTCCAAGTATTCCGTAAACATTGCCTTTATTTATTGTAAATGAGAGATCACTTACAGCTGTGAGGTAACCAAACTTTTTTGTAAGGTTATTAATCGTTAAAATGGGTTCCAATTTATGTATTTGATTGATTAGTTATACAAGTATGACGATAGGACTAAAAAATTGTTACAATCAAATTTAAATCGAAGTAAAAAATCTGACTAATTCCAGTTTTCGTCAAAATCTAAATCTTCATAGTCATCTACGTCAAATTCATCGTTGTAGGCATCAAAGTCATCATCAGTTTCTGCGCTAAATTCTTTTATTGGAGCTTCTGTTGGAATTTGACCATGTACAAACATTAGGTTTGGATAATCTGCTCCTTCAGCTTCGTCAACAATTTCGCCAAGTTCAACAAAAAATGTCCACATACTTAAAAAATCATAAACATAAATAAGTTTTGTATTGTCTTCATCAGCGACTGACTCAATTGTTGTTTCGTGCATTAATTTTACAGATTCGTAGCCATCGCTCATATCAAACAAAGACACTTCTTCGCCTTGATTCCAATCATCATCACTGATGTAAAAAGATGCCATTTCAGAACCATCAAACCCAAAAGATTGCGTAATAGCATTGTGTAAATCTTCAAGTGTATCAGTTTTTCTGATTTCTATGTCTCTAAAAATATCGTCTTCAGTATCGTTGTCAAGGATGATTCTAAATCTGTAAATCATTGTAATAAATTAAGTTGCAAAGGTAAGTTTTTTTTGAATTATTTACTGAATCTATGAAGCGTAAATGTCATGATTGACAATAAAACAAAGGCTCCAACTTGATGCGTAACACCAAGCCAAACAGGAACTTGCATAACAATAGTTAATACACCTAATAAAAACTGAACACCAACCATAATCAGTAATAAATTCACGCCTTTTTTTTGGTAATGTGTAAGACTAAGTTTTTTGGATTTATACCAAATAATAAAAATAGCAGCAACAACAAAATAAGCTAAGATTCTATGTACAAACTGTACACCACTTTTACCTTCTATAAAGTTTTTATAAAGAGGGTTTTGCTCAATATAAACAGTTTCATGCATAAACTTACCCTCGCTCATCATTGGCCAATGGTTGTGTATAAAACCAGCATCTAAGCCAGCCACAAAAGCACCATAAACAATTTGTAAAAGAAGAATCCCTAAACCAAAACGAATCAGATTTCTGAAACTTTTATTGATGTCTTTTTTATTTGGGAACATTAAATCTAAGGCCACCCAAAAGGTGTAGGCAAAGGTGATAAAAGCCGTTGTAAGGTGAGCAGCCAATCTGTAGTGACTTACATCTGGATTATCGACCAAGCCGCTTTTTACCATATACCAACCTAAAAATCCTTGAAATCCTCCTAAAATTAAGAGAATAATAGATTTCTTTATGGTTGGTTTTGTAAGTTGTTTTCTGATTAGGAAATAAAGAAACGGAACAATAAAAACCAAACCAATAAAACGACCAATAACGCGATGCAACCATTCCCAGAAATAGATATCCTTAAAATCTTCTAAATCGAAATGATTATTGAGTTTTTGATACTCAGGATATTGTTTGTAAAGCTCAAAGGCTTCATTCCATTCAGCTTCATTCATTGGTGGAATGGTTCCAGAAATGAGCTTGTAATTTGAAATGGAAAGTCCAGAATGTGTTAATCTTGTAATGCCACCAACTATGACCATGATAAAAATGAGAAGGCAGCCTGTAAGTAGCCAATAAATGACAGTTTTGTTATCTTTTTTTTGTTTCAAAGTTTCAGAGTTTCAGAGTTTCAAAGTTTCAGAGTTTCAGAGTTTTAGAGTTTCAAAGTTACAGAGTTACAGAGTTTCAAAGTCAGTATTTTTTGTTTTATTATTACTATGTCACCTTACTACTGTGCATCTTTGTCACTTAGCTACTTTTAATCCAAGTTTTTTGCCTGTTTCTAGCATTAGTTTATAGGCAGCTTCATATTCATTAGGTATTTCTCCTTCTAAAATGGCTTCCTTAATGGTTTCTTTTATGAGTCCAATTTCTCGTGATGGCTTTAAGTTGAAGGTTTTTATAATGTCTTCTCCAGAAATTGGAGGTTGGAAATTACGAACACGATCACGCTCTTCAACTTCTACAATTTTATCCCTTACTAGTTTAAAGTTGTTGTGGTATTTTTTAAATTTTTTAGGGTTTTTGGTGGTAATATCTGCCTCACATAATGTCATTAAGTCATCTACATAATCTCCAGCATCAAAAACCAAACGTCTTACAGCAGAGTCAGTCACTTCATCTTGAGCCAGCACAATTGGTCGTGAACTTAAAAAAACTAATTTCTGTACATATTTCATTTTATCATTAAGAGGCATTTTTAATCTTTTAAATAAATGATACACCATTTTAGCTCCTTCAAATTCGTGAGTATGAAAGGTCCATCCAACTTTTTTACTGAATTTTTTTGTTGGTGCTTTACCAATGTCATGCAATAAAGCTGCCCAACGTAACCATACATTGTTTGTATGTTCTGAAATATTATCAACCACTTCTAAGGTATGGTAAAAGTTGTCTTTGTGTCTTTGTCCTTCTACTTCATCTATGCCTTTTAAAGCTGTAAGTTCTGGTAAAAAATGGTTGAGCAATCCTGTTTTTTCTAATAATAAAAATCCTTTAGAAGGTGTTTTGCTTTCAAGAATTTTGTTTAGTTCTACAACGATGCGTTCGTTTGTGATGATATTAATGCGTTCATTGTTTTTTGAAATGGCATCTAAGGATTCTTTTTCAATTTCAAAATCCAACTGTGTAGCAAAACGAATGGCTCTGAGCATTCGTAAAGGGTCGTCACTATAGGTAATTTCTGGATTTAAAGGTGTACGAATGATTTTATCATTTAAATCTTTTACACCATTAAAAGGATCGAGCAAATCACCAAAATTAGATTCAGATAATGATAAGGCTAATGCATTAATAGTAAAATCACGTCTGTTTTGGTCATCTTCAAGAGTGCCATTTTCAACAACAGGATTTCTACTATGCTCGTTATAACTTTCTTTTCTGGCACCAACAAATTCAATTTCTAAGTCTTCAAAACGCAACATCGCTGTTCCATAGGTTTTGAAAATCTGAACTTTGGGTTGGTTTGGAAGTTTTTTGGCAACTGCTTTAGCAAGCTCAATACCACTACCAATGGCGACAATATCAATATCTTTATGAGAACCACGATTTAACAAAAAATCACGAACAAAGCCACCAATAACGTAAGCATCAACGTTGAGTACTTTTGCTGCTTCGGCAATGATTTTAAAAATTTTGTGATCGAGTGCTTTTTTGTAGTTCATGATGATCAAATTTCAAGCACCAAATTCCAATTGGTATTTTTGGATTTTGGAATTTGAAAATGGGAATTTTTATTTCCGAATTACTTTTACAACACCATCATTACTCAATTTAATGATAGATGAAGCTTTAGTGCAAATTTTTTCGCGTTGCAAATTTACAACATAGTCCACACCTTTTAAAATGTCTTCATGTATTTCTTTAAAGGATTTTGGAGTTGGTTGACCACTAATATTTGCAGAAGTAGACACAATGGCTCCATTAAATTTTCTGAGTAGTTGAAAACAAAAGTCATGATCTGGAATTCTTATAGCAATCGTGTTATCTTCAGCAATTAAATTTTGAGCTAAGTTTTGAGGATTATCGTAAATAATAGTTATTGGATTGTTTTCAATATCCATGATGTCATATGCAGCTTCAGGAATGTCTTTGATATATCTATTAATCATTCTATCATCAGCAACCAAGCAGATTAAAGCTTTACTATCATTGCGTTGTTTAAGGTTGTATATTTTTTTTACTGCTTCTTCATTTGATGCATCACAGCCAATACCCCAAACCGTATCTGTAGGATAGAGAATAAGTCCTCCTTGTTTTAAGGTTTGTATTGTGTTTTTTATTTCTTGCTGCATTTTTTATTCAAATATTTAAAGTGCAAATTTAATTTATATTAGAAAACATTGGTAGTAAATACTTTTTTGTTTGTAATTTGATAAAAATTAATCTGACTTAAATGCATTACTTTTGCATTGTTTTATTGAAATTTATTGATGAAAACTGCTTTATTAATTTCTACATACAATTGGCCAGAGGCTTTAGAATTGGTTCTGAAAAGTTTAGAGAATCAGACAATAAAACCCACTGAAGTTCTAATAGCTGATGATGGTTCGGCAGATGCAACAAAATCGTTGATAGAAACTTTCAAAAAACAAAGTAGTGTTTTAATTAAGCATATTTGGCATGAGGATAATGGCTTTAAGCGTTCAGAAATACTTAATAAAGCGATTGCACAAACAGATTGCGATTATATTATTCAGTTAGATGGAGATTGTATTATGCACTCAAAGTTTATTCAAGACCATATAACTAATGTTAAACAAAATCAGTATTTGTTTGGTAGTCGCGTTAATATTAGACAGGATTTTTTGACAAAATTATTTTCAAGTAAAAATATACATTTTGGTATTTTTAGTAATGGTATTAAAAAGCGCACTCGTAATATACATTCAAGGTTATTGGGCAGTTTTTATAAACCAACCAATGCGCTTTCTAAAAAATTGAGAGGTTGTAACCTGTCCTTTTGGAGAGAAGATTTTATAAAAATAAATGGTTACAACGAAGATATGACTGGTTGGGGAAGAGAGGATTCTGAGATGGTTATTAGATTATTAAATAGTGGTATTCTTGGGAAACGTTTGCGTTATATGGCTATTATTTATCATATATGGCATAACGAAAAATCAAGGGAACGCTTAAATATAAATGATGAAATTCAGCAAACTGCAATTAGAGAGAAATTATTAAGGTGCAAAAATGGAATTGATAAGTATTTATAATTCGTTTTTTGCCTTATCCAAATACCTAATAATTGCTTTTGCGGCTCTTTCAGAAGCTGTCGATCCTTCTTCGAAATAAAAATTGTTTGTAGAAATTTCCTGTTGAATAGCTTTATAAGCTGTAAAATTATACTCATAATCTTTCAAACAATTCTTAAGGTATTCAACTGAATTTATTACATCACCACATTGCCAAAATCTAAAGTTATAATCATTCTTATAATTTTCATGCGTTGGATTTAAAAAAATACAAGGTCTAGGCTTAATGATAAATTCAAATACTTGGCTAGAAACATCACCTAGGTAAACATCAGAATTTAAAATATAGGTCATATTTACGCTTTCTTCACTTCCAGTATCAATTAAAAAATGTTTAGCTGTTTTAAATTTTTCTGGTATACTTGAGACTTTAAAACCTCCTTTGGTTTGGAAAAGGTTTATGTGTGGAGCAAATATTAAATTGAATTCATTTTGATTATAAAAAAACTCTAAAATATCCAATCCTATGTGGTGCCATGAAGAAAGTGGAGGAGAAAAATGTGGATTATAAAGAACAGTTGGCTTATTGTTATTAAAAAAAGATTTGTTTCTGTTGGATTTTACTGCATCAATTTTAGGGTAACCAGCAATAACATACTCCTTACTCAAAAGATTTAGTGTTTTCATCTGCTCAAAATGGTAATTTCCAAACAGTAACTGAAAATCAAAGTCAAGTAAATCTTTGTTGTATGAATATGACCTTCCAACAGGACCATGAGGAAATTTTATAAGTTTTGGAAAAGCCTTATCTCCTCTAGTTTCTTTAACATATCTGTGATAATAATCTGTAAAGATAATTGCATCAAAATTGTTAAGAATATAGTTCATATTTTTTTTTAGCCAAAACCCTTTTCTTGGTAGAGTTCTCCTTTTGAGCTTGTCTGTTAAGGCTCTAAAAGGAGACGTTGGCAGTTTTTCTACTTTAACTTTATGGTTTTCAAATAGAGCTAAAGTTTTAAAAAAATAGGGTTGACAATTAATATGTGTTAGAACAGTAACATTTGCAATTTGAGATAATTCTACTGCAACACTTACAAAGTGATTAACATGATGAATTTCATCTAAATAAATAATTGCTATATTCTGCTTTTTTTTCATAAAATGATTTGACTTGCAAGATTAATAATTTATAGATAAGTACTAATCAATAAAAGCAATATTGTAATTTAGCAATTAAAATAATATTTGCTGAAAAATGCTCTAATAATTTCCATCTATAATTCGTCAAAGGTTATTGAGTTTGTGTTTTAAGTGTGTTAAATCAGAGCAAATAACCTGACGAAGTGGTTATTGTAGACGATGGTTCTACTAAAGAGACATCAGATTAAAAAACACAATCAAAAACCACCTAAAATGGTGTAAAAATGGAATTGATAAATATTTAGGTGAAAAATAAGCTAATTATACATAAAGATTTTGAGAACTATCGCAATAGTTTAGACGATATAATAAAGAATTTCGACACCAAAGGAATAACTTTTGGAAACCAAGACAGAAACTCTTTAAAATTGTTCGATTTCAATAGTATAACTATTAATGTAAAATCCTTTAGGATACCAAATTTAATCAATCAAATTGCGTATAAGTTTTTTAGAAAGAGCAAAGCTCAAAGGTCTTTTGAGTATGCAAATAAACTTAAAAAATTAGGTATTGGCACACCACAACCCATTGCTTATTATTTGTTTGAAAAACCTTTGCTTTTTAGTAAAAGTTATTATATAAGCCAGCAGCAAGATTGCGACTTGACGTTTAGGGAACTTACCACAGATTTAAATTACCCTGACCATGAAAACATTCTAAGAGCTTTTACAAGGTTTACTTACGGACTGCATGAAAAACAGGTGCTTTTTTTAGATCATTCGCCAGGGAACACATTGATTAAAAAAGAAGAGAATGAATATAAATTCTTTTTGGTTGATTTAAACAGGATGATATTCAAACCATTGGATTTTAATACAAGAATTAAAAACTTTGCTCGCTTAACCATCCAAGAGTCTATGGTTAAGATTATGAGCGATGAATATGCAAAATGCTCAGGCGAAAATTATGACCAGATTTTTAATTTAATGTGGAAAGAAACACAAGCATTTCAAGAAAAATACCACAGAAAGAGACGACTAAAAAAGAGACTTAAATTTTGGAAAAAAGATTAAGAACCTTTCTTGATTAATTCTCGTAATTTGGTGTATTTTAAAAATGTAATGTTTGCTGTTTGTGCACAAATTACAAAGCCATTTACACCATCTAAAAAACCTAAGCGTAAAAAGTAAGCCTTAATAAAAGCCCAAGTTGGGTTAAACACTATTTTCCAAAAAGGCGCTTTTTTTCCTAATTCGTAATAAGCCTTAGCAGAAACTGTCGAAAAATGCTCAGTTTTTTTATTAAATTCAGAATAGGTTTGGTAAGTCCAATGCAAAATATCTCCTTTTAATTTGCCTACTGTGGCATCTTCATACATTTTAAAAGTCTCATGTATTTTATGTCCTGTCCATTCTCCTTTACGCCTATCAAAAACACGTAATTTTTTGTTTGGATACCAATCAGAATGTTTTATCCATTGACCACAAAAGTTATTGAAACGGTTTGCAAAATAACCATCGTACAACCAATTTTCTTTTAATTTTGCAATAGATTGCTTTAAGGTTTCAGACAGAGCCTCATCTCCATCAAGTGAAACAATATAATTGTATGACGCTTGCTTTAAAGCAAAGTTTTTTTGATCAACATAGCCTAAAAAGTCTTGTTCAATAAATGTTACATTGTGTTTTTGGCAAATTGATTTTGTACCATCTGTAGAGAAGGAGTCCACAACTACAATTTCATCGACTATACCAATAAGAGACTGTAAGCATTTTTCGATATTTCGCTCTTCGTTGTAGGTAATAATAACTCCAGACAGTTTTATCATTTTTTATTTCTGATGAGTTGGTAAAAATAGTTAATTTTACATCAATGAATACAATAGCTGTTTCTGTAATTATCAGCACATATAACAATCCGCTTTGGTTGCAAAAAGTACTGTGGAGTTATGATGTGCAAACTTTTAAAGATTTTGAGGTTGTTATAGCTGATGATGGCTCTAACGATGAAACCAAAAAGCTTATAGAACAAATAAAGAAAGAAGTCAAATACCCAATTCAGCATATTTGGCACGAAGATAATGGGTTTCAAAAAACTATTATTTTAAACAAGGCAACTGTAGCCGCAAAAGCAGATTATTTGCTGTATACTGATGGCGATTGTGTGGCTCGACAAGATTTTATAGAAGCTCATATAAAACATAAAGAACAAGGTTTTTTCTTATCAGGTGGTTATTTTAAATTACCAATGACTATTAGCAAATTAATTACAAAGGCTGATATAGATAGCCAAAATTGTTTTGACATAAGTTGGCTTAAAAAACATGGACTAGGGTCTACTTTTAAGAACAACAAATTAACATCAAAAGGTTTAAAGGCCAAGCTGTTAAACACATTTACACCAACAACCGCAACTTGGAATGGACACAATGCTTCGGGTTTTAAAGCCGATATTTTGAGAGTAAATGGTTATGATGAGCGTATGCAGTATGGTGGTGAAGATAGAGAATTGGGCGAACGCTTGTTCAATTTAAAAATAAAGGCAAAGCAGTTAAGATATAGTGCTATTTGTGTGCATTTAGACCATGAACGAGGTTACGTAAAGCCTGAAATGATTGAGAAAAATCTTAAAATAAGGGCTACTACAAAAGGAGAAAAACGAGTGTGGACAAACTTTGGAATAGTTAAAAATTCACTTTAGAATTTCCTTGTTAACTCAACAAAAGTTGTTTTTAAAGTTTAAACTGTTGTAAAAAAGCATTAAGTTTTGGAGTAATTAACCCAGGAAAAAAATTGTTGTAAAGCTTAAAAGTATTAGACTTTATGATTTTAGACGATTTGCCATCAAATAGCTCAATTTTTTCGTCTTTTAAATGAACTGAAACATGAGTTTTACCATCTTCAAACATATTCCACGCTTCTTTTAAAATCCAAGGAGAAAATATAGTAAATGTAGAAATGCCTAATGCTTTGGCCATATTTACGGCTCCACCTTCATTGCCAATAAGAGCATCACAATGTTTTGTAATGGCTAAAAACTCACGTAAACTTTTTCCAAAGACATTAAAATGAATATGTTTTTTTGACTCCTTTTTACAAAGGTTGAATACTGTTTTGGCTTCGTTTATTTGGTTAGGAATGTAGTTAAATAAAATTTGACCTTTCGTTTCTTTAACAATATTATCAATAATTTTTGCCATATATGCTAAAGGATAGGTTTTGCTATCATCACTTCCTAAAACACTTATCATAAAAAGAGGCTTTTTTAAATCTATATTAGAGTCTTCTAAAAGTTTTTTTGAAGCAACAATTTCCTGTTCTGTTAAATATATTTTTGGTTTAATTATTTCAGGATAAATGCCAAGAGGTTCTAATAGCTTTAGCCTATTTTCAATAGCTAATCCAGCATTTGATTTAGGTGTTTTTTCTTCTTTTACAGTATGGGAATATAAAAAAGATGTATACCATTTATATTTTGAAATTCTAATTTTTGCATCCGAAGATTTCGTAATTAGGTTGCTCGATGTTTTAGAGTAAACATCAATAACTGCATCGTATTTTTCAGCTTTTATCTGTTTTAAAAATGAATAAAAATTTCTTTTATTGGACTCAATTTCTGGAGTTATGATTTTTAATTTGTCTATAAACGGATTATGTTCAACAACTGCTGAAGTATTTTGGTTAATAAGGTAATGCAACTGAGCTTCAGAAAATTTTTGTTTGATGGCTTCAAATAAAATACTCGATGTAAGTACATCGCCAATCATTTTTTGTTGTATGATTAAAATTTTCATTTACTACTAAAAAAACATCTATACAATTCCAACTTAAAGACTAATTTTTTTAAATTTTGGAGATTGTTTATACCGCAACGTTATACTCACGCAAAGCATCGTTTAACGATGTCTTTTTATTAGTACTTTCCTTGCGCTTTCCGATTATTAATGCACAAGGAACTTGATAGTCACCAGCTGGAAAGGTCTTTGTATAACTTCCTGGAATAACCACTGAGCGTTCAGGCACAACACCTTTAGTTTCAATAGGTTTTTCTCCAGTAACATCTATAATTTTTGTGCTCATTGTAAGTACCACGTTAGCTCCTAAAACGGCTTCTTTTTCTACACGAACACCTTCGACAACAATACATCGTGACCCAATAAATGCGCCATCTTCTATAATTACTGGAGCAGCTTGCAAAGGTTCTAAAACACCACCAATGCCTACTCCACCAGAAAGGTGTACATTTTTTCCAATTTGAGCACAGCTACCAACGGTTGCCCAAGTATCAACCATAGTACCTTCATCTACATAAGCACCAATGTTTACGTAGCTTGGCATCATAATAACACCTTTTGAAACATAAGCCCCATAACGAGCTGTTGCAGGCGGAACAACGCGAACACCTTTTTTAGCATAATTTCGCTTTAATTCCATTTTATCATGATACTCAAAAATTCCTGCTTCCCAAGTTTCCATTTGCTGAATTGGGAAGTAAAGAACCACAGCTTTTTTTACCCATTCATTTACCTGCCAACCATTATTTTTTGGTTCTGCAACACGCAATGTTCCTGCGTCAAGTTCAGAAATTACCTGTCTTATAGCTTTTACAGTTAAGGAATCTTTCAGCAATTCACGATTGTCCCAAGCATTTTCTATTGTGGTTCTTAAATCTGTCATTTTTATTCAATTTAAAGCAAAGATAAATCTAATTTTATTTTTGTTTATAAGAATGTGACTTAATTAAATGTGTTGTGTCTTAAAAATACAAGTTAACAACATTACCTTAAAGTTAGCTTTTTTGATTGATTGAATTAGGTATCGTAGATACTTACCTACACATGATTATGTTGGTTGTAACGCTCTAAAATTTTAGAGCGTTTTTTTTATTTTTGCATTTTGAAACTATGGGAAGAGTTTTAGCAATAGATTATGGTAAAGTAAGAACAGGAATAGCAGTTACTGATGAGTTACAGCTTATAGCTTCTGGGCTTACCACTGTATTTACAAAAGAATTGCTGTCTTTTTTAGTTTCTTATGTTGAGGTTGAAAATGTAGAAGCATTTGTTGTTGGGCAGCCAAAACAAATGAACAACGAACCTTCTGAAAGTGAAGTTCTTATAGAAGGTTTTCTCAATAGGTTAAGAAAAAAAATTCCAAATATTCCAGTTTTTCGTGTTGATGAACGATTTACTTCCAAAATGGCTTTTCAGACCATGATAGATAGTGGATTAAAGAAAAAACAAAGGCAAAATAAGGCGCTTATTGACGAAATTAGTGCGACAATTATTCTTCAAGCCTATTTAAATTCTAAGTAAAAATTAAATTTTTTTGCATTTTATCGAAAAAATATGTACTTTAACGATAAAATTGTTTTGCCTGCTATAGCAAAATACGTTTTAATTATATAAAAAACTGAGTTTAAACCCAATTAAGTATGAAAAACAATTACTTTATTTCTGCGCTTGTTTTTGCATTTTTTTGTTTTTTTAAATTAAATGCTCAATCTTGCCCACCTACAGGGTTCTCTGATGGAGATACCTTGTATTTTTTTTACGATCTTGGCACTTCCGATTGTATGGATAGGCCAGTCACAGTTTCTGTTGGTGCAAGCGTATTTACGCTTAACGATTGTGGAAACGTGTATTCTGTATACCAGTTAACCTCTGGCTCGCCAATTTCGCCAACTAACATGTTTACTGCCGACTTTGGTTATGGAACCTGTGAGTATACTGATGGTGTTTTAACAGGTGAATTTTTGTCTTTGGAAGATTTTAATTTTAAAATTTCAACGTTAAAGGTATTTCCAAATCCAGTTTCAAAAGGAGATAGGTTGAATATTACATTTGAGAATGCAATATCAACAAAAATTAAACTTTTTAATCTAACTGGTAAATTAGTTTTTGAAGATTCCCTTAACAATACAGACTCAAAAACACTTGATGTTAATGCATTTGCTAATGGTATTTATTTATTGCAAATTACCAATGGGAATGTTTCAGTTACTAAAAAGGTGGTTATAATGAAATAAAAAACACCGATTTTTAAATTTTTAAAACTCCTAAATATTTAGGAGTTTTTTTATTTATAAAATTATTATTTACTAATAAGAATTGTATTTTTGCCAACTAAACACTTTAGTTAAATATGATTTTACCAATTGTGGCCTATGGTGATCCGGTTTTAAAGAAAAAGGCTTCTGCCATTTCCACCGATTACCCAAAGCTTAAAGAATTGATAGCCAATATGCATGAAACAATGTATAATGCTTATGGCGTTGGGCTGGCAGCACCACAAATAGGTCTTTCTATTCGTTTGTTTTTGGTCGATACCTCTCCATTTGCCGAAGATGAGGCATTATCTGAAGAAGAACAAAAACAGCTTAAGGGTTTTAAATGCACCTTTATTAATGCAAAAATATTGGAAGAAGAAGGCGATGAATGGGCTTTTAATGAAGGTTGTTTAAGTATTCCAAATATTCGTGAAGATGTGTTCAGACAACCAAAAATTAAAATTCAGTATCAGGATGAAGAATTTAATGAGCACGTAAAAGAATTTGATGGCTTAATTGCTCGTGTTATACAGCATGAGTATGACCACATTGAAGGCATTCTTTTTACTGATAAAATTTCAAGTTTTAAAAAACGTCTTATAAAAGGGAAGTTGCAAAATATATCAAAAGGAAACATTGATATAGACTACAAAATGAAATTTCCTGCCGCTTCCAAAAAAAGATAAATAGCAATTAATTAAGTTAAAATAATATTTATGAGCCTAGAAAAGGTGTTATCAATTTCAGAAAAACCAGGATTGTTTAAACTAATTACACAAACAAGAAATGGGTTTATTGCAGAATCTTTAATAGATGGTAAACGCTTATCAGTTAACATGCACAGTAATGTTAGCTTGTTAAGTGAAATAGCCATTTATACTTTAACTGAAGAAGTTCCTTTAATACAAGTTCTTAAAAAAATTAAGGATAAAGAAAAAGGTAAAGAGACAAGTATTACACATAAAAGCAGTAAAGATGAGCTTGAAGAATACTTTTTTGAAATATTACCTGATTATGATGAAGATAGAGTGTATGTAAGCGACATTAAAAAAGTAATTCGTTGGTATAATCTATTACAACAAAACAACATGCTCGATCTTCTTGAAGAAGATGAAAAAAACATAGATGAAGAAGAATAAAAAAACAGCTCAATGAGCTGTTTTTTGTTATAGGTTAATAAATTCAGATAGACAATTAAAACATAATTATCTAATTAATAAAGTTGCAAAAAATAAAAAGGGGAAGATTTCCCCTTTTTTTAATGTTGAAACCTTTTAACAAAGTATTTTTAAATCCCTCTAAAACCAGTAGTTAAAAGCTTCTAATAACAGAATTTAAATACAAAAATGATTTAATCATCAAATTTATATTTGAACAATAGTAATTAATAGTATAAAAATAAGCATTTAATAGTTTTTAGAATTAATTATCAAGAATAACTTATTAACAATAAAAGCAGTATTTGTATTAATTTTTTTACAAAAAGAAGGTTTTAATAAGACAAAACCTACCTTTGTCTCATAAAGCAATGTTTGTGTTAAAAGCATATACCAAAGAATTTAATTATAACTTAAAGCTTGCTACTCCAGTAATGTTGGGTATGCTTGGGCATACGTTTGTGAGTTTGGTTGATAATATCATGGTTGGCCAACTTGGTACAGCCGAATTGGCAGCTGTGTCTTTAGGCAACAGTTTCATTTTTATTGCTATGTCCATTGGAATGGGTTTTTCAACAGCCATAACACCATTAATTGCTGAAGCAGATTCTGAAAATAATTTTGCTAAAGGGAAGTCGTCTTTTAAACATGGTCTGTTTTTATGTACAGTTTTGAGTGTAGTTTTATTTATTCTCATGTTAATTGCAAAACCATTAATGTATTTTATGAAACAACCAGAAGAGGTTGTTGTACTTGCAATTCCATATTTAGATTTGGTGGCTGTCTCATTAATTCCGCTTATAATTTTCCAAGGTTTTAAACAGTTTAGTGATGGTTTGTCTATGACTAAATATCCTATGTATGCTACCATTTTGGCAAACATCATCAACGTTGTTCTTAATTACATTTTAATATTTGGTAAGTTCGGATTTCCGCAAATGGGAATTGTTGGAGCAGCTATTGGTACTTTGGTTTCACGAGTTGTAATGCTTTTCTTTTTGTGGTGGCTGCTAAAAGGGAAAGAGAAATCTAAGGCTTACGTGACTAACATCAAAATATTAAGTTTAGAAAGCAAAATGATGAAAAAGGTACTGAATTTAGGCTTTCCAAGTGCAATGCAGATGTTTTTTGAAGTCGCCATTTTTACAGCAGCTATATGGCTAAGTGGTACACTTGGTAAAAATCCGCAAGCTGCCAACCAGATTGCATTAAACTTATCGTCAATGACTTTTATGGTAGCAATGGGCTTAAGCGTTGCAGCTATGATTAGGGTTGGAAACCAAAAAGGGTTAAGAAATTTTTCAGAACTCAGAAGAATTGCTATTTCAATATTTATGCTTGGTTTATTATTAGCTTTTGTATTTGCAATTTTGTTTTTAGTGTTCCATAATATGCTACCAAATTTGTATGTAGATTTTGATGATGTTACCAATTTTATAGATAATAAAGAAGTAGTATCAATAGCTTCAACATTACTGATTGCAGCAGCTATTTTTCAGTTGAGTGATAGTGCACAAGTTATTCTTTTAGGAACACTAAGAGGAATGCAAGATGTCAAAATACCAACAATTATAACTTTTATTGCCTATTGGTTAATTGGCTTTCCAGTAAGTTATTTTTTAGGAAAAGAAGAGGCTTATGGAAGTTTTGGAATTTGGATGGGACTTATAGCTGGATTAACTTCAGCAGCAATTTTATTATATTTTAGGTTTAACTATCTTACAAAACGTTTAGTTTTGCAAGAACAACAAAATATAAGTTAATATGGAACTTCCTAAGTTTATTCTTGGCGATAATACAGATTTTGAGAATGCTATTTTTGTGATTCATACAGAATTTCCAAGGTTTGTAATCAATCTTGAAAACGACGACATAGAATGGTTTGAAGATTTCGATACTCAAGACGAAAAAGAACTTTTAAGCGAAATGGAAAACCTTATTGAAGAAGCTTCTAAATTTTATGACAGAGAGGTTTCAAGATATGACGATTAATGTGATGCTTACTAAATGCTAGACCAACTTTTACAGTTTGACGAAGACTTATTTCTTTTCCTAAACGGATTGGGAAATAGCTCGTGGGATGGTTTTTGGTTGGTGGTTACTAATAAGTTCACTTTTGCTCCTTTATATGCCATTTTACTGTTTCTCATTTATAAAAAAATGGGACTAAAAAACCTTTTTGTGTTGGTTGTGGTAATAGCAGTTATGATAACCTTTACAGACCAAATCACTAATTTGTTTAAGTATGTTATTGCAAAGCGCCCAAGACCTTGTCGTGAAGACGATTTACAAGAAGTTATCCGATTTGTAGCAGGAGGCTGTGGTCGTTATGGTTTCTTTTCTGGTCACGCAGCCAACTCAATGGCAGCTGCTGTTTTTGGAGGCTTGTTGTTAAGACCTTATTATAAAAACCTGATTTTTATATTATTATTTTGGAGTTCAATAGTTGCATATAGCAGAATCTATGTTGGTGTGCACTATCCTTTGGATACTGTTTGTGGTTTTGTGTTTGGAGCTTTATCAGGTTTTATGTTTTATAAACTTCAAATTTATCTTAGAAAGCGCTTTATTTCTGAGTAAGTCTGTAATAGTTGTAACTTAACCTATCTTTATAACCTTTAGTACCTTCTGAAACCGTATTTAAACTGTAAGTTGTTATAAATTTTATGTTGTGGTTAAGTTTAAATTTTTCAATATCTTCTTTTTGTACAGTCTGTACAATAATGTTTAAGGGTTTATCCAAATTTTCAACATTACTAATATCAAGTGGTTTTATCTTTCCGCCATAATCCCAAATAATTTCTGGTGAAGGATCTCCTATACTATATAATTCTTCCGAAGCATTATCAAGTTCTGTTTTTAATGTACTTATAGGTTTGTAACTATCTTGTTTTAAATTTGATGTTAGAGGAACAACAAATATGAAAACAGCAAGCATAAAACCAATGCACAAATAAAAAGCATGTTTAATTTCTTTTTTAATCAAAGCTCTAAAAAGTAAAATCCCAATTGAAAATAAAACGATTGCAGCTATACTAAAAGTTAACCATCCTGAGGTTAATCTATCTCTTAAAAATAAATATCCAACTATTGGAAAAGCCAAGCCGATTAAACTAATCAAACCGAAGTTAAAGTAAACAGGATAGGTTTCACTTTTATCAGTTAAGTCTTTAAATCTTCTAAATAAGTAGCCAATATAAAACCCAATATTTAATGCTAAAGGAATTAAAACTGGCATCAAGTATCTTGATTTCTTCTCAGGAATGATAGAGAGTAAAACTACAGCTAAAAGTGTCCAAAGCAATGTAAATTTGTAGGCTTTTAAGTTATTGACTCTTGTTTTTAGATAAGGATAGAGTAAACTTATAAAAGCTGGAATGGTCCACAATCCGCTTTGCGTAAAAAAGCTCCAATAATAATAAAACGGTCTAACATTATAGCTGGACCAATTGCCAGTTTCTTTTTTAGCGATGTCTAAAAAAGTTTGTGAATCTGCATACCTGACATAAAAATACCACCAACCTCCAATAATTAAAGCTAAAAGCAGCAATGAAAACACTGAAAACCATTTGGCTTTAAAGTGTTTGTATTTATAAACTAAGCCATAAGCTATTAAAAAAGGAAGAAGCAAAGCATAAACAGAAACAGGACCTTTACTCATCATAGAGAGTCCAATACAAACTCCAGCTATTAAGGTATGCTTCCAGTAACCACTATCCTTACTAAACAATTGATACAAATGGTAAATTCCAATTAGCATGAAACCATGTGTAAAAATATCCCAAGGTGCTTCTATAACGATGCCAATAACATAAAAGGAAGTCAGTGTTAATAAACCATTAATTAGGCTTTGTTGTTTATTGTCTAATAATTTATGGCTTAATAAATAATTGGTTATAGCAAGAACAATGACCATAGTAAAGCCAGGCAAACGCATCGCGTAAACACTTTTAATTCCAAAAAATGAAGCAGATATGGCAGCTAACCATGTTGGTAAAGGTGGTTTTTGGTAACGAGGTTCACCATTAATAGTGGTTAGCAACCAATTGCCATCTGTTATCATCTCTCGAGCTGTTATAAAATTTCGAGCTTCCATAATGGTAACTTCAAGAATATCCATATTAAAGGCAAACATAAAGATTGCAATAATTACTATTGAAAGTTTCGGATTTTGTTCAATCAGCTTGATAATCATATTTGTGCAATAAAATTAAATTTCGAACATAAATGATAGAGCCTAATAAATGACCAAGAAAAAGTACAGGGTCTTTTCTAAACAAAGCATAAGCTAATATTAGAATGGAACCAGCTAAGCTTAACAACCAAAATCCCAATGGCAAAGTTGAGGTTTTTTTGTGTTCAGAATATAACCATTGGTATACAAAACGTAAAGTGAAAACTATTTGAGAAATAATACCAAGCCATAATAGCCAGTTTGGTATGTTTTCATTTTTAAAAAGTAAATCTTTGTCTAAAATATTATTGTTAAAGTAATATAATACAATCAGAGTAGGTACACTATAAAGCAAAAATCGAGTAACCCAATGAAATCTTTGCCATTGATTTTGCAATTGCAGATTCCTAATGTATATAAAATAGGTAAGTGCTTGACCAAGCATAATAGCAAAATCATTACGCAAATAACCATAAATAAAAAGTAAAAAAGAAGCTATTAAGCTCAGTGTCCAAAACAATGTTGGAGTAATAACTTTTTTTTCCCTTTCAGATGTAAGCCATTGTATAATTAATCTCGATGAGAAGAGAATTTGGGCAACAAAGCCTATGGTGTATATTAACCAGTTGCTCATAAATTGTGTTTGGCAACTATATAATTAATATATTTTCGTTTCATCCATAAATAAGCAAAACAGTCACTTAAAGGACCTAAAAGCCTGTTCCATAAACCAAACTTAGCTTGCCCAGCAACTCTTGGATAGTGTCTTACAGGAATTTGAATTATTTTACCTTCCTGCAACAAAATCATGGCTGGTAGAAAACGATGCAAACCTTTGAACATTGGAATTCGTTTGGCGTAATCTGTTTTAATAACCTTTAAAGGGCAACCAGTATCGTCCATACCATCGTGAGTGAAAGCTCGCCTAATACCATTAGCAATTTTAGATGACATGTTTTTTACAAATGAATCTTTCCTATCAGCTCGTACTCCTGTAACCAAATCATACTCATCAATATGCTCTAACAGTAAATTAAAATCTTCCGGATTAGTCTGTAAATCAGAGTCAATATAACCAACCAATTCTGTTGAAGCGTAGTCAAAACCAGCTTTTATAGCAGCACTTAAACCTTTGTTGGTTTCAAAGGAAATGTAGTTAAAACTTTCATTTCTATTGCATATCGTTTCAATTATGGCTTGGCTATTGTCTTTTGAGCCATCGTTAACAAACAAAATACAGGTTGGTTTTGCAGCTATTTTAGTATAAGCAAGCAGCTCTTTTTCGACACGCTCAAGATTGTCTTCTTCGTTAAAAACAGGAACAATAATGGTAAATTGGTATGTCATATTTAAAAAGTTGGTTCAAATATATCAAATTTTGAAGGATAGGATTAGTAGTGTACAACCCAATTTCCAAAATCTTTTCTGTGTTTAAGGTTCTCTTTTAAGTAGTTTAATTTTTTGGGTAACTGATGCTTTTTTCTGGTTAGTAAAACGGAATTGTTATTAAATAACAATTCTGTTTTTTCTCTTCCTTCTTCAGTTTTAAGGTTAATTAATGAATTTTTCCAATTTAGATTTTTTTCAAATTGGGTTTCTCTTTGTACTGTATTATGGCCATTGTTTAACGTTATTATGTTCTTGTTTGAATAAAATGGAGCAGAAGATATTAGGTAATTGTAAACAAGTATATTGTTTGTATTATCTAAATTATTAATAAACTCTATGGCTTTTTTAGGAGAACTTAAGTTCTCTTCATTCTGAATTAAAAATTGCGTTCCAGAAACCAATATGATAGAGCCAAAAATAAAGCTTAAAATAGCTGTTTTTAAGTAATTGGTGCTAAAATTTTTTTTATGAACCGCAACAAATGTAATGGCACTTATTACCAAGATTATCAAAGAAAAAACAATATTGAACTTAAAGTTGGTGTTAAGTTGGTTTATTACAAAAAGAGCTAATAAAAACAGTAGTGATAAAACAATCAGTACCTTATTATATAACCTTAAATTTTTATTGGTAGAATTTGAAATAGCTTTAGCAGATGCTATAGCAATAAACCCAAAAGCTGGTAATATATATAGTATAAGTTTGGTTTTAAATAATGAAAATATAATAACAAGTACAATTGTGCTGATTATTAATACAAATTCTGTAGACTTTTCCTGAAATAACTTTTTCCAATTACTTTTTGTACGATGAAGTAATATAAAAATCCAAGGCAACCCAATTAATGGAACAGTGAGTAAATAAAACCAAAAAGGTTTAGACCTGTTGAAAGATTTTGATGCAATTCTATCTATAATTTGATCTTTAATAAAGTAATCAAAAACAGATTTATTTTCAATAAAGACTATAATATACCAAACAGACGAAATAGCCAAAAATAAAATTGCACCAAACAAATGATAAAAGCTAAACTTTAAACGGTCTTTGTTTGCAATCTTGTAAAACAACATAAAAACCAAAGGAAAAATTAAAGAAACTGGACCTTTAATTTCAAAAGCAATACCAATACTTATATAAAATATCAACAAATAAAATGGCTTGTTTTTTGTTTTATAAACCAACCAAGAGCAAATAGATGCTAAAATAAAAGTATTCAAATAGGCATCAGTGGTTAGATTTCTGGATGAAATAAGCACAATAGGCAAGGAAAAATAAATCAATGCCGAAGTCAACGCAATATCTCTATTACTAAACAATAAAATAGCAATTTTATAAACTAAAAGTAGTTGCAAAATTATAGCGACTTGTAAAAAAAAGCGAGCGCCAAATTCGTTTATGCCAAAGATTTTATATCCTAAAGCTGTAATTTGGTATGTAATTGGAGGTTTATGATAATGATAAATACCTAAAAGCGTTGGGTGAATATAATTGTTGTTTACAACCATTTCCCTACTTATCTCAGCATATCTGGCTTCACTTGTTTCTTGTAATCCCCATTTGCCTAAGTCAAGAATCAACAAAAAAGAAGCTATAATGATAAGAAGTAAGAGTTTGTTGTTCAATGTAAAATAATATATGCTAACAAAAATAAATTACTTTAGCTCTAAATAAAAATATACAGTTATTTAAAATAGCAATTACAACATTTTAAATATAAAAGATACTAAATTGCAACATCAAAATAAAACAATGAATATTTTAGTTACAGGAGCAGCAGGTTTTATTGGGTCACATACAGCAGAACGGTTAAGTGATTCTGGACATAATGTCATTGGTGTAGATAATTTTAATGATTATTACAGTTTAAGTTTAAAACAGTTAAATGCAAAATCGTTAGAAGATAAAGGCGTTAAGATTATTAAGAAAGACCTAAGAGATGATCATTTAGCTTCAGCACTACCAAGTGATGTTGATTATATTTTTCATTTTGCGGCTCAACCAGGAATTTCAGCTACCTCATCGTTTGACGATTATTTTACCAATAACATTATAGCTACCAAAAATCTGGTGGACTATGCTTTACAATGTAAAGATTTAAAGCTTTTTGTAAATATTGCTACCTCTTCTATTTATGGTTTAGAAGCAACTTTTCCCGAAAGTGTTGCTGTAAAGCCAGCTTCACACTATGGTGTTACTAAATTGGCTGCTGAACAATTGGTACTTCAAAAAAGTAGAGAGCTGCAAATGAAAGCATGTTCGTTACGCTTGTATTCTGTAATTGGACCACGAGAACGTCCTGAAAAAATGTATACCAAGCTCATAGCTTGTGGATTGAATGATGAAGCCTTTCCGCTTTATGAAGGTAGCGACAAACACTTACGCAGTTTTACTTATGTTGGTGATATTGTTGATGGTGTAGTTAGTGTGATTGGAAACGAATCCAAAGTTGATGGCGAAGTCATTAATCTTGGTACTGAGGTGGAGCATACCACACAAGAAGGCATAGAGGCAGTTGAAAAAGTATTAGGTAAATCCATTAAAATTAATGTGGTGCCAAAACGAGCTGGAGACCAATCGCGTACCAAAGCCAATATTGATAAAGCTAGACGATTACTCAATTACAATCCTCAAACCACACTGTTGGAAAGTGTAAGGCATCAGGTCAATTGGTATAAGGAGAATTTTTTATAAATTATAAAATGAATCTGATTAAAAAAATTGCAACGGTTTCATTATTTGTATTCCTTATACTTAGTTTTATAGGCTATAGAATTGGCTTTTTTGAAAAAATACCTGCTCCTACGAATTCAGAATTAATTGCAAATAACTTTCTAGCTAGATCAGTAGATTCACTCAATTTAGAGAAAAGATTAAGTATTGATTATGAAACTTTTATCTTGATAGATACACTGAACGTTAAAGCAACTAAAACGGTTTATAAAACTTTATCTTTAAAAACTAGACCTCATATGTTTTCGAGTTCTAAATCTATGCCAGTTTACGAGAATTATGCAATTCGTCGTGGACCACCAACAAAAGATAAAGAAATTATTGAAAAACTAAAGACTCTCAAGATTATTCATGTATACGTATCTTCAAATGGAGCTTTTGATATGCTTCGTCGAGATGCTGATTTAATAGAAGCTATTACATTGATTGAGCAAAAAAAATTAACAAAAGATTCAGACGTTAGATATTCAATTAAATATCCAGAGGATATAAATTATTTTTGGAATCAAATTAATAATGTGGTTCAAATTTCTTTTGGTGATGAGGAATTATATATGGTTAAAAAAAACCATGCGCTAGAGTTTTTAAACTGGTTTGAAAAATATGATTTGTTAAGAACAACACCAATCTTTTCTAGCTCTAAAAGCATGGTAATTCCGGATTCAGAAAAAATCTTTAATGAAGCCAAGGAGCAACTTCAGGAAGATAGAAAAATTTTAAAAGAAAAAATAAAAGAACACTTAAACATAGAGTTTTGAATTACCTTGAGATTTTAAAAGTCACAGCTTTAAGCTTTTGTTTTTTAGTATTGGTGTTTTATCCAATGGAGAGAATGTTTCCTGCAAAAAATGGACAAAAATTTTTTAGACCTGGTTGGGTATTAGATTTTTGTTATTTTATTGGTCAATATTTTATTTTTGGAGGTTTAGTATTATTTGCTCTCAGTTTTTTTAGTGATTTCTTATTAAATATTATTCCGTTAAGTTTTAGAGAAGTTGTTGCAGAGCAACTATTTGTAGTTCAAGTTTTAGAGGTTGTTATTTTAAGTGATTTTTTTATTTATTGGGCACATCGTCTTCAGCATAGTATTCCTTTTTTATGGCGTTTTCATAAAGTACATCATAGTGCTGAACACCTTGATTGGTTAGCTGCACATAGAGAACATCCATTGGACTCTATTTACACTATTGGCATAATAAATTTACCAGCGTTTATCCTTGGTTTTCCATTAGAAACCTTAGCAGGATTTATAGCTTTTAGAGGCATTTGGGCAATATATATACATTCCAATGTGAGGTTACCTTTACCATTTTTAAGGAAAATAATTGGCTCTCCAGAACTACATCATTGGCATCATGATTTGAACAGAAAAGCTGGTAACTATGCCAATGTTTCACCTCTTATGGATGTTATTTTTGGAACTTACGTTTGCCCAGATCATGAGCCTGAAGCATTCGGAATTGAAGAAAAGTTTTCTAAAAATTATTTTGGGCAATTAATACATCCATTACTACCCAAATCTATTACTAATAAGTTAAAAAAATATAAGTTATAAACTCAACAAATATTCTGCAGCAGCAAAAGGAGTGGTTTTGTGCTGTTCAATGAGTTGCAATTGTTGTTGCAATGCTTCTTTTATTTTTTTATTGGTAAAGAAATCTGATTTTAATCGGTCTTCAATGGTTTGCATTAACCAAAATTTATTTTGTTCGTTACGTTTATGTTCAAAGAATAAATTCTCTTTGGTGAGTTTCTGATACTGTTCAATAAGGTTCCAGATATCAGTAATGCCTTCATTATGTAAAGCACTGCACAAAGTAACTTTGGGTTGCCAACCAGATGCTTTCTCAGGATATAAATGCAAGGCTCTGTTAAACTCAACTTTAGCCAATTTAGCCTTTTTTACATTATCACCATCGGCTTTGTTAATAACAATAGCATCTGCCATTTCCATAATACCACGTTTAATTCCTTGTAGTTCATCTCCAGCTCCAGCAAGTTTTAGTAACAAAAAGAAATCTACCATACTATGCACTGCGGTTTCACTTTGGCCAACACCAACTGTTTCAATAATAATGGTATCAAAACCAGCAGCTTCACATAAAATGATGCTTTCTCTGGTCTTTCTGGCAACGCCTCCTAATGAGTCTCCAGAAGCAGAAGGTCTTATGTATGCTCGTTCATTTTTAACCAAATCTTCCATACGAGTTTTATCACCAAGAATACTGCCTTTTGTTATAGAACTACTTGGATCAATAGCTAAAACAGCTACTTTTTTTCCTAAACTGGTTAAATGTGTTCCAAAAGTTTCTATAAAGGTGCTTTTACCAACACCAGGAACTCCAGTTATTCCAATTCTGATTGAATTATTAGCATAAGGCAGGCAGCCTTTAATGATGGTGTTTGCCTTTTCAAGATGTGTTATGTTTTTACTTTCTACTAAAGTAATGGCTCTGCTTAAAGCAGTAATCTCGCCTTTTAAAATCTGGGCAATTAAATCTTGGGCTGAAAGTTGAGTTTTTCGTTTTTGTTTAATGGAATCAATAGTAGCGGAGTTGGTTATTTCGTTTTGCGAAACTCCATCTTGTTCACTTAAAGCCGATTTATTTTGTTTTTTCAAAATGATTCTAAAATCAATAGTCGAGTCATATTTACTTTTAAGTAACTGTAAACTGCGACTGAATACTACAAACTTATTTCAAAGGAACAACTATTTTTGTGGTGTCCCAAGCCATGGTTAAAGATAAGTTATCTGTAGAATTATCAAAAGCAATAGTGAATTGTTCTACTGGAGTTTCTAATTTTTCAACCGGAATCGTAATATTCAACACATCATAATCTGCTTCTCTCATGGGTTGCATGGCATCATTAACTCCCCAAGGATATTGTTTTCCATTAAAAATTACTTCCCAAGTATTTTCGCCAGGAATGGTCCAAAGTGTATATTTTCCAGCTGGTAAATAATCGTTACCTATTTTAAGTGATTGGTTGGTTTCAAAAGTTGTAGCTTCATTGGCACCTGTTCTCCAGACTTGGTTATAAGCTACAAGACCACCAAAAATTTCTCTGTCTCGTTTAGATGGTCTATTATAAAACACTTCAAGCTCTAAATCGTTCAGATTAAACATAACTGTATCTTTTGGGCTTAAAGGTTTTTTAAAAATACCACCATTAACATAAGAATACACAAAAATTCCAGCAGCCAAAATAGCCAGAATAATAACCATTCGTTTTAAAAATAAATTCATAATAGCAACTAAATTCGTAAGTACAAAGATAAATATTAGAAAGTGCTTTTATTAAAAGAAACGTTAATTTGTTAAAATATGTTACGCTAAGGCAAAAAAATATTTACCTTTTTGCAACAATCATTTTTTAGTATCGTCTTTAGGGTGTAATTAAGATGTTAAAATGCATTACAACATCTGTTACAACGACCTAACCAAAACAAAATTAAGTGAATACGTTAACAATTGATATTGTTGAAAGATGTAAACAAAACGACCGAAAAGCGCAATTAAAGCTGTACAATCAATATTGCGATGGCATGTTTACAGTTGCAATGCGTTTTGTTAAGGACACGATGGAAGCTGAAGATATTGTACAAGAAGCTTTCATTAAAGCCTTTACAAAACTACATCAATATAAAGCTGAAGTCACTTTTGGAGCTTGGTTAAAACGAATCGTCATAAATAAAAGTATTGATTTACTTAAATCTAAAAAACAGATGATGGAATTAGATGAGGTGCACCTAAAAGTAATCGATAGTAATTATGAAGACGAATGGTTAGTAGATGATGCAATTACTTTAGACGAAGTAAAACAAGCAATTTATCAGTTACCAGATAAGTATCAATATTTAGTGATGTTGTATTTAATTGAAGGTTATGACCATCAGGAAATTTCAGAAATTTTAAAAATAACTGAAGTTGCATCGCGAACAATTTTATCAAGAGGTAAAGCACAATTAAAAGAACTATTAAAAGTAGCGCAAAATGGCACAAGATATTAGAAAATTATTTGAAGATGAATCCAAGCTTGGCAATAAAAAAATGCCACAAGGACACGAAGCACGATTTCTTAAAAAGCTGGATAACGAGTTACCAAAACAAACCTCCAGACCATTATTTTCATTTTTTAACATCGCTGCCAGTGTAGTTATTTTACTTGGGTTAAGTTTTGGTGCTTACAAGTTTTTTACTCAACCAATTGAAGAAGAAACCACACCAACTGAAGTGGTTAAAACATCACCACTTGGCGAAATTTCTCCAGAATTAAAAAAGGTTGAAGACTATTATCTGGCAAATATTAACCTGGAGCTTTCAAAAATGAAAGTCACACCAGAAAACAAAGAAATATTTGATGGTTATTTAACGCAGTTGGAAGAACTCAATAATGAGTATAGTGTACTCTCAAATGAGCTAACCACTTCTGGACCAACAGAACGTACCATTAATGCCTTAATTGATAATTTGAAATTTCGTTTAAATTTAATGTATCGACTTAAAGAAAAGTTAAACGAACTAAACAACGAACCTAATGAACTTGAAGGAACTCAGGTTTAATTATTTAAAGAAATCAAAAAATGAACACAAATAAATGTATAACACTAACACTTGCTTTTCTGTGCATGTTTGGTTTATCTGCTCAACAAAAGTTAGACAAACTAACTAAAACAGTAAATGCAAATAAAGATGTTACATTGAACTTAAATACAGTTCATACTAACATAGAAATTAGCACTTGGGACAGTAACAAAATACAAGTAGATGCTTTTGTTGAAAGTAATGAGTTATCCAAAGAAGAACTTAAAAAAGTTTTAGATTCTTGGGACGTAGACATTGAAGGCTCTGCATCTAATGTTACCATTGAGAGCCATGGTGGATTTGGCGATCCTTATAACTTTAACTTCGATTTTAGCGGATTAGAAATATTGAATGATTTAAATCTAAATATCCCAGAGATTCCTGAGTTGAATTTTGAAATGCCAGAGATTCCTGAAATGAACATTGAAGTGCCAGATATGCCTGAGTTACCAGAATTACCTGAGCTGCCTGATGGTGTACATAATGTACGATTTGATGTAGAAAAGTATAAAAAAGAAGGAGAACCTTATCTAGAAAAATGGAGCCAAGAGTTTGAGGACAAATATGGCAAAGGTTATAAAGAAGAAATGAAGGCTTGGGCAAGAGAATTCTCAAAAGTAGATTGGGAAAGTTACTCTGAACGTATGGAAAAATGGGGAGAAGAGTTTGGCGAAAAATTTGGAGAGAAGTTTGGCAAAGACATGGAAAAATGGGGAGAAGAGTTCAGTAAAAAATTCGATGGAGAATGGGCAGAAAAAATGGAAAAATGGGGAGAGGAATTTGGTGAAAAATTCGGAAAAGAATGGGAAGCTAAAGGCAAGATTATTGAAGAACGTATGAAAGAATTTGAAGAAGAATGGGAAGGCAAAGAAGAGGAGCTTGAAAAACGTTTTGAAGACTTTGAAAAACGCAATAATAAAGTAAAGAAAACTATAAAAATAAAAATGCCAAAAGACACTAAGTTAAAGGTAAATGTAAGACATGGCGAACTTAAATTTGCTTCGGTAATTTATAACCTTAAAGCAGATTTATCACACTCAAGCTTATTAGCAGAGCGCATTGATGGAAGTAACACTTCCATCAGTGCTTCTTATTCTCCAGTGTTGGTTAACAATTGGGATGCTGGTGAATTAAAGCTGCGTTATGTTGATGATGCCTTGCTTAAACATGTAAAAACCTTAATGTTACAGTCAAATTCATCAGATATTAATATTGATTACTTAAAAGGAAATTCTGTGATTAATGGTAGTTTTGGAAACTTAACCATCCATAATATTATGGATACCTTCAACAATTTGAATATCGTATTAGAAAATAGTGATGCTCAAATAAAATTACCAAAATCAGAGTATAGCCTACAGTATCAAGGAAATCGTTCGCGATTAAAGCATCCAAAGAAAACTGATAAAGAAAACACATCTTCCTTTACAACAGGAAACTTAAGCAGTGGTAAAACCATTGTTATTAATGCTAAGTACAGTACTATTGTGATGCAATAACATTCCCTTGATAAAGGGAATCTCATCAATCAATTCTTTTTACTTCAAAAAAACCCAAAGCGTATAACTTTAGGATTTAGCTATTATGAGATTCCTGCCTGCGCAGGAATTGTTAATCTTCAACCAAAACCCATTCACCTTTTGCAATTAAAGGTTCTGCTTGTTTATATTTCAGGGTTTTATTTTCACCACTCATTACATTTTTAATCGTTATACGATCGTTACGTCCAATTTTTGGTCGCTCTCTTACTATAGTTTCCACTACTTGTTGCTGACGTTGAGTTTGACCAGCTTGTCTGGCTTGAGCTGCACGCTCATCCATATTTTGAATTTCTTCTTTTGTAGTCTGAACGTTTTCACGACGTCTTGCACGAGCTTCCTGAATGACATTGGCTGTTTCTTGAGGTATTTCACCTTTAAACAAGAATGAAATCACATCTTTGTTTACTTGGTCAATCATAGATTTAAACAACTCAAACGATTCAAACTTGTAAATCAATAATGGGTCTTTTTGCTCATGTACAGCCAATTGAACCGATTGTTTTAATTCATCCATTTTACGAAGATGCGTTTTCCAAGCATCGTCTATAATGGCTAAAGAAATATTCTTTTCAAAATCTGTTACTAATTGTTTTCCGCCAGTTTCGTAAGCTTTTTCAAGGTCTGTAATTACTTGTAGCGTTTTTACACCATCAGTAAAAGGCACAACGATACGTTTGAATTTATCACGCTGAGTTTCGTACACATTTTGAATGACTGGAAAAGCCAAATCTGCATTTCTGGTCATCTTGTCTTTATAATGATTAAAAGCCGTTGTGTATACTTTTGATGCTAAAGTTTTGGCGTCCATTCTACCAAACTCTTCTTGAGAAATTGGAGAGCTCATTGAGAAATAACGAATCAGTTCAAACTCAAAGTTTTTAAAGTCGTTGGCTTCTTTGTTGGTTTCGGCAATAATTTCTGAGGTGTCAAAAATCATATTGGCTAAATCCACTCTTAAACGTTCGCCAAACAAAGCGTGATAACGTCTTTTGTATACTACTTCACGCTGAGCGTTCATAACATCATCATATTCTAATAATCGTTTTCTTACACCAAAGTTGTTTTCTTCAACCTTTTTCTGAGCACGTTCAATAGATTTTGAAATCATAGAATGTTGTATCACTTCACCTTCCTTAAGTCCCATTCTATCCATCATTTTGGCAATACGCTCACTACCAAACAAACGCATTAGGTTATCTTCTAATGATACATAAAACTGCGAGCTTCCTGGATCTCCTTGTCGTCCAGCACGACCACGTAACTGTCTATCAACACGGCGAGAATCATGACGTTCTGTACCTACAATAGCTAAACCACCAGCAGCTTTAACTTCGTCACTAAGTTTAATATCTGTACCACGACCAGCCATGTTTGTTGCAATAGTTACCTGGCCAGAATTACCAGCTTCGGCAACAATCTCAGCTTCTTTTTTGTGCTGCTTAGCGTTCAATACATTATGAGGTATTTTTCTAATGCTAAGCATTTTGCCTAATAACTCTGAAATCTCAACAGAAGTTGTACCAATTAAAACTGGGCGACCTTCTTCAGAAAGTTTGGTCACTTCATCAATAACTGCATTGTATTTTTCTCGTTTGGTTTTGTAAACCAAATCTTCTCTGTCGTCACGTGCAATAGGTCTATTGGTTGGAATTTCAACCACATCCAATTTATATATTTCCCAGAATTCACCAGCTTCAGTAACAGCTGTTCCTGTCATACCAGCAAGCTTGCGATACATTCTAAAGTAATTTTGAAGCGTAATGGTAGCAAAGGTTTGCGTGGCTGCTTCAATTTTTACATTTTCTTTGGCTTCAATGGCTTGGTGTAATCCGTCAGAATAACGACGACCATCCATAATACGGCCTGTTTGCTCATCAACAATCATAACCTTATTTTCCATGACGACATATTGAATGTCTTTTTCAAATAAAGCGTAAGCTTTAAGCAATTGGTTTAAGGTATGAATACGTTCAGATTTGATACCGAAGTCTCTAAATAACTCTTCTTTTTGATTAGCTTCTTCTTCTTTTGATAAGCCTTGTGATTCTATTTTAGCGATTTCAGTTCCCATTTCAGGCATCACGAAAAAGTTTGGATCATCTTCACCTGATAGGAAGTCGACACCTTTATCACTAAGTTCTATTTGATTGTTTTTTTCATCTATTACATAGTAAAGCTCTGCATCAACCTTAGGCATTTCGCGGTTGTTGTCTTGCATGTAAAAGTTTTCGGTTTTTTGAAGCAGTTGCTTAACACCTTCTTCACTTAAAAACTTAATAAGTGCTTTGTTTTTAGGCATTCCTCTATACACACGCAGTAATTGGAAACCTCCTTCTTTAGTATCGCCTTCAGTAATGAGCTTTTTTGCATCAGCTAAAACTCCTGTTAAATATTTACGTTGCACGCTAACAATAGATTCTACTTTTGGCTTCAACTCATTAAATTCATGGCGATCGCCTTGAGGAATTGGTCCTGAAATGATTAAAGGAGTTCTTGCATCATCAACCAATACAGAATCGACCTCATCTACAATGGCATAGTGGTGAGGACGTTGCACCAAATCGTCTGGTGAATGTGCCATGTTATCACGTAGATAATCAAAACCAAACTCGTTATTGGTTCCGTAGGTAATATCAGCATTATATGCTTTTTTTCGTGATGGAGAGTTAGGTTGATGGTGGTCTATACAATCTACACTCAAACCATGAAACTCAAAAATTGGAGCCATCCAAGCACTATCACGTTTTGCAAGGTAGTCGTTAACCGTTACTAAGTGCACACCACGACCAGTTAAAGCGTTGAGATAAACAGGAAGTGTAGCTACTAAGGTTTTACCTTCACCAGTTTGCATTTCGGCAATTTTACCTTGATGCATGGCAATACCACCTATGAGTTGCACATCATAATGCACCATGTCCCAAGTAATGGGTTTACCAGCAGCATCCCAAGAATTAGCCCAAATGGCCTTATCGTTGTCTAGCGTCACATAAGATTTTGAACCAGAAAGCTCTCTGTCGTAAGTTGATGCAGTTACAGTGAGTGTCCCATTGGCTACAAATCGTTTTGCTGTTTCTTTTACCACAGCAAAGGCTTCTGGTAAAATCGTATTAAGCACTTCTTCAGTTGCTTTGTAAGATTCGTCTTTTAAGCTATCAATTTCTGAATAGATGTCTTCTTTTCTATCTATGTCTTCTGATGCATCGGCTTCTTCTTGTAACTGTGCTATTTGATTTTCAAAGGTTGCACGAGCTTCACTTATTTTAGATTTGAATGCTATGGTTTTGGCACGTAACTCATCGTGTGAAAGTGCTTCTAATTGTTTTTCAAAGGACTTAACTTTTTCTACCAAAGGCATAATAGCCTTTACGTCTTGTTTGGATTTGTCTCCAACGAAAACTTTAAGTACCGAATTTAAAATATTCATTATATGTTATGTTTTTTATCTCAGTTTAAAAGGACAAACAAAGATACTATTTGTTGTTAGTTTAAATGAAAAATTAATGCATAAAAAAAAGCCTCAAACGAGACTTTTTATCTTTTATGATGCAAATTAATATTCATCTTCATTCCACAGATAATCTTCATCTGTAGGGTAATCAGACCAAATTTCTTGGATGGAGTCGTATGAGTCTCCTTCGTCTTCAATAGACTGAAGGTTTTCTACAACTTCTAATGGAGCACCAGTTCTAATAGCGTAATCTATAAGTTCGTCTTTTGTTGCTGGCCAAGGTGCATCACTTAAATACGATGCGAGTTCTAAAGTCCAATACATTTCTAAGGGTTTAATTTTTTGCAAAAATAAATTTTTAGTTGAAAAAGTCAAGTAAAAAAGAAATTATTTCATCATTAATTTTAAGAACGTCTATTTTACTGCAATTTTGAGGCAAAATCTATTTTACAGTGTTAATAAAATACTATACCTAAAAGGTTATGGATTCTTTTTTGGAATCCATTTAACCTCTTCGGCTTGCAAGTCTTTAGACAACTTTCGTGCCAATACAAATAAATAGTCTGATAAGCGATTTAAATAGGTTAGGGTTTCTGGCTGAAAAGGCTCAGCCTCATTAAGCGCAGAGGCTAAACGTTCGGCTCGTCTGCACACACAACGTGCTATATGACAGAATGACACGGTTTGATGGCCTCCAGGTAGTACAAAGTGTGTCATTATTGGTAAGGATTCGTTCATCGAGTCCATTTCCTTTTCAAGAAGTTCAATATCTTGAGTTGATATTTTTGGAATGTTTAAGCGTTCCTTTCCATTTTTTAAGATAGCTTTTTTTGGATCTGTTGCCAAAACGGCTCCAACAGTAAACAATTTATCTTGTATAGTTTGCAATATGAATTTGCTATGTGCATCTATTTCCTGATCGCGAATTAACCCTAAATAGGAGTTTAACTCATCAACGGTTCCATAACTATCAATACGAATATGGTGTTTTGGTACTCGTGTGCCACCAAAAAGAGCTGTAGTACCTTTGTCACCTGTTTTTGTGTAGATTTTCATTAATATGTGAGTTGTTTGTTGTTAAGTTGTTTGATGTTAACTTATATAGTTTTATGTAACTCAAATTTACGGCAAACTAAACGCCTAAACAAATAAACGCCTAAACCCTAATCACAAAATGTTCTTTTGCTTGTTCTTTTCTAAAAAACACAATGCCCCAAAAAAAGGTATCGATGCTAACAGTTACTGATGGATGGTTTTTAATGATGTCCCAAGCTTCTGTCATGCCTTTAGACCAATGGATATCATCAAAAATAAAAACAGAATTGTTGTTTGCAGTAGGAAGTAACATATTAAAATACGTCAATGTTGCTTCTTTGGTGTGGTTGCCATCAAAGAATATTAAGTCAAATGTTGATTGGGTTAGAGTTGGAATCACTTCTGAAAAGTCACCTGTTATTATTGAAATATTATCCAGAGATTGTTCATTAAATTGAACTTTTGCGTATTCTGAAATTTCAGGACAGCCTTCAATAGTTGTAATTTTAGCGCCTAGATTAGCTAAGCTTAAGGCTTGGGTAGCAACACCTAATGATGTGCCAAGTTCAAGAATGGTTTTAGGTTTTAAATAAGTGGTTAGTCTATAAAGTGATTTTGCATTTTTTGTAGAAATGGAAACATGTTTGGCTATGTCTGAAACTAATCTTACTTCTGATTTAAACTTTTGACTTCCAGCGCCTAAATCGGTAATTTGTAGTTTTTGTTTCGAGTGTTTTAACTGCTTTTTATAAGCTGAAATTTTGTTGTAGTCTGCATGTTTTGTTTTATCATAAAAGCATTTAGTCACTAAGTCATACACAAAAGGGGAGTGTACACCATGTTGGTTGGTTGATGTTTTTATGAATTTTAGATATTGTTTAATTTGATAAAACATTTAACCTTCCATTTTTTCATGTAGTTCCATCCAACGGAGTTCTTTTTCTTCAATGGTATCAATAATCTCCTGTATTTTTAAAGACAACTTGTTGATGTCTTCTACCGAAAGTGATGTGTCATGAAACTTGGCTTCCAATTCTTTTTTATCATGTTCTAATGATTTGAGCTTGCTTTCAATATTATTAAGCTCTTTTTGTTCGTTGTAAGAGAGTTTTATATTGTCATCCTTTTTCCATTGCGGCTTTTCGGTCTTTTCAGTCGATTCTGAAATTTTTGGTGTACTATCTTCATAAACTCTATAATCTGTATAATTGCCTGGAAAATCTTCAATCACACCATGACCTTTAAACACAAAAAGATGGTCAACAATTTTATCCATAAAGTACCTGTCGTGTGATACTACGATTAAACATCCTTGGAAATCCAATAGGAAGTTTTCAAGGACATTTAAGGTGACAATATCCAAATCGTTAGTAGGCTCATCCAGAATAAGAAAATTGGGATTTTGAATAAGTACTGTACACAAATACAATCGTTTACGTTCGCCACCACTGAGTTTTTCGACAAAATCGTACTGCTTTTTTCTACTGAATAGAAAGCGTTCCAGTAATTGTTGCGCACTAATTTGCCTGCCTTTTTTTAGCGGAATATAATCACCAAATTCTCTAACTACATCAATCACCTTTTGTTCAGGTTTAATGTCTATGCCTTTTTGAGTGTAGTAACCAAATTTTACTGTTTCGCCTAGAATAATCTTGCCAGCATCTGGTTTAATAGCTCCTGTGAGCATGTTTAAGAAGGTGGACTTCCCTGTACCGTTTTTACCAATAATGCCAACGCGTTCTCCATTTTGAAAGTTGTAATTAAACTTATCCAGCATTACTAAATCATCAAACGTTTTAGACACATTATGAAGTTCAATAATTTTGTTTCCAAGACGTTCCATATTGAGTTCTAGCTGCACTTCATGGTCATTTCGGCGTTTATGAGCGCGTGCTTTAATGTCGTGAAAATCGTCAATTCTGGATTTTGATTTTGTGGTACGCGCTTTAGGCTGCCTACGCATCCAGCTCAATTCTTTTTTAAAGAGCTGTTTGGCTTTATTGGTTTCTATAGCTTCACGCTCTATGCGTGCTTCTTTTTGTTCTAAATAATAGGAATAATTACCCTTATAACTGAATATTTCGCCATGATCCAATTCTATAATTTCGTTGCAGACGCGTTCCAGAAAGTAGCGATCATGTGTGACCATAAAAATGGTCATGTTCTCTTTGGTGAAGAACAGCTCTAACCATTCAATCATTTCCAAATCCAGATGGTTGGTTGGCTCATCCATGATGAGTAATTCTGGTTTGTTAATGAGTGCATTAGCAAGTGCAAGACGCTTTTTTTGACCACCAGACAGATGCTTCACTTTCTGGTTAAGGTCTTCCAGATTGAGTTTGTAAAGAATCTGTGTGTATTGGGTTTCAAAATCCCAAGCCTGAAAACGATCCATATTGTCAAACGCTTTTTGGTAAGCCTTTTCATCTTCAGGATGTTTTAAGGCTTCATGATAAGTGTTGATGACTTTTAGAATCTGATTATCAGAAGCAAAGATGGTTTCTTCAATGGTAAGTTCAGGATCTAAATCTGGTTCCTGAGATAAGAAGGAGGTTTTGAGTCCTTTTCTAAAGATGACTTGTCCTTCATCAGGTTGATCTTGTCCTGATAAAATGTTTAAAATAGAAGTTTTACCAGTTCCGTTTTTAGCAACAAAGGCAATTTTTTGGTCTTTATGAATGCTAAATGAAATACCTTCAAACAAGGTAAGCTCTCCATAAGATTTAGCTATATTTTCGACTGTTAGGAAGTTCACGACTATTTTTTTGCAAATAACGTATAAATCCTCTAATTACTCAGAAGAAGTTTTACGATTGTGTTTTAAAATTATAATTTATAATGTTAAAACGAGTTTATAATGTTGTGCATGGCAAAATTACACATTTGATGTCTTTACTTTTATACAGGTAAAACGAAAAAAATATGTAGTTTTGTGAGAAATCAAATCACCTGCGAATGAAGCGATATGTTTTCGTTATCGGATTAATTATGGGGTTGTTGTCTACCTCTTGCATTCCTCACAAGGATACCATTTACTATCAAAATAAGGAAACCGCTTTAGATACAACACAATTGTTGGTGGAGCAACAAAAACCTTATCGCGTCCAAATTAATGATATTATTAGTATACGAGTAAAATCGTTAGATCAAGATAATGTTCAAATACTTAATCCTATTGGAGATACTAATTTGAATGCTGGGAGTGAAGAACGCGCTTATTTTGATGGCTTCACTATCGATTTGCATGGTAATATTCGTGTACCTACCCTAGGTTATATCAATGTATTAGGCTACACTACTGAGGAAATAGAAAAGTTGTTAGAGAAAAAACTATTAGAAGAACAATTTAAGGAAACAGCCAATATTTTTGTTACCGTAAAACTCACAGGGTTACGTTATACAGCGAGTGGAGAAGTTGGGAGACCAGGTACACAAACCTTATTTCAAGAGCGAGTGAACATTTTTCAAGCTATTGCCAATGTTGGAGAAATTCCAATAACAGGTGATAAGAAGGATGTGCTCATTATTAGGCAATATCCTCAAGGCCAAAAAATACATCATTTGGATTTGACTGATGTTAATGTGATGCAATCTCCTTATTACTACATACAACCTAATGATATGATTTATGTAAAGCCTTTAAAACAAAAGTCATTAGGCACAGGAACCACTGGGATGGAAACTTTAAGAGATATAGCTACAGTATTATCATTGGTAACCACAACAATTTTATTATTCTCACGATTATAAGGCTATGGATTATAACGAACTTCATGACGACCAACTGGATGCACAACGTGTAAGTTTTGACTTTAGAGGGTTTTTGTTTAAAGCCCTTAACTTATGGAAACTGGTGCTGTTGTGTATAGGTATAGCACTTATTGTGGCTTATTTCATCAACGTCAGAAAGGAGAACATTTATCGTTTAGAATCCTTGATTTCTATTGAGAATGACCAAAACCCTTTTTTCACAGCTAACACTAGTATTTCGTTTAATTGGGGAGGCGTTTCAGGTAAAGTTGGTAAAATGCTCACTGCAGTAAAAACCAGAAGCCATAACGAGCTTGTGGTAGACTCGTTGCAATACTACATGCAGTATTTAACGCAAGGTAAATATCGTATGGTTGATATTTACAAGGATGTTCCTTTTACCTTTACCCTTGATAAGACAAAACCTCAGCTTTTAAATCAACCTATTGGAATTAAATATATTGATGATAACTCCTATGAGGTGTTTTTAGAGTTTCAAGGAGAACGTGCTTCAACTCAAATTTATTCTGATAAATCAATAAAGAGTGTTAAAGTTCCTTTAGGTGCTTTTTCGCAAACCTTTTCCTATGGTCAACAAGTGGAACTGTCTTTTTTGAATGGTATTTTTAATTTAAAACCTAATATAGCTGTCCCTGAAGGCACTGTCTTTTACCTTAAGTTTTTAAGTTTTGATGGTGTTGTTAATGGCTATAAAAACAGTATACAAATTGATCCAATAAACAAAAATTCGTCTTCCATATTAAAACTTTCACTAACTGGAACTAATAAGTCTAAAATTGTAGATTACCTTAATGCCACTGCAGCTATATTAAGTAGGACAGAACTAGAGCGTAAAAACTTATATGCTACCAATACCATAAAGTTTATTGACAGTAGTTTGGCTGCTGTGAATGACAATTTAAAGGATGTTACCGACGAAATGAACGCCTTCAGACGACAAAACAAGGTGTTTGATGTTGATGATGAAATTTCTCAGATTTCCAATCAACTCAAAGAATACGACAGAGAAAAGCAAGGAGAACAATCCAAACTGAACTATTTAAACAGTTTAGAGAATTATTTAAACACCAAAACAGATTACACTAAAATAGCAGCACCAACCTCTGTTGGTATTACAGAAAGCAATATTTTAAGTAGCGTCTCCAAAATTACTAGTTTGGCCATTGAGCGTCAAAATATGGAGTACACAACTCGTGAAGGTTCAGAGTTGTTTAAAGGTTTGGATAGACAGATTGATGCAGAGAAAAATGTGCTGTTAGAGACCATTAAATCTACCAAGAGCACGATTAACATTCAACTCAATACAATTAGCAGGAATATTGCCAATTTGGAAGCGAAGTTGAGTGAGCTGCCTGAAGACCAACAAGAATATTTAAAAATACAACGCAAGCTAGATATAAGTCGTGAAGCTTACGATGTTTATCAAGCCAAACGTAGTGAAGCAGCGATAGTAAAAGCTGCTAATGTCTCCGATATATCAGTTATTGATGAAGCTAAGGATATTGGTGGTGGGTTAATAGGTCCTAACAAGTCTTTAAATTACATGATGGCTTTAATGGTTGGTTTTTTTGCACCTATGTTTTTAATTTTTGTGATTTTTCTATTGGACAATACTATTCATGGTTCTGATGAGGTGGTTCAACTTTCTAAAATCCCTATTCTTGGCCTTATTGGTAAGTACAACTACAAGAACAACTTGGTAGTTTATGAAAAGCCAAAATCGGCTGTAGCAGAATCTTTCAGAGCCATTCGATCGAGTTTGCAATTTATTTACAGTAAGCAAGAACGAGAAGGTGGACGTACGTTAATGATTACTTCTTCAGTAAGTGGTGAAGGAAAAACATTTTGCTCTATAAACATAGCCACAGCCTATGCTTTAAGTGGAAAGAAAACCATTTTATTAGGATTAGACTTGCGTAAACCTAAAATATTTGGAGATTTTAACATTAGTAATGATAAGGGTATTGTAAATTATTTGATTGATGATGAGACCCTTGAGTCAGTTACGTTTAAAACAGACATTCCTAATTTGGATGTGATTCCTTCTGGACCAATACCACCTAATCCCTCTGAATTGTTAATGAGTGAAAAGCTCAATCATTTAATGGCTAAACTTCGCAAAGACTATGACATTATTATCTTAGATACGCCACCTTTAGGGTTGGTAACAGACGCTTTGCAATTAAGCAATTATGCCGATGCCACCATTTTTATGATTCGTTTGGATTACACTAAGAAAGGCATGTTGCAATTGGTTAATGCTAAATATCGAGGCGGTGAACTTAAAAACATTAGTTTTGTACTCAACTTTTACAAACACAAGAGCAATCACAATTACGGCTATGGTTATGGCTATGGTTACGGTTATGGATATGGTTACGGCACTTATGGGAATGCCTATCATGATAATAGCAGAGGACCTTCACTATTAAAACGATTTAAAAAAATGCTTAAAATTAATCGTTAAGCTTCTTTAATTTGATAACTCCAAGCCAACTTCAAATTAAACGTGTATTTGATTTTAGTTTAGCCTTAGTATTGCTACCTATTGTTATTATTCCTTTAACTCTTTTACTCATAGGTGCTGCTTTGGATGTAGGGCATTTTGGTTGGTTTCAACAATTGCGCGTAGGTCAGAACGGAAAGCTGTTCTATATGTACAAGATACGTACTTTAAAAGCAGGTAAACATCGTTTAGGTACTTTAGATCATCATGCTTCTACCTACGGTCGTTTTTTAAGACGTACCAAATTGGATGAGCTTCCTCAATTATTCAATGTACTGTTCGGCACCATGAGTTTTGTTGGGCCGCGACCAGATATCCAAGGTTTTGCAGATGAACTAATAGGAGAAGATCGTATAATCTTAAAAGTAAAATCTGGTGTTACTGGTCCTGCAACTTTGAAATATAAAGATGAAGAACAAATATTGGCAATGCAGTCTGACCCAGAAACTTACAATAGAACGATTATTTGGGTAGATAAGGTTGAAATCAACAAAAAATACGTGCAAAATTGGAGTTTTTCTTTAGATTTGAAATATATTTTACAATCAATACTACTTAAATGATGCCCAAAACAGATAAAATAGCCATTATTGGACTTGGTTATGTAGGCCTACCACTTGCCGTTGAATTTGCAAAACAATATCCTGTTGTTGGTTTTGATATCAATGATACAAGAATTGCTGAGCTTAAACAAGGTAAAGATCAAACATTAGAAGTTGAATCTGATGAGTTAAAATCAGTACTTATCTCAGATCAAAATGCAAATAAAGGCTTGCTAGTCTCTTCCAAAAGGGATGAGATTGCTAATTCAAACATTTACATAGTTACTGTTCCAACACCTACAGATGCTTTAAACAAGCCTGTGTTCACACCTTTAATTAAAGCCAGTGAAACGGTTGGAGCTGTGTTGAAACAAGGCGATATTGTGATTTACGAATCTACAGTGTATCCAGGTGTTACTGAAGATATTTGTGTGCCTATTTTAGAGCAGGTTTCTGGTTTTACTTTTAATGAGCACTTTTTTGCTGGTTACTCACCAGAACGTATCAATCCAGGCGATAAAACACATACAGTCACTAAAATATTAAAAGTAACCTCAGGTTCCACTCCTGAAGTAGCAAAGCGTGTTGATGACTTGTATAAAACGATTATTACTGCAGGAACACATTTAGCACCTTCTATCAAAGTAGCAGAAGCCGCTAAAGTGATTGAAAATTCTCAAAGGGATATTAACATTGCCTTTGTGAATGAACTTTCAAAAATATTCCGATTATTAGATATCGATACTCAGGCAGTGTTAGAAGCAGCAGGTACCAAATGGAACTTTTTAAAGTTTACTCCAGGATTGGTTGGAGGTCATTGTATAGGAGTAGATCCTTATTACTTAGCTCAAAAAGCCATAGAAAGCGGTTATACTCCTGAAATTATTTTGGCAGGACGCAAGATGAATGACAGTATGGGGAGTTATGTTGCTTCTGAAACGGTGAAGATGATGATTAAAAAAGGCGCAACCATTCGAGACTCTAAGGTGTTAGTATTAGGTATTACCTTTAAAGAAAATTGTCCTGACATCAGAAACTCTCGAGTTATTGATATTATTGAAGAGTTTCAATCTTATCAGGTTAATGTTGATGTTTACGATCCTTGGGCTTCCAAGGCTGAAGTGAAACATGAATATGGATTGGATTTATTGTGTTCTGAAACTGAATTGGCTACTTCCTACGATGCTATCATTTTAGCTGTATCTCATAAAGAATTTTTGAATATGGATATTAACAAACTGAAGTCTGATATAGGTGTTATTTTTGATGTAAAGTCCTTGTTGCCTAAGACTTCTGTGGATGCGCGTTTGTAGTTTCAAGTTTCAAGTTTTATCTGTATTGTGAAGAAATAATAATATAATGTACCAAAACGTATATCATAACCAAGATTTATCACAACTGTCTTTTTTAGTTACAGGAGGAGGAGGTTTTATAGGCTCTAACCTTGTCGAATATCTATTAAAATACAAGGCTAAAAAAGTTAGGGTATTGGATAATTTTTCTAATGGATATAGAGAGAATTTATCAGAGTTTATGTCTAACCCAGCCTTTGAACTTATAGAAGGTGATATTAGAGACTTGGATACTTGTAAACAAGCTATGGAAGGGATAGATTATGTAAGTCATCAAGCTGCTTTAGGGTCTGTACCACGCTCCATTAACGATCCAAAAACCACTAATGATGTTAATATTTCTGGGTTTTTGAATATGATGATTGCCTTGAAAGAGAGTACAACTGTAAAGCGTATGGTTTATGCTGCCTCAAGTTCGACCTATGGAGACAGCAAGAATCTACCAAAGGTTGAAGATGTTATTGGTAACCCATTATCGCCTTACGCTGTCACTAAATATGTGAATGAATTGTATGCAAACGTCTTTGGTACGACTTATCATACTGATGTTATCGGTTTACGTTATTTTAACGTCTTTGGACCTAAGCAAAGTCCTAATGGTGCCTATGCAGCAGTGATTCCATTGTTTATGCAAGCCCTTAAAGACCAAAAGTCTCCAACTATTAATGGAGATGGGAAACAAACCAGAGATTTTACTTTTGTTGATAATGCTGTTCAAGCCAATATAAAGGGGTTTTTTGCTTCAGATGCTGCTAAAAATCAAGTGTTTAATGTGGCTTGTGGTGAGCGTATTGATTTAAACTATTTATGGGAAGCTTTAAAAACAGCAGCTAACTCTAATGTTGAAGCTGTATATGGACCACCAAGATTAGGTGACGTAAGGGATTCACTGGCTGATATCAATAAAGCGCAATCACTTTTAGGTTATGAACCACAGTTTACGGTTCGTGAGGGGTTGAAAGTTACCTGGGATTGTTTTAATAATTAGTTTTTAATTTTGATTTTCCTTCTTTGTCAATACTTTTTTCTTGATAAAAAAGTATTCAAAAAATCAAGACTTCCTAAAAGTTACCTAAATTTTTTATTTGAATCCTAAAGCTTATGACCTTTTCAGCTGGTGCTAAATTCGAACAAGCATAAGCTTTTTAACGGATTCTTCATTTCAAATTTGACGTCAACTTTTAGGAGGTCAGTTTTAGTGTTTATTTTGATGTTTGTTTATGTGATGTTGATCTCTGCCTTCGCAGGGATGAACGTCGGACTGGTTTAAATAAATCAACAGACAACAAACAACAGACAACAGTCAACCCACAACAGACAACTCACAGCCCACAACCGGCAACAGAAAACAGAAAACGGTCAACAGTCAACAGTCAACAGTCAATCTTTAAATATTTTTACTATCTTCGTTTAATAGCTTCGTTATTAATACTTTAATACCAAGCTGCGCAATAGCTATTAATGACTTATTACCTTAATTTTACATGGCAAAAATTTTAATCACTGGTGGAGCAGGCCAATTGGGTAGTGCTCTGGCTTTAAAATTGTCAGAACATCCAGACCATTCTATTATATGTGTTGATAATCTTTCTACAGGAAGTATAGACAAAGTTCCCAGGCATTACAATGTGAAATTCATAAAAGCAGACATCAATAATTATGCAGATATTGTACCCATTTTTGGACGATTTGATTTTGACTATGTGTTTCATTATGCTGCACTAGTAGGTGTAGAGCGCACTTTAGAGCATCCTATAAATGTTTTGGACGATATTGAAGGCATCAAAAATGTATTGTCTTTATCTAAAAACTCTGGTGTGAAGCGCGTGTTTTATTCCAGTTCATCTGAAGTGTATGGTGAACCTTTTGAAATCCCTCAGAATGAACAGACTACGCCATTAAATTCCAGACTGCCTTATGCCATTGTAAAAAATGTAGGAGAGGCTTTTATGAAAGCCTATGAACGAGAGTATCATTTAGACTATACTATTTTTCGTTTTTTTAATACCTATGGACCTAAACAAAGCCATGATTTTGTTATTCCACGCTTTGTCAAACTTGCCCTTAAAAATCAACCCATTCCTATTTATGGGGAAGGCGACCAAACTCGTTCATTCTGTTTTATTGATGATAATGTAGATACCTGTATTAAAACCCTAGACGATCATCTGTTTGTAAATGATGTGTTGAATGTAGGGAACGATTTGGAGATTAGTATTTTAGAATTGGCAGAAAAGGTGATTGCATTGTCTGGATCTTCCTCAGAAATCATACATTTACCAGCTTTAAAAGAAGGCGATATGAAACGTCGTTGTCCAGACATCTCTAAAATGAAAGCGGTTTTAAACAGAGATTTGATATCCATTGACGAAGGCATCAAGACTATGATTGATTATTATAGAAATCAATAAACTACGTAATAATTCCCCTCCTTTTTAAGGAGGGGTGCCTGAAAGGGGGTGGTTAAACTAAAATAACTAAAGCTTTAAACACTTTCATTTAATCAATCTCACACTAAGCAATGTCACACTGAGTAATCCAATACTGACTCGTCTTTAGTTTCTTTGAGTGAAACTAAATCCACTCCTCCTTGTTCCTATACAATAGCTTCGGCACACAAGGTAAAAAGGAGGAGAGTTAAAAAAGCATTAACAAAAACTCCTTCCCTAAATTAGGGAAGGTGGCTTTAATTCTGCTTAAAAGAATTAAAGACGGAAGGGTTAAAGTTAAGACTATACAAGTGTTTACAATAAACAAGCGCCTTGTTTTAAGTTTCTTTAAACCTAACTGAAGTTACTCCTCCTTGTTAAGGTGGAGAATTGTTTTTATATTGTTTTTTAGGAAGTTAAGTGCTTTGCAGTTCTGCTTGTTTTAGTATATTAGCACAAACAAAAACACAGCGAGCTTTTGAGTACACCTAAAGACGATACATGGCTTTATACCATTTCCTCAAAGCAGCCCTTAATTAGCCTGAATTTAAAAGAAATTTGGCGCTATCGCGATTTGCTCATGCTGTTTGTAAAACGTGATATAGTCACCGTTTACAAGCAAACCATTTTAGGGCCTTTGTGGTATATCATACAGCCACTATTTACCTCTGTTATTTTTACCCTTATCTTTAACAACTTGGGGCAGATACAAACAGGAAGCGTGCCTCCTTTTTTGTTTAATTTGGCTGGGATTACGGCCTGGAACTATTTTAAAGAATGCCTTACAGGCACCTCAGATACCTTTACCAAAAACCAAAGTATTTTTGGCAAAGTCTATTTTCCTAGAGTCATTATGCCAATGTCTATAACCATTTCAAATCTTCTCAAATTTGGAATTCAATTGGCTATTTTTTTAGGGTTTTATATGTACTATGTTTTTGATGGTAGTGATATGACCATAAATAGCAACGTGCTATTATTCCCAGTCTATGTGTTCATGATGGCTTTATTGGGCTTAGGTTTAGGGATGATCATCTCTTCCATGACCACAAAATATAGAGACCTAACTGTTTTGGTTGGATTTGGTGTGCAATTGCTCATGTATGTCTCTGCTGTGCCTTATCCTGTAAGTGAAGCTAAATTAAAATTTCCAGAATGGGTGGTTCCTTTGGTTGAGTATAATCCTTTGACTCAAATTATAGAAGGATTTCGTTTTATGTTGTTGAATATAGGAAGTTTTAGTGTTACTGGGTTTTTATATACGTTATTGGTTAGTATTATCGTTTTTATTTTGGGATTGATTATTTTTAACAAGACGGAGAAGAGTTTTATTGACACGGTTTGAACCGTCATTGCGAGCGACCAAAACACCGAAACTTTGGTGAAGGTGTTAGCGCGGCAATCTGCTCTTATAAAAACCTATGACACCAGGATTTGTGTACATATTAACAAATAAGAATAACACAACACTTTATGTAGGTGTAACTTCTAATATTATAAATAGAGTGAAGCAACATAAAGAAAAGTATAACCCAAAATCCTTTACAACAAGATATAATTTAGATAAATTGGTATATTACGAAGTATTTCAAATGATAGAAGACGCCATTAGTAGGGAAAAACAATTAAAAGCAGGAAATAGAACAAAAAAAGTAGAATTAATAAAAGTTATGAACCCCAACTGGAAGGATTTGTATGAAGGTGTTGTTATAGAGTTTGAGAATGATTGAGAAAAAGATTGCCACGTCTCCAGACGTTTACTGTCTGGATTCTCGCAATGACTGTTAATTGTAAAATATGATAATTTTAAAAGCCGAAAATATTAGCAAACAATACCGACTTGGAGTCATTGGTACAGGAACACTGAGTCATGACCTTAACCGTTGGTGGAGTAAAGTGAGAGGTAAAGATGATCCCTTTTTAAAAGTAGGCGAAACTAACGATAGAAGCACTAAAGGCGACAGCGAGTATGTCTGGGCACTTAAAGACATTAATTTTGAAGTACAAAAAGGCGAAGTGTTAGGCATTATTGGTAAAAATGGAGCAGGCAAAAGTACCTTATTAAAATTACTATCCAGAGTCACTAGCCCAACCACTGGCGAGATAAAAACCAAAGGACGCATAGCCAGTTTACTGGAAGTAGGCACAGGCTTTCACCCTGAATTGACTGGGCGAGAGAACATTTATTTAAATGGTGCCATTCTGGGCATGACCAAAGCTGAAATAAAAGCTAAAGAAACAGAAATTATTGATTTTAGTGGTTGCGAACGCTATATAGACACACCTGTCAAACGCTATAGCTCTGGGATGACAGTACGTTTGGCATTTGCTGTAGCAGCGCATTTAGAGCCTGATATTTTGGTGGTAGATGAGGTACTTGCCGTTGGTGACGCCGAGTTTCAAAAAAAAGCCATAGGCAAAATGCAGGACATAAGTAAAGGCGAAGGACGTACTGTGTTGTTTGTAAGCCATAATATGGCATCAATTCAAAATTTATGTTCTCGAGTAATGTTAATGAGTAATGGAAGAGTTGAAACTATTGGAAAGACACAAGAAGTAGTTGATTATTATATAAAGAAATTTAGAAGCGAAGAGGTTGCTAGTGATTTAGCTATTAGAAAAGACAGACAAGGAACTGGTGTTTTAAAGTTTATAGGTTTTTCAATAAATAATTTTAATGATGAACAAATACAATGTATACCTTCAGGTATGACATTTAAAATTGTTTTAAAAATTAAAAACAACTCATCAGAAACTTTAAATAATGTTAGAATTTCACTTGGAATTGATGATAATCAATCGCGTAGAATTACAGTTTTAGGAAATGATTTGAGTGGACAAACAATTAGTTTTAAACCTAATGAAACTAAGGATGTTACTATAAAAATACCAGACAATCCTTTTCAAGAAGGATGTTATTATTTTACATTATTTTCAAGTTTAGAAAACACTATTTTAGATTGGGTAATTAATGCTGGTTCATTTGAAGTTGAGAATGGAGATTTTTTCAATACTGGTCGATTAGCACAAAAAAGTCAAGGTCATATTTTAATTAAGCATGAATTTTACTAAATCAATAATACAAACCATTTTAACATCAATTGGTTATAAGCTTGTTAAAAACACAAATAATAAACAAGTTTATACTAAAGCAAGTGAATTACTTGAGAGAAACTATGGTCATTATAGAAGTAAAATTGAACAGAAGTCTATAGATGCCAGTAACAAGCCTATACCTTGGTTTACTTATCCTTCAATTGACTATTTAAGCCAATTAGATTTATCACAAAAAATAATGTTAGAATGGGGTTCAGGTAATTCTTCATTATTTTTTTCAAAGAGAGTAAAAAAATTATATTCAATTGAGCATAATGAAGAATGGTATCAAACAGTTAAGCAGCACAATATAAAAAACCAAACACTAGAACTTGAAAGTCTTAATTATCATTCTAAACCTAAGAGCTTTAATATGTTTTTTGATATTATTTTAATTGATGGTATTAATAGAGAAGAGTGTTCAAAAGAAGCCCATAAAATATTAAAAAAAGGAGGTATGATTATCTTAGATAATAGTGATCGTCATCAAAATATAGCAAAAGATTTTAGGGAGTTAAATTTTATTGAGGTTGATTTTCATGGATTTGGACCAATTAATGATTATACTTGGACTACTAGTATTTTTTTTCATCGTGATTTTAATTTTAACCCAATTGATAAACAACCTATAATACCAATTGGAGGAGGTTTTTAAGAGTATGAAATTTTTACAAAAAATACTAGATGTTTTAATACATAAAAAAGTCAAAAACTATTTTAAGCAGCAGGGTAAACTTGAAAGTGAACAACAATTGAAGTTTAGTAATTATTCCTTTAGCCAAGAGGGAGAAGATATGATTTTAAATCGGTTTTTTGAGAATAAGCTAAATGGTTTTTACATAGATATTGGAGCACATCACCCAAAACGATTTTCTAACACTTATAATTTTTATGCTAAAGGTTGGCGAGGTATAAATATTGACGCCATGCCAAAAAGCATGGATGTTTTTAACATTGAAAGACCTAATGATATCAATCTTGAAATGGCTATTTCAAATAAAAAAGTAGAACAAACGTATTATATGTTTAACGAACCAGCGCTTAATACGTTTTCTCATGAAGAAGCCAAAAAAAAAGATGGTTTGTTAAATTATAAAATTATTGAAAGAATACAGGTGAAAACACATCCATTAAAAGAAGTGCTTGAAAAGTATTTAGAAAACAACCAAAAGATTGATTTCATGACTATTGATGTAGAGGGTTTAGATTTAGAAGTGTTAGAAACTAATAATTGGGAAAAATACAGACCTACTATTGTATTAGTTGAGGACTTAGACAAAACTCCATTAGTAGACTTGCAATTTAAAAGTAAGGTGTACAAATATATGAATGGTAATAATTACATATTAGTTGCAAAGACGTTTAACACTCTTTTTTTTAAAGATAATTTAAGTTAGATGGATTTAGCACCAATAGTACTTTTTGTTTATAATCGTCCTTGGCATACCGAGCAAACCTTAAATGCGCTTAAACAAAATGTACTGTCTGATAAAAGTACACTTTATATATTTTGTGATGGTCCTAAAATTGGAGCCAGTGAAGAAGAGGTTAAAAAAGTAAATACAGTCAGAGAGTTAGTTAAAGCTAAACAATGGTGTAAAGAAGTTCATATTATAGAAAGAAAAAATAATTTAGGTTTAGCAAATTCAGTCATAAAAGGTGTAACAGAAATAATACAAAAATATGGTCAGGTTATAGTATTAGAAGATGATATTATAACTGGAACACACTTTTTGGAGTTTATGAATGATGCTTTAAAGACTTATAAAAATAGTGATAAAGTATTTGGAATATCTGGTTTTAAATATCCATCAGCCAAAACTATTGAGAGACACACCTATTTTTTACCTATTGCTAGTTCTTGGAGTTACGCGACTTGGTTGAATCGTTGGGATAAAGTAAATTTTGATAGTGAAGATTTACTTAAAATTGTTGATGAACTCAACTTAAAAAATAAAATGAATTTTGGCAATTATCCTTTTTATCAAATGTTGCAAAATCAAGTTAGCGGTAAAGTGGATTCTTGGGCTATTAGGTTTTATGCCTCAATGTTTTCAAACAATGCAATGTTTCTATTTCCTAATAAACCATTAGTTAAAAATATTGGTTTTGATAACTCTGGGACACATTGTTCAGAAGATGCTTTTTTTGGAGTTAATGATTTAAGTCATGATAAAATAAAAGTGATTTCACAAGAACTGTCTTTAAATGCTAAAATTGTAGATTTAGTTAGGCAAAGTTTTGAAAACCAAAGGGTTCAAAAAAATGATAATCACTTAAAAAAGTTTAATTTAGTAAAAAAAGGAAAGCAGATACTTAAAAAAGGTTTTGGTAAATAATGCTCAATGATTATCTAATGCTAAAAAGAGTTATTAAAAGTGTTTTAAAAAAAAATGTATCAGAGAGCAGCATAGCTCAAAAAGATAAAATAATGGACAATAAGTCGGTTTTAAATTTGATGTTACAAAATGGTCGTATTTGGTCTAAGTTAATAGAAACCAAAACTGCAGTAAATTCTTTGCATGATGTTGAGTTTAAAGTGTTTTCTCAATGGGGAGACGATGGTATTATTCAGTATTTAATAAACTACCTTGAAATAGAAAATAAAACCTTTGTAGAATTTGGAGTAGAAGACTATTATGAATCCAATACAAGGTTCTTGTTAATGAATAATAATTGGACAGGTTTGGTTATTGATGGTAGTGAACAGCATATTTCTAATCTAAAAAAAAATGAAATATTTTGGAAGTATGATTTAATAGCAAAGTCAGCTTTTATTACAGCTGAAAATATAAATTCGTTGATAGAAACCGAAAATATTAAAGGACAAATAGGACTGTTGCATATTGATATTGATGGTAATGATTATTGGATATGGAGAGCATTGACGGTTGTACAACCAATAATAATGATTGTTGAGTATAATAGTGTGTTTGGCTGTGATAGAGCAATTACCATACCTTATGAATCTAATTTTGTGAGAACAAATGCTCATTATAGTAATTTATATGCTGGAGCATCAATATTGGCACTTTGTGATTTAGCTGAAGAAAAGGGTTATGCGTTTGTTGGTTCAAATAGCGCAGGTAACAATGCTTACTTCATAAAAAAAGAATTTTGTAAAGATTTAAAAGTGCTAAGTCCTCAAGAAGGTTATGTGTTATCAAAATTTAGAGAGTCTAGAGATAAAGATGGAAAGTTAAATTATTTAAGAGATATTACAAGATTGGAAAGCATAAAAGGATTACCAGTTTTTAACACAAAAACTAAAATTATAGAAGATTTATAATGGTAAAAATAAAATACCCAGTTTACCAACCTCAGTTAAGTGGTAATGAGAAAAAATATGTTAACGAGTGCTTAGATTCTACTTGGATTTCAAGTAAAGGAAAGTTTGTAAACGCCTTTGAAAGTAACTTTTCAAATTATGTTGGTTGCAATCATGGTGCTGCTGTTTGTAATGGTACAGTTGCATTACATTTGGCTTTGTTAGCTTTAGGTATTGGAGAAGGTGATGAGGTTATTGTTCCAACTTTAACATATATTGCTTCGGTGAATGCAATTTCATATGTTGGAGCTACTCCAGTTTTTGTTGATGCTTTAGAGTCATCGTGGCAAATGGATTACGATGATGTTAAGAAAAAAATAACGCCAAAAACTAAAGCCATATTATGTGTTCATATTTATGGTCATCCTTGTGATATGAATCAATTGCTTAACATAACAAAAACCAATAATATATATTTAATTGAAGATTGTGCTGAAGCCATTGGAACTCAATATAAAGGAAAACATGTAGGTGGTTTTGGTGATGTGTCAACATTCAGTTTTTACGGTAACAAGACCATAACCACAGGAGAAGGAGGAATGGTGTGTACTAATTCTGAAAACTTGAATAATAAGATTGTACATTTAAAAGGTCAAGGCTTGGCAAAAGATAGAGAGTATTGGCACGATGCTATAGGATATAATTATAGAATGACAAACATTTGTGCTGCCATTGGTTTAGCGCAATTGGAGCAGATAGATACAATTTTATTAAAAAAACAACAAATAGCAACTTGGTATAATCAAGCATTAAAAAAAACTGAGTTTAAATTCCACGAAACAATAGGAGATGTTAAACATTCTTATTGGATGTGTACAGTTTTAATTCCTGAAGGTTTAAATAGAAAAGCTCTAAAAGCCTTTTTATTGTCAAATGGAATAGAAACAAGACCAATGTTCTTTCCTATACATACAATGCCTATTTATAATCATAGAAATGTTAGTAGCTATCCTATTTCAGAAAAATTAGCTGCACTTGGTATGAATCTTCCTAGTTATCCAAGCTTAACTGAAGAAAATGTATTGTATATAGTAAATAAATTATTAGAATTTAAAAGCTAATGAAAGTTATACTTTGTGGATATAATTGGATTGGTTGTAAAGCCTTAACAGAGCTATTAGATCAAGGTTATGAAGTTTATGTTTACACTCATGAAAATCCATATTATGTAAATAGCTTGATTGATTTGTGTGAAAAATTAAATGTAGGTTATACTACTAATAAAATCAGCAAATCTAATATTCCTTTTATTCCAGACATTATTTGTAGTATCTATTATAGATACATAATTGATAAAGAGATTATTGATATTGTTAAGGGAAAGATATTTAATTTACATCCTTCTCTTTTGCCAAAGTATAAAGGTTGTAGCAGTATTACTTGGGCACTAATTAATGGTGAAAATAAAACAGGATTTACTTTTCATTATATAGACCAAGGTATTGATACTGGGAATATAATTTTACAAAAAGAAATTAATATTGAAGATTGGGATACTCAAATTGATTTGTATCATAGAGTTATGTATGAGGCTTCAAAATATTTCTTAGAAGTTCTTCAAATGGTTATAAAAGGTTTTGTTGGTTATACACAAGATCTAACCTCAGGAAATTATTACAAGAGAGGATGCCCTTATAATGGTGAAATTGACCCAAAATGGTCATTAGATAAAATTGAAAGATTTATTAGGGCAATGTATTATCCTCCTTTACCTTTTGCCAAATATGGAAATGATTATGTTAAAACCTTATCTGAGTATAAGAAATTGATTAATAAATAATGAAAAATATCCTTATCAACATACCAGACTTAAGTAGAAAAAATGGTGGTGTTTATCAATATTCTTTAGCTCTTTTGAATGTTTTGTCCAAAAAAAACCCAAAAAAGTATAAGTTTTATATTCTATGTAATATCCCAGATAATGATTTAACTAAACTTGTAAATGATACCTATCATTTTGAATTTGTAAAAACAAAAAAACCTGTATACTCCAGTTTTACCTTGTATAAGTATAAGATTTTAAATAAAATATTCAAGGTTTTTAATGTAAAAAAAAGATTTGTAAAAAAAGATCTTTACGACTGTGCCATTGCTGAGTATTGCATAGATATTATTCATTCTCCAATGCAAACTATTGTTGTTAAAGACAAAATAAAAAATATAACTACATTACATGATGTTCAAGAACTTCATTTTCCAGAGTTTTTTTCTTCAGATGATAGAGCCTGGAGAGCAGTTAATTATAAAAAGGCAATTGATGGGTCAGCCGCTGTTATTGTAAGTTATAATCATATAAAGAAGGACATAATAAAGTATTTCAATAAACCTGAAAATCAAGTATTTACTATTTTACTCGATATGCAAGAATTATGGTTCGATAAAATAAAAACACCTGATAATTCTTCGTTGAATAAATTTAATTTACCACAAAAGTACCTCTTGTATCCTGCCTCTACTTGGGAACACAAAAATCACTTGAGATTACTTAAAGCTATTAAGCAATTAAATAATGAAGAAATCCATTTAGTATGTACAGGGCATCAAACTGAATTTTATATTAATCAAATAAAACCCTTACTTAAAGATTACAACTTAGAACATAAAGTAAAATTTTTAGGTATAGTAGAAGACGAAGAGTTATATCTGCTGTATCAAAATTGTAAAGCCGTTGTAGTGCCGACTCTTTATGAAGCAGGAAGCTTTCCACTAATGGAAAGTATTATAATGGGTGTTCCTGTAATCTGTTCAAATGTAACATCGCTTCCTGAAACAATCGGTAATGAACGCTTTGTGTTTAACCCATATGACATTTCAGATATAGCTAATAAAATTGAATTGATTTGGAATGATAAAGAATATATAAAGGAAAATATTAAGTTGCTTAATATTCAATCACAAAAATTGATTAACAATAAGGCTCTAGATAAAATTCATAATGTTTATAATGCCATTAGCTCTTTAAATGAATAACTATCCTAAAATATCAATTGTAACTCCATCTTACAATCAAGGTCAGTTTCTTGAAGATACAATATTGTCTGTATTAGGTCAGTTTTATCCAAATTTAGAATATTTTATTTATGATGCATGTAGCACTGATAATTCAGTTGATATAATTAAGAAATATGAAAACCAAATAAGCTATTGGGTTTCAGAAAAAGATAGTGGTCAAGCTGATGCCATAAATAAAGGTTTTCAAAGAAGTACAGGAGATATATTGTTGTGGCTTAATAGTGATGATATGTTAATGCCAAATGTATTGAACTTTATTGCTAAGCAATATTTAAAAAATGGTGAAGGCATTTACTTTGGTAATTGTATTCATTTTGAAGAAGCAAATAATGGAGTAATTACAAATGGTAGCAATGTTGTTGATAATTTTAACTCAATACCATTACAATTAGTTGATACTCTCATTCAGCCATCTTCGTTTTGGAGTAAAAGCGTTTGGGACAAAATAGGAGAATTAAATACTAATTTTCATTATGGCTTTGATTGGGAATGGTTTTTAAGGGCAAAAAAGAAAAACATTCATTTTTATGCAATTAATAAACCTCTTTCTATGTACAGATTTCATGATGCTCATAAAACTGGTGTTGGAGGAAAAGAAAGAAGAGAAGAACTACACAAAATTTATAGCAGTTATAGTGACAAATATGCCAATTTATATCTGCTACTTATGCATGAAAAATATGAGTTTAATTATGTTCAAAAAGCAATTATTAAGTTTCACGAATTCATTTTTAGAAGGAAAATCAATAAAACTTTTTTACTTAAAAAATTTAAAAAGGAATACTCAACTTATACTTTAGAAGAAATAGAAAAAATAAAATGGATGCTTTAGACACATATATATCAATATAAAAACTTAAAATAAAACAAACTATTAATAAATATAACAACTCAAGGTTGTACTTGATTATTTTTGGTTTCTGATAAATAATTCATTTCATGCAAATTTCAATCATCACTATAAACTATAACCATCTAGAGGGTTTAAAAAAAACCATGTTAAGTGTGTTTAACCAATCATGGCAAGGTTTTGAGTTTATAATTATTGATGGTGGCTCAACAGACGGAAGTAAAGCTTATATTGAAAAACATGCCAATAAACTAACGTATTGGATAAGTGAACCAGATCATGGTGTGTATCATGCTATGAATAAAGGCATAGCAAAAGCTAAAGGAGAGTATCTCTTGTTTTTAAATAGTGGCGATCATTTTTATGAGTCTTCAGTATTACAGAACAACCATAACAAGATTGCTAATTTTGATCTCATTTATTTTGATTGGCAAACAGTAGGCGAAAATAAAAAGCAAATAGTGCATTTTCCTGATAAGCTCCATTTTTCAAATTTGTTCTTAGGTTCGTTGCCTCATCAGTCAACATTTATTAAAAAGAACTTGTTTGATAAAGTTGGGTTATATGATGAAAATTTAAAGATTGTTTCTGATTGGAAATTTATGATTTTAGCATTATTTGTTCATGAATGCAGTTATAAACACATCAATAAAACACTAACAACGTTTTATCTAGATGGTATAAGTAACCAAATAGATTTTACTTCAGAAAGAGAACAGGTTTTAGAGGAATACTTTGAGCCATACGTTGAAGACTACAAATTAATTCTGGACTTAAAAAAACAAAAGAAGATATTACAGTCAAATCGATATAAAATGCTGGCTGAGATTGAAAAAAGTTGGTTTGGAAAAAAAATAGTCTCTTTGTTTTTTAGAATATACATTATGTTATTTTCAAAAAGGAAACTAAAAGACGTTTTGACTCAAAAAAAGAAATAACGACCAGTTAAAGTTAATTGTGTAATGAGAGAACTTAAAATAAATTTTGTTGACTTTTGGTCCACTTTCATTAAAACAGATAATTACTTTTATAATTTGCTCAAGCAAAAGTATAATGTAATCATTGATGAAAATCCAGATATTTTGTTTTACTCAAGTTTTGGAAAAAATTACCTAAACTACAATTGCACAAGAATATTTTATACTGGCGAAAATAGAAGACCTGATTTCTCAGCCTGTGATTTTGCATTTACTTTTGATTACAATTCAAACAAGAAACATTTTAGATTACCACTTTACTCACTTTTTATAGATTATTACAATATGTTGCCACATTTGTTAAAAGAAAAGGCAAAAAGTGAAGCAGTTGAAGTTTGGAAACAAAAAACCAAATTTTGTTGCATGGTAGTTTCAAATCCTAACTGTAATAAAAGAATTAAGTTTTTTAAAATGCTTTCAAAAGTAAAGCAAGTAGATTCAGGAGGAAGATTACTTAACAATGTTGGTGGTCCTGTACCAAATAAAGCCGAGTTTATAAAAGATTATAAGTTTGTTATTTCATTTGAAAATAGTAGTCAGGATGGTTATACCACTGAAAAAATTTTAGAACCTATATTTCAAGATTGCATTCCTATATATTGGGGAAACAAATTTGTAGGTAAAGATTTTAATACCAAGAGATTTGTAAATTACCACGAATATAAATCTGAAGATGAAGTTATAGAAAAAGTTTTGCAAATAGATCAAGATGACAATCTTGCGATAGAAATGCTCATGCAACCTACTTTTAACCCAAACAAAATCACACATGAAGAGGAGCATATAGAAGTTTTAAAAATACTTTGCAAAATTATTGAAGAACAGAAAAAACCAGTGGCTCAAAAATGGATTAAATACATTCATAAAATGAAGTTATTTCTAATTAAATTAAAAAAGAAATTTTTAAAAAAAAATAAAGCTCTTCAGACAAATGAATAAACAGCCAAGTATTACTGTATTAATGCCTGTTTACAATTGTGAGCTATATGTGGAAGAAGCATTAAGCAGTATATTAAATCAAACCTTTTCAGATTTTGAAGTGTTAATTATAGACGATGCTTCAACAGATGCAACTGTATCTATCATAAAATCATTTAATGATAAACGTATCAATCTAATTGTAAAACCAAAAAATACAGGATATACCAACAGCTTAAACCATGGTTGTAAAATAGCCAAAGGAAAATATATTGCTCGTATGGATGGTGATGATGTTAGTTTACCAGAGCGTTTTGAAAAGCAAATAGTATTTTTAGAAGCAAATCCAGATGTAATGGTTTGTGGAACTACCTACAGTAAAATAGGTAACCCTAAACGTATTACTATACCTCAATATCATGACGATATTAAAATTCGCTTACTTTGGGGCAACTGTATAGCACATCCTTCAGTAATGATAAGAAAAGAGGCTTTAGAGGTTTTTTCAGAACCTTATGATACGTTAAAAGAACCTGCCGAAGATTATGATTTATGGGTAAGATTGTTAGCTGTTGGGAAGCTTCATAATTTACCTGATGTACTTTTAGATTACAGAACCTACACTAATCAAGTGTCGCGAAAAAGAGCTCAGGAGCAAAAAAGAAGTGAGATAGAAACCAGATTTAAAATGCATGATTATTTAAATGTGAAATGGACTCCTCAGGAAGCACAATTTTTAGAAAAACACTTTAAAAGGACTGAAATAATTAGCTTTGTTGAACTAAAAATCTTCAAGCAGGTTCAAAAAAAAATAGCAGTAGCAAATAATGAGATACAGTGTTTTGACTCTAAGTTGTTCAAGCAATATTTAGTAGATTTTGAGATAGATATACTTCGTAAGTGTTTTTTAAAACAAAAAAGATATACACCAAAATTGTATTTTGATTATCTAAATGCTAAATGGAAGTTTGGAGCAAAACTGCCAATTAAAAGAGAGTTAAAACTGATGTTGAAATCATTAATATTCTGGAAAACTTTAAGAGCTTAATGAATATATTAAGAGCTAATTTTTAAATAATCATTTGATGGCAGATAAGACCTTTTCTATATTGATAACTACCAAAAACCGTTTAAATGAACTGTCTTTTACACTGCAAAAAATAACATATCTTTTAGAAAGGGAAGATGTAGAATGTATTATTTGCGACGATGGGTCAAACGACGGAACTTATGATTATATAGTTAAGCAATATCCAGATATTGAGATATTTAAAAATCAGTCTTCAAAAGGATTGATTTATAGTCGAAATAGATTATTAAAAAAAACCAAAGCCCAATATGCTATTTCATTAGATGATGATTTGCATTTTATAACTGAGAATCCTTTAAAACATATAGAAACTTTTTTTAAACAAAATCCAACATGTGCAGTCATGACTTTTAGGATTTACTGGAATTTAGAGCCACCTGTTTCAACAGCACATCATAGAAAAATTGAACGAGTTAATAGTTTTGCGGGAGGAGCACACGCTTGGAGAATGGAAGACTGGAAAACCATACCTGATTACCCTGAATGGTTTATGTTTTATGGTGAAGAGGAATTTGCAAGTTTTAATTTGTTTAAAGCTCAAAAGCATATTTATTATTATCCAGATATACTTTGCCATCATCGTGTAAATTTGAATATGAGAAAAAAAGAGAAAGACTATATATTTAGACAAAGACGCTCCTTACGTTCAGGATGGTATTTATATTTAATGTTTTATCCCTTAAAATATGTGCCTCGTAAATTCGCATATTCAATTTGGATGCAGTTAAAAACAAAAGTGTTTAAAGGAGATATGAGAATGTTGATGGCTATATTTCTATCGTTTAGTGATATTTTTTGCAATTCTATAAGGCTGTCAAAAAACTGTAATAGATTGTCTGTTAAGGAATTTAAAGAGTATAGTAAATTGCAAAATGTAATACTTTATTGGAAGCCAGATTGATTAGATTAATGGTGAGACATTTGGTTATACATTAAAACTAAAACTAAAGCTTCATTTTAATTAAAAACTTATGAAAAAAAAAATAAAAAAGTTCTTAAAACAGTTTCTTTATAACAAAGGATATGAGATTAACTATTTAGGCAAAAAGAATCTTTTAAACATAAACCCTTTTTTAGCAATTAAAGAAGAAATACATTCAAATCCATTAGTGTTTTTTGATGTAGGAGTGAATCACGGTCAAACTCTTAAAAAAATTCATGATCAATATCCTAATGCTGTAATTCATGGTTTTGAGCCGAGTAAAATATGTTACAATTCAGTATTAGAAAAAGTGAATAATGATAACATAATTTTAAACAATAAAGCAGTTGGAGATCAAATTGGTATTTTAGATTTTAATCAATATTCTTGGGATGCCTTAAGTTCTGTGTTAAAGCGTGAGTTTACTTCAGCAACAATAGTTGATACTTACAAAGTGGATGTTACAACACTCGATGTCTATTGCTCAGAGCGAGGGGTGAAATATATTAATGTGTTAAAAACAGATACTGAAGGTTTTGAATTAAAAGTGTTAGAAGGTGCGTCACAATTATTTAAGGATAATAAAATTCAATGTGTTCATGTAGAATTGTTTTTTGAACCCCATTTTGTCGGACAATCTTCTGCAGGTGATATCATGAATTTTCTGTTTAAGCATCAATTTAAATTAGTAAGATTTTATGAATTTGACCGATCACATGAGGGTTATGCTTCTCGTACAGATGCCTTGTTTATTAACCCTAATTTTAAGGAGTAGAAAAATCGTCTATTTATCAGATTTAGTGTAAATTTAAAAACTCAAATCATTTTTAAAAGAGATTCTAATTGAAAACTGTTGCTATTATTCCAGCTCGAGGAGGCTCAGAACGTTTGCCTAACAAAAATATTCAGTTACTAGCAGGACTCCCTTTGTTGGCTCATAGTATTCTATATGCTTTAAAGCAATCGGACATTGACGATGTTTATGTAAGTACTAATGATGCTACAATAAAATCAATAGCATTAAAATATGGAGCGCAAGTTATAGACCGACCAGAAGCTTTATCAGGAAATCATGCCACAACAGTCTCTGCTTTAAAACATGTTCTGGAATCTGTTGAAAACCAATACGATTATGTTGTTGTAATGCAACTTACAAATCCTTTGAGACCTGAAACTTTATTTGAAGAGGCTTATCAAGAATTATTAGTTTCAGATTGTGATAGCTTAATGACTGTAAGTAGAAATCATCAAAAATTAGGGAAGATTATAAACAATCAATTTGTGCCCTTTAATTATAGCATGGGACAACGCAGCCAGGATTTAGAACCCTTATACTATGAAAATGGCTTATTATATATTACTAAGGCATCATTAATTTTGAAAGACATGATTTTAGGGTCTAACAATCTTCCGTATCTTGTAGATCATCCCTATGCCAGAGTTGATATTGATACCATTGACGACTTAACATATGCAGAATTTATATTAAATCAATACCCAAATGCCTAATCCTTTTATAACCATAGCAAACAGAAAAATAGGATTGGATTTTCCGCCATTGGTCATTGCCGAAATTGGTATTAACCATGAAGGTTCTTTAGAAGTAGCTAAGCAAATGGTGGACGCTGCTTATCGTGCAGGAGTTGAGGTAGTTAAACACCAAACCCATATTGTAGACGATGAGATGAGCAGTGCTGCAAAATTGGTAATACCAGGTAATGCTGATGTATCCATTTATGAGATTATGAAACGTTGTGCCTTAAATGAGGCTGATGAAATAGCTTTAAAAACCTATGTAGAAAGCAAGGGTATGGTGTTTATTTCAACCCCTTTTTCTAGAGCTGCAGCTAATCGTTTAGAGCGTATGGAAGTTAAAGCCTATAAGATTGGGTCAGGTGAATGTAATAACTACCCATTATTAGAACACATTGCTCAATTTAGAAAACCTGTGATTTTAAGCACAGGAATGAATACTATTGAAAGCATAAAAAAAGCAGTAGCCATTTTTGATGCGCATAAAGTGCCAGTAGCCTTATTGCACACCACTAATTTATATCCAACACCTGCACATTTGGTTCGTTTTGGTGCTATGATACAAATGCACCAAGCCTTTCCGGAAAAGGTATTTGGTTTAAGTGATCATACCTTAAATAATAATGCCTGCCTTGGTGCTGTGGCCTTAGGAGCTAGTATTTTAGAGCGCCATTTCACCGACCATAAGCAACGTAATGGACCTGACATTGTTTGTAGTATGGATGAGCAAGAATGCAAGCATTTGATTTTAGATACTACTGAAATAGCACAAATGAGAGGTGGGACGAAAATACCAGCCAAAGAAGAACAGGTCACTATGGATTTTGCTTTTGCTACAGTTTGTAGTATTTTACCAATACAAAAGGGAGAGCTGTTTACTAAAGAAAATATTTGGGTAAAACGACCTGGAACGGGAACTATAATAGCGGAGCACTATCAGTCTATTTTAGGTAAAATAGCCAAAAGAGATATTAAAACGGATACACAATTAACTTGGGAAGATATTGAATAACAAAAAAAACATCGTCTTCTTGACAGGCACAAGAGCAGATTTTGGAAAGCTAAAGCCATTAATGGCCATTTTACAAGATAAAAATGATTTTGAGCCTCACATTTTTGTGACTGGAATGCATTTGCAAGACTTATATGGTTATACGCTTATTGAGGTACAAAACTCTGGTTTTAAAAACATCCATACCTTTAAAAATCATACGCATGAAACCACAATGGATTTAACCTTAGCCAAAACCATTGAAGGCTTTTCAGCTTATGTCAATGATTTAAAGCCAGATTTGATTGTGGTACATGGTGACAGAGTTGAAGCCTTAGCAGGAGCCATTGTAGGGAGTTTGAATAATATTTTGGTGGCACATATAGAAGGTGGTGAATTATCAGGAACCATTGATGAGTTAATACGTCACTCAGTAAGTAAGTTGAGCCATCTTCATTTTGTAGCTAATGATTTAGCCAAACAGAGATTGATACAGATGGGTGAATTACCTGAGTCTATTTTTACCATTGGTTCACCAGATGTGGATGTTATGTTTTCAGATCAACTTCCCAAATTAGAAGACGTAAAACGATATTACCAAATACCTTATGAGTCCTATGCAGTGGCCATGTTTCATCCGGTTACAACAGAGATTCAACACATTAAATACTATGCGAAGCAGTTTGTAAAAGCATTATTAGACAGCCAAAAAAATTATGTGGTGATTTACCCCAATAATGATTTAGGGAGTCAGTATATTTTAAATGCCTATGAAAATTTAAAAGAACATCCTAATTTTAGAGTGTTTCCTTCATTACGGTTTGAGTATTTTTTAACCCTTTTAAAACAAGCTGAGTTCATGATTGGGAACAGTAGTGCAGGCGTAAGGGAGGCTCCATATTATGGGATTCCAACCATTAATATTGGTACACGACAACAAAACAGATCCTTTAACCATGACATAATCAATGCAAGCTATGAAGTCAAGGATATTTTAAAAGCTATAAATGCTGTAAAGAATGATGCACATAAAATAGCACCTTTTGGACAGGGTAATAGTGCTATAGAATTTTTAAGTGCTCTTCATGATAAGGCCTTATGGAACATTAATCATCAAAAACAATTTATTGATATTATATGAGAAACTTAGGTGTTGTGATTACTGATGGTGTTGGCTTTAGAAATTTTGTTTTAAGTGATTTCTTAAAAGAAACTGAAGCCTCTTTTGACAAAGTAGTTATTTATTCCTGTTTGCCAATTTCGGTGTATAAAGATTTTACAAGACAAGCCAAGGTTATTGAGTTAGAAGTTTATAAGGAAAACTTTTATACCTGGTTTTTTATGAAATTAAAAGAAGTCGCACACTTACAATTACATAAAAAAGGAAACTTTGGAATACAAGATTCTTACAGAATTAATAAGACCAAAAGTCATAGTATTAGAGGATATGCCAAGCGTTTAATTTTTTTTATCACTAGATTTTTGAATTCTGAAAGTTGGATACACAAATTTAATAAATTACAACAGTTCACTTTTAAAAACCATAGAGTTACTAAAAAGTACTTGAGCTTGCTAGAGGAGAATGCTATTGACTTTTTATTTTTTACCCATCAGCGACCACCTTATATTGCTCCATTAATTTATGCTTCAGAGCAGTTAGGAATACCTAATGGTAGCTTTATTTTTAGTTGGGATAATTTGGCTTCTAAGGGTAGAATGGCAGGACATTTTAATCATTATTTTGTTTGGAGTGACTTAATGAAGTCTGAACTTTTACAATTTTACACCTCAGTTGAAGACTATCAAATTAAAGTGGTTGGTACACCTCAATTTGAATCTTATGTATTAGATAGATATGAGATCACTGAGTCTGAGTTTGAAGCAGTCTTTAACATTAACCGAGAAAAAAAAACAATATGTTTTAGCTGTGGTGATGTTTCCACAAGTAAAAATGATCCTTTGTATATAGAGGTTATTGCAGAGGCCATTAAGAATAATGATATTACAGAAGTTAATTTTTTAGTGAGAACCTCACCAGCCGAAACTCCAGAGAGATTTCAATATTTAAAAGAGAAATACCCTTTTATTATTTGGAATTATCCCAAATGGAAATTAGTTAGGCAAGACCACCAAGAAGCATGGTCTCAACGAGTTCCTAATGTAGAAGATATGAAAGATTTAAGAAGCATATTACAGTATTGTGATGTGTTTGTGAATATGTGCTCCACAATGAGTTTGGATGCCATGTGTTTTGATAAACCAGTCATCAATCCTGTGTTTGGAAATGCTGAAAATGGATTGTATGATGACCAACGCTTTTTAAACTATGCGCACTATAAGCGTGTAGTTGAGAGTGGAGCTGTTGCTATTGTAAAAAGCCCTAAAGAGCTAATAGATGAAATAAACAATAGCTTAGAAACACCCAATGCACGATTAGATGCTCAAAAACAACTATTAGCAGTTCAGGTAAGTTGTGAGTTGAATCATACTTCAAACCGAATTATTGATTCCATAAAAGATGCCTAAAAAAATATCAAAACATATTGCAGTAATTTGTAATTATGAGCTTAAACCAGATCGTATTGGTGGTATGGATAGGTTTTTTGCAGCATTTGATACCAAAGCAAAACAAGAAGGTTTTTGTATTGATTGGTTTTTTCCTAATCAAGAAGAGATTGAATTTTATAAAGACTTAAACATTTACTCAAGTAAAGAATTAACAGTTGAGCAATTATTTCTTAAACATCTTAAAGAAACACAAACGGTTTATTCTACTGTTATTACCCATTTTACCGAGCTTTGTACATCATTTTATAAAAAAGTGAAGTTACAAACAGGAGCATATTGTATTGCTGTGGATCATAACCCAAGACCATTGGAAGGCTTTCCATTAAAAAAACGGTTCAAACTAAAGTTTAAAAGCTTACTTTATGCTAAATATATAGACCAATTTATTGCTGTCTCTAAATATACCAAGTATCATATTTTAAACGATTATGGTCATTTTTTAAACAAAAAAGTAAGGGTTATATACAATGGCATTGATACTTCAGTTTATAAAAGACAAAAATCAAGGAATGCAAAACGATTTATTGTAGCCTCTCATTTACGCCAATCAAAAGGTATTCAAGATTTATTGGCTGCTTTAGGTCAAATGTATAGTGCAGACTTAGATGGAATAATAGTTGATATTTATGGAGAAGGTCCTATAGAAACTGAGCTTAAAGGGTTGGTTGTAAATCATAAGTTACAAAATGTTGTGAATTTTAAAGGGAGTTCATCAGAATTGCCAAATTTGTTTTGTAATTACGATTATATGATACAACCTACCTATATGGAGTGCTTCAGCTTATCCTTGCTCGAAAGCCTATCGGCTAATGTGCCAGTAATTACAACTCAAGTTGGAGGTAATTTAGAATTAATTACTCATGGTGAAAATGGGTTTGTGTTTCAGGCTGGAGATGTTATGGAATTGGCAATTTTATTAAAGCAGCTTATTTTTTCTGAATTAGTATTGCATAAAGAAGTTTATCATTTAGTCGAATCAAAATTTTATCTTGATAAGATGGTTAATGAACATTATAACCTATTGAGATGCATATAGCCTTTTTAACACCAGAATATCCACATCCAATTTTAAAACGTTCAGGCGGCTTAGGCACAAGCATTAAAAACTTGGCAAAAGGACTTATTGGTCAAGGTGTTAGGGTGACAGTTTTTGTTATTGGTCAAGCAAAAGATGAGACTATTAATGATGATGGCATTTGTATCAAAATATTTGCAAAGGAAAAACACATTGCATTTAATTGGTATCTTGAACGCAAACGCATACAAAACAAAATTCAAAAATTTATTGATGTTGAAGGCATACAACTTATTGAAGCACCAGATTGGACAGGGCTTTCAGCCTTTATGAATTTTTCTGTACCTCTAATCATTAGGCTAAACGGTAGTGATGGCTATTTTTGTCATCTGGATGGACGTAAACAAAAATTGAAAAACTATATCATTGAAAAAGCAGCTCTTAATGGTGCTGATGCCATTGTAAGCGTTAGCACCTTTACTGGAGAGCTGACTAAGAAGCTATTTGGTTTGAAAAAAGATATTAAAACGATTCATAACAGTATTGACGTGGAGGCATTTCAGCCTTTAAATGTTGATATTAATGCAAATCAACTTTTATATTTTGGTACTATTATTAGAAAAAAAGGTGTTTTGGAGTTGGCTAAAGCTTTTAACCTTATAGTAGAGCAAAAACCAAATATTAGCTTGTTGCTTATTGGTAAGGATGTCATCGATATATTTGAAAAAGTCTCAACCATTACCCTTTTTTTTAACTCATTGTCATTACAAGCAAAAAGGCGAGTAACCCATCTTAATGAAATACCTTATCATGAAATCAAAACGTATATTGCAAAAGCCAATGTTGTAGTGCTTCCAAGTTTTGCAGAAGCCTTTCCAATGACCTGGTTAGAAACTTTAGCCATAGAGAAAGCACTGGTGAGTTCCAACATTGGTTGGGCAAATGAGTTAATGATAGATGGAAAAACAGGCTATACTATAGATCCAACAAACCATGAAGAGTTTGCCTCAAAATTACTTGAATTATTATGTAGCGAAGCTAAATGCATGGCTTTTGGTAAAGAAGGTCGAAAACATGTAAGCCAAAATTTTTCAGTAAATGTCATTACGCAACAGAATATAGAATTTTATAAGGAAGCTATTGGTATATGAAATTAAAAAAAACAATAAAAAAAATAATTAGTGGCTTAATTCCACAAGGAATTTATAAAGAATATATAAAATCAATTTGGTACAATATTTTAAGCAATAAGAAAATTCACTATGGTTTGGTAAAAAGAAATAAAGCATTAATTTACAAAACAAAATTTGAAGCCTTTACATTTTATACTAATCAAGCTTTATACAATATTACAGCAGATTTTGGTAACTATCAGCATTACTATAAAGTTAAAAAAGGAGATGTAATTATAGATGGTGGTGCAAATGTTGGGTTACTAACTTTATTGTTTTCAAAAATTGTAAAAACCCAAGGACATGTTTTTGCTTTTGAGCCAGATAAGCATAACATTAAAATGTTAAATAATAATTTCTTACTTAATGAACATGATACTAATTATAGTGTTCATGATGAGTTGTTATGGAGTAAAAACACCGAAGTTAATTTTCAGGAATCTGGTACTGTTTCCTCATCAGCATTATGGTTTTCGGATGAAAATTGCATAGTAAAAAAGAAAGCAGTGATGTTAGATAGTTGGTGTAAAAAAAATAATATTGAGCGGCTAGATTACATAAAAATGGATATAGAAGGAGCTGAGATTGAAGCAATTGAAGGCTGTGTTGAAGTCATAAAAAAGTTCAATCCAAACTTTGCAATTGCTTCATACCATATGGTTGATAATGAACCTACATATATTAAACTGGAAACCTTTTTTAAGAGTATAAATTATCCATTTATTACAAAGAAATTTAGTGGATATGAAATAATAACTTTTGCTGGTCCTAGTGTTTTAAATGATTAAAATGATTTAATGATAGTTGTAACTCACATAAATAATAAATTGATAAGTGTGTTTGACAATGTTTCAAAGGTGAGTATTGATATTAATTGTAGTTCGGCTTTAGATGCAATGTTTAAATTATCAAAAAAGTATCCAGAAAGATTAATTGCTTGGTGTCATCATGATTTAAAAGAAGTTTTAAACGATAAAGGGTTTCAAGATACCTTTCATCATAAGCTTATTATGGCTTCTTATGAGCTGCGAAATGAAAATTATATTTCTGAAAATATTGGTTTTGTAGATTCCTCACCATTTATTAAAATTAATAAAAATGTAACCTATCCTACATGGCTAATGAGCAGTTGTATTGGCGCCATACATGCTGAGGTGCTTCTTAAGTATGATTTTAACGAATTTAAAAACGATAGTTTTGAATATGCATTAAACTCAATTGCAAAAATAGGAATGCTTAACGGACTATTTTGCTATTCTGAGCCTAATTTATTGCAATCTAATTCAATTAAATTGCCACCTTTTAAAACCAAAACCAAAACACTGTTTAAATTTATCAAACAACATTATAAATCCGGTTGGATATTCATTACATTTTTTAATAGTTTAATATATGAAAAGAAGTTGCTTATTTTGCCATTACTGGTGTCAATTTTTAATTCTAAAAAACAAGCAAGTCTAAATTTTAATAACATTGCAGTTAAATCTTCAAGAAGAAATAATAATAATTTAACTATAGATGTTGTTATTCCTACAATTGGCAGAAAACCATATTTGTATGATGTACTGCAAGATTTGTCAAAACAAACATTATTGCCTAAACAGGTTATAATAGTAGAACAAAACCAAAACCAAAACAGTAAATCTGAGTTAGATTACTTAAAATCTAATAATTGGCCTTATAAAATAAAACATATATTTATACATCAAACAGGTGCTTGTAATGCTCGTAATATTGCATTAGAAAATGTAAAATCAGAATTTGTGTTTTTGGCAGATGATGACATTAGATTTGATGTTCATACTTTAAAAAAAGCATTAAGTCAAATGAATGATTATGGCTTAAAAGCAGCAACTTTAAGTTGTTTAAAAAAAGGAGAAAAAGAAACAAAAAATAATATTATGCCATGGCATACATTTGGTACTGCTTCAAGCATTATTTTATCAAGTATAACAAAAAGTATTCATTTTGACCTAGCCTATGAACATGGTTTTGGAGAAGATGGTGATTATGGCATGCAAATAAGAAATTTAAGTCAAGATGTTGGTTATCTGCCAGATTGTAGTTTATTACATTTAAAAGCTCCTGTTGGTGGCTTTAGAACAAAATTTGAACATCCTTGGGAAAAGGAAAAAATATTGCCAAAACCTTCACCAACAGTTATGCTTTTTAATTTAAAGCATCGTACCAAATTTCAACTTTTAGGCTATAAAACAATTTTATTTTTAAAGTTTTTTAAATTACAGTCTAATAAAAATATATTCACTTATATGTCCAACATGAAAAAGCGTTGGAATAAAAGTATATATTGGGCTCAACATTTAAATAATAGGTATTAAATAATATATAAAGAATGAAGTTTTCCTTAGTGATTTGTACCTATATGAGGCCTATGGCTTTGCTTAATTTGTTAAATTCAGTCAAAGCCCAAACCTTATATCCAAATCAAATACTAATTATTGATGGTTCTTTAGATGACAATACCAAAACTCTGTTAAAACAACATAGTTTTCCTAACTTGGTTTACTATAAGGTAGATGAAAGTCACAAAGGCTTGACAAAGCAGCGTAATTTTGGAATTGCTCAAGTGTCTGATACTTCAGAAATAATTTGTTTTTTAGATGATGATACGGTTTTGGATGAAAATTACTTTAAACGTTTGATAGCTACATATACTACTTATGAAGATGCCTTAGGTGTTGGTGGTTATATCACCAATGAAGTGAATTGGCAGACTAGTGATACTAAGGAAAATAAACAAAACTTTTATTTTGATGGTTGGATGCGGAAAGAACCGCTTCGGTTTCGAGTGCGTCGAATGTTTGGTTTAGCACCTGATACTCCACCTTGCTATTTACCTACGTTTTCACATGGACGCTCAGTAAGTTTTTTGCCACCTTCAGGACAAACCTATCCTGCTGAACAACTTATGGGTTGTGCTATGTCATTTAAAACCCAAGTTTTTAATAATTTAATGTTTTCCACCTATTTTGAGGGATATGGCTTGTATGAAGATGCCGATTTTTGTCTGCGCCTGGCAAAGTTAGGCCCTTTGTATGTCAACACAAATGCTCATTTAGAGCACCATCATGAAGCTGCAGGACGACCTAATACGTTTAAATATGGAAAAATGGTACTACGAAATGGCTGGTACATTTGGAGGGTAAAATACCCTAAGCCAAGCCTAAAAGCACGACTAAAATGGCATGTAACAGCCATTTTGCTGTTAAAGCTTACGTTGTTAGGCGTATTTACCGCCAAACATAAAAAAGCAACACTTTATGAAGGACTTGGACGCTTGGTAGGGTGGTGGAGTTTGTGGTTTAACCCTCCAAAAATAAGACGATGAAATGCCCACTAACATTTTGTTGTAAATCTACCGATATAATAATTAGGGCATTGCATCTGTCCTATTAAAATAATTAGCATAAGCAGATGAAATTAGCCATTATTACCATAGTGAAACATAGCTACCAAAATAAGCAGTATTATGGTTATGCGCCCTATGTGCGAGAAATGAACCTTTGGGGGAAATACGTTGATGAACTCTTGGTTTTGGGTCCAAAACATCATATCAATACCGTTGGTGCTATTGATACCCATTATAAGCATGACCGCATGCAATTTGTAAGTGTGCCTAATTTTAATATTTTAACCTTTTGGCAGGCTCTTCGAGCTATTTTCGTCCTTCCTATTATCTTTTTTAAGTGCTGTTATGTGATGTCTCAAGCCGACCATATTCATTTGCGTTGTCCAGGTAATATCAGTTTGATTGCCTGTTTGGCACAGATTTTTTTTCCATGGAAACAAAAATCTACCAAATACGCTGGCAATTGGGATCCCAACAGTAAACAGCCCTGGAGTTACCGCTTACAACAAGCTATTTTGCGGAATACGACTTTAACACGCAATATGCAGGTGTTGGTCTATGGAGAATGGCCCAACGAAACTAAAAACATCCATCCTTTTATTTCAGCCACTTATACAGAGGCCGAAAAACTACCTTTTACAAAACGCGATTATTCTAAACCCTTAGAATTTGTATTCGCAGGGGCTTTGGTGGTGGGCAAACGCCCATTACTCACCTTACAAATTATTGAAGCCTTAAACAAGAAAGGGATTACTTCAAGATTACACCTGTTTGGCGATGGCCCTTTAATGCCTGAACTAAAAGCTTATGCTTCAGAGCAAAAGCTGGGAACACAGGTCATATTATATGGGAATCGGGATAAGGAAGATATCAAGAACCAATTGATACAATCGCATTTTAACATCTTGCCTTCCAAAAGTGAGGGTTGGCCTAAAGCAGTGGCAGAAGGCATGTTTTTTGGCTGTATTCCAGTGGCAACTTCAGTGTCTTGTGTGGCTTGGATGTTGGGTGAAGGTACACGGGGCATTTTAATTGAACCTGATTTAGAACAGGCGGTTTCAAAAATCGTAGATGCCTTAAAGCATGATGACTTAGATGCTATGGCTAAAGCGGCTCTAGATTGGTCACAGCAATACACCTTTGATCGTTTGGAAGCGGATATTAAAGCGGTGTTGGAGGGTACTTTTTAGGTTTTTATAACCACCTCGTCTTTAGTTTCTTTGAGTGAAACTAAATCCACTCCTCCTTGCAAAGGAGGAGAGTTAAATAAAAGAATTAACACATAATTCCTTCCCTTTTTTCAAGGGAAGGTGGGTTTAAATACACTGAAAGTGTTTAAAGACGGAAGGGTCAAGTATATTTTATTAAAATGAATAAAATTCATAATCAAAAATATTTAGAACAACGTAGAAAAGATCTTAGAAATGGTTTGACTTCTGCTGAGGCTACGTTATGGAAGTCATTGCAAAGGAAACAACTTCAAGGTAGGAAGTTTAGACGACAGCATAGTATTCAGAATTTTATAGTTGACTTTTACTGTGCATCAGAACATTTAATTGTTGAATTGGATGGAGCAATTCATTTGGATTTTGCACAACAAAACTATGATATTGAAAGAACTAGAATGCTTGAAGAGCTTGGATTTAAAATTGTTCGTTTTGAGAATAAATTGATTTTTGAAAATTTGAAAGACGTTTTAGAGGAAATAAGTAGTCATTTTAAACCACCTCGTCTTTAGTTTCTTTTAGCAAAACTAAATCCACTCCTCCTTAAAAAGGAGGAGAGTTATGTGGTTTTTTATTTACTTTAGCTAAAAATTAAAAATGAAGGTATTACAGTTAATAGATAGTTTGGAGGCTGGTGGTGCCGAACGCATGGCTGTAAACCTTGCCAATGCTTTAGTAGAAGAGGTGGAGGGTTCCTATTTATTTAGTACCAGAAGGGAAGGACTTCTAAAAGAATCTATTGACACTAGGGTGGAATACCGTTGTTTGAACAAACGCTCCAAATTTGATGTGATGGCTTTGTTCACATTGCTTCGATGGGTAAAAAAGGAAAACATTGACATTCTTCATGCTCACTCCTCCTCATTTTTTTTTGGAACTTTAACTAAAATAATGTACCCCAAATTGAAACTGATCTGGCACGACCATTATGGGCAAAGTGAAGCACTTGACAAACGGCCCTATAAAGCATTGCGCTTTTGTTCACGTTGGTTTGATTTGCTATTTTGTGTGAATACCAAATTAATGGAGTGGAATACAAAGCAGTTGCATAAAGTGCCTGTTGCATTGTTGTCTAATTTTGTATTACCATCTCAACATAAGCGTCAAGAGACTCATTTGCATGGCATAAATGGTAAACGTATGGTTTGTTTGGCTAATTTACGATCTCAAAAAGATCATATAACCTTGCTAAAGGCCTTTCAGGAAGTTCTTAAAGGGCATTCAGATTGGACATTGCATTTGGTAGGAAAAGATTTTGGAGATGATTATTCCAAAACTATTAAAACCTATGTTGAGGATCATCGTTTGGAAAAATCCGTGTTTTTATATGGGAGCAAGTCGGATACGGATTGTATCTTGTCGCAATGTGACATAGGAGTGATGTCTTCAGCATCTGAAGGATTACCTTTAGCATTGATAGAATATGGGTTTAATGCGCTTGCAGTGATAGCGACTGATGTTGGAGACTGCAATAAAATTGTAACACATGATATGACAGGGCAATTGATACCGCCTTCAAACGTTAAAGCTTTATCAAAAGCCTTGAAACACTATATAGAAGATGAAAAACTCAGAAAGGAAGCAGGAAGTCAGTTGCAAAAGTATGTACAAGAACAATTTTCAAAAGAGGCGAACATAAAAAGCGTATTGCAAAGTTATCATCGTTTATTAGGTTGATATGGGAAGGTATAAAACAAAAACATTTAAATATCATTTCACTAATGACCTCTATGTCGCACTCATTGTATTACACATCGTTTTGGGTATATTCATCAACCAAATCCCAAGTTTTTCCAAGCTTTATTTTACGGTGGTTTGCGGCTTTTTTATCTTTAACATCATCGTGTCTCCAAAACAGGGGAAAACCATGTGGGTGCTCTTTGGTTGTGCCTATATAGCAGCGGCCGAATCCTTGTTCCGCATGACAGGTGGTGGTTTGTTTTACGAATTTTCAAAATACTTCATCATTCTGTTGATGCTTTTTGGGATGTTCTATAATGGAGTATCTGGGAAGGCCTATCCCTATTTCATGTACCTCATTTTGATGGTGCCAGCGGTATTGGTGGCTTCAGTCAACTTGGGTTACGATTTAAATTTCAGGACGTCTGTGGCATTTGTGTTGAGTGGGCCTGTCTGTCTGGGCATTTCGGCATTGTACTGTTACGACAAGCGCCTGACTCAGGAACAATTGCTGCAAATAGTCGCCTGTATGAGCTTTCCTATCATTACAATGACCACCCATATTTTTTTATACAACCCTAGTGTAAAAGAGGTGCTTTCAGGTACTGGGTCTAATTTTGCAACCTCAGGTGGCTTTGGTCCAAATCAGGTTTCAACACTTTTGGGATTGGGGATGATTGCTTTGGTAGTGCGTTTTTTTTTAAAATCACCTACCTTATTTTTAAAAGGTTTTAACCTAATCCTCTTATGCGCCGTAAGCTTTAGAGCTTTGGTGACCTTCAGCCGTGGAGGTGTCTTTGCAGCCATCATTGTAATAGCGGCTTTTTTATGGATCTTATATTTACAATCAGGATATAGGCAAAAACAACAAATCATAGGGATGTTTACTATCTTGGTGCTTGGAGGGATGATGACTTGGTGGATCAGTTCAAACCAAACAGAAGGTTTGTTAGATAACCGTTACGCAAATAAAGACACTATTGGTAGGGAAAAAGAAGATATCACTACAGGCAGGGTAGACTTATTTATACATGAAATACAAGGGTTTTTAGAACACCCTTTTTTAGGGGTAGGCGCCAGTGGTATGAAACAGGAACGTTTGAAAGATGAAGGACGAGTTGTGGCTTCACATAACGAAGTGAGTCGTTTACTCTCAGAACATGGCATGCTTGGCATTATCATTTTATTACTTCTTATCATCAGACCTCTAGCCTACAGAACACATCGTAAGGGCAATATCCTGTTTTATGCTTTTCTGGCTTTTTGGTTTGCTACCATCAATCACTCTGCCATGCGTATTGCCGCACCAGGGTTTATCTATGGCTTGGCCTTATTACACATTGTACATGAAAAAAAACGTCCTCTACATAGGCAACTACCTCAGCCACAACAAGCGTAATGCGTCTTACATGTTTAGCCTTGGGGAGTTATTGACCGATGAAGGCTACAACCTTACGTATGCGTCATCATTTAATAATAAACTGATGCGCTTAACACACATGATGTATATGGTATGTATAAAAAGAAACCTGACGGATTTTGTACTCATTGATACTTATAGTACCCAAAATTTTTATTATGCAGTGATGATGGGTAAGTTATGCGCTTGGTTAAAGTTGCCTTACATCCCTATTCTACACGGAGGGAATCTACCGCAGCGTTTAGAACAATCGCCTAAACTATGTAAACCATTGTTTCATAGGGCATTGGTCAATGTGTCGCCTTCACTGTATTTAAAAGAAGCCTTTAATACTCAAGGCTTTGATAAGGTGGTATATATCCCAAATATCTTAACCATCAAGAAATACCCTTATAAGCAAAGACCAATAAATACGATAAAACTGTTTTGGTTGCGCTCCTTTTCAAAAATATATAACCCATTATTGGCTGTAAAAGTACTGAAGATGTTATTGGAAAAAGGGTTTGAGTCAGAGTTAATCATGATTGGACCAGATACTGATGGAAGCTTAAAACAGATAAAAACCTTCACCAAGGATCATGATCTAAAGGTGAGGTTTACCGGCAAACTATCTAAAAGAGAATGGATAACTCAGTCTGAACACTATAATATATTTATAAACACATCTAATTATGATAATACTCCAGTAAGTGTGATGGAAGCCATGGCTTTAGGCTTGCCAGTCGTGTCAACCAATGTAGGTGGAATGCCGTATTTGATTGAAGACAGAAAAGAAGGACTACTTGTTAACCCTGATGATGTTGAGGCAATGGTAAAAGCTATTATTGAACTACACCAAAACCAAGATTTGGTTAAAACCTTAACAAGCAATGCACGACAAAAAGTGGAGCAGTTGGATTGGGAGGTGGTGAAACACTTGTGGTTTGAGGTTCTTAAATAAGAATGTTGTGAGGTTAAAAATAAGGAGTAAAATCCCGCTACGCAATCTGAAGTCGTAGTAAGTTTGGCAAATTGAGGGGCGATTTCAAAACTTACGTTACTGTTTTTAGGTAATTATTGTATCATATCATTGATGTCTTCAAAAGGAAAATCCATATAATCGCAAAATTCCTTTATAGTTACCGTTTGATGCCTTTCTTTTTGGAGCAGCACCTTAATATCTTTAATCAACTCCTGACAATAACGTAGGCTTCGCCCTGTTATAATTTGCACATCTTTTGGATAGATGCAAATTCGCTTCATTTTCTTTAATTAACATTCTTTTTATCTCTTTTCGTTTCATAATTAATTCATTGATTGGTTAATACATTAAATGCAATTCATGGGGTAAATTTATTTTAAACTTAAAAGGTTTACAAGTAAAGTTATTAACTATTTATAAATAATTTTAACATTTTATTAGCAACTCTATTATTACGATAAATTGCTTAAAGGTTTAAAAATCAATAAAATAATACTAAAAATAAAAAACAATTCTACTTCTCATTCAAGGGTGTCATACTGCCCAATATCATACTTAGAAAGCCTGAACTGAGTTTGTCATACTTAACAATGTCACACTGAGCCTGTCAAAGTGTGAAGTATCGAAACATCAAATTGTCATTGCGATGCTGATGTTCACCATCAGCAGTGGCAATCTCACCATAAAATAATCCATAGTCTTTTTAAACAAGTACTTAAAAATAAAATTCCCCTACTTTTAAAGGAGGGGTGTCCGGAGGACGGAGTGGTTATGTCTTGTCTTATAAGGACCATATCAAAGCTATACCAAAGCTATAGCAAAGGTATGGCTAATGTATGCTTAATGTATGGCAAAGGCATAGACGCAGAAAACAATAAAAAGTGAATAAATACGCAAAAAACGAAAAAGAGTATGATTTAGGCATTAATAACAAAAAGGAGTATAATATTCAATAAATAATTCCAGAGACGCATAAAAAACAGAAGCTAAAAACAAGCCCTTGTAAGTTTGAATATCAGTAAGAACAGATGCATCAAAAATTACTGTAAAAATTATTCGTTTAACATTTAAACCATAAAAAAATGGCTAAATTAAAAAGCTTAATAAAGATCGAAGGAACCCTGGACGGTCTTACCTTTTATAAGGGCAAAGAAGGGTATTTAGTAAAAACAAAAGGAGGAATCTCTGCAAAGAGAATTAAAAACGATCCAGCTTTTGTTAGAACTCGCGAAAATGGTGCCGAATTTGGGCACTGTACAAAGAGTGGTAAGCAATTGCGTAGAGCAATTCTAGATCTGATGGTCGATGCTAAAGACAGTCGTGTAACTTCAAGATTAACCCAAGTGATGAGTCGTATCAAAAACTTTGATACCTCATCTCCTAGAGGAGATCGAAATGTTGCAATAGGTCTTACTACTCCTGAAGGAAAACTGGCAATCAAAGGATTTGAATTCAATGATAGAGCATTGATGAGCAATATCTTGATGTCTGATTATACCTTAGATACAGCTACTGGTGAAGTGCAATGTCCAGATTTTACACCATTGTATAATTTAAATCCACCTGAAGGAGCAACTCACGTTAGCTTTATTTCAGGCTTTTTAAATCTTGATTTTAGTACTGATGCTAAGGATTTACAATTAAGTCCTGTGGTCAATATACCTATTGACAATGCAACAACATCAATAACGCTAACACCTGCTAGTGTGCCATCGGGAACTGGTAATGCATTTTATTTCTTAAAAACAGCATTTTTTCAAGAAATAAATAACATGCAATATCCTCTCAATAATGGAGCATTTAATGCATTAAAATTATTGGAAGTGTTGTAAATCAGTAAGCTAGGATAAAGGGGAAGTAAAAAACTTCCTCTTTATTTTTAGTTCATATCGTAAGACTTACTATATTTACATTCCTAATCAACTGCACCATGCCCAAAAAAAAAGGAATTCATTTTGAAATCTCTGAACGCAAAATCTTATTGCGTATTATGGATATTCTTTTTGTGCTTGGTTTTTTATACCTTATTGGGAGTAGTTTTCATTTTGAATATTTTACAGTGACCAAAGAACAATGGTTTTGGTCCTTAGTGTTAGCCGTGTACATCACCATTTTTGGAACTGTATTTGAACTTTATGATTTACAGGCCTCTAGCAAGTTGGATACTACCTTTAGGAATATTGTGCTCACAACTTCCATAACCGTGTTGGTGTATTTGTTTACACCTGTTGTTACACCCTTTTTACCAGAAAAAAGAATACAAATATTATATTTTTATTTGGCTATTATTGGAGCCATGTTTTTATGGCGAATGACCTATGTGGCCTTTATTGCCTCACCAAGGTTTTATAAAAAGGTCATTATTATTGGAGAAATCGCAAACTTGGAAACCATTTTAAAAACCATTGGAAAAGCAGACCCAAATTATAAAATCGTTGGCTTTGTTAATAGTGAAGGAAAATCAAAAGACCGTGTGACTTTTAAAGGATTAGCCGAGTATCATCCTTATCAATTGCCAGATGTTATTTTAAAAGAACACATTTCAGAAATTGTGGTTGCCATTTACGATTCCGACCATATTACCTCCGATATTTATAGCCAACTAACCATGTTATTGGAAAGAGGCTTTACCATACGCGAATATACCCAGGTGTATGAGGAAATTACCAAGCGTGTTCCAGTACAATATGTTGGGAAAGATTTTTACAAGTACTTTCCGTTTAGCCGCAGTAACCAAAACCGTTTGTATATGTTTTATCATCGGTTTATGGATGTCACCTTTGCCATCATTGGCTTAGCTTTAGGTTTGAGCTTATTACCTTTAGTGCTAATAGGTAACCTTATAGCAAATAGAGGACCTCTGTTTTATCAGCAGGAACGTGTTGGGAAACATGGTAGGTTATTTAACATTGTTAAGTTTAGGACGATGGTAAAGAACGCTGAAACTCATGGTGCTCAATGGGCTGAAAAGAATGATGCTCGTGTAACACCTTTTGGACGAGTTTTAAGAAATAGTAGAATCGATGAAATTCCTCAGTTCTATAACATTTTAAAAGGTGATATGAGTGTGATTGGGCCACGACCTGAGCGTCCTTATTTTGTAAAGGAATTATCGCAAATTATTCCTTTTTATGAAACCAGACATTCCATTAAACCAGGCTTATCAGGTTGGGCTCAAGTAAACTCACGTTACGGTTCATCAGTTGAAGATAGCCTTGAAAAACTTCAATACGATTTGTATTACATTAAACACAGAAGCTTTTTCCTTGATGTTAATATTTTGGTTAAGACTTTTGGGACTGTTTTGTATTATAGAGGACAGTAGAATCGGTTGTCAGTTATCGGTTGTGTGTTATCTGTTGTGCGTTGAAGTGTGTAATATTATTTTGTACTACAATAAGTAAATCAACAAATAAAAATCAAAAATCATGAAATCTTATAAAGATCTAGAAATATATAATTTAGCATTTGAATATGCTCTTGAAGTACATCACTTATCATTAAAACTACCAAAGTTTGAACTGTATGAGCAAGGTAGTCAAATTAGAAGGTCTTCTAAAAGTATCAAGGACAATATCATTGAGGGTTATGGTAGACGTCGTTATAAACAAGATTTTGTTAAGTTTTTAGTATATGCTCATGCATCTTTATTAGAATGCCTATCACAATTAGAAATGATAGAGCAAATTTATTCCGATTTAAAAACAAAATATCTCATAGAAAAATATGATATTTTAGGAGCCAAACTATTCAAGTTTATTACTTATGTAGAAAGTGAATAGAAAAGCTAATTCTTCAACCCAAAGCCGATAACTGAGAACACAAAACAGACAACAGACAACAGACAACAGAGAACAGTTTACCTGAAGTATCTAATGAGAAACACATAACGAATTGTTAGAGCAAGAAGCAACGGAATTAAAGCCATAGCAAATACTTGTACGCCAATTAGCCAATGAAATACCAAAAGGCACAGCATAATCAACAAAAACTTTAAATATCTAGTAAACCATAGCTTTGGTTGCTTTTTACAAAGCTGTCCGAGCATAAATACGTTAAGTGCAAAGGCCCAAAGCAGATTGTAATTGTGTGCTGTGGTACTATGGTCTGTGGCGAACCATAGGAGCAGTAAGCCTATACCAATAATTCCAGTAATGCTAAATAGTGAAATGTCTAACCACTTTGTACGCTTGTTCTTTTTGTAGTCAGTATATGTAACCCAGAGAATCCCTAGAGCTATAAGGCTTATAATCACTAAAGGACTTGACCATAGGTTGGAGGATTTGTTTTTTTCTTTTTCAGTATAAAGCGTTTCACTTTTGCTTACCAGAGGGTCTCCATTCTGAAGTGTTGCTTTTGCAAAAAACTTATGGATGTTTTCAGGTAAAAACATTTGTTCTTCAGGAGTTGCTGTTCTATCTATCACAGAGCCTAAAGCAATATCAATACCCAAGCTTCCCCAAGAGTTCTTATTGAGGTTGTTTTGAATGAGTGTTCTGAAGGTTTGAGGTCTGTAATCGTCTGGAGTTTGAAATGTGATGCCATTGTTTAGGGCTGAATTGGCGACATCACGAATTTTGGTGGCACAATTATCGTAGAAGAAGTCATACAAATACGCTCTGTTTTCAGGTTTGTAATTGTTCAATAAAAAATTGTAAAGGTTTTGTTTTTCGTTTTGAGTTAAATTAAGCACTTGTTCTTTTATGCTACGATTAAAATAAACATAAACCCTATAAAAATCATTGAAATCATCTTTGCTGATGAGGTAATTGAGCTTACCCTGGGCAAATTTTAAATAGAAATTTGGTGCATCAAAATCGTATTGACCATAGCCGAACACCACATCCATTCCCTGAGTCTTATCCTTAATCCTAAAACCACTATGTCCAAAGGCATCATTTAATGAAGTGCCTGGACCAACGGTTAAAACACTTATTTCGGCAGTTGGAGACAAGGTTTGTGAAGCTGAAAATTGAAGAGTTGTAAGGCACAAAAGGAAAAAGTAACGCATGTTCATAAGCCAAAAGTTATCTAAAGATACTAAAATCGAGCTTTAAGGAAAACACGTTAGAGTAGAGTGCTACACTCTGGTCGCCAATATCTGTAAAGGCATAATCTAATTGAATGCCTTGATATTTGAAACCTACACCAAAACTGGGTTGAAAGGACAATTGCTCGGAGTTATCTATTTGCAATTCGTTTTGAAAGTTTCCCATTCCAGCACGTAAAAACACGAGGTCTGTATAGCCAAATTCAAAACCTAAGGCTGGATTAATACTTGCAAAGGAACTGGAAATGATATCGTTATTCTGCTCAAAACGAACATTTAAATCGAATTCGGTTCTCAGTGTGTAATCGTAATTGAAGGTGAACAGTTTGGAAAGACCAAATTGTAATTTAGGAATGGTAATTTCTGTACTTTCAGGAATCTCCTGGTTTTGCCCTTCAACAGCATCTTGTATTTGAGCAAATTTTTCTTCGTCAATAGACCATGCATTAAAGGTAGTTGTGATATCACGTACCATCAATCCTATTTGCCAATCATTACCAGTTTCAAACTGAATTCCTATATCGAGACCAAATCCCCAAGACGAAGCAAAATCTCCAATGATTCGTCTGATTACTTTGGCATTCACACCATAGTTTAGACCATCAATAGGTAATTTTCTGGCATAGGAAAAGGTTAGGCCATAATCTGCAGCCGAAAACAAATTAATGCGATCGTAATTAACGTTACCTTGCTCATCTATGAGCTGTGTAGTATCTAAAATATCATCTACACCAAACCGAATCAAAGAAATGGCTATGGTGCTTCTATCATCCAATGGTTTTGCAAAAGCTATGTAATTGTAATTTGCAATATTGGCAAAATAGCTGGAATGCATGAGTGCAATTTCGTTGTCTTCAAGATGTACTAATCCCGCAGGATTCCAGTAGCCTGAATTAACATCTGCTGTGTGAGCCACAACAGCATTGCTCATACCTAAAGCTGCAGCGTCAACACCAATATTCATAAACTCATTGGAGTATTTTCTGGCTGTTTGTGCAAACAGCATCGAGGTACTTAAAAGCAGTAAAACGAGTAATCGATTTTTCAACAACAAAATTTTTTACAAAGATGCATAATTCACATAATAAACTCTAATTTTTGGTACTTATTGTTAAGTTGCAACTTTAATCTGAAATAGTTTATTATTTTTACTTCAACTAATTTTACATCAGGTCTTGAAAAAACACATTCCTAATTTTGTTACCCTTTTAAATGTTTTATGTGGAAGTATAGCTGTTATATTTGCTGTTAGTGGTGATATGACAGCGACAGCCTTCTTTGTGTTTTTAGGTATCTTTTTCGACTTTTTTGATGGTTTGTTAGCAAGAAAGCTTAAGGTGCAAAGCGAATTGGGCTTGCAATTGGATTCTCTGGCTGATATGATTACAAGTGGTTTAGTGCCTGGATTGGTGATGTTTCATTTATTGAGCTATACCGTTGAAGGTTCAAATAGTTATACAGACTCCATGTTAGGAGATATACAATGGTTACCATTTCTTGGTTTAATGATTACTTTAGCTTCAGCGTATCGATTGGCAACTTTTAATATTTCAACCAATCAGTCCGACAGTTTTGTTGGTTTACCAACACCTGCAAATGCTCTTTTGATTTTGTCATTGCCATTAATTTTGGAGTATCAGAATAATGATTTGATGAACAGCATTATCTTAAATAAATGGTTTTTGATTAGTGTAACTTTATTAAGTTGTTTTTTGCTCAACTCAAAAATCAAACTTATCGCTTTAAAGTTTAAAACTTGGGGTTTTAAAGACAATGCTGCTAGACATCTGCTTATTGTTTTATCGCTAATACTTTTGATTGTTTTTAAATTTGCTGGCATTCCATTAATAATCATCCTATATATTTTGATGTCAATATTTAATAAATAAGAATATGTTATTAAGCAACCTTTTTAGCATATATGTATCTAAAAAGAAAGTATATATTCAAATTATGAAACAATATTTTTTATTCATTGCTATTTGTATTGAATTTGGAAGTTGTTCTCTTGACGATTCTAAAAATAGTGAAGTAAATTTAGATGATGACATAAGTATAGAAGAAGAATTAATCTCAAGTATTGATTCTATTAGTCAACAATTAGAGGGAACTTGGTTATGGGTATATTCATCAGGTGGTATTGCAGGAACAATTAATACACCTGAATCAACTGGTTATACTGCTAAGTTAGAAATTTCTGATGGCATAGTTAAAGGATTCAGAAATGACAGTTTAATTTATGCAAAAAATTATTCTATTGTAATTCACTATTCAACAAACACAATCGAACCACATCTTGATATGGTTTATGAAGGTGGAGCATTTCCTCAATATTTTATTGTAAATGAAGATGAATTAGAACTTGTAGATGAATGTTCTGATTGTTTTCAAAGTTTGTATAAAAGAGAATAAAAACTATCTTGCCTCAGTATTTTTACCTTAAAGAAACTTATTAAATGGCTTCTGGATTTTTTGCACTACTAGACGATATTTCTGTATTGATGGACGATGTGGTTACCATGAGTAAGATTACCACCAAAAAAACGGCAGGTATTCTTGGTGATGATTTGGCTGTAAATGCAGAAAAAGCATCAGGATTTGTATCCTCAAGAGAATTGCCTGTGCTTTGGGCAATTACCAAAGGTTCTTTTTTAAACAAGTTGATTATTTTACCCATTGCCTTTTTATTAAGTGCCTTTTTGCCTTGGGCTGTGACTGTGATTTTGGTTTTAGGTGGCGTGTATTTAGCCTTTGAAGGTGCCGAAAAAATATACGAATATTTTGTGCCTCATGAACATGAATCACCGATTGCTAAGACTAAGAGTTTATCAGAAGCTCATATTTTAGAAGTAGAGAAAAAGAAGATTAAGTCGGCAATTATTACCGATTTTATTCTTTCGGTAGAAATTGTGATCATTGCTCTTGGTACTGTGGTCGGGGAAGATCTTTTGTTTCAAATTTTGGTAGTAAGTATAGTGGCTATAATTGCTACTGTTGGTGTTTATGGTATTGTGGCCTTAATTGTGAGGATGGACGATTTAGGTTTACGATTGGTGCAACTTAGTAATGGTAATAAAGGGTTTTTAAGATTTGTTGGAAAAATGCTAGTAAATGCTTTGCCTTTAGTTATTAAGTCACTCTCTGTAATTGGTACCATAGCACTTTTGTTAGTTGCTGGAGGTATATTTGTGCATAACCTTGACTTCTTACATCATTTTTTAGAATCATGGCCAGGATTTATTAGGGATTTTATTGTTGGTTTGGCTGTTGGTGTGTTAGCACTAATTGTGTTTAAGGCTGTAAAAGCACTTGTTAAGTTGATAATTAAGAAGTGAAAATAAAACCACCTCGTCTTTAGTTTCTATTGAATGAAACTAAATCCATTACTCCTTAATAAGTAGGAGAGTTGTTTTGATGTCTAAAACTCCAATTTCTTTTTACGAAGTTCAAAATTTTGACCAAGATATACTTTACGAACCATTGCATCTGCAGCGAGTTCTTCTGGTTTTCCAGCTTTAAGTATACTGCCTTCAAACATGAGGTAAGTTCTGTCTGTTATGGCTAAGGTTTCCTGCACGTTGTGGTCTGTGATTAAAATGCCTATGTTCTTTTTGGTGAGTTTGGCTACGATGCGCTGAATATCTTCAACAGCAACAGGATCGACTCCAGCAAAAGGCTCATCCAATAAAATAAAACTTGGATCAGTAGCCAAAGCACGAGCAATTTCGGTACGACGACGCTCACCACCAGATAATAAATCGCCTCTATTTTTACGTATATGACCTAAGCCAAATTCTTCAATTAAGGATTCCATTTTATCATGCTGTTCCTTTTTTGATAGCTTTGTCATTTGAAGTACACTTAAAATGTTGTCTTCAATACTTAACTTTCTAAATACTGAAGCCTCCTGAGCTAAGTAACCAATACCACTTTGCGCTCGCTTGTACATTGGGTAATTTGTAATTTCCTTGTCTTCTAAAAAAATTTTTCCTCCATTAGGTTTAATGAGCCCAACAATCATGTAAAACGAAGTGGTTTTTCCAGCACCATTAGGACCAAGCAGTCCTACAATTTCACCTTGATGTACTTCAAGGGACACATCCTTAACTACTTTTCGTCCGCTGTAGGACTTCATTAAATTATTAGCTCTTAATACCATATCTGTGTAATGAACGCTAAAAATAGTAAAATCATACAATCTACTTCTTTAACATTGCTTATTTATAAATTATTTAACCTTGTTGCTCTAAGGCATCCCAAAACTCGTAAGCACGACGCAAATGTGGAATCACAATGGTGCCACCAACTAAGGTTGCAATGCTTAAAGCCTCAACCACTTCTTCTTTTTTTAATCCTTCTTTATAGCTGGTTTCAAGATGGTATTTAATGCAATCGTCACATCTTAAAACTGCTGAGGCTACCAAGCCTAATAGCTCTTTGGTTTTTACATCTAAGGCTCCAGCTTGGTAGGCATTTGTATCTAAATTAAAAATGCGCTTTATGATTTTGTTGTTATCGGCAAGAATTTTGTCATTCATTTTTGCGCGATAGTCGTTAAATTCTTCTACGATATTAGTCATGTTTTTTCTCTTTACTTCCGACTTTTCGGGATTGATTTTTGATAACAATTTTTGAAATATAAATACTTACCTCATAAAGAATAAGTATTGGTATGGCAACAATAATCTGACTGGCAACATCTGGAGGTGTAATTATTGCAGACAAAATCAGTACGATAACTAAAGCGTATTTTCTGTATTTTTTTAAAAATTCAGGAGTAACCAAACCTATTTTGGTTAAAAAGTAAATAATGATTGGTAGCTCGAATACCAAACCTGATGCGATAGCTGCTGATCTTACTAAGCCAATATAAGAGCTAATGTCTACTTGATTTTCTACGACATCTGAAATATTGTAATTTGCCAAAAAGTTGATAGATAAAGGCGTTACAATATAATAGCCAAACAATACACCAATAAAGAATAGAAAAGTACAAACAACAATAAAACCACGTGAGTGCTTGCGTTCATTTTCATGCATTCCAGGACTAATAAATTTCCATAACTGATAAATAACATAAGGAAATGCAATAATGAAACCAGCATAAATAGAAGTCCAAACATCGGCTGAAAATTGTCCAGCCATCGTTCTGTTTTGTATGATCATAGGCATTTCATCAGCACAAAAAGTAGTTTCTATATTAAAAAACTTTCCAGCTTTACATAACAAGCTGTAAGTCGGAAAATCCATTTCCTTAGGTGCAAAAATGATATACTTAAATATAGATCTACTAAAAATAAAAGCTAATGTAGCAACAATCATTATTGCAGAAGTAGCTCTTATTAGATGCCATCTTAAATCTTCAAGATGGTCTAAAAAAGACATTTCGTTTACACTCTTTTTTTCTTTCTTCGCCATTATATGATACCTTCTTTTATTAAATCATGGATGTGAACCACACCTGCGTATTTTCCTTTTTTTTCAACCAGTAATTGAGAAATTCCATAAGTCTCCATAATCTCCTTTGCCTCAATTGCCATGGCATCGTGAGCAATACATTTAGGATTTGGACTCATAATGTCCTTTGCGGTATGCGAGCTAAAATTGTCTGTTTTACTCAACATTCGTCTTAAATCACCATCAGTAATAATACCAATTACTTTACTATCTTCAACTACAGCTGTTACACCAAGCATTTTTGCAGATATTTCTACAATGACATCTTTTACATTAGTGTTGGCTTTAACTTCTGGTTTTTGGTTTACAGTAGATATATCGCTAACTCTTAAATACAATTTTTTTCCTAAAGCACCTCCTGGATGATATTTAGCAAAGTCTTTGCTCGAAAAACCACGCAATTCCAATAAGCAAACAGCAAGCGCATCACCAATTACCAATTGCGCAGTAGTGCTTGTTGTAGGAGCCAAATTGTTTGGGCAGGCTTCTTTTTCAACAAAAGTGTTTAAAACAAAGTCTGCACGTTGTGCCAAAAAAGATTCTTTGTTGCCAGTTATGGCTATCATTTTGTTTGGACCATTGTTAATGAGTTGCACCAAAACTTTTATTTCAGGAGTATTACCACTTTTAGAAATGCAAACCACTATATCGTCTTTAAGAATAAGCCCTAAGTCGCCATGAATTGCATCAGCGGCATGCATAAAAATTGCTGGAGTACCTGTCGAGTTTAATGTCGCAACAATTTTATTGGCAATAATGGCACTTTTCCCAATACCTGTAATGATAACACGACCCTTTGAATTGTAAATGAGTTGCACAGCACTTGCAAAATCATCATCCAATAAGTTGACTAAATTGGCTATCGCTTCACTTTCTAAATTGATTGTGGACTTGGCAATACTTAGGATTGATTTTTTCGAGCTCAAAATTTATAATTTTAGGTTTGATGCATATAAAGATTTTACTATCTTTAAATGTTATACAAAAAAACGAAAAAAAATTATGAGAGGTCTCTTATAAAAAAGAAAAAAGTAATTAAAAACTTTTTTAGTTTTATGTAGAGCAATAATACCAATTGAGGGATTAATGAGTATTGAAACACAAAATCTACAGGCAGCACTAAAAAAACATTTTGGTTTTTCAAGTTTTAAAGGTCTGCAAGAACAAGTTATTAAAAGTATAGTTTCTGGGCATAATACGTTTGTGATCATGCCAACAGGTGGTGGCAAATCTTTATGCTATCAGCTTCCAGCTCTCATGAAAGAAGGTACTGCCATTGTAGTTTCTCCTTTAATAGCATTAATGAAAAACCAAGTAGATGCAATGAGAGGTGTATCGCAAGAAGAAGGAATTGCACATGTTTTAAATTCTTCTTTAAACAAAACAGAAGTAAAACAAGTAAAATCAGACATTGTAAATGGTACTACAAAGCTTCTCTATGTAGCACCAGAATCGTTAACCAAAGAGGAATATATCGATTTTCTACGTGAGGTAAAAATCTCATTTGTGGCTATTGACGAAGCACACTGCATCAGTGAATGGGGACACGATTTTAGACCAGAGTACAGAAACTTAAAGCAAATTATAAAACGATTAGGTAAAGACATTCCTATAATTGGGCTTACTGCTACTGCAACACCAAAAGTGCAGGAAGATATCCTTAAAAATTTAGGGATGACAGATGCTAATACCTTTAAAGCTTCTTTTAATAGACCAAATTTATTTTATGAGGTTCGCCCTAAAACCAAAAATGTCGATGCGGATATTATAAGGTTTATAAAACAAAACGAAGGAAAATCCGGAATTGTGTATTGTTTGAGTAGAAAGCGTGTAGAAGAATTAGCACAAGTGCTTCAGGTTAATGGCATTAAAGCTGTGCCTTATCATGCTGGATTAGATGCCAAAACAAGGGTTAAGCACCAAGATATGTTTTTAATGGAAGATTGTGATGTTGTAGTTGCCACTATCGCCTTTGGAATGGGAATAGATAAACCAGATGTGCGTTTTGTGATTCATCACGATATCCCAAAAAGTATAGAGAGTTATTACCAAGAAACAGGTAGAGCTGGACGTGATGGAGGTGAAGGTCATTGTTTGGCCTATTACGCCTATAAAGACATTGAAAAGTTAGAAAAATTCATGTCTGGTAAGCCTGTTGCAGAGCAAGAAATAGGTCATGCACTTTTGCAAGAAGTGGTGGCTTTTGCTGAAACCTCTATATCAAGGCGTAAATTTATATTACATTACTTTGGTGAAGAATTTGACAATGAAACTGGCGAAGGTGGTGATATGGATGACAATGTGCGAAATCCTAAAAAACGGGTTGAAGCACAAAATCAAGTGAAAATGCTCATAGATACTGTTAAGGAAGCCAATGAAAGATATAAAAGCAAAGATTTAGTTAGGGTAATGATTGGTAAGGAAAATGCCCTTATAAATTCACATAAAACAAACGAGCAACCTTATTTTGGTATAGGTAGCAATTTTGAAGATAAGTATTGGATGGCTCTGATAAGGCAGGTTTTGGTTGCAGGATTATTGCGTAAGGATATTGAAACTTACGGAGTTTTAAAAGTCACTAAATCTGGATTGAATTTTATAAAACAACCTCAATCTTTTATGATGACTGAAGACCATGTCTTTGATGAAGTAGATGATGATGTTGTAACTGCAGCCAAAAGTGGAGGCTCTGTGGTAGACGAAGCTTTGATGAAAATGCTTAAAGACTTACGTAAGCAAAATGCAAAGAAACTTGGCGTGCCTCCTTTTGTTATTTTTCAAGACCCATCACTTGAAGATATGTCGCTTAAATATCCAATTACTTTAGATGAGCTAAGCAATGTGCATGGAGTAGGCGAAGGAAAAGCCAAAAAATATGGAAAGGATTTTGTTCAACTTATAGCTAAATATGTCGAAGAAAACGAAATTGAAAGATTAGACGATTTTGTTGTAAAATCTACAGGGTCTAACTCTTCATTAAAATTGTACATAATTCAAAATATTGATAGAAAATTACCATTAGACGATATAGCTTCTGCAAAAGGTATGAATATGCAAGATTTTATAAAAGAAATGGAAGCTATAGTTTATTCTGGTACAAAATTAAATATCGATTATTGGATAGATGAAATTTTGGACGAAGACCAACAAGAAGAAATTCATGATTACTTTATGGAATCTGATTCAGATAAAATAGATACAGCGATTAAAGAGTTTGATGGTGATTATGACGATGAAGAACTACGATTGTATCGTATTAAGTTTATTAGTGAAGTGGCGAATTAAGGCCATGTGTTTTTAGTTTTTGGTTTCTGGTTTTTGGTTTGAGGTTTGAGGTTGTTGGAACCTGAAATTTTTTATTGATACTTCTTAAATTTCATTTCTATTTTCGTTGCAAATTATGTTTTTTTAAAACTTCTAGCTTCAAACTTCGGTCTTCTATCTTCATTTACTATCTTTGCAAACTCATTAAAAAAACAAAGAAATGCAAGACGGTTTATACGCAAAATTCAATACCTCAAAAGGGGAAATATTAGTTGCTTTAGAGTACAAAAAAACACCAGGAACGGTAGGAAATTTTGTTGCTTTGGCAGAAGGAAATTTAGAAAACTCAGCTAAACCACAAGGAACACCATATTATGATGGCTTAAAGTTTCATAGAGTGATTTCAGATTTTATGATACAAGGAGGTTGCCCTTTAGGTACTGGAACAGGAAATCCTGGGTATCAATTTGATGATGAGTTTCATGCAGACCTGAAACATGATGGTCCTGGAATTCTCTCTATGGCAAACGCTGGACCTGGAACTAACGGAAGTCAGTTTTTTATTACACATATCGAAACACCTTGGTTAGATAATAATCACACTGTGTTTGGAAAAGTGAAGCAAGGACAAGATATTGTAAATGCTATTGCACAAGGTGATACTATTGATTCTCTTGAAATTATAAGAGTAGGAGAAGAGGCTGAAAATTTTAACGCTGTTGAGGCTTTCAGAACTTTTGAAGGCTCAAGAGAAAAACGTTTGGCAGAAGAGAGAGCAAAACGTGAAGCCACTTTAGATAAAATCGCAACAGGATTTGAGTCAACAAACAGTGGATTGCGTTATAAAATCATTCAAAAAGGAAATGGCTTAAAAGCAGAAAAAGGTAAAACAGTTTCTGTGCATTATAAGGGACAATTAGCAGATGGAACTGTTTTTGATTCGTCATATAAACGTAATCAACCAATTGATTTTCCACTAGGAATGGGACAAGTTATTGCTGGTTGGGATGAAGGTATTGGTTTACTTAAAGTAGGAGATAAGGCACGTTTTGTAATTCCGAGTGATTTGGCTTATGGTTCAAGAGGAGCAGGTGGTGTTATTCCACCAGATGCAACTCTTATTTTTGATGTTGAGTTGATGAATGTAAAGTAAGTAGTGAACCAATTTTTGATTTCAAAAATGGTGTGAATCGCTTATCCTGAATGTCACACTGAGCCTGTCGAAGTGGAGTCAAAGGATATAAAGATTAAAAACACAATTCAGTATCAATTTTTTATAAAAAACTGTAACTAATAGTTATAAAAAAAGTCTCATTTTTAGTGAGGCTTTTTTTTCTTATATTATCTCAATCTATTCAATTTAAAAAAAATGAAATCTGTAACCCTTTTATTTTTTGCTATTTCAATTGTTTCTTGTTCAAAATCTGTGAATTACTCTGAGGAACATATAAAAGAAACATCAGGTCGTTATTTATATGGTCCAGACGAAGTATTTGAAGTATACTATGAGAACAACAATTTGTATTTATCTTGGAGAAATGTAAATAATATAAAACCTGTTGTTATTGATGAAAACACTTTTTTTGTTGCAGATATGTATAAAAAGCTTCGCTTTGTTAGAGATAATAACAATCAACTTTATTTGTCTATTATAGACCCTGAGAACGAAGATAAAATCACTTACGATTATTTAAAGCTGTCAGACACCTTCTATCTGCCAAGTGAGCATTTGGCTAAAGAAAATTTTGATAAAGCACTGGAAGGCTATAAATCAATTAAGCAAATGGATTCTACCATTTATATGATTGATGAAGGGGATCTTAATAGGCTTGGTTATAAGTATTTAAGAGATAAAAATTACCAGAATGCTATCGTTGTTTTTAAAATGAATGTTGAGCTATATCCAGAAAGTGGCAATGTTTATGATAGTTTGGCAGATGCTTATTTAAGAAGCGGAGACAGTTTACAAGCCTATACTAATTATAAAAAGTCACTTGAGATTGACCCAGAAAATTCAAGAGCATCAAAATATATTAAAGCTTATGATAAAGACGTAAATAATTAATTCCTGTAAGTTTCTCTTGTCCTAATTATTTTGCATTTCAAGGAATAAAATTCTTTTAATGCAATTTTTTTTACCACTTATCTTCATTTTTTTGACTGCCATAAGTTTACTACTAATTTAGGGAAGTTAATTAATCCCTAATAGTCATGAAGCTTAAATTATCCCTCTTAGCTTTCGTTTTATCTGTGCTGTTATGTAATGCACAAGATTGGAAAGTTTACCCTTATACACCAGCTGGAAGCCTGATATCTTTTTCACAAGATGAAGGACAACACATTAGCGAGCCTATAGAATGGTGGTACACTACTGGTCATATTACTGGAAATACATCAGCCAAAGAATATAGTTACATGTTAACTTATTTTTACTATCCAGAATCTGGGTTTGATGGATTTAGAATTTTAAATCTTACAGACCACAGTGATGGTACTTTTTATCAGAATGTATTACCAGTTAATTATACAACGCTTTCTTCAACTGAGTTAGATATTGAAGCCAATGTATTTTTAGGAGGCATTGAAACCTGGAAAAATAAGCTGGATGGAGGCAATAATATCATCCCTTTTGAATATGAAGTTTATGCTTCAGGAGGCGGAGTCACTCTAGATTTTGAATTGGTTACAACAAAACGACCACTTATATTAGGAGATGATGGTTATTTAGAACAAGGCAGTGTTAATTATACGTATTACTACTCACAAACTGGGAACACTCTTTCAGGTTCGTTAACCGTAAACGGAACTACCGAAACCGTTACAGGAAGCGCTTGGATAGATAGACAATATGGCGATTTTAATCCTTTAACTGGCGAAAAATACGAGTGGTTTAGTATGCAATTATCAAATGGAATGGATATTAACTTATGGAATATTTTTACTCCAGATCGACAAATTCCTGATAATGATAAATACAGAATATTATCTGCCTATGTAGATGAGTATAATCAATATACAACCAGTAGTTTTGAAATAGAACGTTTAGCGTTTTTTTGTACTCCAGATGAGGTGAATTGTTATTCACAACAATGGCGTTTAACATCAAACGATCAAGACGATATAGATTTAACTATTACATCCTTAAACAATACTACAGAAGTTACTTTACCTTTCAGGTTTTTTGAAGGAGCTACCTCTATCAGTGGAACCATAAACGGAAATGCAGTAACTGGAGTTGGTTTTACAGAATTGTTGCATCATTATGAACATCCAGACATGACAATTACCAGTCCAACTGAAGGTATATATGATGCAAGTGTGCCAATAACTTGGGAACTTAACAACCCTGACGATGGTAGACCAATTGGCTATGATTTAGAATATAGTATTGATAACCAAAACTCATTTTTACCGATTGCTCAAGGATTAACAAGCAATTCATATACTTGGTCAAATCCTCCAATTTCAGAAACTGATGAGATTTGGTTCAAGGTTATAGGTAAATCTATCGATGACACTCTAACAAGTACAGTTGTAAGCAGTTCAGCATCAACCGTTACGCTTTCTGTTGAAGATTTTAATCCCAATGGAATAAAATTGTATCCTAATCCAAGTTCAGATGAGGTGAATTTAGAGTTCAAACATAATATTTCTAAATTAAAGATAGAAGTTATAGACGTAAGAGGTCGTTTAATGTTCGAAAACACCTCTGAGGACACCTCTTTCGAAAAGATTAATATAAGCACCTTCCCTCAAGGTGTTTATTTTATCAGAATTCATTCTGAAAGCGTTGAAGATTTTTTAAGGTTTGCTAAAAAATAATGTTGAATTTGTCATTATATTTATCCTATGACAACACGACAATTAGAACAACTTAAATATCCAATTGGAAAGTTTGAATGTCCAGACGAAATTTCTAAAGCACATATTGAAGATTGGATTTCTGTGTTAGAACATTTTCCAAATCGATTGGAAAAATTAGTTAGCAATTTGTCTGATGCTCAGTTAGACACACCTTATCGACCTGAAGGTTGGACAGTAAGGCAAGTTGTACATCATGTTTCCGACAGTCACCATCACAGTTATATTCGCTTTAAATGGGCTTTAACAGAGGATAAACCAGTTATTAAGTATTATTATGAACATCTTTGGGCAGAATTAGAAGATGCTAAAACAGCTCCGATACAAATGTCATTAAATCATTTAAAGGCTGTACATTATAAGTTGGTGTATTTGTTGAAATCCTTAAGCGAAGAACAACTCAACCTGAGCTTTATTCATCCTGAGCATAACAACGAAGTGTTTTTAAAGCAAAATATAGGCATTTATGCTTGGCATAGTAATCACCATTTTGCACATATTGAAAATTTATTAAAACGCAAGGGCTGGTTATAATTGCTTTTCAAAACAAATGCTATTTTCTACACCTTGATATTGCCCATAGTTTGGAATGATATTGTAGTTGCATTTTTTATAAAGTGCAATAGCTTCAACTTGTTTTTTGCCAGTTTCCAATATGCATTTTTTATAACCTAAATCTTTTGCCCAAACTTCCAATTCCTTTAAAACTTTTGTAGCAATACCTAATCCACGAGCACTTTCAGGTACAAACATACGTTTTACTTCCATTGCTGAATCGTTAATAGGTTTTATAGCACCGCAACCAATGGCTTGTTCATTTTTGTATGCAACTACAACATGATTGAGATTAGCAATACCATTAAATTGATGATAAAAAGCATGGTCTTTACCATCTTTAATTGCAAGTTCAGCATCTAAAAAACTCACGAGCTTTATAAAATCTTCATTATTAGAGTTTGTTTTAATCAACTGTATCATAGATTGAAAATTGAAATCATTTATGCTTTTTTCTTAGAGCTAAATACGCTAAAACTGTACTTAATATCATTAATATTGATGCTAATATAAAAGGAGCTCCAGCAAATATAAAATTAGCATCTTTATTAGTGTAATAAAAGAAAACTCCAGTCATTAATGGTGGTCCAACAATAGCTGACGCACTCATAACGCTTGTTAAAGTACCTTGAATTTCGCCTTGCTCATTTGGAGGAACTTGATTAGAAATAATGGCTTGAAACGCTGGTCCAGCAATTCCTCCTAAACAATAAGGAATTAAAAACACTAACATCATCCAACTTTCGCTAGCTATAGCAAATAAAAACATACCAATACTATATAATGCCATACCAACATAAATACTTTTTTCATTACCTAAAATAGGATTAATCCATCTAATAAGCACACCTTGTACTAGCCCAACCAATAAACCAACAGCACCAAGAGAAAGCCCAACCATTTTTTCATCCCAATCAAATTGATACATTGTAAAATAACTCCAGTTGCTTTGAATGGCATGAGAAGCAGTGTACAAAATAAAAACTGCTAAGACCAAACCAATTAGCGTTGGATATTTTTTTAGATGAAGAAAGCTACCTATTGGATTTGCCCTTTTAATATCAAAAGCTCTTCGGTTTTCTTTAGGAAGAGATTCAGGTAAAATAAAATAACCATATAAAAAGTTGAGCATGCATAAAATAGCTGTAGCATAAAAGGGAACTCTAGATCCATATTGTCCTAATAAGCCTCCTATTACTGGTCCAATTATGAATCCTAAACCAAAAGCTGCGCCAATAAGACCAAAATTTTTGGCTTTATTTTCAGCTGTGCTAATGTCTGCAATGTACGCACTAGCAGTTGTAATACTAGCTCCAGTTATTCCAGCAATAATTCTACCAACAAAAAGCCATGTAATTGTAGGAGAAAAGGCAAGTAGGAGGTAATCTAATGAAAACCCAAAGAGCGACATTAATATGATAGGACGTCTTCCAAATCGATCACTTAGATTTCCAATAATAGGAGCGAAGATAAACTGTACAATAGCATAGGCAAAAGTAAGCCAACCACCAACTTTGGCAGCTTCACTGATGTCGCCTTGAATAAGCTCTTCAATGAGTGCAGGAATTACTGGAATGATAATTCCCCAACCAATAACATCAATCAATAAGGTTACAAATATAAATCCAAGTGCTGCAGGTTTTTTGCTTTGTTTCATTGTTGCGATGTATGCTACAAATTAAATGAAAAGTTGGTTATGATTTTTTATTCTTTCCACTTAATATTACAACCAATGCTTGGCTTCTGAGGTTTGGTGTTTTCAGTATTGTTCAATAGGCATTCCAATGCATGTCTTAAATCGTTTCCAGTAACAGGAATACTGTTTCCTGGACGTGAATCGTCTAACTGTCCTCTGTAAACCAATTTTAGTTCTGCATCAAACACATAGAGATCTGGAGTGCAAGCTGCATCATAAGCCTTTGCTATGTCTTGAGATTCGTCATACAAATAAGGAAATGGATAGTTATTGCTAAGCGCATGTGCCTTCATTTTGTCTGGAGCATCTTGTGGATATTTTGTAGCATCATTACTTGAAATGGCTATAAAGTTTATACCTTCCTTTTGGTAATGGTTAGCTATTGCAACCAAAGCTTCATTAACATGTACCACGAAAGGACAATGATTACAGATAAACATGATGACAGTGCCTTTACTGCCTTTGCTTTTTTGAAGACTAACAAATTTGTTGTTAATAGTGTTAATCAATTCAAATTGAGGTGCAAATGTGCCAAGTGGTAACATGTTTGAAGGAGTTTGTGCCAAAATGTGTGGGTTTATTATTTCAATCAAAAATAAAGAATCAAAAGCAGAACCTTTTATTATAAATTAAAATTTATATATTCAACGTCTAACTAACTGCTAAAACTAATGAGTGCTACTATAAACTTTGACGATTTTACGAAGGTTGATTTACGTGTTGGAACTATTATAGAAGTTGATGATTTTCCTGAAGCCAGAAATCCTGCTTATCAATTAACTATAGATTTTGGAGATTTAGGCATCAAAAAATCTTCTGCTCAAATTACTACAATCTATACCAAAGAAGAGCTTTTAGGAAGGCAAATAGTTTCAACTATTAACTTTCCCAAAAAGCAAATTGCTAATTTTATGAGTGAATGCTTGGTTATGGGAGCAGTTGATGGGAAAGATGTTATTTTACTCAAGCCAGAGCATAAAGTAAAAAATGGTTCAACAGTATCTTAAGATTAATGGAAGATCTTGATCATGTTCAAATAAATTTTGATAGTGGAGGACTTTGGGTCCTTAACATTGCGCTTGCAGTTGTGATGTTTGGAGTTGCTCTTGGCATTAAGATCGAGGATTTTAAAAGACTCTTTAAACAACCAAAGTTGGTTTTAATTGGTATTTTGTCTCAATTTATTTTATTGCCATTACTTACTTTTATTTTAGTTATTGTCATTAAACCACAACCTAGTATTGCATTGGGAATGATTATGGTTGCAGCATGTCCTGGAGGCAATATTTCAAACTTTATGACACATTTGGCAAAAGGGAACACAGCATTATCTGTTAGCTTAACTGCATTTGCTACTTTTTTAGCCATGTTTATGACACCTTTTAATTTTCAGTTTTATGGAAATTTATATGAACCAACCTCTGAGATTTTAAAAACCGTTGCCATAGAGCCTTTGGAGTTAGTAAAAGTGGTGCTTATGATTTTAGGGATTCCATTGGTTTTAGGTATGGTACTAAGACATAAAAATGAAACTTTGGCGATTAAACTTTCTAGTTTTCTAAAACCATTATCCATTATTGTTTTTGTTGCCATTGTAATTATTGCTTTTTCCAATAACCTTGATATTTTTAACGACTATATTCATCATGTCTTGTACATTGGTATTGGTCATAATCTTTTAGCTATTTTACTTGGCTTTTTTGTAGCCAGAGCACTTGGATTGTCTTTTAAGAATCAGAAAACTTTGGCCATTGAAACTGGAATACAGAATTCTGGCTTAGGGTTATTACTCATTTTTACATTTTTTAATGGACTTGGAGGAATGGCAATATTAGCAGCATTTTGGGGTATTTGGCATATTGTTTCAGGATTGCTTTTGGCAACCTATTGGTCTAAACAAAAAAACAGATCTATTGAAGAAACTTTGGCTGCATAGTGTAAGAACCTATTTGCGCATTGGCATGTTCTTTTATTTTAAAAAAGTAGATGTTGTTGGTGTCGATAATGTGCCAAAAGACACAGCTGTTTTACTTTTAGCGAATCATCAGAATGCGTTGTTGGATGCTCTACTTATTGCCACAAAATGTGGTAGGTTTTCCTATTTTTTAACACGTGCAGCAGTGTTTAAAAAACCAATGGTAAGCAAACTATTGAAGAGTTTACAGATGCTTCCTGTGTATAGAATACGTGATGGTTGGAGTAACTTAACAAACAATAATGCCATTTTTGAAATGTGCACTGAAGTTTTGAATAAAAACGAGGCAGTTGTAATTTTCCCTGAAGGTAGTCATAATTTAGCAAGGCGTGTTAGACCGTTAAGTAAAGGTTTTACACGAATCGTTTATGATACTTTAGATAAATACCCAGATTTAGATATTCAACTAGTTCCTGTTGGACTCAACTTTGTAAATGCAGTTGGTTTTCCTGATAGTGCAGCGATGTATTTTGGCGAATCTATTTCGGCACAATCCTTTGTTTCTGAAGACAGAAATGAATCTGTAATAAATTTAAAAGAACGAATTAAAACAGAACTGTCTGAACTAACCACCAATATTCCTGAAAATAATTACCATGAAATATTACAGAAATTGGATGCTTTAAATGTTGATTATCTAAAACCAATGGAAGTGAATCATTGTATTCAATCTAATTTTGAAACCTGTGTTACAAAAGAAAAAAGTAGAAGTAATCCTATTCGGTCTTTCTTTAAACTACTTTTAATCATTAATATTTTCGTTCCTTATTTAATTTGGAAATATCTAGTAAAACCTAAAATAGAAGAACCAGAGTTTATTTCTACATTTCGTTTTGCAGTAGCTTTAACTCTGGTTCCAATATTTATATGTATATGTCTAATAGTGATTACATTACTTTCAACATTAACCTTTGGATTAATTTATTTAATATCTGTTTTGCTGATAGCCTTATTAGCTGTTAAGTTATAATTCGTCTCTAAAGAAAATAGCATTCATTAGCAGTTTGTTGGTTCCATACCAAAAAGCTCTAAAGTTGGTATTGTCTGTAAATGCTACAACATTACCTCGACCTAAACCTTTAATTTGTAAAGGCACAGTATTGCCAATACTATCTAAATTTTGTTTTGAAATATAACCACTTACAATAGGTCGTTTGGTATATTGAATAGGGTTGTTGTAACTGTTTTTGTCAGGTTTCATAAAAATAGTTGTGTTTCTAAACAACGAAATTTTGTCGTTTTTATACCCAAAATTTATGGGATGTGATCTATCAGTAATGGCTTCAAAAATTGCACCTCCAATTACTTGAGCACCTCTAAAATCTCCTCTTTGCTCATAAGAAATATTCTTGCCGATCAACTCCATTTTCTTAAAATCAAGCTTGGCTATTTCCTTAGAATTTAACCAGTTTAAGGCACTTTTATAAGCAATAAGTGTTCCTCCATTCTGAACCCATTCTTTTATTTTTTTGGAGTCGTTGTCATCAAGTCTACCGCTTGGTACAATAATCGTATTGTATCTGCTTAAATCTGCCCAACCAATAGTTTTAGTATCTAATTTAGTAACAGTTATATCATAACGCGTGTCAAATAAATGCCATATTTCGCCAGCATCGTAACTAGAAATACCTTCACCAACCAATAAGGCAATTTTTGGTGCAGTTAAGGCTCTAAATTGATTACTACCCAAATCAATACCTTGAGTTAAACCTGTGCTAACTGCATTAATAGTTACATGACTTTCTTGAGCTAATTTTGTTAAATATTTATGAAGTTCTGAAGCATTCTTGTTTTGATTTTGAACAGGTATCATTATGGTGCCGTAATCATAATTTACACCATTCATGCTAAAGGGTTGCATTCCAACATTGGCTCTCAAACCATCGTTAAGTAATTGGTTAAGTAATTTTGGCGTATAATACTCATGCCATTCCATTAAATATGCATAATTGCTCATTCCAGAAACACTACCAGCCTTATGTTTTAGGTCTGTAACTTCTGGACCTGCATTAGTTGTTGAAATATTTTCGGCATAGTCAACATTAAAGGCTAAAGGAAATGTCCACGCAGAAATATCATAAAACAAGCTATCTTCAAAAATGGTACGTTTTTCAAACATCGCATTGATTAAGCGAGTTTGTTTTTGATTTTTTGGTACGATGTAACTATATCCCTTTTTAAAACGTTTTCCATTGGCTGTAAAATCTTCTTTTACTTCGTGGAATTTTATTTTATGACGTTTTAAAATTTCGGCTAAATGATAGGTTTTAGCAGCATCTTTTTCATCACCAAAAACAATGGCTTTATTGGCTTCCCTTGTAGCTTCAGCTCTTGCATTTTTAAAAAAGTTGTTTTGATAAGTTAAAATTTCTTCTCTCATACTATGTGCAGCTTCCAAAGTTGAAAGTGCAGCTGTAAATTGATTACGAATGGTAAATGGGAATGTCAGTATTCCGTTATCACTTTCCTGCATATGTCCACGTGAACTAGCTTGTTCAAATAAAATGCCTATACCTCCATTAATGTCTGGAAAGGTAGAACCTTTGCCATAATAAAAATCGTCGTAATTTTCTTCAGTATAATAGAACGAACCTATTTTGTCTAATGCTTTAGCGTGGAAATTACCAATTTTTGCAGTTAATTCTTGGTTTAGCTTGGGAGTAAGAGGATGCGTTCTTGAAGGTATTCCAGGCTGAAAAAAGAAAGTTGAATTGGTTCCCATTTCATGATGATCTGTTAAAATATTTGGGTACCAATTATGAAAAGTTTCCAATCTCACACGAGACTCTGGAAGTTGTACAGGCAACCAATCTCTATTCATATCAAACCAGTAGTGGTTGGTTCGTCCTCCAGGCCAAACTTCATCATATTCTCTATCGTTTGGATCTGGATTTAAGTTTATGCTTTTATTGGTATTAGCCCAATATGCGAATCGCTGTAAACCGTCAGGATTAAATGAAGGATCAAACAAAATTATTGTATTGTCAAGCATTTTATCAATTTCAGGTCCTTGTGCAGCAGCCAAATAATAAGCAGCTAACAATCCAGCATTGGCACCACTTGGCTCGTTTCCATGGATAGAAAAGCCTTGATAAACCACTATTGGTCTATTAGAAACATTAGCATCATTGCTTTGAGTGCCTTCCATATGTGCCTTTTGAATCGCATTAATATTTTGATGGTTTTTTGGTGATGTTATAGTTAATAGCAACAATGGTCTTCCCTCAAAAGTACTTCCTCTGTTTTCTATGGTAATTCTATTTGAAGCATTAGCCAGTGTATACATATATTGTACTAACTTATCATGCGTAATGTGCCATTCACCAACTTGGTGCCCAACTACACTTTGAGGTGTTGGAATGTTTTGGTTATAAGTTACATTTTGAGGTAGGTAATACGATAAATCGATATTGTTTTGGGCTTGTGCAAATGTGCTTATGATTAAGCAAAATAAAAGTTTTTTCATCTTTTTGGTTAGTTAAAGTATAAATATAAAAAAACCGATACGTATTTGCATCGGTTTTTTGTTTTTTAAGAATTTCTTAAGGGTTAAATATCATCAAAATCGACATCAGTGAAGCTTTCAGTTGATCTTGTTTCATCATCTGAGTCTCCTTCTGCGTCATTATAATCTTCTTTTTTGAAATCTTTTTGATGACGTTCACTGATAACTTCTTCTCCTTTTTCGTCAAAAATATAATCTGTCATTTCAGCTAAAATACCATTGAATTCGGCAAAATCCTCTTTGTATAAATAGATTTTGTGTTTTTTATAATGAAATGAACCATCATCGTTTGTAAATTTTTTACTTTCAGTAATTGTTAAATAATAATCTCCTGCTTTAGTAGCTCTTACATCAAAAAAATAGGTTCTTCTTCCTGCTCTTAGTACCTTCGAAAAAATTTCTTCTTTCTCCATCATGTCATTATTACTCATAGTTGTTATGTTAAGTTGTTTTAAATTTTGAATCTCAAAAATCTAAAAAAAATATATAGCAACCAACTAATTGAGTCATTTCTTTTTAGTCTTAACAGTTTTGTGGTAATAATAGAGTAGGAAACTATGAGTGATTAATTCAAACTTGAAGTTTCACTAAGCTGGTTTAAGTACAGTTCTTTGTAGTATCCATCAATATTTACAAGCATTTCATGTGTACCTTCCTGAATTACTTTTCCATCATCTAGAACAATAATTTTGTTTGCATTTTTAGCAGAAGATATTCTGTGGCTTACAATTATGGTTGTTTTATCTTTTGAAACTTTGGCTAAATTTTTTAATATTTTTTCTTCTGTTTCTGTGTCAACTGCACTTAAACAATCATCTAACAACAATAGTTTTGGGTTTTTTATAATGGCTCTTGCAATTGAAACGCGTTGTTTTTGTCCTCCAGAAAGTGTAATACCTCGTTCACCTAAAACAGTATCATAGCCTTTTTTAAACTTTACAATATTTTTATGTACCACTGCATTTTTGGCTGCTTCAATGACATCGTTATCTGAAGCATCAACATAACCAAATTTTATGTTGTTTTTTATACTGTCTGAAAACAAAAAAGCATCTTGAGGGACATATCCAATGCTTTCTCTTAGACTGTTTAGATTGACATTATTTATTACATTACCATCAATAGTTATCGAACCTTTGTCTATATCATATAGCCTTCCAATTAAATCTAAAACTGTAGATTTCCCTGAACCTGTTTTTCCAAGTATAGCTAAAGTTTCACCATGTTTTATTGTAAAACTTACATCTTTTAGAGCTTGTATATTAGTGTCTTCATAAGTAAAGGATACATTTTTAAACTCAATATCTCCAATGATTTTTGTTGGATTTGCAACAGTATTTTTTATTTGTGGTTCTTCTTTCAAAAACTCGTTAATACGTTTTTGAGACGCTTCAGCTTGCTGTATTATTGATGTGACCCAACCCAAAATAGCTACTGGCCAAGTAAGCATGTTCACGTAAATAATAAACTCTGCAATGGTGCCAAAATCTTCAATTTCACCATTGATGTATTGTAATCCTCCAATATAAATAACTAATAAGTTACTCACACCAATAAGCAAAATCATCATAGGGAAAAATAAAGCTTGAACTTGTGTTAAGCTTATTTGTTTTTGTCTACTTTGATTAGATAACTCATGAAAAGCAATATTAGTTTGACCTTCTATTCCATAGGCTTTTATAACTGAAATTCCACTAAAAGATTCTTGAGCAAAAGTTGAAAGCTTTGATAAATATTCTTGTACAATAGTACTGCGTTTGTGTATCTGTTTACTTAATAAGTATATCGTTACAGAAAGTATAGGTAAAGGTAGTATAGTATACCAAGCTAGTGTTGGTGCTTTACTAAACATATAAAACATGGCTACTATAAATAAGGTAATCATGTTTAAGGAATACATAATTGCTGGACCAACATACATACGAACCTTACCAACATCTTCACTAATTCTGTTCATTAAGTCTCCAGTTCTATTCTTTTTATAAAAGTTAAGTGACAAACGTTGATATTGTTGGTAGACTTCATTTTTTAAATCAAATTCTACTAAACGAGACACTTTAATAATGGTTTGCCTCATCAAAAAGGTTAAGATTCCTGCAATAACTGCAGCACCAATTAAATAGATAATATTTAAAAGGAGTTCAGATTTAAATAACTCATCAGGTAGTTCTCCTTTAATATTTTTTGATACTACAGTAATGGAATCACCAACAAGTCGTGGTGTAAAGAGTGAGAAAATTTTTGCTGCTATAGTAATTAAAACACCGAATAAAAGGCTGAACTTATACTTATAGAAGTATTTATTAATGTGCTGTAATTCTTTCATTTATATTTTTTGCTAAAAATCTATCTTATTGACAGTATCGCAATTTATATTCTATTTTGTTGTAAATACTCTAATATTCTGTTAATTTTGCACGCTGTTATTAAATGATTGACAATAACACAAAATTTTTTAAATACTATTTTTTTAAATGATATCAGACGTTATTAAAGCCGATGAAATTAAAAAAGCTGATCCAGTTTTTGGACAACTTTCTTTTGATAATCACGAACAGGTTGTTTTTTGCAACGACAAAGATACAGGATTAAAGGCAATTATTGGAATACATAATACAGTTTTGGGACCTGCTTTAGGAGGAACTAGAATGTGGAATTATGCTAATGAATGGGAAGCTTTAAACGATGTATTGAGACTGTCTAGAGGTATGACTTTTAAAGCTGCCATTACTGGACTTAATTTAGGTGGAGGGAAAGCCGTAATTATTGGTGATGCCAAAACACAAAAAACTCCAGAATTAATGAAAAAATTCGGTGAGTTTGTGCACTCTTTAAGCGGTAAGTATATCACAGCCGAAGATGTTGGTATGGAAACAGCTGACATGGACTTGGTTCGTGAAGTAACACCTTATGTTACAGGAATCTCAGAAGAAAAAGGTGGAGCTGGAAACCCTTCTCCAATCACAGCTTATGGTGTTTATATGGGAATGAAGGCTGCCGCAAAGTTTAAATTTGGAAGCGATATTTTAGAAGATAAACTAGTTTATGTTCAAGGCATTGGTCATGTTGGAGAATCTTTAGTAGAACATTTAACTAATGAAGGAGCCAAGGTTGTAATTGCTGATATAAACCAAGAACGACTTGAGGCTGTGAGTAAGAAGTTTGGAGCTTCTATTTATACAGGTAATGATATTTATTCAGAAAATATGGATATTTATGCACCTTGTGCTTTAGGAGCTACTGTAAATGATGATACCATTTATAAATTAAAAGCTCAAGTTATTGCTGGAGCAGCAAACAATCAGTTGGCTGTTGAAGCAAAACATGGTGCTATTTTACAAGAGAGAGGCATTGTTTATGCGCCAGATTTTTTAATTAACGCTGGAGGTATCATTAATGTTTATGCAGAACTTGAAGGCTACGATAAGCACGAAATTATGCGTAAAACAGAAAACATTTACAATACTACCATTGAAATATTAGAAAGTGCAGCTAAAAATGGGATAACAACCAACCAAGCAGCTGTAAGTATTGCTAAAGGTAGAATAGAAGACCGAAAAAAAGCTAATTCTATTTAAAATTTAAAAATAATCTTATTTTTGCGAGGCGAAAGACATTGGTTTTTCGCCTCTATATTTTGATTTAAAAGTTCTTTAATATGCTTAATAGACGTCACATTCGTATCAAAGTCATGCAAATTATTTATGCCTTTAAGGGCAATGAAAGTGATGATTTAAAAAAAGACGAACGCTTTTTACTTAAAAGTATTGATAGCATGTTAGATCTTTATTTTGCTCTCATAACACTCTTAATAGAGGTCCACAAAAAGGCAGAAACACATCTTCAAAAATCTCAGCAAAAACATTTAGCAACTCAAGAGGAAAAAAACCCTAACAGGAAGTTCATCAATAACGAAGTATTACTTCAATTAAAAAACAATACTCAATTAAGTGAAGTCTTGGAAAAGAGAAAACTTAACTTCTGGGAGCTTGATGGTGAATATGTTGATGTTATTTTTAAAGAGCTTATTTCTAGTGAGCTCTATAAAGATTATATGAGTACAAAAGTTTCTACCTTTAAAGAAGATAAGGAATTTGTTATTGACTTTTTTAAGGAAATTGTAGCACCAAATGAAAAGCTGTACGACTATCTAGAAGATAAAAACATTACTTGGATAGACGATTTACCAGTTGTAAATACTGCAATTCTTAAGCTTTTAAGAAAAAATAAAGCTAATTCAAATCAAAGTCATTTTATTCCAAAATTAATTAAAGATGATGAAGATAGAGTTTATGCGGTTGATCTTTTAAAGAAAACAATGCTCAATTTGTCAGCTTTTTCAGAAGAAATAGAAGAAAAAACACAAAATTGGGACAAAGATCGTATTGCAAACATCGATTTTGTATTGTTACAAATGGCAATTTGTGAGTTTAAGAAGTTTCCTTCAATCCCTGTAAAGGTTACTATTAATGAGTATATAGAGATAGCCAAAGAGTATTCTACACCAAAAAGTAGTGTGTTTATTAATGGAATTTTAGACAAATTGGTTAAGGAATATAATGATAAAAGAACGTTAAATAAAGTGGGTAGAGGATTGATATAAAGTTTTTTTAGTACATTTATACCCAAAAATTGACCAAAAATTAAATTATAACCCAAATGTTTATCAAAGATAAACGACTAAAAATGAATAACATGAAAAAAGTAATTTTAGGATTATCTGCCTTATGTATGGTTGCCTTTACATCTTGTAAAGAAGATGCAACTACAAAAATTAAATCAGAAAATGTGGCTGAAGCAGCTGATAGAGATGCTGTGAATGCTGATTTCCCAGTGCTTACATTTGATAAGTCTGAGCACGATTTTGGTGAAATTGAAGATGGTACACCAGTTGAGACTGTGTTTTCTTACACTAATACTGGAAAAGCACCTTTAGTTATCACAGATATTAAAAGTACCTGTGGATGTACTGTGCCACAAGACTGGAGTAAAGAGCCTTTAGCTCCTGGAGCTTCTGCACAATTTACTGTTAAGTTTAATGGTAAAGGAAATGGTAACACGTCTAAAACAGTTACTGTAACATCAAATACTGAAGCTGGTAAAGAAACTGTAAAAATTAAAGCTTTCGTAAAGAAAGATGGAGCTACAAATACTCCAGCAGCAGTTTCTCAAGTACAGTCAAGTACTCAGCCTGGTCATTAAGGTCATAATCACAATTAATAGCTTTTAATGGAAGGATTAGGACAATTTGCGCCTTTTATTTTAATGTTTGCTGTAGTGTATTTCTTTATGATAGCACCACAAATGAAGCGTGCTAAACAAGAAAAGAAGTTTGCAGCAGAATTAAAGCGAGGTGACAATGTGATTACCAAAAGCGGAATGCATGGCAAAATTTTTGAACTTACAGACAATGCTTGTGTTATTGAAACTCAAGCTGGGAAAATTAAGTTTGAACGTTCAGCCATTTCAATGGAAATGAGTAAAAATCTAAATGCACCTGCTGTAAAAAAATAATAGAAATATTATCAATAAATAAAAAGCTTCAAAGGTTTATACTTTTGAAGCTTTTTTAATTTAGTCATTAGTCATTAGTCATCCAGCATCTAGCAATTCTTATACTTATCATTTAAGCCAATACCTTGTAAAATCATTGGTTTAATTTTCTTCAATCGGCTTAGTTTTGTAGGTTCGCGTTTGGCAGTTGCTATATACTCACAATATTCGCGTTGTTTTGATGGTGTTAACTCGTTAAAACTTGAATGTAGTGCTTTATCATTATCCAATTCAGTTTGTAGTTCTGGTGGAATAACAGTTTTCTTTTCGCTTCGGTCTGGCTTTATTTCTTTACCAGCTTTTTGGTTGTTTATGGCTTCTTTTACATAAGCCAAAACAGCATCTTTATTAATATCGCTAATACTCTCAAAACGCATTTGTCTCAAAGCTTTGGTTTTACCTTCTTGGGCATTAACCAACAAATTAAGCTCATCTTTTAAAAAAACACCATTAAAAAACCAAATGCCAAAATGATTTTTAAAAGCACCTAAACCAACTACATTTTTACCCTCTAAATCGTAAACAGGAGCGCTCCATTTTATGGTTTCATTAAGTTCAGTTTTATTAATGATGTTGCGAAGCAAAGTTAAAGCCTCACTAAAATGCTCATGGTTTTCAATATATTCTTCCACTGATGTTACTTTTTTCATGGTTTTGAGTTTCGTTTACGGTTTGTGTATGGCTCGTTGCGGAAAATCAGCTATGATTTTCCGCCGTAACAGAAAGATAGCAAATTGCAATGAATTCCGATCAGGAATTCAAACGCAATGAATTATAGCCATTGTTGTAGCAAGTTTTTAATATATTTTCAATTCAGAATCAGTTATATCGATTTTCGGCATTGACAAATACCACTTTTGTTTGTATTCATTAACGTAAAAATAAAGATGCTTAAATTTCGGATGAGAAATAGATGCGTGAATTATTTTTGGATCATTTTTATGAGCATCAGGATTGTCAACTTTTACAATTTCATAATTCAGTTTATCAAGATTGATGTCAAAGTTTTCTAATTTAAGCTGTAACATTGAAAAATTCGTTTCGAAAGCTGAAGTAAATTGACTTTCATAATTTTTATCAATAGTTTCAAGTATTTCTTTTTTCTTTTTTTCATCAGTTTCTTTAGGTATGTTTTCAGCCATTATTTCAAGAAACATTTCTTTAGAAAATAGGATTGACTTGAATTTAGTCAAATTATTTTCGGAAAGTGATTCAGTCAGCGTTTTTCCGATTTCAGGGATTGAATTATTTTGTGAAAAACCAAAACAGAATATTGATAAAGTGATTAGGAGTAATATTTTTTTCATGATGTTTTCAAATTTGCTACAATGTTAAGATAAATTCAGTTTTAATTGAAGTTTATCGACTGTTAAACGAAGTTCGGCTTTTTTTCTGATAAAGTCAAGTTTACCAAATCCCAGCATACTCCAAATTTTCATTGGTTTGGCTGCTTAAAAAATCAAACTTTTGTTTTATAATTTGCCTTATGTGCAAATAATCATGTGCCAACCAGTTATCTAAATAATGTTTAGCTGTTACTTTTCCAAGTTTTGGGTGTATATAGTAATTATCCCAATTGAGGTTTTGTAAATTTTGCAACCAAGCAATTGATGTTTGTCGTTCGTTTAAAAACTTTTTTACTATATCATTGTAATCCTGTTCCATGTATTTATGGTCATTAACCCAATCCAAAGGATTAAAAGGAGGTGGTTGTGTGTTGGGTTGCTCTAAAACCCATTGTGCTCTAAATCTAAAATCAAATTGCTCTTCGTCGTACAAATGGCAAACAATTTCCAGTAAGCACCATTTATCTGGTCTTGGTCGCCAAATTATCAGTTCAGGTTGAACACCTTCAAGCAACGATTGAAATACAAATTTGTTTTTTTGAAGTTGTTCTGCAATGTTCATGTTTTATTGATAACGTTCTTGAGTGAGTTCAGCTATTTTACAAATCAGCTTGGTTGCTAAAAGAATACTTTCTAAAGGTACATATTCATAACGACCATGAAAATTGTGACCTCCAGCAAAAATGTTAGGACAAGGTAAACCTTTATAACTTAACTGAGAACCATCTGTTCCACCACGAATAGGTTTTATAATAGGTTCAATATTTAGAGCTTTCATCGCATCTTCTGCAATATCTACAATATGCATGACAGGTTCAACCTTTTCTTTCATGTTGAAATATTGGTCTTTGATTTCTATTTCAACAACTGTTCTGTTGTAGTTGTCGTTCATGTCATCAACTATCTTTTGCATCAAAGCTTTTCTGGCTTCAAACTTATCGAAATCGTGGTCGCGAATAATGTATTGTAAAGTAGTTTCTTCAACCTTTCCATTCATAGCATACAAATGAAAAAAGCCTTGATAGCCTTCAGTATGTTCTGGAGTTTCTAATCGTGGTAAAGCATTTATAAACTCGGTTGCATAGTACATAGAGTTTATCATTTTACCTTTGGCATAACCTGGATGTACAATTTTTCCGATAAACTTTACTTTAGCTCCAGCTGCATTAAAGTTTTCGTATTCCAGTTCGCCAACTTGGCTGCCATCCATGGTGTAAGCCCAATTGGCTCCAAATTTTTCAACGTCAAATTTATGAGCTCCTCTACCTATTTCCTCATCTGGAGTAAAACCAACCTTAATAGTGCCATGTTTGATCTCAGGATGATTAATAAGATATTCCATAGCACTCATTATTTCACAAATACCAGCTTTATCATCTGCTCCAAGCAAGGTTGTGCCATCTGTAGTGATTAAGGTTTGGCCTTTATAAAGCAATAAATCTTCAAAATAATCAGGAGATAAAACAATGTTTTCATCTTTATTTAAAATGATGTCTTTGCCATTGTAATTCTCAATAACTTGAGGCTTTACATTAGCTGCTGTGAAATCTGGAGAGGTATCAAAATGAGAAATAAACCCAATGGTTGGCACATCGTGTTCAACATTGCTAGGCAAGGTTGCCATTATGTAAGCATTGTCGTCTATACTCACATCACTCATCCCAATAGCTATGAGTTCGTCATATAATTTATTGGCTAAATCCCATTGCTTTGCCGAGCTTGGAGTAGTTTCACTATTTGGATCACTTTCAGTATCAATAGTAACGTAACTTAAAAAACGATTTAGGATATGTTGTTTGTTTAACATTGGTTAGTGCATTTGATCAAAAATAATGAACCCTTTTTGAAGTGCCAAGTCTTATACTTGTTTCTTTTTTGTTCTTTTAAATTGACTTATTTTTGCAATCAAAACATACTCCATGTACAAGGTTTTAATACGACCAATTTTATTTTGCTTCGATCCAGAGAAAGTTCACCATTTTACGTTTTCGGCAATAAGATTTTTTTCTAAAATCCCTGGTTTTTCTGCTTTATTCAAGAGTATTTATTCTGTAAATGACAAGCGTTTAGAACGAGAATTATTTGGATTGACATTTAAAAATCCAGTTGGACTTGCGGCTGGTTTTGATAAAGATGCAAAGTTATTTAATGAGTTGAGTAATTTTGGATTTGGTTTTATTGAAATAGGAACTTTAACGCCAAAACCACAAGCTGGAAATCCGAAAAAACGTTTGTTTAGGCTTAAAGCCGATTCTGCAATCATTAATAGAATGGGTTTTAATAATGGAGGTGTTGAAGAGGCTGTAGAAAGATTAAAACGAAACAAAGGTGTTTTGATTGGTGGAAACATTGGTAAAAACAAAGTAACTCCAAACGAAAATGCTGTTGAAGATTACAAAATTTGCTTCAATGCTTTGTTTGATTATGTTGATTATTTTGTTGTGAATGTGAGCTCTCCAAACACACCTAATTTAAGAGCTTTACAGGACAAAGAACCATTGGCAAAATTATTGTTGGAGCTGGTAAAACTAAATAAAGAAAAATGTCACACTGAGCGCAGTCGAAGTGCAAAACCAATACTTTTAAAAATAGCTCCAGATTTAACTAACGAACAGTTGCTAGACATAATAGATATTGTTGCCGAAACCAAAATTGATGGCGTTATTGCAACCAATACAACCATTTCTCGCGAAGGTTTACAGAGCGAAAATAGAGAAGAGGTTGGTGGATTGAGTGGAAAACCACTAACTCAGCGCTCAACTGAAGTGATAAAGTTTTTATGTGAAAAAAGTAATAAGGCATTTCCAATTATTGGAGTAGGAGGTATTCATACTGCTGAAGATGCACTCGCAAAACTAAATGCTGGAGCTAGTTTGGTGCAACTCTATACAGGATTTATTTATGAAGGTCCTAAACTTATAAAGGATATCAATAAAGCGATATTAAAAAAGAGGTAGAGCTAATTAATCACTAATTTTTTTAGCGACGAATTTCCTTTAGTTGAAGTAACTTTCACCAAATAAATTCCAGAGTTTAAATCTTCTAAATTAAGCTGCGTTTTGGTATGTGTTGAATTTACATTTACTGACTTTACTAATTTACCAATAACATCATAAAACTTTAAATTGTCAATAGGTTCGGAAGTTTTATTTTGAATAGAAATTGAGCTACTTGTTGGATTGGGACTCAGTGTAATTCCAGATTTAAAATCACTATTCGGTACATTTAATACAGATTCTAAAGTAATTGTCATTGTTGCCACTTTTTTATCATTAAAAGGAGGAACATTAATTAAGCTTGATATATTTTCTTGAGGTGTTGTTGCAGGATTATTGGTGTCATAAATAGTGCCATCTTCGGTTCCAGCATCATAAGGAAAAAGGTCTATTGATAAATTTGTTTCCCAGCTTCCACCATTTCTAAGAGAAACACCATGAATTCCTGCAAACCAATCTGGACTTGGCGCAATCATGGTTACTAATGTTAGTAATGGAAAATCTTCACTAACACTAATATTCATTAGCGTTGAGGTTCCCATTGCATGATTTGGGTTAAACGACTGTTGTAGCCACTGATTAGCATTACCATCAGATATAGCTGCATTAACCTCACTAAAAAACTCATCATTATCACCTCTTTCGGCAACATCTTCTATACCTAAAGTGGCCATTTGTCCTGGTTGCCAAAATGTTACATTTGAGTTGTGCGTTGCACCAACCAAACTCGACCAATGGTCATTACTTGGTAAAGGTATCATGCCATTATCGCTGTGGTCTGTATCGTTCCAGTTTCCTGTAAAGGTAATAGTATAAGTTGCTATGGATTGACCAAAAGAAAACCCTGAAATATTAAAAAGAAGTAATAACTGGATAGATTTTAAAAATACAATGCTTGTTTTCATGGTTAGTAGCTTTTGTATATTTTGTATGAAAAAAATTAAAATCCTTACATATTCTTTAAATAAATTGAATATTTAACCACACTTAAGATTAAAAAATAGTAGTATTTTTACCAGACTTAAGTAATGTAATGTCAGACCAAATTAAAATCATTGAATGCCCAAGAGATGCTATGCAAGGCATAAAAGATTTTATATCTACCGAAGATAAGGTGCATTATATACAGTCTTTATTACGAGTAGGTTTTGATACTATTGACTTTGGAAGCTTTGTATCACCAAAAGCGATTCCTCAAATGGTTGATACAGCTGAGGTTTTAGCACAACTTGATTTGTCAAAAACAAAAAGCAAATTATTAGCTATCGTTGCTAATACAAGAGGAGCAATGGATGCAACACAGTACAATGAAATTGATTATTTGGGTTTTCCTTTTTCAATCTCTGAAAATTTTCAGATGCGTAATACACATAAAACCATTGCTCAATCTGTGGTTACACTTCAAGAAATTTTGGATGTTGCAGCCAAATCTAATAAAGAAGTTGTAGCTTATTTATCAATGGGATTTGGTAATCCTTATGGTGATCCTTGGGATGTTGATATAGTTGGAGAATGGACAGAACGGTTGAGTAAAATGGGAGTAAAAATTTTATCTCTTAGCGATACCATTGGAAGTTCTAATCCTGAAAACATAGAGTATTTGTTTTCTAATCTTATTCCAAAATATCCAGACATTGAATTTGGTGCGCATTTACATACCACACCAAGCACATGGTTTGAAAAAGTGAATGCAGCTTATTTAGCTGGTTGCAAACGTTTTGATGGTGCTATTCAGGGCTTTGGAGGTTGCCCAATGGCAAAAGATGAGCTTACTGGGAATATGCCAACCGAAAAATTACTGTCCTATTTTACGTCTAAAAAAGCGGCTAATAATTTAAATGCTTTGAGTTTTGAAAGTGCTTATAATGAGGCTTCTAAAATCTTCAATAAATACCATTAAAAACCCTCGCTTAAAAAAGCAAGGGTCTTGGTTTATTAGGTAAACTTATTTTTAGATAAACGATAATTATTCAAAACTTGTTTCTCCCATGTTAGGCTGATAAACATAATTAAACGTGTAGTGTCTTGAGTCGTTTGCAGCGATCTCTGGTGTAATTTCAGAAGGAGCATCTTTATAATAACTTAAAATTTCAACCTTTGCGTATAGACCATTTCTTGTTTTAAATACTAATATTTTTCCAGGAGTAGGAGCAATGGTATTGTTTGATGGATTGTAAGTGTACCAGCCATTTCCACTACCAGTAGTTATGGCATAACCTTCGGTTGAATCTTGAATAAATAATGACGTGTCTACCAATTGTACTGAAGCCATAGTGCCAGAAGTAATATAAACTGCTGCATCTCCAGTTCTTTCAGGTTCGTCTGTTGCTCCAAAAGACTCACCTCCATTAACAATAATTGTAGAGCCTCTAAATGCAATATCCCAATCTGTTTCACTTGTAGTAGATGCTCCAGTGGCAAAATCAAATTTTATAAATTCGCCTGAAACTGGTAGTGGTTGTCCTGTATTTGGGTCAATTCCTCCTTGTTGCGGAGCATATAAATTGCTAACTGTATTGGTTTCTACTTCTAAAGATGATTGGGTATTGTCATCATCTGTGGTACAAGATCCGAAAGAAATAAGAAGAACTAATAGAGAAAATAGTTTTATTGTATTGTTCATGTTATTAATTGTTTTTGAATTGTTTTTAAGAATTTGCGATTTCATAATTTTAGAGTTACATATTTAAAATTGAATATTAAGTTTTCCGTATATAATTCGTCCAGCAATATTGCTTATGTTTTGTGTGTCTGTAAAGTTGAAAAGGTTATCTATGCCAAAACCTAATTGATAGTTGTTGTGTAAGGTTTTATTAATGGCAAAATCAATTATAGTGTAGCCATTAACAAAATCGTCATAAGTATCTAAGTAACTGTTTCCATTACTATCAATAAGACCATATTTACTTCGATAAGTTCCTCTAAGGTTGGTGTCCAAATTCCATTGAGGTAAATCATAAAACAACTTTAAATTAGCCATGTGGCGTGATCTGTTATACAGACCAAAGTAGTCGTCTTTTTTTAATTGAAAAGAGGGAGAAGTTGGGTTTTCTCTTGCGAATACTTCGCCATTTTTAAATGCTTTTTCTGCATTTTTGTCCTTGGCAAACAAAAGTTGATATCCTCCTGATATTTTAAGTTTGTAGCTTGGTTTCCAAGTTGTATTAAACTCTAATCCTTGTGTGTAAACCCTGTTTACATTATAGTAACTAAATACATTTTGACCATTGGTTTTATTGGCTATTACTCGCGTGTCTATTAAATCGTCAATATTATTTCTAAAAGTATTTAGGCTAAACTTAATTTCAGGTGATGCTTTAAAGTCTAATCCAATATTTATGCTTACAGAATTTTCAGGATTAAGCTCGTTTTCAAATTCTGAAATAGGAACTACAATGTTTGCTATTTCTCCTTGTTCTTCAAGTTTAGGAATAGCAGTATTTACAGCATTATAGCCTAAAACAGTATAGCCAACTGTAGCGTTTGTAAAATCGAAATACAGTTGTCTAAAATCTGGTACTTTAAATCCATAGCCAATAGAAGTTTTTACAGCAAGCTTATTGCTTATTTCATATCTAATAGCAGCTTTTGGACTAAATTGCGACTTGTACTTGTTGTGACTGTCAAAACGCGCTCCTAAGATAAGGTTGATTTTTTCGTTTAAATCTACATCATATTGAAGGTAAATGTAAGGCGAATTAAATTTGGGTTGTATCGTAAAATCTGTTCTGTCTAATGTTTCATGGCTTAAACCTATTCCTCCTATAAAATTATTGGCAGCGTTTAAGTTGTAAGTTGCTCTAATCTCAGGACGCATCAATAATTGGTTGTAAAAGCTGTTGCTAAATCTGCTTCCATTGTCTTCATTCAAAAAATCTTTGGCTTTGTATCTTGTTGCATAAAATTCAAAATAACTGCTCCACTTTTTGCTATATGTATGGCTTAATTTTGCATGACTATTCCATTCGTTAATTTCGCTTTCTCCTTTTAAACTTGTAGAGGCAATGTAGTTTTGATTTTGTGTAAAGTATTTCCCAGTAAGAAGTAGATTTGTGTTTTCAGAAAAATCGTAGGTGATTTTTGTGTTAAGTGTATAATTACTAAAGGGTTCTACAGTATTTAAATTGTCGTTATCGTTTAAATCGTAACCATTGCTGCTATAATGATTAAGATAAGTGTTAATGCCAAATTTTTCTTTTTTATAATTAATGGTTGTGCTAATATCGTTAACATTAAAAGTGCCTAATCTGTAGTTTAACTCTCCTTTTAAGCCAAGTTTTGGAGTTTCTGTAATGATGTTTATAACACCACCAAGTGCTTCACTACCATAAAGACTTGATGAAGCACCTTTAACAATTTCAATTTGTTTAATATTTCCTACTGAAATTCTACTGATATCTAAAGTACCAGCCGAACGTCCAATAAGCGGAACTCCATCAACTAAGATTAAGGTGTATTGTGAATCTAATCCTTGTAATTGGATACCTTCTCCACCTCCAAAATCAGGTACTGTTGTTAAACCAGTTTGCTCATTTAAAATATCGTTTAATCTTACAGAATTTGAGCTTTTTATATCTTTTTTTGAAATAATTTGAGCAGGCATTGGTAATGAGGATAATTGCCTTATAGTTCTAGTGGCTGTTATGAGTACTTCGTTAAGTTCGTGAGTGATAAGTGAATCTTGCGCGTTGGTAAAACCTAAATTAAATATCGTAATAAGCACTAATGCTACCTTCTTCATAAGTGTTGTTTTTATTGAAAACGCAGCAAAATTAGCAGATATAATCTTTTTAAAATAACGCTAAAAGAACTATTAATAACGAAAGCAGAACTCTTCCATATTAACACAAATAAGCAGCTATAAATTATTTAAAATAATTCTAAATAAAGTTTGGTTTTATCATTTTCAGTATTATTTTTGTCGCTTCAAACAATAAATTATTTATAATAAGTCTAAATAAAAATAAATCAACTATTTTTTAAAAATGAAAAATCTAATCCTGCTTTTTTTAGTTATAATATGCACATTTACAAATGCTCAAACTGCACAAGATTCTATTACTTTTGATCCTCAAAAACAATTAAATGCAGCACAGCGTTTATTGTCTGGAAATTATGGTGAAGCCATAACTGTTGGTGCTTATGGAGAAATTACATATAACCAACCTGAAGCATTAAACGGTGAAATGGATGTGCAACGATTGGTTTTACTTTTTGGTTATAAATTTACTGATGAAGTTCAGTTTATAACAGAAATAGAATTTGAACATGTAGAGGAGATTTTTGTAGAACAAGCTTTTGTTAATTATGCAGTTGCGCCAAATGTTAGCCTACGAGGTGGTTTGATGTTAGTTCCCATGGGAATCGTAAATGAATTTCATGAACCAACTACGTTTAATGGAGTTGAAAGACCTTCGGTTGATAATGTTATTGTTCCAACAACTTGGAGAGAAATAGGAGTAGGAATTACAGGTAGATTTAATGACTTATCCTTAGGTTATCAAGCTTATGTTTTTAACGGATTTAAATCTACAGCGTTTGATGGAGAAGGAGGTATTAATGGATATTTAAAGGGCTCAAATGGTTTAAGAAGTGGAAGACAAAAAGCAATTCAATCTTCAATTGACAGTCCTACTTTTTCTTTAAAATTTGATTACTATGGTATTCCAGGTTTACGTTTAGGACTTTCAGGTTATTTTGGAGCTACACAAGCTGAGGACGACGTTGAATCAATTGATGGTTCTAATATTGGAATTTCAATGATTGGTCTAGATGCACGTTATGCATATAAGCGTTTTACAGCAAGAGGCCAATTTATACATGCATCATTATCAAATACAGATTCTTATAATAACTTAACAAATAAAGATTTAGGAAGTGCTTTGCAAGGTTGGTATTTAGAAGCTGCTTTTAATTTATTGCCACAAGAAAAAAAGCAGCGTTTGTTTGCCTTTGCTAGATATGAGCAATATGATACACATGCAGCAACAGAAGGTGACTTAATGCGAAATGATGCCTATAACAGAAATGATTTCACTACTGGATTAAGTTATCATATCGCACCAGGAGTTGTTTTAAAAGGTGATTATCAGTTTAGAAATAATGCGGTTTCTGCCGATAATGTACCAAATATGCTCAACTTTGGAGTAGGTGTTTGGTTTTAATATGAGATTATGAATTATAAACAAGTTATTGGTTTTTGTTTTGTTTTTTCACTATTGTCATTTAGTTTGCCTAAGAACATTCAGAAAAGAGTTGATAAGGAAGTTAAAAGTTATTTCAATATTGAAGATTACAAGTTAATTGATGTAAAAATTGAATCAGCAATAACTAAAGATCTACCCTCAAAGTTCGGTGAAAATAACTTGTTTAAAATTCAAGCAAACAATTCTCTATTAGGCTACGCTTATATAGCTTCTGCACCTAGTAAAACAGCAGAGTTTGATTATTTAGTATTATTTGATACTGATTGGATTATTGCTAAATCTAAGGTACTCATTTATAGAGAAGAGTATGGTGGCGAAATTGGTAGTAAACGATGGCTTAGACAATTTGATGGAAAAAAACCAACTGATGAGCTGGCTTATGGAGACAATATTATGGCAATTTCTGGAGCAACTATTTCAGTGAGATCTATGACTAATGCAATAAACGATTTACTAAAATCAATAAAAATTCTTCAACAAAACGAAAAACTGTAATGCAACTAAATGGTTTAATTTACAATTTATCAAAAGAACTGAAATGGCTCATTGCAGCCTTTGTTATTGTTCTTTCTATTGGCTTTTATTCAGGTTTGTTGTTTGTTGGTGAAACTTCATCTGCAAATCCAAATGGTATTGAAGAACACTATTTAGGTAACGAAGCTGATGAAAATGCTGAGGTTTTGAAATTTAAAAAAAGTGAACAAGAAATGCTCACTTTAGTTCATAATCACATACTTTCTATGTCTGTTATTTTCTTTTTGGTTGGAGCTATTTTAAGTATAGCCAGACTTAATAAAAAGCTCAAATTATTTTTAATGATTGAGCCTTTCATTTCTATTATCTTAACCTTTGGTGGTTTATTTATACTCTGGAAAGGTGTCTTTTGGATGAAGTACATTGTTATACTTTCTGGTATTTTGATGACATTAACCTATACAATTTCAATACTTATAATACTTAGTCAATTAGTAAAGTCTTCAACTAAGAGCTAATTACAACATGTTCCTTATTAAATAGTTTAGCTGTAAAATAAAATGTTCCTAAAAAGCTTGTAAAAAAATAAAAGAGCATTAGGTGGTTTCCAAACGAGAGGTATTCAGATAGACCAAACCAATCATCAGTAGTTAAAATAACATAGATGCCTATACCACAAAAAAGAATTTCAGCTACAATGGCAACTTTGTTATTATCCATTAAAGACGTGTATCCATAAATGCCAAAAAATACAATCAATCCATAAAGCAAAAGATCAGTAGATTCAATATTCCTGAAATTATAAAACATAAAAAGCAACAGCAAAGTAGTTGCAATTAACTGAAAAACAGACCAATAAATAAGCTCTTTAGTTGGGTTTGTGTTATATTTTATTTGTGTATAAGGATTTTCAACAATTGAAATAGGAAATTTTTCGGCTACATCTTTAGGTCGCCAACCTGTTGGCATAAACCATATTCTGAATTTATCAAACCAACTATTAGTTCGCCAAGCATCTTTTATTAAACGCCATATATGTTGAAAGTTTATAAGTATTGGGTTCCAAGTTTGAGCAGGTTTTAAAACACCATATACTGGAGGAATATCATCCATTTCTTCCTGAAAAGTTCCAAACATTCTGTCCCAAACGCAAAAAATGGCAGCTAAGTTTTTGTCAATGTATTCTTTATTAATAGCATGATGCACACGATGTTGAGAAGGAGTCACAATAATATACTCTAGAAAACCTAATTTACCAATATGCTTGGTATGATACCAAAATTGTGCAAATAAATGTAAAGGAGCTAATACTGAAATGACTTTATGAGGGACGCCAAGTATTGCAGCAGGAATCAATAATATTGAAAAATAGCCTAAAAGATTTGAAATAGATTGTCTTAAAGCACAAGCTAAATTAAACTCTTCACTACTATGATGAATCACGTGTTGATTCCAGAAAAAATTTATTTTATGACTTAACCTATGGTTCCAATAACTTGCAAAGTCCATACAAATAAATGCAATCACATAAACAAGCCATGTGGTTTCAATTTCAAAAACAGCTAAATGCTTTAATAAGAATGGGTAAGAAACAATAACGAAAACCAAACCTAATGAATCCTTAATAATATTGGTAAGTCCAGAGCTTAAGCTTGAAATAGTGTCCATAGGTCTATGCATTTGTTTTTTTACAAAATGACCATATAAAATTTCAAATAAAACTAAACCAATAAAAAAAGGAATAGCATAAAGTAGTGCAGTTGCGTATGCTTCCATGAAAAAAGTTATAAAATTTAAAAGTAAATATTTCAATCCAATTAAAAAAACGATAATCTTCTGATAACTTTAATAATCTATCTTTAAATGAAATAAAATGTGTAAATTTGCATGCAATTAAAAGCCAAACGCTATGATTGCACATCAAAACAAAATTGTTGGAGAAGGTCTTACTTATGACGACGTTTTATTAGTCCCAGCATATTCCGAAGTATTACCAAGAGAAGTAAATATTCAATCAAAATTCACTAGAAATATATTTATCAATATTCCTATTATTTCTGCGGCGATGGATACTGTTACCGAAAGCCAAATGGCAATAGCTATGGCTCGTGAAGGTGGAATAGGTGTGCTTCATAAAAACATGACTATTGAAGAACAAGCAACCAAAGTACGTAAAGTAAAACGTGCCGAAAGTGGTATGATTATAGATCCTGTAACATTGCCATTAACTGCTAAGGTAATTGATGCCAAGCAATGTATGAGCGAGTACAGTATTGGTGGTATACCAATTGTGGATGATAATGGTACCTTAAAAGGCATTGTTACTAACAGGGATTTGCGTTTTGAGCATAACAACAGTAGACCAATTGTTGAAGTCATGACCAGTAAAAACTTGGTTACAGCTGCTGTTGGAACCTCATTAAAAGATGCTGAAACCATCCTTCAGAAAAATAAAATTGAAAAGCTTTTAATTGTAGATGATAATTACAAATTAGCTGGTTTAATCACATTTAGAGATATTACTAAAGTGACTCAAAAACCTATAGCTAATAAAGACAAGTATGGCAGATTACGTGTAGCTGCAGCTATTGGTGTAACAGGAGATGCTATTGAAAGAGCTTCGGCATTGGTTACTGCTGGAGTTGATGCCATTGTTATTGATACAGCTCATGGTCATACCAAAGGTGTAGTGAGTGTTTTAAAAGAAATTAAAAAGAGTTTCCCAAAACTCGACATTATCGTTGGAAATATTGCTACTGCACAAGCTGCTAAATATTTAGTTGAAGCAGGAGCAGATGCTGTAAAAGTTGGTATTGGTCCAGGTTCTATTTGTACTACGAGAGTTGTAGCAGGAGTTGGATTTCCGCAATTCTCAGCAGTATTAGAAGTGGCCGCAGCGATTAAAGGAAGCGGAGTTCCTGTTATTGCAGATGGAGGAATCCGTTACACAGGAGATATACCAAAAGCCATTGCAGCAGGAGCAGATTCTGTGATGTTAGGTTCGTTGTTAGCAGGAACCAAAGAATCTCCTGGTGAAACCATTATTTATGAAGGACGAAAATTTAAGTCGTATCGTGGAATGGGTTCAGTTGAAGCTATGAAAGAAGGTAGTAAAGATCGTTATTTTCAAGACGTTGAAGACGATATTAAAAAACTAGTTCCTGAAGGTATTGTTGGTCGTGTACCTTACAAAGGCGAATTATTTGAAAGCATTCATCAGTTTATTGGTGGACTTAGAGCAGGAATGGGTTATTGTGGAGCAAAAGATATTGAGACCTTAAAAGAAACAGGACAGTTTGTAAAAATTACTGCATCTGGGATTAACGAGAGCCATCCGCATAATGTTATGATTACCAAAGAAGCTCCTAATTATTCGAGGTAGTGGATTCCTAAAAAGTAGCCATTGTTTTTTTTATTGTTTTTTCTAATAAAGTAGAGAGGCAAAATTAATTACGATACAAAAAATAATTATCAACTAACTCTATATATTTTTGTTTTGCAGCATCTTGACTAATGTCTTCTGCCTGAAACAAAGCATTGGTTTTAAAGGCATTAATTAAGGGTTCTCTACTTGAGGGTCTGCCATAATCGTTGGTAGCTTTTTTGTAATAAGCATAAAGTTTTAGCAAAGTATCAGCTGGGAAAGGTTCAGTATGCGCATTGATGCGCTCTACAGCTTCTCTAAATTTTATGTCCAATTCTTCAGAGGTCATTACATTTCGGCAATTATGCTTTCGCCACCTTTTACTTTTTGGTTAAGTTTTACTTTTATGTTCGTATTTAAAGGTAAAAACACATCAACCCTTGAGCCAAACTTTATAAACCCTTGGTCTGCACCTTGGGTTACTGCATCATCCTCTTTGGCATAGTTTACAATACGTTTAGCTAAGGCTCCAGCAATTTGTCTGAATAATACTTTGCCATAAGTTGCATTGTCTACAACAACAGTAGTTCGTTCGTTTTCTGTACTCGATTTTGGATGCCAAGCCACTAAATATTTACCTGGATGATATTTGCTAAATATTACTTTTCCACCAACTGGATAACGTGTAACATGAACATTTATTGGTGACATAAATACACTAACTTGTAAGCGCTTGTCTTTAAAATATTCGGTTTCTTCAACTTCTTCTATAACCACCACTTTACCATCAACAGGAGAAACAACATGTTTATCATTAAGGGTTGTACGACGTTTAGGGTTTCTAAAAAATTGTAAGATGAGAATAAAAAACACTAAAAAAACAATCTGCAATAGCATTCGCAACCAAGAAATACTAACTAGAGTATCAATTAATAAAATGGCTGCAACCACGATGGCTGTGGTAATTATTATTATTTTATGGCCTTCTTTATGAAACATATTTCAGTAATCTTAAAAATAAATAAATAAAAGGAGCTGCAAAAATAATACTATCCAAGCGGTCTAAAAGTCCACCATGTCCAGGCATAATCACTCCACTATCTTTTACACCAGCTTGTCGTTTGTATTTAGACTCTATTAAATCGCCTAAAGTACCAAAAACACTTACAATTATGGCAAGCATTAACCAAATGGTGAATTCAAATGTATGCGAATATTTTGCAATAAAATAACTGCTTAAACAGGCAAAAAACAAACCACCTAAGAAGCCTTCAACAGTTTTTTTTGGTGAAATACTTGGAAATAGTTTTTGCTTTCCGAAATTTTTGCCAACCAGATAGGCAAAGGAGTCATTAACCCAAACTAAAATGAACGAACCCAATAGAATATTTGGATTGAATTCTTCATAATAATTGGCAATAAGTATTATAAAAACAAAAGCACTTGACAGGTAAAATGTGGTGTTGATGTATTTATTGGTAATGAAAAGCGGTAACGATTTTGATGAAAACAAATCTTTGATTAAAAAAAGCATCACAAAAATGGTCACTACGTGCAGTATCTGTATGGCTTCAGGAAAGCCCTCGTTGGTTTTTAGCATTAATTGCCAATAGGCAAAAACAAGATAGAGGATAATAAATATGACATAAGAGCTTATTCCTTTTTGGTTGATGAGCTTATTAAATTCGGCAATGCAAATAAGTCCGAAAACAAAGAACAAAGCAATTAGTGCATGTTGTGATTGTAAGGAGAGCAAAAAAAGCACAGCATATAAAACTCCTGAAATTGCTCTAATTATTAATTCTTTCACTTGGTTGGGTTAAAGGTCTTCTAACAGCAACAAATATAAGTTTTTTGAGCTACTTCCATAACTTAAGAAGTCTTTATCGTCACAAGCTTTAAAATGTTTGATGGTAGTAATGTTAGAAGGTATTTTTTCCCTATTCTTGTTTTTAATACCTCTTAATCCTTCGCTTATGGTTTCAACAAATTGACTTGTGGTAGCAAAAATGACAAAGTTTTGAGGCAAATCCTTTAATTTTTTTTCAGCTATTTGATGTGATGAAATAAGTAAAGAACCATCATTAGAAATCAAATACTCGCAAGTAGATAAAAAATAGAGACAGTCGTTGGCACGATTGTTTATTTTAAGTTTATGAGATCTAAATTTTTCTGCAAGTCTATTGTCAAGAAGCATAACATTGGCATCTTCCCAACCGTTTTCGGTAATTATAAGTTTAAGGTTATCGTTTACTTCGTCTAAATCTTCACAATACAAAAATTTTCCGCCGTTTGCTTTAAAATTTATGGTAAAACGCTCATCAATAGGAAGCTTGATATCAGGCATATACTTGCTGCGTTCCTCATTTTTAAGATGTTCTTGAGATTCGTTAGATTTTGGGCCAAAGATTTTTCTAAACAGGCTCATTTAGGGTTTGTGCTATTAATCATACACCTATTGGGTTTCCCAAATATATAAAATCTTATCATAAGAGCAGTTAACTTTAAGATTTTTGTAAGTTTTTACTCTTTTGCTGCACCTTGAGATTTTGCTTTTTCAGTATCCTCTTCGATGTCTTTAGCAAAAGGTCGTTTACCAAAAATCTTTTCTAAGTTGTCTTTAAAAATAACCTCTTTTTCAAGCAATACTTCAGCGAGCTCTGTTAACTTGTCTTTGTTTTCTTCAAGGATTTTTAGAGCTCTTTGGTACTGGTTTTCAATAATATCAGAGATTTCCTTATCAATCAATTCGGCTGTTTGCTCGCTGTAAGGTTTTGTAAAGCCATATTCACTTTGTCCAGAAGAATCGTAATAAGTTAAATTACCAATCTTATCACTTAGTCCATAAACCGTTACCATAGCTCTTGCTTGCTTGGTCACTTTTTCAAGGTCGCTTAAAGCACCAGTTGAAATTTTGTTGAAAATTACTTTTTCGGCAGCACGACCACCAAGAGTTGCGCACATTTCGTCAAGCATTTGTTCTGGACGTACGATAAGACGTTCTTCTGGTAAGTACCATGCAGCACCAAGTGAACGACCACGAGGTACAATGGTTACTTTTACCAAAGGAGCTGCGTGCTCGAGCATCCAACTTACAGTGGCATGACCAGCTTCGTGAAAGGCAACTGCTCTTTTTTCTTCAGGCGTGATGATTTTATTTTTCTTTTCTAGACCTCCAACAATTCTATCTACAGCATCTAAGAAATCTTGTTTATCAACAGATTTTTTTCCTTTTCTGGCAGCAATAAGAGCTGCTTCGTTGCATACATTGGCAATATCTGCTCCTGAAAAACCAGGTGTTTGTTTAGATAGAAAATCTAAATCGAGGTCTTTTGCTTTTTTAAGTGGTCTTAAGTGTACTTCAAAAATTTCTTCACGTTCGCGAACGTCTGGAAGATCAACAAATATTTGTCTGTCAAAACGACCAGCTCTCATAAGTGCTGTATCTAAAACATCAGCTCTGTTGGTTGCAGCTAAAACAATCACATTGGTATTTGTGCCAAAACCATCCATTTCTGTCAATAACTGGTTTAAAGTGTTTTCTCGTTCATCATTAGAACCAGAAAAATTACTTTTTCCTCGAGCACGACCAATAGCATCTATTTCATCAATAAAAATTATGGAAGGTGATTTTTCTTTGGCTTGTTTGAACAAATCTCGAACTCTCGATGCACCAACACCTACAAACATTTCTACAAAATCTGAACCTGAAAGTGAGTAAAAAGGTACTTTGGCCTCGCCAGCAACAGCTTTTGCTAATAAGGTTTTTCCTGTTCCAGGAGGTCCAATCAATAAAGCGCCTTTTGGAATTTTTCCACCAAGTGAGGTATATTTCTCAGGATTTTTTAGAAAATCAACAATTTCTTGTACTTCTTCTTTTGCTCCTTCTAAACCTGCTACGTCTTTAAATGTTGTTTTAACATCTGTATTTTCATCAAATAGTTTGGCTTTAGATTTCCCAATGTTGAAAATTTGTCCACCAGCTCCACCTCCAGCTCCAGAAGACATACGTCTCATAATAAAAATCCAAACTCCAATTATTAAAGCAAAAGGCAGTAATGTTAATAGAAAATCTCCCCAAACATTTTCTACTACTTTGTAATCGACAATAGTTGTTAGGTTATTCTCAGATTTTATTTGCCTTAGTGTGTTTTCGAAATTTTGAAGGTCTCCTAACTGAAATTCGTAATTAGGAGCTTTGCCTGAAAACGTGATTAATTGTGGTCTTATTGAGTTTTTATGCTCTGAGGATTTCTCAGCTTCGGCAGTTAAAAATACTTGAGCTTCCCTACGGTTTATGATTAAGACCTTTTCAACTTCACCTTTACGTAAGTATTCAAAAAATTTATCTTGAGTGGTTGGCGATCCTGTTGTAGAGCCCATTCCTCCTGAAAATACATTAATCGCTAAAAATATAACGATGATGAATCCGTAAATCCAATAAGGACTTAGTTTAGGCTTTTTGTTTATGTTTTTTTTATTATCTGACATTAACTGTGTTTTAGTAGCTTGATTTTATTTCGGTCATTTTTGCGTCTCCCCAAAGACTCTCAATATCATAATATTCTCTAATATGCTTTTGAAAAACGTGTACAACCACATTGACGTAGTCCATTAAAACCCATTCTGCATTTTCGCTTCCTTCAATGTGCCAAGGTTTGTCTTTGAGTGTTTTACTTACTTTTTTTTGTACGGAATTGACTATGGCGTTAACTTGCGTGTTTGAAGTACCTTCGCAAACAATAAAATAGTCGCAAACTGTATTTTCTATATCTCTTAAATCCAGAATATTTATATGTTGTCCCTTTACATCTTCAATGCCTTCCAAAATAGTTGTAATCAATTGGTCAGCGCTCGTATTTTCTTTCGTCATTAATTTGTTTTAATTTGTGCAAAGTTATTATTTTTTGCTACAATGTACGTTTAAAAAATCTTAAGAAATTTATAATTTGATAAATCTTAATTCTTATGCCTATAATCAAACTTAATGCCATTGATTCCACAAATTCCTATTTAAGGCAATTGTGCAGTGAAAAGGCTCTTGCAGATTATACTATTGTGGTTGCAGAGCACCAGACACAAGGACGTGGTCAAATGGGAACTGTTTGGGATTCTGAAAAAGGTAAAAACCTGATGTTTAGCTTGTTTAAAGACTTAAGCATACATGATGTAGAATTTCCTTTTTACATCTGTATGGCAATTTCTTTGGCTATTGTTAAAACGTTTAAAGCTCTAAATATTATAGATTTATCAATTAAATGGCCTAACGACATTTTGTCAGCAGATAAAAAGATTTGTGGAATTTTAATTGAAAATGTCATAAAAAATAAGCTCAACTCTACTATTATTGGAATTGGTATTAACGTAAACCAAACCGATTTTAATAACCTTCCTAAAGCTTCATCCTTAAAAAATATTACTGGATTGCATTATAACTTAGACGAAATTTTGCATAGTATTATTAAGCATACAAAGTATTATTCAAAACTTTTACAGGAAGAACATTACGATGTGGTTAAGACTGAATATGAAAGCCTTTTGTTTAGAAAAAACAAGCCTTCAACATTTAAAAATGCTAAAGGCGAAATGTTTCCTGGTTTTATTAAAGGCGTAACTAAATATGGTAAGTTACAAGTACTGTTAGAGGACGAAGTTGTAAAAAAATTCGACCTTAAAGAAATTGAATTGCTTTACTAAATAGCCTTAGGCATATTGGAAGCTAAAGTTTCAATGAATTTTGAAATTGGACCTTTTATCATCATTGCCATCATTGGGTTAAAATCGCCTTCAAAAGATAATTTCACCTCGCTTTTTCCAGTTTCGGTTTCGGTGATATCTCCAGTTAAAGAAAAATCCAATTTTCCACCAGCTGCTCCCAAAACAATTTTGTTTGGAGGCACAACTTCTTTCTTTTTAAGGATAATTTCTGGCATGCCTTTTAAAGCAAACAAAAATTTGTCGTCTTCTAAAACTTCAAATTTACTGATGTTTTCTGGCATTAATTTTTCAAAATTTTCAACATTTGATAAAAAGTCAAAGCAGTCTTGGGCTGATTTATCAATGGTTACTTTTGGAGATTCTAAATTCATTTTCTTGTTGTTAAGTCGTTAAGTCGTTTAGTTGTTGGCCAAAAACAGCACTACAACTAAGCTACATAAGCCATATATCAAATAGCGTTCCATTCACTCGGATTGGCATTCCATTGTGACAAAGTTGCCAATTCTTTTTCAGAAATATATTGGGTTTCAAGAGCTTGTTCAAGTAAATTTTCGTAATTGCTAAGCGTATGCAGTGTTAAGTGTTCTTTTTCAAAATTTTTATTAGCTACCTCAAATCCGTAAGAAAATATAGCGACCATGCCTTTTACGTTTACTTCGGCTTCTTTTAATGCTCTTACAGCATTTAAGCTACTGTTTCCAGTGCTTATTAAATCTTCAACCACAACCACACTTTGCCCTTTTTCAATATGACCTTCAATTTGGTTTTTTCGACCATGACCTTTAGGTTCAGGCCTTACATAAACAAAAGGTAAGCCTAAATATTCAGCTACTAAAATTCCTATGCCAATGGCACCTGTGGCAACACCAGCAATAACATCAGGTTTTCCGTAGTGTTTTTCAATGTGTTTGGCTATTTTTTCGCGAACATAATTTCTAACTGGTGGATAAGAAAGTACAATTCTGTTATCGCAATAAATTGGAGACTTCCACCCTGAAGCCCAAGTAAAAGGGTCGTTTGGACTTAATTTTATGGCATTTATTTGAAGTAAAACTTCGGCTGTTTTTTTGGCTATGGCCTTATTTGCAATCATAGTGCAAAACTAATCATTAATTTACTTTTTTTGTTAATTTAAAAATTGTTGTTAAATATTTTTTTGAATATTTGTCTCGCCAAATAAAAAAATAATATTTTTACTTTCGCCGAACACAGTGCACTGAATGTATAAAGTTTTTGTAAACGACAAACCTGTAATTTTAACTTCTGAGATTTCAGAAGATAAACTTTATAAAACGTATCCTTTAAAGTATGTGGATTTGCCCAGAGTGGTTAGAGACCTGAGAAAAGGTAATACCAAAGGGGTTTATTTATATCATAAAAACAAAGACAAACTTTTACAAAAATTCCTTAAAAAATTCCCAAACGTTATTGCAGGAGGAGGTAAAGTGTATAATGCCGAAGGAAAGATATTATTTATTTATAGAAACGATAAATGGGATTTGCCAAAAGGACGAATAGAGAACAACGAATCTATTGAAGTTGGTGCCATTCGTGAGGTTGAAGAAGAAACAGGAGTAAAAAACCTTACCATAACAAAACCCTTAAAAACCACTTATCACATATTTAAACGTAATCGTCGCTATAGAATAAAAATAACCTATTGGTTTGAGATGCAAACGTCTTACGATGGCGAGCTACAACCTGAAGCTTCTGAAGGGATTACCAAAGTAAAATGGATAGGAAAGAAAAAGCAAGCCAAAGCGCTAAAAAACAGCTATGCCAATATTAGGGAGTTGTGGTAGGGAATGAGTTTCGTTTAACGTCGCACTAAGTTTAGAACAAATTTAGTCGTTTATTAAAGAAAAGTCAATATATAAAATAGAGCTTGTTTGGCAGTAATTACAAATTCAGGTTTTGCTAAATTTTAATGATTCTCCTTTAACAAATGCGGAAATTTTTGCTTAAATCGGTTTAATCTTGGTATTGAAACTCTTTGCACATAAGGATTACTTGGGTTTAAACGTTCGTAGTCTTGGTGATAATCTTCGGCAACCCAAAATTTCTGAAAAGGCATTACTTCGGCTGCAATGCGTTTATTCAGTTTTTTAGATAAAGCTTCTTTTTTTTCTAAAATAATTTGCTTTTGTTCTTCATTTTGATAAAAGATAATAGAGCGATATTGCGAACCAATATCTGGACCTTGGCCATTTTCTTGCAGAGGATTTTGAGAGCCAAAATACACATCGACCAAAGTTGCAAAACTAACTATATTTGGGTCGTAAATAATTTCTACAGCTTCAGCATGTCCTGTTTTTCCTGTATTGCTTAATTGATAAGTAGGGTTTAAAGTGTGACCACCAGAATATCCAGAAATAGATTCTTCAACACCTTTTACGCTTTCGTAAATGGCTTCAACACACCAAAAGCAGCCACTCGCAAAATAAGCCCTTGCTTTACCATTTTGCAGAGGAACTTCAACAGGTTCAGCATTTAAAAGTCCTTGTTCTATTTGTGTTTTACTATTTTTAGAAATGTCTTTTTGTTGTGCATTATTGTTGCAACTAAAAAGCAATGCAATTGAAAGGGAAACTATTAAAGATTTCATTTAATTTTAATTTTTTAACTCTGTCGTTAAATAACTAAAATAATTACACAAAAAAAAGCCTATAACTTATTGCTAAAGGCTTTTTTTTATATTATGTATTACTAATTATAGTTTAGCAAACAATTTTTCCATTTTTTCTTTTTCCTCGTTGGCAAGTTCTTCGTCAACTAAAATACGACCACTGTGCTCGTCTGTAATTATTTTTTTACGTGATGCAATTTCCATTTGAACTTGAGGTGGAATAGTAAAGAAAGAACCACCAGATGCACCTCTTTCGATTGCTACAACTGCCAATCCGTTTTTCACATTTTTTCTTATCCTGTCATAAGCAACTACTAAACGCTCTTCAATAGATTCTTTAAAATCTTTAGACTTTTCAAGTAACGCTAATTCTTCTTTTTCAGTTTCAGCTAAGATGGCATCTAGCTCACCTTTTTTGTGTTTTAGGTGTTCTTGACGTTCTTTTAAGCGTTCTTTGTTTTCGTTTATAATCTCGTTTTTTTGTTCAATTTGGGCTTTAAATTCTTTAATATGTTTTTCTGCTAATTGAATTTCCAACTCTTGAAACTCAGTTTCTTTGGTTAATGAGTTGTACTCTCTGTTATTGCGAACATTTTTTTGTTGCTCTGAGTATTTTTTTATTAAAACTTTAGCTTCTTCTATTAAATTCTTCTTTGCTTTTATTTGTTCTTCAATATCAGCAAGGCTTTCATTAAGTTTTTGAAGCCTTGTGCTTAAACCTTCAACTTCATCTTCTAAATCACGTACTTCTAATGGAAGTTCTCCTCTTACATTTCTAATTTCGTCAACTCTTGAGTCAATTAATTGTAAATCATATAGTGCTCTTAAACGCTCTTCTACACTAACTTCTTTCTTTTTTGCCATGCTTATAAATACTTTACTGGATTGGTATTTGTTTTTGATAAAATGATTGCAAAATTATGAATTTTTTTTGTAAGATATGCTACTAAAAGAGATTTTGTGAATTGTTCACTTTCATAGTGGCCAATATCTGCCAATAAAATGGAATTTTCGGCTTGAAAAAAATCATGGTATTTTAAGTCGGCAGTAATAAAAACATCAGCTTTTACAGCCTTTGCAGCCGAAATTGCAAAGCTGCCAGAGCCTCCTAAAACTGCTACTTTTTTAATAGGTCTTTTTAGTAATTGCGAATGCCTTATGGCTGTAGTGTTCATTTTTGTTTTTAAATTGTTTAAAAAAGTGACCTCATCAATAGCTTCAGGTAATTCGCCAACCATTCCCATACCTATATGCTGATTTTTATTTTCGAGGGTAACAATTTCATAAGCAACTTCTTCGTAAGAATGTGTTTTAAAAAGGGCTTTAAGTACAGAGTTTTCAATATGTTTTGGAAAAATGACTGAGAGTTTTACTTCATGTTCTTCTTGTGTAATACCTTTTTCTCCTTTTGTTGGATTGGATTGTTCATTTCCATTAAACGTACCAATACCATCTACATTAAAACTGCAATTATTGTAGTTGCCAATGGCTCCAGCTCCTGCTTGAAATAAAGCCTCGCGAACGGTGTTTATCTCATCTTTTGGAACATAAGTTGTTAGTTTTTTTATAGTTGCATTTTGAGGAATAAGAATTTTTCTATTTACAAGACCTAACTTTTCACAAATCATATCGTTTACACCATTAATAGCATTATCTAATGCAGTATGAATGGCGAAAATGGAGATATCATGTTTTATGGCTTTCATCACAACACGTTCTACATAACTGTTTCCTGTTAGTTTTTTTAACCCTTTAAAAATAATTGGATGAAAGCTTACGATAAGGTTACAATTGTTTTCAATGGCTTCGTCTACAACAGTTTCAATAGTATCTAAAGTGACTAAAATTCCTGTAACTTTTGCATTTTTGTTACCAACGAGAAGCCCAACATTATCAAAATCTTCTGCATAGGCTAAAGGTGATAGATCTTCTAAATGTTTTATTACGTCTTGAACAATCATAAAAACTTTATTTATGTTCAAAGATAAATATTTACTTTAGTTTATAAATAATTACTTTAGCCAAGGTGAATTTATTAAGAAAAATACTGATTCCGACTGTTCCAGTTTATCAAGGCATTACTTGGTTGCGCAATTATTGTTATGATAAGGATATTTTGAAATCTAAGGCTTACAATTTTCCAATTATTTGTGTTGGGAATTTGAGTGTTGGTGGAACAGGGAAAACTCCGATGATTGAGTATTTGATTAGGTTGTTAAAAGAAGATTATTCAGTTGGCACTTTAAGTCGAGGGTATGGAAGGCAAACTAAAGGGTTTTTGTTAGCTGATGATACTGCGACAGCAAAAAAGATTGGTGATGAGCCTTTTCAATTTTACGCTAAATTTTCAGACATAATTGTTAGTGTAGGAGAGGACAGACAGAATGCGATTGAACAACTTATACAATTAGAAAAACTACCGGAAATTTTACTTTTAGATGATGCTTTTCAGCATAGAAAAGTAAAAGCTGGACTTAATATTTTGCTTACCAGCTATAATGATTTGTATGTAAATGATATGGTTTTGCCAACGGGAAACTTACGTGAACCAAAATCAGGAGCTAAAAGAGCAGATATTATCGTGGTTACTAAATGTCCTGAAACTGTTACTGTTCAAGAACAAGAAAGTGTTAAAAATGAATTGAATATTGCAACTCATCAGCAATTGTTTTTTAGCTCAATTTCTTATGCAAGCGAAATAGTTTCCAAAGACAAGGCAATGGATTTAGATGAGTTGAAAAAGAAATCATTTACATTAGTTACAGGAATTGCAAACCCAAAACCACTTGTAGATTTCTTAAATAATAAAGGTTTTAAGTTTCACCATGAAGCGTTTAATGACCATCATGATTTTAGTGCTTCAGAAATTAGCGAACTTGAAACAAAGGAGTTAATACTGACGACTGAAAAAGACTATATGAGACTTAGAGATAGCTTAAAAGGAAGTAACTTATATTACTTACCAATAACAAATAAAATAGTAGACGAAGATAAGTTTAGCAAAAGTATTAAATCGTTTATCAAAAATTTTTAAGCTGGAGCTTCTGTTTTTGATAATGCTAAATACAATTTTTTCTCAAAGTCTTCTTGCTTAAATGGTTTTGAGATGATGTCGTTAAAGCCAGCTTCGTCAAACTCATGCATTTTGTCTTCGAGAGTTACTGCTGTTAGTGCAAAAATGGTAAGTTCTTTATTAAAACTTCTTATACGCTTTGTGGCTTCAAGACCACTTATTCCAGGCATGTGGATGTCCATTAATACAACATCGTAAGATGTTTCTTTAACCATTTCAACAGCAGCTTCGCCATTGTCTACTAAATCACAGTTAAGATTCATCTTGTTAAGGATTTTCTTAGTGATCATTTGGTTAATCTTGTTGTCTTCAACTACTAAAATTTTCACGTTTTCTAAATTTAGTTTACTTATTTCTTTTGAATAGTCGTGTTTTTTCTCCTTTACGACTTCTTCAGATTCTCTAAGAGGGAGTTCAATGAAAAATGAGGTGCCTTTACCCAATTCACTTTTTAGATAAATTTTGCCTTTTAAAATATCAACCAATCCTTTTACAATAGAAAGACCAAGTCCAGTGCCACCATATTTACGGTTAATTTGTACAGAGCCTTGAGAAAAGCTCTCAAACATATTGTCTTGTTTTTCTTTAGTAATTCCTATTCCGTTATCTTCAACTTCTAATCGAACAGTGTGCATGTCGTTCGATTTATTTATTTGTGTAACTCTAACCCAAATATCTCCATCTTTTGTAAACTTTATCGAGTTTCCGATTAGGTTTATGAGTATTTGAGAAATCTTCAACTGGTCACCATCAAATATTTCAGGTAGCTTTTTGTCGTACTCATAATGCATCATAATGTTATTGTCTAATGCTGAGTTGTTTAAAGCTGCAATTACATTTTCGACTTTGTTTTTTAAATTGAATATTTCTGGGTCTAATTCTACTTTGTTGGCTTCAATTTTGTTGATTTGAAGTATATCATTGATAAACGTTAGTAGATAATCTCCAGAAAACTTTAAACTTTTTAAATGTTGTATTTGGTCTGGTTTTGGGTTTTCTTCCAAAAGCATATTGGTTAAACCCGTTACAGCATATAATGGTGTTCTTAGTTCGTGTGTAACTGTAGAAAGAAAGTTGGACTTGGTCTTTGCAGCTATTTCTGCACGTTCTTTTTCTGTAAGCAACTCTTCGTTTTTCTTGTACAACATATTATTAGTCTTCAACCTAATATTGTTGTTTTTGTATAAGGATAAAGTTAATAGTGATAGAATGGTAATCAGAGAAACACTTAAAATAGTTATAAGTCTTGTTAAGCTGCTTGCTTCATCTTTTTCTTGAATTTCCAGTTTCTGATTTTCAATTTGAGCACCCAAATCTGCAATAAGTAATTGATTTCTTTTTTCTGGTGATAAATTTTCTCGTTGTATTTTTAATATAGAGTCATTTAAATTTATGTATGCTCTTAAGCTTTTTACAGCCAAACTGCTATTACCTGTAGCTTCATAAACTTTACTTAATATTTCATTAGATTCTCTTGAAAGCTCAAGATTTTTTAAACTTTCTGCAATTTCCAATCCTTTAATTGTTTGAGAAAGTGCTTTATCTAATTTATTTTCTTGTAGAGCGATATAACCACTTTTATTCAATGCCGAACTAAGAATTTGATCTAACTTCTCTTTTTTAGATAAAATGATCACCTTGTCTAAAAGTATATTGGCCTCACTAAAATCATTCAACTTTATATTGGCTTCAGCTTTACTTAATGTGGCTTGTATGGCAAGTTCATTAAGACCTTCTTCCTCAAAAATAGCTTTAGAAGAATTAAAGTAATCTAATGCTTTAAGGTATTCTTTTTGTGCTAAGTTAATTTTGCCAAAAGTATAACGTGAAATGGCTAAATTTTGAATATCTTCTACACCAAGCTGTACTTCTATCGCTTTAATGATACTTATTTCTGCATCATCGTACTCTCCAACAATATATTGTAGATTAGCAATTTTAGATAGTACAATTCCTTGATTTTTTTTATCCTCGAATTTTAAGGTTAGTTCAAGTACATTTTCAAGTCTTTTAATGGCTTGAAAGTAATTATTTCGCTGAGTTTCTAACTCTGCTGTTTGTATTCCAAAGGTAATTTCGCTCTGTTGCAACTCTTTGTCATCCTCAATTTTACTTTGTGGATAACCAAGTGCGCAGATTGATACCAAAAGAACAAATATGTAATTTTTGATTTGGGACATTAAAACCAATTTATCGACAAATATAACAATTTATTCGATTAAATGCAGTTTTTTTATAAAAATATGTATTTCATCGTAATTTTATGCAGTTGATATTTTTTTTATCAACTCAATAATTCTACAGGAATAACCTGTTTCATTATCGTACCAACCTATTATTTTAACCATATTTCCAATAACTGAAGTCATTTGAGAATCAAAAATACACGAGTGCGTGTTTCCAACTATGTCAATAGATACAATTGGGTCTTCGGTATATTCTAAAATACCTTTAAAACGACCTTCAGAAGCATTTTTAAAGGCTTTATTAATGTCTGATACACTAACTGTTTTATTGACGTTAAAGGTGATGTCAGTGAGCGAACCATTGGCAACTGGAACTCTAATGCCACATCCACCAATAACATCTGACAAATCTGGAAAAATTTTAGTTAATGCTTTCGCAGCTCCTGTAGTTGTAGGAACTATAGATTGACCAGCAGCTCTTGCTCTACGTAAGTCACGATGCGGTTGGTCATGTAAACTCTGATCTGTTGTATATGAATGTACTGTAGTAATATAAGCTTGTTTAATTTCTGTAAGTTCATTTATCACAGCAATCATTGGAGCAGCATTGTTGGTTGTACAAGATGCGTTGGATATTATTTTTTCAGAGTCAGACAGAATAGAATCGTTAACACCTAATACTACCGTAGGTATACTATCTTCTTGTGGAGGAACTGCCAAAATTACTTTTTTTGCACCATTGGTAATATGGTACTGTAAATCTTCGCGAGATTTAAATTTTCCAGTAGCCTCTAAAACAATGTCTACATTATTCCAATTTGTATTTTTTGGATGTGAGTGATTTGAAAATGCAATTTTGTTGTTATTAACTATAATATGATGTTCATCATAAGTTATTGGCGTACTAAAAATTCCATGAATACTGTCATATTTTAACAAATGACTTAGTGTTTTAGAATCTGCAAGGTCATTTATTGCTACCACTTCAATCCGAGGATGTTCATGTAATAATCTAAAAACACGTCTTCCAATACGACCAAAACCGTTAATGGCAACTTTAATCATTTTAATTAATGTGTTTTTGTGCTTTGTAAGAAGAGCGAACTAAAGCACTACTTTCAACATGACGAAAACCAAGATTAAGACCTATTTCTTTATATTCTTGAAACTGATCAGGAGTTATAAATTGTTTTACAGGCAAATGTTTTTTACTTGGCTGTAAATATTGTCCAATAGTAACTACATCAACTTTAGCTTCTTTTAAATCGTGAAGGGTTTCAATGACTTCGTCTCTGGTTTCACCAAGACCAAGCATGATTCCTGTTTTGGTTCTTCGTTGTCCAGAATCTTTCAAATATTTTAAAACACCAAGACTTCTATCGTATTTTGCTTGAATTCTAACCTCTCTGGTTAATCTTCTAACAGTTTCCATGTTATGCGAAATCACTTCAGGTGCAACGTCCAGAATTCTATCCAAATGTTTTTCTATCCCTTGAAAATCTGGAATAAGTGTTTCTATTGTTGTTTCAGGGTTCATTCGTCTTACTGCTTTTACGGTTTCGCTCCACATAATGCTTCCCATGTCCTTAAGGTCATCACGATCAACACTTGTTAATACAGCATGTTTTATATTCATGATTTTGATTGAACGAGCCACCTTTTCAGGTTCGTCCCAATCTACAGTTTCTGGTCGCCCAGTTTTTACACCACAAAAACCACAAGAACGTGTACAAATATTACCAAGAATCATAAAAGTTGCAGTACCTTCTCCCCAACATTCTCCCATATTTGGGCAACTTCCAGAAGTACATATGGTATTTAATTTGTATTTATCAACCAAGCCACGAAGTTCAGTGTATTTTTTACCAGTTGGTAGCTTAACCCTGAGCCATTTTGGTTTAGCAATACGTTCGGTTGAAGTATTTGAAGCAATTTCTGTATTCATTCTTTAGTGATAAGGTGCAAAGATACGAAGTATAAACTTAAAATGATACTATAAAAGCATTAGGTACCAAACACTAAAACCTATCAGGAAAATAATGCCCAGCCAACTCAAGATGTGCATTTTTAATGTTGGTCGCCATTCTTCAGGAGTGTGTTTGCTACTTATAAGTTTGTAATTGATGATGGCGTAAAATGGTGCTGTTAAAAATGATAAGATTGTGGCAATCTTAACTAATAATCCCATTTCTGATGCGAAAAAGAAAAATATGGATACAGAGCCAATAGCTAATAATAAAATCCAAACCAAATATCCTCGTTTATAATCTTTATTAAATAGTAATTCAATAGTTCTGTCCATTGCTCGAGGAGATGCATCTAAACAGGTTAGAGTAGTACTAAACATGGTTGTAAAGGCTGCAATACCAATGATAACATAAGCCCAATTACCTAAACTTGAGGTGTACATATTAATTAATTGTCCTGAGAATTCACCTGCATTATCACTAAAACTATTTCCGGTACCAAACATTACCAAACATCCTAGCAACACAAAACAGACACCCAATAATACGGTTCCAATATAACCTACGTTGAAATCGAAAATGGCTGATTTTGAATCGAACTCCTCATTATCTTTACGCTTTTCAATTGCCCACAATGAGTGCCAGACTGAAATATCTAAAGGAGCAGGCATCCATCCCATAAAAGCAATTAAAAAAGCTATTTGAGGAGTTTCTTTTGGCAGTATCTGAGATAATGATAGGGAAGAATCATTGCCCAAAAAAGCCGTTGTTACAGCTGCTATTGTGCTGATTGATAGTGTAATGATAATTATTTTTATTAAATTATCTAGTAGCTTGTATTTTCCAATTATTAGCAAAACTAAACATACACCAAGTACAATAATTGTCCAAACCTTTACTGCTAACTCGGCATTAAATCCTAGATCACCAAATAAAGAAGAGGCTAAACCAGCAGTAACAATAGTTACAGCAGTTTGAATGGTAAACATGGTAGCAAAGGTTAGAATAAAATAAGCTATTAAGATACCATTTCCCATTTTTTTGTAACCGTCCAATAAGCTTTCACCTGTTGCTGAAGCATATCTTGGACCAAACTGAAAAAAAGGATATTTAAATAAATTTACTAGTAATAATGCCCACAGTAATCCTAAACCAAAATCTGCACCAGCTTTTGTAGATTGTACTAAATGAGAAACTCCGATTGCTGCTCCTGCAAACAATAAACCTGGACCTAATTTTTTTAATGTTGTTGTCATTTTCTCTTTTGAATAATTTCTGCCAATAGTTTTTTTGCACGAAGTAGTTTTACCTTTACATTATTCATGGGTTCATTAAGCTCTTCAGAAATTTCTTGGTAACTTAACTCTTGAAAGTATCTAAGGTTGATAATTTCCTGATAGTGAGGTTTTAGTTTTTTTATATCACGCAAAAGTTTTGCTAAATTCTGTTCGGTAATTAAAGTGTCTTCAGGAGAAGGTGATTCGTCAATGACCTGATGTGCATGGTGTTCGTCATGTTTGCTTTTATCGTTAGGAATAATGTTTTTTTTCTTTCTTAAAAAATCAATATGAATATTTTTAGCAATGGTAATAAGCCAAGTATTGAACTTATATTCAGGGTTATAAGATTTTATTTTATCAAAAGCGCGCGAAAATGTTTCAATAGTAATGTCTTCGGCATCATTCTCATTTTCTGTACGTTTTAAAAGGAAGCCATAGACATCATTCCAAAAACTGTCCAGTAAAAAATTAAAGGCCATTTGGTTATTCTTTTTTGCCTTTTCAATAGCTTCATTTATTTCCAATGCGATGGTTTTGATATGAGATTGGATATAAAGATAGAGAATTGTGTTGCAATTAAAAAGAGTTCTATAAAAGGTAATAACAAAATTAAGCCAGTTTCTTCAAGTTTTTTAGATGAATAATTAATAACTACATAAAAAATGATTAGCCTAAAAGTCATTAACGAAATTACCAAGATAGGCTTAAAAGTCGCTATGAGCAGAATTATTGAAAGTATCCAAAAAAGAATTTGAGAGACATAAAATATAGTTAATAAAGCTTTGTGCTTAAATTTGTAATGCTTTGCTGTTGAGACATGTCTTCGTTTTTGATTAAACCATTCTTTAAAAGTAGTTTTTGGCTGTGAAGTGGTGAAGCTATTTTTTGCAAAGCAGATGCTCGTATTTTTACCTGTTGCAACTTCATTTACAAACAAATCATCATCGCCAGATCTGATTTTTAAGTGGTTAATAAAACCATTGGCTTCAAAAAACAACTCTTTTCTATAAGCTAAATTTCGTCCAACAGCCATATATGGTAAGCCAATTTTTGCATAAGAAAAATATTGTATGGCAGTAAGTAAAGTTTCAAACCTTATGAGCTTGTTTAAAAAGCTTTTGGGTTGCACATCATAAGCTCCGTAACCAATAACTATAGATTTCTTGTTTGTAAAATGACTGCTCATTGATGCTACCCAATCTTTTGAATTTGGCACACAGTCTGCATCAGTAAATAATAAAAAGTTGTTTGAAGCGGCTTTAATACCAAGTGTTAGAGCATATTTTTTATTTCCCCAAAACGCTTCGTTATTAACAATGTTTACAATTTTTATGTTAGAATGATTTTCTTTAAAGAATTCCATAACCTCTAAAGTCTCGTCACTTGAAGCATCATTTATGAGTACAATTTCAAACTGCTTATAATTTTGTTCTAATAATTTTGGAATTAATCTTGATAAGTTTTCTGCTTCATTTTTAGCACAAACAACAACAGATATAGGAATGTTCTTTAATGAAGGATTGCTTTCTTTAGCAAAGGCAAATCTGGAAAAGATTAGAAGATAATAAACAGACTGGATGCATACAGTTACAATAAATGCGTAAAGGACAGCATCAAAAAAAGACATTAGTAATTAAGAGTGTTGGGAATCGTTACAATCTTTAAACTGGTCTGGAGTTCTACCACAAAAGCCACAAGCCTCACCATTTTTGTTAAGCATTGGGTTTTGACTTGCACAAGTACCAGCAAACTCACCATCTTTTTTTGCCCAGAGTTTAATGGCAATTCCTGCAATACATAAACCAAGTATAACGAATGTAATAAGTAAAAGTTTCATTAATTTTTTCTTTGTGCAAAGATAATTGTTTCTAATAAAATTTACTGGGTGACAAAAAATAAATTTAAGTGTCTTATTTATAATTGCTTATATTTATGTTTAACTAACCACTAATTTTTTATTTTATGAAAAAACTAATTTCAGAATTATTCGGAACATTTTGTTTGGTCTTATTTGGTTGCGGAGCTGCAGCAGTAGCTGGAGGCTCTGTTGGCGCAGTTTCAGGGCTTGGTTTATTGGGTATTTCGCTTGCTTTTGGTTTGGCTGTAGTTGTTATGGCTTATGCTATTGGTCCAATTTCGGGATGCCATATTAATCCTGCGATTTCTATCGGAATGATGGTGGCTGGCAAATTATCTGCTAAAGATACTGTTGGCTATGTTGTTGCACAATGTGTTGGAGCACTTTTAGGTGCTTTGGTGTTGTCTCTTATTTTAAATGGTCAAGCTGGCTTTGAAGCTGGAGAATGGGCTTATGGCTCTAATGGTTGGGGAGAAGGTTATTTAGGAAATTATAGCATGCAATCTGCTTTTATTGCCGAATTGGTGTTTACTGCTATTTTTCTAATCGTTATTCATGCTGTAACATCTAAATTAGGTAATGCAACTATGGCTGGATTGGCTATTGGTATTACTTTGGTACTGATTCACATGGTAGTTATCCCTGTGACTGGGACTTCAGTAAATCCAGCAAGAAGTTTCGGCCCTGCAATGTTGGCTCAAGGAATGGCTTTACAACAACTATGGTTGTTTATCGTAGCTCCTATAGCTGGTGGAATTTTAGGTACGCTTATCTGGAAATATGGTATTGCTACCGAAAATAATTAAATAAAAAAAGAGGCTTTCTTTAGTAAGGATAATGCTATTAATCAATTTTAGAAAGCCTCTTTTTAAACAATTCTTAGTATTAATTGTTTTTGTTTTTTAAAGGTATCTCTGCAACAGAATTTTCAACTGTTCCAGTTTTTTTACCATTTTTAGGTTCAATGGTAATGCTTAAACTTAAAGCATCTTCTATATAAGGTACAGACTTAAGTTTTCCGTTTGAAGCATCTAATGTACCCAAGTTAATTTTTTTATCTTGCAGATTTGCCCACATTTGGTAGGTCTGCTCATCAGAAAGCTTTGGAAGAGAAACCACATCTATTAGTGATGATTTTTCAATTGGGTTAATATAAGCAACGGTTTTAAGGTCTTTGGCTCTTTCATTACCACGAAGCACATATTTTTCGGTTTCAGGATTATTTAGCTTGTTAAATGCTTTAAGGACATTATCCAACTTATTGTTGTTATCGTTTATGTCTTTTCTTAAATCAAAAATTTCATCAGCTATTGTATTGTTTTCGTTTACTAAGGTTTGGTTTTTATTATATAGCATAAACGAATAGCTTGCAAACACAAGTGCAGCAACACTTGCTGCAATACTATACCAAGATTTATTGCTCTTTTTTGTAGTGTGTAATGTAATTACAGGTTGTTCGTCAAGCTTTTCCAAAATTGATGGAAGCATGTTTTTTGAAGGCTTAGCAGCATTTGTTATGGCTGCAAACTCTAATTGTTCTTGAAGTAAATGATACTCTTCTTCAATTTCTGGATAGTCTTTAATATAGCTTTCCACGTGTTTAGATTCTATTTCTGTAGTAGCTCCTATAACATACTTGTCCAGTAATCCAGAATTCAAAAAATTATGTAGTTTTTTTTCCATTGCTTTTAACTTTTAAGGATTATAGATTTTTTTAAGCTCTCTTAATCCAATTTTTAATCTAGACTTTATGGTACCCAATGGGATATTTAGTTCTTCGCTAGCTTCTTGTTGCGTCATGCCTTCAAAATAGAGAGCGTTGAGCACAACTTGATACTTTGGGTCTAAATTTTCAACGTGTTTTCTTAAATCAAGTCCTTCTTGATAAAGACCTTCGGTTGATAGTTTATATACGTTTGAATCTGAAATTTGGACTTCTTTATTGAATTTTAAGTTTTGGCTTCTTAACTTGTCTATTGCAGTATTTCTTGCAATTCGATACATCCACGTAAAAAGTTTAGCTTTTTCGGCATCATATTTTTTGGCATATCTCCAAATCTTTATCATACTCTCTTGCAGTGCATCTTCAGCTAAAGCCTCATCAATTGTTATTTTTTTTATGACACCATAAAGAGTGTTTGAGTAATTTTCGTAGATGATAGAAATTGCTCTTTTGTCTCCTTTTTTTAATAGGTTTACTATTTCTTTTTCTAGTTCTGTAACCAAGATTTTATTTGTTAGAATGGGTTAAAATTACTAAAAAGCGTGGATAAATGTGTATAGATTTACTTTGAAACTTTGGAAACGTATATCAGCCTTAAAAATTGTTTTAGATGATATTTACTTCGGCTTCAAGTTCTATATTAAAAATCCTATAAATTGTTTTTTGAATGAGTTGAGACAAATTATTAATGTCGTTTCCTTTAGCATTACCATAATTTACCAACACTAAAGCTTGATTTTTGTGCACACCATAATTACCAAAAGTCTTTCCTTTAAATCCAGCTTTTTCTATGAGCCAACCAGCTGGAACTTTTACAGTAGTTTCTGAGACTGTGTAGCTTGGAATGTCTGAAAAATTTTGTTTAAGAGTGTTGTAATGAGTTTTTGAAATCACAGGGTTTTTAAAAAAACTACCACTATTCCCAATTTTTTTTGGGTCTGGAAGTTTTGATGTTCTAATAGTAATCACAGCATTAGAAACATCTTTTATGGTTGGGTTATTGATTTTTTGTGCCTTTAATTCACTATCAATGGCACCATATTCGGTTTTTATTTGGTGATTTTTAGTGGTCAGTTTAAAAGTGACATTTAGTATAATGTATTCGCCTTTTTTTTCGTTTTTAAAGATTGAATTTCTATAATCAAACTGACATTCTGCTTTACTGAATGTTTTTATAGTTCCTGTACTTATGTGTATGGCTTCACATGATTCAAAAACATCTTTTAGCTCTACGCCATAAGCACCAATGTTTTGAATAGGAGCTGTACCAACATTTCCAGGGATTAGTGATAAATTTTCAATACCACCAAAATTATTATCTATACACCATAAAACAAAGGCATGCCAATTTTCGCCTGCTGATGCTTTTACTAAAACTTCATTATCAGATTGAGATTCAATAGAAATCCCTTTTAAGTTGATATGAATAACGAGAGCATCAACATCTTGTGTTAATAGCATATTGCTGCCTCCTCCTAAAATGAATTTTTGTTCATTCTTTTTAGATGTTAAAATCTCAATCAATTCATTAATAGTATTAACAGAGATAAACAGTTTTGCAAGTACATCAATGCCAAAAGTATTGTAAGGCTTTAAAGATATGTCGCTTTTAATATTCACTAATCTTGATAAACTTTAAGGGCTTCTTTTAATATATGTACTGCTTTTATAAGACTTTCTTCTTTAAGTACATAGGCAATCCTGATTTGGTTAAGACCAACTCCTGGAGTAGAGTAAAACCCAGCTGCTGGTGCAACCATAACGGTTTCACCATTAACATCAAATTTTTCTAAAAGCCATTGCGCAAAATCGTCAGAATTTTTTACAGGTAACTCAACAATGCAATAAAAAGCACCTTTTGGTGTAGCGACTTTAAGTCCTTCAATTTTTTTAAGTTCAGTTATTAAAGTGTTTCTGCGTTTTACGTACTCATCAATCACATCATCAAAATAGCTTTGTGGTGTATCTAATGCAGCTTCACTGGCTATTTGAGCTAAGGTTGGTGGACTTAATCTAGCTTGTGCAAATTTTAACGCAGTAGCAATTACTTCCTTATTTTTTGATACTATACAACCAATTCTTGCGCCACACATACTGTATCGTTTTGAAACCGAATCAATTACAATAGCATTTTCCTCTAAGCCTTCTTCTTGTAATATGGAGTAATGTTTTACACCATCGTAGGTAAATTCTCGGTAAACTTCATCAGCTATTAAAAATAAATCATGCTTTTTAACAATCTCTGCAAGCTTTTTTATTTCTTCTTTAGAATAGAGGTAACCTGTTGGATTTCCTGGATTGCAAATAAGGATTGCTTTGGTTTTTTTAGTGATTAGTTTTTCAAATTCTTCTATTGGTGGCAAAGCAAAATTATTTTCAATTTTAGAGATTACAGGCACAATTTTTACACCAGAAGCAGTTGAAAACCCATTATAATTTGCATAAAAAGGTTCTGGTATAATAATCTCATCGTCTGCATCCATAACACTTCCAAAAGCAAATAAAAGAGCTTCACTGCCACCAGTTGTAACAATAATATTGTTTTTATTAACACTAATATGATGTTTAGCATAGTAATTTGCAATTTTCAATCTATATTCATCTGAGCCTTCTGAGCGAGTATATGCCAAAATATCTAAAGAGTGAACACTAACAGCATCTAAAGCAACTTTAGGTGTTTTAATATCTGGTTGGCCAATGTTTAAATGGTATACTGTTTTTCCTTTACTATAAGCTAATTCTGCATAAGGAACCAATTTGCGAATTGGCGATTGTGGCATTGCTTGCCCTTTATTTGAAATCTTTGGCATTTGAAAGTACTTTTTTAATTGTAGCGCAAAGTTCTGAAAATTATCTTAAAATTTAATTAAATAATGGTATTGTAATTAAATAATTACTAAAAAGATTTGTAAATTGGATTGAACACGTTAAATACTTTGTTTTTAATGTATCGATCAAAAAAAATTGCTTTTATATTTTTGTTGTGTGGTTTGTTTTCTTTTTCTCAAGGCAAGTTTGTGCTTCAAGGAGTAAAAAAGGATAAAATTAATTTTAAACTCATCAACAACCTAATTGTTATTCCTGTTGAAATAAATGGAGTGGAGCTTTCATTTTTATTAGACACAGGAGTTAGTAAGCCTATTATTTTTAATTTTTTGAATCTTACTGAGGATTTACAAATAAATCAAGCAGAAAAAATTTATTTACGCGGATTAGGTGAAGGAGAATCAGTTGAAGCTTTAAAATCAACAAACAATATATTTAAAATTGGAAAAGCCATAAGCATAAGCCAAAGTCTTTATGCAGTTTTTGATCCTGATTTAAATTTTGCGCCTCGACTTGGAGTGCCCATTCATGGTATTATTGGTTATGATTTTTTAAAAGATTTTATTGTTGAAGTAAATTATTCAGCTCGCTATATTAGAATATATGACCCAGAAAGTTATAAGCCCAAAAATTGTTCTTCTTGTGAGGTTTTTGATATAGAGTTTTTTAACAACAAACCCTATATTACAGGCAGTGTAGAAATGGCAAAGGAAGATATTCCTGTTACATTACTTATAGATTCTGGCGGAAGTGATGCAATTTGGTTATTTGATGATGAAGAACGTGGTATTAATATCCCAGAAAAATATTTTGAAGATTTTTTAGGAAGAGGTTTAAGTGGTAGCGTATATGGTAAGAGAGCAAAAGTAAGTTCTTTTTCACTTGGTAGATTTAAATTAAGACATGTTAATGCAGCATTTCCTGATTCTACATCTATTAGTTTTGCAAGAAAATTTAAAGAAAGAAGTGGTACAGTTTCTGGTGAGGTATTAAAGCGATTTAATATTATTTATGATTATTTAAATAACAAGGTTAGCTTAAAGAAAAATAGAAATTTTTCTGAGCCATTTTACTACAATAAAAGTGGTATAAGTTTAGAACACGATGGTGTAAGAGTAGTAAGAACAGTAGAGCAGGATCGTGGGATTTCAAGGTTTCAATCAGCGAATGAATCTGTTGCTATAAGTGATTTGGTTGTTTCTGGTAATTATAAATATTCTTTGGCACCTTCTTTTAAAATTGTTGAACTTCGTATTGATTCGCCAGCCTATAGAGCTGGTTTGCAGTTAGGTGATGTTATTTTAAGTATTAACAATAAACATGCACATTTGTACTCAATGCAGCAAATAATTCAAATGTTTTATGGTGAAGATGGTAAACGAATAAGACTAGTTATTGATAGGCAAGGCATACAGAAAAGATTCGAGTTTAAACTTGAGAGTTTATTATAAAAAAAAAGACCTTCTGCGAAGAAGGTCTTTTTTTTTATAGATTGTTGAGTTTATTTTATTGCTCAATCAAGCTTTTGCTTTTCTTTTCTAATACACTTGTTTTATCAGAATCTACAACAGTACCTTTAATGGTTAAAGCTACAGTTGGTGTATCAGCATTAGAAGTTACAGCAATAGTTTTGCGAAAAGGCATAACTCTATTGGTATCATATTTAACTGTAATTTCTCCAGTCATTCCAGGCATAATTGGGTCTTCAGGCTTTTTAGGTACTGTGCAACCGCAACTCGATTTTACCTTAGAGATAATTAAAGGAGCATCACCTGTATTTTTAAATTTAAAAACACGTACACCATCAGCACCTTTTTCAATTGTTCCATAGTCTATGGTATCAGAATCAAACTCAATTTTTGCAACTTTATCTTGCGCATTTATTGAAAAGCTTAGTAATCCTACAAACAAAATAGTAATTAATTGTTTCATCATTTTTATTTTTAGTAATGTAAACATACTTACTTTTTGAGCATTCTGCAAAAATTTTGGATGTAATGCACAAAACTTAACACAAACATTAAGAATACACGTACATTATACAGCTTTAATATTTTACAAAACACAAAATATAAGTACTTTTGCGTTTTATTATTCAAAAACTATTCCAAAGTATGTCTATTCCATCAAAATATGATGCTAATAAAGTAGAAAGCAAGTGGTACAACTACTGGATGAAGCACAATTACTTTCATTCAGAGCCAGATAACAGAGAACCTTATACCATAGTTATTCCTCCACCAAATGTTACAGGAGTGCTTCACATGGGACACATGCTTAATAATACTATTCAAGATGTGTTAATACGTTGTGCTCGTTTGCAAGGTAAAAATGCATGTTGGGTACCTGGAACAGATCACGCATCCATTGCAACAGAAGCTAAAGTTGTGGCTAAACTTAAAGAAAAAGGAATCGATAAAAGCGACTTGACCAGAGATGAATTTTTAGCTCATGCTTGGGAATGGACTCACGAATATGGAGGTGTTATTCTTGAACAACTTAAAAAACTTGGTTGTTCATGCGATTGGGATCGAACCAAGTTTACTATGGACGATGATATGAGCGAAGCTGTTATTAAAGTATTTGTTGATTTATACAACAAAGGACTTATATACAGAGGCTATAGAATGGTCAACTGGGATCCTGAGGCGCAAACAACCTTGTCTGATGAAGAAGTGAACCACGTTGAACGTACAGACAAACTATACTACGTAAATTATAAAATTGATGGAGAAGATGGTTTTGTAACCATTGCTACAACACGTCCTGAAACCATTTTAGGTGATACTGCTGTTTGTATTAATCCAAACGATGAACGTTTTACGCATTTAAAAGGTAAAAAAGTTATTGTGCCAATCTGTAATCGTGTTATTCCAATTATTGAAGATGACTATGTAGATATTGAATTTGGTACAGGTTGCTTGAAAGTAACGCCAGCTCACGATGTTAATGATAAACAAATAGGAGATAGACACAATCTTGAAGTTATAGATGTGTTAAATGCTGATGGTTCAATGAACAGTTTTGGCATGCATCATAAAGGGAAAGATAGAGTAGTGGCAAGAAAAGATGTAGCAAAAGAACTTGATGAGTTAGGAATTTTAGTTAAGACCGAAGATCTTACTCATAAAGTTGGAACAAGTGAGCGTACTCATGCTGTTATAGAGCCTCGATTGAGTGACCAATGGTTTTTAAAAATGGAAGAATTAGTGAAACCAGCTATTAAAGCGGTTTTAATTGATGAAGATATTAAGCTATTTCCAAAGAAATTTGAAAACACCTATCGTCATTGGATGGAAAATATTCGCGATTGGAATATTTCTCGACAGTTGCTTTGGGGACAACAAATTCCAGCTTACTATTATGGCGATGGTAAAGAAGATTTTGTAGTTGCCGAAAATATTGAAGAAGCTTTAAAATTAGCGCAAGAGAAAACTTCAAACGATAAGCTTAAAGCCTTAGACTTAAAACAAGATCCTGATGCATTAGACACTTGGTTTTCCTCTTGGTTGTGGCCAATAAGCGTTTTTGATGGCATTAGAAATCCTGATAACGAAGAAATAAATTACTACTATCCAACTAACGATCTGGTTACAGGACCAGACATTCTGTTCTTTTGGGTGGCACGAATGATTATTGCTGGCTATGAGTATAAAGGTGAAAAACCTTTTGAAAATGTGTATTTAACTGGTTTGGTTCGCGATAAGCAACGTAGAAAAATGAGTAAATCCCTTGGGAATTCTCCTGATGCGTTGAAGCTTATTGACGATTTTGGAGCAGATGGTGTTCGTGTTGGGTTGCTGTTGAGTTCTGCTGCTGGTAACGATTTAATGTTTGACGAAGCATTATGCCAACAAGGTAAAGCCTTTGGAAACAAAGTGTGGAATGCTTTCAGACTAATCAATGGTTGGGAAGTTGCAGATATAAAACAACCAGATTATGCTAAGGTAGCCTTAGATTGGTTTGAAAATAAATTCCAAAAAACCTTATCCGAAATTGAAGATCATTACAGCAAATATCGTATTAGTGATGCCTTAATGGAAACCTATAAGCTAATTTGGAACGATTTTGCCTCGTGGTTGCTAGAAATAGTAAAACCTGCTTACCAACAACCAATCGATAAAAAAACCTATGATGCTGTTATTTCTATTTTAGAAAATAACCTCAAAATTTTACATCCTTTCATGCCTTTCTTAACTGAAGAAATTTGGCAACACATTACAGAACGTTCGCCAGAAGAAGCTTTGATTGTTGCTAAATGGCCTAAGGCAAAATCAGTTAATGAGACTATTATTAATGAGTTTGACTTTGCTGCTGATGTTGTTTCAGGTATTCGTACTATTAGAAAAGAAAAGAACATTGCTTTTAAAGACGCTATTGAGTGTTTTGTGTTGAATAATGAAAACACTTCGTCTACATTTGATGTGGTTATTGAAAAACTTGGCAATATTTCAAGTTTAAACTATACTAATGAAGCAGTTGATGGCGCTTTGACGTTTAGAGTTAAATCCAATGAGTATTTTGTGCCGATGCAAGGGAGTATAGATGTTGAGGCTGAAATTGCAAAACTAACTGAGGAACTAAACTACACAGAAGGCTTTTTAAAATCTGTACAGAAAAAATTATCTAATGAGCGTTTTGTGGCTGGAGCACCAGAACAAGTAGTAGCAAGCGAACGCAAAAAAGAAGCAGATGCTTTAGCTAAAATCGAGACGTTAAAAGCGAGTTTAGCGAGTTTGAATTAGAGGTTTCGCTTTCGTTCTCGGCTATGAGTAGTTGCGTGAATTTAGAAATAAATTTAGTAAGCGCAATACTCGGCTGAAAATCCGCGAGGATTTTCAGAAGTAAGTGAGAACAAGTAATTACTTATAGCCATTATTAGCAATAGTTTTTTATTCGATATTATTAATTCCAGTCAAGTGTCGGTCAATTTCTAGCCAAATATTTTCATTTCCTCCTTCTTTGTAAAAAGTAATGTTTTTATTGTTATCAATTACAATATTTTTGGGGTAGGAATTTCCAAATAAAACTCTGTCATTTTCAGAAATGAAAGTTATATCATAATCAAATTCATTTTTCTCTAAAAAACAGGAAACTTTATCTTTTGAGTCATCAGTAATTGATACAAACCTTACATTTTTACCCGAATATTTACTAACTAATTTATTCAATCCTGGAATTTCTTTTCTACAAGGCGCACACCAAACAGCCCACCAATTAAAAACAATAGTTTGTCCATTAAAATTATTTAAATTGAATTTCTCACCGTTAATATCTGTTAGTTCAATTGAAGGAAAAGTTTTTCCTTTGACAAGAGGTTTGTCGATTGTCAGAACAGTTAAAGAGTCAGTTAAGATTGATTGGTTAATCCAAGAATAAGTAATTTTGTTTTCTAATGTGTCTAATTTTTTAATTCGCAATGAAACTCTATTTATTGAATTATTAAACTCGACATCTATATCATTCTCTTTTTCATTTTCTGAATCTTGTTTAAAATCTAATGTGGTAAATTGTTTTATCTGATTATTTGAAGATAGTGCAATCCAATTTCCAGATTGTTCTCCTTGCTTAAGAAATCCAACATAAATATCTATAGAATCATTGTTGGATTCCAAGATAGAATGACTTTGAATCTTAAAGGGCAAGCTTTTTTCAATAGGTTCTAAGATTTCAGGAAAACCTTGATGAAATTCCGCAGTTTTATATGAACTTTTTTGCTCTTTCTGACAACTAGATAAAAATGTTAATATAAATATCCCAAAGAGTATATTTTTCAGCATTATGAGTGGTTTAAATTATTGCTAACGGTTAAAGATATCAATTTTCAAATTGTTTATAAATGATATCAACCATACTGAAACAAGTTCAGTACAAGAAGCGAAGTTCAGCTTTTTTTATGACAAAGTCAATAGTGTTAGACCTTTAAAACACCTCTAAACCCTCTTGCTGCATAATATGATTGCGCTCCATTGTGGTAGATAAATACTTTGCCATATCTGTAATCACCAAAAAGTGCTCCTCCAAGTTGTCTTACCTCTTTTGGTGTTTGTAGCCAACTGGATGTTTTGGTATCAAACTTACCAAAGGTTTGTAACTTATGATATTGTTCAACAGTTAACAGCTCGATTTTCATTTCTGTAGCTAAATCAATCGCATTATGATCTGGTTTGTGTTGTTTTCTAGATTCTAAGCCTTCTTTATCATAGCAAGTGCTTCGTCTTCCTGATGGACTTTCGGCAGAGCAATCGTAAAAAATAAATTCACCAGTTTGCTCGTCAAAACCTACTACATCAGGTTCGCCACCTGTTTGTTCCATTTCGTTAAGCGACCACATTTTTTTAGGATTGGCTTCTAATTTATGCTGCACTTGCATCCAATCTATATCTGCATGCCTATTCATGTGCTTATCAAATCGATTTTTTAATGTTTCAATAAGAGTTTTCTGTTGTTGTGATGTTATTGTCATAATTTAAAAATATAAAAAACCACTTCTTTTGAAGCGGTTTTTTATATTTAGTTTTATTTTATTTATTAGCTTCAATCCAAGCATTTATTTTATCTTCAAGTAGTGCAAGCGGAATACAGCCTGTTTCAAGTACTTGATTATGAAATTGTCCAATATTGAATTTATCTCCCAATTCTTGTTCAGCTTTGGTGCGAAGTTCTCTGATTTTTAGCTGACCGATTTTATAAGACAGAGCTTGTCCTGGCATTGCCATATAGCGTTCAATTTCTGAAATGATACTTGCTTCGCTTTCAGATTCGTTATCTAATGAATATTGAATGGCTTGCTCACGTGTCCAACCTTTGGAGTGCAAACCTGTATCGACCACCAAACGAATAGCTCTATGCATTTCTGCAGCCAAGGTTCCAAAATATTGATAAGGGTCTGTATACAAACCAAGTTCTTTTCCTAAGGATTCTGAGTATAAAGCCCAACCTTCGCCATAGCCACTGTACCATAATGTTTTTCTAAACATTGGCAGTTCATCATTTTCTTGTGTTAAAGAAATTTGATAATGATGTCCTGGAATGGCTTCGTGTAAAAACAAAGACTCGTCTTGATGATTGTTGTATGTTTTAGGGTCTGGAATTGGAGTGTAAAAAATACCTGGACGTGAACCATCTAAACTTCCTTGATTATATTCGGCACTTGCTGATGCTTCTCTAAATTTTTCTGTCTGTCTAACCTCAAAAGGTGTTTTTGGTTTCATGTCAAACAGTTTTTCAATTTGAGGTTTCATACGCTCATGTATGGCATTAAAGTTGTCGATCACTTCTTGAGTAGTTGTAAAAGGCATTAATTCCTTGTTGGTTCTTACATGATCAAAAAATGCTTTTAAATCGCCAGTAAAACCAACTTCGGTTTTAACTTTCTCCATTTCAGAACGAATTCTTGCGACTTCACTTAAACCAAGTTGATGTATTTCATTAGCTGTCATATTGGTTGTGGTGAAAAGCTTTATCATATAATTGTAATAGGCTTCCCCATTTGGTATAGCATCAATTCCAGAGGTGGTTCTACCTGCAGTCATGTAATCTGTACTCATAAAATCGTGCAAACTCTTGTAAGCTGGAATTATTTTTTCGTTTAACTTTTTAGTGTAGGCTTCTGTAAGTGTGTTTTTGTCTTCTTCACTAAAATTTTCTGGCATATTTTTTATAGGACTGAAAAACAAGTGTTCGTCTAAATTTTCAACCATTCCAGATTCTAATTGAGGCAATACTTTTACAATTAACGATTTTGGTAATACATGACCAAGCTCTATGCCTTGTCTCATTTTAGCTTCAGCACTATGCAACCATTCTGTATAACCGTCTAAACGCTTTAACCAATTGTTGTAATCTTCAACTGTATTAAATGGCTGTGCGCTTTGACCACTTGCCAATTGTCCAACAAATAGATGAGGTGACCACATTTGATCTATTGGACGTAAGTCTTGATTGTAGTTGAAACCTTCTAAGTTAATATCGCATTCCCATTGCAGAATAGCTTTTGTCATTTTCTCACTATCAGACATAATGGTTTCGTCAAACTCTTTAAGCATATCACTATATTTTGTGTAATAAGCTTTTACTTGGTTTTGGTACTCGTCCGACAGCATATTTGGAAACTGATCGTTGTAGCGATTATCTCCAGACATTGTAGCATTAATAGGGTTTAACTTTAAACCTTCTTCGTAATAATTATCAAGCATTTTGTTAAATGCTTCAGTTTGATCTGCATTCATATCAGATTCATTTGTTTTAGTTTCATTTTTGCAAGAAGCAAAACCTATGGTTAAGCAAATAAGCAATAAAAATTGTTTAGTCATTTGTTTTATGTTTAATGTGATAAAGGTACTTAAATTAAAGCTTATATTTGAATTTATTACAAAAGACCAATCGTATGAAAACTACTTCAGAGCATTTAAGCGTATTATTAGATTGTGCCAAAGATTTTTGGACTGGATATGGCAAATGGAATGATTGGAGGGAGGCTAATAGCGACATTGAAATTGACCTAAGCAATATTGATTTTACAGAACATATTAAAAATTATAAGTCAGAAGATGGTTCTGGTTATTTAAGATTTGGTTGGTATAATTTTAGACATGCTAATTTTGAGAATTCAATAGTGAAAGGTTTGAGTTTTAGTGAAGCAAATTTGTCTTACACTAACTTTACAGGTGCTAACTTAGAAGGTGCATTTTTAGATAAGGCTAATTTAGAGGGTTCAAATTTTGAAAATGCTAATCTTAGGCATACAGACCTTCGTGAGAGTAAAGGTGAATTTAACTACGAAGGAGCGTATTTTGGTGGTGGAAATGGAAGACAAATTATAAAACTTGCTAGAATGGGAGCTTTTGATAATGAAGCATGGGTGACTTTTAGAAAAGAAGAAGACTATATAAATCTAAAAGGAGCTTATTTAATGCAAGCTGGCCAAGATAAATTTTATTTTCGTTTTGATTTTAGTAATGTAAACCTTGAAGACACAATTTTTTATAACACTAACTTTTATGAATGCGATTTTACCAATACCATTTTAAAAAATGCTGATTTAAGAAAGAGTATTTTTTTAGATCTTCAGTGCTCTGGATCAAATTTTGAAGGAGCACAACTAGATTTAGCTAATTTATCTGGATCTAACTTTACTAATTCTAACTTCAAAGGAGCTTCTATGGTAAGCGCTAATCTTACAGGTTCAAATTTTACTTGTGCTGATTTAAGTAATTCCAATTTGAGTAACTCAGTTATGGTAACTACTAATTTTAATAAAGCCATATTATCAGGTAGTCAAGTTTATGGTACATCTGCTTGGGACTTAGATTTGAATGATTCGCAACAAACAGGTTTGCTTATTTCAAAAGAAGGAAAATCAGGAATAACAGTTGATGATTTAGAAGTAGCACAGTTTATTTATTTACTAATAAACAATCAGAAAATCAGAAATGTAATCAATACAGTTACCTCAAAAACGGTATTAATTTTAGGGCGTTTTTATAAAGAGCGAAAAGATGTATTAGATGCTTTACGCGAAACTTTAAAAAACCATGATTTAGCTCCAATTATTTTTGATTTTGAACCTTCTGAACATCGTGATCTTACAGAAACTGTTCAATTATTAGCTAATATGTCAAAATTTGTAATTGCAGACCTAACTGACGCTAAGAGCATACCTCAAGAATTGGCTAGTATTATACCACATTTTCCGTCAGTACCAATACGACCAATTTTAATGAAAAATGAAATGGTTTATTCAATGTTTGAACATTGGGAAAATTTTGATTCTGTCTTACCGATTTTTAATTACGAAAACCAAAAGCATTTATTAGAAAATGTGGTTGCTGAAATTATTAATCCAGTAAATAATTGGAAGAATAAAAAGTTAGAGAAAGTTGACGCAAAGCAACAATTAGAAGCTCAAAAAAAGAAGTTTGAAGAATTAAAGATATCTGATCCAGAACAGTACAGAAAGCTCCAAGAGTTAGGAATTGTTAGTTAAGGTAAAAATGAAAAACCACTTCAACTTTACTAAGTCAAAGTGGTTATTTTGATTGATTGGTTTTTGGTTTTAATCTTGATTTAGAGCTTTATTTGTTTGCGTGTAACCTACATATAGGCCTAAACCAGCCATTAAGAAAATAAGGGCAGGATAAACAGCATCTTCATCTAAGTTAGAATAAGTTACAAGAAGATTTGCAATAAATACTCCAAGCCCAATTCCCATTAATAAAAACGCAACGTTTAACACAATTACTTTCCATGAAGAACCTGCTCGTTTTCCAATGTTAAAAATACTTGCATCTGCACCTTTTTCTATAAGTGCCATTCGTTCTTTGTTTCTTGAAGAAAAGTATAAGTAAAATACACCAAAAACCGATCCGAATATAATTGCTAAAATTGCTACTTCCATAATTGTTTGTTTTTAATTGATTATTTTTAATGAGTTCATAGCTTATGACGACAGCTTTTGAAAGTTGGTTACATAAAAATTAAAAAAATATTTTTTTGTCACCTTGAGCTCAGTCTAAAGGTCTTTAAGTTACAACTCAACATAAGGTTTCGACTGCGCTCAACCTGACAGTATTTATTTTTTTCATAAAAAAGTGTAACCAAATACACACTTATATAGTCATAGTTATAAATGACCACTAACGATCAAGTTTATATAGACTCTATTTTAAATGGCGATGCTAATGCTTTTGCAGTATTGGTAGACCGTTATAAGGATTTGGTATACACCTTGGCGTTACGAATGATGAAACATACTGAAGAAGCTGAAGAAGCTGCTCAAGACACTTTTATTAAGGTATATAAATCGTTAAATAAGTTTAAAGGAGAGTCAAAATTTTCGACATGGATATATAGAGTAGCTTATAATACATGTTTGGATAGATTAAAAAAAAATAAACGACAACAAAATACAGTTGAAATTAATGAATACACAGAGCATCAAGTTAAAACCTTGGACAATGCTCTTGATAATATAGAAGCAAAAGAACGCGAACAAAGTATACAAGATTGTTTAGCGTTATTACCAAGTGAAGATAGTTTTTTATTAACTTTATATTACTTTGAAGAATTATCGCTGGAAGAAATAGCAAAAATTGTTGACCTAAAACCTAACAATGTAAAAGTTAAGCTTTTTAGAAGTCGTAAAAAATTAGCGACTTTGTTACGAAAAAAATTAGATAATGAAACCATAGAGAGTTATGAAGGATCATACAGAACAGCATTTAGATAATTTAGCAAAAAAAGCAATGAAATCGTCATTGTTGGAATCGCCTTCAACAGATTTTACTGCTAATATTATGAAACAGATAGAGCATATTAAAGTAGGTTCTGCAACTGCTTACAAACCACTTATCTCAAAATATGGCTGGTTTGGTATTATCGTCATTTTGATTGGTATTTCTACTTATATGATGTTTGGCAATGTTGAAAGTTATCCTCTTCTCGAAAAAGTAGATTATTCGGTAATTTCAAATAATAAGTTTACAGAATTACTATCAGGTATTAAATTATCGAAAACTTTAATGTATACTATAGGGCTTTTCGGATTAGTGTTTTTTATACAAATACCGTTAATGAAGCACGTTATCAATAAAAGAATGGGGTTTTAATCTTTAAAAAACCAAAACGGAATAGTAGCAACATTGTAATAGTTAGTGTCTTGGTCTTTTATATACATTCTATTCACCTTAAGAACATGCTTGCCTTCGTCAAGAGTTTTAGTACTTAAATAGGTCTCAAAACCCATTTTGTTGTTCAGTATTTTGCCAAAGATAAATTCATCATCATAGATTAAAGAATCTATTTTTGTATGGTATATTGTATTAAAAGTTTTTAAATATTCACGTTTTAAACTATCTAATTTATTGCCATCAATAAACGTATTGTTTATGTTAATGTTAGAACTTAAACCACGCTCATCATTTTCAGGTTTTAAGCCTTCATTAAAAGCGTAAACTCTATTTTCAATGCTTTCAGTAAAAAGCACAAAAACTTTTACATAAGGGTCTGTTATCACTTTAGATTGTATGGCAACATCATTAATAAACGTGTTTTCATCAAGTAAATTTTCGTAATTTCTATTGTCTGCGCTAATTTGGTTAGAGCTAAAACCTTCGTTTAAGTAGTTGGAAGTTTTGTATCTGAGAGATAATGTTAATGCAATAAGTATGTAAAAAGGTACAAGAGCAAAACTAAGACGTCTTCCAAATTTGTTATCAAGAAAATTATACACTAATGGTCTGTATAAAAAGGATAACGTAATAAAACTAAACACCCAATATACAGGGAAATATATTTTAGAAATCCACTTTTTCTTTTTTAAGAACCCAAGGGTTAAAAAATCTATTAAAGTAAAAAGCATTCCAAAAATAATAAACAAGATTAGCGCAATCCCTATGCCTTTTGAAACCCAAGTTGGTAAGTCGTCAGAGTTTAATAAATAATTTGCAATTAAGGCTATTGCTAAGATTGTAAAAGTAATAGCAAGAACATAAAAAATAAGCAAAAAGGAAATGGCAAAAATAACGCTACAATAGTCCTCTAAGGTAGCAATATACTTATCAAAAGAGCCTACACGTTTTTTTAAGTATTTTGTAAATTTTGGACTGTATTTTAGATTATCATAATCAATATCACCTGAAACATAACGTAATCCCAAAGCACCAATCCAAAGACCTCGAAGTAAAACATGTAACAGCAAATTGAAGATTAATATGGCGCATGAAACCCAAGCTATGGAGTAAATGACAAAAGAATATATTTGCTGACTGTTTTGGGCATCTTGAACCTCTAATTTTAAATAAGGATAAGCTGTAAATAAGCCAAATATGGCAAACCCAGAGATAAGCAATTCAAGTTGCCAGCTTTCTTCTTGTAGCTTTTGGAGTAATTGTTTAAACTCAGGTCTGTTGTAATCTTGAGCCATTTTTAAAAATTTACTGGAAATATAACGACTTTATAAATAAAGTAAAAAGTTACTTTTATGAAAAATCTTCAAACAGAATTGAAACCTTTTTATTTTTCTTTCGTTTTTAATTTTGAATGCACTGACCAAAATATATGAAATCCGACATAGAGATTCTAATTAAGGGTAGTTTAAACAATAATGTAAAAAGCCAAATGCAGCTCTATGACACTTATTGTAATGCTATGTACAATATTGCTTGTAGGTATGTTAAGAATGAAGAAGATGCAAAAGACGTTATGCAAGAAGGATTTTTAAAAGCCTTTTTAAACATAAAGAACTACAAACCAGAATATAGCTTTGGTTCTTGGCTTAAACGAATTATCATTAATCAAAGTATCGATTATTTAAAGAAAAGAAAACTGGAAATCGTTGATAATGAGATTGAAGAATTACAGATTATAGACTCTGAAGATTGGAATTTTAGTGCCAACATTACCAAACAACAAATTGTTAATAAAGTTGAGGAGCTAAATGACCATTACAAAATAGTGGTAAAACTGTATTTGTTTGAAGGTTACGACCATGAAGAAATCTCTCAAATATTAGGCATTCCTATAAAAACATCAAGAACTCATTTAAGAAGAGGAAGAATAAAATTACAAAAACTTTTAAAAAGTAAAGTATATGGAACAGGATATTAGAAAACTTTTTGAAGCCGAAATAGAAACAGATAAAAAATTACCAGCTTCACATAGAGAAGAATTTCAACAAAAATTAGAAGCAGCAAAAAAAGAATTAAGCTCAAAGCAAGGTTTTAAGCATCTTTTTAAATATGCAGCTGCAATTTTAACATTTTTGGCTTTTGGATACCTAACCTATAACAAAATAAATGAACAGCCAATAATTAAAGAATCTGCTTTAGAATTGCAATTAAAAGAAGTAGAGCAGAAGTATTTAAAAGAAATTGAAACCGAATGGCACAACTTTAAAGCAATAACAGAAGATGAAAAATTGGTTGAACGCTACAAAAAAGCACTCGAAGATTTAAATGCAGACTATAAAATTATTTCAGAACAGTTTAAAACAGACCATAATAACATTTTAATTATCGAAAGTCTTGTAAATAACCTACAAACTCGTTTACAGCTCCTAAAAGACATTCAAGCGCACATAAAATTATTAAATCAAGAAAACGCACTTTATGAAACCATTCAAATTTAATGTAGCTGTATTGATGCTCATCACATCGATAGCATCTTTTGCCCAGACTAAACTGGTTTACTCAAAAAGCTTTGAGACAGATTTAAACACAACTGCGATTTTTAATTTGGAAAACACAGCAGTCGCTATAGAAGAGTCTGAGGACAACATGATGCATTTTGACTATAAAATTGAATTTAGCAACTACACAAAAAAAGAAATCCAATCGTTTTTAGATAACATAAAAGTAGAAGCTGTCATTTACCAAAACCACATAACGCTTACCGCAAATAGCGCAAGTAAGGTAGTGAGCGAATCTTTTGAAGTTGATTCTCCTTTTGGATTAACTTTAGATTCTGATTTTTTTAAAACAGATTCCTTAAATCATAAAATTAGCAAGAAATCAAAAGATTCAATTATATCATTAATAAATGATGAATCATTTAAAGCTATTCTTAAGAGTTTTAAATTATTGGATAAAGACAAAAACAAAAAACCATTAGATTTAAGTAAGGTAAAAATGTACAAAAGCCTATTTGTAATTAAGTTGCCAAAATCTTTAAAACTTACAATAAGCGGTAAAGAAAGCCAAATAACATTTAGGGAAGATTATAAAAATGAGCTTTCACTTAGCTTGGTTAAAGGATTTTTTAAGGCAAAAAAACTTGCTAATGCTTACAACAAGATAAAAATAGAGAATGCCAATTTTAAATCTGAAGAAATTAATGGTGGAAAGTACAATTTTATTAATGTAACTAATGGGTTAATAGGAAGCGTTTCTCAAGTTGATATAAATTCAGAGCTATCAAAAATTCAAATTGGAGAAGTGCAAAAAAATGTGACGATTACAGATTTTAATAGTGAATATTGGTTATATAACTGGTCTGTAAATTTCAATAGGTTTGATTTATTTTCTCAATATTCTAAAATACATTATTTCTATCCAGAAACCGATTATGGACTAAAGGTAATTGGCAACAATACAGTTAATTATTTTGGGAACACAAAAGTAGTTATGCAGCCTTCAAAAAAAGGAGAAAAATTTAACTTAATGGAGCGCAAACTCAAGACAGATTCACCTTCTGGAACTATTAACATAGATATTGTACATGGTGTCATATACTCTTATGACCAAGCTTTTTTTAAGAGCGAAAACTAAAAAAACATTTATATGAAACGACTATTTTTATTTGCTGTTGCTGTTATAAGCTTCAGCAGTTTAACAGCACAACAGTTTTTAGAACAAGATCTTAAGATGATTTCGGATGTGTCTTCAGATAATCGAGAAGTTAGAGATATTATGGATTTTCAAGGGATTGAGTACCATAAAATAAAATTTACTGGAAAAGAACTTCCAAACAAAAGCTATCATATTACCGTAAAAGAAATCTGGAACGGTAAAGTAGTATCTGACACAACTGTTTTTAACAGTGCTAAAATTGGAATTGAACAATTTGAAAAAGTAAACGACACTGTACTTAGTTTTAGAGTAGTTTCACAATTAACACACGAAAACAAACTGAAAATGTCTTTTATATTCCCAAGGTTTAGAGTAACCAAAGCATACGATGCCTTAGATACAGATATGTATAGCTTAAGGAATGTGGCACAAGAAAGTGGTTTAGAAATAGGTTACGATAAAAAGTTCTATCTCTTAGCTTACATCTTACCGTATAAAAGAGAAGATGGTTCATCATCTTGGTGCGAAGTTGGTACAAGTGGAAAAGATATTGAAAATTGGGGAGAAAAGTTTGGCATAGAGCATTACCTACTTTTTGAAATGAAATTTGAATAAACGCCAAATAGCTTTTAAAATAAAAAGGATTATTTTATTAAAAAGCGAGAAAGTTGTTGTCGTTTATATAAAGCTATGGTTTCGTTTTTAACCAATAGTTTTAAATGCTTTTGGTTTTTTTCTTTATCAAAAAGTACTTTAAAAAAATCAGCAACAGAAACTGGATATTTGGATTTTTCTACTAATTCTAAAGTATCACCTACTGCAACTTCACCTGGTTGTAACACCTTTACATAAGTTCCAGGTTTGCCATGAGCAACAAATTGTTGTAAAATATCTAAAGAACCCATTTTTGCTGCAAAGGTAGTACAAGGTTCACGCGGCTGTGTTACTTGTATAAGTGATTTCCCAACTTTATAAATATCGCCAACATGCATTAGGGTTTCGTCCAAATTTTCAACGGTTAGGTTTTCACCAAGCATACCATATTGCCAATCTAAATGTGGATATAAGTTTTTCCAATAAGGATAGTTGTCTGCCGAAAATAGGTAACAGGCTTTATAAATGCCACCATGCACTTTTCTATTTGAAATTTCGTCACCTTTTACTTCATCTTTATCAAGATAAATAGGTTGGTTTGTAGGTTTTTTAAAAATTCCAGTACGTTGTTGCTCACCATTAATGGCGACATATTGAGGTTCTGCGATGTTGGTGGAAACTATTTTCAAAAATGAATTCTTTTTAAATCTTATTGTCGTAAAATTTTTTCCATTTTTCTCCCTTTGGCCAACTCATCGACCAGTTTATCAAGATATCTTACTTTTTGAGTCAAAGGATTATCAATTTCTTCTATTCTATAACCACAAATTACACCTTTTATTAAATTGGCATTTGGGTTGATTTTGGCTTTACTAAAAAAAGCTTCAAAGGTTAGTTTGTCATCAATTGCTTGTTGAATTTCGGAATTATCAAAACCAGTAAGCCATTCAATGGCTTGATGCAGTTCTTCTTTAGTTCTACCTTTCTTTTCAACCTTAGTAACATAGTGTGGATAAACTGAAGCGAACTTCATTTCTGCAATCCTTTTATCATGTTCTGTTGTTGTTGTCATGTTTTATTAGTTTTTATAAAGATAGTAAAAACTAGTACCAACGTCTTTTTTTCTTTTTTGAAGCTTCACTTTTACGCCCTTTTTTGTGTTTGCTTTTTGGCGTTTTGGATTTATGAACTATTGGTTTTGCTTTAGGATCTAGTGGATAAGGATGGGCTTCAATAACATCCAATTGCAAATTAATAAGCTGCTGAATGCTTTTAACATAGCTTTTTTCATCCGCAGAACACAATGAGTAAGCTGCTCCTTTGTTACCAGCTCTGGCTGTTCTGCCAATGCGATGCACATAGGTTTCTGGTACGTTTGGCAAATCGAAATTAATCACAGCATCTAAATCGTCAATATCAATGCCTCTTGCAGCAACGTCTGTAGCAATAAGGATATTAACATAACCATTTTTAAACTTATTTAAGGCTTCATGTCTTAAGTTTTGAGTTTTGTCACCATGTATGGTTTCTACTTTATAGCCATTTTTAAGTAGTGTTTGCTCTAATTTATCCACACCAAATTTAGTGCGTCTAAATATGATGATTCTGCCTTTAATAGTGTTTCGTAAAAGATGTAAACACAATTCTATTTTATTGCGTTTAGGTACATAATACAATAATTGATTAACGTTTTTTGATGTTGATGCATTTGGTGTAACTTCTATTCGTTCTGGATGTTTTAAAATGGTATTGGCTAGTTGCTCAACTTTATAAGGTATGGTTGCCGAAAACAATAAGGTCTGCTTGTCTTCTGGACATAAACGCTCAATTTTTTTAACATCATCTATAAAACCCAAGTCTAACATTAAATCGGCTTCGTCCAAAACTAAAATTTGCACATAATCGAGATTGACCAAATCTTGTTTGTGTAGGTCAAGTAAACGACCAGGAGTTGCTATTAAAATATCAACACCTTTGTTTAAAATATCTTTTTGGGGCTCAATGGAAGTACCACCATAAATCACTGCCGAACGTAAGTTGGTGTGCTTGCCATAGGTTTTAAAATTAGCATCTATTTGAATGGCCAATTCACGTGTTGGAATTACCACCAAAGCTTTAATTTTTTTGCCTTTTTTTGGAGCATCTTGATAATCGAACAAAAGCTGTAAAATTGGCAGGGCAAAAGCTGCTGTTTTTCCTGTTCCAGTTTGTGCTGAGGTAATCACATCTTTTTTGTTTAAGACTAGTGGAATGGTTTTTTCCTGAACTAAAGTAGGATTGTCGTACCCAGTTTCGGTAATAGCTTTTAGAATGGGCTTGTTAAGTTGTAAGTCTTTAAAGGACATGCAGTTTATTGGTGTTTAGTAAAGACTGTAAAGGTATGGAATCGTTTTTGATATTTATAGAATGGATTCGGACTTAGTCAAATCTATCGTAATTGTGGTTATATATCATTAACACTAGTTTTTTCTAAAAGCTCTTTAATTTCAGCTTCAAGTCTTTCATAATTTCCTTTATTAGCATCTTCTTTAGTAATTGTTATTTCTTTTCCGTATTGGTCTGTGTATGTAGTCGGAATCATCGCGCCTCGAGAAAAATTAATTATTTCATTATCTGTTTTGATTAAATAGTTTGTCGGAAAACCCATAATATGTCTAAATCCAGAAATATCAATTGTAGTGGCATCAGATTGCTTTACTTGAGAAGGAATTAAAACAATATTTTTATTATAATCAGGTGCAAGTTTTTCTAATTCCACTTGCATATCCCAAAATAGTAGTACAAAATCTACTTTATCGCTATATTTTTCGACTATTTTATTTAATGCTGGAACTTCAAATTTACAAGGTGCACACCAAGATGCAGTAACTTGTAAGAAAAGAGGTTTTTTTCTTTCAGATGTATTATATATAGTGTTGTCAACACTTTTAAATTCGTAATCCTTGATATAGCTATTCAAAATAAGTGTTTTAATTGAGTCTTCATATTTAAGAGCATTCTCACTATCATTTTTATTCCAATATTTTTGAGAATCTTCTCTATATTTTTTTATTTGACTTTCAGTCTCTGAAAATAATTTTTTTTCAATTTTCGTTTCAGATTGATTTTTAGATGTTTCTGTTTCTTGATTTTTACAAGAATAAAATAATGTAATAGCCAATAATAGTAAAAATGTTTTCTTCATATTTTTTAGTTGCAAATAGTTACTAATACTAAGATAAATTCAGTTTCAATAAAAGTTTATTAATGTTAAACGAAGTTCTATTTTTTTATGAATGAAAAAGGCAATACAACAGTAGATAATAGTTAATACGCTTTTTCATTACTATCACTCACGTCCACAGTATAAGTAGCTACAATATCATCATCAATTTTTAAATGCACATCGTAAAGTTTTTTATACTTAAACTTGTATTTGAATTTTATTAAGCCATTCTCATTTTTAAGATCGTAAATTTTAAATGGTTTTTCTTTAAAACCTTTATACTGCATCATTGAAACTTTATCTAAGTCAATGTTTTTGTAAGGTTTAAAACTAAACTCAATTTCAGTATTTCTGGTAGATGATAAATGCATTTGGGTTGGACTAACAGGCAATATCTTATGTTTGTAGGTTTCACCATAAACCATTGGTGAATAAATAAAAGGCTTGTTTTCTAAGCTTAAATCAAGTAACCATTTTGTGTCAATTGGATAGTGGCTTTTGGAGAACAAAACAGGGTCTGTTAAAAAATAACCATCGTTATATTCATTTACAAAAACATTATAATCGTCAAAGTAACCACTAGACCAAGTAGCATCAACTAGATACCATTTGTTATTTAATTTTACAGCATTCCAAGAATGGTTGGTCATTTCCAAATTATCTACATTAGTTGATGTTGTACGACCATAACCATCTATAATTTCACATTCAATATCTGCCAAAAAACTTAATTCTTTTATTAAATATGCATAACCAGTACACATGGTCTTTTTTTGTTTAAAGAGCTTGTTAAACGCTTTAATTTTAAACTCGTCGTTCCATTTTAAAAAGGCAATGCTATCGTTTTTAAACTCTTCACGTTTTTCAATAACCTCATTATCTTGTTTTGGGTCGCCATCTATATTATTGCAAACCCAAGTATAAATAGCTCTAAATTTCTCTACATCTGTTGGCAAATCGATAGTAAGATTGTGAGCCAACAAAGGCAAATTGTATAAGTCTGCACCTTTGTACAATTCTGCTACATTATCAGCCACATTAAAATCAACATCCTTAAAATCAGATATTTGAGCAATAGAGCTATTTATGGTTAGAAATGATATGAAAAAGAGTAAGTTTTTCATGTTTAATTATCATGTCTGTTTTTGGAAGAGTAAACTTTTTTAGTCGCTACTTTTCCAACCACAATAATCTCTTCTATGTCTGTATTTATTTTAAGAGTTATGTTTGAAGCTGAATTTTGGTTTTCAATAGTAACAAATTTGGTTTCCATGCCTACATAACTAAAAATTAAAACATCTCCTTTTTTCAGTTTTTGCGGAAATTCAAAATTTCCATCCATGTCTGATGCTGTTCCTACTCTTGAGCCCTTCAATATAATGTTAGCTCCTGGGAGAGGTCCTGTTTCGTCTGATACTGTTCCTTTTACTATAAAGCTATTCTGAATGGATTCTGTTTGAGTATTCGTGTTGTTTTCTTCTTGTGCTTGCACTGTTGTCAAAGAAAATAATGCAAGGCATGCTAATCCAATTCCCTTTATGAAGTTGAATTTTTTGTTTGTTGAATTTTTCATGTCGTAATTTTTTAATTGTGAGTTTTTAAATCTACCACAAGTGTTTTGTGTGTTGTTGCTACTAAAATAATCAATAATTTCATTAGTATTCATTTTAGTGAAGTCAATAACTTTTTTTTTACAAGAATTACAAAAGCCGCCAACTAAAGTGGGTCTGAAATGATTAAAATTTTGAGTGCAAGGTTCTTGAATACTTAAATTTAAGTGTTTTACCATATTGTAAGATTTGTGGTTAATATGATATAAACATATAGCTTTTATAGGCTAATAAAAATAAGGATTGAGTAAACTATGTATTGAAATGAGTGAAACTACCTTTTCAATGAGTGAAAAAAAAATAAAAAAACCACTTCATTTGAAGTGGTTTTTAAATAAGGGCAAAAAGGCTAAATAAACATTAACTGTGTGCTGTCTCCTTCTGCTCGTGTATAAAAGTCACCAACGGTTAATACACCATCTAGGTCATCAATTAGGTTTTCTTTTTCTAAGTGGAACATATCCATTGCTAATTTACAAGCCCAAAGTTTAGTTCCAGAAGCAGATAAGATTTCTAAAAACTCTCCAACTGGTGGAATATCCAGTTTTTCCATTTCGGATTTCATCATTTTAGTTGCTAAGGCTTCCATTCCTGGCAAACCACCAAGCATGGTTGGAATATGCATTCCTGGATTACCAACAGTGGCCACATGTAGTTTTTCTAGCTTCTTTTTTGTGATCGCTTCTAGGCCAAAAAACGTGAAAAATATTTCAGATTCTATGCCTTCCATTCGTGCACCATTTGCTAAAATAAAACATGCGTAAACATTATCTATTGTAGCCTTAGATAAAATGAGCATCATTTTTTTAATGGGTTTTTTATCGTCTACTTTTTCAGCTACTGGATTTTCAATTGTATTTTCCATGGTCTTTAATTTTTGTTTTTAGATACAGCTAACAGGTTTTGGAATGCCAGCAATTCTACTTGAAATTTTTAGTGGTCCTTTAGGAAAAAGCTGATAGAATTCCTTTATGCTTACAACACCACTCTTTCCAACTTTTCTTATGCTTAGTGGTACTTCTTTTCGGCATTGATCTTGAAGATAGTTTACGACTTCCCAATGTTTATCTGTCATTTCAATTCCTTCTTCTTTTGCTATTTCTGTACCTACTTCTTTGGTCCATTGATTTAAATCTGTTAAGTAACCTTGTTCATTACAAGTGACACAGAGTTCTCCGTATGTTTTTTCTATTACCATTGTTTTAGTATTTAATTAATTGTTTCTTTTATTTGTTTTCCAGCTGTATCCATTTTGGCAGATACAAATGGTATGTGTTTTCCTTTTATAAGCATGTTCCAATAAATCCATTTAAAAGCTAATTTTCCCATGTGATTCATGTGTGTTTCTTTCAATAAACTCAATGGTCCAACTCCAGGAAAAGGAAATGTGCCTTTTACAGGTTCTTGAGTGTAATTGAAATCTATAAGTAAGGCTTTGCCATGACCAGTTTCAATAAAGCAATTAGAGTGACCATCAAATTCTTTCTTAAGCTCTTTGCCTTCAATATATCTCTTTATATTTTCAGTTAATATTTCTGCTTCAAAGTGTGCAACAGAACCAGCTTTGGATGCTGGAAGATTGGTTGCATCACCTATAGCAAAAATGTTATCCTTAACTGTTGTTTGCAATGTGTTTTTATCAGTTGGTACGTAGTTAAGCTCGTCACCAAATCCTGAGCGTTCAATCATGTCGTCTCCCATATTTGTTGGTACTGTTACTAAAAGATCATATTCAACTTCTTCTTCGGCATAATCCACTATTTTTTTATTTTCACCATCTACATGTTCAATATTAAAATCTGGAATTACTTTAATATTTTTTTGCTCTAATAAATATTCTAATGCTTCTGTGGCCTTTGGTTTGGTGAATGCACCAGACATAGGAGTAACAAATGTAATATCCACTTTATCTCTCATACCTTTGTTTATAAAATATGAATCGGCTAAAAAAGCGAACTCCAAAGGAGCAACAGGACATTTAATTGGCATTTCTGAAATGTGTACTACAAGTTTACCACCTTCCCATGTTCTCAGTTTGTTTCTTAAGTTTTTAGCACCTTCATAAGTATAGAAGTCAAATACTGATTTATGCCAATGTTCACCTAACATACCTTCTATTTCTTGTGGTGCTATATTGGTTCCAGTTGCAATAATTAATATGTCATATTTAAGAAGGTCTTTATTTTTAAGTACGACAATATCATTGTCTTTATCTATTCGATCTATTTTTTCTTGAATCAGATGAACACCTTTTGGAATAAACTTCTCAATTTTCTTTTTTACATCTTTACTTTTATAAAGGTCGAATGGCAGAAATAAAAATCCTGGTTGATAGTAGTGCGTTTCTTCTTGGTCTACTATGGTTAAATTCCATTCTTTCTTTGGAAGTGCTTTTCTGAGATGGTTTGCCATCATGGTTCCTGATGTGCCTGCTCCTAATATGAGTAACTCTTTCATGGTCTTTAATTTTATGATATAAAAGTACCTATACATATTGGCAATAAACATGACATTTGTCATAATGCTATGTAACAAATGTTACAATTGGTGAGGATTTACAGAGTTTTACATATAAAAAAACCACTTCTATTGAAGTGGTTTTTAAGGTATATATAGATTTTCTGTTTGTACAGAAAAGACAAGTTACTTTATCATGTCGTAACTGCGTTTGATGAACTCGCTCAGCTCTTTTCCTTTCAATAAGCCTTGAGATAAGCGTGCCAAATCTAAACTTTGATTGATTAAGCGTTCCTGCTTTTTCTTAGTCTTGGTGTTTAAAATTTCACCAACAAGTTCTGAATTTGTATTCACAACAAGGTTGTACATTTCTGGCATATTACCCATTCCAAACATACCACCACCAGTTTGCTGCATTTCTTTCATTCTTCGCATAAATTCTGGCTGTGTAATCATAAAAGGTGCTGCATTGCTGTCCATAGGTTCTAACTGCACCATGAATTTTTCTGAAGGTATAACCTCTTTCAACAGCTCATCCAATTGATTTTTCTCATCGTCAGATAATTTAGAAATTTTAGTATCTTCTTTCTTGATGAGGTTATCAATATGGTCTGCATCAACACGAGCAAATGAAATCTTTTCTTTTGTGCTTTCTAGTTTCTGGATTAAATGCGATACGATTGGAGAATCTAATAACAACACTTCATAACCTTTGGCTTTAGCCTCTTCAATATAACTGTGTTGTGCATCTTTATCTGAAGCATATAAAATGACCAACTTATCATCTTTATCAGTTTGATTGGCTTTTATTTTATTGTAAAGCTCTTCGTAAGTGTAATATTTATCATCAACTGAAGGATATAGAGTAAATGCATCTGCTTTTTCAAAGAATTTTTCTTCTGAAAGCATTCCGTATTCAATCACAATTTTAATATCATTCCATTTAGCTTCGAAATCCTCGCGATTTTCATTGAAAAGTGATTTTAATTTATCTGCAACTTTACGTGTGATGTAAGATGAAATCTTTTTGACGGCTCCATCAGCTTGCAAGTAAGAACGAGAAACGTTCAGTGGAATATCTGGCGAATCAATCACACCACGAAGCATGGTTAAAAATTCTGGCACAATCCCTTCAACATTATCTGTGACGAATACTTGATTTTGGTAGAGTTGAATTTTATCCTTTTGAATGTTTAAATCATTAGTCATCTTAGGGAAATACAGGATTCCTGTAAGATTAAACGGATAATCAACGTTCAAATGGATGTTAAATAAAGGCTCTTCAAATTGCATTGGATACAATTCTCTGTAAAAGTCTTTATAGTCTTTATCTTGTAAGTCGGTTGGTTGTTTAGTCCATGCTGGATTAGGATTGTTGATAATGTTATCAACCGTTATTTTCTTATGAGGCTCTTTGGTTTCTTTACCTTCTTTATCCTTAATAGTTTTTGGCGTAAAGTCTGGGTCGTTTACTTCTTTAGTTCCAAATTTAATTGGAATAGGCATAAACTTGTTATACTTAATCAATAACTCACGAATACGTGATTCTTCAAGAAATTCTTTATCATCATCAGTAATGTGAAGAATGATTTCTGTCCCTCTTTCCGTTCTGTCAGATGGTTCAAGAGTAAATTCTGGTGAGCCATCGCAGATCCAATGTGCAGCTGGCTCATCTTTGAATGATTTTGTAATGATTTCTACTTTTGATGCTACCATAAAAGCAGAGTAGAAGCCAAGACCAAAATGACCAATAATACCAGAATCTTTTGCAGAATCTTTGTACTTGTCTAAAAACTCTTCAGCACCTGAAAAAGCAACTTGATTTATATACTTTTCAACTTCATCTGCAGTCATTCCGAGACCTTGATCTAGAATGTGAAGTTTTTTACCTTTTTTGTCAATTTTTACTTCAATCTGTGGATTTCCATATTCCACTTTAGCTTCACCAATATTGGTAAGATGCTTTAATTTCATAGTCGCATCTGTAGCATTACTAATCAGCTCGCGTAAAAATATCTCGTGGTCACTGTATAGAAACTTTTTAATTAACGGAAAGATATTCTCAACCGAAACATTAATATTTCCTTTTGTCATGATGTATAAATTTTTATAATTGTATTTGTTTGCAATATATTGTCAAACAAAATGCCATTTGATGAAAAGTGACAAACTGGCATTTTATTATTAACTATTATTCGTAATTTTATAATTCGTATAAAAAACTAACTATGTATAATTCAAAAATAATCGGTTTAGGTAAATATCTTCCTGAGCATGTGGTAACCAATGATGATTTATCTAAAATGATGGATACCAACGATGAGTGGATTCAGGAACGCACTGGAATAAAGGAGAGACGTTGGATCCAGGAAGGAAGCAACGAAACCTCAGCAACCATGGGAGCCAAAGCCTCTGAAATGGCAATAGAACGCGCTGGATTAACAAAAGATGATATTGATTTTATTGTATTTGCAACCATGACACCAGATTATTATTTTCCTGGTTGTGGTGTGCAGATTCAAGACATGTTAGACATGAAAAACGTTGGAGCCATTGATATCAGAAATCAGTGCTCTGGTTTTGTATATGCCTTGTCTGTTGCAGACCAATTTATTAAAACAGGGATGTACAAAAACGTTTTAGTTGTTGGTGCAGAATACCATAGCAATGGATTGGATAAAAGTACAAGAGGTCGTGGTGTTACTGTAATTTTTGGCGATGGAGCAGGAGCTTGCGTGCTTACCAGAGAAGAAGATACAACCAAAGGCATACTCTCCACACATTTGCATAGTGAAGGCAAATATGCAGATAAACTGATTGTTGAAGCACCAAGCATTAGGCATTGGGTTCCTGAGATATTGGAAGCTAAGGTTGAAGATTTATCATACTTTCCTTATATGGATGGTACTTTTGTATTTAAGCATGCTGTAGTTAGGTTTAGCGAAGTGATCATGGAAGGTTTAATGAAAAACGGACTGCAAAAAGAAGATATAGATATGCTTATTCCTCACCAAGCCAATTTGCGTATTGCACAGTTTATACAAAATAAATTTAGACTACGTGATGACCAAGTATTTAACAATATCATGAATTATGGTAACACTACTGCAGCGTCTGTAGTGATTGCACTTACTGAAGCTTGGGAACAAAACAAAATAAAAGAAGGCGATACTGTGGTATTGGCAGCCTTTGGTAGCGGCTTTACTTGGGGAAGTGCTATTATTAAGTGGTAATAAATTTCTGTGAAGGAAGGAGTCCAATCAAAAAAACTATGACTAAAAAATTTTATGTATTTATTCTTTTTTTGACTTTAAACTCATGTTATTTACTCAAAGAAAATGGTATTGATTTTGAAATAGTTAATCAATCTAATGTTGAAATTACTAATGTAAAATTCACAACATCTGAAAAATTAAATAATATTGAAATCGAAAAGATTGTACCAAACGAAGTCATATCGGAGTTTTTATCGATGAAATATAATAAAACCGATGGTGCTTATTTTTTGGAATTTACGCGCTCTAATGGGAAAAAGGAAATTGTTAAAAGTGGTTATTATACGAATGGAGGTTCTCTTGATCGTTGGGTGAAATTTGTAGAAGAAAAAGATACGGTTGTAGTTGAGTTTAGTGGTACTGGATACTAAAAAAACCTGAAACAAAGTACGTTTCAGGTTTTTTAGCTATTAACCAACATTAACATTTACTAAAAATGTTCTTACATATAAGACGTAAAAACGACAATTTTATTTCATGATAAGTATAAATTTGTGCAAACTTTAACATATTTAGCAATGAAAGGGAGGATCTTGCTTAAAAAACTAGCGATCGAGCATATTGATTTAAAAATTTGTCAATTCGAGTGATTTTTTAAGCAAAGCTTCAAAAAATTGTATCGAGAATAGAATTTTCAATAAAACCTTGTTCTCGATACTTGTTTGCAAAAAACTCGAACTGACGGTTTTTTGAGTTTTAAATTTTTAATACAAACAACTTATAAAAGGAAAAGCCCAGACAGAATCGTCTGGGCTTTTTTATTAATAACCAAACATTAACACTAACCATCAACTATTTATGTAGGTTATTAATTGTTTGTATTTAGAAGATTCCTCCTCCTTGCGTTTCGTTGTCGTCTCTTTGCTTACGAGATTTTGCTCTGTACTTACCACCACCAAAACGATAGTTTAAACCAACACTCCAAATGTTGCTTTCCCAATTAAACTCTACATCTTGTCTAAATGGTCTGTAAGCATCAGCCGCAAATTTCATTGTATTGAACACATCATTGTAATTAAAGCTAAAGGTTGCTTTGCTATCTAAGAAGGTATAACGCATTCCTAAGTTTACAAAATACATTGGGTCTACATCAAACTGAATGCTTTGATTAGTGCCTCTGTAAAAACCAAATGCTGTAAACGATAAACTTTTGCTTGCACTAAAATTGTTAAATATTCTAAAGTTGTAAGCAACGTTATCTACAGAAACAGATTCTAAAACAATATCAGCTTCTGTAGCTGTTTCTGCTGGTGCAGTTAAACGCTCACTAATACTTTTTTGCGTTTGAGAATACAAATCAAAACTAGCATTCAAGCTCCACCATTTTGTAGGACGATAGTTGCTTGATAGCTCAAAACCATAAGATGAGGTATTGTTAAAGTTATCATCGGTTAAAATCAATCGGTTAAAATCGGCTCTATCTACCAACACAACAGTTGAAATTTCATCATTGATGCTTCTGTAAAACACTCCAGCAGTTATGTTTCCTTTTTCAAGATTTCTGGTGTAGTTTACTTCAAAAGAGTTGGTAAACTGTGGTAATAAATCTTGATTTCCAAACTTAGAGATTAAAGGCGTGTTAAACTCAGGCAAAGGGTTTACCTGACTAACTCCTGGTCTGTCAACACGTCTACTATAACTTAATTGATAAGAGTTTTTCTCTGAAGCATTATAAGTAATAAAGGCCGAAGGATATACTTGAAAATAATCATTGGTAAAAGGGATTTCGGTTACAGCATCATTTGTAAGGTCAGTTTCTTTAGCAAAAGACTCTTCTTTTACGCCTTCAGCTCTTAAACCTAATTGAATGTTCCACTTATTAATTTGCTTGCTATAATTAGCATAAGCCGAGTATATGTCTCTGCTATAATCAAAATAGGTAAGTGAAGGTATATAATCGCCATCTATGTTTTGTGAACGACCATCAGATTCATAATCAATAATATTGTTAAACAATCTGGCTTGTAAACCAAATTCTAATTTTGAATTTTCAGATAAAGGATCTACATAATCTATGTTAATAGATGTATTGTCTCTTTCTGTATCAGTAAGCTCAAAAAAGTTAGGTCTATTATTTGCCGAACCAGAAAAAAGGTTGTTTGTATCTGAATCGCCTTCATAAACATTATAGTCTACTTCAACTTCTAAATTTCTACCTTCTTTATCAAATTTATGTACATAATTAAAGTTGTACTGATCAGAGTTATTATCGCCTCCATTTGTTATTAACTGATTTTGAGAAGTATTATCATTGTAAAAAATATTGGTTTCAGCATTAGTCCCACCATCAAAAATATTTTTGCTTCCAAAAACAGAAATTGTGTTTTTGTCGTCTAAATAAAAATCTACGCCTAATTTAAACACATGCGACTTACGTTTATCTAAAATATCTACCAATTGTAACGTGTTTTGCTCAACTCTGTTTATTGAACCATAGTTTACATTTTTTGAAATGTTGTTGCTATAATTTCCATAAAAGTTGAACTTACCATTTCTGTAATTTAGGTTTAAAGAACTATTGAATTTTGGTTCTAATTCATAACTCAAATTGGTGCTTAAATTACCATTAAACCCAATCATCGTGTTTTTGTGTAACACAATATTAATAATACCACTCATACCATCTGGATCATATTTTGCTGATGGATTTGTGATTAACTCTACCGATTTAATAGCACTTGAAGGGATTTGTTTTAGTAGTTGAGCTGTTGGAATGTTTGACAATTTTCCATCTACCATGACACGAACATTTTGGTTACCTCTTAAACTAATGTCTCCAGTTTGAGCATCAACACTTACAGAAGGAATACCAACCATAAGTTCAGAAGCAGTTCCAGAAGCAGCAAGGTCTTTACCAATATTGATTACTTTTCTGTCTACTTTTTGCTGTATGGTTGAGGTTTCGGCAACAACAGTTACTTCGTCCAAACTTGCAGCTTCTTCAACAAGTCTAAGTTCTCCCAAATCGAATTTTGTGTTTTCAGGAGTAATATTTAAATCCTTTATAATAGATTTATAACCAATATATTGCACAGTTACAGTAATTTTTCCTTCAGGGATTTTAGTAATTTTGAAGGTTCCATCGTCTTGGGTTATACTTCCAGTAACAATTTCGCCCTTTTCATTTTTTATAATGATATTTACATAAGGAAGAGGTTCATTAAGTACATCGTCTAATACCTTTCCAGATATAGATCCATCTACTAATTTGTTTTCAGATTTTAAATTGTTTGCAAATGTGTTTTGTACGGAAAGTAACACCAAAACACACAGAGTGATCAGTTTTTTCATTGTTTTTTGATTGATTGATTTAGTCTATTTTTATAAATGCTTTTACTACATTTATACCTAACAGACGACCAATTACTTTTCATGTTACTTTTTTTAACATGCATTAACATTTTTTTAACAAACGCATGAAGAAAACCTTAGTTTTTGGAGCATCATTAAAACCCAATAGATATTCCTATTATGTAATTCAACGCTTAGTAGCAAACAATCAAGAAGTTGTAGCTTTTGGTTTGAGAGAAGGTGATGTTGATGGTGTACCTATTGATACTACTTTAAAGCCTTATAGTAATATTGATACTGTTACACTTTACTTAAATGCTGAAAGGCAAAAAGAGTATTATAATTATATCATAGGTTTAAAACCAAAGAGAGTTATCTTTAATCCAGGAACAGAAAATCCTGAATTTTACAAGTTGCTGGAAGACAATGGTATTCGTTTTGAAATTGCCTGCACCTTGGTATTACTTTCTACGAATCAGTATTAAAAGTGCCTAAAGTTGTTAATACTTAAAGTACTTAAAATTATTTATGTTTTAGTTGCTTAAAGCTTCAGGTTTAGATTTTTTTCTTATCAATAATAGACCAATAAAGGTTAGTAGACCATTTATTGGTAATAACTCGTAACCCAAAACATAACCACCAATTTTTTCAGCTGGAATCTTTGCAATAATTGTAATAAGAATTACAGAGCATACAGCAACTATCCAAACATACTTGTCTTTGACTTGATACTTGGTAAAAATTCCGAAGGCAAATAAACCAAGTAATGGTCCATAAGTGTAACCAGCTACAGTAAGCAAACTATCAATAACATTACTTGTTAGTACATATTTAAAAATAATAATCACTATAACAAGCATAACACTCATACCAATATGTGCTTTTTTACGTATGCTTTTTTGTTGCTCTTTTGGTTTTTTTTCTATGTTTAAAAAGTCTACACAAAGAGAAGTAGTTAACGAAGTTAAAGCACTATCAGCACTACTGTAAGCAGCAGCAATCAATCCTAACATAAAAGTTATGGCAAGAGTAATTCCTAATCCACTGTTTAGAGCAATTTCTGGGAATAACAAATCGGTTCTTGGCTTACCATCCATTAAAGGCATTGCAATGTTATGTTCGTTCGCATAGATGTACAATAAAGCACCTAACAACATGAATAAAAATGTAACAATGACAAGAACAACACTAAAGGACACCATATTTTTTTGAGCATCTTTCAATGACTTGCACGTTAGGTTTTTTTGCATCATGTCTTGGTCTAAACCTGTCATGCAAATAGTAATAAACATTCCACCAACAAACGATTTGAGGAAATGACTTCGCTCCAAAAAGCTATCTGTAACAAATACTTTGCTGTATTCTTTTAATTCACTAGAAGCTAAAAACTCGCCAAAACTCCATCCTAAACTTTCATTAATAAAGTAAATAGACAAGATTACTGCCACAATCATAAACAATGTCTGTAAGGTATCTGTCCAAACAATGGTTTTTATACCACCTTTATTTGTGTAAATCCAGATAAGTAATATCGAAATTACAACAGTCACCTCAAAAGGAACATTCCAGGCATTAAAAACAAATTGTTGCAATACAATAGCAACTAAAAACAACCTGAATGAGGCTCCAAGTACTCTTGAAAGGAAGAAGAAAAAAGCACCTGTTTTATGGCTAACTACACCAAAGCGTTGTAATAAATATTCATAAATTGAGGTAACATTAAGGTTATAGTAAATGGGTAATAGTACATATGCAACCACAAAATAACCAAACATATAACCTAAAACCACTTGAAAATAGCTAAACTGTGAGCCCTCAATCCAACCAGGAACCGAAATAAACGTTACACCAGAAAGCGAAGCACCAACCATTCCAAAAGCGACAACATACCAAGGGCTTTGTTTTCCAGCCTTAAAGAAATCGTCGTTATTATCATTTTTTCCAGTGAAATAAGAGATGAGAATGAGCACACCAAAATAGGCTGCTATTAAAATGAGAATTTGTGCTGCGTTCATAGAAGATTGAATTTGCTTTCAAATTACAAAAGTACATGAATTTTATCATTTGGAAATTCAGAAACCAAATGATAAAATTATATGGACTAGCAAGGCGATTACTGAAGTGAAACTAAATTTTGTACTTTCTTTAAGACAAAATTTAGTTTTTACAGAAGAAATTAAAAAAATCAAAATCCAAATTAAGATAAAAACTTGACTAAAGATTGCAATTCAAGTTCAGAATAAATTGTAAATTCGTCCCAATGGAATTCTCATCAAAATTACTACAAAACGCTGTTAACGAAATCGCCCAATTACCAGGAATTGGTAAGCGTACGGCTTTACGTTTAGTGCTACATTTAATGCGTCAACCTAATGACCAAACTAAACATTTAACAGATGCACTTACCAAGATGCGTAATGATATTAAGTTTTGTAAAAGTTGTCACAATATTAGCGATGTTGATGTTTGTGAAATATGTGCCAATCCACATCGAGATAAGGAGATTATTTGCGTAGTTGAAGATATTAGAGATGTTATGGCAATTGAAGGCACAAGCTCTTTTAGAGGATTGTATCATGTACTTGGAGGAAAAATTTCACCTATGGATGGCATTGGTCCACACGATTTAAATATAGCTTCGTTGGTAGAAAAAGTAAAACAAGGCGATATAAAAGAGCTTATTTTTGCCTTGAGCTCAACTATGGAAGGCGATACAACAAACTTCTATATTTATAGACAAATACAAGATTATAACGTGATAACATCTACTATTGCAAGAGGAATTTCAGTAGGTGACGAATTGGAATATGCTGACGAGATTACCCTTGGCAGAAGCATTACTAATAGAATTCCATTTGAAATTTCTTTAAAATCATAAATGGAACTTTCGGTTGTAATACTTAACTACAATGTAAAATTCTTTTTAGAGCTCTGTTTAAAAAGTGTTGAGCAAGCTATTACTGAAATTGATGCCGAAATTATTGTAATTGATAATAATTCGACTGATGGTAGTTGCGACATGGTGAAACAAAAATTTCCTTCCGTTACTTTAATTTCTAATCAAGACAACCTAGGTTTTGCAAAAGCCAATAATCAAGGTGTAAAAGTTGCAAAAGGCGAGTTTATCTGTATTTTAAATCCTGATACAGTAGTTGCCGAAGACACCTTTTTAAAACTTATTGAGTTTGCTAAATCTAAACCCAATTTAGGAGCTATTGGCTGTAAGCTTATTGATGGTTCTGGTAAATTTTTACCAGAAAGTAAGCGTAATATTCCTGTGGTTAGAGTTGCCTTGCAAAAAATGTTCGGAAGCGGAAAAAACTATTATGCTAACCAAATTAAAGACAATGAAATAGGAAAGGTGGATGTCTTGGTTGGAGCTTTTATGCTTTTAAGAAAGGACACCTACAATCAGGTTAATGGTTTTGACGAAGACTATTTTATGTATGGTGAAGATATTGATTTGTCTTACAAACTTCTGCAAGCAGGTTTTCAAAACTATTACTATGGAGAAACTACATGCATCCATTATAAAGGCGAAAGTACAACTAAGAACAGCACTTACACGAAACGGTTTTATAAGGCCATGAAACTGTTTTACGAGAAGCATTTTAAAACCAATCTGTTGTTTGATGCTTTGGTTATGCTTGGCATTAACTTTGCTCCTCTCTTTGGAAGAAAAACAGCTTCAGAAGTATTTCAACCAGAACACTATTATTTTATTTCGGAATCTAAAAATGAGGCAATAGAAACTATTTTGAATAAAAAAGTGTATGTCCAAAATCACACAAAGGAGATTAAACCAAAGTCTGAAATTATTTTTGATGCTAATTTTTTATCATACAAAGACATTATCAATAATTTCGAAAAACTGAACTCTCCAAACCAGCTGAGTTTTAAAATTCTACCAAAAAAATCAGACTTTATCATTGGTAGCAATGATGCTGTTAATAGAGGAGAAGTGATTCATTTGCATCAGAATTAATTGAAAGAAGTTCAATAAACTAATTGATTTTTCATTAATTTTGCACTCAGAAACCTAAAAACCGCTTTTGCATTATAGATATGGCAAAATTTGAACTTAAGTTACCAAAAATGGGAGAGAGCGTTGCTGAAGCAACCATAACATCATGGCTTAAAGAAGTAGGAGATACTATCGAAGCAGATGAAGCTGTACTTGAAATTGCTACAGATAAGGTAGATAGCGAAGTGCCAAGTGAAGTTGAAGGTGTTTTAGTTGAAAAGCTTTTTAATGTTGATGATGTTGTGCAAGTTGGGCAAACTATTGCTGTGATAGAAACCGAAGGCGAAACAAAAGCAAGTACTTCTGCACCAACTCAAGAAGTCCCAGAACAAAAAGAAGAACCAAAAGCAACTCCTGAAGTGATTCAGGTAGCTGAAACCGTTGTTGCTGCTAAGGCAGTTGCTGCTCCAATAGTTACGTCTGGTGATCGTTTTTATTCACCATTGGTTAGAAATATAGCCAGTAAAGAAGGTGTTTCTCAAGCAGAATTGGATGCTATTGCTGGAACAGGAAGCGAAGGTCGTGTCACAAAAAATGATATTCTTGCTTATATAGAAAATAGAGAAAATCAACCTGCTGCTCCTGCAACTCCTAAAGTGGAACCAGTTCAATCTAATGGTATAGCAAATGTGCCAACCCAAGCTCCAGAAGTGAAACAAGTACAACCAGCAATCAGTTCTGGTGAAGATGAGATAATTGAGATGAGCCGAATGGGTAAATTGGTGGCCAAGCATATGGTTGATTCTGTTCAAACGTCTGCTCATGTGCAAAGTTTTATTGAAGCAGATGTGACTAAAATATGGAATTGGAGAAATAAGGTGAAAGACACGTTTCAGAAACGTGAAGGTGAAAACTTAACTTTTACACCAATATTTATGGAAGCTGTTGCTAAAGCATTACGTGATTTTCCAATGATGAATATTTCGGTTCAAGGTGACAATATCATTAAGAAAAAGAACATTAATCTTGGTATGGCAGCTGCTTTACCTGATGGCAACTTAATTGTTCCTGTGATAAAAAATGCAGACCAATTGAATTTAATTGGTATGACCAAGCAAGTGAATGACTTAGCCAATCGTGCAAGATTGAATCAGTTAAAACCAGACGATATACAAGGTGGCACCTATACTGTAACCAATGTTGGAACCTTTGGTAGTATTATGGGAACACCAATTATCAATCAACCACAAGTTGGTATTTTGGCACTTGGAGCCATTCGTAAAGTGCCAGCAGTAATAGAAACTTCAGAAGGCGATTTTATTGGCATACGTTACAAAATGTTTATGTCACACTCTTATGACCATCGAGTAGTTAATGGAGCACTTGGAGGACAGTTTGTAAAAGCTGTAAAAGATTACTTAGAAGCTTGGGACAGTAATAGAGAAATTTAATATTTCATATTGTCACACTGAGCTTGTCGAAGTGAGGCAAGAATAAATAATAAAAAAGCACAGATTTGTACTGTGCTTTTTTTATTGATATAGTTTAATATTATTCTTCTACAAAATGAAAAATATAACCATCATCGAAAACATTTGGATTAGGATCTATAAATACGACGAGTTCCCCTTGATAAGGAGTTACTCTAAAAACTTTAGAACTTCCTTGATATGTGAATACTAAGGTGTCGGTTGTCATTGTATAAGGATATTCTCCAGTAAAATAAGGAACCTGAGGTTCAAGATTATTAGTAATATTAAGCATACCATTAGTTTCATTGAAACTCCATGTCACTTCTCCTGGATTTGGTGTTATATTCGGTGAATTTACTAATCTAAATTTAGTCAAAATCCAATTTATAGTATCCTCAGGTTCAGGTTCGGTAACATCTTCATTATTACAGGACAATAGAAATAGAGTTAAAAGGACTATGATGCTAAATTTAAAAAATTTCATAATCAATGCTATTTAAATATTAATAGAAAAGTTCGTCTTAAACTTAAACTAAGTTAGTTAATTTATTTAATAAATTAAATATAAGGTTTTTTAAAACCCGACCCTCTTTTTTGTTTATTCTCGTTACCTTTCTTCTGTAAAAACTAAATCTTGTCTTGTATAAAATACAAAATTTAGTTTTACATCAGTAACCACTTCGTTAGTACATGTAATTTTTTAATTTGTTTTTTGTGAATATCCAAAAGAAAAAATTCATGTACTTTTGCATTTCAAAATTGTTGATTAATGCAGTTAAACCTAACCAAACCCATTTGTTTCTTTGATTTGGAAACTACTGGAGTTAATATTTCACTGGACCGAATCGTAGAAATTTCTATCCTAAAAGTTTATCCAAACGGAACCGAAGAAAGTAAAACCTGGTTGGTAAATCCTGAAATGGCTATACCACCAGAAGTGACAGCCATTCATGGTATTACCAACGAAAAAGTAGCTAACGAACCTACCTTTAAACAAATAGCTAAAGACATTCATAACATGATAAAGGATTCAGACTTAGGTGGTTTTAATTCCAACAGATTTGATATTCCATTATTAGCAGAAGAAATGCTACGTGCTGAGGTAGATTTTGATATGAAAAACCGTGTTGCAGTTGATGTGCAAACCATTTTTCACAAAATGGAAGAACGTACGTTAAGTGCTGCTTACAAGTTTTACTGTGATGAAAATTTAGAGGATGCTCACAGTGCTGAAGCAGATACTAAAGCAACCTATGAAGTGCTTAAGGCTCAAATAGCGAGGTATGACGAATTAGAAAACGACACTAAGTTTTTGGCAGAATTTAGTGCACGTAAAAAGTTTGCTGATTTTGCAGGATTTATCATTTACAATAAGAAAAAAGAAGAATGCTTTTCATTTGGGAAGCACAAAGGTAAACGTGTTGTAGATGTGTTAGAGGAAGAACCTGGTTACTTTGGTTGGCTCTTAAACGCAGACTTTCCATTATACACTAAAAAAGTATTGACAGCTATAAAACTGAGACAGTTTAATAATAAATTATTATAGAATGAAACTCATTTGCATTGGTCGTAATTACACCAAACACATAGAAGAACTTCAAAACGAAAAACCAACAGATCCTGTTGTGTTTTTAAAGCCAGATACTGCAATTTTGCTCAAGAATCAGCCATTTTTTATCCCTGATTTCTCAGATGATGTGCATCATGAAGTTGAGATTTTAGTGAAAATCAATAAAGTTGGTAAATACATTGATAGAAAATTTGCTCATAAATATTATAGTGAAATTGGGCTTGGTATAGATTTTACAGCTCGAGATTTACAAAGTCAATTAAAAGACAAAGGCTTGCCATGGGAAAAGGCAAAAGCCTTTGATGGCGCTGCTGTAGTAGGGAAGTGGTTGCCAAAAAATAAGTTTGAAAATGTCGATAACATTTCGTTTAAATTACTTAAAAATGATGGTGTTGTACAGGATGGTAATACCAACTTAATGCTTTGGAAAATAGACGAGCTCATCGAATATGTGTCAAAATATTTTACTTTAAAGATTGGAGATATTATCTTTACAGGAACTCCTGCAGGAGTTGGCAAGGTAGTTGCTAATGATAAATTAAAAGGATACATTGAGGATGACGAAATATTCTCTATAACAGTTAAATAAATGGAACAACATTATAAATTAGATAAAGTACGTGAACTCTCTGGAAATGACCAGGAATTTATTGAAACTTTAGCCATGACTTTCTTAGAGGAAGTTCCGGCTGATGCACGACTTTTAAAAATTGCTGTAGATAGCTCAGATCATTTGGCTACATACAAAGCTGCTCATAAAATGAAACCTACTATCGATTTGTTTGAACTTGGAGTTCTAGAAGAACTGATTGAAGTTCAGGATTGGGGAAAATTTGAGCAAAAAGGAAAAGATATTACACAACAACTTGAAAAAGTAATGGTTGCAGTTGAAAAAGCAGCAGCCGAAATCAAAGCAGACTTCAACTTATAATGCAAGCAGAAATAATCACCATTGGAGATGAAATTCTCATTGGTCAGATTGTAGATTCCAATTCAGCTTTTATTGCGCAAGAACTTAATAAAATTGGTGTTTCTGTATATCAAATAACTTCTGTTCAGGACGATAAAGCTCACATCTTAAAATCTTTAAAAGAAGCCGAACAAAATGCTGATATCATTATTATTACAGGTGGCTTAGGTCCAACAAAAGATGATATTACCAAAAACACATTGGCAGAATATTTTAACGACACCTTAGTTCCTGATGCTTCAGTTTTAGAGAATATTCAAGAGCTCTGGAGAAAATATATCAAGCAAGAATTATCTCAAGTTAATATAGACCAAGCTTTAGTGCCTTCAACTGCAAAAGTTCTAATGAATCGTTTTGGTAGTGCTCCAGGAATGTGGTTAGAAAAAGAATCAAAAGTATTCATTTCCCTTCCAGGAGTGCCTTTTGAAATGAAGGCGCTTATTGAAAATGAAGTTATACCAAGACTCAGAAAGCAATTTAAACTGCCATTTATTCTTCATAAAACATTACTTACTTATGGACTTGGAGAAAGCAAATTAGCCGAAAGAATTGAAGTTTGGGAAGATAACTTACCAAAATTCATCAAACTAGCTTATTTACCAAGCTTGGGAAGAGTAAGATTGCGTTTGTCTGCGAAAGCCAATGATAAAGAAATGGTTATAGTTGAAATGAAAAAGCAAATACAAGAGCTTTTACCTCAAATACAAGACATTTTTGTTGGTTTTGAAGAAGACCATTCCATTGAAGCCATTATCGGGAAAAAACTAACTGAGCTAGGTAAAACATTATCAACAGCCGAAAGTTGTACAGGTGGAAAAATTGCAGAACAAATTACAGCTATTCCTGGAGCTTCAAATTATTTTAAAGGAAGTATTGTTAGTTATGCGACACAAGCAAAAATAGATGTATTAAAAGTTGATGCTAATCTTATAGATAAATATTCTGTTGTGAGCACTCAAGTAGCAGAAGCTATGGCAACTCAAGTACAAAAACTTTTTAAAACAGATTATGCCATTTCCACTACAGGAAATGCAGGACCAACAAAAGGTGACACAGATTCAGAAGTTGGCACAGTATGTATAGCGATAGCTACACCTCATGGAGTGTTTTCAGAAGAATTTCATCTGGGAAATCACCGAATTAAGGTCATAAATAAAGCTGTAAATAAAGCTTTTGAGTTGTTGCAAAAAGAAATTTTTAAAAATTGATAAAATAAAGTTTGTCAACTACTAAAGAATTCGTAAATTTGCACCTCGTTTAAAAACAACAATTTTTTAAAGTTAGAAAGAATGTCAAGAGTTTGTGAACTTACAGGTAAGAAAGCGATGGTTGGAAACAACGTATCACACGCTATGAACAAGACTAAGCGTAAATTTAATGCTAACCTAATCAAGAAACGTTTTTATATTCCTGAAGAAGATAAATGGGTAACTTTAAAAGTTTCTACATCAGCGTTAAAAACGATTAACAAAGTTGGTATTTCAGCAGCATTAAAAACTGCTAAAGCTAAAGGATTTATCAAATAATAGCCTCATACGTTAAATAAGAGAACAATGGCAAAAAAAGGAAATAGAGTTCAGGTAATTTTAGAGTGTACAGAACATAAAGAGTCTGGACAACCTGGAACATCTCGTTATATTACGACAAAAAACAAAAAGAATACACCTGAAAGAATGGAGATTAAAAAGTTTAATCCTATTCTTAAGCGTATGACAGTTCATAAAGAAATTAAATAATTAGGAATTTTTACAAATTCGTAAAAATTTCAAATGCAACACATTTGAATCATGGCAAAGAAAGCAGTAGCATCGTTACAAACAGGATCTAAAAGATTAACTAAAGCTATAAAAATGGTAAAGTCTCCAAAAACTGGAGCTTACATGTTTGTGGAATCAATTATGTCTCCAGAACAAGTAGACGACTTTTTAAAGCAAAATTAATTAGTTACTTATACTAAAATATATTTAAGCTGCTTTCAACTAGAAAGCGGCTTTTGTTTTTTTTATTCCCATGAAAATGGGAATCTTTTAATACATTCTTAAAGTTTATTAACAAATATTCATTTTCTTTATACAATAATTTTTATGACAATGTAGCAGTATTTACTCTTAGGCAAGACAATTGCTAGTTGTTATTGAATGAAACAATTATATAATGAGCTTTTTTAAAAAAATATTCTCTTCAGAAAAAAAAGAAACTTTAGATAAGGGATTAGAAAAATCCAAAACATCTTTTTTTAATAAACTAAATAAGGCAGTAGCTGGAAAATCTAAAGTAGATGATGATGTCTTAGATAACCTTGAAGAAATTTTAGTAACCAGCGATGTTGGTGTAAATACAACCCTTAAAATTATTGATCGTATTGAAGCACGAGTTGCTAAAGATAAATATTTAGGAACGTCAGAACTTAATCAAATACTTCGAGAAGAAATAGCTGGCTTATTATCTGAAACCAATTCAGGCGAAGCCTCAGAGTTCACAATTCCAAATACCAGAAAACCGCATGTTATTATGGTAGTTGGTGTTAATGGTGTTGGTAAAACTACAACCATCGGAAAGCTTGCCTATCAATTTAAAAAGCAAGGTCTAAATGTTATATTAGGTGCAGCAGACACTTTTAGAGCTGCTGCAATAGATCAGTTACAAGTTTGGGCAGAAAGAGTAGATGTGCCAATTATTAAGCAATCTATGGGAAGTGATCCAGCTTCAGTAGCATTTGACACTTTACAGTCTGCTGTAAAACAAAATGCTGATGTAGTGATTATAGATACTGCTGGACGTTTACATAATAAAGTCAATTTAATGAATGAGTTGACCAAAGTAAAACGTGTGATGCAAAAAGTGGTTGACGATGCTCCTCATGATGTATTATTGGTGTTAGATGGATCAACTGGACAAAACGCTTTTGAACAAGCCAAGCAATTTACTGCTGCAACAGAAGTGACTTCACTAGCTGTTACAAAATTAGATGGAACTGCTAAAGGTGGTGTTGTAATTGGTATTTCTGATCAATTCCAAATTCCTGTAAAATATATTGGAGTTGGCGAAGGTATTGAAGATCTTCAAGTGTTCAATAAATATGAGTTTGTTGATTCGTTCTTCAAATAGTATTGTCACATTGAGCGCAGTCGAAATGTCTTTAATATGAGCTTCAACATCTATCATAACTTCTTAATTAAAGCTTCTCCAGAACAAGTATTTGATGCTGTGTCGTTGCCAAAGCATCTTAATAATTGGTGGACACTAAAAAGTTCTGGGACACCAAAATTAAATTCAGAATACAACTTAAATTTCACGGATGAATATGATTGGTATTGCAGAGTATCAGAAGTAAAACCAAACCAAATCTTTTACTTAAAGATGATTAAATCTGATGACGATTGGAATCCAACAACTTTTGGTTTTGATTTAGAAGCAACAGAAAATGGTACAATGGTACAGTTTAGTCACTTAAATTGGCCAAAAGACAATCATCATTTTAAACATTCTTCATTTTGTTGGGCCTTATTACTTAATGGACTAAAAAACTACTTAGAAAAAGGAATCATCATTCCTTTTAAAGAAAGAAGTTGAATAAATTGCTATTTTAGTGGAAAACACTAAACATGCGTCATTTTCTTTATTTTTTCATTGTACTTTTTATTTTTTCTTGCAAAGAAAAGACTTCAACAGAAGAACCTTCAAATCAAAACGAAGAACCTGTAAAAGATTCCATTAGCATTGGTGTTACCACCTTTAAAGATGCTGAAGTAAAGGATTTTAGGGAATTCAAAGTTTTAGATTCAAAATATATTGATGCCTCTGAACTTTGGAGCCAGTTTGACAAACAATTAGAAAGCTTTACAGAAACAGATTATGAGCAACTAAAGCCACTTATAATTGAGCAAGATATTCCAACACTTCACAAAAATATTTCTGATGGAAAACTAAACTACGAGAAACTCACCAAATTTTATCTCTATCGTATCAGGAAGTTTGATAGAGAAAATGATTTATCGTTAAATTCAGTTATCGCTTTAAATCCTGATGTCATTGAAGAAGCCAAACAAGCTGATAGAATAAGATTTGTTGATGCTCCTCATCCAATTTTTGGAATGCCAATTTTACTAAAAGATAATATCAATGCTTCAGGAATGCCTACAACTGCAGGTGCTGTAGCTTTAAAGGATAACAAAACTGAGGATGCCTTTATCGTTCAACAACTAAAAAAGCAAGGCGCCATTATTTTAGGAAAAACCAATTTGAGCGAATGGGCTTACTTTTTTTGTGGAGATTGTCCAAGTGGTTATAGTGCCATTGGTGGACAAACCTTAAATCCTTATGGTCGTCGTGTTTTTGATACTGGAGGTTCAAGCTCAGGCAGTGGAGTAGCAATGTCTGCTAATTTTGCTGTCGCAGCTATTGGTAGTGAAACTTCTGGTTCTATTTTATCGCCTTCGAGTGCGAATTCCATAGTTGGACTCAAACCAACTATTGGCTTGGTGAGTAGAAGTGGTATTGTGCCAATTTCTTCAACTTTAGATACTGCTGGTCCAATGACTAAGAGCGTTATTGATAATGCTATTGTTTTAGATGCAATGTTTGGAGAAGATACGACTGATTCAAAATCTATTTATGCTTTATGGCTTAATGGATTTTACTATGAAGAATTACCGCAATCTAAATCACTTCATGGGAAACGATTTGGAGCTTTTAAGCGCCTTATGACAGATTCTTTATATGTGGAAGCTTTGGAAGATTTAAAAGCTTTAGGAGCAAAAATTGTTGAAGTTGAGGAAGGAGCAAGGCAACTTCCAAACTTTATTAATCTCCTAAATTTAGACATGAGAAATGATTTGCCTCAATATCTTAATGTTTATGCAAATCCTTCAATTGAAGTAAAATCAGTTTCTGATATTATTGAATTCAATAGAAAAGATTCTTTGAATATGATGCCTTATGGGCAAAAGTTGTTTAATGGAATTGTTGCAGATGAAGGTGATGAAGCTACTTTAAAGACGATAAAAGATTCTCTCCATCATATAGGAAAAGCTTTTTTTGATAGACCTCAAAAGGAAAATAAATTGGATGGATTTTTATCTATTAATAATTATCATGCTAGCTTGGCTGCTGTTGCAGAATATCCAGCTATTACAGTTCCAATGGGTTATGAAGTAAATGGTAAGCCAAAAGGATTGACTTTTATTGGAAAAAGATTATCTGAAAAACAATTACTTGAATATGCTTATGCTTTTGAGCAAGCTACCAAAAAGAGACGTACTCCAAAGAACTACGATTAATTAATTACTGCATTAATTTTTTCCCATAAATCATTGTCAAAAGATGTAAGTGTAAAATCTTCAGTTTCAGCTGCATTTCCCATTCTTATAACCACTAATTTTTTGCTTGGTACAACATAGATTTTTTGGTCATTTTTGCCTAATGCAGCATACATATCATTTGGTGCATTCGGAATAAGTTTACCAGGAAATTCTATTTGAGTTTGAGGTAAATGAAATGATGATTTTCCGTTTAACCACCACAGATAACCATAAGCTTCATTTATGCTTTGAGAGGAGTTTGTAGCTTCATTTAAAAAGCTTTCTGATACTATAGTTTCTGTGTTCCATTTTCCTTTTGCATAAATCATAAGTCCAAAACGAGCCATACTTCTGGTATCACTCCAATAAACACTCAGATCACCAAGAGGTATCCAAATGCCTGACATACCAATTTTATCTCTTAATTTGGTATTGAAATAAGAGGACCAAGTAGTATTTGCAGCCTCAACAATTACATCTTGCATTTTTACATATACATTATGATATGCCCAACGGTTACCAGCATCAGCAACATATTGTAAGTTGTCTGGAGATACACTGTCACCTAAACTATCATCCAAACCTGAATTCATAGATAATAAGTTTTTACAAGTAATTAAGTTTTCTTTTTCTAATGAAGCACTCGTCCAAGAAGTACCTAAATAATCGGAAACTTTGTTGTTAATATTTAATAATCCTTCATCTTGTGCAATTCCAGATACTGTTGAGGTTAATGTTTTTCCAGCACTTGCCCAATACCAAGATGTTGAAGCAGAGTGTCCATTTAAATAGCTTTCAATTATAATTTTACCATTGTAAAGCATAATGAAGCTTTTAGTGTTTTTTTCTTCTAGAAAATTAATCAGTGGCTCAATTTCATCGGTGTTCCATCCCAAATCACTTGCTGATTCCGTTTCCCAACTATCGTTATCTATTGGTGGAAAATAAATTTCGGTTTCTCCTGGAGGATCATTATGAGTAGGATCATCACTAGATGAGCAAGTAAAAAGTAAAATAAATGTAAAAAAGTAGATTGAGGTTTTCATAATCAAGCTTTTATCTATGACTATCAAATATATGAAAGGTTTAATTAATTTAATTCCAAATTCCAAATTCCAAAACCAGAAACCAGAAACCAGAAACCAGAAATCAGAAACCAGAAACCAGAAACCAGAAATCAGAAACCAGAAATCAGAAATCAGAAACCAGAAACCAGAAATCATAATTAGTTATGTATCTTTGCAGCCTGAAAATTAAGTATGAGAACAAAATCACTTAAAAAGAACAAAATCAATGTGGTAACTCTTGGCTGTAGTAAAAATGTTTACGATAGCGAAGTGTTGATGGGCCAACTTAAAGCCAATGGAAAAGAGGTTGTACATGAAGAAGAAGGTAATATTGTAGTGATTAATACCTGCGGTTTTATCAATAATGCTAAAGAGGAAAGTGTAAATACCATTTTGGAATTTATGCAGAAAAAAGAAGCTGGTGATGTTGATAAGGTTTTTGTAACAGGTTGTTTGAGTGAGCGTTACAAACCTGATTTGCAGAAAGAAATTCCTAATGTAGACCAATATTTTGGTACTACAGAATTGCCAAGTTTGCTAAAAGCTTTAGGAGCAGATTATAAGCATGAACTTATTGGAGAACGCTTAACTACAACACCAAAAAATTATGCTTACTTAAAAATTGCTGAGGGTTGTGACAGACCTTGTAGTTTTTGTGCTATTCCTTTAATGCGAGGCAAACACAAAAGCACACCTATTGAAGAGATTGTAATTGAAGCAGAAAAATTAGCAGTCAATGGTGTTAAGGAGTTGATTTTAATTGCTCAGGATTTAACCTATTATGGTCTTGATTTATATAAGAAACGAAACTTAGCCGAATTGCTTGAAGCTCTTGTGAAGGTTGAAGGTATTGAGTGGATTCGTTTACATTATGCCTTTCCAACTGGCTTTCCAATGGATGTCTTAGATGTGATGAACAGAGAGCCAAAAATCTGTAATTATCTAGATATTCCGTTGCAGCATATTAGTGATTCTATTTTAAAAAGTATGCGTCGAGGAACTACTAAGGATAAAACAACAAAACTGCTAAAAGATTTTAGAGCAAAAGTTCCAGAAATGACCATCAGAACAACGTTAATTGTTGGTTATCCAGGTGAGACTGAAGATGATTTTCAAACATTAAAAGAATGGGTTAAAGAGATGCGTTTTGAACGTTTAGGCTGCTTTACGTATTCGCATGAAGAAAATACACATGCTTATAATTTAGATGATGATGTTCCAGAAGAAGTAAAGCAAGAGCGCGCAAACGAAATTATGGAAATTCAATCACAAATTTCTTGGGAACTCAATCAAGAAAAAATAGGCAAGGAGTTTAAAGTAGTAATTGATAGAAAAGAAGGCGATTATTTTGTTGGACGTACCGAATTTGATTCTCCAGATGTTGATAATGAAGTGCTTATTGATGCTACAACAACCTACCTGAAAACAGGAGAATTTGCAACAGTAAGAATTACTAATGCTGCAGACTTTGATTTATATGCTGAGGTAATTAATTAAATTTTTAGATTTATTTTGCTTTCTAATGCTATGAGCTGGCTTTAGGGTTCAAATACGAATATTAAACAAGAACCTGCGAATATTGATTTGAATACATCAAATTATAGATTTACGCCTCTGTTTATACTATATTTCTCATCTTTATATTTTTTAGCATTAATTTTTGAATTAATTGCACTTTATTTATGATATAATTACTCAGATGAACTTTATCAAGCAACTTTTAATAATATCTTTTTTAGTTTTTTCTGCACTTGTTTTTTCACAAAATAAGGTGATTGATAGTCTTAAGATTGAATTAGAAAACCATAAAACAAAAGACACAACAAGGGTTAACCTTTTAAATGAACTGGCTTTTTCTTATTTAGGCAAAGATATCCCAAAATCCCTTGAATACATTGAAGAATCTAATGAATTGGCAAAAAGCATCGATTTTAAAAAAGGAAATGCTAAAGCTTTGTATTTACATGGATTTGCACAATCTGAGTTGTCGGATTTTGATAAAGGTTTTCAGTTTATGGAGAAGGCTCTTAAACTGTATAAAACAATAAATGATAAGCTTGGTATTTCTGAGTGCTATAACGGAATGGGTGAAATCCTTCAAAATAAGGGTGAGAGGAAAGATGCTATTGCCTATTACTTGAAATCTGTTGGTGTTAATGAAGCAATTGGAAACATGAAAGGTGTTGCCTCCGATTATATATCAATTGGAGTTGCCTACTATGAAATTGGTGATTACAATGAAGCATTAAACCATTATGAAAAAGCATTGCAAATAAATAAAAAAATTGATAATGATGAGGGAATATCCCGATGTCTTATTAATATTGGAAATATTTATATAGTAAAAGGTAACTTTCCGCGCGCTATTGAGTATCAACATGAAGCATTAAAAATAAATGAAAAAAGAAAAGATACAACACTGATTTCATTGACTTTAAATAACTTGGGAGTTATCTACAATAATTTAGAAAATCATGAAAAAGCAATACCTTTTGTTCAAAGAGCTTTAGAAATACAGAAAAAGAGCGGAGATAAAAAACGTATAGCAGAAACTTTGAATAATTTGGGGACATTATATGTGAATATAAATAATTATGACTACGCATATAAATATTTAAAAGAAGCTTTACATATATGTGAGGACATTAATAATAAATTCATTGAAGGCTATACTTTAAATAATATTGGTTATGTATTTCTAAACAAAAAAAATTATCATAACTCACTTGAATATTATGAAAAAGCAAGAATAATTAATTTAAATACAGGTAATAAACGAGCTTTACTAACCACATATTTTGGTTTGGCTAGAGTTTATACAAGTCTAGAAAAATATGCTGAAGCATTGTCTTATGCTTTAAAAAGCAAAAGCATTTCTCAAGATTTTAAATTAGTAGAACTTGAGAGACATATTCATGAATTACTCGTAAAAATTTATAAAAACACAGGTGATTATAAAAAAGCACTAGAAAATCATGAGCAATATAAAATACTTAGCGATAGTATATTTAATAAAACAAACACGGAAAAGATTGCCCAAATTGAAGCCGAATATAAATTCAGACAACAATTAGATTCTTTAAGTATTAACGAGCTAAAACTTACAAAAACTGTATTAACAACATCACAAGATTTAGAAAAATCCAAACGCAATTTATTTTTAGGTGTCATTGGGTTTTTAATTACGGCCTTAATTCTGGGAGGAATTATTTTCTTTTTAAGGTTAAGAAACGAAAAAACCAAAACCCAAAATATAGTCATAGAGCAAAAATTGTTACGTTCACAAATGACACCTCACTTTATATTTAATTCGCTTTCTGTTTTGCAAGGCATGATTTTAAATAAAGAAGACAAAAAATCAGTGTACTACCTCTCAAAATTCTCAAAGCTATTGCGCTTAACTCTTGAAAACTCCAGAGACAAAATGGTGCCACTTAGCCAGGAGCTCGAAGCTGTGAACAGTTATTTAGAACTTCAAAATCTTGAAGCAAGCCAATCTTATGACTATACTATTTTAGTTGATAAAAACATTGACGAAACGTTGTTTAAAATACCTCCAATGCTCATTCAACCTTTTATAGAAAATGCTATTGAACATGCTTTTGAGGATCGAAAAGATAACAGAAAAATTGACATTCAACTAAAATATATAATCGATGAATTGATTTGTACCATTAAAGATAATGGTATTGGTATAGATGCACAGAATGGGCATAATCGAAGAGATAAAAAGTCTTTAGCAACCACTATAACTTCAGAACGATTAAAAATGCTATCCAAAGATTTTAATATAGAAGGATCTGTACGTATTGAAGATAGAAAAAAGTATAACGAGCAAGGCACCATAGTTACTTTGGTCATTCCTTATCAAAAAGATGTAGCCTAATGCAAGCACTAATTGTAGAAGACAAAGCTTATATAAGAAAAGGGTTGCATAACCTATTAGAACTAATCAATACTAACGTAAAAGTAGTAGGTGAGTGCAAATCTATAAAAGAAGCTGTTATAGTTGCTAATGCATGTAAACCAGAACTTATTTTTTTGGATATTAATTTAGCAGATGGTAATGCTTTTGAATTTTTAGAACAAGTAGAACATCTAAATTTCAAAGTTATTTTTATTACTGCTTACGAAGAATATGCTTTAAAAGCTTTAAAAATGGGAGCTGTAGATTACCTCTTAAAACCTGTTGATGTAGATGAATTAAAGACAGCTCTAAACAAGGTAAAGCAGTTATCAATTAAAGCCCAAAAAGAACAGGTACAAGTTGCCAGGCAAGTGTTTAGCCAACAAAATAACCAACTAATCTTATCTCTTCAAGATAGCTTTCAGGTTGTAGATTTAAGCGAACTAATGTATTGCGAGTCTGATAAAGGTTATACCACGTTTTACTGTAATGATGGTAAAAAACATTTGGTATCAAAAACATTAAAAGAGTTCGAAGAGCGTCTGTCTAATGTCAATTTTACCAGACCACATCAATCATTTATGGTGAATTTAAAATTCATTGATAAATACGACAAATCAGGCATTATTCATTTAAAAAATGGAAAAAAAATTCCTGTTTCTTCTCGAAAAAAAGAGTCTTTTTTGAATTCATTCTTAGCATGGAATAAGACATAAATCATACCATTTGTCGGATATTTTATTAATTACAACGATTATTTATTAAAAGTAATCGAAAATGGATTCTCTATTTCACGTCCAAAGCACACTACATACTTTTATCTGCAAATTGATAGAGTATGATTTCCCAAATCAAATTAAAGAATGTAAACCTGTTGACTTTGCTTATAGCATTTGCCATATTTATCTCTTGTGAAAAAGGAATAAATAAACAATCTGCTACTGCCAATGGTTTTTCTATTATTGAAAAAGAACTAAAATCTAAATTTGGTGAAAACGCATACTACACAGATTTATTAGTAATCTATAATGCATCTATTGGAAATATAATTTCAGTAACAGTTTCTGAAGTTCCAGAATCTTTAAAAATGGAACAATGGAATGCTTCTCAAGGCGCTTGGAAACAAAATCAGGATATATCTATAGAAGTTCCGTTGGGTAGTAAAGCTTCAGATTTTATGTTTCAGTTAAATGATACTATTAACCTAACAAAACTCGGAGCCTTGGTCGAAAGATCAAACAGTGAATTAATTACTCAAAAAAATATAGAAAACCCAAAATTATACATAGCTTCTATAAAGTTTCCGAAAAATGGAGATGTCTCAAAAACAGAGTATATAGTGGTATTAAAACCAGAAATGGGTAGAACCTCCTTTACGTTTTCCTATAACATTGATGAAGAACTTATTAAAATTGACTATTAGCACTTTAAAACAAATTTACTTTAACCTTAAATATATAAACATGAAAAAATTAGCCTACACACTTGCTTTAGTATTTATTTTTAACTGCTCGTCAGATAATGGCCCAATCAACACTCCAGCAATTCCAGGAAATACAAATACAGAGTTTGTTATTGGTAATAATGCCTACATTACTCCGAAGGCTTATTTATTAGTTGATGACGCTGCTGGTGATTATGATAGAGCGTTTTCTTTTGTTTTTACTGATGGCAATTTAATTGAAGATGCCACTAACGAAATTGCGTTTGAAACATCTACAACCAATTTTATAAAAATTACCTGTAACTTAATTGCTACAAAGCCTACTCTAGCAGAAACACCTTTTTTTGTTTGGGATCCTCAATCAAATCCAAATGGGTTTATCAATATCGTTATGGATGGCCATAATGTATCGCAGTTTGGTGTTTCTAGCTTTTCTAACACAAGTACTGTAGGTGGCCAAACTTTTGGGCAACCAACTAATGGAACTGTTTACAACCATACTGCATTACCAAATGGAGATAGTTCTGATGGTGGTTTATTTACCATTAACTCAAGAACTTTTGATTTAAATACCATGACAGGTACAATAGACTGTAGCTATACTTATGTAGACGACAACAACGCAACTATTACAGGAGTTTATGTTGGAAATTTTGAAATTCTTACAGCTTTTTAAAAGGTTTTAGAAAAATACGTACACACACAAACATATCAATAAAATTAATTAAAACCCAAAACCATGAAAAACTCAATCAAATTAATCAATTTATTAATTATTGCATTATTCCTATCAAGTTGTAACAACGATGACAATAATACGCAAATAATAACACTTGAAGATTTACAGGTAACTATTGACGAAAACCCAACAAATGGTCAAGTTGTTGGAACAGTACAAAGTGATAGTAATAGCAACTTAACTTATAGCATAACAAGCCAAACACCAAATGGTGCTTTAAGTATTGATGAAAGCACAGGAGAATTAACCGTTGCAGATGCTACTTTATTTGATTATGAAATTAACACTGAAATTACTGCAATAGTCTCTGCTATTGAAGCTTCAAATACTGCATTGGTAACTATTAATCTCAATAACTTAGAGGTAATGCTTCAAGACTTAGCGGTATCTATAGATGAAAACCCAACTACAGGACAAGTATTAGGTACTATAGTTTCTAATGGAACAGCAACGAATTACAGTTTAATTAGCCAAACTCCAAATGGAGCATTAAGTATTGATGCAAATTCTGGAGAGTTGACCGTAGCTGATGAAGCCTTATTCGATTTTGAAACAAATCCAGTAATTACAGCCTCAGTGTCTGACGGAGAGGCTACAAATCCAGCAATGGTTACTATTAGTCTTACCAATATAAATGAGGTGATGATTTTTACGTTTGATGAAAGCATAGACGAAAACCCAACAAATGGTCAAGTTATTGGTACTCTACAAAGCAATGCTGTTGGCAATCCAAACTATAGTATAGTATCTCAAACTCCAGCAGGAGCTATAAGCATAGACCCAGTCACAGGTGTGGTTACCGTTGCAGATGCTGCGTTATTCGACCACGAAGTAAACCAAGGTGTTGACGCTATTATATCAGCAGACGATGCTATGAATACAGATGATTTTGAAATACAAATTGATAATGTAAATGAAATAGGAGATTATAATTATGGAGGTGTTATTTTTTGGATAAATGCTGCTGGAGATGAAGGATATGTTGTTGCTTTAGAGGATCAAAGTAGTGGTGCACCATGGGGTTGTTATGGTTTAAATATTCCATTTGCAGTAGGTCCAGCTATAGGAGATGGTGAAGTTAATACTATGGCTATATTATCTTCATGCACTGATTCAGGTATTGCTGCAGATTTAGCTAATGATGCCATCAACGGTTTTAATGATTGGTTTTTACCTAGTGTAGCTGAATTAAATGAAGTATACAATAATAAGGCAACTCTAAACGCTTCAATAATTGCAAATGGAGGAACTGCTTTTTCTAATAATTGGTATTGGACCTCTACTCAACAAGGTGGAAATGCAAACAATGCATATTTCCAGTTCTTTGGCAATGGTACTCAAACCTTAAATTCAAAAGCAAACATGGCTATTGTTCGTGCAATAAGACATTGGACTGATTTTTAAAAATAACAAGTTAAGAGCCACTTGTGTAAAACTATAAGTGGCTCTATTTATATAATTTAAAACCAAATATTATGAAAAACTTTACAAGCTTTCACGAACACTTAAGCCATAGATGTTACGTGAGTAAAAAACAACTACTTTTTTTAATTGCAATATGTGTATGTGTAATAGGGTATGCACAAACTGTTGGAGACCAGTTTATAGATAATTACATAACCTATGAGATTACTTCATTAACTCCTAATACAGTAATGACAAGAGATTATGATTTTAACGGAGGTGGTAGCGAAGTAATTATTCCAGCTACGGTTAGCTACAGTAGTCTAACTTTTAATGTAACTGTAATTCATACTAATTCATTTAATTTTTCAAATAACGTATTAACTAAAGTAGTAATTCCAAACTCTGTTGTTGAAATTAGGTCTTCAGCATTTTTTGGTAATGCGTTTACAAGTGTTGTGATTCCTAGCAGTGTCACATTAATTGGAGCTCAAGCTTTTGCAAACAATAACTCTTTAACTTGTGTGGTTTCTGAAGCAGTTACACCACCAACAATTATAACTGGAGGAAATGGAGATACTTTTGGCGATTTAAGCTTTGGAACACGCAGTAATATTAATGTAGTTGTGCCTAGTGGAACAAGTACAGCCTATGCAAATGCTACTTGGACAGGATTTCAATCGCTTACTGAAGAATTAAGTGTTAATGATACCTTTGTGACTGATTATATAACTTACAAGGTGACTTCTGTAAATCCAGCCACTGTTGAGATTACTGATTATGATACATCTGGAGGCACTGTTGTAAACATACCAGCAACAGTTACCGCAAGTTGCAGTAAAGAGTACACTGTTACTAGTATTGGTAATGTTGCTTTTTCGCAAAAACAATTAACCAGTGTTACGATTCCAAATAGTGTTACTAATATAGGGTTAGGCGCATTTAATAATAATCAGTTTACGAGTATCATAATACCAGAAAGCGTTACGAATATAGGTCCTTTGGCTTTTGGTGTGAATAATTTAAGTACAGTTATTGTATTAGGCACTACACCACCTACTATAACTACAGGAGGTGGTAGTGATACTTTTGCAAACTCTAGCCGTAGTAATATCAATTTAGTTGTAATAAATAATGCTACAGACGAGTATGTCACAGATCCTGGTGCTTTATGGACAGGTTTTAAAATGGTTTTTGAAGCCACCTCACCGACAACAGTAGAAGTTTCAAATTATGACCCAGCAAATGGTACCAATGTAGTTATACCTGCATCTGTTTCAGCTGGTTCAAATGTATTTGATGTAGTTAAAATTGATAATTCGGCATTTGAAAACATTGGCTTAACCAGTGTTATAATTCCTAGTAGTGTTACTGAAATTGGAATTTCAGCTTTTGAGTTAAATAACTTAACGAGTGTAACAATACCAGACAGTGTAACCCTTATTGGTACTACAGCTTTTGCAACAAATTCTATTACAAGTCTATCATTAGGTGTTAATGTTTCTAACATAGGTATTGGTGCTTTTGTAGATAATGATTTATCTGATATTACCATTCCAAGTAATGTTACTTTTATCGGTCTGCTGGCTTTTGGCAATAACCCATTAGCTAGTGTAACGTCTTTGGCTACAGTGCCACCTACAATTACAACAGGGACTAATGATACATTTGCTTTTAATAGAAGTAATATAGCATTGCACATCCCAACAGGTACTATTGGAGCTTATGTTACAGATCCTGGGGCGTTATGGACAGGGTTTAATCCAGTAACGGAAGATGCTTTAAGTGTTGATGATTTTGAGTTGGCTAGTACTGTAAAAATTGTGACAACTGAAGATGCTCTAAACATTATTTCAGACTATAGTTTGCAACTTCAAGATTATACAATGTATTCAATCTCAGGTATGGAAATAACAAAAGGAAAAGAAAGTAATATTTCTACAAGCACTTTTGCTAGTGGTACTTACATACTAAAACTCGATTTTGATAGAGGTACAGTGGTAAAAAAGATTGTAATTAATTAAGAAGAATGATGTGTTATTTATGTATAAGTTTTTAGAGAAATATAAATTAGAACTCTTTTTAGTAGTATTTTATACATTAATCTTTCTTTTATTATCACTATAATAATTTATTGTGTATAACAAACAAGAAAATTTAAATTCTTAAAATAAATAGTAAAGAATATACTTTAAATAATTCTGCCTTTAACTGATAAGTAGATTATTGGATTATATGGTAAAGGGATGTTAAAACTGATATGCTAAACCTACCTGTAGTGTATTAAGTTTTCTGGAAATTCCAGGACCATTATCCAATAATCTGCTTAATGCAAAATAAGGTCTTGCTTCAATGAAAAAATGCGGTGCTACTTCATAATTAGCTCCAAAAAAGAAACCAAACATAAAGGTGTTGAACAAATCAGTATCAACATCTCCAATACCTAATAAAAACTGGCCTTCAGGACCAATAAAACCTGTAAAATTATTAGCCAATTCAAATTTTAGGGATACTGGAATATGAATTAAATCGATATTATCATTAACATTATATCTCGAAGAGCTATAAATTACTTCAGGTTGCACACTAAAGGTTTCAGATGTTGGGAAATTTATAAAGGCTCCAACATAAACACCAGCATCACGTTTTACATAATCTCGACCTTGATCTTCAATTTTCATTTGAGAATTATTATAACCAGCTTTAATACCGAAAGAGGTTTTTAATTCTGTTGAGTAATCATCATCTTCACCTTGTGCAAAAGAGTTTGTGACAATAAAAAGAGCACAGAATAATACTAATTGTTGTTTCATATTTATGATTTACTTCAATTTCTCTTTAAAAAAATTAACAGTTCGTTGCCAAGCTAAAGTTGCTGCATCTTTATCATATCGAGGCGTGGTGTCGTTATGAAAACCATGATTTGTATCAGGATAAAAATGAGCTACATAGTCTTTATTATTGGCTTTTAAAGCCTTTTCATAATCTGGCCATCCAGCGTTTACTCTTTCATCTAAACTCGCATATTGTAACATTAAGGCAGCGTTTATTTTTGGCACATCTGCATCTTCTGGTTGTCCACCATAAAATGGAACTGCAGCATTTAGCTCAGGAATACGTACAGCCATCATATTAGATATCCAACCACCAAAACAAAAACCAACAACACCAATATTACCATCACAATTAGGATGCTTACTTAAGTATGTGTAAGCTGCAATAAAATCTTCAAGCATTTCACCACGATCACGTTGACGTTGTAATGTTCTACCTTCATCATCTGTTCCTGGATAACCTCCTAATGGTGTAAGTGCATCTGGCGCAAGTGATATAAATCCTTCTAATCCAGCACGTCTTCCTACATCTTCAATATGTGGATTAAGTCCTCTGTTTTCGTGTACAACCACAACTCCTGGAAGTTTAGCTGTATTGCCTTTTGGTTGAGATAATAATCCTTTAATAGTGCCTCCACCTTTTGGTGAGTCGTATTCAATAAAACCTGAATCCAATCTTGGATCGTTAGCCTGAACTTGAATTTTTTCTTGATAATCAGGCATCATAAAACTCATTAATGAGCTAACTGTAAGTCCACCAATGGCATATAAAGATAATTTTTCTGCGAATTGACGTCTGTCAATTTTGTTGTGAGCGTAGTCGTCATAAAGGTTAAAAACCTCTTGGTTAATGTCTTCTTTCTTTAATTGTGCCATGATGTTATGTTTTAATTATTGTTGAATAGTTTCTTCTTGTTCAATTTCATTCAATAATTCAGGTTTGCCAAAACCTAAACCTTCCAGTTTGCTCATTTGTGTTGCAGCATCTCCAACTACAAGATAAATCATTTTTTCCGGATTTAAATACTTTTCTGCCAATGCTTTAATCTCTTCAACAGTCATTGCCTTAACAATAGCTTCTCGTTGCTTAGCATAATCGTCTGGATAGCCATAGTTACTAATGTTAGTAAGCATATTCAATTTACTGCGCAAAGTCTCAAAAGCTCTGGCTGTACTTTTTATCATATAACCTTTGGTAACTTCTAAATCATTTTCATTATAGTTTTTACCATAATTTTCTAGAATTTTTTTTACTAAACTTGCCGATTCATAAGTGACATTAGAGCGCACTCCACTTGAAATTTGAAAAGCTCCTTTTATAGTTGAACCATAAAAACCAGAACCTATACCATAAGTATAACCTTTACCTTCTCTTAATTCTTGAGTAAGTTGAGAAGCAAAACCTCCACCACCCAATCTGTAGTTTAGTAATGATGCTGGATAATAATCTGCATCTGTAGCGGCAAGCGCTGGATAACCAAAACGTAAAACCGATTGCTTAGCACCTGGAACATCGTAAAAATATACTTTAGAGGCATCTGGAGCTACAGGATTTACAACCTCTGGAAACTCTACAATTTTGGATGTCCAATTACTGTTTAAATCTGCTAATGAAGTTGTGACTTTATCTTTAGATATAGCTCCAACCACATGAAATTTAGTAATACTTGGCGACATATAATTATTGTAATATGCTTTTAAATCATCCATTGTAATGCTGTTTACTGAAACTTTAGAGCCTAAATTATCGTTTGATAAAATGTGATTTTCACCATATATTAATTTATCAAATTGATTATTTGCAATGCTGTTTGGCTGTGCTTTTTGACGCTCAATTTGAGCTAATGTACTTTGTTTAATCAGTTCAAATTCCTTTTCGTCCCAACGAGGTTGCAATAAAATTTCCTGAACCAATGCCATTGTTTTGTCATAGTTTTTAGCCAATGTGTTTCCAGAAATTGTAATATCTTCTTTTGATGCTCGAGCATTTATGGAAGCTCCTAAAGTTTCAATAGCATTTTCAAGTTCTTCAGGTGTTTTAACAGCTGTTCCCTTGGTCATTAAATCTGCGAGTAAATTTGAAACTCCTATTTTTTCTGGGTTTTCTAATAATATTCCTCCTTTTAGTTGAATTTCAAATTGTACCAATGGCACTTCATTGTTTTCAATACCAAATACTTTGATACCAGAAGACAACTCATCTTTCCATACATTAGGGACTTTTACATCAGGACTTTCACCATAAGGAGGTTCAACACTTCTATCAAAGCTTGAAGGCGTTTTTTCATACTCAGCAGCAATACTTGCATCGAAAGTTTCTTCGGCACCATCAACAATTGGTTCTTCAACTACATCAGCTAATTTAGAATCAGTTAGAGCCAACTCTTTTTGACCTTTTGGAACAAAACTGGTAGCAACAAAATGTTTATCTTTTATATAAGTATTGTAAACTCGCATCACGTCATCAGCTGTTACAGCAAGTATGTTTTTAACATCTTCATTAACGAATCCTGGATCTCCTGCAAATATTTCATATTGAGCCAATTGAAAACCTTTACCTAATACGCTTGATAAACTATTGTAAAAACTGGTTTCTTGTCCTGCTTTAATTCTATTTAAATCTGCTTCAGAAATACCATTAGCCTCAAAATCTGCTAAGCCTTTATTGATGCTACTCATAACATTTTGTAAGTTAATGTCTGAAAAAGCAGTAACTCGCATCATAAACTGTCCAGCAATTTCTGAGTTGTATTGAAATGTGCTAACATTATCTGATAGCTTTTCATCTTCAACTAATACTTTATACAATGGTGCTTTTTTTCCTTGAGATAGGTAAGTAGACAGAACTTCGAGAGCGTAAGAATCTGGATGATAATTGTAAACTCCTGGCCATGTTAAAGTTAATTGAGGTACACGAGCAAAATTATCTTCGTAGTACAGTTTTTTGGTTTCAGATAAAGTAACTGGTTGCTTTTCCATTTCTGGAATGTCTTGACCTCGTTTTATTTCACTAAAGTATTTTTTAACCCATTGCTTAGCTTGATTAACATCAAAATATCCAGCAATGGTAAGGGTTACATTGTTTGGTACATACCAACGATTGTAAAAATCTTTAACGTCTTGAAGCGTTGCGTTTTGTAAATCTTCTAACGAACCAATAACTTCCCAACTATAAGGATGCCCTTCAGGGTATAAGTTTTTGTCAATGACGTAAAAGGTGTGACCATAAGGTTGATTATCTACGCCTTGTCTTTTTTCATTTTTTACAACTTGTTTTTCTTTAGCTAAAACAGGCTCTGTAACTGTATTTATAAAGAAACCTAGTTTATCAGCTTCTGCCCAAATCATTTTTTCTAGTGCATCTTTTGGAACCGTTTGAAAATAGTTGGTTCTATCTCTACTTGTTGATCCATTAGCACCTGATCCACCAATACGAGCACTCATTTTGTCAAGTCCACCTTTACCTAAGTTTTCAGACTCCAAAAACAATAAATGCTCAAATAAATGTGCAAATCCTGTACGACCTTCAATTTCTCTTGCAGACCCAACATGACTTGTTAAGGCTACAGCAACAACAGGATCAGAACGATCTACGTGGAAAATAACTTGTAAACCATTATCCAAAGTAAATTTTTCGAAATCTACTTTAAACTCTGTTGTTTCAGATGTAGTTTCTTTAGCACAAGAGAAACTTAAAAGTAATAGGATTAGGGCAAGCGATTTAAAAACTGATCGTATCATTTTGTATTAGTGTTTATTCTTTTGAATTTGATAATTTTTCGGTTAGTGTTTTAGTAATTTGACTCAATTCTTCTTTAGCTTTTTGAATTTTAGAGCTAAGCTGAGGATTTTCATTTGGTTCAACATCTTTTATGGTTTCAAGAGTGTCAGTATACCATTTTTGCCAAGTATTTAAAATATGAATCTGTTCTTTAGCATCTTCTCCTTTAGAAATTGCAGTTTTGCTCAGTGCATATTCATCATTAAGCCTGTCTTTAGCTGTAATTATGATTGAATCAACAAGTTGTACTCCAAATTCAGAATCAGCATTTAAAAGTGTAAATGCACTTACTAGAGCTCCAGTGCCAACATTCTTCATGGTTTCTTGCGAAACTTTATCAATTCGATCATTGTCTGTATGATAAAACTGATCTGTAAAATGCCACAATAGAAGTCCAGGAATGTTAGCTCTTAAAAAAGGTGTATGGTCGCTACCACCTTCAAAAGGATTAGTTTCAACTGTCCAATTGGCAAACTTACCTTGCGCATTAAATGTATTAATGATAAAATCATTTAAATAATGAGGTTTCATATCTTCTTCTTTAAGAATTTCGCCTCCCCATTCAGAATGCTTATCTTTTCCACGTGTCCAAATGGCACTTGGATCAGGCATTTTTTCAATTAAGAATGTTCCTCCTGTTATGTCTGTATTTTCACCAACCATATCAAGACTAATTCCCCATTTTATGGTAGTGTTTTTACCATTATTTTCTTCAATATAACGTCTTGTTGATGTAATCTCGTCTCCCCAAAGAAAGGTTAATGTTCGTTTTAAATCAATGGTATTATCTTGAACAAGTTTAGCAGAAAGTATTGCCATTTCTAATTGCGTTCCAACTCCAGTGGCATTGTCATTAGCTCCAGGTTCTTGAACGTGAGCACTAAATACTAAGCTTTCGTTGGCTAATCTATTTCCTTTAATAGAAGCAACAACGGTTAATTCTTCTGATGGATATATTTTGGTTGTAATATTTACCTTTGCTGTTACTATTCCTTTGCTCAATTCTTTTTTTAGAGATTCTTTAGCCTGGTATGAAAGTGCGATTCCCCAAGCATCGACGCCTTCTTTATAACGTAAACTTCTAAATTGAATTGAGGTAACATTTTTTTCTGGTTGCAAATAGCTAGGATTGTCATAAGTTAAAATTCCAACAGCGTTGCCTTGAGTTATTGCCGCATTGTAAATGCTATAAGGACTCATTTCAGCAAAGACAATTTTTCCTTTTACTTCTTTAGTTTTAAAATCGTCTAAAGATTCAATGTGAACAATTTCAGCAACAATACCTTCTTCAGGTGTTGATGATGAGTATTGAAAAATCATATTCCTATTAGTTTCAAACTTTAAAAGTGGTTCAGATTGCCCAACAATACTTAGCGCAGCATCAACAGGCTCCCAAGTTGGACTTTCCATTGGACGTGTTTCAAGTCGATAAACCAAACGTTGATCTGAGCTAGCATTATCCTCTTCTACATAACCTGCTGCTTCTAAGTTTTCAATAATTTGATGAATACTATTATTAAATCCTGTATTCCCTGGTATTCTCCAAAACTGCTCTACATAAGCTGTTGTTTCATAGGCTTTTTCTCCTGTAAATAATGGTCTAACAATATTAAAGTAGGTATCAGTTGTGGCAGTTTGCGATTTGCATGAGCTTAAAATTAAACTGCAAACCAAGACAATTAAGGCATTTTTTTTAAACTTCATTATAGAACAAAAGCATTATTATTAACAAAGAAAATGGAGTTCACTAAAAATAGTTTTCCATTTTCCCAAAAGCTTCTAAAAACAACATCATCAACAAAATAGATCACACTTCCTTGTCCCATTCGGTCTTCACCAAAAACAAGCGAATTTTTTAGCTTTGGTGTAGCTTCACTTCCTGCAAAACCAGAAACTCGCATTGGGTTGTCTCCAATGTGAGCTACATTAGATCCACCATCAAGTAAACTGTATGAAGTGCTACCAAGTTTTAGCGTGAAATACTCATTTGAATATCCATAAGCCATTGGATGTGTATTATCAACCTTAGTCTTAAATATCGCTCCAGTAATCATCTGTTTTGCATATTCACGCTCTCTATCAGCATAAGGAATCAGGTTATTGTCTTTGTCATCACCATCTTCATTCTTATTGTATTTTAACCCAAAACCTTCTTTTCCTGCGAAAGCACTTAAAGCTCTATCAATAGCAATGACTTTTCCACCTTTTCTTATCCAGGATTTAAGTTCATTCATAGCATTTTCATTAAGACTGCTTCTATAGTTTCCGCTTGGCATGATAAGCACATCGTATTTAGATAAATCAACATAATTTAAGTGCTCTGTATTTATTGAAGTTACAGGATAATTTAGTTGTTGCTCAAAGAAATGCCATAAAGCTCCATAATTTAAAGATGAAGTTCCATCACCTGAAAGCATAGCAATACGTTGCTTATTAACTAATTTGATGTCTGGTGAACCAATATCTGGAATACGATCTGAAAAACCAGATGTGATTGGCTCTAATGGTTGATTATGAGCTTGTGCTGTTTTGTTTAACCTACTTTGAAAATCTTCCAATCTGTAATTATCTCCTTTAAGTATGATTAAAGAACCTCTATTGTAACTTTTACCATTTTGATAAAGCGGTTTGTCTGTGAAACGGACTTTAAAGTTTTGTTTTAATAAATCGGCTAAAAACTTAGCATCTTTCATAGAATTCCAATTACTCACATAGCCATAAGCATTTGAAATTGAAGATACTTTTGCTGGAGAACTTGCTTGACTTGAACTCACTAAACTTGTACTTGCAATGGCTTTTAAACCATGAGCATAAGGCAAACTCCACGCTGTAATGTCATAAGTGAGAGAATCGCTTAATTTTCCATCTGGTTCAAATAAGGCCTTGACCATTTTTCCTTTTGGCTGATTGGTACTTACTACCAAATCGTTAGAAGTGGTCGACATACTACCTTGAGTTGCAGTATCGTAGTTGTAACCAGAAACTCTAGAATTTGAAGCATTGCCATATTTTATTTCATGTTTATCTAAAAGCGCTTTTAATTCTTCAATTTTATCTTCATCACCTTGAAGAACATAGCTTTTATATTTTAAACCAGAGGTATTAAAAAACTTTTTAAATTCACTATTTAGTTTCGCAGCATTTTTAGATGAAATTTCAACAGTTGAAAGACCTGTGGTTGTATGATGCATCACACGATCTACCAAAGTTAAAACTTCACCTTCATCATTTAACACACCTAAACCACCACGACTATGACCTCCTTGTTCGTAAGTCATTCCAATAGCTCCCATATAGGTTGGATACGTGTCTCCATAACTTGGATAAAACAGATCAAAACGTTCTCTTGTAAAAAATAACCAACCCTCGGCATCAAAATATTTTGCGTGATTTTTTCCTATTTGAATTTGAAAATCGCGCTGCCAATCACTAATAACTTCATGATAAGGCTCTGCTGCTGGTGCAAAATAATAAGGTTCATTATAACCTTGCTCATGAAAATCAACATGAATATGAGGCATCCATTTGTTATAAATTTTTAATCGTCCTTGAGTTTCTGTTTGGCTAGCCCAAGCCCAATCTCTATTCAAATCAAACAAATAGTGGTTTGGTCTTCCTCCAGGCCAAGGCTCAATATGCTCACTAGATTGTGGATCAATATCATAAGGCACACTAGCTGTAGTATTATACCAATTAGCATAACGATCACGTCCATCAGGATTGATGCAAGGATCAATAATAACAACTGTATTTTTTAAGTAATCTTTCTTTTCGGTCAGTAATGTATAAAGGGTTTGCATAGATGCTTCAGTACTTGACGCTTCGTTACCATGTACATTATAACTTAACCATACAATTGCAATATCTTGAGTGTTAGATTCACCAGATAAAATGCCAGCGTTTTTAAGATTGTTTTGCCTAATAGTTTCAAGATTTTGCATGTTTTCTTCAGTAGAAATATAAGTTACATACAAAGGACGACGTTCATAAGTTTCACCATATTTTTCCATTTTTACCTGATTAGGAAGTTGTGATTCTACGTATTGAAAATAGTCTACAACTTGATGGTGTCGTGAAAATTTGGTACCTATCTCGTAGCCTAAAAATTCACTTGGAGATTTGATGTTTTGTGCAATTGTTATTGTAATTGAACAAAATACTAATAGTAATACTTTATAAAATTTTTGCATTGTGGTTGGAGTTTGTTAAAAAATGAATGTAAATATAGCAACCAGAAACGAAATTAGTTATAATAAGACGTTAAAATGTAGCTTGTTTTGAAAACGAATTAACTAAAATTTAGGACTTAAAATATTTAAGAGCATTATATTTACAAACGATTTTAAAATTTAGCATGCCAACCGATTGTATTTCTTTTAGAGACACTAAGTATTTTTCATCTTTGATTTGTGATTATCTAGATGAAAATGAGCAAATAAAACCCTTTTACAATAGGTTTCCTAAGCTTGAAAATTTTAAAACGCAGATTGAAGAAAAACAATCTACTTTTCAAAAATCCACTAGAGTAGTTTTAGTAAATGCATTAAAAAATCAATACGGAAAACTTGAAGTTTCAGAATTGACAAATAGCAATATTCAATTGCTAGAAAAAGAAAATACATTTACCATCACAACAGGTCATCAATTGAACTTATTTACAGGACCACTTTATTTTCTGTATAAAATAATCTCAGTCATTAACCTATCAAAAGAGTTAAAAGAATTATATCCAGAATACAACTTTGTTCCTGTGTATTGGATGGCAACCGAAGATCATGATTTTGATGAAATTAACTACTTCAATTTTAAAGGTAAAAAAGTACAATGGTCTAGAAATGCATCTGGAGCAGTTGGGCGATTAAATACTGAAGGTCTTGAGAAAGTATTTGAAGTTTTTAAAACAGATTTAGGCTTTGGAGAAAATGCTAATGAAATTAAGAAGCTTTTTAAGAACGCTTACTTAGACCATGATAATTTAGCCGATGCCACTCGCTTTTTGGCTAATGAGTTATTTGGAGCTTATGGTTTAGTAGTTATTGATGCAGACGATAGTGGTTTAAAAAATCAATTTGCACCTTATGTGAAAAGAGAGTTGATAGAACAAATTTCGTTTACAAATGTTTCTGAAACAAATAGTAAGATCAATGACTTAGGTTTTAATGTTCAGGTGAATCCAAGAGAAATTAACCTGTTTTATTTAAAAGATGGTTTAAGAGAACGTATTGTAGAGCAGAATGGAACTTATTTTATAAACGATACTAAAATTTCTTTTACTGAGTCTGAAATATTAGCTGAATTAGATTCTCACCCTGAACGATTTAGCCCAAATGTGATAATGCGTCCATTGTATCAAGAAGTCATTCTTCCAAATCTATGCTATGTTGGTGGAGGTGGAGAATTGGCCTACTGGTTCCAGTTGAAATCCTATTTTAATGCTGTTCAAGTACCTTTTCCAATTTTATTGTTAAGAAATTCAGTCCTCATAAAAACTGCAAAACAATCAGAAAAACTTAATAAACTTGGTGTTTCCATCAATGAGTTGTTTTTAAATCAAGAGGAATTAATTAATCAACAAGTAAAAAAACTATCAATAATTGATATTGATTTTTCAACACAAAAAGAACACCTTCAAAATCAGTTTAAAGCACTTTATAAATTGGCCGAAGAAACCGATAAATCGTTTTTAGGTGCTGTTGCAGCCCAAGAGAAAAAACAACTGAAAGGCTTAACAAATCTTGAAAAACGATTGCTAAAAGCTCAAAAGCGAAAACTAAACGAGCAAATCTCTAGAATTACTGAAATACAAAATCAATTATTTCCTGGTCAAAGTTTGCAAGAAAGAAACCTTAATTTTTCTGAACTTTATCTTGAGTTTGGGGACCAATTGGTTCAGCAGTTAATGTTAAATTTGGAACCTCTAAAAGGTGAGTTCTTAATATTAAAGCTTTAAGGTTTAAAACTCATAGTTAAGGTTTCGTTTTCATTCAATGATAACCATTGATTTGCCAAGTTATGATAGGAATTTCTAATTTGTTTAAGTGATTCAGAGTTAAGCAATTTTGGAAACGAAAGTGAGTTTTTATTGAGGATATCAGAAAGGTCTTCTAAGAAATTATTATTAAAGCCAGAGTTCATAAATTCTACTTCCAATAAATTTACAATATGCTCAGTAATAAGAGCATTTTCATGTATGTTTTCTGGGCGAACTTTAAAAGGACGTATTTCTCTTGGTAATTCAAAATCTGCAACAGAAAACCCTTTATTTATTAATCCATAAAAGGCATTATTAAACTGTAAAATAGACTCTACAGCAAAATGAGCTAAATCATGTGTTTCTAAACCTCTATGAAGTTTAGACCAAGTTGTAGTACCATCACTTCTGGTAATTGTTAGTACACTTGGTTTACTAATCATTTTCTTTAAAACAATGATCATTTTCATAGTTAATAAATATTGTCAAAAATATAAAATAAAGGTTGTTAAAATAGGTCAAATTGTTAATTTTGCACATGCAACACGACAAGGTATTAATTTTAGATTTCGGATCGCAATACACTCAGCTTATTGCACGTAGAGTAAGGGAACTCAACATTTATTCCGAGATTCATCCATTCAACAAAATTCCTGCAAACATAGACGATTACAAAGCAGTTATCCTTTCAGGAAGTCCATTTTCAGTAAGAGGTGACCAAGCTTTGCATCCAGACCTTTCAAACATAAGAGGCAAAAAACCTTTACTTGGTGTTTGTTATGGTGCACAATATTTAGCTCACTTTTCTGGAGGCAATGTTGCACCTTCTAACACAAGAGAGTATGGTCGTGCTAAACTATCATATGTAAAAGAAAATGAGGTGTTTTTTAAGGGCATTTCATCAGGTTCTCAAGTTTGGATGAGCCATAGCGACACCATAAAAGAACTTCCTGAAAATGGCGAATTATTAGCTAGTACACATGATGTGCAAAATGCTGCTTATAAAATTAATGGAGAAACAACGTTTGCCATTCAGTTTCATCCTGAAGTCTATCACTCAACAGATGGAAAACAATTACTGGAAAACTTCTTAGTTAATATCGCTAACGTTAATCCAGATTGGACACCTAATGCCTTTGTTGATGAAACTGTTGAAGAACTCAAAGAAAAACTTGGCAACGATAAGGTAGTTCTTGGTTTATCTGGAGGTGTAGATTCTTCTGTTGCTGCAGTTTTACTGAACAAAGCTATTGGCAAAAACTTATTTTGTGTCTTCGTAAATAATGGTTTACTTCGAAAAAATGAGTTTGAAAGTGTGCTCAAACAATACGAAGGCATGGGACTTAATGTTAAAGGTGTTGATGCTTCGGCACGCTTTTTGGAAGCACTAGCAGGAGAAAGCGATCCTGAGAAAAAGCGTAAAGCAATAGGTCGTGTGTTCATTGAAGTGTTTGATGATGAAGCGCATTTAATTGAAGATGTAAAATGGTTAGCTCAAGGCACTATTTATCCTGATGTTATTGAAAGTGTTTCGGCAACAGGAGGACCAAGCGCAACCATAAAAAGTCATCATAATGTTGGTGGTTTACCTGATTTTATGAAACTAAAAGTTGTTGAGCCTTTAAAAGCTTTATTTAAAGATGAGGTAAGGCGTGTTGGTGCTTCTTTAGGAATCGACGCTGAACTTTTAGGGAGACATCCTTTTCCTGGTCCTGGATTGGCAATCAGAATTTTAGGTGATATTACAGCCGAAAAAGTTCGTATATTACAAGAGGTTGATGCCATCTTTATTAATGGACTCAAAGAATGGGATTTGTACGATAAAGTTTGGCAAGCTGGAGCCATGTTGCTTCCTGTAAACAGTGTTGGTGTAATGGGAGATGAACGTACTTATGAAAAATGTGTAGCGCTTAGAGCGGTTGAAAGTACAGATGGTATGACTGCTGATTGGGTAAATTTACCTTATGAGTTTTTACAAAAAACATCAAACGATATAATAAATAAGGTGAAAGGCGTTAATAGAGTAGTGTACGATATTAGCTCAAAGCCACCAGCAACTATTGAATGGGAATAAACTTCCTGCGAAAGCAGGAATCTCAAAGGTGAAAATTAGAAAGTGACTTACTAGTGTCTAAATCTATAAATACAGTTAGTCACGTATATAGTTTAAATATAAAGAATGAAAAAATTTTTAATAGCATTAAGTTTTGTTTTGGCGTTTTGCAGTACTGTAATAGCTCAAAATTATAAAACACACAAAGTAAAAGTTGGTGAAACTATCGAGGATATTGCCAAAAAGTATATGGTTACTCCTTTTGATATTTTCGCACTTAATCCAGATGCAAAAACCAGCTTACAGCCTAATGCTGTTTTAATTATTCCTCATTCTAAATTTTTAGAAAATCCTGTTGAAGTTGAAGAAACTCAGCTTGTTGGCTATACATCTCACAAAGTAAAGCGTAAAGAAACACTATACGGAATTGCTCAGCTATACAACATTTCTGTTGATGAATTAAAAAAACATAATTCGCGTTTGTATTCCGAAAATCTCAGAAAAGGAGACAAGCTCCAAATTCCTAAGTACAGCAAAGTAAAAACAACTAGTAAACTGGCAAATACTATTAAAAAGTACAAAGTATTGCCAAAAGAGGGTAAATGGCGAATTGCCTACAAATTTGGTATCTCTGTTCCTGAACTTGAAGCTTTAAACCCAAAAATGTCTGGAGATTTGCAAGCTGGACAAGAAATAAATGTACCTAATATTGCAAGCAATGAAGAAAAAACTGTTGAAGAAAACTATAGCTATTATACTGTTTTAAAAAGTGAAGGTTACATGGCACTTAACCGAAAATTAGGTGTGACTCAAGAACAGTTAGAACAATTAAATCCTGAGTTAAAAGAAGGAGGCCTCAAATTAGGCATGATTTTAAAAGTGCCTTTAAATTCTGTTACAAGTATAGAGTTAGAAGATGTAAACAAATCAACTTTGGCCAGCGAAATCAATAATTATGATAAAAAGCGATTGGCTGTTATGATTCCGTTTCAGCTTAATCGCATTGATTTTGACTCCATCAACGAAGTTAAAAACCTAGTAAAATACGATAGACTTCTAAAAATTTCGGTCGATTTTCATACTGGAGTTTTAATGGCTTTAGATTCAGCGAAACAATTAGGTATTTCAACAAAATTGGATGTTTACGATACGAAAGCTTCAGCTAGTGAAATTTCGTCCATTATAAGTGATAATGATTTTTCAGATTACGATGCTGTTATTGGTCCTTTTATAAAAAGTAATTTCGATCGTGCTGCAAACATGCTAAAGCGAGACAACGTACCAACGGTATCGCCTTTAACCGTTCCTGATAATTTATATGATAACGTGTTTCAAACCATTCCGTCAGATGAGTTATTACTTAAAAAGATTGTAAACTTCGTAAAGCAAGATTCAACACCTAATAATATTATTGTTATTGCAGATGAAGCTCACAGAGGAATTAGTAATACTCTTAGGTCTGAGCTTGGTAAAGTAAGGCAACTCTTCGCTAGAAAAAATAAAGAAGGTAAAGAAGCTTTTTTTGTTTTGGTAGATGACATTAGACCGTTGTTGATTGAAGGACGTAACTACGTATTTCTTGAAACCAACAATGAAGGCTTTATTTCAAATGTGTCGAGTATGCTTAAAAGTTTAAATGGCTATTCTTTTGAAGGCACTTCAGAAAAGCCAATTCAAGTGGAGCGTGAAATAATTTTGTTGACTACAAAAAAAGAAGAAGCTTTTGAAGGTGAAAATATATCAAACCGAGATTTATCTAATCTAAAGTTTCATTATCCTTCGTACAATCTTGATAATGATTACGAAGGTCGTAATTCGTTTGTAAAACGCTATCAAAGTGTTTATGGTGGTTTACCAAGCAGATATGCAACACGTGGTTTCGATTTAACCATAGATGTCCTTTTACGTTTGGCAACTGCCGAAAATTTATACAAAGGTGCTGATAGCAGTATTGAAACCCAATACGTCGAAAACAAATTTCGCTATTCCAAAAAACTTTTTGGAGGCTATTACAACGAAGCTGCGTTTATTGTAAAGTATGACGATTTAAAAATTGTTGAGGTAAAGCAATAAGCTTACTCTCATACTAAACCTTTAGCTTCTGTCGTTAAACTACATATGTATAAACTCCTTATCGCTTGTCTAATAAGTTTTGTTTTGGTACAGCAGGAACGCTCTATAGTTTGGAGTGGTGATTTGCAATTGCAGTGGACAGACTTTAACGGAAAACCTACTGAAGGCACAACCGTTGTGGCTGTCACTGCTTCTGGTTTATCGTTTGGTTTTTCTACAAAAATGACTGAAACACAACTTGTAGATTATGAAGTTTTTGTTGATGCTCATTTTTATCCAGATAAATCATGGTACATCAAAGAGCGAGCTAACCAAGTTATTTTAGACCACGAACGTTTACATTTTGATATTACCGAACTCCATGCACGCAAGTTTAAACAACGTATTGCTCAAACTAAGTTTGATCTTAGGATTAATGACCAAATGGAACGTATTCACAATGCTATAAACGATGAACTTAGACAAATGCAGCAACAGTACGATCTGGAAACAGACCACTCACAAAATGTTGAAAAACAAAAAGAATGGCAGCAGTACATCAAATTGCAATTAGATAAATTGTCTTACTACAAATAAATGCTAGACCAAGACCAAAGCAAACAGTTTTTACTCAAACTTGCCAATACCAAAATGCCTTATGGCAAATATGAAGGCAGATACCTTATAGATTTACCAGAATATTATGTGGTTTGGTACAGAAACAAAGGCTTCCCTAAAGGACAAATTGGTGAGATGCTAGCAACAGTTTACGAACTTAAAGTGAATGGCTTAGAAGATTTGGTAAGGAAGTTGAGGAAGTGATTTTTATTTTTGACTTTCGCTTTCGGTCAAGTATAAGAGCAGTAGCGGATTTTAAAGCGATTATCTGTGCATTAACAAACAAGTATTTTAAATGCAGAAAACTTCATTTTACCATAATACCCGCTATTGCTCTTATACAATGTTGTAGTGCGTTTTTATTTTTCGAAATTTTATTTAAATGATAATACAAATTTATTAAAGTTACTCTTTTCGTTTAACCCTTAAGCCACTAATCAAAAATGTGAAAAATAAGATGAGAGTATAAAATTTGAACCATTGAGGGTTTCCATAAATGTCTGTAAATTCCAATACTAAAAACGCAATTAGAAAAAAACACGAGAGCATTAAATAATTGGACTTTTTATTCATGAAGCAATACTTTTAAGCTTTTGGTGTACCAATTAAATACAAGACCTTTTTCATTGCTTGATTTTTCATACCAATTTCCCACTCAAAATTGTCTTTGTTTGCCAAGTCGTTTACTAAATCCTCCATTTCTGATACAGAATAAGTACGCAAACAAGAAACTATTCCATCCCATAAAACAACAATTGGAATAATTGGCAATATATAAGCAAAGAATACTCTGCCTAATTTAAAAGGTTTTATAAATGGGGTTGTCAACCATACACTTATTGGAGAAAGCAGCATTCCAATGAAGCTAGGTATTGTTCTGTCTTGGGCTTCAAATATTCCAATCGCTGTATTTGAGTCTATAGCATTTTGAAGTATTCTTTTTGCGTCTGTTGGTCTAAAATGATGAAGCGATAAGAACTGGGTTCGAAAACCTTTTAAATTTGAGGGTACATTTCGTGCATCAACACTTTCCGTATGATAGCTAAAATTACTAGCTCTTAATTTAGTTTCTTCGAATGCCTTTATGTTCGGGTAATAATCGGTCAGGGTAACTGTTAGATCGGGTATTTGTTTTTTAATTTCAGAATTCAACCATAATAGACCTCCACCGCCACCTGAAGCCAAATCTAGAATATGGGTTGATTTACTTGCTTTTAATTTTCCTATTAGCAAATCCGATATAGGCGAATAAACTTTTGCTTTGTTAGAAACATATTGCAAATAATCTGTCATGTAGTTTCTTAAAAAACTTGGAAACCAATGAAAATCCTCAAATTCAAATAAGTGAATGCGTTTCATATTATTGTAATTTTCTACCTGTTAAATACATAATTTTCCCACCTCTTCCATTGTCGTTTTTTCCTGCTTTCCAGTCGTAATTATTTCTTTCTAATGAAGATGTCAACTCCAATAAATCAGTTGGGTTATACAATTTTAATAAAGCAATACATCCATCAATTACGATAATTATGGGAAGTATTGGTATGAGATATGTAAAGATTATTCGTGAAATTCTAAATGGCATTACAAAAAATGCAGTTAACAATACTGTGAGAGGAACAAATACGGTCATACCTACAATTTGCCAAAGACTGTCGTTGTTGCCTTCAACCACCACTAACGGATTTCCGCTATCTACAATATCTTGTAAAATCTTTTTGGCTTTTTCGGAATTTAGCTGATGAAAAGAGTTAACAAATAGGTAAACTCCTTTTTCGGAAGTATTGAAATTTGAAATATGAATTGAATCAACGGTAACATCATCTTTTAAAAACGGTTTAACGGTTTCAATACCTGCCCCAACATTAAATTCGATATTGATTATCCTTTTGTGATTGGTTTTGTTCAGAATATCTTCAATTACAGGTATGAATGGTTTTGTAGCATTTACTTTTGCCACAAACCAACTTAAAAATTCTGCAATAAGTGATTTTAAGAATTTTGGAAACCAACCAACATTTATTATTTGTGTAATTTGTTTTCGTTTCATACTCTTTTTTTATTTTATTTTGTATTTTAGACCAAATGTACTAAATAATTTTACCACGCGGACTAATTTATGCAAAATATTAAATCGAAAATTTTAGAACAAGCCAAGAAACTCTTCAATGATAAAGGAGTTTCAAATGTTTCTATCCGTGAAATAGCAAGAGAAGTTGGCATTAGTCATAGCAACTTAATTTACCACTTCAAAGACAAGAATGAACTTTTGAATCATTTACATCAACAGATTTTGAATGCTGCCGTTGATATAGATAAAGAAATTAGCAATGAAGAGAATACCTTAAAAAGCCTTTTCATAAGTACTGTCAGAGGATTTGAAATCATTTATGACTATAGATTCTTTATGATTGATTTTAATTCAATTTTATTAGAAAATAAAGAATTACATCAACAAATTAAAGAAATTGAAGTTTTTCGATTTAGGTTATATGAAGCAAGAATCGCAAAAATGATTGGCGAAGATATTTTTCGAAATGAAATGTATAAAAACGAATATGAGGATTTAATCATTCAAATTCGGATATTTAGTGATTATTGGGTTTCTTCTTCACAAATTTATGAGCAAAACCCTCAATTGAGTATAAAGAAATATGCAAGGCTGTTTATTTGCTTTTTTCGTCCTTTTTTAACCCCAAAAGGGCACAAAATATTTAATCAATTACTTTCTGAGTTTGAGTTGTAAATGCACTACAACGGTTAAAGATATCATTTGTCAACTTGTTTATGAATGATATCGTCCAAAAGCGAAGTTAGGCTTTTTTAAGTTGCAAATCAATACGTAACACTACGTAATTTCTCATATCAAAGAGGTTATCAACAATACCTCATAAATAACCCAAAACTATCTTTAGATAACTATTTTAATTTTGTAAATTTGCCTGCGTTTATAAGCGCAACATGACAGACAATACCAAATATATTTTTGTTACTGGAGGTGTAACCTCCTCACTAGGTAAAGGGATTATAGCTGCTTCTTTAGCTAAACTCCTTCAAGCACAAGGTTACAGAACAACCATACAAAAATTAGACCCTTACATTAACGTAGATCCTGGAACTTTAAATCCGTATGAGCATGGTGAATGCTATGTAACAGACGATGGTGCAGAAACCGATTTAGATTTAGGTCATTACGAGCGCTTTTTGAACGTACCAACAAGTCAAGCCAATAACGTCACTACAGGACGCATTTACCAAAGTGTGATTGAGAAAGAACGACGTGGCGAGTTTCTTGGGAAAACAGTACAAGTAATTCCTCATATTACTGATGAGATAAAAAATAGAGTGCAAATTCTTGGTAAGTCTGGCGATTATGACATTGTCATTACAGAAATTGGTGGAACGGTTGGTGATATTGAGTCTTTACCTTACATTGAAGCTGTACGTCAGCTTAAATGGGATTTAGGAGAACACAATGCTATCGTAATTCATTTAACTTTAGTGCCATTTTTGTCTGCTGCTGGAGAACTTAAAACAAAACCAACTCAACATAGTGTAAAAACCTTAATGGAAAGTGGTGTTATGGCAGATGTTTTAGTGTGTCGTACTGAACATGAATTGCCTGAAGATTTGCGCAGCAAACTCGCTTTGTTTTGTAACGTTAGGGAAGAAGCTGTCATACAATCCATTGATGCTTCAACCATTTATGATGTTCCTAATTTAATGTTAGAACAAGGCTTGGATAAAGTGGTATTAAAAAAATTAGATCTAAAAAGTTCTACTCCAGATTTAACCCAATGGAACAAATTTTTATCACGTCATAAAAACCCAAAAAGCGAAATCAATATTGGCTTAATTGGTAAGTATGTAGAGTTGCAAGATTCTTATAAATCCATATTAGAAGCCTTTATACATGCTGGAGCTGCTAATGAAGTAAAAGTAAATGTAGAGTCTATACATTCAGAATATCTAAATGAAAATAACGCCAAGTTTAAATTATCACATTTAGATGGAGTACTTGTTGCTCCAGGATTTGGTGAGCGTGGCATTGAAGGTAAAATAGATGCTATAAAGTATGTGAGAGAGCAAAACATTCCATTTTTAGGTATTTGCTTAGGCATGCAAATGGCTGTGATTGAATTTTCTCGAAATGTCCTAGGATTAACTGATGCCAACTCAACAGAAATGACACAAAACACAAAGAATCCAGTCATTGATTTAATGGAATCTCAAAAAAGCGTGACCAACAAAGGAGGTACAATGCGTTTGGGAGCTTGGAAATGTAAATTGGAAAAAGACAGCATAGCATCAAAAGTTTATGGCTCAAATAGTATTATGGAACGTCACAGACATCGTTACGAATTTAATAACACATATAAAGCAGATATTGAAGCTGCAGGAATGATTGCCACTGGATTAAACCCAGAAACAGGCTTGGTAGAGATTATAGAAATTCCAGATCATCCTTGGTTTGTAGGTGTACAATATCATCCAGAATATAAGAGTACAGTTGCTAATCCACATCCTTTATTTGTGGCATTTGTTAGAGCAGCTTATAAATATTCAAAATCAAAAAATCGTGTCAGTATGGCATAAAGATAATATTGGATAGTTTTTTGATTAATAGAAAGCTATCCTCTCCTTTTTAAGGAGAGGTGTCTGAAAGACGGAGTGGTTATTAATTCAATTTTTAAAATTTATGAATAATGAAATTCATAATAGAAAATATCTAAAAGAGTTTAGAAAAGAATTAAGAAATAATGCTACAAAAGCTGAAACAAAATTGTGGAAAGCTTTAAGGCGAAGTCAATTAGAAAACAGAAAATTTAGAAGGCAGCAAAGTATTGAAAACTATATAGTTGATTTTTATTGTCCAAGTGAAAAGTTGATTGTTGAAGTAGATGGAAATGTTCATAACAATAGTGTTAATAATGATTATGATTTTAATAGAACAAAAGAATTAGAACAGTTAGGCTTTAAAGTTATAAGATTTATTAATGATGAAGTATTTAAAAATTTAGATTTAATTTTAGAAGCTATAAAACAAGAATTTAAAAAATAACCACCTCTTAGTCTCCTCCTTAAAAAGGAGGAGAAACTTAAAACAATATGGAAGAAAAAAAATTAGACATTAACTCCATCATAGGATTTATCCTCATTTTTGGGATTTTATTGTGGATGTTATATAACAACCAACCAACTCCTGAAGAGTTAGAAGCCCAAGAAAAAGCAAAACAAGAACAGGTTGAAGCTGAGAAAAAAGCTAAAGAAGCAGAAGATGCCGAAACTTTTGTTACCACTTCCGAAGATTACAGCATTAGCAATCCTCAGGATTCATTGCAAATGGCTGAACTTCAAAATAAAATAGGTGCTTTTGCTTATTCAGCTAATACAGTAAATTCAGAAAAAGAAACAGTTTTAGAAAACGAAGTACTTTATCTCAAAGTAAATAATAAAGGAGGTTATATTTCAGAAGTTAAACTCAAGAAATTTACTAAATACGACTCACTTCCTGTTTATCTTATAAAAGACCAAAACTCCATTTTCAATATCAAATTTGGAACTTCAGATAACAGAACTCTAAATACACAAGATCTTTACTTCCAGCCAACTTTGTCTCAAAGCAATGGCAATCAGGTTTTATCTATGAAGTTGAAGGTTTCCGAAACACGCTTTTTAGAATACAGATACGAATTAAAACCTAACGATTATATGCTTGATTTTTCTGTGAAATCTCAAGGATTGGAAGGTGTTGTAAACGGAAGTCAAGATATTGTTTTAGATTGGAAATTAAAGGGTAGAAGACAGGCTAAAAGTATCTCCTACGAAAACAGATACACACGTTTAACTTACAAATACGAAGACGATAAAATTGAAAAGTTAGGTCAAATGGGTGATGACGAAGAAACCGAAGTCGATGTACGTTGGTTATCGTTCAGGCAACACTTTTTTAGTTCCATTTTATTAACAGACAAGCCATTTAAAACGGTCAACTTAAAATCGGTTAACTTAATGAACGATGAAGAGGTTGACACCCTTTACACTAAGAGTTATGCTGTTTCAATTCCTTTAGAACTTGATGGAGGTGAGTTTAACGAGTTGTTAAACATGTACTATGGTCCAACAGACAGTCAAGTACTTAAAACTTATAAACGTGACTTAGAAGAAAGTATTCCTTTTGGTTGGGGAATTTTCGGTTGGATTAACAAGGCCTTATTTATTCCGTTATTCGGATTTTTAAGCGGTTTCTTACCTTACGGAATTGCTATTATTGTTATGACAATTTTGGTGAGATTGGTTTTGTCTCCAGTACTTTATAAGTCGTATTTGTCTCAGGCTAAAATGAAAATTTTAAAACCAGAGATTACAGAAATAGCTGCGAAGTATAAAGACAACCCAATGAAAAAGCAGCAAGAAACTATGGCATTATATAATAAAGCTGGAGCCAATCCAATGAGTGGTTGTTTGCCTGCTTTGGTACAGCTTCCAGTGTTTTATGCCTTATTCATGTTTTTCCCAACAGCTTTTGAGTTGCGTCAAAAAAGCTTCCTTTGGGCTGACGATTTATCATCGTATGATGCTGTTGCTCAACTTCCATTCCATATACCATTTTATGGTGACCACGTAAGTTTGTTCCCAATTTTGGCAGCTGTGGCAATTTTCTTTTATATGAAAATGACAACAGGCCAACAAGTGGCATCTCAACCAACTCAGGAAGGAATGCCAGACATGACCAAAATGATGAAATGGATGATTTATTTCTCACCATTAATGATGTTGTTTTTCTTTAATAACTATGCAGCTGGTTTAAGTTTGTATTACTTTATTTCAAACTTAATTACTATTGGTATTATGTTAGTGATTAAGAACTATATCTTGGATGAAGATAAAATTCATGCACAGATTCAAGAGAATAAAAAGAAGCCTAAAAAGCAAGGTAAGTTTGCAAGAAAAATGCAAGAGATGATGGAAAAGGCAGAAGAGCAGAAAAGAATGCAACAACGTAAAAAATAAACAGAGTAATTCCTTCCCTTTTTAAAGGAAGGTGTCCAGACATTATCGTCTTGACGGAAGGGTTAAATGAAGCTGCCAATTTAATAGTAAGATATTTTATTTTGGCAGCTTTTTTGTTATACAATTTTGAAAGAACAACAACGTTATTGAGTTTATGAATACAAAAGCAATATATCTTTTCCTTTTTTTGTGCTCCATTGGTTGGGCACAAGAGATCAATCAGTTTGATGCAAATGGAGAACGACATGGTATTTGGAAAAAGAATTTTGATGGTACACAGCAAATTCGTTACGAAGGTGAGTTTAACCATGGTAAAGAAATAGGTCTGTTTAAGTTTTACATTTTAGTAAAAAAGAAAAGCATTTTATCTGCTACAAAACTTTTCAATGCCAATGATGATAGTGCTGAGGTAAAATTCCTCTCTTCAAAAGGAAAAACCATTAGCGAAGGTAAAATGGTTGGCAAAACCTATGTTGGTAAATGGACTTACTATCATAAAAATTCAGACAAAATAATGACAGTTGAAACCTATGACGATAATGGCGTTTTGCAAGGCGAGCGTTTGGTGTATTATGATAATGGTCAATTAGCTGAAAAGGCAAACTATATAAATGGTAAAATGGAAGGATCTTCTGAAGTGTATTCATTAAAAGGTATCGTTTTAAAATCGTTTATTTACGTAAATGGAGAACTTCACGGACCAACAAAAACCTATAACGGAAAAGCTGAGTTGTTATCTGAAGGTCAATACAAACGAGGTAAAAAAACAGGAATCTGGAAGTACTACGAAGATGGCAAACTTGTAGATGAAAAGAATTTTACATACGTTCCTAAGCTTCAAAAAAATAACAACTAGCAATAATTGTTTATAATAAAATCTAATGGCAGTCTATTTTGGGTGCCTTTTTTTATTTGTAAATTTGCAAAATAATTTCAAAAGATATTTTTTGAGTTTATAAAAGTTGTATAATTAAGAAGATTCCCACTTTCGTGGGAAGTAAAGCATGAAAAGAGTAGTAGTAGGACTTTCTGGTGGTGTAGATTCTAGTGTAGCAGCCTTTCTTTTAAAAGAACAAGGTTACGACGTAATTGGTCTTTTTATGAAAAATTGGCACGACGATTCTGTTACAATATCTAACGAATGTCCTTGGCTTGAAGACAGCAACGATGCTATGCTTGTAGCAGAAAAATTGGGTATTCCGTTTCAAACCGTCGACTTAAGTGTTCAATATAAAGAGCGTATTGTAGATTACATGTTCAATGAATACGAAAAAGGTCGAACACCAAATCCTGATGTGCTATGCAACAGGGAAATTAAGTTTGATGTGTTCATGAAGATTGCCATGGATCTTGGAGCAGATTTTGTGGCAACTGGACATTATTGCAGAAAAAGTTCCTTTGAAAAAGATGGTAAAACTATCTATCAACTTTTATCTGGAAAAGATACAAACAAGGATCAATCTTACTTTTTGTGTCAATTGTCACAAGAACAATTAGCAAAAACCTTATTTCCAATTGGGGAATTAACAAAACCAGAGGTTAGGCAAATTGCAACTGAGCAAGATTTGATTACTGCTGAAAAAAGAGATTCACAAGGTTTATGTTTTATTGGTAAAGTGAAGCTGCCAGATTTTTTACAACAGCAACTCAAACCAAAAGAAGGTGTTATTATAGAAATTCCTTTAGATTACGAATTATATTCACAAGAAACTCCAAATTTCAACTCCTTTGAAGATCAGCTTGTTTACGAATCGAGAAAAATTGATTATCACATTACAGATGGACAGATAGTTGGTAAGCATCAAGGTGCACATTATTTCACAAAAGGGCAGCGAAAAGGTTTAGCAGTTGGAGGAACCACTGAACCTTTATTTGTAATTGATACAGATGTTAATGAGAATGTGATTTATACAGGACAAGGAAAATCTCATCCTGGTTTATATAAAAAAACACTCTTTGTATCTAATGATGAATTGCATTGGATTCGTGAGGATTTGTCTATAGATGAAGGCGAAACAATGGACGTTATGGCTAGAATAAGATATAGGCAACCATTGCAAAAAGCAACACTTCATAAAGTAAGTAATGGATTGTTTGTTGCTTTTGAAGAATTACAATCGGCAATAACAGAAGGTCAGTTTGTAGCATGGTATCTTGGCGATGAATTAGTTGGTTCTGGAGTAATTTCTTAACTTGCAGATACCAAATCATAAAAAATGAAAAAGAAATTACTTTTTTTAAGTTTCATTTTCTTTCAAGGTGTCCTATTTGCACAAGAAGATGCTTGGGTTTACTTTACAGATAAAGAAGATGTTGCCAATGCTATTGCTAATCCTCTAACCATTCTTACTCAAAAAGCAATAGACAGAAAAGCAAACCATAATGTAGTTATTGATGAACGTGATGTTCCTGTTAACGAAAGTTATATCACTCAGGTAAAAAATGCTACAGGAATTATAGTTTTAGCAAAATCTAAATGGTTTAATGCTGTGCATGTTAGAGGTACTGAAACTAATATCAATGACCTTTTGAATTTGAGCTTTGTCTCTTCGATTGATTTTGCTGACAATAGTTTAGACATGTCTCCAAATTTAGTAGAACAAATAAAAGATAAATTCAGTATCGAAGATGCTTTGATTGATTTTGACTATGGTAATACACAAAACCAAGTAGAAATGATTAGTGCTGATGCTTTACACCAATTAGACTATACAGGACAAGGTGTAACAATCGCAGTTTTAGATGCAGGTTTTCCTAACGTGAATACAATGGGAGCTTTTCAGAGACTAAGAGATGCAGGAAATTTATTGGATGGTTATGACTTTGTTAATAGAACATCAAATGTTTATGCCTACACTGGAAATACTCATGGCACAAAGGTTTTGAGTACAATGGCTGGATTCATACAAAATGAGTATGTTGGAACAGCTCCAGATGCTTCGTATTATTTATTCAGAACAGAAGAAGCAGAGCAAGAAAATCCAGTTGAAGAAAGTTATTGGGTTGAAGCTGCTGAGCGAGCAGATAGTTTAGGTGTAGATATTATTAATACATCCTTAGGTTATAAAGGTTATGATAATCCAAATTACAGTTATACAAATAACGATTTAGATGGAAATACTGCTTTTATAACTAAAGGTGCAAATATAGCTTTTGAAAAAGGAATGTTATTAGTTAACTCTGCTGGAAATTCTGGAGCTTCAGGTGTTAATGCTCCTGCTGATGCTGAAGGTGTTTTTACAATTGGTGCAGTAGACTTAAATGGAGATTATGTTTCATTTAGCTCTCAAGGTAGTGCCATACAACCAACCCAAAAACCAGATGTTGTAGCTCGTGGAGCAGCAGCTTTTGTGATTGGACCAGATAATATCATTGTTCAAAATAATGGTACTTCATTTAGTTCACCAATTATGGCTGGAGGTTTGGCTTGTTTACGCCAAGCATTGCCAGATTTAACCAACGCAGAAATGATGCAATTGGTTAGAGAATCAGGTTCACAATATGCTACTCCTGATTATTTTTTAGGCTATGGTATTCCTGATTTGGGTAGTGCTTTGGCAGCAGAATTAAGTAACCAAAATATTGAGCGAACAGAGTTTAAACTTTTTCCTAATCCAGTTGAAACTTCTTTGAATGTGTTATTTCCTGATGAAGTTGAAAATGCTAAACTATATATACATGATATCTTAGGAAAATTGGTTTTAGATACAACCATTCAACCTTTTCAGCCTATTGATTTGCAGCAATTATCAAGCGGATTGTATCTCTTGAAAATTCAAGCAGAAGGAGCCAATTCAAAATCTTTAAAACTGTTAAAGCAATAAATGCAAAATAAAATAACGAAGCTTTTTGGTATTCAATATCCAATTGTACAAGCTGGAATGATTTGGAATAGTGGTTGGAGGCTTGCTTCAGCTGCAAGTAATGCAGGAATTTTAGGTTTGCTTGGTGCTGGAAGCATGTATCCAGAAGTTTTGCGAGAGCATATTAAGAAATGCAAAAAAGCCACAGATAAGCCTTTTGGAGTTAATGTGCCAATGTTATATCCAAACATTGAAGAAATCATGAATATCATTGTAGAGGAAGATGTGAAAATTGTGTTTACTTCTGCAGGAAACCCAAAGACATGGACCAAGTGGTTACAAGATAAAGGCATTATTGTGGTTCATGTTGTGAGTAGTGTAAAATTTGCTTTAAAAGCACAAGAAGCAGGAGTTGATGCTGTAGTTGCTGAAGGCTTTGAAGCTGGAGGTCATAATGGACGTGATGAAACCACAACATTGACACTAATTCCAATGGTAAAGGAAAAAATAAATATTCCATTAATTGCGGCTGGAGGCATTGCTACAGGAAGAGGTATGCTGGCTACTATGGTTTTAGGAGCAGATGGCGTACAAATTGGAAGTCGATTTGTAGCTAGTGAAGAAAGCTCAGCACATCAAGCGTTTAAGCAAGTTGTGGTTGATGCTGAGGAAGGTGCAACACAGTTAACTTTAAAAGAACTTGCTCCTGTACGTTTGATAAAAAACAAATTCTATAACGAGATACAAGAACTTTATAAGACAGCACCAACTGTAGAACAACTCAAAGAACTTTTAGGGAGAGCAAGAGCCAAACGAGGTATGTTTGAAGGCGATTTAGATGATGGCGAACTAGAAATTGGTCAAATAGCTGGACTTATTCACGATATAAAGCCTGTTGCTGATATAGTAGCTGAAATTATCACTGAATTTCAAGTAGCAAAGAATGAAATTTCTGGTTTATAGGAATTTAATAAGTTTTAGTTGTTGAAATTGATTTTTTAAGTTCAAAAAGCTAAATTTGCCTGAATTTATTGGTATTTTCTTATCTGGCAATCTGCCAACACAAAACAATCTTAACATGAAAAAAATACTTTTTATATTACTTATCTCATTAATTGTTTTTGGCTGTAAAAATAATGTAGAAGAGAAAGTAGTAACCAATGAAACAATAGACCAACCTATAGGAGCAGAAAATCTTGCATACAAATGGGCTCATCTTGCAATTGATGCTCAAGCCTACGATACAGAAAGATTTAAGCCAAGACCAACAGTTACTTCAAGATATTTAGGATTAATTTGTGTTGCTGTTTTTGATGCTTGGTCAAGATATGATGAAAAGGCAATACCTGTTTATTTAGATGGAGTAGATAGAAGACCAACTGAAGAGCAAACCTTAAAAAATAAAGAAACAGCAATTAGTTACGCTGCTTACAGAGCATTAAGAGAATATTATTATTCAGATTCTTTACTTTTTAAAAATTACATGAAAGAACTGGGTTATGATCCCAACAATATGTCTATGGATGCTAATACACCAGAAGGTATAGGTAATTTAGCGGCAAAAGCTGTAATAGAAGCAAGAAAAAATGATGGTGCTAACCAATATGGTGAAGAAGAAGGCTCTAATGGAATTGCTTATTTTGATTATACAGGTTATGAACCAGTTAATCCAGTAGATCAGAATAATGACATTAACCGTTGGCAACCAAAATATTTTTCTGATGGAAAAGGAGGACAATTTGCTCCAGGTTGCTTAACACCTTTTTGGGATAAGGTAAAACCAATTGGTTTGAAGTCTGGAGATCAGTTTAGACCAGGACCTCCTCCAATGGTTGGCTCAGAACAATTAAGAAAAGAAGTTGAGGAGGTGGTTGAGCTACAAGCTAGCCTAACAGATGAAGAAAAAGCTTTGGTTGAATTTATGCGAGATGGCCCACAATCTGTACAACAAGCTGGTCACTGGTTTAAGTTTGCTCAAGAGGTTTCTATTAGAGATAATCATACTTTAGATGAAGATGTAAAAATGTATTTCTATAATCAAATGGTAGCAATGGATGCTTTTATTGCTTCTTGGGATTCTAAAATGTATTATGACTTTGCTAGACCTTATGCTTTGGTTCATAATCAATATAAAGGAAAAAAAATATTTGGCTGGGCTGGAGAAGGAAAAGATTTTCAGGAGATTAGAGGTGAAGATTGGAGACCATATTCACCTTCTGTATTTTTATGTCCTCCTTTTCCAAGTTATACATCTGGTCATAGTACTATAAGTGGAGCTTGCGCTGAAGCATTAAAGTTATGGACTGGAAGTGATGAGTTTGGTTCTGAAGTTACTATGGTTGCAGGTGCAATGACTGAACCAGATAGAGTAGGAGATACAGTTACACTTAAATTTCCTACGTTCTCAAAAACTGCTGAAATGGCTGGAATCTCACGTGTATTAGGTGGTTATCACATTCAGGCAGATAATATTGCAGGACTTCAACTTGGAAGAGATGTAGCAACGGAAGATTGGAAGTTTTACAAAAAACATGTAGGAGAGGAATAAACAAAAACTTCATAATTAAATTTAAGACATAAAAAAACTCCCAATATTTTGGGAGTTTTTTAGTATGATCTTGTTTATTCTAAGGAAAATGTACTGAAAAACCTTAATTTTATAAGCTGTATCTAATTGCTGTTGTTTACAAATTTTAGATTAATTCCAATGGCAAATAAAAAGTCTCTACCATCAAAATAAGGTTCTATTGTTGGGCCATTATTATTGTATTCGTTGAGAACTTTACTGGTTACAAAATCAATTTCGGTATTAAAAGGAAAAGCATTATTGGTTATTTCATTTAAAGGTAGTTTAACTCCAAATCCCCAAGTAAAGCCACGCTTATTGTCTGTAACCCAATAACCACTTCCATCTTCTTTACTTTCTGATGGTCTTTTCTCATTGTAATAACCCATACGAAAGGCTGCAAAATCTAAAAACAAGGCTTCTGCACCAATACCAAAGGCCGAGTTAAACTCATGGTTGGTGTTAAAGAAATCATCCTCTGGGCCTTTTAAAACATCTCTATATTGTAAATGCAATGCTAAGTCTATTTGTCTTGGCATATCTGCAAAAAAAGATTTGCCTTCTACAAAAGTTGGGCTAAATGGTAAACGTACCTGGTATGCTGTACCAAAAGTAAGGTGTATTGGTAGGTCTCTGTAATTAAGGAAATCCTCATAGGTTTGCTCTATTCTATTTTTCATTAAGGCATTGACTAAACTAGCCGCAAATCGTATATTTTGTTGTTGGATATTTTCAGATTTTATCCAATCGACTTCTTTATCGTAAACGGCACCAACAGATAGAATCAATTCGGAATTTGTTATTGTGCCCTTTCCAACAGAGCGATCCACAATGTAATTACCAGAAACCCCAATTTGTAAATTTGGTATAACCTCATAAGCAGCAACTAGATTATACCAAGACTGGCTTCTTCTTCCGTCAGGTAATTCTTCGTAGCCTCCTATTATGGTGGTCCAAGGAGAATCTTTATCATCTAGCCAAGAAAATGTACTTGCTCCTAGGGTAAGCTTGTCATTAATTTTGTAAGAAACACCTATAAATGGAAATCTCCCTTTTCTGTAAACCTCACTACCAGAAGCGTAATTAAGGTGAACATTTAGTTTTTCTTTTGTTAAACCTATGGTTGCGGGATTATAAAAGGCATTTTCTATGCCTGGTAGTGTGATAGTAGTTAAGCCCATACCAGTTGCTCTGGCACTAGAAAGTTGCATATTAAACAATCCTCTATAATGCGTAGGTAAATAATGCGTTAATTGAGCTTTAACTGAAAAAGATTGGAATACTATAGTTAAAAAGAATAGGTTGAATAGCTTTTTCATGTTTTTGGTTGTTTTAGTAGTTTGTAAAGTATCATCGTTAAACATGAAAAATGTCATCATAAAAAAACTCCCAATTTTTTGGGAGTTTTTAGTTTAACCTCTTAATCTATAAGAGTTGATGATTTTTTTAAGTTGAAGTTTTAAGTTTTCGCCAGAGTCATAGACCATTTGGTCATCTGTTGGAAAATGAACTCTTCGTTGTCTTAATAAAGCTCTATCATTATTGGTTAAAGCTCTATCATCTCCTCTGTAAACACCAAATCTGTTTTCAAATACAAATTCTGTATCAATTGGAAAAGCATCCAAAACACGATTTGTTCTTAAATCTGTGTAAACAACATCAGCTAAAACTTGTGTAGATTTATACTGGCTAAATTCTGAAAAACGAGCTCTTACATTAATAATATTATCAATTTTAATATCATTGCCTAAAGAGTCTTTCATCACATTACCATTGTCATCTAATTGATATTTCCAACCATCAACAATTTGTCTTTCGCGAATGAGTTGCTTTTCTCTAAATTCCTCTGGAGAAATCAAAATACGCTTTAACTGTAATTGCATAGCATAATCATAGTCTATGGTTTCATCTTTTATAGCGTGATATTCAGTCCAAAACTGATCTAATCCATAAGTATCAAAATCAAGTAATTCTTGCTCTAATCCTTGTGGAATAATTTGATGTGTTCTATTTTCAATATTTACAATGACATGGTCAATCCCTTTTTCATGAGCTTCAACCATAAGGTCTCTAGTTTCTTCAAAATTTGGATTGATACTTTCTATATATCTAAATATATCATAAGCTTCTCTTGCATCATATTTATTTCCAGAATCTAATAATGCAATACCTTTGTCTATCATATAGTCAGACACTTTGTATCTGTAATCAACTATAGCATTGGTATAATCATTGAATTTTAAATTCAAGTATTTGTTACCAATTTTTAAAGGAAGAACTGGCTTAATAGCTTCTTGACGAGCATTCAAATCAGTATAAATCTCAAAGATTGCTTTATACTGTTCAGGATTGCCATCTTTTTTAAGATGCTCAATGGTTTTTAGGTCACGCTCAACCACTTTGTAGTATGCATCTTCCAACATTACAACAAATTGCTGTTTGCGCTTTTTGTCTTTGTTGTTTTCAAGTTTCTTTAAAGCATTAGCAATAGCAACATCATAGTTGCCTGAGTGCAACTGCTTTTCAATTTGCTTTCTTCCACCACAAGATAGTAGTACTGAAAGAAGGACTGTTAAGAGTAGTAATTTCTTCATAATCTTGTGTTTTATAGTTATACATATGAAGAAGATCCCAATTATGATGCCAAACTAAAAAGAGGTGTTTTTTACTTAGCTTTTTTGAGTTAACTTAGTGATTAAGTTGATAGCAACCATATCACAAGTCCTATTAATCCATAAAACATAAACAAAAAAACTTCTAATTTATATTTCAATATTTTATGAAGCATTACTTATACGTATTAATTGCTAATTCCCAGATAGCATAATTTTTAACTATAATTCTGTATGTGTTCCCTGTTTTATCGGTTATTTCTAAGACATTTTTTTGAATACCGTGTTTGCCTTGGTTTATATCAGTGATATCACTTAGTTTTAGGTCGAAACCGTATTTTTTGGATTCAATCTTTTTCTTTATCCACCTTACTATAAAACCAGAAGCAATCGTAGTTTTACTACTGACTAGAATGAGTCGATCTTCGGTTAAAAAGAGTTCTCCATTTAAGAGTTGCAGCTTAGTTTTTAGATAACCAACCTTTTCACTTTTTAAATAATTTATCGGTGCTTCTAATAGTTTTTCCATAGTTTTATTTTGATGCATTTCTACATAATATTTCTTCTTTTTCGCCGCGTTTAAAAGGGATGAACGCTTTTCCGTAAGTACCACCACCTTGATATTCTTTTACGATTTGAAAATCTAACAAATAGCACTTTCCGTTTTCCTCGTACACCAATTGTGCATTACATGCTTTGTTATTAATACTGTTAGGGTATTTAGTGTTTTTGTAGATGTTGTATTTATCTCCTGTAATTACAATGCGCTTAACATTGTAGCCCTTCTTTTCTGCAGCTGCTTCAACAATTTTTATATTTTCTGAATTATGCATGTCTCCTTCCTTATCCATCCGAACGCGTTTCACTTTTTCATAATGAATACGGTTCATCATTCTCAACATAGCCTCTTTGCCTTTATCAGTTATTGTAATTGTAAACTTTTTTTCTAAGATATTTCTAGACATAGGAAAACCAAAAACGATTCTACCATTATGAGGTTTGTTTACAGATAATTTGGTAAGGCACGATAAGAACTTGTTGTAAATTGGATCTAGCCATTGGTCTGTTTTGTAATAATCGTTACTCGGAAAAATAGGAAGTGATAGATAGTTTTGTTGCTCTTCCTCATCTGTGAGGTCATAAGCTTTTTTCCACCATAGTACAAAACAACCGTTACCCATAGATTTACCAACATCACTATCAAATTGCAATTGGGCTCTAACATATTGCCCATTTTTGCCCAAATACTCAGCATTGGTATTTTCGAGATAATAGAGAAAGTAAAGCCCTTTGCTAATATCATCGATAACGATGTTATCTAAAATTTCATTTTCATTTTCTCTACCATAAACTATTGGTGTGTAAGAAAGTAATACCTTGTTTAAATACTTTTGGTGTACATCTGAATTGTCTTTTGGATTCGCAATATCTTTCGGTGCTTTTTCATTTTGAAATTCTTCATAACCAACATCTACGACATGTTCTTCTGAATTACCACAAGACCAAAATGTAATAGAAAACACTAAGACAAAAACTTTATAATATATTTTCATATGTTTTTATTTTGAAACATTTTCACAAAGGATTTCGTATTTTCCGCCCCAATCAAAAGCGCAGAATGGTTTTCCATATGTTCCACCACCTTGATATTCTTGTACTATTTGGAATTCATACACGTAACATTTGCCATTTTCTTCATAGGCTAATTCTGCGTTGCAAGCTTTGTTTTTTATTTCATAAGGATATTTACTGTTTTTAAAGACTTTATAACTGTTGCCAGTTATAACGATACGTTTTACATTAAATCCTTTTTTGGCAGCAGCAGCTTTTACAATGTTTATGTTATTGGAATTGTGAGCAGCACCAGGTTTGCCCATTCGTATGTCTTTCAGCCTTTCGTAGTCAATCTTTTCCATCATAGCTTTTAATTGCTTTTGGCCATCTTCTGTAATGGTGAGGTTGAAAACTTTGTCAAATTCCTTAGTCGTTCCTGGGAAACCAAATGCTATTCTAGCTTTGTGAACTTTATTTAGTTGCAATTTTACCAAGCATTGCAAAAATCTGTAGTAGGTATTGTCTAACCATTTATCTCTTTTGTAGAATTTTGCATCTGGTACTATCGGAAGCGCTAAATATGCTTGTTGTTCTTCTTCATCAGTAAGGTCATAAGCTTTGTCATAAAATACCAAGCAACCGTTAAAAAGTCTTGAGCCTATATCACCACCAAACTGTAATTGTGCATGTACATATTCAGACTTTTTCCCTAATGCATTTTTTAAGTAGTCTTTGTTTGGGACATTGTTGTAAAACATAAAATAAATACCACTGTTGTTGTCATCTATGGTGATATCATCTAAAAAATCAGCTTCACTTTCTTGTCCGTAAACCAAAGGTTTTTGGGAAAGCACTACTTTTTCGCGGTATTTTTTGTGTAATTCGCTTCCTAGGTTTGCTGCATATTTGGCTTCAAATGCACTTTGATAAGTGTCAACTTCAGAATTAGCTTGATCGTTAAGGCTCGAGATTTGCTTGTCATTTGGCAATACCTTTTGGTAAAAGCTGGTCATAACCGCTAAGGTTTTCCATTTGGTCATTGCTTTTTCCTTTAAATCTTCTTCGCTTAAGTAGCCTTTTAATTGTGCAATGGATTCATCAATAGTATTGGCTTTTTTATTGAGTAAACTATAGACTTTAGTTTCTAAAAATTCGGGAATCTGCTTTTGAACGATATGCGCTTTAGAGGTAAGTATTGATGATGTTCTACCATCAGAATTAAACTGATTAAAGGTATTGGTTAAATTTTCGAATAGTTTAGGGTTCTTAGCATCATAAAATGCCTTTGTTTCTTCATAACTTTCATCTTCACTCTCTAGGCGAAACATTAGATCTTGAGCACTAGACACTAGCGATGATAAGTTTTTAATTTCTTCAGTATTGAGTTCTAACGCTTTTTTTGCTTCGTGTTTTTCGTATGTGTTTGCTACCTCTCTTTTACGTTGTTCGGCTCTTTCGTTAGCGGCTTGTTTTTTAGCTGCCATTTTTTCTTTAAAAGTTTGTCCAGACATGTTTATGGTTATTAATAAGGTTAAGATTAAACTGAAATAGGTTTTCATGGCTTTACTTTTTTATAAATTTTCTTGAAATTTTTTCATCATCTGCTATTATTGAAACAAAGTAGATACCTGCTTCTAATGACGATACATCTATTACATCAGTATCTATTTTTGTAGAAGACCAAACTTTTTTTCCTAAAACGTTATATATATCAATGGTGTAATCTTCATTGATTATGTTAGTGATGTGAATATTGTTTTTAGTAATGGTTGGATAAATCCTGAAATCCTCATTTTCATTCGTTTCCAACGAAAGGGTAGGAGTAGTAATGGTTATGCTAGTAAAAAAGAAGAATAACTGGTCGTTTAATCCATTATCAAAACTATCAGCCATATGTAGCTTCCAATCACCAACTGGTGATTCGCCAAAGAAAGATGAGAGTGGTTCAATAGGTACAAAAGTACCAGAAGTTGGATCACCTCCTGGACTAGAAGCTATAGACAGACTTGCATTATCATCAAAAGTTACTTGTACAGTACTGGTTGGTGTAAAGCCTCCGAAAGTTGGTGATTGTGTAGTATTACCTGTAAAAATTCCACGTACATCGTATACTAAATCTACAGTTGTGCCTGTTGGTGACTCTAGCCTAAACGCTAAGTCTTCGTGAAACGTAAATCCAAAAATGCCATCATCTTCTGAAGAAAATTCTATAAGAACAGTAATTTGGTCTATTGTTGGATTTGAACCAAAATCGTTAGAATCAAAATTAATCGTTCGTACTCCAGAAATTCCTAAAAATATACCTTGTGTATTATTAGACTTTGTTACTTGTGCATTATTTGTCATTACAGAAAAAAGTAATGACAATGATATTGTTGCCTTTATGATTGAATTCATATCCTTAGTTTTTTATAAGCTTTATGCTTTGCGTTGCATTATTTGCTTTAATTGAAACAAAGTAGATTCCTGCTTTTAACTCTGAAATATCATAAGAATCTTGTAGTGTATTATATTGCTTTACTGATTTTCCAGTTAAATCAAAGATTTCTAATGAATCAATGGTTTCAACCCCTTTTAGTTTAATTGAAGAGTTAGAAGGGTTTGGGTAAAGACTAATTGCGTAGTTGCTTTCAAGCGTATTGACGCCTAAAACGGAGTCGTTAAATTTATAGATGCCAGCGGTTGTAGAGAAGATAAGTTCTCCATTAAAATTAATTAAATGGTCAGGAAAGCTAGAACCACTTCCTGGATTTAAATCGGCTACCATTTGTGTGCCAGTTATGGTGCCATCTGTAACCCAAAGTTCTCTACCATGCGTGCCATCATCGGCTGCAAAATACAACCTATTGTTCATTACAATTCCTTTTGAAGGGTCTGAAGAACTTGTTGGATTTAAATTAAAGTGAGTAAATACATTGGTAACACCATCTATTTTATGAAGTTCTCTACCATTAACACCATCATTAGCAGAGAAAAATAAGTTGCCATTTAACTCAACAAAATTATAAGGTTCAGATCCACCAGATGGATTTACAGAATTAGTTAGACTTATATTATTAGTGTTTGTATCGTAATACCAAAGCTCTTTTCCTGTACTACCATTATCGGCAGAAAAGTATAATTTATTATTTATTGAGCAGAATTCTGAGTTTATATCTAAAGCATTTACAGGTCCTGGATTAAGGTCGTTTACTAAAACATTTATTCCTGTGTTGCCATTTGTATATCGTAATTCTCTTCCGTTTATACCGTCGTCAGCGTTAAAAAAGAGTAATCCGTTATGTACAAATAATGAATTAGGATAGCTGCTTGGTGTGCCTGTTGCTATATCTAAAAATAAATTTGTGCCTACAACTGTACCGTCTGTTCTCCAAATTTCGAAACCATTATTTCCTCCACCATTGCTGGCACTAAAATAGACCATGCCATTAAATTCGGTTTTGTATTCAGGTGAAGAGCCATATTGTGAGCCAGTGAGAATTTCTTTTAATAATACAGTACCCGAAACTGTACCATCACTAATAAATAACTCTGGGTTGCCAATGCTTTCTCTAGCCGTAAATAAGAGGTTAGAGCCTGAAATTACGAAGTCAGATGGGTAACTGCCCTGTGTTGAAGACGCATTAATTTCTTTAAATAGATTTGTGCCAGATTCTGTGCCATCTGTATTCCAAAGTTCAAAATTATCTGCGCTATCTCTTGCAGCGAAAAATATTTTCCCTTGAAACTCTATAAATCCACCTGCAAAGCTTGATTGTGTACCAACATATATGTCTTTTAAGTTAACAGGATTAGAACTGCCATCGTAGAAATAGGGTTCAACACCTACGTCAGTATTACTTCCTGAAAAGTAAATACCATTTGCTGTTTTTAAAGGTTTCTGAAAAAAAGTAACATCAGAGCTAACGAGTTCAATCTGAGCGTTTATTTTAAAAAAGGCAATTAAAAACGCACATAAGTAAAAATGTTTCATAATAAATAGATTTAAGTTTGATTTGGACTTAAAACTATTATGACATTTGTAAGTAAAAAGGGATGCGTTAATAGCTGGTCAAGGCTATTTTATAAGTGTTAGTGAATAATTTATAAGTGTATTGAGTGGAAGTGAGAAAAAGTATTAATTTAAACTATCTAAATAACTCAGGATTGTTTTGGATTTTCGTATTGAAACAGGAATTTTCTCTCCGTTTTTTAATGTTAAACCTGATTGAATATGCCTATGAAAGGTCTTTATAAATTCTGTATTTATTAAGTGTGAGTGATGAACTCGCAAAAAATGGGAATGTTCTAAGAGATAAGTGTAATGCTTCAGATTTTTAGAGGCAAGATGCTTTCCGCTTTTAGTAATAACCTTGGTGTAAGCACCATCAGCTTCAAACCTAATGATATCTTTAGTCTCTAAAACAATGGTTTTGTCTTGGTTTTTGATGACTATTTTTTTAGCCTCCTGTTCGTGCGGTTCCATAGGGTTTTCGGTTAAAATCACATTAATGATTTTAATTAAATCGAATGGGTTTATGGGCTTTAAGAGATAGTCGTAAGGTCTAAATTTTATAGCTTGGATAGCGTATTCTTTGTGTGCTGTGATAAATATTAATTTAAAATTGATGTTTGGTAGTAAGTGAACCAAATCTAAACCTGTGCCGTCACTCATTTCAATATCTAATAAAACAACATCTGGATTAAACTCAGAAATTAACTGATGACCTTTTAAAACACTATGTGCTTGCTTAACCTCAAACACATTTTTAAAATTGTGTTCTAATATGCTAGCCATTGCATTTCTAACAGATTTGTTGTCATCTATAATTGCTAATTTCTTCACTGTGTGTCAGGTAGTTTAATAGTTACTTGGTATCCGTTGTTTGGTAATTTTCCATAATTTAAAAAATACTTTGGTAACAGAACTTTTTTATATGCTGTGTAAATGCGTTGTTTGGTAATGTTCGTTGAGCGTGATGTGTGATTTTTTGTTAGTATGGATTCTGCTTCACCATTATCAATAATTTGAATAAGAACAAATGATTCTTGTTTGGTAATTTTAATACTGATTTCAGCATTCTTTTGTGATTCTGAAAACCCATGCACAAATGAATTTTCAACAAAAGGCTGCATGAGTAGGGAAGGGATTATAGTGTTTTCTATACTATCATCGAAATCGATGTTTAATTTTAAAGGGTAATCCATTTTTAACTCTTGTATTTTGCAATATTGTTTTATAAAAATTAGTTCTTCCTTTATGGTCCAAGTGGTTTCAAATGTAGAATCTAAGATACTTCGTATCATTTGCGATAAATCTGATAGATAGGCTGCAGCTTTATTAGGGTCTGACTTATTATACAAAAAAGGATAGATAGCATTTATACTGTTAGAAATGAAATGTGGATTTATTTGCGAACGATGTAGTTTAGCTTTTGTATTTGCCAAATCTAACTCTGTAGATAGGGCTTTGTTTTTCTTTTTAAGGTAGAGTAGGCTTAGTACTGAAAACCCAATGATTCCAGCTAAACCAAGTAGAAAATAGTTGGTTCTTGCTTTATTCTTAATGGTTTCATTTTCAAGTTTTTGCTTAACGATTTCGGCATCTTTTTTTTCGGTTTCGTATTTTATTTCTAACTCGTTTAATGCTTTTATCTGCTTCTCATCTTTGGCTTTGTTAAGGTTTTCAGACATTTTTTCGTGATACTCAAGAGCTATGTCATATTTTTGAGCAGTTTTACTAATGTCGTATGCAACATTGTATCTTTCTGCTTTTCGATAGTAACTAGGTTCTTCAAAAATATCTTGAAGAATAGAATCCTTATACAGTAATGCTTTTTTGATATTATTTCTGCTGAGATGTACATAAGCAAGTTTTACATAGAGTCCACGTAAATGAAACTTGTTGAGATCATTTCTGTAGCTCAGTGCTTCATTATAGATGGCATGTGCTTCATCAAATTTATCTTGTAAAAAATACATCTTACCTTTCATTCCTAATAGGTAAACTAACGATGAGGATTTTTTTATAGATTTAGTATAAGCTATCCCTTCATCAGCATAAAAAAGTAGAGAGTCAATATGGTTTAGATTTTCTGGATTCTCATATCGTTTTTGTTCAAAATAGTCAACTAAGTAAGTATAAATCCCACTTTTAACAGAGATAGGAATATTAATATCTTCTTCTTTCATTAGTCTATAAGCTTTGTCTAGGTAAGCTTTGTACTTTTCGTTGTCGTCGTGTAGAGCATAAGTACTAGCTAGCTTATAATATGCTTGTGCTAACAGTCCATAGTTTTTATTTTCATCAGCAGTTTTTATAACTTCAATACTTAATTCTGTCGCTTTTATTAAATCGTTTTTCTTTTCATAATAGCGAGCCAATAAGAGTTTAGAAATGCTTTCTAGTTCTATGTCTTTATTTTTCTGAGAGAAGATTAAAGCTTTGTCAATATAAACTTTAGAGGAATCTAGGTGGTTATTTAATAAAAAGCCTCGTGCAATGTGCCAATAAGATTTCCCAAGGAATGGTTTTGAATTATTCTTAATGCTTAATTCCGTAGCTTTATTGGCGTAAAAAACTATTGAGTCTGCATTTCTTTTGTATTCGTAGTAATATTCTGCTTTTTTTAAATAATTAGGTATGTTTTTATTTTGAGAATTAAGAAAGTTAATAGCACCACCTAAAACAATTAAGAAATAGAAGTATTTAAGTTTTTTACTCATCAATTTTTAATTCAATAATTTATTGAGTAGACAATCAATGGTATTAAAGTAGTAATAAAAAAATAAAACCTACAAAATCGATTTTGTAGGTTTTAATGATAAAATATTAAATAATTTATTTTTTCTTTTTTGGATTAAATACTGGAAGTAATTTAGTTTTTACTTCTCCGAAGCCAATACGTATATCGTCGTTTTTACAGTAACCTCTCATAATTACTGTATCATTGTCATTGATGAATTTTCGCTCAGTTCCATCTTTCATTTTTACTGGTTTTTCACCTCGCCAGGTAATCTCAAGCATTGAACCAAATGAATCTTCGGTAGGACCTGAAATGGTTCCACTTCCCATCATATCACCTGAATTTACTGGACAACCATTAACTGTATGATGTGCTAATTGCTGTGCCATATTCCAGTACATGTACTTAAAGTTTGATTTACAAACTATAGTTTCTTTGGCGCCTTTTGGTTTTACAGCAGCTTCAAGTCTGATGTCAAAGCTCTTTTTCCCTTTAAACTGAAGATAAGGTAATGGTTTTGGATCTTGTTTTGGTGTATCAACTCTAAAAGGTTCTAAGGCATCTAAAGTAACAATCCAAGGCGAAATTGTTGACGCAAAGTTTTTTCCTAAAAAAGGGCCTAAAGGCACATATTCCCATTTTTGGATATCACGAGCACTCCAATCGTTAAATAAAACCAATCCAAAGATGTAATCTTCGGCTTCATCAATAGGAATAGGTTCTCCTAAATCGTTCGCATCTGTTGTAATAAAGGCCATTTCCAATTCAAAATCAACTAATTTACTTGGTCCAAAAACAGGCTTATCTGCACCTTCTGGCATGGTCTGACCTTGAGGTCTATGTATTGGAATGCCAGATGGAATAATAGATGAACTTCTACCATGATATCCAACTGGCATGTGCAACCAGTTAGGCATCAGAGCATTATCTGCACCTCTAAACATTGTGCCAACGTTGGTTGCATGTTCTTTGCTAGCATAAAAATCTGTATAATCACCAATTTGTACAGGAAGTTGCATTTCAATTTCATCCAAGCGAAATAAAACAATCTCTTTATGTTGTTTGTTATTTTTTAATGTGGTGTTTTCAGAATCAAAAATTTGAGCAATTCTATTCCTAACAGCTCTCCATGTTTGACGTCCATCAGCAATAAAATCATTTAATGTGTCTTGAAGAAAAATATCGTCAGTTAGTGGAATACCATCAAAGTAACCCAATTGATGCAAAGCACCTAAATCTATAGCTGTGTCTCCAATTCGAGTTCCAATGGTAATAATATCATCACGAGTTAAGAATACTCCGAAAGGAATATTCTGAATTGGGAAATCGGAGTTTTTATCAACATGTAACCATGATGTTCTGTCTGGATTATTTGCGGATAAAGGCATAGTTTGTTAATTAGGTGTTATTAAATTCTATGTAAATATATATTATTTGATTAATTAAACTAATCTATTTGTTATTTTTGAAACTAATTTAACAATAAGGTATAACAATGCAACGTGACCAACAAATCTTTGAATTGATTCAAGCTGAAAAAGAACGTCAAATTAACGGATTGGAGCTTATTGCTTCAGAAAATTTTGTAAGTGAGCAAGTGATGGAAGCTGCTGGCTCAGTTCTAACTAATAAATATGCCGAAGGCTATCCAGGAAAACGCTATTATGGAGGTTGCGAAGTGGTAGATGAAGTAGAGCAACTTGCTATAGATAGGGCAAAAACTTTATTTGGAGCAGCTTATGTAAATGTACAGCCTCACTCTGGAAGTCAAGCTAATACTGCTGTTTTTGCAGCATGCTTAAATCCAGGAGATAAAATTTTAGGATTTGATTTGTCTCATGGTGGACATTTAACTCATGGTTCACCAGTTAATTTTTCAGGGAAGCTATACAAACCTGTTTTTTATGGTGTGGATGAAGCTACTGGAACGTTGAATTACGATAAAATGGAAGCCATAGCAAAAGCTGAAAAACCAAAATTGATTATTGCTGGAGCATCTGCTTATTCTCGTGATATGGATTTCAAAAAATTCAGAGAAATAGCAGATAGCGTTGGTGCCATTTTAATGGCAGATATTTCTCATCCTGCTGGATTAATTGCTAAAGGTATTTTAAATGATCCTTTACCACATTGTCATATTGTAACAACCACAACGCATAAAACTTTGAGAGGGCCAAGAGGAGGAATGATTATGATGGGACAAGATTTTGAAAATCCTTTTGGAATTAAATTAAAGAATGGAAGTTTAAAAATGATGTCGTCATTATTAGACTCTGCTGTGTTTCCAGGAAATCAAGGTGGACCTCTTGAGCATATTATTGCTGCCAAAGCGATTGCTTTTGAAGAAGCACTAACAGATGAGTTTATGCATTACACCCTTCAAGTAAAAAAGAATGCTGAAGCGATGGCAAAGGCATTTGTTGCTAGAGGTTATAATATCATTTCTGGAGGAACAGACAACCACATGATGCTTATTGATTTAAGAAACAAAAACATAACTGGAAAAGATGCAGAGCAAGCTCTTGTTAGGGCTGAAATTACTGTGAATAAAAATATGGTGCCTTTTGATGATAAGAGTCCATTTGTAACATCAGGAATTAGAGTTGGTACACCTGCTGTAACTACTAGAGGATTAAAAGAAACTGATATGGAAGTTATTGTAGAACTTATTGATGAAGTGATTCAAAACTACGAAAATGAAAATGTACTTGAAGCTGTAGCTGAGAAAGTAAATGATTTAATGTCTCATAGACCTTTGTTTGCTTAATAAGAAAGAATTTAGAATATTAAAAAAGCAGCTCTAAAGCTGCTTTTTTATTTTGAAATAATTTTAATTTATTAAAATAAAATAAAAATTTATTGTTTAGCGATAAATATTTATCTATATTTGCTGAATAATTTTTTTTATTTCAATCATGTCAAAAACAAATAATTTAATATTTAATGGTCTAACAATTGTAACTTGGATCATTTTTGTTGGCCTTTGCATTGAAGCAGGAGGCCTAATAATTAATTTTATTTTTAGTGTATTTAAACCTGAATATTTAGGTGATTTATATCAAAAACTAGATTTAAGTACCATGTACCAACAAAACAAATGGGCTTTTTTTGGTATGTATGGTTTTGTGTTAGTTATTGCAATTTTAAAGGCACACCTTTTCTACTTGGTGATTACACTTTTACACAAAATTGATTTACCAAAACCATTTAGTAGTTACGTAGCAAAGAAAATTAATAGCATTGCTTATTTTACTTTTTCAATTGGAATTATTAGTCACATTGCAAGAGAAGTTGCAAAAAAATTGCTGTATTATGGATACGAAATTGATAAGTTAAATCAGTTTTGGGTAGACAGTCAGGCATTTATTTTAATGGCAGCAGTAATTTATGTAATTGCGACTATATTTTCAAAAGGAGTTGAGAATCAAGAAGAACTAGACGAAACTGTATAAATTATGGCAATTATTGTAAATCTTGATGTAGTAATGGCGCAACGAAAAATGTCTTTGAATGAGTTATCGGAAACGGTTGAAATTACCTTGGCTAATCTATCTAAACTTAAAACTGGAAAAGTTAAAGCTGTAAGGTTTAGTACCTTGGAAGCTATTTGCAAAGCTTTAGATTGCCAGCCAGGAGATATTTTAGAGTATGTTGAAGACTAATCTTCTTCCTCAAACTCAATACTTTCATAAGCACCCAAGTCGCTTGGTATACTTCGCATAGTGCCAATAATATCAGAAAATAAATTACCAGCTACAATGCCAAATCCGTCAGCAGGTGAGCCATTTGGTATTTGTAGTTTGTTGTTGAATGGATCTAAAAACTCTGGATCTTCATTAAATAATATATTGTCGTAAAGTGTTGCATTATCAAAATCGTATTCAGCTCCAGTAAAGTTGTTATTAGAATCAACAAACCTTATTAAACAATTGGTAAATTTAAAGTTGAATGTATCATCATTATCTTTATCCAAAAGCATTTCAGGATTATCATTTCCGTAGATGATTGTATTTGTAAAATTGGCTTCTTCTAAAGGATTAGTGAATGTTGTGTTGTCTTCATCTACAATATAATTATTCAATAAAACCGAAGGAAACTGCCTGAAACTGTTACTCCAATAATTGGCTAAGGTAGAATGCACCACATTATAACGTCCACCAAATGTTCCTGCAAATGAAGATTGTCCACTATTATTAATCACTAAATTTTCAGCATTTATAGATGTTGCTCTTCCTAAGATTCCGAAATTACTGGAATTATAGATTTGTGTATTGGTAATATTTAATTTTGAAGCATCATCTTGATTACCTTCGCTTAAAATACCAACTGTACTATTTTTTATGGTGACATGATTAAATGTGTTATTGGTGCTTCCGTTAAATAACCATATGGTTTGCCATTGACCAGGAACATCAGAAAAACCAGGTTCTAATCTGTCTCCTTCAAAAATGATTTCACCTTCCATAAGTTCATCATCAGTACTTAATGTTCCTTGTGCGTTTATTGAACCTCCAGATGTGACAAATAATCCTGAATTGGCATGAAAATGAACACGAGCTCCAGGCTCAATAGTAAGGGTTTTACCATCATCTACAGCAGCATAGCCATAAATAACATAAGGTTTTTCGTTGGTAAATGTGAGTTCTGTATCATCTAAAAATCGACCTTCAATGGTGGTTTCATCGTCCATTCCGTCTCCATCTACATCAAACGTTAAGGTTTCAGTAACGTATTGACCTTCTGAGTTTAAAAAGCGTTGAGGATAAATAAACACTGCGTCTTTTACAAGAGTTACTAGTTCTACTTTTTGAAGATTACTGCCTGAATCAAACTCAATAGCATCAGTATATAAAAATTGTGTTTCGCTTGAAACTAATTGTTGAATATCAATTGTGGTTTCAATAAAAATGTACATGCTGTCTTTAGCAAGTATTTCAACATTTTCAAATTCTTTTCCAGCAATAGCTCCATTACCAGTCATCCCATCAACATTTAAACGATACATAGAATTTTGACCTTGACTTAAGCGTACTGTTGGAATCACAATATCGTTATCACTATTGTTATACACTTTTAAATTGTAAGTACTAGAGCCAATGTTACTGAATACAGTATCAAGATACACTGTGTCTTTGGAGAATTCAAGATTTCCTGTGCTTAAATCGAATTCAAAGTCCTTTCTGCAAGAACTCCAAAAAATTAGTATTGAAATGGTAAAAACAAAGTATAGTACTTTTTTCATGTATTAAAAATGTTTTTTAGTTTTTATATCTGTAATGACCAATGATTTTAAAATCGAAAAGGCAATCTTCAAGAACTTGTCCTTTACCAATATTATGAACAATTAAATGTCGCTTACCATCAATTGATTTTTTATCAACAACAATTCCAATGTGAGTAATTGCTCCTCCCAAATTCCAACATACAATATCTCCAGGAAGATAGTCACTAGCATTCATAGTAATAGGAATTTCGGCTCCTTTTCTCTTAAAAAAAGTCATTAAATTGGGTACTCTTCTATGATCTATATTTTTATCGGTGGTTTTAAGTCCCCAAATTTTTGGATATGCATTAAAATTAGCTTTCATATCCTCGTGAACCTCTTTTTGTAAATCTGTTCCTAAAGTTCTGTAGGCTCTAATAACCACATCTGTACAAACTCCTTTGTCACTTGGAATATCTCCATTTGGATAATCAATTGAGAAATAAGTTGGGTCGTAAACCACTTGTTGTTTGGTTAATTTTAAAGCACTTGAAGACAAATTTTTCTGAGATATTGAAGTCTGAGAAAAAGCAAAGCAGAAATTAAGTATAAATAGTAAAAGAAATAATCTTTTCATTAATGTTTAATTATCAAAACAAAAGTAAACCACTAATATGTAAAACGTGATAAAAATATAACTTTTAAAATGATGTAAAAGTATGTGCTGAAATTATTTATCTGAATAAATTAATAATTTCTGAGGTGATTCTTGCTGGTTTTTTTGTTTTTGCATCCATAAAACACCATTTGGTTTCAGATGTGGCAAGCAATTTTTGGTTGTCGTTATTGTAAATTTCAACAATTCTGGTAGAGGTAACACCTTCTGAAGATTTTACAAAAGTCTTTAATAGAATATTATCGTTTAATACAGCTTGACTTTTGTAAGCTATATTATGATTTATTAAAACCCAAAAATAATCTTTTAGCATATTTTGAGTTGCCAATTTTGACCAATGCGCTTTTGCTATATCGTTAACCCATTCTATATAGCGAACATTGTTAACATGATTGAGCTCGTCGAGGTCTTCGGATTTTACAATTATAGTTTGTTCAAAAATTTTCATAAACAAACTTAATCTAAAATCATTTATTTATCTTTTTTTCTGAAAACATTTGTGATTTTGAAAAGAAATTTCCCAATGGACGTTCTTTCTATTTCACCATTTCTAATTCTATATCTTTTATCTTTTTGATTAGTTATATAAGATGATTGTTTTTGTATTGCTCCCATTACAACCATTTCTCCCATTATGAATTCGCTCATTTCGAGTTCAATATTTAAATTGTTGAAATCAGAAATATTTACTTGTTTGGTTTCCATACCAACATAGGAAAATATCAATACATCTCCTTGCTTAACTTTTATACCAAAATTACCGTCAAAATCAGATTGAGTACCAATGTTGGTTCCTTTTATTAAAATGTATACACCTGGAAGAGGCATTTTTGTGTCGTCTACAACTGTACCTTCTATAAGTTTAGTTTCAACAATGGAAGAGATAATTTTGTTATCAGCAGTAGGCTTTAAAATTGTGTCTAATTTTACAGTTTTTGGTTTTTCCTGTGCAGATAAGTTTTGTGATGAAATACTCAACAATGCAAGCAATCCTGATGCAACTAATGATGCAAAGCTATTCTTTTCTTTTCTACTTAAAATAAGAGTTCTGTTTAATTGAGAGTTTAGATATCGTCCGCAAACGTTACCTTCTTGCTCAAAAGTTTTTATAATAGCTTCGTCAGTTTTAGTAGTGAAATCAAAAACTTTTTTTTGACAAACTGAACAATGACGTCCTTTTTCTTGAGGTGTCATCTTGTTCCAATCCTCATGACATGGTTTCGGAATATTTAATGTAAGTGTTTTTCTCATAATTCAAAGAACTATAAGAATACTTAATTATAAAATGTAGAATGAGTAAAAGGTATGTTTGAATGAGTGATTACTACTTCTCAGTGATTCTTACCTCAAACAATTTATCCCAACGCTTTCCTGTAACGAATAAAGTTTGAGTTTCAGAGTTCCAAGCTAATCCATTAAGCACATCTAAACCTTGATGCTGAGTTACTTTTTTCTTTAGCGATCTAAAGTCAATAACGCCTTCAATAGCTCCATTTTTAGGGTTTATTATAGCTACACCATCCAATTGGTAACGGTTGGCGTATATTTTTCCATTAATCCATTCAAGTTCATTTATTCCAACAATTTTTCCTTTGTTGGTGTAGGTTTGTATATAGTCTTTCTCTTCAAGTGTTTCAGGATCGAGTGTCCAGATTTTGTCAGTACCATCAGATTTGTAAAGGAAATTGCCATCATTACAAATTCCCCAACCTTCTTTGCTTTGGTTGTAACTGAAGTCTTTAATTTTTTCAAACGACTCAACATCATAAACAAAACCTGTTTTACTTTCCCAGGTCAATTGATAAATTTTGTTGTTTAATATGGTAAGTCCTTCGCCAAAATATTGAGGTTCTAAATCAACATTCATTAATACTTCGCTTGTTTTATAATCAACTTTTCTGAGTTTTGATTCGCCGCGTTGTCCTGTACTTTCAAATAATTCGCCATTAAAAAATTCCAATCCTTGAGTATAAGATGTGATATCATGAGGATACTCATTGACTATTTCAAAACCAAATACCTTAGGAGATTCGTCATTTAAAACTTGAATGGTATGTGTTAACTTTTGAGAAGTACCATTATAATAGATAGTAGCAGTAACTTCTTGTATTCCTAATTTTGAATCTGATAATGAAACAGAAGCATTTACTTTAGAATTGTTGTAGACGTAAGAAACAGAGTCTATGGTATGCTTTTTTGGGTTATTAATTTTTAACTCCAAGGTCTTATCCTTTGAAATGGAATACAACTGATCATTTTTGTTAAAAGAAGCATTAGAGGTTAACGAAAAATCATTAGATTCTGTTTTTGTATCAGAACCACATGAAATTGTAAATGCAATTAATATTGTGAGAAATAGAAGCTTACGTAAGCACATAATATGTTCAATTTTCGAGCAATTTATTTATTTAAATTCAGTAAAAAAAATCATTGTACAACTATTAAAAGGTTGTATCTTTGCAGTCGGCAAGTCCTACACAACCAGCTCCTGCTTAATCCTCCAGGTCGGGAACGAAGCAAAGGTACGCGGTCGTAGCGGTGTGATGTAGGTAGCTTGCCTTTTTTTTGTGCCTAAAACTTTCCTTTTTTATTGTATTTTTAGGTTCTAAATTGCTTTTAATTTATGTCTAAAGTCGTTTTAATTACAGGAGGTTCTTCAGGAATAGGTAAATCAATAGGTGAGTTTTTGACTATCAAAGGTTTTCAGGTTTATGGAACAAGCCGAAATCCAGAAAATTATCCAGACAGTTCATTTCCTCTAATCGCATTAGATGTTACAGATGTAAATTCAATCAATTCATGTATTACAAAAGTTGTTTCTGAGGCAGGGAAATTGGATGTTTTGATTAATAATGCTGGAGCTGGAATAACAGGACCCATTGAAGAAATACCAGAAACTGAAATTAAAAGAAACTTTGAAACCAATTTCTTTGGACCTATAAACGTTATTAAAGCTGCATTACCGCAAATGCGTGAGCAAAACTCTGGACTGATTATTAATATCACCTCAATTGCTGGTTATATGGGATTGCCTTACAGAGGTGTTTATAGTGCAAGTAAAGGTGCTTTAGAGTTGATTACTGAAGCTTTTAGGATGGAAATAAAAAGCTTTAATATACACATGACTAATGTAGCACCTGGAGATTTTGCTACTAATATTGCTGCAGGTCGTTTTCATGCTCCTGTTTTAGAAAACTCTCCATATAAAGAACCTTATCGAAACACTTTAAAACTAATGAACAATCATGTAGATAGTGGAAGCGATCCTAATATAATGGCAAAAGTGATTTATAAAATCGTTGAAACCAAAAATCCTAAAGTGCATTATAAAGTTGGAGTGTTTATGCAGAAATTTTCAATAGTTTTAAAACGAATTCTTCCCGATAGAGTCTATGAAAAAATGCTTATGAATCATTATAAGTTGTAACTTCAAAAGCGATAAATTAAGTTGTTAATATATTTTAATTAAATTTTCTTTAGTAGGAATGATTTAGTTGTAAATTCGCAAAGAATTTTTCCACAAACTTAAAACACAATACATGAAATTTTTTATTGATACTGCTAATCTTGGTCAAATAAAAGAAGCTCAAGACCTTGGAGTACTTGATGGTGTTACAACCAATCCTTCATTAATGGCTAAAGAAGGTATAACAGGTCAGAATAACATATTAAAACACTACGTAGATATCTGCAATATTGTAGATGGTGATGTTAGCGCAGAGGTAATTGCAACTGATTTTGAAGGCATGATTAGAGAAGGCGAAGCCTTAGCAGATTTACACGAACAAATTGTTGTAAAATTACCAATGATTAAAGATGGTGTTAAAGCATGCAAGTATTTTTCAGAACGAAATATTAAAACAAACGTAACTTTAGTCTTTTCACCAGGACAAGCTTTATTGGCTGCAAAAGCTGGAGCGACTTACGTTTCACCTTTTATAGGAAGATTGGATGATATTTCAACTGATGGTTTAAACCTTATTGCTGAAATTAGACAGATTTATGACAACTATGGTTTTGAAACTGAAATCTTAGCAGCATCAGTTCGTCATACCATGCATATTATTGACTGTGCCAAGCTTGGTGCAGATGTTATGACAGGACCATTAAGTGCTATTGAAGGCTTACTAAAACATCCTTTAACAGACATTGGTTTGGCAAAATTTTTAGCCGATTATAAAAAAGGTAATTAAGAGCTAATGGTGTAAAATAAAAGAGGTGCGATTTCCGCACCTCTTTTTATGTTAAAGAGAATCTAATAGTTCTTTAAAATCGCTACTAAACATGTTGGCATTAGAAGTAATGATTATATCATTTTTATCTACAACCATTACTTTATTAATGTATTGAATGGCCAATATTTTTTTTGCTGCCTCAGCATCCCTAAATCTATATTCTCCTTCAAGCGAAAAGTTGTGTTGGTTTAATAAATGCTTCCACATAGCAGGCTTATCAGCGTTTACATTTATTGATATAAAATTTACTTTTGGGTATTTTGCTTTTAATTCAGCTACTTTATCATGACTGTTTTTAAAGTGGTTTTTTATAGCATGAGACCAAAAATAGATAACCGTAGGTTTATTAAATATAGCGTCCAGATTGCTTACTTCATTTTTATAGTTTATAACCTCTATATCAGGAAATTTGTTTCCAGATCGCAATTTTTTAATCGTATTATATAAGCTTGTAATGTACTCAGAATGCTCTTCATTGGTGCTTTTACTTAAATAAGATTCGTACATAGCATCACAATCGTCATCAGAATTATTATAAGACAAGAAGTTTCTGGTAGCGTATTTTAACAAATTGTTTTTAATGTCCTGATTACTTACCATTTTGTTCATCAAATCCAACTTGGTTAAGTTATATACAATGGAATTTCTGTTAAAAACGGAATCGTTAGTTGAATCAAAATATCGATCCAAGGCTAAGTTGTTAAAATGAGGAAAAAGAAAATTGTAGTAAGGATAAAAGTCTTTCAATTCTTCATCATTATAATCAATATTTGCTCTATAATCATAAAAAGTTGGAGGTAAATTGGCTCGATTTACAATTTCATTTCTACCATAAAACCTAAATGGATACAATTCTTTATGTGCATTATAGCTATAATTGATGCTTGCTAAGGCTACTTTTTTAAATAATGGCGAGCTTTCATATTTTTCTATAAACTCATTAAGCTGAGTAATCTTACCATTTCGTAGTGAGTCTATAGCTTTTTTAAACTTTTCAGGCTCAAATTTAGAAATCTCATATATTGTTTTATCTTCACTTTCAAGAGTGTTGTATAAATTTATGAGATAGTTATTTTTTTTAGAACCACGACCAGTAAACACCAAAGATTCATCAAAATCTAAAGTATTTAAGCGAAGCATGATACTATCGTTTGGTTCTAAAATTATTATTTGGTATTCACCACCATGAATAAAAGAATGCAGTCCAGGACTAAGGCTTTCAATATTGTATGTAAAGCGGTTGTCTTTATCTAAGTATAAAGTGTCTATAGGAGATGTAGCATCATAAAGTATAAGTTGATCATTAACTGGGTTTATAATTTCACCACCAATAAATGCTTGACCACAAGCAGAATCAGTCTCAGAGTTACAACCAACACAAAAGATAAAGACAAATAAAAAGAGTAATAGTTTATTCATACAATCTACTTCAAAATAGATTTTTTGGTCTTGTTATTTTCATTAGCAAAAATAAGATTTGAGCTTTAAATGCCATGTTAATGCGCTGTTAAATGTTTTAAGAACAGGTTTTATTGGCTTAGTGGATGCTTTTTTCTACTTTTGCCGCAAATTTAAAATTCAGACCATGTTATCAGTTTCTAACTTATCAGTTCAATTTGGGAAACGCATACTTTTTGATGAGGTTAATACAACCTTTAATAATGGTAATTGCTATGGAATAATTGGAGCCAATGGAGCAGGAAAATCAACTTTTCTTAAAATTTTGGCAGGAAAGCAAGAACCAACTTCAGGGCATGTGCATTTGGAAACTGGAAAGCGAATGTCAGTGCTTGAGCAAAACCATAATCTTTATGATGAACATTCTGTTTTAGAAACCGTATTAATGGGAAACAAACCTTTATATAAATTAAAGTCTGATATTGATGCTCTGTATGCTGATTATACAGATGAAAATGCCGAAAAAATTGGAGAACTTCAAGTACAATTTGAAGAAATGAACGGTTGGAATGCCGAAAGCGATGCTGCAGCAATGTTATCTAATTTAGGAATAAAAGAAGATTTACATTACACCTTAATGCAAGACCTTGATGGTAAACAAAAAGTACGTGTTTTGTTAGCTCAAGCATTATTTGGTAATCCTGATGTTTTAATTATGGATGAGCCAACAAACGATTTGGATTATGAAACCATTTCTTGGTTAGAAAACTTTTTGGCAAATTATGATAATTGTGTTATTGTGGTATCTCACGACAGACACTTTTTAGATGCAGTTTGCACGCATGTTTCTGATATAGATTTTGGTAAAATCACACATTATTCTGGAAACTACACCTTTTGGTATGAGTCTTCTCAATTAGCCGCAAAACAAAGAGCACAACAAAACAAAAAGGCTGAAGAGAAGAAAAAAGAACTTGAAGAATTTATTAGACGATTTTCGGCAAACGTAGCAAAATCTAAACAAGCTACAAGTAGAAAGAAAATGATTGAAAAGCTTAACATTGCTGATATTAAGCCATCTAGTCGTCGTTATCCAGCCATTATTTTTGAACGTGAAAGAGAAGCTGGAGATCAAATTTTAAATGTTGAAAACCTTTCTGCTTCTATTGATAGCGAAGTGGTTTTTAAAGATATAGACATCAACCTTGCTAAAGGAGATAAAGTAGTGGTTTACTCAAAAGATTCCAGAGCAACTACTATGTTTTATGAAATACTAAATGGAAATGAAAAAGCAGATTCTGGAAAATTTGCTTGGGGAGTTACAACTACACAATCGTATTTGCCTTTAGATAACAGTAAGTTCTTTCAAAATAAATTGACTTTGGTCGATTGGCTACGTCAATGGGCAACCACTGAAGAAGAACGAGAAGAAGTTTATGTAAGAGGCTTCTTGGGAAAAATGATTTTTAGTGGAGAAGAAGCACTTAAAACTGCCGATGTACTTTCAGGAGGAGAGAAAGTACGTTGTATGTTATCTCGTATGATGATGATTCGTGCTAACGTGTTAATGTTGGACGAACCTACAAACCACTTGGATCTTGAGAGTATTACTGCGTTTAACAACTCATTAAAAAACTTTAAAGGTACTGTATTGTTCACAACGCACGATCATGAGTTTGCGCAAACTGTTGCCAATCGTGTTATTGAATTAACGCCAAATGGAGTTATAGACAGATACACAACCTTTGATGAATACATGCAAGACAAAAAAATAAAGGAGCTAAGAGATAAGATGTATTCGGTTACAGCTTAATTATGACATTTAATTTCTAATTCCTGATTTCTAATTCCTGATTTCTAATTCCTGTAAACTGATACTGTTTACTGAATACTGATTTACGCCTCCATTTCAGCAATAGCACCTTGTACAACAGGAATTGCTTTGTCAAGCTCATTGTTGTGTACATAAAGTTGCTTCACTAAATCACCTCCATAAATTTTTGGGTCTAAACCTGATTCATTTTGCTCTTTAATTACAGGAGAAATTCCAGCTTCTTCTAGCTTTGAAATCAATAGTTGAGTAATTATAAAACTCCCTGAGTATATTTTTGTATAGTGAGTTTCCATATCAATTGTTTTTAGAATTATTAAGATACGAAAAATCTTTCAATTTTGTACATTTAGCAAAACGAATAATCTTCTTTTTTTTATTAATTCAAAAAATCATGGCAAACCTTAAAAAGCAGATATTAGAGTTACATAAAGTTTCAGAACCACTTGAGCCTAATGAGAAGGAACGTTCCAGTTATGTCAATGAAGTTAGTGAGTATGCTAATAATTTTATTAATGAGTTGGAGACCTCAAAAACTTTTGTTGGCTCTAAAGAAACACCTCACGCCTTTTCGCTGTCAAAAAACAAGAAAAGTTTATCTGATATTTTAAAACTTTATGATGATGAAATTGCAACTAAAGGCATAAAACCTGCTTCAGGAGGACATATTGGTTATATTCCTGGAGGAGGCATTTACACATCTGCTATCGCAGATTTTTTAGTTGATGTTACAAATGAATATGTTGGTATGCACTTTTCTTGTCCTGGAGGTGTAGCTATAGAACATGTACTTTTAGATTGGATGAAAGAGATGTTTGGATTTCCAGAATCAGCTGTTGGAAATTTGACCACAGGTGGTTCAATTGCTAATCTCATTGCTCTAACTGCGGCAAGAGATAAGCACAAAATAAAAAACGCTACAATTGAAAAAAGTGTATTATATCTCAGTCCACAAGTACACCACTGCATTCAAAAGGCTTTAAAAATTATCGGACTTGAAGATGTTATTATTAATTATTTAGAGCTTGATGAGAATTCAAAAATTAAAGTAAATGATTTAAAGACGAAAATTGAAACTGATAAAAGCAATGGTTTAAATCCGTTTTTGGTAGTTGCTTCAGCTGGAACAACTGATACTGGAGCTATTGATCCATTAGAAGCAATTGGAAATCTAGCAAAAGAACACAATTTATGGTATCATGTTGATGGCGCTTATGGCGGATTTTTCATTTTGGTTGATAATATCAAAGAAAAGTTTAGAGGTATTGAAATGGCTGATTCCTTAGTTGTAGATCCACATAAAGGACTATTTTTGCCTTATGGATTAGGTGCTGTTTTGGTTAAAGACAAACAAGCTGTTTATCACTCTCATGTAGTAAGAGCTAATTATATGCAAGACGCTGTTGCCGAAGAAACTCCAGTAAATCCAGCAGATGTTTCACCAGAATTGACAAAGCATTTCAGGAGTTTGCGTTTGTGGTTGCCGTTACAATTACATGGCACAGAACCTTTTGTAGCTTGTCTTGAAGAAAAATTACTTTTAACTCAGTATTTTAGAGAAGAACTTATAAAAATTGGATTTAAAGTTGGTCCAAACCCAGATTTGTCAGTCAGTTATTTTTGGTATCCAACCAATGGTGACAATGAAAATGAGTTTAATGAAAAACTCTTAAAAGAACTGCATAAAGATGGAGAAGTGTTTCTAAGTTCTACTAAAATCAACAATAAATTTGTGATTAGAATGGCTATATTGTCATTTAGAACAAAACTACAAACCATTGATAAAGCAGTAGCAATGATTGAAAGAGCTTTAAAAAATATAAAAGTCGAAAATTAGATTTTTAAGATGAAGAAGTCATATTGCATCATATTTTTAACATTCACAATATCCATACAAATGAATGCACAAAACAAACGACTCAGAGATTATGGTATTGAAATTGGTGTTTTAAAACCAGGTAAACTCAACGCTATAACTGACGTTGAAGGTGTTACAGTTGGTCATGAAACCATTATTGAAGGCGATCATATTAGAACAGGTGTCACAGCTATTATTCCACATCAAGAAAATATATTTCAAAACAAAGTTCCTGCAGCCATTTATATTGGGAATGGCTTTGGAAAATTAGTAGGATATAGTCAAGTTAAAGAGCTTGGAAATATTGAAACTCCAATTATTTTAACCAATACTTTAAGTGTTGCTACAGCGACCGAAGGTTTAATAAGTTATACGTTAAATCAAGAAGAAAATGCTGATGTAAGATCAGTTAATTCAGTTGTTGGTGAAACCAACGATGGATGGTTAAATGATATTCGAGGTCGTCATGTAACTGAGCAACATGTTTTAAATGCCATTGCAAATGCAAAAAGTGGGCAAGTAGAAGAAGGTAATGTTGGTGCTGGAACTGGAACTATTTGTTTTGGTTATAAAGGAGGTATTGGAACGTCTTCAAGAAAACTTCCAGAGTCTTTAGGTGGTTACACAGTAGGTGTGTTGGTTCAAACTAATTTTGGAGGTGTGTTAGAAATAAATGGTGTTCCAATTGCTAAAGAGTTACAAAAATACCCTTATCGAGATAAAATTTTAAATGATGCTGATGGTTCATGTATGATTGTAGTAATAACTGATGCTCCATTAAGTCCGAGAAATCTTGAGCGTTTGGCAAAACGTGCTATGCTAGGACTTGGTAAAACTGGAGGAATCGCTTCAAATGGAAGTGGAGATTATGTGATCGCATTATCTACTGCCAAGGACAATCTTATTCCATATCAAAGCAAGTCGATGTTTAATGAAATAAAGGAGGTAAGGAATGATGATATGTCACCTTTATTTTTAGCAGCTATAGAATCTACAGAAGAAGCTATTTTAAATTCTTTATTTGTGGCAGAAACTATGTCAGGACGTGATGAGCATATTATTGAAGCCTTACCAGTTGATAAGATTATGGAGCTGTTGCACAAGTATAATAAAATTAAGGACTAAACATAAACTTACTCATTGAAAAACCTAGAATCCCTTTTTTTACTATTAGCTTTATTAGCAGAAATTATTGGAACAGTTGGTGGTTTTGGCTCCTCTGTTTTTTTTGTTCCTGTTGCTAATTTTTATTTTGATTTTCAAACGGTTTTAGGGATTACAGCTTTATTTCATGTAGCTAGTAATCTGAGTAAGATTGCAATGTTTAAAAAGGGGATTGATAAGAAACTTATAACTTATCTAGGTATTCCTGCAGTAGCTTTTGTAATAATAGGTGGCATTGTTGCAAAATATCTCAATGAGTATTTGCTTGAAATATTTTTAGGTGTTTTTTTAATTGGTTTAAGTTTGTTATTCCTCATAAAAAAGAATTTAATTATTAAACCCAATAAAAGAGAAGCATTCCTTGGTGGTTCGCTTTCAGGGCTATTTGCTGGAATTTTAGGAACTGGTGGAGCCATTAGAGGTTTAACTATGGCAGCTTTCAACCTTGAAAAAAGTGCATTTATAGCAACTTCGGCCATTATTGATTTCTTTGTCGATTTTAGTAGAACTATTGTATATTTTTTAAATGGATTCATTACTAAAGAGATATTAATATATGTTCCATTTTTAATTATTATAGGTATTGTTGGTACTTATACTGGCAAAATATTGCTCAGAAAAATTTCACAAGAAACATTCAAGAAATTGTCTTTATATTTAATTTTAACTATTGGCATCGCAACTTTTATTGGTGCCATTTTGTGATAAAATATGACTGATGAAGAATACATAATTAGAGATGCAAAACCAGAAGAATTTGTAGAAGTTGGCCAGCTCATGGTTAATGTATATTCGCAATTAGAAGGTTTTCCTAAAAAGGAAGAGCAGCCTAATTACTACAACACCTTAGCCAATGTTGGAGATTTTACTCTAAAGCCTGAAGTAAAATTGTTAGTTGCATTATCTGAGAATGATTCAATAGATGGAGCTGTAGTTTACTTTGGAGATATGCAGCATTATGGTTCAGGAGGTATTGCAACACAAGAAAAAAATGCTGCTGGCTTTAGACTTTTAGCAGTTAGTCACAGAGCAAGAGGAAAAGGCATTGGAAAGTTATTAACTAATTATTGTATAGATTTAGCAAAAAGGCAGAAGCAAAAACAGCTAATTATACACTCTACAAAAGCAATGCAAATTGCTTGGAGTATGTACGAAAAATTTGGTTTTAAACGCTCTGAAGATTTAGATTTTAAACAAGCTGACCTTCAGGTTTACGGATTTAGACTTCAGCTAATTACTTAAAGATTAATTTGTAACTTACGCTAACAATCAATTAGAAACTATGCTAGCTTTTTTCAGACGAATTAGAAAATCACTGATTGCGAATGGTAATGCCCAAAAATATTTATTTTATGCACTAGGTGAAATTATATTGGTCGTTATCGGAATTTTAATTGCTATTAATTTTAATAATAGTAACCAAAATAAGATATCAACAAACGAGAGATATGACAAATTAAATAAACTCAGAGAACTTGTTTATTCTGATAGTTTGGGATTGGTTTATACTATAAATTATAATAGAGATAATATGTTTAAAATCGATAGTCTTATTGCAAATTTAAAACCAGATATGTCTTTAAATGAATATCGCTTTTTTGCAAATACATTTGCAAAATCAAATATGCAATACAGAACAACTTTACCAGACTTAAGTGTTTATAACGAGCTTTTAAACTCTGGAGAATTTAGTAATATTGAAGATACTGAACTTAAAGAAAAAATAGCCAATTACTATGTAATATTCAATCACTTTAATGACCTTAATAGTAAGTTTGTAGATGCACTTTTTATTACTGAAAAACGTCTTTATTATGATGGTTTATTGTCGCACAAATATTTTAAATACAATATATTAGAAGAGGATGTTATTAATGGATATCCTGAATTTATATACACCATGAAAGATCCAATTAAAAGAAGAATTTTTGAAAATCATTTATATGAGTTAAAAGATATGCACAGTCAAATTATTTTTTTCTATGAAACAATTCTAAATCAATATGTGAGTGGATTGCCTTTAAAACCTTAAGAATAAGATAAATTTATGCGAATTCAATATTGTTTAATTTTGGTTAGTTTCTTTCTTTTTACATGTTGTAACCAATCATCAAGAGAAGAAAAAATGCAAGAATCATTACTTGTAATACAAGATACTTTATCAGCAAATCAAAAATGGATGCAAGCTATAAATGATAAAGATATAGAGTTGTTATCTACATTGTACACAGAAAATGCAATGGTGCTTTCAGGTAATGGTGTTGATTTAGCCAATAGAAATGAAATTTTAGAACTTGTTCCAAAAGTTGATTTCGTTGTTAAAAGTGTGTCAACAGCTAAAAGGATTAAAGCAAACGATCATTACGATTATGAAATAGGAAGTTTTATAAATAAAGATGATGTACTTGCAAAACATTTGATCATTTGGAACACCTCAAATAATCAAGATTTACGTGAACTGGAATTTATTGTAGAAACAGACAAGTCTAAAGTTAATTTAGATGAAATAGATAAACAGCGAGCAAATTGGATGGCTTTTTGCAATACTCATGACGCTAAATCATTAATTGAAAATGTGTACTTCGAAAATACAATGTATTATAACAGAGGTCGTATGCTTATTGGAAGAAACGATTTAATTAAAGAATACAGTTACATGAATAATGAGCAATACCAACTTACTTTAAATCCTATTGTGGTTGAGCCAGTTTCTGAAACTATTGTTTATGAAATTGGTCAATGCGAAGGTTCATACAATGGAAAATACATTCTTGTTTGGCAGAAAAATGCTCAAGGTATTTGGCAAGTATTATTTGACTCTAATATTTAAAAGCTTATCGCAACTCAGCACCAAGCTGTTTTTCAAAATTAGCTTGTAGCTTGCTCATAATCTTATCAATCTCCTTATCTGTAAGTGTTTTGTGCTCATCTTGCAAGGTGAAGCTTACAGCATAACTCTTTTTGCCTTTTGACAGGTTTTTACCTTCGTAAACATCAAACAAATTCACATTTTTAAGCAATTGCTTTTCAGTTTGATTTGCAATTTTGTGTATATCTTCAAACGAAACTGATTGGTCTAATAATAATGCAAAGTCACGTCTTACCTCAGGATATTTAGGAATATCTGTGAATGTGATTTTATTATGTTTTGCAACCTCAAGAATATTATCCCAATTAAAATCGGCAAACAAAACCTCTTGCGATATTCCGAATTTTTTCAAAATGGATTTCTTCACAATTCCAAAATCAACCAATGTGGTTTTGCCAAGACCAAGACTCAAACCTTCGCTAAACACATCATTTTTTATAGGTGATGTTCTTGCTCGTGATATTCCTAATCGGTTTAAAATAGCTTCAACAGTTCCTTTAAGAAAAAAGAAGTCGCTGGTTTTGTTTTCGGCATTCCAACGCTCTGTATTTTTATTTCCAGTTACCAATAAACTTAAATGCTTGTGCTCTTCGCGAGCATCATTATAGTTGTGATAGGTCTTGCCAAATTCAAATAATTTTAAACTGGTTTGTCTTCTGTTAATGTTGTGCTCTATGGCCTCTAATCCAGAAAACAACAAAGATTGTCTTAACACAGATAAATCTGTACTTAAAGGATTAATCATGGTTACATTGTGTTCTTCTTTTAACTGCTCACTTAATTTTGCATAGTTAGGTGTTGTTAAAGAATTTGCCATAATTTCATAAAACCCTTGCGATACCAATTGGTTACCAACAACATTTTGCAATTTATGGTCTTCAAATCTTGAAGAATTCGATATGGAAGCATTTAATTTTTCAGTTGTTGTAACATTATTATAACCATAAACTCTTAAAATTTCTTCAATAATATCAGCTTCACGTTGCACATCATTTCTAAAAGCAGGAACGGTTAAACCTAAACCAGTTTCAGTAACGTTGTTAATTTTAATGTCTAATGACATTAAAATACGTTTTATGGTTTCTCTTGGTATTTCTTCACCAATTAAATTCTTAGCCTTTTCAAAGCTTAATCTTACCTGAAAATCTTCAATTTTTACAGGATATTCATCAATCACATCACTAGTGATTTCACCATCAGCAATTTCTGCAATCAACAAAGCTGCACGTTTTAAGGCATATTCTGTAATATTTGGGTCAATGCCTCTTTCAAATCTAAACGATGCATCAGTATTTAATGCGTGACGTTTTGCAGTTTTTCTAATGGAAACAGGATCAAAATAAGCACTTTCTAAAAAGATACTTGTCGTTTCTTCAGTTACTCCTGAATGAATACCACCAAAAACTCCAGCAATACACATTGGATTTTCTTTACCATCACAGATCATTAAGTCTTCCTCATGAAGTTCTCTTTCTACATCGTCTAAAGTGGTGAATTTGGTTCCAGTAGGTAGAGTTTTTACTATGATTTTTTTGCCATTTATTTTATCTGCATCAAAGGCATGTAATGGCTGACCTAATTCGTGAAGCACATAATTGGTTGCGTCTACCACATTGTTAATTGGAGATAAGCCAATGGCTTTCAATCTGTGTTGTAACCAACTTGGTGAAGCTTCAACTTTTAGATCAGAAATAGTAACACCACAATATCTTGGAGCTCGTTTTTTGTCTTTTAAGTCAACATCAATTTTAAGCGAACGATTATCAACATGAAAAGCACTTACTGAAGGTGTTATTAGTTCTAAGTTTATTTCTTGCTGTATTAGTCCAGCTTTTAAATCTCTTGCCACACCAAAATGGCTCATGGCATCTGCTCTGTTGGGTGTTAAACCAATTTCAAAAACTTGGTCGTTCTCTAATTTAAAAATATCTGCAACAGGTGTTCCAACTTTTATTGTTTTATCAAGAACCATAATACCATCGTGTGAAGTTCCTAAGCCAATTTCATCCTCTGAACAAATCATACCTTCACTCACTTCACCACGAATTTTTCCTTTTTTTATAGTCCAAGCCTCACCTTCAAGAGTGTATAATGTTGTGCCAATAGTTGCTACAGGAACTTTTTGTCCTGCTGCAACATTAGGAGCACCACAAACTATGTGTAAAGGTTCTTTAGCGCCAACATTAACAGTGGTTATTTTTAAGCGATCTGCATTTGGATGTTGCTCACAAGTAAGTACCTCGCCAACAATAACGCCTTCCAAACCACCTTTAACCGATTGGTAGGCTTCAATACCTTCAATTTCAAGTCCTAAATCTGTTAGTAATTCGCCAGTTTTTTCGGCATTCCAATCAATTTTAATAAACTGCTTTAACCAATTATAAGAAATCTTCATCGTGTAGTCTTTACAATTGGCAAATATAATAATACTTCACTTTTAACTCTAAGTGTATCCTCATTTTTTTATGTAAGTAAAATGTTGTTATTTCGAACTATGGGAACAAATTATTTAGCCATGCGAATCAGTTTAATAGTAATTCTTTTTCTTTCAATCTTGTCTTGTAAAGAAAATGAAACAAAAACTCTTAAAAAAGGATATTACAGAGGAAGTTTAATAGCACAAGATAATCAATCGATGCCTTTTATTTTTGAAGTGACTTCTGAAACCACTTTAAAAATATTTAATGCTGATGAAGTTATTGATGTAGATGAAATTGAATATAGAAATGATTCAGTATATATTAAACTGCCTTATTTTGAAACTGTAATTGCCGCTAAACTTGAAGGTGATAATTTACAAGGTCAATGGATTGAAGAAGACAGAGATAGGAGTGTAGCTATTTATGCAAAGTATGGCATTAAAAACCGATTTGATGAACCTGAAGCTAATAAATTTATAGATGTTTTTGGAGTTTGGGAAATGGAGTTTGATAATTATGGAAGTATTTATCCTGCAAAAGCTGTATTAGAACAAAATAAGAACAAAGTAACAGGAACTATTAGAACACCAACTGGAGATTATCGGTTTTTGGAGGGTGTTGTAAGTAATGATACTTTGAAAATTTCAACCTTTGACGGAGCTCATGCGTTTTTATTTAAAGCTCATGTAACCGATTCTTCTATGGTTGGAAATTTTTACTCAGGAAATCATTCCCTTGAAACCTTTGTTGGGAAGCCAAATCCTAACTTTGAATTGCCAGATGAATACACTTTAACTTTTATCAACGAAGGTTATGACACCTTTAATTTTTCTTTTCCAAATTTAGAAGGAAACATGGTTTCCATAACAGACGAAAAATTTAAAAATAAAGTTGTTTTAGTCCAGTTGATGGGTTCTTATTGTCCAAATTGTTTAGACGAAACTAAATTCTACTCAAAATTTTATGAAGCTAATAAGGATAAGGGTTTAGAGATAGTCGCCTTAGCTTTTGAGAACGCAAAAACCAAGGAAAAAGCAATTAAAGGTATAAATAGAATGAAAGAACGTGTTGGCTTAAATTATGAAATCTTATTGGCACAAATAGGTACTAATGATAAAGGCAAAGCACAAGAAAAAATGCCAATGTTAAATAAAGTTGTGTCCTATCCAACAACAATTTACTTAGATAGAACTGGAAAAGTTAGAAAAATACATACAGGTTTTAATGGTCCAGCCACAGGTGAAAAATATGAGAGTTTTAAAGTTGAATTTGAAGTTTTTTTAAACACCTTACTTTCAGAATAGGCTTTAATTGCAATCGTTAAATTCTTCCTAACATTAAGTTAATTAACAAACTGCTAACATTTTAGAGGACATTCTCATCCTACTTTTAAGATGTAAACAATCAAAACAATCAATCAAAATGAAACAACTCAACCCTTTGGTATATGTTGTGCTATTTGTCACATCATTACTTACAACTAATAATACAAATGCTCAATTAAATCTACCAGCAGGAAGTCAGAAAGCTTCCGTTTCTCAGACTGTTGGTATTACCAATATTAGTATAAATTATTCAAGACCAAGTGTAAATGGACGCGAAATTTGGGGAGCATTAGTGCCTTATGGAATGAATAACCTTGGATTTGGAACTGCAAAAGAATCTCCATGGAGAGCAGGAGCAAACGAAAATACTACCATTAAATTTACAACTGATGTTTCTGTAGAAGGAAAACCTATTTCAGCTGGAGAATATGGACTGCATGTTGTTGTTAAAGAAGATGGAGGAGCTACTATAATTTTCTCCAAAAACCACACTGCTTGGGGAAGTTTTTTTTATGAGCCAAGTGAAGATGCGCTTAGAGTTGAGGTGCAAACCAATACCATTCCTCATGTAGAACAGCTAACTTATAATTTTATTGATGTAACAGCTAATTCTGTTATTGTAGTTTTAAATTGGGAAAAAAAACAAATTCCTTTTAAAATAGAAGTCGATGTTACTAATATGGTTTTAGCTGATATTAGGAGAAAACTTCAAGATCAGCCAGGATTTACAAGACAAACTTGGGAACAAGCTGCAGCATTTTCTATGAATAATGGAGGTGATTTAGAGGAAGCTTTAAGTTGGATTAACAATGCTATTGCATGACAATTCTACAGTCAGCAAGATTTTAACAACACAAATATTAAAGCAGGTATCCTTAATAGAATGGGAAGACAACAAGAAGCTTTAGCTCTTTATGATAATTATTTGCCAAACGCAACGTTATTAGAAGTACATCAGTTAGGAAGGCAATACATTCAAATGGGAATGAAAGATAAGGCGTTAGAAGTTTTTAAATTGAATGCAAAGAAGCATTCAGATACTTGGCCAGTTGATTATGGTTTGGCTAGAGGATATTCAGCAATAGGTGATTATAAAAAAGCTTTAACTCATTTAAAGAAAGCTTATGCCAGAGTGCCTGATGCGCTAAACAAAGGTGCTGTTGAAGCAAATATTGCAAAATTGGAAAAAGGAGAAGATATCAATTAAAAAACGAACAGTCAATGTTTAGTTTTGCCCAAAGTTCTCTTGTTGGTTGGTTAGAGACTTTGGGCTTTTTTTAGCTTATATAATTCCAAATATTCTTGTATTTACTAAGTTGTCTATAAGTATTGAGAATTATATTATTTTCAGGATTAGAAAGTGAAGGATCGTTTGTTAAAACGCGTTTAGCATAATAACGAGCTTGTTGTAAAATATCTTTATCCTTAATAATATCTGCAATTTTTAAATTCAACACACCACTTTGCTGAGTTCCCATAATATCTCCAGGACCTCGTAATTTTAAATCGACTTCAGCAATGTCAAAACCATCATTGGTTTTTACCATAGTTTCCAATCGTGTTTTACTATCATTGCTTAATTTGTGTCCAGTCATAAGTATACAATAGCTTTGCTCTGCACCTCGTCCAACACGACCTCTTAACTGATGTAATTGTGATAAACCAAATCGCTCAGCACTTTCAATAACCATAACCGAAGCATTTGGCACATTTACACCAACTTCAATTACAGTAGTAGCAACCATAATTTGGGTTTGGCCTTTCACAAAACGTTGCATTTCGTAATCTTTGTCTGCAGCTTTCATTTTTCCATGAACTATTGAAATCTGATAGTCTGGTTTTGGGAAATCACGTTCTAAGCTTGCATAGCCATCCATTAAATCTTTATAATCCATAGTTTCACTTTCTTGGATTAATGGATAAACAATATAAGCTTGTCTGCCTTTTTTAATTTCATCTTTCAAAAATCGCCAAACTTTTAGTCGATTGTTATCATAACGATGCACTGTTTTTATGTCCTTCCTTCCAGGAGGTAATTCGTCAATTATGGAGATATCTAAGTCGCCATAGACAGACATTGCTAAGGTTCTTGGAATTGGTGTAGCAGTCATAATTAAAATGTGAGGAGGAACAGAAGCCTCTCCAGCCTCTCCAGAGGAGAGGGTTTTTAATTGTTTTTCGATTTCGTTTAGTACATTTTCAATGTCTCCGATTACTTGCTCATTTGTAAAACGGATAACTTTAAATCCTAAATCTTTTAAAATTAAGGTTCTGATTTCATCAACTTCTGTTTGTTGCAAACTATTGTGAAAACCTCCATCAACTTCGATGGCTAATTTTTTTTCAATATTAACAAAATCAACTATGAACTCGTCAATGATGTGTTGTCTTCTAAATTTGTAATCAAGTTTTTTTGCTCTTAAACATTCCCACAAAATACGTTCAGCTTCTGTACTATTTTTTTTGTTTTCCTGTTGTAGTTCTTTCAATAATTTATAAGTAGATGGTCGTGCAGTTTTGTATCTATTAATCACAGTTTTTACATCCTCCTTCTGGGAGGATTGAGGAGGGCCTTTATGCCATAATTTGCTTCTTTGTTCAACTCCAAATCGATGTTGTTCATCAATGATTGCAAGACCTAAATTTTTAAATTTCACCTTATCTTCTAGCAGTGCATGAGTGCCAATTAGTATCTGTAAATTACCATTTTCGAGCGATTCATGAATTTTTTTTCTTTCTGAAGTATTAGTTGAACCAGTTAATAGTTTAATACTGATTTTCAATTTATTACAATATTCATATAATCCATTATAGTGTTGGACTGACAAAATTTCAGTTGGAGCCATTAAACAGGCTTGAAAACCGTTGTCAAGTGCTATAAACATTGACATTAGCGCTACAATGGTCTTTCCAGAACCAACATCTCCTTGTAAAAGTCGATTCATTTGTGCATTGCTGCCTAAATCGTGTCTAATTTCTTTGATAACTCGTTTCTGAGCATTGGTTAATTCAAAGGGTAAATGGTTTTCAAAAAAAGAATTAAAATAGCTGCCTACTTTTTCAAAAGAGAAGCCTTTTATTTTTGATTTATGAATCAGATTTTTTAAAATTAATTGTAGTTGAATGTAAAATAATTCTTCAAACTTTAAACGAAACTGGGCTCGAGCTAAAAGCGATTGTGATTTCGGAAAATGAATATTGAAAAGTGCTTCAGATTTTGATATTAATTTTTGTTCTTTAATCAATTGTTCAGATAAAGTTTCGGTAAATTTACCTTTGGTGTCCAAAAACAGCTGCTGCATGATTTTTATAATCACACGATTTGTAATGCCTTTGTTGGAAAGCTTTTCTGTTGATGGGTAAACAGCTTGCATAGCTGTACTTAAATTCTTTTCATGATCATTAAGCAATTCCATTTCTGGGTGAGGCATACTAAATGTGCCATTAAACCAATTTGTTTTTCCAAATATCACATAAGTAGTGTTGGTTTTTATGCTCTCTCTAATCCATTTATGACCTCTAAACCACACCAATTCCATAGTTCCTGTTTCATCTTGAAAAGTAGCAACCAGACGTTTCCCTCTTTTTTGAGCCACTTCTTTCAGGCTTGTTATTTGTCCAATAATTTGAACTTCGGCAGAGTTTTGTTGTAGTTGTTTTATTTTATAATATTGAGTTCTATCAATATATCTATTTGGGAATAGGTTAATTAAATCCTGATAAGTGTGAATGCCAAGCTCCTTACGCAACAAGTCTGCACGATTTGGACCAACGCCTTTTAAATAATCTATAGGTGTTTGGAGATTTGTATTCATTCAACTAAAATAATTCTTTTGTTAGTATTAACAATGGTAATTCATATTTTGGTTTTAACTTTGTTAAATAAGTAATTAAATGAGAGCATTAGTCATATCAGGAGGAGGAAGTAAAGGCGCATTTGCAGGAGGTGTTGCACAATACCTTATGAAAGATCTTGGTAAGGAATACGATATGTTTTTGGGAACTTCCACAGGAAGTTTGCTTATTCCGCATTTGTCCTTAAATAAAATTGATAAAATTTACGACATCTTTACTAATGTACAGCAGGATGATATTTTTAGTGTAAGCCCTTTTGTTCAGCGTAAAAAAGGAGATAGAGAGTTCGTGTCTATAGATTTTATAAACTCTTTATGGCAATTTATCAGAATGAAAAGGACTTTTGGTGAAAGTAAGGCGTTAAGACGCAATATAAAGAAACGTTTTACAGAAGATGAGTATCATCTTATTCGTGCCACTAAAGAAGATGTTGTGGTTACTGTGTCTAATTTGTCTATGAATAGAGTAGAATATAAGTCCATAAAAGAATGTACTTATGAAGAGTTTTGCAATTGGATTTGGATTTCGTGTAATTACATTCCATTTATGTCCTTAGCTACTGTTGATGGTTTTGAATATGCAGATGGAGGTTTGGGTTGTGTGATTCCTATACGTGAAGCTATTTTAAGAGGTGCTACAGAGGTTGATGCTGTGGTTTTGGAATCTCAGAATATGGAAAAGCAAAAAGTGCTTGGTAAAAATCCTTTTTCACTAATGTTAAGCTTGTTTGGTCATTTACTTGACCAAGTTGAGCAAAACGACATTACTATTGGAAAATTAGCAGCAAAAAATAAAGATGTTAAGTTAAATATTTATTACACACCAACAACGCTAACTGAAAATTCGCTAATTTTTAGTAAACGTTTAATGGTAAATTGGTGGCAGCAAGGATATGAATATGCTAAGAAAAAACATCAAGCAAGTTTATCAAACGATTTGAAAGAATAGTCTTTACCACAGCTCACTAACTTCGTTTTTCACATAAGAAAGTGCAGCATCACTTGGAGCGCGTTTCTCCATCATTTCGGTTAATATAACTTCGCGTAGCTTGTTTGCTGAGTTAGTTTTTTCGTTTAAAGAAGCTTTTCTAATAAGTTGAATTGTGGCACTTTTTGCTGCGCAAATAATATTCCAGCATTCATCACTTATATAGATTTGTTGCGATAAATTATGTTCAAATTCTTGTTCAATACTTGCTATAAGTAAAGATTCATAACTATCTTTATCAGAAGATGTTGGAGATATTCTAACTAATAATTTATTTGGTGAAATGCGCTCCAAAAAAAGAGCCATACGCTCGTAAGCTTGTAAACGAATAGGTAAAGCGTTTACTTGTAAATCTTTGTGTAATAAAAAACGTCTTCTGCCATCTTCGTTTTTGGTGTGTTCTTTAAAAAAGTAATAGGCAATCATTCCAGTAATTAGTGCAGGAACTGCATATAAAAAGACTTCAAAAATTTTTTCTATGTCCATCTTGTTTATGTATTTTATTATTGAGGCGTTATTATTATGTTTATTTTTATCGCTTTCAGATTTTAATTTTAGAAACTGTTTACTGCGACTGTAAACTGTCTACTGACTCTTTTCCTCCCAAATATATACAATCTTTTAAATCTTGCATACTTGTAAATTTTACAGGTGTTTTTTGATAACTGTAAGTTCGGTCTAATTCCTCCGAAAGATTATGATCATCAACATTAACATCAATATCTTTCATATTAAATTGACAAGGATGCTCATAACCAGCAGCATGAGTAATTTCGATCAATTCTTTTCTAAATGTTTTAAAGTATTGAGCAAGTCTTACAGATTTTAGTGGAATATTAATGCCATTTTGAAGCCATTTACTTTGTGTAGCAACACCACTTGGACAGCGATTGGTATGGCAAACCTGAGCTTGTATACAACCAATGCTCATCATAGCTTCTCTAGCAACATTTATGCAATCTGCTCCCATGGCAAAAGCCATTGCAGCCTTAGCAGGAAATCCAAGTTTACCACTACCAATAAAAACAATTCGATCTGTTAGATTTCGCTTTTGAAATACTTTATACAAATCGCTAAAACCATAAACCCAAGGCAAAGAAACATGGTCAGCAAAACTTGGAGGAGCAGCTCCAGTGCCACCTTCGCCACCATCAACAGTAATAAAATCAGGACCTTTTCCAGTTTCTGTCATTAAATCGGCAAGTTCTTCCCATTCGTTTAATTTACCAATAGCAGCTTTAATACCTACAGGAAGTCCAGTATTTTCTGCAATAGCCTCAATAAACTCTAAGAGTTCTTTTACATTAGAAAATGCAGAGTGATTGGGAGGAGACAGCACATCTTTTCCAACTTCAACACCTCTTATTTTAGCAATCTCATGAGTAATCTTAGCTCCAGGTAAAACACCTCCTTTTCCAGGTTTTGCACCTTGTGAGAGTTTAATTTCAATAGCTTTTATGAATGGATTGTCATTGACTAACTGTCGCATTTTTTCCATTGAGAAATTTCCATCTTTGTCCCTAACACCAAAATAACCAGTTCCAAAATGAAACACAACATCTCCACCATGGCTATGATAAGGTGATAAACCACCTTCACCTGTATTATGGTATGCTCCAGACATTTTAACGCCTTTGTTTAAAGACTCTACAGCTTTTGCTGAAAGAGAGCCAAAACTCATTGCAGAAACGTTAATTATAGAAGCTGGACGATAAGGTTTTTTTCTCTTGTTGAATTCTCCCATAACTTTTGCACAAGGCAAAAAATTTGGATCAATTTTATTTGGATGGTTTTCAGGTAATTTATAAGGCATCATCGCATTATTGATAAATATGTGCTGATGCGCATAAATATCTCTATCTGTACCAAACCCTTCGTAGTTGTTTTCTTTTTTTGCTGAAGCATAAATCCAACTTCGTTCAATACGATTAAAAGGAAGTTCTTCTCTATTGTTGGCAACAAAATACTGCCTTATTTCTGGACCTATCTTTTCAAATAAATAGCGTAAATGACCAATAATTGGATAGTTATGGCTTATGGTATGCTTTTTTTGAAAAAAAACATCTCTTATGGCAATTAAAGCCAACACAGTTAGTATCCACATCCACCAAGTTATTTGGGACAAAAACTCCATAATCAATATTTAATTATTTAAATAATCCAAAGACAATTGTATAAAAGCTTTCACACCTAACAACATGCCACTTTCATCTATGTAAAAATCTGGTGTGTGGTGTGGAAAAGCTTCTGTTTCACCTGGAGTCATACCTCCTAAAAAGAAGAAGAATCCTGGAACTTCTTTTTGAAAAAACGAAAAGTCTTCAGCTCCTGTAATTGGTTTAATTTCAAACACACTTTTTACTCCAGCTACTTCTTGAAGCGAAGGGAGCATTTGTGCAGTGAGTTCTGGATCGTTATAGGTTATAGGGTACCCTTTATCTACATTTATTGTAGCTTCAGCTCTGTACGCTTTTGCTATAGCTGGAACCATCTCTTTCATACGTTGTATAATGGTTGTTTGCATATCTGCATCGAGAGTACGTAAAGTGCCAAGCATATTTGCAGATTCTGGAATAATATTACTGCGAACTCCACTTTCAATTTTTCCTATAGTTAGCACTACAGCTTCTGTAGTTAAAGGCATTTCTCTACTTACAAGTGTTTGTAAACCATCAATAATTTTTACACTTGCAATAATAGGGTCAATACTTGTCCACGGAGTAGAACCATGACTTTGCTTTCCTTTAACGTTTATTTCGAAACTGTTTACAGCAGCCATCATTCCCCCAGATTTATAAGCAATGGTATTTACAGGTTGTCCTGAGCCAATGTGTAATCCAAAAACAGCATCAACATCTGGGTTTTTTAAAACACCTTCTTTTACCATCAATTCAGCACCTCCTTCTTCTCCAGAAGGTGCTCCTTCCTCAGCTGGTTGAAAAATAAATTTTATAGTGCCTTTAATTTTATCAGTGTTTTTAGACATGATCTCTGCAACTCCCATTAAGATGGCTATATGAGTGTCGTGACCACAAGCATGCATTACTGGAACTTCTTCTCCATTATATTCACCTTTTGCAGTAGATTTAAATGGTAAGTCTGCCCTTTCAGGAACAGGTAAAGCATCCATGTCTGCTCTTAAAGCAATAACTTTACCAGGTTTTTTTCCTTTTAAAATACCAACAACTCCTGTGTGAGCAACTCCAGTTTGAACTTCTATACCAAGAGATTTTAAATGAGCTGCAATTTTTTCAGCAGTTCTATATTCTCTATTTGATAATTCTGGGTTTTGATGAAAGTCTCGTCGCCATTCAATGACTTTATTTTCAATATTTGCAATGTCTTTGTCTAAACCATGTTGAGCAAATGCAAAAGCACTTGTAAACAAAGTGATGGTTAATAATATGTGTTTCATTATTGTGTATTTGTATTAAAATTTCATAAATCGGTAGCCATTATTTTGGTATTGCAAAAGTGCTGTCATTGCAGACAAAGCAAACTTAACATTAGGATTAACGTTAGTTTTGTTTAAGCCTCTGGCTCCAGCTGTTTGACCACAAAGAATAATATCAACTCCAGCTTCAGTTAATTGATTGATGAGTTCAAAATTCGGATTGTCTACTCCAAATTTCTCTTTATAAGCCTCATTGGTCATAATATCTTGCCAAGCTCCACCATGTATAGTCATTGCAACATGTAATTGTTCTGGTTTTAAACCAGCATTAGCATGCATATTAAGAAAACGAGCAGCAGTTTCAATATATTTATTCACAACACTTTTATCTTCAGAAGAATGCATGACATCAAAAATGATTTTGTGATTGGCAGTAACATCAGTTTTCACATCAGGATTTTCAACATTGAATGTTTGCCCAAAATCTTTGATAATTTTCTGATTTTCTTGCGCTGTAACTGGGAATATCGCTCCTAAACACATTCCAAAAACAAAGAGTATTTTTTTCATTCAAAATAATATTAGGCTTAAAGATATTTAAATTTTATAAAACATTAAGTAGATTTTGAATTGTTTATAATTAATCTATTTATCATTTAGAAAACCGTTTAACATTGGCTAAATTCACGTTTTAAAATGTTATTGATTTGGAGAAGTATTTAAGTCAGCTAAACGATGCACAATTAGCACCAACTTTACAAAAAGATGGGCCAATGATTGTTATTGCTGGAGCTGGTTCTGGAAAAACAAGAGTTCTAACATATAGAATTGCTTATTTAATGAGTCAGGGAGTTGACCCTTTTAATATTCTAGCCCTAACTTTTACTAACAAAGCAGCTCGTGAGATGAAAAGTAGAATTGCTACCATTGTGGGTGATAGTGAAGCAAAGAATTTGTGGATGGGAACATTTCACTCTGTGTTTGCGAAAATTTTACGCTTTGAAGCAGATCGTTTGGGTTACCCAAACAATTTTACCATTTATGATACTCAAGATTCAGATCGTTTAATTGCTTCCATTATCAAGGAAATGAAACTTGATAAAGACATTTATAAGTACAAGCAAATACGTTCCAGAATTTCTTCTTACAAAAACAGTTTGATTACAGTTAAGGCTTATTTTCAGAATCCAGAATTGATGGAGGCTGATGCATCAGCAAGACGACCAAAATTGGGAGAAATCTATAAGAATTATGTGGAGCGCTGTTTTAAAGCTGGAGCTATGGATTTTGATGATTTATTGCTAAAAACCAACGAATTGCTTACACGTTTTCCTGATGTATTGGCAAAATATCAAGATAGATTTAGATACATTCTGGTTGATGAGTATCAAGATACGAATCACTCGCAATACTTAATAGTTAGAGCATTATCTGATCGATTCCAAAACATCTGTGTGGTTGGAGATGATGCGCAAAGTATTTATGCATTTCGTGGTGCAAATATTAATAATATTTTGAATTTTCAGCGTGATTATGACGATGTTAAAGTGTTTCGATTAGAACAGAATTATCGTTCAACAAAAAATATTGTAAAAGCAGCCAACTCCATCATTGATAAAAACCAAACCAAATTAGACAAAGTGGTTTGGACAGCTAACGAGGAAGGTCCAAAAATTAAAGTGCATAGATCTTTAACTGATGGTGACGAAGGTCGCTATGTAGCAAGCACCATTTTCGAGAATAAAATGCAAAACCAACTAAAGAATAGTGATTTTGCTGTTTTATACAGAACGAATGCACAATCGAGATCTATTGAAGATGCGCTAAGAAAAAGAGATATTCCATATAGAATTTATGGAGGCTTATCGTTTTATCAAAGAAAAGAAATAAAAGATGTGCTCTCATATTTGCGATTAATAATCAATCCGAATGATGAGGAAGCTTTAAAACGCATCATTAATTTTCCAGCACGTGGCATTGGTCAAACCACAATAGATAAGCTTGTAGTTGCAGCAAATGGGTATGGAAAATCTATTTTCGAAATCATACAAAACCTTGATAAAGTAGATATTGGCATAAATGCAGGAACTAAAACTAAGCTCGAAAATTTTGCAACAATGATTGCAAGCTTTCAGGTGATGAATAAAACTGCAAATGCATTTGAATTAGCTGAGCATGTTACAAAAGTATCTGGATTAATTAGGGAATTTAACAATGATGGCACTCCAGAAGGAATTGCCAGAATGGAGAACATTGAAGAACTTCTTAATGGTATTAAAGATTTTGTTGAAGGTCAACGTGAATTGGCTGATAGTACAGGTTCTTTAACCGAATTTCTTGAAGATGTTGCTTTAGCGACAGATTTAGATGCAGATAAAGGCGACTCTAACCACGTGGCATTAATGACTATTCATTTAGCTAAAGGTTTGGAATTTCCTTATGTATATATTGTTGGTTTGGAAGAAGATTTGTTTCCAAGTGCCATGAGTATGAACACAAGAAGTGAGTTGGAAGAAGAACGACGATTATTTTATGTAGCGCTAACAAGAGCAGAAAAACAAGCCTATTTAACCTATGCTTTATCACGATATCGTTGGGGAAAACTTATGGATTCTGAACCAAGCAGGTTTATTGAAGAAATTGACGATGAGTATTTAGAGGTCCTAACTCCACCAGAGGAGCGGCGAATTAATCCTATGCTTAGCGAAGATATTTTTGGAGATTTACCACCTAATACAATTAGGTACAAACCAGCTAAACAAGGAATTGCAACAAAAAAGTCAAAATCTGAAGCAGAACCTTTTAAAATAAGTACACCGAAAAACCTTAAACCATTAAAAAGGACTAATGGAACAACCAACTTATTTGATAATAAACTTGCAGTTGGTAACTTTGTTAAACACTTGCGTTTTGGTAAAGGAGAAGTGTTAAAAATAGAAGGTAGTGGAGCAGATGTAAAAGCTGAAATAAAATTTGAAAATGGAGGTGTAAAAAAACTGTTATTGCGATTTGCTAAATTAGATGTTATTGGATAATGGCTGAATTTATTAAAATATACGAAGAAAATCCAAACCCTAAAGAAATCGATAAGGTGGTTAGTGTCCTTAAAAAAGGAGGGCTTATCATTTATCCTACAGATACTGTTTATGGTTTGGGCTGTGATATTACTAATATAAAAGCTTTAGAGAGAGTTGCAAAAATAAAAGGAGTGAAATTAGAGAAGTCTAACTTTTCTTTTATTTGTCACGACTTAAGTAATCTTAGTGATTATGTAAAACAGATTGACAACTCTACATTTAAGCTGTTAAAGCGAGCACTTCCTGGTCCTTACACTTTTGTGTTGCCAAGTGCCAAGAGTTTACCAAATCCATTTAAACAGAAAAAAACAGTTGGTATTCGCGTTCCAAACAATAATATAGCACTCGAAATTGTAAGACGATTGGGACGTCCAATAATTTCCACATCAATTCGAGATGAAGACGAAATTATAGAGTACACTACTGATCCTGAGTTGATAAAAGAAAAATGGGATAACCTTGTAGATATGGTTATTGATGGAGGTTATGGAGGTAATGAGGCTTCTACAGTAATTGATGTGTCTGATGGAGATGTTGTTATAGTAAGAGAAGGTAAAGGAAGTTTAGATATCCTATAAAAAAAGCCCAATCTTTCGATTGAGCTTTCTTAATATTTTTTATAAATATTAGTTGCCGCCTTGAGACAAGATTTTCATTTCTTGCTCTATCATATCGTAAAACTCATCTATTTTTGGAAGCACTACAATACGAGTTCTTCTGTTTCTTGCTCTGTTTTCAGCAGTGTCATTATCTACTAAAGGAACATATTCTCCTCTACCAGCTGCAATTAATTGTGCAGGATTAACACCTAATTTTTGTAATTCTCTAATAATAGAAGTTGAGCGCTTTACACTTAAATCCCAGTTATCTAACAGTACACCTTTTTGGTAAGATACAGTATCTGTGTGACCTTCAACCATAGCTTCAAAATTGGGTTTGCTCTTAATCACTTTAGCAACTTTGGCTAAAATTTCTTCAGCACGAGTTGTTACATTATAGCTACCACTTTTAAACAATAATTTATCTGCAATAGAAATAAACACAACACCTTTTTCAACGTTTACTTCAATATCTGGATCGTCAATACCAACTTCTTTCTTTAAGCTGGTTACTAAGGCAAGCATTACACTATCCTTTTTGGTAATAGCATCTTGTAAACGCGAAATCTTTAAATCTTTCTCTTTAAGGCTTTCTAAGGTTTTTTCAACATTGCTTGCGCCTTTTGAGGTAAGTATGGTAAGGTCTTTATTACTCTGAATTAAGTTATCGTTGGCTTTTCTTAAATCAGCCAATTGATCCTTCATGGCATTCAATTGTGCGTTTGCAGCAGCAGCATCAGCCAAACAACTGTTTAGTTTTACAGTTGCAGAGTTTAATAAATCTTGAGTTTCTTTTTGCTTGGCTTCAAGTGCTGCATATTCCTTTTTAGACACGCATGAGCCCAACAAAATCATAGCAGAAAAGCTTAGTAAAATAATTTTTTTCATTGGATTATTAATTGTTAAATAAGTTTAAAACTTCGGCACAAAAATATACAAAAAAAATATCGGAAATAGTGTGTTAACAAAACTTTTACGAAAAACTTATAAACTATTATATGTCCTTTTATTTTTTATAAAGTATTTCCAAACAATTGAGGTTTTATCGTAATAGTCCACTTTTTTATTTGATGCTTTCCTCTGTTTGTATAACCTTGAAAAATTTTTGTAAAAAGAAAAATGCGCCTTTATGATAGATAATGTATGGTTTGCTTTAAAGTTTAATAAAAACTTTATTCCAGCAATACCATCTAAACACAAACGAAAAACAATTAATAAAAACAGATTTCCTTTCGCATTTTTTGTAAGATTAAACAAACTGTTCCTAAAGTTTAAATAGGTTTTCTTAGGGCTTATGTAATTTAAAGTTCCACCTCCTAAGTGATAAACAATAGAATGGCTTACATATTTAATTTGGTAGCCCAAATTTTTGGCTCTCCAACATAAATCTATTTCTTCTTGGTGAGCAAAATAGGTTTCGTCAAAACCATTAAGTGCTACAAAAACAGATTTTTTTATAAAAAAACAAGCACCTGAAGCCCAAAAAATATCTGTAATACCTTCATATTGTTGTTCATCTTTTTCAATAGTGTCGAAAATTCTTCCTCTACAATAAGGGTATCCATATTTATCTAAAAAACCTCCAGCTGCTCCAGCATATTCAAAATAGTCTCTATTTTTATAATCTAATATTTTAGGTTGTACAATTGCGGTTTTAGAATCTGCTTCAAAGCATTTAATAATTGAATTAAGCCAGTTTTCAGTGACTTCAACGTCATTATTTAATAAACAAAAAACATCTGCTTCAATGTTTTTTAAAGCATCATTATAACCTTTGGCATAACCACCATTTTCACTATTTCTAATAATCTTTACTGTTGGGAACTGTTTATTTGTATAGTTAATAGAATCGTCAGTAGATGCATTATCTGCTATATATATTGTGGCATTTTCAGAATGCTCAACCACTGAAGGCAAAAACTCTTCCAATAGTTTTTTTCCATTCCAGTTTAATATGACAATGGCTACTTTCATAAATTGTAATCTGGAATGTCCTTTAAAAAATGATAGCGTTCTTTATCAAAATCCATAGCGCAATAATAATGATTTATTCCGTTAGTCACCATCAAATATGTGGCATCTAAAGCTAAATTGTAGCGAGCAATTTGGTCAAAAGTATCTTGATTGATATTTATTTTTGGCGACTTACATTCAACAATTAAATGAATGCTTCCATCAGGATTGTAAATTACTATATCATAACGTTTATTCAAACCATTTACTTTTAGTTCTTTCTCAACGTTAATAAGTGTTTTCGGATAATTTTTATGTGTAATTAAGTAGTTGATGCAATGTTGCCTAACCCATTCTTCAGGTTGTAAAACCACAAATTTTTTGCGAATATCATCAAAGATAAGACGTTTATTTTCTCTATTTTTGAGACGAAACGAAAACTTTGGAAAATTTAGCTCTTGCATTAATTATGAGTCTGTTTTTTCAAAGTTAATTTTCAAATAGCAAATAACAAATTCCAAGCCTTTTATTTTTGGAATTTGAATTTTTTAAGATTGGAATTTATATTGATTTGGAAGAAGTAAAACAATTAGTTACTGATATAAAAAATGGAAGTCTTAAGCCTATTTATTTTTTAATGGGAGAGGAGCCATACTACATTGATAAGATATCTGATTTTATTGAAGACAATGTGCTCACTGAAGAAGAAAAAGGATTTAATCAAATGGTGCTTTATGGTCGTGATATTTCTGTTGAAGATATTGTATCCAATGCAAAGCGTTATCCTATGATGGCTGAACGTCAGGTTGTGATTGTTAAGGAAGCACAGGATTTATCCAAAACCATTGAAAAACTTGTTTCTTATGCTGAAAATCCGCAACCAACAACTGTACTTGTTATTAATTACAAGTATAAAAAGATTGATAAGCGTAAAGCACTTTATAAATCTTTGCAAAAAAATAGTGTAGTTTTTGAAAGTAAAAAACTTTACGAAAATCAAGTAGCTGAATGGATTAGACGCACCTTATCTCCAAAAGGCTACACAATTTCACCAAAGGCTGCTCAAATGCTTGTTGAGTTTTTAGGAACCGATTTAAGCAAGATTAATAATGAGTTAGAAAAACTTCAACTCATTATAAAAAAAGAGACTCAAATAACACCTGAGCTTATTGAAGAAAATATTGGAATATCAAAAGACTACAATAATTTTGAGTTACAAAAAGCTATTGGTAATAAAGATCATGTAAAAGCCTATAAAATTGTAAATTATTTTGCCGAAAATCCTAAAGACAATCCTATGGTTGTAACGGTTTCTTTACTTTTTAGTTTTTTCTCTCAATTGTTACAACTTCATGGTCTGCACGATAAATCTCCACGAGCTGTAGCTTCCTCTCTTAGAGTAAATCCTTACTTTGTAAACGATTATTTAACAGCAGCCAGAAACTATCCTATGAAAAAAGTAAGCAGTGTTATTGCAACTTTGCGTGAGTTTGATGTAAAAAGTAAAGGTGTTGGCGCAAACGCTATTCCTCAAGGAGATTTACTCAAAGAATTGATAGTAAAAATCCTAAATTGATACTTATTTTCTATCCAAAGAGTATTTTCCAGCTCCAGTAAAAGCTAATGCTAAAAATGCGACAGCATAAAATAATGCTTTTTCTTTAGTTCCAATAGGATCAGCAGCATGAACTACAAATGCTGCAACAAGCATTGTAATTAGTGCAGGAATTGCAGCCAATTTGGTTTTGTAACCAATGATGATTAGTATAGGTGCAACAAACTCACCAATAACAGTTAAGATAAGTGAGATTACTGGACCTAATCCGATTGGGTCTCCAAAATCTGTAGGGTCTTTAAAAAGTTGTAATAATTTTCCGTAACCATGTGTTAGCATTAATGCTGAAACGCCAACGCGTAATATTAATAATCCGAAGTCTTTGCTTGTTTTAAACATAATTTGGGGTTTTAGTAGTTTTAAGTTTTGTAATGTGTTCTTATAATTTTTCTCACTTTAATTAAACGTATGATGCCTATAATTAATATAATAGGCGAAATGCAAATTAAAATGATACCAAACGATTTTAAATCACTCAAAAACTCCAACTTTAAAATCGTAATTCCAGTTCCTAAAATTACAATAAATGTTCTAAAGTAAGCTAAAAAAGTGCGCTCGTTTGCAAGTTTGGTTCTTTCTATTGCCAACCAATCTCTTGTAATTAGATTGTTGTCTTTTTCTGTCATTTTAGCCTTTTAATAAGTTAACACTTACAGTTGCCAAATCGTTATTAGGAAACTTTGTAAAATGGTTGATGTCAGGATTTAAACCTGCTTCTTTGGCTATTTTGTTAAATACATCTACTTCAAGAATATATTGGTCAGAATATCCATGTGTTGCATCGTAAGCTGTAGCTGCTGTTTTTCCAATATTACTTGCAGTAAGCTTAGGGTTTATAGTATGCAGTTCAATGATAAGCAATCCAAATTTTTCAACATAAGGTTTCCATTTTTGCAAATGTTCAAAAAGGGAATCTTCTACAAGATTATTGTTTAATCGTTTACCTTGCGATACATAAGCTCCTGAAGATTCGCTTATTCTACTGGTTGCTTTCTTTGGAGCTTCCCAAATTCGATTATGATCTAAAAAAGTTCTCACATTGAGTAAATCTTTTAAATCTATGTTGTAGTCCTCTTTTAAATCTTTAGCTAAAATATCTGGTCTGCCAATGTCTCCCCAAATTACTTTTGCCCAAATATCTGCTTTAATTAAATTAGCTCTTGTAACTTTTAAAGCAGCTTGATTAAAATCTGCGCCAACCAATAACAATGGATGTTCATCCAGCATTTTTCCTCTAAGAGTTTGGTATTCTATAACATCAAAAATATGTTCTATAAAGGCACCATTACCACAGCCCATATCTAAAATACCTTTAGGTTGCTCAGCTATAGGCTTGTTGAATAAATTGATAATGATTTGGTCTATAACTTTAAAATATGTTGAATGTGCACCACCACTTCCCCAAACATTCATTTCTCTATGTACGTGCTTTTCTGTTTCGTTAGGAGAGTAGGTTTTTAGAATTAATGGATTGCCAAAAATTAGCTCATCTAATTGAACAAAGGTTGGAAGGTAAGATACTGTAACACCATAAGCACTCGCTCTTTTTGCAAAGAACAATCCTTCATCAGTAAAACGATACGTGTCATTTTTTTTGATGAACCAGCCTAAATGTGTGAAGAAATCCAAGATTTTTTTAAAACTTTCTGGATTTTTATGAAATTCTTGAGCCCTAAAAGAAGCTTCCATAAAATATTTGTGAAACAAACCACTTACACCTAACAAAACGATAATTGGAGCCACAATAACACCTTCAATATGTTTTAGTATTTGATGTTCTATTGTGTTTTCTTCAACTGTATTTAAACCAAACTTATTTTCATATTGCTTAAAAATCTGCTCGAGGGCTATAAAGGCATCAGCACCAATACGTTCTTCAGGAAACTTAACAGAATAGGACAATAGGTTTACAGCATCTGTATATAAATATGCCAAATTAAAAGCCTTTTCGGTGTGCTCATTAATTTGGTAGCTTACAGAGTTTGTTTTATTATTCTGATGTTGAGTGAGCCAACCTTGAGAGGCTAATATTCTTAAGGCTACGTTTAGATAACCTTCATTAGCACTAAATTTTTTTGTAAGTTCTGTTAGCTCAACTTTTTTATGTTCGAGCAAAAAGGCTAAAACACCTTTCTTATTTAGTGCTGCTGTAGTAGTTGCAGTTGCTATTCCGTCTAAATGACGAAAAATAACAGAGCGAAGTTGTTCTTTGTCAGATTTTGAAAGCATATTAGTGCAATATACTTTAAAAATATAAAAAAGAATCCAATAAGGGATTTACAGTAAGTATTTTATGATTAGCGAAGTTTAGGATAATCTTCTGGGCTTACCTCATGCATAATTTGATAAACAGCTTCAAAAATATCTTCGTTTGAAGGTTTGCTAAAATAATCACCATCTGTTCCATAAGCTGGTCTGTGTTCTTTTGCTGTGAGTGTTTTTGGTTGGCTATCCAAATATTCATAAGCATTTTGAATATTTAATATTTCATCTAAAATATAAGACGAAGCACCACCTGGAACATCTTCATCTATAACTAAAAGCCTATTTGTTTTAGCAACACTTTTTAAAATATCGTGATTAAGGTCAAACGGAATAAGGGATTGCACATCTATTACTTCAGCATCAATTCCAACTTCTAAAAGCTCTTTTGCAGTTTCTTCAACCATTCTTAAAGTGGAACCGTAAGAAACCAAAGTAATATCTGTTCCTTCTTTTACAGTTTCAACAACACCAATTGGAGTTTTAAACTTGCCGATATTGTTTGGCATTTTTTCTTTTAATCGATAACCATTAAGACATTCAATAATTAAAGCTGGTTGATCACTTTCTAATAAAGTATTGTAAAAACCAGCAGCTATGGTCATATTTCTTGGTACAAGCACATAAACACCACGAATTAGGTTAAGAATGCCTCCAAGTTGAGAGCCTGAGTGCCAAATACCTTCAAGTCTATGACCTCTGGTTCTAATAATCATTGGCGCTTTTTGCTTACCAAGTGTTCTGTAATGTAAAGTAGCCAAATCATCACTGATTATTTGAAGTGCATACATTAAATAATCTAAATACTGAATTTCGGCAATTGGTCTTAAACCACGCATAGCCATACCAATACCTTGACCAAGAATTGTAGCTTCTCGAATTCCTGCATCTGAAATACGTAACTCTCCATATTTTTCTTGTAAACCTTCCAGACCTTGATTTACATCTCCAATATTTCCAGAATCTTCACCAAAAATTAAAGCTTCAGGATAAGTGCTAAAAATAGCATCAAAATTATCTCTAATAATTATTCTGCCATCAACCATTTCTGCATCTTCGTTATAAGATGGTTTTACCTCTTTAATAAGCGTAGCTTTTTTATCAGACTCACTATATAAATGCGAACTGTATTTTGGTTGATTGATTTTAAAATACTGATTGATCCAATTTATTAAGGCTTGTTTGGCAGGAGAATTTTCAAAAGTAATATACTTTAAACTCTTTCTTGCAACAGAGATAACGTCCTTTTTAATAGGTTCATCTATAGCTGCTAAATCATTAATTAGTTTTGTGATAAAAACCTTATTAGAGCTTGTTGCAGCAACATTATTTAGTAAAGTGATTAGCTCAGTACGTTCTTGTAAAATTGGCTTTAAAAAGGCATCCCAAGCGGCTTTTTTTCCATCACGAACATCTTTTTTTAGTTTTCTGTCTAAATCTGACAGCTCTTCATTTGTTGCTATGTCGTTGGCAATAATCCATTCACGCATTTTAGCAATACAATCGTGTTCGCGTTCCCAAGTTAATCGTTCAGGAGATTTGTAGCGCTCATGTGAACCAGAAGTGGAATGACCTTGTGGTTGAGTTAATTCGGTTACATGAATTAAAACTGGAACATGCTCTTCTCTTGCTATTTTTGCAGCAATTAAGTAGGTGTCTATAAGTTTAGCATAATCCCAACCTTTTACTTTAAGTATTTCGTATCCATTTCCATGTTTGTCACGTTGAAATCCTTTAAGAATTTCAGAGATATTTTCTTTGGTAGTTTGATGTTTTGCGTGTACAGAAATGCCATATTCGTCATCCCAAACACTTATTACCATTGGGACTTGTAAAACTCCTGCAGCATTTATGGTTTCAAAAAAGATACCTTCACTTGTACTTGCATTGCCAATAGTTCCCCAAGCGACTTCGTTGCCGTTCTCTGAAAAATTAGTAGTATCAATGCCTTTTACATTTCTGTATATTTTTGAGGCTTGAGCAAGACCTAATAGTCGTGGCATTTGTCCTGCAGTAGGAGAAATGTCAGCACTAGAGTTTGGTTGTTTGGTTAAGTCTTTCCAATTGTAATTTTCATCGAGACTGTGAGTTCCAAAATGTCCTCCCATTTGTCTTCCAGCGCTCATTGGGTCTGCATTTATGTCTGTGTGAGCATACAACCCTGCAAAAAATTGCTCAATTGTTAACTCACCAATTGCCATCATAAAGGTTTGGTCTCTGTAATATCCCGACCTAAAATCACCATTTTGAAATGCTTTTGCCATTGCTAATTGTGGCACTTCTTTTCCATCGCCAAAAATGCCAAATTTTGCTTTTCCAGTTAATACTTCACGACGTCCTAATAAACTACATTCTCTACTGGTAACAGCAATGGTGTAGTCGTTAATGATTTCGTTTTTGAAATCAGTATAAGACATAGCTTTTGTGATATCTGGATTTGTTTGCATTAGTTGCGTTTAGGTCTCTGCAAATGTAATTAATTCGTTACGTTTTGGCAATGTGATTATGTGTTAATCTATTGTCAAATTATTAAAAATGAATGTTATTTATTAACAGAAATGTAATGAATTCTAAAATATTGAAAAATTGTTGAGGATAATATAATTTGAAACACAGCTATTTAGTACCATTTTCTTCTAAATAATCCTAATAAAGACCTAGGGTCTACTGTAAAAATAAAACGTATTTTTTGGTCATAATTAGGTTGTCCTATTTCCCATCCTAAGTTGGAATAGATAGGAAAGTAAACTTCAAAATAATCGGTTACCAGATTTAATCTAATACCTGAATCGTAAACAAATTTTGCATTAGAAAATTTATTTTTTACAAGTCCTGCATCTGCATATCCTTGAACATATTTCCAAATGGTTGTGCTAAAGTTCATAGTTGTTAGCCACTGATTGGCAAAAGGTGTTTCTAATTTCGATTTAAAACCACCTTCGGCAATGATAAGCTGTTGACTAAAAATACCAGAAGCTTCAGAACGACCTAAATAGTTATAATCAAATAAGTAATCTGTTGGTCTGTCTAAAGCAAAGCTAAAATAGTTTGAGTTTGCGTTATTTTTGTTATATATAAATGAACCAAGATAGAATCTTAAGTTGATTTGTCTATTGCTTTCAAAAAGTTTTCTGTACTCATAATTTAGGGCAATTTTACCAAAGTTTTTAGATAATTGAAAATCGGCAAACCACTTGTAAAAATTAATCAAACCTGGATTTGTATCAATAAACTGAGCATTAAAAACAGCATAATCAGGTTCGTTGTTGTTGGTAATGTTATTAATGTCTGGGTCTTTTGAAATGTCAAGATACCTGAATTTTAATGCTTGAAATTCGTTAGACCTAAAATTAGAATCATCTCTAAAATAAAAGGTCAAATCTGGCGAAATTACTCTGGCAAATAAATCTGGACCATAAGCCTCATATTTTACTGATAAGCCATAGGAAAAGTTATAAAGGTTAGATTCTTCTATATTTTTGTTTATATAAACAGAAGCAGAACCTGTTAATGTTTTAGATTTGGTGCCATATTTTGGTGTAAACTTATAATTAAACCCTTTTCGTAATAAGGTTTTATTATAGACTTTGCCACCAAGCGTTAAGCCATCGTAGATATTGTTAAACTCAACATGAGGCATTAAAAACACCTGACTATAGTTAGGGTCTTCAATATCCTTAAATAGCCTTATTTGAAGAGGTTTATTGTTGGACAAGAATCCTTTTAACGATTTCCAATTATCACGCAAATTATACTCTGGGATAGTTTGATCAAAATTTAAAATGAGTTTGTCAGCATTGCTTTTTGGTATGGTTAAGGTTTCTTTCCCTGAAACATGATCTATCCAAATTTTAGAAACTATTGTATCTTCATTTAAAGAAAACAACGATATTGGCATCTTGTTGTCTCTTTTGTTTTTTATAGTCACTTTAACAGAGTCGTCAACCGTTTTTACTTTGCTGATTTTAAAATCTATCTTTTTTCTAGTCTTTAAATAATCTTCAAAAAACCAATCAATATTTTTATCTGTTTTGGATTTTATTAAAGCCTCAAAATCTAAAGTTGAGGTTTGTTCTGTTTTGTAAGTAGTTAAAAACTCTTGTAAAGTTTTTTCAAGGATATCGTTATTAATATAATCGTCTAAATAACGAAGCCCAATTCCAGCTTTATACTTGTTTGCCAACTCAGCATTAAAGCGCAGCAACTCATCTTTAGGCATAGCCAAAGGTTGATCTCTGTTGGTTCTGGCCATATGCATATAGGTAATGTTGTATTGGTCGTTAAAATATAAATCTGCAGCATGAAATGACCTAACTCCCCAAATGTTGGCAAACGTACCAAGAAGCTTCATGTCTGGATAATACTCTTCTATGTATTTCATAAAATAATAGATTTGAATACCATCTTTTAGCCATTGATCGTGTCTTGGATTAATAAGTAGAGTATTGTCAAGATAATTGCTTAAAATGTTTTTTAGTAATTGAAGTTCAAATTGAAAATTTTTAGGAAAAGGCCTAATAAAATCAGGTAATTGACTTAAACCATATACTGGATCTTTTTTGGCATCAATTTGAGTAACCAATAGTTTTTCGTGAGGATACTGACCTAAATGACGTGTTATAAAACCTGTAATTTGGTCTGTAATTATGGCTTTATCTGCTGGTGCTAAATCTTTTGAGGTTTGATCAGAAATGACCGAAAAGTTATCAGTTTGTATGGTTTTAAACTTTGGTAAATACGTTAAAAATAATTTACTATCTACTCGATCTTTTCCAGCTAAAAGTACTGTTTGTGTATTTTCGTTCTGTTGCGTAGAAACTAAGTCTAACTCTGAACTAAGCACATAATTTTTAGGAAATTCTGCTTCGATAGAAATATCTGATTTAGGTACAAATAAATCGTCTAAGTCTTTGTTGCTGTAATAATTCCATTTGCCATTATAAACAACAGGTGTTATGTACCAATATTTTAAATTTATTTCGTTCAATGCTGAAATACCATAACGCGTAAACTTATCGCTTGGCAGTTGAATTTTATAAGTTAATGTAATGTTGTAACTTTGATTAGGTAACACTGGATTTTCTATGTTTACAGAAACTACGTCAATCTGGTCTTCTAAGCGATTAAAATTTAACAACTTGTTTTGTTCATCTTTAATTGAAGTAATAACTGTAAAGCCACGCTCTTCATTTTTTGCAAAGTGAAAATTGGTACTGAATTCTTCTGTAAACCTATTAGCCAAAGGTGTGTTTTTTGTTGAAAAACTGTTGCTCCAATCGTGTAGGTAAATGGTGCTTAAAGTATCATTTGAAGTGTTGGTGTAGGATATAAACTGATTGACTGTAATGGTTTTTTCAGAAATGTTGAAGTTTGCCTTTATATCAATCTTATTCTGTGCAACAATAAGTTGACAAAACAGTAGGAAAACTAACAGATATAGAGGCTTTATTTTCAAATTATCTAATCACGAATTTTAAAGGTTCAATTAGAATATTGTTTGTAGTGATGTAATAGATACCACTTGCTAATTTAGACACATCTATTGTTGGATTGGATGTATTACCAATATAAAGCTCACTTACTTTTTGGCCAAGCGCATTATAAATAGCTAAACTATTGATGTTGCTTTCTGAAATGTTTAAAGTTAATTGGTCACTTACTACATTTGTTCCAACAATTTTAAAGCCATTATTATAAACTAAACTATCAATGTTTAATAGAGGTTCTGTGGTCTGCAATTCGATAGTTACAGGTAAGTGGTCGCTCATGGCATATAAAGCATCTCTAATAGTACTACTAAATTCAGCACCATCACAATCTGTAGAATTTATCTCTTGGTTATAACAATTAGGATTATTGTTATTGCCATAAACTTGGTAGCTGTCTGGCACATAGTAAACATCAGTATTGGTTAACAAATTTTCTGAAGTTAAAATAAAATCGAATCTATCATCAAAACCACCAGTTGCTCCTCCTAATCCAGTTTGAGTTCTTGTAGATTGAGTAAATACATCTAAATAGTTGGTATTGTTGCTCCAGCTTCCAATTCGATTAGCAGGATCAACAAAAGCAATGTTGTTGGTAACATCGAGTAATTCTTGAAATGCAGGTTCAGACGATGTATATAAATTTAAATCTCCTCCAAATATTACGTTACTCGTGTTTGGAAGTGTTTCCAGATAAGCGACCAAATCGTTTACCATATCAAGACGTAGTTGTTGGTTGGCAGTTCCACTTGATGATTTTAAATGCGAAACAAACACATCTAAATATTTCGGATTGGTATTTTGATTGACAGTATTAAGCTTTAAGACATAATGGTTAAAATCTCGATAAGTAGTCGTTACAATATGTTGGCTTTCTAATAAAAATTTAGAACTGTCATAAAATATCATGTTTTGTAAGTCGTTTTGGTCTCCCAAATCGTCATCAGAGGTGTTTGGTTGAAATACAGCACGCTGGTAATTTGCGTTTATTGGCTGCATAATGTTTAAGATGTTGTTTGCTCCATCTTCGTTATTAAGCTCACAAATCATAAAAATATCAGGACGATAATCATCAATAATTACAGCTAAATCCTGAATACGAGAAGCTGGAGCTTGTAAAGGATAGTTTAATACATTGTAAAACATCATTTTTATGTTTTCCTGAGAAAACATTGTATTTGCAAAAAGGCAGACCGTTGTTAGCGTTATAACAATTTTTTTGTTCATTATTTTTTAAAAAGATGTTCGGTTTAATTAAAAATTAGGACTTAGCTGATACTCATCGTAGAAGCTGTTTAATATGTCAATAACCTCATCTTCTGTATCTACAAGATGAATTAAATCTAAATCGGTTGCGCTAATATTTCCAAATTTTTCCAATAAAGTTTCTTTAACCCAAGCCATGATGCCACTCCAAAAATCAGTACCAACCAAAATAATTGGGAATTTTTCTATTTTATTGGTTTGTATTAAGGTAATGGCTTCAAATAATTCATCAAGTGTACCAAAACCTCCAGGCATGACCACAAAACCTTGCGAATACTTCACAAACATTACTTTTCTAACAAAAAAGTAATCGAAATCAAGACTCTTGTCACTATCTATGTAAGGGTTGTCGTGCTGTTCAAAAGGAAGTTCAATATTTAAACCAACAGATGTGCCTCCAGCTAAATGTGCGCCTTTGTTTCCTGCTTCCATAATACCAGGACCACCACCTGTAATCACACCATAACCAGCTTCTACAATGCGTTGCGCAATGCTTTGGGCTAATTGATAATATTTATGATCTGGTTTTGTTCTTGCTGAACCAAAAATGGAAATGCAAGGTCCAATTCTACTTAGTTTTTCGTAACCATTAACGAACTCTCCCATAATTTTAAAAATGGCCCAAGAGTCGTTTGTTTTTATTTCATTCCAACCTTTTGGATGTAATTCCTTCTTCATTAAGTTTGTTTTAGTGTTTGCTAATTTAGTTCTTTTCTTAGAAACTTGGCTGTGTAACTTTTTGGATGTTTTGCAACCTCTTCTGGTGTGCCTTCAACAACAATTTGCCCACCACCTTTTCCGCCTTCAAAACCTATATCAATAATGTGGTCAACAGTTTTAATCACATCAAGGTTGTGTTCAATAATCAATACAGTATTGCCTTTGTCTGCGAGTTTGTTCAGTACAATCATTAATACTCTAATGTCTTCAAAGTGCAGTCCTGTGGTTGGCTCATCCAGAATATAAAAGGTGTTTCCTGTATCTCGTTTGCTGAGTTCTGTGGCAAGTTTTATTCGTTGAGCTTCACCTCCAGAAAGTGTTGTGCTTTGTTGTCCTAACGAAATATAACCTAAGCCAACATCTTTTATGGTTTTAAGTTTTCGGTGTATCTTAGGAATGTGCTCAAAAAATGGAACAGCTTCATCAATAGTCATGTCCAATACATCACTAATGCTCTTGCCTTTGTAACGTATTTCTAAAGTTTCTCTGTTAAAGCGCTTGCCTTGACAGGTTTCACATTCTACGTAAACGTCTGGCAAGAAATTCATTTCTATCACTCTCAAACCTCCACCTTGGCAAGTTTCACAACGTCCACCTGCTACATTAAAACTAAAACGTCCAGGTTTGTAGCCACGTATCATGGCTTCAGGGATTTTGGCAAACAAGCTGCGTATTTCGTCAAAAGTTTTGGTATAAGTTGCTGGATTACTTCGTGGTGTTCTACCAATTGGAGATTGGTTAATATCAATTACTTTATCAATATGCTCCAGACCAGAAATACTTTGATAAGGCATTACGTTTTTTACGCCATTAAAGTAATGATTGTTGAGAATAGGATAGAGGGTTTCATTAATTAAGGTACTCTTTCCACTTCCAGAAACTCCTGTAACACCAATCATTTTTCCTAAAGGAAAGCTTACAGATACATTTTTTAAGTTGTTGCCTGTACAACCTTTTAAAACAATTTCTTTGCCATTGCCTTTGCGTCGCTTTTTTGGTATTTCGATGAGCTTAGTTCCATTAAGATAGTCTGCTGTAAGCGTATGGTGTGCCAATAATTCTTTTGGAGACCCTTGACTTATAATTTCTCCACCATGTTTACCAGCGAAAGGTCCAATATCAATCACATGGTCAGCTCTTTCTATCATGTCTTTATCGTGTTCTACGACAATGACTGAGTTGCCGATGTCTCTTAAAGACACTAAGGAGTTAATTAGTTTTTCGTTATCACGTTGGTGTAGTCCAATACTTGGTTCATCCAAAATGTAGAGTACACCAACCAACTGAGAACCAATTTGAGTGGCAAGCCTGATGCGTTGTGCTTCGCCACCAGACAAGGATTTTGAGCTTCTGTCTAAGGTTAAATAGGTGAGACCAACATCTAACAAAAACTGAATGCGTGCTTTTATTTCTTTCACCACTTCACTCGCTATGGCTTGTTGCTTTTCAGATAAGTGCTTGTCTAAATCGTTAAACCAATCACCTAGCTCTACAATATCCATTTTAGCGAGTTCTGAAATGTTCTTTTCGTTTATTTTAAAGTAAAGCGATTCCTTTTTTAATCGTGAACCTTCACAGTCTTGACACACAATTTTGTCCATAAATTCTTTTGCCCAACGACGAATGGACTTGGATTCTGAGTTGTTGTATTGACTTTCAATAAAATTGGCAATGCCTTCAAAATCGATGCTATAATTTCTAGCAACACCTAAAGTCTTGCTATTTACCGTAAATTTTTCGTTGCCACCAAAAAAAATCATGTCCATAGCTTCCTGAGGAATGTTTTTTATTGGGTCACCCAAATCAAAATTGAAGCGTTGTGCAATTAACTCTAGTTGCTTAAAAATCCATGTATTTTTTTGAGGTCCTTGTGGAGCCAAACCTCCATTTTTTATAGACATGGATTTGTCAGGTACTATCTTATCTAAATTCACTTGATACAAGGTACCAATGCCATTACACTTGTCGCAAGCACCTTTTGGTGAGTTGAACGAGAAATTGTTAGGCTCTGGATTTGGGTAGGAAATTCCTGTTTGTGGACACATCAAATCACGACTAAAATAGCGTACTTCATTGGTGTCGTTATCAATCACCATGAGTACATTTTCACCATGATACATGGCAGTGTTTATGGTTTCGGTAAGACGTTTATCGTTATCTACAGAATCGTCAATTTTAAGTCGGTCGATGACAATTTCAATATCGTGGGTTTTGTAACGATCCAGTTTCATGCCTTTTACCAAATCTACAATCTCACCATCAGTTCTAACCTTTACAAAACCTTGCTTTGCAATCTGCTCAAAGAGTTCTCTGTAGTGTCCTTTTCTGGAACGTATTACAGGAGCCAACACGCTAATACGCTTGCCATTAAAACTCTCTAAAATGAGCTCTTTTATTTGCTCGTCACTGTAACTTACCATTTTTAAGCCAGTGTTGTAGCTGTAAGCATCACTTGCTCTGGCGAACAGTAAACGTAAAAAATCGTAAATCTCAGTAATGGTACCAACCGTTGAACGTGGCGATTTGCTGGTTGTTTTTTGCTCTATGGCAATAACAGGAGAGAGACCATCAATTTTATCCACATCTGGACGCTCTAAGCCACCTAAAAACTGTCGCGCATACGCCGAAAAGGTCTCAATATAACGACGTTGACCTTCGGCATAAATGGTATCAAAAGCCAAAGACGATTTCCCACTACCAGACAAACCTGTAATCACTACCAGTTGCTCTCTAGGTATGGTGACATCTATATTTTTTAGGTTGTGCACTCTGGCACCTTTAACCTCTATATGTTCGTCAAAATGGCTCATAATTTAGCTAAATCTGCCTCTAGGTAGGCAAAGTTGCAAAGGTACAATTTTAATAGCTAAACCAAAAGCCAATGTAAGTTGCTTAAACAGGAGTTATAAACATTAAATTTTGTGTTTAAATGTTAGTAACTGACTGAAAGTACGTAAAGTTACGTATAGGTTTTTGTTTAAATAATTTTTAGATTTGATGTTCTGCGATTTAATAAAACTCAATATATTACATATATTGGAAGTATGGTAAGATTATTATTATAATATGTTTAATGAATAGAGCTTATTAAAATTACTATAAAATTATTGTTGAAAAGGAAAATAAAACATGAAGATTGAAAATAAGAAACTGCCAATCAAAGAATTAATTCTTTGGGATGAAAATGCAAGATTTCCAGATAAATATTATAATTCTGATGAAAAAGAATTAATTAAATATTTTGTTTCTAAACCTGAATTTAAAATCAAAAAATTTGCGAAAGAGGTTGTTTCTCAATTTCATTTACCTCAACTAGAAAAGTTAGTAGTTTGGAATGATGAAGAAAACTTTATTGTTTTAGAAGGAAATAGAAGATTAACAGTTTATAAATTACTTTCTAACCCTGAATTAACAGAAAGTATAAGTTTGAAAAACTATATTCATGAGCTGAAAAATGAAATAAATATTGATGAAAATTTCCTATTAGAATGTTTAGTAACTAAGGACAAAGAATTAGGTTTAGAATATATTGACAGAAAACACGCAAAAGGTAATAATGAAGTTAATTGGCAAGAACCTGAAAGAAGAAATTATAACTTAAGAAGAGGTAATGGAACAATCAATGACACAATTACTAATGGTATAAATAATATTGTCAAAGGTTTGGATTTACCCGAAAGAATGAAAGAAGATATTCTTGGTAAAGGTCACGTAACTACATTTTACAGGGCAATAACTACTACTCCAGCTAAGAAAAAGTATATGTATCGAATAACTGAAGATGGAGAGTTAAAAGTTGACAACATAAACTTTGAGGACGAATTAAAAGTTGTTATTTATCAATTGTTAAACAAGTCTGATTTTGAAGGAAATAAATTAAATTCAAGAACTTTAAACAAAACGGAGAATATTGAAAGTTTTATTCAAAAAATAAATCCAAAAGATGCCAAAAAAGTTGAAATTGAAATTCAAAAAAATACTTCTGAGAATCTATTTGGCGGCAAAACAATTAATATTGGAAACAATAATATTAAAATAAGTAGAGATAAAATTTCCAGTAAAAACACACCAACAGGTTTGTTTTATAGAGAAGATGTTCCTTTCAGAATTGATAGCTCTAGCTTAAAAATTTTATACGAAGAATTAAAAAACATTCCTGTTAAAACATATCCAAATGCAACACATGATTTACTGAGAAGTTTTCTGGAATGTTCATTAGCATTTTACCTAAAAAAGAATAAACATTACGATAAAATTTCAAAAAGTAATTCACATAATCCTAAATTAGGTGAAATGCTAGCATATATAATTAATAAAAAATGTAAAGAGATTAATGACAATAATCTAATTTCTACTCTTAAATCAATAAAAAGTGATTATGAAAAGCCTTATTCTTTGGAAAGAATGCATATGATTAATCATAATGAAAATTTTGTTTCAGTAGAAAGAGATGTGAGAGCTGCATGGTCTAAATTAGAACCATTGTTTAAAATTATTTTAGTTAATAAATAATGTTTTATTCACCATTAAGATATCCAGGAGGAAAAAATAAATTATCAGCATTTATAGCGAAGATTTGTATTGATAACAATATAAACGGACACTATGTCGAGCCTTACTCTGGTGGTGCTTCAGTAGCTTTATTTTTGTTATTAGAAGGGTTTGTTGATAGAATTACAATTAATGATAAGGATAGGTCAATTTATGCTTTTTGGCATTCGGTTTTAAATAAGACCAATCAACTATGTTATTTAATAGAAAATGTAGAGTTAACTATTGAAGAGTGGAAAAAACAAAAGAAAGTACAAGACAATAAAAAATCTGCTGATTTGCTTGAATTAGGTTTCTCCACTTTTTATTTAAACAGAACTAATAGATCAGGCATTATTAATGCTGGAGTTATGGGTGGAATTGAACAGAATGGTAATTACTTGATTGATTGTAGATTTAATAAACTAGAATTAATTGAAAGAATAAAAAGAATTGCTAAACACAAAAAAAATATCAGACTTTATAAAAAGGATGCAATAAAGCTAATTGATAAAATACAACATGAGGCTGAAAATGAAAATGTTGTCTTTTATTTTGATCCTCCATATTATTTGAAGGCTAGTACACTTTATATGAATCATTATGAGGATAAGAATCATAAAAAAGTGAGTGATAAAATTAAATCAATACAGAACATTAAATGGATTGTTTCTTATGATAATGTTCCTAAAATAAAAAAATTATATTTGGAGTGCCCTAAAAAAGAATTTTCATTTAAGCATACAGCTTATGAAATAAGGGAAGGTAAAGAAATACTATTTTTTAGTAATAATATTCAACAACCAGATATTAAAAATTGGAATCCTTTAAATTTTAAGCTTAAAAAGAGAGCTGAATCTTCTAGTATTATTTACAAAAATTGAAACACACAATCAACACACTACTTAACTGTTTGGCTCTAATGTCTTGCCAAAACAAAATCATCTATATTTGTAATAGTCAGTAAAAACAAGATGAATAACATCACCCTCGCTGCCGCACGATTCTATCGTGTGGTATGTAACCATCAAAACCTTCTAACTAATCTCTTATAAACATAAAATAAGTAATTTTATAATATGAGCAGAAATTATAAATTTCATAATCCTGAAGGTTTATACTTTGTAAGTTTTGCTGTTGTTGAATGGCTTGATGTTTTTATCAGAAATGATTATAAGGATATTCTGGTTGAAAGCTTGGCATATTGCCAAAAGAACAAAGGAATGGAGATTATTGCTTGGTGTATAATGACCAACCATGTACATTTGGTTTTCAGAAGCATTAACGGTTTACATCCTTCAAGCTTATTGGGAGACTTTAAGCGCTTTACTAGTAAAGCCATAGTTAAAGCAATTCAGGAAAGCCCTACTGAAAGTAGAAAAGAATTTTTGCTTGAACAATTTAAAAAAGCCGCTAGTAAGTCATCAAATGTTAATAAGTTTCAGTTTTGGAGGCACGATAATAAGCCCATTGAATTGTGGAGTAATAAAGTGATTCAAGAAAAAATAAATTATGTGCATAATAATCCTGTCAAGGCTGGTTTGGTAAATTTCCCTGAAGATTATGTGTACAGTAGTGCAGTTGATTATACTAATGGAAAGGGGTTGTTAGATGATATAATTGTTTTTCAATATTTTGGGTGATATAATGTTTAATACGTATTTAAAGCCACACGATACAATCGTGCGGCAGCTATGTAAGAAATATTAATTTGTCAAAAGTATTGTATGAAACTATTAAGAAAAACCTGGTTTAAAATAATAATAAGTTTAATTGGAGGCGGAGTTACTGCTGAATTATTCCATATTACTACTGGAGATCCGAACAGACCAATGGAATTTAATCCAAGTTTAATTATTGCAGTAATTCTATTCGTTGCTATAACTTTTGGGATTTATTTATATGATTATTATAAATTAAAATCTGATAATAATTAAGGAATAGTAATATTTGGGAAGAGGTGAGATTACCAGCCACCACCTCCGCCACCACCTCCACCACCTCCGGAGAATCCACCACCACTAGAACCGCTTCCACTGCTTGAAGGTGGAGTAGCTGATCGGCTTAAGGAATTTGATAACGATGAATTTAAAGTGTGGTTAAAGGTTGAGAAATTGCCAATGCGACCACCAGAATACCAAGTAGGTTGGTAACTTTGGTCTATAAGCGACTTATTGATGAGGTTCTGAAATTTGTCTCCCCAAACATCTTCGGCTCCAAGTACTACAGCATAGGGCAATAGTTTTTCAAAGATTTCAGGTGTTAAATCTGGTGGATTAAAATGTGCAATCTGCTTTTCTTCGGCAGCACTCATATACATTTTAAAGCCATCAATCAATGACTTTAGTTTTAGTTTTTCTATACTTGGTTTTCGTATTAAATATTGGTAAATCAAGAAGAACGCAACATTTACAACTAAGAATACAACAAAGATTAATCCATCATTTTCACCTTCAAAATATTGCGTTGCTAAAAAAACAAATAAGAACACATAGGCAATAATAGTTAAGATAGGGAACAGCCAGAACTTAAAATTAAAGCCTTGATAAATTAAGTTTTGATGCTGTTTTCTTAATGAATCTTTATAAGCTGTTACAGCACTTAGTACCATAGAATCGTAAGTTCCATCTAAGGTTAGTGTTGATGATCCTCTGAATAATTTTGAAAAAAGCACACGTTCTTCATGGTTGAGTTCTCCATTGTCGTCTTTTAATTTGCGTAAGGTAAATTGTTTACTTTTAAACAAGCCAAACACATGGTTTTGGTTATCTTCTTCAATTTTAAGGTAACCTTTTACAGCTAAGTTTAAAATGGTGCCTGTAATCAAATCGCTATGATAGCGCAGTTTATCTATCATTCCAACTGAAGCTGGTGTCATTTTGTTTGGTACTTCGTATTGTGGATAAACGGTTGGCTTCGGAGGGTCAACACCAAATTTAAGCCAAGTAAATCCGTAATAAAACAGTAGTGCCAAACTGATAAAGCCACTTAAAATTAGAGCTCCAAACTTTTGTAAAAATGTTGGAGGTGGAGGTGGAGGAGGTTGGTTTACAACACCTTTATTAAAACCAACTGCAACCGTTAGGTTTTCGCCAGCTCGTAAATTATCAGCAGTAAAACGAATACTATGATTAGATAATATGGTTGCATTACAATTAGTACTACTGCTACCATAGCGTCCTGTATAACAAGCGTTTTGTATGAAATTGCCACCTGTAGGCAATGTGATATTACTGGATACTTGACCAAAAGGCAAAGCCCAATCAAAACCGTTAACATTCCAGTAAATTTCATCGTAAGCTTCAAAAAAACGGATTTGTCCGTTCATGCTGTAGGTAATGGTATAATCGTATTCGCCTTCCCTTAAAAACACATCACTTTCGCCAACATATATGGTAATATTGCCATTGCCATTTTCTGTGTGGTATTTTGAAGTACGACCATCTCTTTGTACTGACAGAATTTTATAATCTAACTTTACCCTTTTACCAGAACTATCTACACTAACGGTTGGAATAGTACGCGTAATACCTCTTTTAAAAATGGTTCCGTTAGCATAAATTTTTATAGACTCTGTTACAGTAATAGTACTTGAGGTATCTACCTCAATATCAGAATGAAACGAAATAACCCTTTCGCTTTGTCCGAATAAGGATAAAGCACATGTAAGAAATAATAAAACACTGAGAAATTGCTTCAACGCTTAGAATTTTACTTGTGGATTTTTACGTTCAATTTCTGTATCAATTTCAAAAAATCCTGCTTTTTTGAAGTTAGTCATTCCAGCAATGATGTTTGATGGGAACTGATCGATTAAAATATTATAATCGCGAGTTGTGCCATTGTAATAACGTCGTGCTTTTTCAATGTCAGCCTCAATGTCAGATAATTCAGTTTGCAAGCTTAAAAAGTTTTCGTTGGCTTTTAGTTCAGGATATTGCTCTGCAACAGCATACAAATTAATTAAAGCTCTGTTTAACTGATTTTCTGCGGCTTGTTGACCTTCAACAGTGGTTGCATTTTGCGCCTGATTTCTAGCTTTAGTTACATTTTCGAAGGTTTCTTTTTCGTGACTAGCGTAGCCTTTTACAGTTTCGACTAAGTTTGGGATTAAGTCATAACGTTTTTTTAATTGCACATCAATACCACTCCAAGCTTCGTCTACAAGAGTGTTTAATTTTACCAATTTGTTGTAAACTCCAATGCCATAAAATGCTAAAAGAATTACAAAACCAATTAATCCGTATGTTATCATCATAGTTATTAAATATTTAAGAATTAAAGATATTAAAATTTAGTGAGATTACTAGGACATGTTGAAACGCTTTTAGTATTAATGTTTGAAATTTATTTTTTTGAATTTGGTGTTTGAAGAGCAATAAAAAAATTAATATACTTGTATAGTATTAAAACTATGTATTAATGAGATTCTTGCCTTCGCAGGAATGACAAATTATCATTTATGAAATTATTAGGAATCGGTTCACGAATCAATCATACAGAGCATGGAAAAGGTGTGGTTACTAATGTGACTTCAAAGCATTATTGGGTCACCTTTATTGATAAAGGCTTAGAAACCATAGATTTAGATAGTGAGTTTGAAGTGATTGAAGCTGCTGAAGATGATGTAGATACTGTAAGCCTTTTTGAGGTAGAAAGCAGTTTAGTGAGCATTTTAAAAAAATGGAGTGATGTTACCGAAGTTGTGCATATTGGAGATAAATGGAAAGGAGGTAAACTTATCCTTGAACCAGAAGATACCAGTTTACAAAGTAAAGAAATACCAATAGATACTTTCTTTCATAAAATTACGATGCTTCGTGATAGATTAAGAGTTATGGAGCAAATAATAAACTCCAGTAACAATCTGGATGAGCAAGAAAAGATAGACCTGCAACAATATATTACCAGATGTTACGGTAGCTTAACCACATTTAATGTGTTGTTTAAGCATAAAAGCCAGCAGTTTGTTGGACAAAGTGGGAAGTGATTAATTTAACTCAACAAGGTTAAAGTGCCAGAATCATCAATTTGATATTCAAAATAAAACCACTTTTTAAGCTTTGATTTTTCTTCTATTTTAAAAGCGGTAATGAGTCGGTCTCCATCTGTTTTTAAGTAAATGGCTCCGTAAACATCTACATTGGTTTTGGCAAGTTCATTAATGTTTTCTTCTACCAAAGCTTTGAGTTTGTCAGTTTGATTGTCTATCAGTTTGGCAATGTTACTTTTTAGATCATTAACCAATTTTTTGTCTTCAGATTCCCTTGTAGAGCGTTGTAATTCGGTTGATAATAGCACAGGAGATTCACCACGACCATGTTTGCCAAGTCTACCTAATAAATCTGGTCTTGGATGTACATGACCTTCTTGATCTCCAGATGAAATTACAAAACACGCAGGATTTACTGCTAACATAAACTCATCAGTTACATCTGATGCTCCATGGTGACAAACTTTCATTACTTCAGCATTGAACCAATGTTTTGCTTCATTGATCATATTGTTGGAACTTGTCGTTCCGAATTTTGGGAACGAATTTCTTTTTGTGTAATGCTTTAAAAGAAATTTTTCGGCTGGTTTGTTTAAGTCGCCACCAAAAAGCACTTTAAACTTCCCAAAATGCAAACGTAAAATAATGGAATGACCATTTTTAGTTTTTCCGTAGTCACTTATTTTTTCGAGTCTTAAATTACCATTTTGGTCTTTATCTACAATAGGCCCAAGCACTTCAATGCTATAGTTTCTACCATCAGATGGAGCAAATCCTGGCATGTATATTCGGTTGTTTTCATGTGTGCTCTGACTTTCGTCTGTGGAAAGCATTTTAAAATCTAGTATCTTATTATTGTTAAGTGCTGCATGCATTAAATATGGAAATACAAAACGACCAAAGTTTGTGTTGTCACTGAAATGCTGCTCAATTTCAGGTTTTCCGATAGCAAGGTCTTCTATATATTTTTTTCCAGTTGAAGGATCTTCGCTAAGCCCTCCAACTTTTTCAAAAGTACCACTAACAGGACGTTCTACTAAGCCATTTTGATAAATGGTTTTAAAACCAATCTGTGGATTTTCAAAAATAGACTTAAAGCCGTAATAATGATCTTGATCTGGATGAGTTATAATTGCAGAATCAAACATAAAGCCTCTGTGAGCAAATCTACCTTCCAAAAAAGCTTTCATATTTTCGCCTTCGCCAGCATCAATTACCATAATGCGTTCATGCTCGTCACGTTCTGGTGTAATAAGTACAGCACCATCTCCTTGGCCAACATCAACAAAAATAACTTCTAAAGGCCTAGTATCAATAGTATGCTCTTCTTTTATGTATAAAGTTTGAGCATTTGGTGTGTTAGGCGACCAATTAACTGCTAAATAACCATTGCCAATATGAGTAAAATCGTGATTTTCGTCAATTGATAGCCAATCTCCCCAAAGGACTTGTCGTTCTTTTATTAATTTTTGTTTTTGGTTGTCGAACCTATATAAATAGATTTTTTCTTGATTATCTCCAAGGTTTACAAACTTATGTGCCATTTTTAAATATTTAAAAAGTTATCGAAACAAGGTTGCTATTAATTAGAGAAATCCATTTTTAACAAATGGATATTTGCGCAGAGTGTTCTAAATATACTAATAAATTTTTAATATTTGAGCTAAAGTGTTAGCAGCTTTAGGAAATAACCTAAACCAAAGCTCTGGCTCTATGAGTTCTAGTTCTGCCAGTGCTATCTTACCTTGGTTGTCATTAAAAATATCTACTCGAGCATAAGTTGGTAATTCTGAACAACAGCAAATAGTTTGTTCTGCAAAAGCAATCTCTTCTGGTGAAGGTTGATAAATAGTAACTTGACCACCAAAATCAGTTTGTACTCTAAACTCATTTGGCTTGGCTGTTTTTAAAACAGCATGAGAAAATTTACCATTAAACAATACCATAGAGGCTTCTCCTTTGTTTACAATATCATATTGAAAAGGTTGAAGCATCATTGCTTCATGTCTTATAAGTTGCTTAAAAACAGCTTCGTGTTCCTGAAGGTTTTCTGGTTTTAATCTGTAAGTATGTCGAGCAGTTCCAGACACACAAGGCTTTAAAACGGTTTCGTTAAATCCAAAGGTATTATATAGTTCATGTAAAGTGGTCGTACTTCCTTTTTTAATAAAATAAGATTCAGCAATGTGAATTCCTTTTGCTTTTAAATCTAAGAGATAATGTTTGTCTATATTCCAATTGATTGTTTCTAAGGAGTTGATAAGTTTGGTTTGCTTAGAAACGTTAGACAACCATATCGAGAATTCGTTAAATCGGTAAAAATAGTCCCAAGTACTTCTAAATAAAATAGCTTTTGTTGTAGACCAATCAAAATCAGGATTATCCCAAGATAAACGTTGTACAGATAATCCTTCAGCTTCCAATCCTGCTTTTAAAATAGCATCTTCTAGATAGCCGTTTAAAACTTTACCATTCTTATCAAATTGGTTAATGTTTTTTTGGTCAGTTAGGATTACGATATCTATCAATCTTAAATAACTTAGTTTTCTGTATTTAGATAAGGCTTATTTTCTCCTTTTATATGATTGATTTCAAGACCAAGGAACAATAATTTATGAAACGTTGGTAATTGAGCACCACTTTCGGTTGTGGTCCAATCTGTCCAACTGGCTTCAATGCCATCAATTGGTAAAAGGGAAGTCCACATTTTAAAGCTAATAGGCTTACCTTTGTCGTCAAATTGCCAAAGATAAGAATCGCCAGGTGTTGTGCCACCTGTAGTGTATGTGACCAATAGGCCTTCTTTACCATTGTCCAGTTTTACCAAACGACGTTCTGTGCCTTCATCAAACACTTTATAAGGTGCAACAAGCCAAAAAGAATCGTTGTTAAAATATTTAAATGCGGTTTTTACCAGTTCATTACGTTTTTCATCAACTACTTCAAAATTATGAACAGCTGCTTGGCTGCGTTCTGGGTACTTTAAGTGTAAGTCTACTTTGAACTCTTTCCATTGTACTGTACAAATATTGTTGTGTTTGTCCCATTTGTATAAGTGTCTATTTTTAAAAGTCCATTCTATATAATCGGTTTCTTTATAGGCTTCATAATCTAAGGCATCTAACATTTGTTGCGCTAAGGCATCTGCTTGTGCACCTTGTATACCTTTAGGTAAGTCTTCGTTGTATTTAAAATAGAGAAAACCAAAAAATAGCAGACTGGGTAAGGTCAGGAAAATGACCAAACCAGCAATTATTTTTAGTGTTTTTTTGGTTTTCATCTGATTAACTTTATTTTATGATATCAAATCAAATACAAATGTTATTCATATAATTTACAACATCAATAAATTTCGGTAAAATACTGAAATCTTATATGAGATTCCTAATAGCCTCTCTTTCACTCAAAGGTTTTAATGAGTTTGACTTAACAAAGTTTAATACTGATTCTGGATTTGTCTTACCATATTCTCGTAAAGCCCAGCCAATGGCTTTTTGAATAAAAAATTCATCGGAATGGCTATGTTGTATACATAGTTTATAAAACAATGCTTCATCAGTTTGGTTTTTGTAACCGAGTTGAAACAAGATAGCACTTCGGTTAAGCCACATATTGTTGGATGCCGAAAATTTAGAAATTACAGCTTCTGTTTCTTCTGGAAACTGTTTTAAATATGCACCAAGAATTTGTTTTGCAATAAAATCAACAGTGTCCCACCATGAGTTGGTTGTGATAAAATATTCTATTTGATTAATATCAACTTTTTGATACTTTTTCTTTAAATGTTTTTCAAATAACTCCACACCACAATGGTGCAATTCTCTATGTTTTGAGGAGAAAAGTTCTTTAGAAATGGCTCTTATATTTGCGCTTACTTCATCTTTATTTTTAACAACCGTTTCTTTTAGCAAGTCACGTCTTAGCTTTGTTTTAATGCCGTAAAGCTCAAACTTATCGCGTAAATACACTTTCATCTGAATAGCAAATTCAGGATTGGTATTTTCCTCGAATATTGTTTTAAGTTGATTAACAAATGACATTATCAACTCTGTTTAGTGTCCAGAAGCTGTATCATCACCTCTGTGGTCTGCACCACCTTCTAATTTGCCATTAGGTAAAACTAAAATGGTATTGACTTTTCCAGTAATGACATTTTCCCTAACGATTGTTTGATAACCAAGATTATTAATAGATGTGATAAGACTATCTGAAAATCTATTAGGTTCAAACATTACCACATCAGGTAACCATTGATGGTGAAAACGAGGAGCATCAACGGCTTGTTGAGCAGTCATATTAAACTCATGAACATTTAAAATGGTTTGCATAACCGAAGTGATAATGGTAGAACCTCCTGGAGTGCCAACGCTCATTAATAATTTTCCATCTTTTTCAACTATGGTAGGTGTCATAGAACTTAGCATACGTTTTTCAGGTAAAATACTATTGGCCTCTCCACCAATAAGACCAAACATATTTGGTGTTCCAGGTTTACTGCTAAAATCGTCCATTTCATTATTTAGAAAAAAACCTAAATCGTCATTATACAATTTAGAGCCATAAGCACCATTAAGGGTTACGGTTACTGCAATAGCGTTACCATATTGGTCAACTATGGAATAGTGTGTGGTTTCCATACTTTCTAAAGCCATCACTTCTCCATGAGAGATTTCACTGGATTTTGTAGGAGCATCAAATGAGAATGATGACATTCGTTCCTTTAAATAGTCACTTTCCATGAGTGCATCAATTGGGTTGTCAACAAAATCAGGATCGCCTAAGTAAAAGCTTCTATCAGCATAAGCACGTCGCTCAGCTTCTGTAAGCACCTGAATGGTTTTTATTGAGTTGTGTCCAAATTTATCAAGATCATAAGGTTCTACCATTTTAAGAATCTGAGCCAAGCAAATGCCTCCACTTGAAGGAGGTGGCATGGAAATAATTTTTAGATCGTCATACGTAAAAGTAATAGGATCTCTCCATTTGGCTTCGTATTTGGCTAAATCTTCTTCGGTGATAATTCCTCCATTGTCTCTCATAAATTGTACAAATCGTTTTGCTGTTTCGCCTTTGTAAAACTCGTCGCGACCATTGTTCATAATTCTCGTTAAGGTTTCGGCAAGCTCAGGATATTTTATGGTGTCGTTTTCTTTCCAAACTTTATCAAAAAGTATGGAATCTTTATTTACTTTTGGGAAGCTTGGTTGGTAATGCTTTATTCTATCTTCTTGCTTTTTAGTTACAACAACACCTTTTTTTGCTAATTCTATAACAGGCTGTATGAGTTTTTCAATTGGCATAGTTCCAAATTTTTCGTGAGCAGCAAATATTCCTGCAATTCCACCTGGAACACCAACAGCCATGGCACCAAGGGTACTCATGTCTGGTATAACCTCTCCATTTTCATCCAAATACATATCTCTGCTGGCAGCCAAAGGTGCTTTTTCTCTAAAGTCGAGCGAACCAACCTCGCCATTGTTTAATCTATAAACCATAAAACCACCACCACCTATACTTCCTGCGTAAGGATAGGCCACACTTAAGGCAAGGTCTGTTGCAACCATAGCATCAAAGGCATTGCCGCCTTGTTCAAGAATTGCAGCTCCAATTTTAGAGGCCTCAGCACGTGCTGAAACGACCATGCCATGGTCTACAATAAGGCCTCGTTTAGATTCATCAACTAATGTTTTTTCTTGTGTTTTTTTACAAGAAATGAATGCTGTAAATACAAATACAATTAGGACTAATTTTTTCATTTGATTCTTATTGGTTTGTTTATGGATGTGAAGATAATGTTTTTAGTTTGTCTTTTGAAAATTGAATGAGTTCATTAAAAAAAACAGTAAATTCTGATTCAAATTCTTTGTAAAAATCTTCGAGCTCGTTTACTGCAAGATTCATTTTTGAGCGGTTTTGGGTTCGTCTGTTCATACCTTCTAGAACTTTTTGAATACCTTCAATTGAGGCATAACTCACTAACCAGTTATCTGCAATCATGTAAGGCATCATGCGTTGAATTCGAGTTGGAAGAATGTCAAAATTTTCTTCCAAAGAGTCATAAAATGCTTCGCAATATTTATCTAAAGGACTATCACAATACTGACTCCAGTTTTTTGCCAAAAAATGGTCGTACAATATATCGACAATCACACCAGAATAATGACTGTATTTTTTATGAAGGCGTTTGGTACTTTTTCTAACGGTTTTATGAGCATCAGTAAACGTATCGATTTCGCGATGTAATAAGATGCCTATTTGAATGTCTTTTGGATACTTTTTGTAATTTTTACCTTTAATGCCATCAGCCATAAAATTGCCAATAGTTATCATTTTGTTATCTCCAGAAAGGTAAATATGAGCCAAGTAATTCATTCAATAAATATATGTATTTTTATGTCCTAAAACCAACAATTGAAGCGACTTCCAAATTTAGATGCATTGCGATTTTTTTTGGCTGTGTTAGTGCTTATTTATCACATACCACAGTTGTGTAAAAACCAAGGACTTCCTTATTTTGACTATTTGCCAATTTTTAAACGAGGTATTGATGCTGTGTATATGTTTTTTGTTTTAAGTGGATTTTTGATAATTAAGATTATTTACCAAGAAAAGATTGATGCGAAATTTTCTATTAAGAAGTTTTATTTGAGACGAGTTTTAAGAATATTCCCTCTGTATTTTCTAATTCTTGTTTTTGGCTTTACGTTTTATCATATGATTTTGCCACTTGTTGGTATACCATATGAAAATAATTATAGCTTGGTTGAAGGAATTTTGTTATGCGTTTTTTTCTTGCCTAATGTTTTTACCAACTTATATGATCCTGGCGGAATTTTGGAAATATTATGGTCAATAGGTGTTGAAGAGCAATTTTATTTGTTAGTGGCACCATTGATGTTTTTTATAAAACCTAAACGTTTGCTTTTAGTACTTGTGTTAATTACTATAATCTATTTCTGTTTATTCCACACAAGCAGTTTTAGCTTTTTACAGAAGTATCAGTTTGTTTACTTTTTTGTTTTTGCTGGAGGCATCACAGCAATATTGGAGCAAAAGAATTATTTTTCTTTTTTAAAAGTCTCTGCAATAATTCCGTTGTTAATAGTTATTGCAACCATTTTTTATTTTACTACTGATTTATTTCAATTTGAAACTAGATGGCTTCATAATTTGGTTACAAGTGTATTGTTTTCTTTATTAGTTCATACCTTGGCATATAACAATTTCGGATTTGAGTTAAAGAATAAGATTATTAATTATTTCGGAAAAATATCTTATGGCATCTATATGTTTCATGCTATAGCATTGAACTTAGTGGTTTTTATTTTCTTAAAAGTAAAGTTTGTTAGTAATTTAAATGAATTTGCAATTGTTTTATTAATCAATATTTTAACCTTTGCAATAACAATTTTGTTGGCACATATTTCATATAAATATTTTGAATCATATTTTCTAAAATTAAAACAAAAATTTAGGGCATGACACTCATAAAATCAATTTCAGGAATAAGAGGTACAATAGGTGGTAACGTTGGTGAAAATTTAACACCAATAGATGTGGTTAAATTCGCATCAGCCTATGGCGTTTGGATAAAACAACAAAGAAATAAGGATGATTATAAGGTTGTTGTTGGACGTGATGCTAGGATTTCAGGAGATATGATTCAGAATTTAGTTATGAATACCCTAGTTGGTCTTGGTATTCATGTGGTTGATTTAGGCTTATCTACCACGCCAACCGTTGAGGTAGCTGTGCCAATGGAGCATGCTGATGGAGGTATTATTTTGACTGCAAGCCATAACCCAAAACAATGGAATGCCTTAAAGTTGTTAAATGCTAAAGGCGAATTTTTAAATGCAGCTGAAGGTCAGTTTATTTTAGATATTGCTGAGTCTGACAAGATGCAATTTGCTGATGTTGACAGTTTAGGAAAAATAACTAAAAACGATGCCTACATTGATTTGCATATTGATGAGGTGTTAAATTTATCTTTAGTAAATAAAAAAGCCATTGAAAAGGCCAATTTTAAAGTTGTTGTAGATGGTGTTAACTCTACAGGAGGTATAGCTATACCAAGATTATTAGATCGTTTAGGCGTACATACTGTTAAGTTATATTGCACTCCAAATGGACAATTTCCACACAACCCAGAGCCTTTAAAAGAACACCTTACAGACTTGTCCAATATGGTTGTTAAAGAACATGCCGATTTTGGTATTGTAGTCGATCCAGATGTAGACCGCTTGGCATTTGTTTGCGAAGACGGAGAAATGTTCGGTGAGGAATACACCTTGGTCGCTTGTGCCGATTATGTATTGAGTGAAACTCATGGAAGCACAGTTAGTAATATGAGTTCATCAAGAGCATTAAGAGATGTCACTGAAGCTCATGGACAAACTTACCAAGCAAGTGCAGTTGGCGAAGTGAACGTGGTAGAACTTATGAAAAAGAACAATGCCATTATAGGTGGTGAAGGCAATGGAGGAATCATTTATCCTGAATTACATTATGGTCGCGATGCTTTGGTTGGCGTTGCTTTATTTTTGAGTTTGTTAGCAGAAAAAAATATACCTGTCAGTCAATTGAGAGCCAGCTATCCTTCTTATTTTATGAGTAAAAAGAAAATACAACTAACACCTACTTTGGATGTTGATGCCATTTTAATAGCTATGAAAAATCGTTATTCAAATGAAGAAATCACAACGATTGATGGTGTAAAGATTGACTTTGCTGAAAATTGGGTTCATCTTAGAAAGAGCAATACAGAGCCTATAATTAGAATTTATACTGAAGCAAAATCTCAGCAGGAAGCAGATGCTTTGGCAGATAAGTTTATTAATGAAATAAAAGAAGTAGCTAATATTTAGTAAATTAGTATCAGTAATTAGAAGAAGATGATAACCACAGAAGTAAAAACATCACATAAGTCTGAATTAGAGCGTTATTTTAAACCTTTTCGAGAAAACATAGTTGGCATAAATTTAAAGTTCGAGTCGCCTTACGGAATGCAAAAAATGGTCTATACAGATTGGACAGCTTCTGGGCGATTATACAGACCAATTGAAGAAAAGATGTTGCATGATTTTGGTCCTCATGTAGCAAACACACATACTGAAACTACAGAATCTGGTACAGCTATGACCATGGCTTATCATAAAGCTAAACACATCATTAAAAGACACGTAAATTGTAATGAAGATGATGTGCTTATTGTTTCAGGGACTGGAATGACAGGTGTTGTCAATAAATTTCAACGTATTTTAGGCTTAAAAATCCCTGAAAACATAAGGAAATATACAGACATTCCTGAAGAATTAAAACCAGTTGTTTTTATAACACACATGGAGCATCACTCTAATCAAACCTCTTGGTTAGAGACTATGGCTAAAGTAGAGGTGATACCACCATGCCCAGAAGGCTTGTTTTGTATGGACAATCTTAAAGAACTGTTGGAAAAATACAAAGACAGACCGCTTAAAATAGCATCAATTACAGGAGGCTCAAATGTTACAGGAATTCAGACACCACATCACCAAATTGCCAAAGTAATGCATCAATATGGAGGCGTTTGTTTTGTAGATTTTGCTTGTGCGGCACCTTATGTAGATATAAACATGCATCCTGAAGATGAAGAAGCTTATTTAGATGCTATTTTCTTTTCACCACATAAATTTTTAGGTGGACCAGGAACTTGTGGTGTATTGTTGTTCAACAAAAAACTCTATCACAATATGATTCCTGATTGTCCAGGAGGAGGAACTGTAAGCTGGACCAACCCTTGGGGTGAACACAAGTATTTTGATAATATTGAAGATAGAGAAGATGGTGGTACTCCAGGCTTTTTACAGACCATTAAAACTGCTTTAGCAATCAAACTTAAAGAGCAAATGGGTGTGAAACAAATGCTGGAACGCGAACATGAAATTTTAGAACAGGTTTTTGAAATGTTAGGAGATGTACCGAATATTAATATTCTGGCTCCGCAGCACACCAATAGATTGGGAGTAGTTTCATTTTATATAGATGATTTGCATTATAATCTTGGTGTGAAGTTGTTAAACGATCGTTTTGGTATTCAAACCAGAGGTGGTTGTAGTTGTGCTGGAACTTATGGGCATTATTTATTACATGTAGATCAGGCTACTTCTCACGAACTTACTAATGAGATTTCTATAGGAGATTTAGCAAGAAAACCAGGTTGGATACGTATGTCTATTCATCCAACAACTAGTTGTGAAGAGATAGACTATGTTTGCAAAAGTATTCTTGAATTGTCTAAGCATCACAAAGAATGGGCTAAGGATTATGACTACGACAGACATACCAATGAGTTTGTTCATAGAACATTTAAGGCTACCAAAAGAGACCAAACTATAAACGATTGGTTTAAGCTATAATTTGCTATTGAAATTTTTCCGGAACATTGTCTTTGTGTTTCCAGCGTTTATGTGTCCAAAGGTAATATTCTGGAGCATCATGAATTTGCTTTTCAACCAACCTTAAAAAAGCTTCTGTAATTTGATAATCTTCAAAATCCTTTGCATGCTCTGCTAGTGTAGTAAATGTGGTTTGGTAATAGCCTCGTTTTACTTTTTTTACAGCAAAAAATACCACAGCCATATCCAACTTTTTAGCAAGCATTTCGGCTCCTGTATGCACAGGAACTTTAATTCCCATAAAATTTGCCCAATGAAAAGCTTTGTAAACTTTTGGCGATTGGTCTGAGGCAAAACCGTTAATAGTCAATTCACCATCTTGATTTGCTTTTATTAAAGTAGGTATAGATTCTTTTGTTGTGATTAAATGACTGTTATAACGTGCTCTTATACGTTTTACTAATCTATCAAAATACTTATTTGCAAGTCGTTTATAAATAGCAAAGCCTTTAAAATTGATGTAGCGTTGCAATATAAAACTCCACTCAAAATTGGCATAATGTCCACACATTAGAACTACGCTTTTATGTTGCTCTTCAAAGTGTTTTAACACTTCAACATTAGTAAAAGTAAAACGCTTTTTCATCGTAGTTTCAGAAATAGTAAGTGATTTTACAGATTCTAATATCATATCACATAAATGGTGATAGAACTTCTTTGTGATAACTTGTATTTCCTTTTCAGATTTCTCTGGAAAAACTAGTCTTAAATTGGATTTAACCACTTTTTTTCTGTAACCAATAATGTGGTATGCTAAGATGAACAAACAATCAGAAATAACATATAGCAAACGAAATGGAAGAATAGATATAAGCCATAAAAATGGATAAATGATGACGTAAGCTAAAAATTGCATTATTTAGTTTTAGATTTGCAAGTGCAAAAATACGTGAATTTTTTCATTTTGAAATTCACAAAAACTAAATGTAAAAATTCATGTATTAGCGATAGCGGTTACTGAGCTGAAACTAAATTTTGTAATCTATTAGAATACAAAATTTAGATTTCGAGTAGGAAATATATGCTATATTTGGTTTTTAACGTTTAGAGTTTATGTTCAATTTAGATCCAGTTACAATTTTAATAATAGGAATCAATATTATTGTTTCCTTAAAAGGTTTTAATGACTTTTCTTTTTTTGAAAAACACAAGTTCAATATTGGAGGCATTAGGCGAGGTGAGCAAATAAGAATGATAGCCTCAGGCTTTTTGCATGTAGATGAAATGCATTTGTTTTTCAATATGTTTACCTTATACTTTTTTGCCGATGAGGTTATAGGTTATTTAGGTTCAGTGAACTTTTTGTTGGTTTACTTTGGTAGTTTGGTTGTAGGTAATCTTTTGTCGTTTTATTTTCACAAAAATGAGTATCACTATAGTGCAGTAGGTGCAAGTGGTGCTGTAACAGGTGTTTTATATGCTGCTATTTTGCTTAATCCAGAAATGAGACTATATATGTTTTTTATACCTATAGCTATTCCAGCTTACTTATTTGGAATAGGTTATTTACTGTATTCTATTTATGGCATGAAAAATAGGGTAGGTAATATTGGCCACGATGCACACTTTGGTGGTGCTATTGGAGGCTATGTGATTACGTTAATTTTGGCGCCCTGGTTGTTTAAGGAAAACCTACTAATAGTTGGGTTGTTAGCAGTGCCAATAGTATTGCTTTATGTAATGCGTAAAACGGGAAAAATTTAAGTTAATCTAAAAGTTCAGCAATTTTGTTTTCAAGGGCTTGGCCTCTTAATTTTTTACCTACAATAATTCCATTCTCGTCTAAAACAAAAGTGGCAGGAATAGCATGAATGTTATAAAGTTCAGCCACAGGATCCCTAAAATACATGAGACTTGATACATGGTGCCATGGCAAACCATCATCTTCAATGGCTTTTAGCCACTGTCTTTTTGGGTCTGATTGATTGCTTCTACCATCTAAGGATACTCCAATAATCTCTAGACCTTTATCATGGTATTTTTCGTAAATCTTTACAATATTTGGGTTTTCCTTTCTACAAGGACCACACCATGCTGCCCAGAAATCTATAATGGTAGCTTTTCCTTTGATGTCTTCTAAAGCTATGAAATTACCATTAGGATCAGGCGATTTGAAATCTGGAGCTTTTCTACCAATATCAAGCCTTGCCTCAATTTCTTTTTGTGCAATAAAGGCGTGTAGTCTTTGGCCAATAAATTTATTAGCAGCGTTTTTATTAATCACTTTTTCAAGAGCAGCCACATTGGTTTTAAACCTTTCTAAGTTTTGGTTTGTACCAATCATTTGAGTTTCTAACACAAGTAAAGAAACATCTAAATCAGGATTCTCGTCTATAAAGTCGTGAGGATAATCCTTTCTTTGTTCACCAACCTTTCGCAACTCGATGTCTTTTTCTTCCATCAATTGTCTTCCATTAGGATCCTGTCTAGCAATATCTCTTTCGTTTCTTACACTTAAAAACTTATCATTAATGGCTCTGTAATTATTTTTGTAATCATTAAAGGCATCATTGTTTTTTGTACCCTCAACTATAGAGTATTGAATGCTGTCCTTATAAAGCTCTATGTCCATTTCACCAGGTTCTAATACAAAAGCCAAAGTACCTTGTACGCCATTTACGGTTAAGATACGTATAGCTGCATTACTTACGTTACCTGTAAATGTAAAGGCTTCGTTTACCACCATAGCAGTATCTATAGTGATTTCTTGACGTCTGTCGTCAATAATTTTTATGTGAGTACGAATACCATTTAACACACCAGGAGCAGATACATTTATTTTGTAAGTGTTAGGTGGTAAAGGTTCTTTCTTTTCACAAGAAACAAACACAGCAATAAGAGAACAAAGAAGAATAAACTTTTTCATAACTAGGTCAATTTAGCTGCAAATATAAGTGATATTACAGTTTTTAGACAAAAAAATATAGTTAACACTTAAAATAAGCTGTTACGATTCTGTTAAACTTTCATTTTTCCTACTTTTGCGAAAACAAATGTTATGGTTCATAACGATTGCATCATTGCTTTAGCAACAGCTTCAGGTTCTGGAGCTATCGCTGTTATTAGAATTTCTGGCGAAAAAGCTATTAGTATCTGTGATGCACATTTTAAGTCTGTTAGTCAAAAAAAGTTAGAGAATCAGCCAACACATACCATTCATTTAGGGTATATTCTAAAAGATGGTAAGGAATTGGATGAAGTGTTGGTCTCGGTTTTTAAGAATCCTAATTCTTATACAGGTGAAAATGTAGTTGAAATTTCATGTCATGGTAGTCCTTATGTACAACAGGAAATCATTCAGTTGTTTTTAAGAGCAGGTTGTCGTGTGGCTAATCCAGGAGAGTTTACCCTTAGAGCTTTTTTAAACGGAAAGTTAGACCTAAGTCAAGCCGAAGCCGTTGCAGATTTAATTGCCAGCGATAATGAAGCCTCTCATCAAATCGCTATGCAACAAATGCGTGGAGGTTTTAGTAATGAAATCAAATCATTAAGAGATGAGTTGCTCAATTTTGCATCACTTATTGAATTAGAATTGGATTTTGCCGAAGAAGATGTTGAGTTTGCTAATCGCGACCAGTTTAAAGATTTAATTGAGCGTATTACTAAAGTTTTAAAACACTTAATAGATTCGTTTGCTGTTGGTAATGTCATTAAAAATGGAATTCCAGTAGCTATTGTAGGCGAGCCAAATGTGGGGAAATCTACGTTACTCAATGCTTTGCTTAATGAAGAAAAAGCTATTGTGAGTGACATTGCAGGAACTACTAGAGATGCTATTGAAGATGAACTAACTATTGGAGGCATAGGGTTTAGATTTATTGATACTGCTGGTATACGCGATACTAAGGATGTGGTTGAAAGCATTGGTATAAAAAAAACCTTCGAAAAAATAGACCAATCGCAAGTAGTAATTTATTTGTTCGATGCCGAAACAAGTGTGTCTAATTTAGGGGTTGTACTTATAGAAATTGAAAAAATTAAAAATAAGCATCCACAAAAACCACTTATAATTATTGCTAATAAAATTGATAAGCTGGATGATATTAAATTAGCAGAACTCACAAATAATATTCCTGATGCGATTCTATTGTCAGCTAAAACTGGTTTTGGAGTAGAGGAGTTAACTAATAAACTGCTTAGTTTAATAAATACTGGCGCGTTACGAAATAATGAAACTATTGTTACTAATTCTCGTCATTATGATGCATTGTTAAAAGCATTAGAAGAAATACAAAAAGTACAACAAGGTATAGATGCTAATTTATCAGGCGATTTATTGGCTATTGATATTAGGCAAGCTTTATATCACTTTGGTGAAATAACAGGTGAAATTACCAGTGATGATTTGCTTGGTAACATCTTTGCAAACTTTTGTATCGGGAAGTAACTTATTTTCTTTTGTTTGTTAATGTATTGATTTTACTGACTTTACGTGTTTTTATCTTCTCTTTTTTGTTGCTTTTTTGCTCTTTTTTAACTAAATTTGTTGTATATCTGTTGCCTTAAATACGGATTTGTTGCCCAAATCTGTTGGCTAAAAGATTGGCGAAATGATGCACCATATTGCCCCACGTTGCACCATAACGCTACATAAAGCACCATTTATGAGCAGTAATTTATACATCCCAAAAACCTGTAAACATTGCGGTAATGCTTTTACAGCACGCACAACAGTAACTAAATACTGTGGTGATACTTGCGCTAAAAAAGCCTATAAGGCACGTAAGCGTAAAGAAAAAGTACAAGCTACTCTCACAAAGGATATGCAGCAGCAAAAGGAAGCTGTCCAAATTCCAAACCTCAACACGGTAAATAACAAAGATTTTTTAAGCGTGACAGAAGCTTCACAATTGATTGGTGTAAGTAGATGGACCATTCAAAGAATGATTCAACAAGGACGCTTAAAAGCAGTCCCTTTTGGAAGAAAACGTATTGTAGCCAGATGGCAAATAGAAAACCTCTTTAATTAACATCCTATGAAAGTAACATTAAGACAACGCAAAAAGAATGATAAGATAAGTCTGTATTTAGATTACTATCATAAAGGAAAACGCAAAACCGAGTATTTGCGATTATACCTTACACCTAATCCTAAAACTAAAACTGAAAGAGAGGTTAACAAGAAAACCAAGCAATTAGCAGAAACCATTTGCGCACAACGTCAAATAGAAATACAAAATGGTATTTATGGCTTTCAGGATATTGAGAAATTAAAAGGAAGCTTTATTACTTATGTTACGGCTTTAGCTGAAAAGAAAAACACAAGCTCTGGCAACTACGGGAATTGGAACAGTATGCTAAAACATTTGAAAATCTTTTGTCCTACGGATGTAAGTTTCCAAGATTTGGATAAATCATTTGTTGAGCGTTTCAAAGAGTATTTAGACAAAGATGCTATGGCAAGAGCAGGTAAAAAATTGTCTCAAAACTCTAAATATTCATACTATGGTAAATTTTGCGCAGCTTTAAAGCAAGCGGTAAAGGATGGTATTTTAAAAGTCAATCCAGCTAATGGTGTAGATTATTTCAAACAAGGAGAACCTCAACGAGAATTTTTAACGCTTGATGAATTACAAAAAGCAGTTAACACAGAATGTGAATTACCACTATTAAAAAATGCGTTTATATTTTCAGCCCTTACCGGATTACGTTGGTCAGATATTGAAAAATTGTTGTGGTCAGAAATCCAACACTCTAAAGAAATGGGTTATTACATACGTTTCAGACAAAAGAAAACCAAAGGAGCAGAAACTTTGCCAATATCAGAACAAGCAAGAGAATTATTAGGTGAAGCAGGAAAACCCGAAGCAAAAGTTTTTGAAGGCTTACATTATAGTGCTTGGTCAAATCTAAAATTGCAACAATGGATGTTAAAAGCAGGTATTACTAAAAATATTACTTTTCATTGTGCGCGTCATACCTATGCCACTTTACAATTAACTTTGGGTACAGATATTTACACAGTATCAAAATTATTAGGACATAAAGAGTTGAGAACAACACAGATTTATGCCAAAGTAATTGATGATAAAAAGAAAGAAGCTGCTAACCGTATTCAATTGGATTTATAATGAAAGGAAATGTATTTGCAAGTTTGGTATCGATTACCAACGGGTTACATAGAGACAATAGATCAGAACGAGAATTTAATTTTTTGGACTCTGAATTAAAGGAACTACCAAAAGCTGATAATGCGGTTTTTAAAGTAAACTTTAAAAGACCTTTGAACAGTAAAAAAGAATATTACTTTAAGCTGATTTCAAATGATACCGAAACTGAATTAGCAGCATTAAAATCCGAATTTCCAACCGATGCAGGAGAACCCGAAAGCAAATACAGATATACAAGACAATTTAATAAATACGATAAGTATCTAAAGGATATTGCCGCCTACATCAAAAAGCAGTCTATAAGTAACGATTTAGGCAACGATACTGATTACATCATCAATTACTTAAAAGTAGCTGCAATTCGCTTATACATTGAACTACAAGAACAATACGGACAATTTTCAGAAACTGGGTTATTCTCAATTCAAGAAATAGCAGAAAAATATTTTAGTGATACTGATTTTGATACTTCAGTATTTGTAAAATTAGAAGTAGATAAAAAAGAGGTAGTTAAAAAGCCATCTAAACCGAAAAGCAAACAAAAAACCTCATTTGGATATTTAAAAGATGATTCTGAATGGTTGTCTAAAATATTGAGCAGGCTTCAATTAAGTATTGATTTACTTGATGCAAAAACAGATGTTAAAGACTTGCATAATTTATTAGTGGCTAAAGATTTTAAAGGTTTTCAAAAGAAAATCTATTTAGATTGTAAAACAACCGAGTTTAAATATGTTGTTAAACGGTTGCAGCCACATTTCAAAAATATGACACCCACTTTAATTGAATCTACGGGTTTATTTTATACAAAATTGGGTAAACCATTGACAGCTCAAAATCTTTATACCAAAAGTAAAGCACCTCTAAAAAAGGAAACCATTGATAATATCTTCAAACAAATACAATAAAAAACAATGAGATTATTTAGAAATCTCATTGTATTCTCACACTCATATAAAACTCTCACACTTTAAAAATCATTGATTTTAAACCTTTGTCCTGTTCTTGAAAACCAAGAATGACATTTGGCCAGATGTCCATTTCTATTACTTAAAATTAATTAGTTATGGACGAAATATTAGAACGTCTTAAAATTATCGAAGCACACGTTTTAGACAGAAACATTATTGTAAAAAACGTATTGAGCTTTAACGAAGCCTGTAAATTTTTGGAATTGTCACAATCCCATTTATACAAGCTTACGAGTACCGGAACCATTCCACATTACAAACCGAATGGTAAGAAGATTTATTTCAACAGAGCAGAATTAGAACAATGGTTATTGAGTAACCGTGTTGATTCACAAGATGAAATCGAACAACGAGCTGCCGATTACTTAATTAAGAAAGGAGCGGTGAAGTTATGACTGAAATAATCGATTTACTCTTGGCACT
>JAWKMU010000002.1:0-689129 GCA_041392065.1 Flavobacteriaceae bacterium
CAATATAATATTGGCTTGCACCATATTGTAAAAGCAGTTAAAGAAAGTAACCGAGATATTGGAGCACAGACTTTAGAAATCAATCAAGCCGAATATCTGGTACGTGGTTTGGGTTATGTGAAATCCATAGCAGACATCGAAAATGCAGTTGTAACTTCAGAAGATTACACAGCTATCAAAATTAAAGATGTGGCAAAAGTGTCTTTAGGTCCTGCAACAAGACGTGGAATTTTAGACAAAGAAGGTGCAGAAGTGGTTGGTGGTGTTGTAGTAGCACGTTATGGCGCTAACCCAATGGAAGTGATTAATAATGTAAAAGCCAAAATAAACGAATTAAGCGCAGGACTACCTACAAAAACGTTGGCAGATGGTAGAACATCACAAGTAACTATAGTACCATTTTACGACCGTACAGAATTGATTCAAGAAACATTGGGTACACTCAATGAAGCCTTAACTTTAGAAATACTCATTACCATTTTGGTCATTATCATAATGGTATTTAATCTTCGTGCTTCCGTATTGATTTCAGGGCTATTACCTGTTGCGGTGTTAATGGTATTTATAGCAATGAAGCTCTTTGGTGTCGATGCCAATATTGTAGCACTATCAGGCATTGCTATTGCTATTGGTACAATGGTAGATGTTGGTGTCATACTTTCAGAAAACATCGTAAGGCATTTAGACGAAAACGAAAACAAATTACCAATAAACACAGTCGTTTACAACGCAACAGCAGAAGTATCTGGTGCAATCGTAACCGCAGTAATGACAACCATTATCAGTTTTATTCCTGTATTTACAATGATTGGTGCAGAAGGAAAACTATTTAGACCATTAGCATTTACTAAAACCTTTGCTTTAACAGCGTCCATAATTGTAGCCTTATTTCTAATACCACCGTTTGCGGCCTTTTTATTCCGAAAAAAGAGCATTCAAAAACATTTTAAATATGCTTTAAACGGTGTTTTAATAGTATTAGGAATAGCAGCAATAATTTATGGATATTGGTTAGGTGTCATACTCATCGCTTTTGGTGTCACAGCTTTATTAAATCTTCAAAACAAGATTTCAGATAAACAAGCAAACTTTGCCAACATCATCATTTCTGCTTCGGCAATTGTATTCTTATTAGCAGAATATTGGCGACCGTTAGGCGTAAACGAAAGCATCTTCTTAAACCTCATTTTTGTAGCTATTATTTGTTTTGGCTTGTTAGGTGTATTTGGATTATTCATTAAATACTACACACGTATTTTAAGATGGTGTTTAGACAATAAATTATTATTTCTTTCCATACCTACAGCAATTGTCATAGCAGGCTTTTTCATAATGAAAAACACAGGTAAAGAGTTTATGCCATCATTAAACGAGGGTTCTTTTCTGTTAATGCCTACCTCAATGCCACATTCTGGTGTGGAAGAAAACAAACGTGTTTTACAGCAATTGGATATGGCAGTCGCCAGTATTCCAGAGATTGAAACCGTAGTCGGTAAAGCAGGAAGAACAGAATCGGCTTTAGATCCTGCACCATTATCAATGTATGAAAACATCATTCAATACAAACCTGAATATATGTTGAATGATAAAGGCGAACGTCAACGCTATAAGGTCAACAATGATGGTGAGTATGTATTAAAAAACGGAATGTCATTGCGAGCGGAACAACGTGAAGCGTGGCAATCTCTAAATGCAAAAGAACAGTTAATCCCAGACGATGATGGCGAGTTTTACAGAAACTGGCGACCAGAAATACAATCACCAGACGATATTTGGAACGAAATTGTAAAAGTCACCAAATTACCAGGTGTCACATCAGCACCAAAATTACAACCTATTGAAACTCGATTGGTAATGCTACAAACAGGTATGCGTGCACCAATGGGAATCAAAATAAAAGGACAAGATTTAAAAGAAATTGAAGCCTTTGGAATGCAGTTAGAAACCATTTTAAAAGAAGCTGAAGGTGTAAAGGATGAAGCCGTTTTTGCAGACCGTATTGTAGGTAAACCGTATTTACTTATTGATATTGACAGAGAAAAAATTGCACGTTATGGTGTAAGTATTGAAGAGGTGCAAAACGTATTAAAAGTAGCTGTTGGTGGTATGTCATTAACCCAAACCGTTGAGGGTCGTGAGCGTTATGGCGTTCGTGTACGTTATCCAAGAGAATTACGAGCAAATCCAACCGACTTACAACAAATTTACGTACCTGTTGAAAAAGGTAGCCCTGTACCTTTAAGCGAATTGGCAACCATTCGTTACGAGCAGGGTCCACAAGTCATAAAAAGTGAAGATACCTTTTTAGTGGGTTATGTGTTGTTTGATAAACTAGATGGTTATGCAGAAGTCAATGTAGTTGAAAATGCGCAGGCAATGATTCAAAGCAAGATTGATGCAGGTGAATTAATTGTACCAAAAGGCATTAACTATCAATTTACAGGAACTTATGAAAACCAATTACGTGCCGAAAAAACCTTATCGATAGTTGTGCCTTTAGCATTGGCTATCATCTTTTTAATTCTGTACTTCCAATTCCGTTCTGTCGGTACATCCTTAATGGTATTTACAGGAATTGCAGTGGCATTTGCAGGTGGTTTTTTAATGATATGGCTGTACGGGCAATCGTGGTTTTTAAATTTCAGTTTCTTCGGCGAAAACCTACGTGATTTATTCCAAATGCACACCATTAATTTAAGTGTAGCCGTTTGGGTAGGCTTCATTGCGCTTTTTGGTATAGCAACCGATGATGGTGTTGTAATGGCGACCTACTTAACACAAACATTCGATAGAAATTCACCAGAAACAAAAAAGGAAATTAGAGCCTCTATTGTGGAAGCAGGTGAAAAACGTATTAGACCGTGTTTAATGACTACAGCAACAACCATTTTAGCACTCTTGCCTGTACTAACATCAACAGGACGAGGTAGTGATATTATGATTCCTATGGCAATACCGAGTTTCGGTGGAATGTTAATAGCTTTAATCACCTTATTTGTTGTGCCAGTTTTATATAGCTTGAAAGCCGAAGTTCAACTTAAAAGAGCATCAAAATGAAATATAAATCAATACACATAAAAATCGTCTTGGCTCTTGGCTCTTGTTTCTTGAGTCTTTTTGTAAACGCTCAACAATTAGAAACATTAATTGATGAAGCGTTAGAAAACAATCCCGAAATTCAAAAATTTGAGTTGCAATACAAACGAGTTTCAGAAAAAGTGAATGAAGTCAACACCATTCCAAACACCGAATTTGGCGTCGGTTACTTTGTTAGCGAACCCGAAACACGCACAGGCGCTCAAAGGTTTAAAGTATCAGCAAAACAAATGTTACCTTGGTTTGGTACAATTACCTCTCGTGAAGATTATGTAACCGCATTGGCAGATGCGAAATACGAAGACATCGTTATTACCAAACGTAAACTAATGGCTTCAGTATCGCAATCCTATTACAAACTGTATGCAAACCAAGCAAAACAGCAAATATTGAGTGATAATATTAAATTGTTGGAAACCTACGAAACAATGGCATTGACTTCTGTTGAGGTAGGTAAAGCGTCAGCAGTAGATGTATTGCGTTTGCAAATGCGACAAAACGATTTACAACAATTAAAAGATGTGTTGCAACAACAGTTTTTAGCAGAACAAACTAATTTTAATAACCTTTTGAATAGAGAAAATAATGTTGCTGTTACTGTGGTAGAGAGCTTAACGATTCCTATGGAAGATTTTGAAATCAATACTGAAAATTTATCAATACATCCTGAATTAGTAAAGTTTGATAAACTCTACCAGTCTGTAGAAAAGTCAGAATTACTAAATCAAAAAGAAAGCAGTCCAATGATTGGTTTTGGATTGGATTATGTCAATGTTTCCGAAAGACCAGATATGAATTTCTCGGATAACGGTAAAGATATTGTAATGCCTATGGTTTCGGTGTCCATTCCCATTTTCAATAAGAAATACAAATCTATTTCCAAACAAAACGAACTGGAACAGCAAGAAATCAATTATCAAAAACAAGAGCGTTTAAACAGTTTAAAAACGGTATTAGATAAAGCTATTAACGACCGTATTTCAGCAAGAATAAGCAATAATACAGCAACAAAAAACCTAAAACAAGCTAAAGATGCAGAGCAAATTCTCATCAAAAGCTATGAAACTGGCACGATTGATTTTAACGATGTCCTTGATATTCAAGAATTGCAGTTAAAGTTTCAAATGAACCAAATAGAATCCATTAAAACCTACTATGTTCAAAGTGTCATAATTAATTATTTAATTCAGTAAACAATGAAAACATTAAACACAATACTTCTATTATTCCTAACGTCAATTGCATTTGCCCAAGTAGGGACAAATGGAGATGATAGAAATGAAGAAGGAAGGAAAATAAAAGAATATAATCTCACTATTGAGGAAAATGAAATGACACTAGCTGGTGTAACCGCCAAAGGTATGACTATCAACGGTAGTATTCCCGGACCAGTTTTGGAATTTAATGAAGGCGACCTTGCTATTATTAATGTTACCAACAAAATGGATGTGGAAACCTCTGTGCATTGGCACGGGTTGATACTTCCAAATTTCTATGATGGCGTACCTTATTTAAATACACCCCCAATCGAACCAGGAGAGACTTTTCAATACAGAATCCCTATCAACCAGTCAGGTACGTATTGGTACCATTCCCATACAATGTTACAAGAACAGAAAGGTGTTTATGGGTCTATTATCATTCATCCAAAAGAAAAAACTTTGGAATATGATAAAGATTTGGTGGTGCTACTCTCTGATTGGACAAACGAGAAACCATTGAACGTGCTACGAAACCTTAAAAGAGGTAACGAGTGGTATCAAGTTAAAAAAGGTACAGCAGTACCATTGAGTAGAGTCATTTCAGAAGGTGCTTTTGGTGCTCAACTGAAATTTTGGAGAGACCGTATGGAAGGGGCTGATATTAGCGATATCTACTATCCCGCCTTTCTAACCAATGGAAAGTCGTTAGCAGAATATCCAGAATTCAAACCAGGCGAAAAAGTACGGCTTCGCTTTATCAATGCATCTGCCTCTACCTATTATTGGATGGACTTTGGTGGTGGAAACCCTATGATTGTTGCAGGAGATGGTATCGATGTGGAACCCGTATCTAAAAGCCGATTTCTATTTGGTATTGCCGAAACCTACGATGTTATCGTAACCATTCCCGATGGTACTTTAGAAGTTACCGCCACAACACAGGATGGCTCTGGAAGCACTTCCTTACGATTGGGTCAGGGAACGCTATATCCAGCAAAAAGAATGGAGAGACCAGACAAGGTCGCTATGATGAAGCAAATGGCCAAAATGGATATGAAAATGGGAGCGCCAGCAATGGCAGGTAATCAAAAGAAAAATACACCTGAAGCTTTAATGAAAAGGTATGGAATGCAAATGGATATGAAAGATGGTAAGATGAATATGGATATGAATAATAAGATGTCGATGAAAGATGGTAAGATGGATAACCAAATGAATATGAATGATAATCATATGCAAATGGAAATGGACAAAAAGATGGATATGAAAAAGGATTCTATGCCAATGAGCCATAATATGTCTATGATGGAGAAAGACTCTAGGTCTTTTGATTACAATACACGTAAAACCTATTTCAACTATGATTTTTTAAAGGCAAAAGAAAATACCACTTATAAGGAAGATTTACCTGTAAATGACCTTTTACTCAACCTAACAGGTAATATGCAACGCTATGTGTGGAGTATAAATGGCGTGCCATTATCTGAAACAGATAAGATTAAAATTAAAGGAGGAGAGGTTACCAGAATAACATTAAATAACTTAACAATGATGCATCACCCAATGCATCTTCACGGTCATTATTTTAGAGTGATTAACGAAAATGGAGAACGTTCACCATTAAAGCATACGGTTAACGTGCCGCCAATGCAAAAAGTGGTTATAGAGTTCTACAACGAAGAATATGGTGATTGGATTTTTCATTGTCACGTCCTATATCATATGATGGGTGGTATGGCAAGAGTATTTAGTTATGATACCCCAAGGGATGTAAGGATGAAGGATTTTCCCGCTCAAAAACTCGTTGATGAAACAGACCATTACTATTCCTGGGGATTGTTGCGTGCAGGCTCAAACTTTAACGAACTCTTTTTGATGTCAACTAATATCCGAAATGGATTTGGTTTACGAGCAGAGTTCGATTATGACAGAAATCTTGAAGCCGAAGTAAACTATGATAGATACCTAAATGATTGGGTACGTCTCTACGTAGGTGTTAATACAGAAACAGAAATACCAAATTCCTTCGATGAGTTCAATACAGTTGGTCTTATTGGTGTAAAATACTTTACACCTTATAGGTTTAATGTAGATGTGAGTATGGATAATCAGCTACGCCCAAGAGTACGTTTGGATAGAGAGCTATTGCTTTTCCCAAGAATTTTTCTGGAAGGTGAGTATGAATATAGAGCAGACTTTGGATGGGTAAATGATATAGGGAATAGCTCTTATGAGAGTGAAACACAATGGTTGGTTGGCCTTTCTTACATCCTGTCAAGAAACTTTTCAATTCAAGGAAACTATAACAACCGATATGGTTGGGGTGGTGGTCTTTTAGCAAGATTCTAATTTAAAATGTAAATAAGTAATAATTAAAAAAAGAAAAAATGAGAAAAACAATTTTAACATCAATCGTATTAATTATGACACTAACAGTAGGCTTTGCACAATCAAAAACAGAAACTGTTTTTGGTGTTAGAGGTAATTGTGGAATGTGTAAATCAACCATTGAAAAATCTGTAAATAATATCGATGGTGTTTTTGAAGCATCTTGGGATAAAGAAACCAAACAAATGTCTATTTCTTATGATAATACAAAAACAGATGTAATGGCTTTACATAAAGCAATAGCAAAATCAGGTTATGACACAGAAAAAGTAAAAGCAGATGAAAATGCTTATAATAATTTACCAGGATGTTGTCAGTATGATAGGGAAATGGAACTATCAGCACCAAAAGAAACAAAAAACAAATAATAGTTAAAATCAAAACAAAATGAGCAAATTAAAATTAGTATTCGGAGTAGTTGCAATAGCATTTGTAGCCCTTACAGCAGTGTCTTGTAAAGATGCCAAAACAGACAAGAATGATTCAACAGAGCATCATTCAGAGATGAATGCAGATGGAGACCATTCAAAAATGAATCACGATAATAGCGATGGTCATCACGATGGTGATAAAAAGGAAATGGCAATGAATGGAAATGGTACCTCACAAGTCGTATTAAATGATTATTTCAACCTTAAAGATGCTTTGGTAGCCGATGACAACGCAAAAGCGAAAAATTTAGGAGGCACATTGGCTAAATCACTTAAGGCTTTTGATACTTCTAAATATTCAGATGATAAGCAAAGCGAACTAAAGGATATTATTGAAGATGCCACTGAACACGCAGAACATATTTCAGAAAGTGACATAGCGCACCAAAGAGAACATTTTAAAGTATTGAGCAAGGATATGGTTGATATGGTAGAAATCACCGGAACATCAATGACCATTTACCAGCAGTATTGTCCAATGTACGATAACAACAAGGGTGGTGCTTGGTTGAGTATGAACAAAGAAATCAGAAATCCCTATTTCGGTGATAAAATGCTAAAATGTGGTAAAGTACAGCGTGAAATCAACTAAATGAAGATTGTAAAAATCATAGCGTGGATAGCATTAATTGCTTTGGTTGCCATACAGTTTTTTCCTGTGGATTACAACCAAAGTGAAACCATACCACAAACCGATTTTATGCTCGTGAACAACGTACCTGTAACGGTTGAAAAATCGTTGCAGGTTTCGTGTTACGATTGCCATAGTAATAACACACAATATCCTTGGTACAATAAGGTGCAACCTGTTGCTTGGTTTCTTGAAGGACATATTAAAAAAGGAAAAGAAGAATTGAATTTTAGTGAATGGGATTCTTATTCCAGCCGACGGAAGAATAGTAAGTTGAGGTCAATAATCAGCCAAATAGAGGATGACAAAATGCCTTTAAAATCATATACATTTATTCATAGTAATGCCGTATTTACAAATACTAAAAAACAAGAAATCATCAAATATTTTAATCAATTAAAAGATAGTTTAAACTAAAACCTTTTTGGCAATGACACATACATTATTTATAAAAAATATGGTTTGTAATCGCTGTAAAATGTCAATTCTTAAACTTTTAAATGATGAAGGTTTTGAAGTAGAAGCTATCCAACTTGGAAAAATAACAGTTAAAGAAAATCCAAATAATGATTATTTAAAATTTGAAAAGAATTTAAATGTTCTAGGTTTTGAATTGATTAAAGACCCTACAAAAGCATTGGTTGAAAAGATTAAGGTGAATCTTATTGAACACATAGAAAAGAACGATACAAATGTTATACTCGCTAAACTTGAAAGTGAAATGGGCAAGAGCTATTCCATATTGAGTAAAACCTTCAGTAAGTCAGAAGGTATAACATTAGAAAAATACTTTATCAACCTAAAAATTGAAAAGGTTAAGGAATATATCCAGTTGCAAGAGCTGAATTTTTCAGAAATAGCATATAGTCTCAATTATAAAAACAGTAGCCATTTGGCAAAACAGTTTAAGCAAGTAACGGGAATGTCTATGACTGATTTTAAAAACCTACAAATTGATAGCAGAAAACCATTAGACCAAATTGTATAAATATTATCCAATATTAGGAAAACCATACTGGCAAGTGAAAGGTAGTTTTGTGGGTTAACTTTAAAATATGAAAACAATGAAACATACATATCATATACACGGAATGACTTGTAACGGTTGTCGCAGTCACGTTGAAGAAACACTTTCAAAAGTAAAAGGTGTTTCAAAGGCATCGGTTAATTTAGAAAAAGCCGAAGCCATTATAGAAATGGAACAGCATATTTCTTTAGAATCCTTTCAAAAGGCTTTAAAAGATGATGGTGGTAGATATAGTATCCATAATCAAGGTGAACATCATCACCATTCAAAACCTAAAACGGAGAAAACCCCAAAAGGCAAAGGAACAGGCACATTTTATTGCCCAATGCATTGCGAGGGTGATAAAACCTACGACAAACCAGGTGATTGTCCTGTATGCGGTATGGATTTGGTTGAAGAACAAAATATTTCTACATCGCAAAAAGAGCAATGGACGTGTCCAATGCATCCAGAAATCGTAAAAGATGAAGCGGGTTCTTGCCCTATTTGCGGTATGGATTTAGTACCAATGCAACCAGACCTTTCTGCTGAAGAAAAGACCTATAAAAAACTATTGAAAAAATTTTGGATAGCAACAGCCTTTACTTTGCCTATTTTCTTAATAGCAATGAGCGAAATGCTTAATAACAATCCTTTATACAATATAATGCAACAGAAATATTGGAATTGGGTACAATTCGTTTTATCCATTCCAGTGGTATTTTATGCAACTTGGATGTTTTTTGAACGTGCTTATCGAAGTATAAAAACGTGGAACCTCAATATGTTTACACTTATTGGTATAGGTGCAGGTGTAGCGTGGTTATTTAGTGTGGTAGGTATGGTATTTCCTGATGTGTTCCCCAATGAGTTTAAAACCGAATCGGGAGCAGTTCACGTGTATTTTGAGGCGGCAACAGTTATTTTAACCTTGGTATTGTTAGGTCAATTATTGGAAGCTCGTGCGCATAGTAAAACCAATTCCGCTGTAAAAGAATTACTGAAATTAGCACCTAACAAAGCTATAAAAATAGTTGATGGTGAAGAGGTTGAAGTGAGTATTGACAAGATAGAACTTAACGATATTCTTAAAGTAAAACCAGGTGATAAAATCCCTGTTGATGGTATTATTACAGAGGGAGAAACCAGTATTGACGAATCAATGATTACTGGTGAACCTATCCCAGTTAATAAGGTTAAAGAAGATAAAGTCAGTAGCGGTACAATAAATGGCAACCAAGCCTTTTTGATGAAAGCGGAAAAAGTAGGTAGCGACACATTACTTTCCCAAATCATACATATGGTAAACGATGCTAGTAGAAGTCGTGCCCCTATTCAAAATCTTGCAGATAAAGTATCGGGTTACTTCGTACCTGTGGTAGTCATTATTTCTGTTATCACTTTTATTGTTTGGGGTATTTGGGGGCCAGAACCAGCCTATGTATATGCGTTTGTTAATGCCATCGCAGTATTAATTATTGCTTGTCCTTGTGCTTTAGGTTTGGCAACACCAATGTCAGTTATGGTTGGTGTGGGTAAAGGTGCTCAAAATGGTGTATTGATTAAAAATGCAGAAGCATTAGAAAAAATGAATAAGGTAAATACCCTTATTGTAGATAAAACAGGAACTATAACAGAAGGTAAACCCACAGTTGAAACCGTAGGTTCTTTTAGTGATAATTATAACGACAAAAAGGTACTTCAATACATCGTCTCGTTAAATACCAACAGTGAACATCCATTAGCAGAAGCAACAGTAAAATATGGTAAAGAACTTAATGCTGAAATTTTAAAATCTGCCAATTTTAGTGCAGTTACAGGAAAGGGCGTAGAAGCTGAAATTGATAATAAAAAAGTGGCTTTAGGTAATCCAAAAATGATGGAATACGCAAATGCTGAAATCACCTCTAAAATGAAGGAAGAAGCTAAAACCTATCAAAAACAAGGGAAAACAGTCTCATATTTAGCTATCGATAAAAAAGTGGTTGGTTATGTAGTTATAGGTGATAAAATCAAATATACCAGTGCAAAAGCTATAAAAGAACTGCAAAATAATGGTGTTGATGTGATAATGCTTACAGGAGATAATCACGATACAGCCCAAGCGGTAGCATCAGAGTTGAATCTGGCAGATTTTAAAGCGAGTATGTTACCCGAAGATAAATTAAAAGAAGTCGAGAAACTTCAAAACAATGGTAAAGTGGTTGCTATGGCAGGCGATGGTATCAACGATGCACCTGCATTGGCAAAAAGTGATGTAGGTATTGCAATGGGTACAGGAACAGATGTCGCTATTGAAAGTGCTATGATTACATTGGTAAAAGGTGATTTACACGGTATAGTTAAAGCTCGTCATTTAAGTAGTGCAGTAATGAAGAACATTAAACAAAACCTATTTTTTGCACTTATCTATAACACATTGGGCGTTCCTATAGCGGCAGGTGTGTTATTTCCATTTTTTGGAATTTTATTATCACCAATGATTGCAGCTTTAGCAATGAGTTTTAGTTCTGTTTCAGTTATAGGTAATGCATTACGATTAAGAACAATTAAAGTATAACCATAAAATTAAATAATATGGAAAATTCAAAAGAACACTCAAACAAAGGAAACTATAAAACCTTCTTTATAATGTTGGCTTGCTCATTTGTAGCAATGTACATTACAATGTATTTAAATACCTATTCAATAGACCACGTGTATTTTAGTTTAACAAGATTCTATATGACTTGCTTGGGTATTTCAGCAATGGCAGTAATAATGTGGTTTTTTATGCGAAAAATGTATAATGATAGAAAGAAAAATATAGCAATTCTTGCAGGTAGTTTTATTCTGTTTATAGGGGCTTTAGGGTTAGTAAGAGCACAAGCACCAATTATTGGTGATGTCCTTTGGATGAAAGCAATGATTCCTCATCACTCTATCGCTATTTTAACAAGTGAAAGGGCAGATATTCAAGACCCAGAAGTAAAAAAACTGGCAGAAGATATTATTGAAGCACAACGCAAGGAAATAGAAGAAATGAAAGCAATGATAAAACGATTAGAAAATGAAAACAAATAAGATACTAATCTATTTAGGAATATTAGCAGTTGGTTTATTATTAGGTTGGTTGCTATTTGGCGGTTCATCAAAAGAAGAAGCAGACCATAATCACAATGAAGTTGCACAAACTAATCAAATGTGGACTTGCTCTATGCATCCACAAATTATGCAACCAGAACCAGGCGATTGTCCCATTTGTGGAATGGACTTAATTCCTGCCGAGGCTGGTGCAGATGGATTAACAGCAGACCAGTTTAAATTAACAGCTAATGCAATGGCTTTAGCAAACATTCAAACTACAATTGTAGGTAATGGTTCAGTCGAAAATGGAATCATAAAACTATCGGGTAAAATAGCTGAAAATGAAGAAGCCAATGCAGTACAAGTGAGTTATTTTTCTGGTAGAATTGAACGGTTGAATATCAGTTTTACAGGTGAAGAAGTACGTAAAGGTCAATTGTTGGCAACAATCTATTCACCAGAATTATATGCAGCTCAACAAGAATTGATTACAGCGGCTTCTTTAAAAGCATCGCAACCTGCTTTATACAAAGCGGTTCGTAATAAATTAAAGCTTTGGAAATTGTCTGAAACTCAAATCAACCAAATTGAATCCTCTGGAAAAGTCATTGAAAATTTCCCTGTGTATGCTACCGTTTCAGGCACGGTGACTGAAAAATTAGTGGAACAAGGCGATTATATTAAGCAAGGTCAGCCTTTGTTGAAAATTGCTAATCTCAATACGGTTTGGGCAAATTTTGATGTGTATGAAAATCAAATTGAACAATTCAAGAAAGGGCAAGAAGTTAATATAATTACCAATGCTTATCCTAATAAACAATTTAAAGGAAAAGTAGATTTTATAGACCCAATTTTAAATACCAAAACTCGTACTGTAGATTTACGTGTGGTTTTAAATAATAAAGAAGCCATTTTTAAACCAGGAATGTTTGTAACCGCAGAAATTGAAAGTACTAAAACCAATGCAAAAGAAGTAATAACGATACCATCGTCAGCAGTACTTTGGACAGGTGAACGTTCTGTAGTCTATATCAAATCAAATCCAAACGAACCTGTTTTTGAATTGAAAGAAGTGGCTTTAGGTAATAAAATCGGTGATAATTATGAGGTATTAGAGGGATTATTTACAGGAAATGAAATTGTTACCAACGGAACGTTTACGGTGGATGCTGCTGCACAACTACAGGGCAAAAAGTCAATGATGAACAAGCAAGGTGGTAAAACAATGACAGGTCACGAAGGTCATTTAGGTATGGATAATAATACATCAAAAAATGAAAGTGACCATACTAATATGAATGAACGCTTAAAAGTATCAGAGAAATTTCAAGAGCAATTAAAAGAGGTATACAATGATTACATCAATTTAAAAGATGCATTAGTAAAAGAAGACTCAAAAGGTAGTTCACAAAATGCATCATCTTTACTATCAAATTTGAGTAGGGTAGATATGAAATTGCTTAAAGATGAAGCGCACAATCATTGGATGCCATTAGTAGATGAAATAAAATCTTCTGCAACTTCAATTTCTGAAACGTCCGATATAAAATCACAAAGAGACCATTTTAAACATTTATCATCACATTTAATAAAAGCGGTTCAAATATTTGGTGTAAATGAAAAGGTATATGTAGAATTTTGCCCTATGGCAGATAACAATAACGGAGCCTATTGGTTAAGTAAAGAAGAACAAATCTTGAATCCATATTTTGGTGATGCAATGCTTAAATGTGGTGAAGTAAAACAAACAATAGAATAAATAACATAAGCAATAATTAAATTTTAAAACAATGAAGAAAGTAATTTTAAGTATAGCTGTAATAGTAGCTATGGGATTAACAAGTTGTAAAAACGAAACTAAAAAAGTTGAAGAAACTACAACAACGGAAGTATCAAAAGAAATCGCAATGACAGATTTATCTTTTGGCGTAAGAGGTAATTGTGGGATGTGTAAAACTACCATTGAAAAAGCAGCCAATAGTGTAGAAGGTGTGGCAAGTGCCAATTGGGATGTTGATAAAAAGAAGATTGATGTTTCTTTTGATGATACCAAAACAGATGCAATGGCAATTCATAATGCAATCGCAGCTTCAGGGTATGATACTGAAAAAGTAGCAGGAAATGAAGAAGCCTATAAAAATTTACCTGGTTGTTGCCAATACGATCACGAAATGATGATGAATCAATCTGGTGAAATGAAAAGTGATGTCCATTCAAATCACGATCATTAAGCAAATAATTTAAGAGTCTTTTTCGGAAGGCTCTTTTTTTACATTTTAATTTTAAAAGGGCAGGTAATAAGGTGTTCGTCAGTTGTTCCATTTTGTTTCATAAAGCATAATCACAAATGCGTTGCATTGGTGCTTACCATACATAGCACTACTGCGGTGGCACATCCTCGTTAGCACTATGCATTTGCTTTATTTCACACACTACACAACTTCCTCACCCGCAGCTACTCTTGCACCCCAAACCCCAATTAGGTGTGTGCTCGTGGCACACAAAATATAAATTGGGGTGCAACCGCTGCTTCATAATTTGGCTCGCCTGCTGTTCGCTGCGGGCAAAACCCACAGGTGGGATGAGAGCGTCGTGATGAGAAATGTAAAACACAATAAAATAAATCATATTGAAGTTAGAGCATAACAAGACCGTATGTGATGACTTCAAAATGAAGCGTAGCGTTTTATTTTGAAGTGGTTTCATTTTGGAATAGATGGGCTTATGTCACCTGTGGGTTCACGGGTGTCACAGTTTTTGAAGGCAGCCATTTTGCATATACAATAACCGCTTCAAGAAATTTGAAGTATGCGCATACTTTTAAAACCGCTTTAATAGCTGATTAAATAGATTTTAAAACCCAAAAGCGGATTATTCTATATTGCAAACGCACAGCAAGAGTAACGCATTCAGTCAGCTATTTCAGCCACCACATAACCCATTTTTAAATTGGCAATTGCTCGTTAGTGAATTTTATAATCCTCAATTTCCTTAATCTACTTAAATCCTTATAAATTAAATAACCATAAGCACTCACAATTGCTAAAATTTAAAAACGGTAACCATCCTTCAATAGCTTCCTTCAATTGTTACACTTGCTTTCCCACGCTACACCCAAGCTAAAGCCAACGGCATCAAAAACCTGCGCCACCCTTGCGTTTTCAACGTAGGCGTGGTAGCCCTATCGGGCTATTTTCCCACACCACCCTTGCTCAACTCGCTGGCGGCTCGCTATTATGGCTATCGCCATACGCTACGCGATTACCTGCCTAAAAGGAGTAACTTTGAAATATGATTGATGATTTAAAAAAGCTATTTCTGCGTTTTAATTATACCGATGAAAAAGGTTTCATCCTCAATGTTCCATCTTTAAATAATGGAGAACACTTAACATTAGGTTTTGATAATAAAAAAAAAGAGTTCAATATTCATTTTACCAATGAAAACATAAATGAACCAGGTGCAAAACGACGTGAGTTTATATTTGCAATGTCTGCTTTTCGTTTTTTCTTATTTTTAAAACGTTTTGAAGTATTCTACAATCAAAGCATTGTCAACCTAATTTTATCATCTAAAACTAATCTTGGAAAGTTAAAAAAGCATAAACTAATCATTAATACTTTTACTGATTCGGTTGATTTTGAAGAAAAAATTATTTATCAAAAGCGTAAAGGAAAAGGCAGACCGTGGAGATTTAGAGAAAATTTCGACTGGAATTTAATAGCAGATAATTTCAAATATCTTGAAAAATCAGATTTAAATTCAGATGAAGTTTTAATCGCATATAAGTATAATAAAGGTCATTTATCACTTCAAGGCTTCATATATAAGTTTGAACATCTAAAAGGTGTTTATTTTATTCCGATTAGAAAATACAATCGTTTTGCAAGGTATATGGCAATTGCAATGTATAATTACCTAAATGCATATCCAACTGAAGAAACCTTACCTTTTAGGCAACTAATGTTTGAGCGACTTAAACACCCTTATCTGAACAAACAAGAAGAAAAAAGTTTGCAAAGTTAGCTGGCTTCCTTCATCCCACGCTCATCATACTATAAAGTTCAAGCCCTACGGGTTTTGAAAAAAATATTGCACCTGTGGTCAGGCACAAATTTCAAAACCTTTTCCATCAGCAATATTTTTTCCAAAAAACTTGACAGTATGTCAACGCCATCAAAGAAACGGCTTTCTTTTTTCTCTTTTTCTTTGTAAAAAAAATATTCATTTTTTTATTTCTGATGCAAAAGGAAGCAATCTAAAGCAACAAAATCCATATCCAACGAATAGCATAAAAGTTGCCATATATTTCAACGGAAGGTACAACTTCGTGTCAAGTCCGTACCAAGTCCGAAGAAAAGTAAGTTTCATTTAAATTATTTATGTTATGGGTAAAATTGCTCAAGGAATTTTAGGAGGGCTTTCCGGTAAGGTTGGAAACATTATCGGTGGAAGCTGGAAAGGTATTGACTACATCAGAATTAAACCTTCAAGTGTAGCCAATCCAAGAACTGTAGGTCAGGTAAACCAAAGAAACAAGTTTACTGTGACTTTAGAATTTATTCAAGCTGTTAAACCATTTATCCAAAAAGGGTATAAGTTTTTAGCAGTGAAGAAAACAGCATTTAATGCTGCGATGTCTTATGTGTTGAATAATGCCATTACAGGAGTCGAACCAGACTTTGAGGTGGATTATGCAACCGCATTAGTAAGTAGAGGCGGTTTATCAGCTGCTTTGAACCCTTCTACAGATCTTGCAACACCTGGAGAGGTAACTTTTAACTGGGATGATAACTCTGCTGAAGGTAACGCCAACGCTACCGATAAAGCAATGTTATTGGTTTACAATCCATCAAAGAAAGAATCTATTTCTTTAACAGATGGTGCAGACAGAACAGAAGGAACTCAAATTGTTGCAATACCAACAACCTACGCAGGAGATACTGTAGAGCTATTTATGGCATTTATAACTGCCGATGGTAGCCAAGTATCAAACAGTACTTATTTAGGCTCTGGGATAGCCAATTAATAGCTTGGTGCTTTTATTTGAAAACCGCTCAAATCGAGCGGTTTTTTTATGCTATATTAGTAAGTGAATTTATTAATGATTGCTCTTGTTTTACTCTTTTTATGCATTTTTTGTATCCTATTTGTTGCCCAAACACGAGGAACCCTTTATTTTAAAGAAAAGTTAAATATTGTATCGGGAAGTAAGGTTAATTAAAATAAACCCTCAACACAGCATTAGGCGTAAAACCTAAGGAGCGTTGAATGATTTCGTTAAGCGTTTCATTATTTACACGATAAAAACTGTTAATTTCATTCTCTTTGTTTAAAACATTCCAGAACGAAACTCCGAGGTTTCCTTTTGCTTTTTTACCAAGATTAAAATCGTAAATAGCAGAAACATCTAAACGAAGGTAATCCTTTAAATTAGAAGTGTTTGTTGGACCAAAATTAACCTCATTGTTTACAATTTCATTGTCAGTTATAGGTATAGTTATAGGCTTACCTATATGCCAATTTAAACCTGTAGATAGTTTGAAGTTTTTTATACTATAGGTTAAACCAAGAGTTGCCCAATGTGTTATGTTGTAATTGCTTGGAAATGTTTCTGGCTCTAATGACTCAAAAAGGTAAAGGTTGTTCATATAGGCATAACTTAACCAAGCGTTAAAAGTATTGATTTGTTTTTTTAGCAATACATCAACGCCTTTAACCTCATAACTACCAATGCTTTTAACAAACTCGTATTGGTTTTGAAATCCTTGACTCTGAGAGGTAATGCCTTTTATGTTTTTGTAATACACTTCAGTATTAATTAACCAGCCATGTCTGTTATAGCTTAATCCAGCTGAAAACTGCTTGCTGGTAATAACTGGAATGTCATCGTCATTAGATAATTGCCATCTGCGTTTTTCAATACCCAAAAAATCATTCTGAAAGTTAATGACTTGTGAAGTGTTTTGGTGTTTGAATTCGCCCAAAACTTCAAAAGTAAAATGATCTAAAAATTTTTGGTTGAAACTTAAGCGAGGTTCAAAAAGTGATTTTTTAAATTTGTCTATATAATTGTATCTGAGCCCAATGTTAATATAAGTGTTGTTATTTAAGGTTTTGTAGTTGAGTTGTGAAAAAACACCATGTGTCCTGACAACTTCTGAGACCAGAAGTTTGAATAAAGGGTTGTCTACATCATCTAAATTGGTAACTTCGGTTTCTACAAAATGATAGCCATTTAATAACTGTATATTGCTGCTTAGCTTATAGTTTGTTTTAAGTTTAACGCTGGTTTCTGAAACTTTGTTTTCTTGTAAAAAACGTTGCGAATCCAGAATGTTTGCATTTACAGCTTTCAGTTTGTAATCGGTTTCATAAATATCTAACACGGTTTGAAATTTTTGACTCCAAATGCGATTGTATTTTATCGATCCAGCAATACTGTTTTGAGTTAAATTGCTTTCTCGTGATATCGCTTGATTATTAATAATTGCATTTTCATCAAATTGCAATTGGTTGTGTACATTAATAAAGTTAAGTTGTAATTCATCTTTTGTGCTCATATTATAAATCCATCTAAGCGATGTATCATAAAAATCAAAAGCTTGGTTAGAATTGGTAATAGTGGTATTATTATCGCTTAACTCTGTGTTTTGAGCTATTCTGTTAAAAAAAGCAGTATAAGTTGGCGTTTCTACAACATCACTTATAGATTTTCTTGCTGCAATTTGCAAAGAAGATTTATCACTAATAGGTACATCTACAAAGCCATTGGCATCGGTTAAATTGGCTCCAACTACTGCATTAAAAGTATCATTAACGTTTTTTTCTGTCTGCATCATTATGGTGCCAGAAACACCATCAGTATAGCTTGCATCTGTTCCGTTTTTTTTTAGGAAAACCTTTTGAGTTATTTGAGGGTTGTACATAGAAATTAGACCAAAAAAGTGTCCAGATTGATACATTTTAATATCGTCCCAAAGAATAAGGTTCTGATCATGAGTACCTCCTCTTATATTGATGTTAGAGACGGTTTCATTAACACTTTGAATGCCTGGAAACGATTGTACAGAATGTAGCACATCGTTATCTATAAGACCAGGAAGTATTTCAAAATCAGAGAAATCAATTTCAAAACCACCATTGTTTATTTTGTTAATACCACTTGTTATATAGTTAGAAATAACTATTTCTGATAACGACTGAAAATTTGGAAACAACAAAATATCTTCACAAGAAGTGGTCTTAAACTGAGTATAAGACCGAACTATTGTTTTGTAGCTTATATGTCTTAATTCAATGAGCTCGTTAAGATTTTTAATTTCTATTTGAAAAAATCCGTTTTTGTCAGTAATTGCCGATTTAGTATTAGTTTGCACAGTGACAGATTCTATAGGCTGAGCAGTTTCAATGTCCTTTACATAGCCACAAAGTATCATTCGGTTTTTGGGTTGTATCGAAATGATATTTTCGCTAATGACAGTAAATGACAAACTTGTTTTTGATTCTAAGAAAGCCAATGCTTCGCTAAGAGTTAGGTCTTTAGAAGGAAAAGCAATAGCAATTCCATCCACTATATCTTCTGCATAATTAAATTGAATTTGGTGCTGCTCTTGAAGTGTTTTAATAATACTTGTTAGTAATTGTTCACTATTAGAATTTTGAGCAAAACTACAATTTATAAAAACTAACAAACACGTTAGCGTAAGTTGTTTAATTGCTTTCTCCATGAATTACTACCAAATTTGAAAGATTCAGTTCGTAGGACAAATTCATAGGTTGGGTGATAGCTTTTAGGGCATTTTCTAAATTATTGTGCATAAAGCCACCAGTAAATAATCTATTAGCATCTACACTTTTTACAGAAACTTGAATATTGTATTGACGCTCCAGTTCGGCTAAGACTTCTTTAAAAGGGATGGCATCAAACTCGCTCATATTGTCTATCCATTTTGGACTCTTTGCATCTGTTTTTCCTTCAGATAATACTCCGTTTAATATCTGAAAAGTATCTCCTGCAAGCAACTGTTTTGTAATGTTGTTTGACGTTACTTTAACAATACCTTCAAAACATTTAACCTCAAAATAATTATCGCGTTGTTTGACGTTAAATTGTGTACCTACTACTGTTACTAAGCCTTGTCTGGTTTTAACATCAAAAACTTTGCCTTTGGTTACTTTAAAGTAAGCTTCACCATGTAGGTTTAAAAGTCTGTTGCTTTGCCAGTTTTTAGAATTAAACGTTATTTTAGATTGTGCATTTAATTCGACAATAGAACGATCGGGAAGTTCAAAATTTATTTTTTCGCTGGCTACAGTTTTAAAAACAGTTTCAGGGTTATTAAAAAAGGTAAAATAAATGCCTAAAGCTATAACTACTATGCTGGCAATTTTTAATAAAGGACTCCACCAATTTAATGTCTTTACAGTAGTGTTTTTAGAATAATAACGATTTTTAAAAGTATTAAAGTCACTAATGGTCGAGTTATGAGAGGCTTTAAAAAGCTTTGCATTGTCAATAATATATTGGTTAAACTCGGCATCGTCAAGCTGGCTAAAGCTCTGTTTTTCAGCTTCAGTAAGTTCTCCTTTTAACCATTTTTCTATCAAGTAATCTTTGTTCATCGATACTTCGTTTTAGTATATAACAACTTTAATTGCATTTCTCCTGACTATTTTATTTTAAAACCTTCTAATTCTTTTTTTAAGATATTAAAAGCGCTATAAATTCTGTATTCTACTACCTTTTGAGTAACACCTAAAATTTCGGCAATTTCACTATGCTTTTTTCCATCTGCTTTATTGAGTAAAAAAGCAACGCGTTGTTCTTCGCTTAATCGTTCAAGAGCATTTTTATATTGATTTAAAAACTCTTCCTTTTCTAAAACAAATTCAGGATTTTCGTTGGTGTAATGTTTATGGTTTTCTTGCTGGTACTTTAAAACCACTTTTTGGTGCTTTGCTTCATTAAGCATCATATTATTTGCAACAGTAAACAAATAAGATTTAGCTTTAGACAAAGTTACATTTTTACAGTTGTCCCATAGTTTTATAAAGGCGTCCTGAGCTTTGTCACTTGGGTTTAAATGTTCGCCATATTTATAGTATAAAAAGTCATGCAAATCTTTAGCGTATTTATTGTAAATATGCTTAAAAACTTGCTCTTCACATACATTATCGCTAAGGTTTTTTTGCAATGTGGGTTTTTCTTTAATGCTATAAAGTTATAATTTTTTTTGACTAATAATCAGGATTTTCTTTTCGATTGTTGTTTCATTATAAATGCACAATCAACTTAGCTATGGAAACAGAAATCAACTTTAACAATTTACTTTCGACTTTAAAGGACGAAGAAATAAATAGACATCGAATTAAGATTGTAAATCTCTCCAAATCTTTAAAGGAGCGTCCAAACGAAAAAAATCTTGTGCTTAGTTTAAAACAATCACTTGTAAGATTGGAAGCGTTATTATTAAGCTAAATTTTAATAACCCAAATCGTTAAAATTTGTTCACTAAAAGAAAAAATACCAAAACTATGGTTTGTTATATTTCTATTTTAAAAGAAAGAGAAATCGTATTTTATAGACAAAAATTAGAATCTATACAAGATTTAATGAATCTATATCCAGAAAAAAAGATCTATAGATACAAATATCAATTAACGTTTACGAGGTATAATAATCTTATTAAAACTGTTGGTGATTTAAAAAGATTAAATATTGATTTAGATTTTTTTTCAGGAGAAATTAGGAGTTAATTGTTCTATTAAAAAATAATCAAACTAAAAACAAAAATATTATGAAAACCCAAATTAAAATTGCTCTTTTATTAAGTTTTGTTCTTGGTGCTTTATCTACTTCATGCCGAACAGAAGAAATGGAATTAATACAATCACCTCCAGAAGATACCTTAGTGCCTGACTCTGTAGTAGCTTCGTTAATGTCACAAACCACATTGAATGATGGCTCTAACGATAATATTATTGACAATGCTAACTGTTTCAACATTCAATTACCAGTAACAGTTATTGTAAACGGAATTGAAATTGTAGTAAACTCAGAGGATGATTATGACGATATTGAAGATATTTTTGATGAATTTGACGACGATAGTGATACCTTGGAAATTACTTTCCCAATTACAATAATTCTTAGCGACTTTACAGAAATTGTAATTAATAACTATACCGAGTTTTATAGCTATGTAAACGGTTGCAATGGTGAAAATGAAAGCGACGATGATATAGAATGTTTAGATTTTGTTTACCCAATATCTGCTTCAGTTTATAATTCTAACAATGAAATAATTTTAACCATAACTTTTAATAACGATTACGAATTGCATGAGTTTATTGAAGATTTTGACGAAAGCGATATTGTAAGCATCAATTTTCCAATTACAGTTGTGCTGTTGGATGGTACCGAAATTGTTATTGATAGCTTAACAGAACTTCAAGATATTATAGAACTGTATGATGATTATTGCGATGAAGATGATGATTATGATTATAATGATGATGATTGTAATGATTGCGACACCAATCAATTAGAAACCATTTTAACAGGCTGTTCTGATTGGTATGTAGATAAGTTAGAGCGAAATGGCAATGATTATGACGATGTTTACGATGGTTACCTGTTTAACTTTTTTAACGATGGTACTTTATCTGTTTCTTGGGGCATGACAACTGTTTATGGTACTTGGGAAGCTTCAGGAACAGGAAACAATATTTTAGTGGTTATCGATGTTCCAGCTTTACCTTATTGTAATAACAATTGGTATTTACACGAAATAGAACAATACTCTAACGAAACCAAAGTGGACTTTCGTGTTGGTGATGACGACAGACTTAGATACGAAAACAATAATTGTAATTAATAAAAAACCTTTTAAAACCTATATTATGAAAAACACATTTTTTTACAGCTTTTTAATCATGTTGAGCTTTTCGTTAATGTCTACAACATGTTCATCAGATGATGATGGACCATCTAATAACGATAATAGTCAAGAAATTATTGAAATAGAAAATACTGCCGAATCTGGCACTTGGATAATATCAAGCTATATTGATTCTGGGCAAGACGAAACCAATGACTTTGCAGGTTATGAGTTTACATTTAACGCAAACGGAACAGTAGTAGCAACCAATGGCACAACAACCTATAATGGTACTTGGTCAGTAACCGATAGCAGTAATAGCAGTGATGATAGCAGTAATGACGATGATATAGATTTTAATCTATCATTCCCAGTTCCAGATACAGACGATTTTGAAGATTTAAATGATGATTGGGACATTGTAAGCTATACCTCAACAACCATAAGCTTAATTGATATAAGTGGCGGAAATGGAGGTACAGATACTTTGGTCTTTCAGAAAAACTAAAAACTAAAAGAAAAAGAAAAATTCCATTGTTAAAAATGGGCAAACTTCCCTCAAATCGCATTTATTGATAGCTGAAATCTGCTCTGACACTAATGTCGGAGCAGATTAAGGCAAAACCTACTTCAAAAAAAAGCAATAGATATGCGAAAATGGATTGTATTGGTCATACTAATAGTAGTCGCAGTTTTAGGCTACAACTATGTTTATCAAGACCATAGAGATATTGAAAGTGAAGAAGCAATGTTTACCCTAACAGCACAGGATATAACAAACGAATTTGAAATAAATACATCAGAAGCTGAAACAAAATATCTAAACAAAACCATAAAAATATCTGGCATTATTACACAATTAAACGATAACCAAATCACCTTAAACAATAAAGTGTTTTGTCAACTATCCAATAAAAATGAAACATTAAAGCCAAATCAAAACATTACGTTAAAAGGGCGATTTATTGGGTATGACACTCTTTTAGAAGAAATAAAATTAGATCAATGCAATATTATTAATTAAAACTTTATGAAAAATGAAAACAAAACTACCTTTTAGATTTTTATCAGTATTAATCCTAACAGTATTTTTTAGCTTAAATGTAAAAGCTCAGGTTAGAATAGTAGAAGTAGACCCAGCAACAGATAATGTAAAAATTCATAACTATGGAGGCGCAACAGTAGATATTTCCAATTATTGGTTTTGTTCGCAAATTGTTTATGGAAGATTAGGTTTAATGACAGTGGTTTCAGGCTCATTAAACTTAGCATCTGGTGCTGATGTTGTTGTAACAAGTTCTGTCGATCTTGCAGCAGCAGCAGATCTTGGTTTATATAATTCGCCTTCTTTTGGGTCAACAACAGCGATGACAGATTTTACACAATGGGGAGGAAGTTTTTCATTTCCTGCAGGTAGAGAAAATGTGGCAGTTGCAAAAGGTATATGGACTGCTGGCACTTTTATTAGTGTGGCTGCTCCATACCAATATACTGGCAATGGAGGACAAAATGGATTTCAGTTTTGGCAAACGCTCTTGGGTTTAGAAGACTTTAAAATAGGTAATAATTTTAATCTTTATCCAAATCCTACCAGCTCAATATTAAGTGTAACTTTTAAAAATGAAGTGCCAAATGGAACACTTGAAGTTTATGATGTACTTGGTAAAAAAGCCATGTCACAAAAATTAAAATCAGATGTATTGACTTCTATAAATATTTCCAGCTTGGATAATGGTGTATATTTTATAAAAGTCTCTTACGATGGTAAGTCTGAAACAAAACGCTTTATTAAAAATTAAAGAGCACTACTAAAATTGATAGTAAAATTGCTATGAAAAAGATATTGATTTATTTATTGTTAGGCTTGTTTTTCAGTGCCAATGCGCAAGATGACTTACTAAGCGAAATAGACGTAAATTTAGACAATAATGAGTTTGTCTTTGCAGCTTTTAAAGGTTTAAAAATAGTTAATTTTGAATCTACAAAGCTAACCGCAAAAAAAGAATTTACATTTGTAGTTTCACATAGATTTGGAAGTGTTAAAAATGGATTTGATACTTTTTTTGGGCTTGACGATGCAGTAACAAGATTAAATTTTATTTATGGTATTTCAGATGGTATTAACATTGGCTTTTCTCGAAGCTCGTTTCAAAAAATATATGAAACTTCTATTAAATATAGGTTAGTAAGGCAGAAAGAAAATGGATTTCCGTTTACTATAGTTGGCTTTAATTCTTTTTTAATAAATACAGCTTTAGAAAAAAATAACTTACCAAAGTTAAAATTTAAGCATAGATTGGGTTATGCCTTTCAAATCTTAGCTTCAAGTAAAGTAAGTGAAAATCTTTCTTTAGAAATCGTTCCAACATTATTTCATGATAATTATGTGTCAGATAACAACCAAGAAAACACACAATATGCATTAGGTTTTGGAGGTCGTTATAAGTTGGGTAAACGTTGGTCTTTAAATGCCGATTATGGACTGCATTTAAACAGAGCTTCCAATTCGCCTTTTCATAATCCTTTGTCCTTGGGAATAGATTTAGAAACTGGAGGACATGTTTTTCAAATGCACTTTACAAATGCACAAGCAATGAATGTAAATGGGTTTTTAGGACAAAGCACAGGCAGCTGGACTGATGGTAATATATATTTTGGATTTAACTTAAGTAGAGTATTTTAATTATGAAAGCACACTTGTTTACTATAGTCGTTATTGGGTTATTATTTTCTTGTACAGATGCTAGTGAGGAAGATTTAATTGAATCTACTCCATTAGAAGATGTTGTAACTTATGTTGATGATGTGAAAAGCATAATGGATAACAATTGTATTTTTTGCCACTCTAATCCACCTGAAAATGGAGCTCCAATGCCATTGTTAACCTATGAACAGGTTAAGGAAGCTGTTGAAAATAGAGATTTGATTAATAGAATATCAACTGAAGATTTAGCATTTGTAATGCCTTTTGGTGGTCCTAGATTGCCACAAAACCTAATAGATGTTGTGATAAAATGGCAAACCGATGGTTTGCTTGAAGAATAAAAATTACTATGAAAAACATAATTTATATATTACTTCTTGTAGGATTCGTAGGTAAAGCTCAAGATAAGTACTTAACTAAAGTAGGTATTGTAAATTTTGAAGCTTCAGTTCCTTCTTTTGAGGAAGTGGTCGCTTTAAACAATGCTGTTACTGCAATTGTGAACACTACAACTAACGAATTTGCTGCTTTAGTTTTGATTAAAGGTTTTAGGTTTAAAAATGCTTTAATGGAAGAGCATTTTAACGAAAACTATGCAGAATCTAATTTATATCCTAAGTCAACTTTTAAAGGGAACATTTTAGGTAATAAATTAGATGAAAGAATTTCTGGAGATTATAAAATTGAAGGTGATTTAACGTTTCATGGAGTAACACAATCTATACAAAGCATTCCAATTCAGATTACTTTTGAAGAAGATGCAATAATTATTAAAGGAAACTTCACGGTAAAGGCCTCAGAATATGATATTAAAATTCCCAATATTGTTAAAAACAAAGTTTCTGATTCAGTTATCCTTGACTTTATATTTGATTTGAAGCAATAATATTTTAAAATTATCTTAAAAATAAATGTACTGTGTATAGTTTTTAAATACACTAAAAAATAGTAAATTGTACTATAAATATTAGTGCTTCTTATTAGTATGAAATTATTGTTAAGGGTTTTTGTTATAGTTGTGTATGGTTTTTTTTGTTTAAAAGCTTTTGCTCAAGAAATACCTCCTATCAAAAATTTTTCTCCTCAAGATTATTTTGGCGAAAATCAAAATTGGTCTATATCACAATCTGATAATAATACCATTTATTTAGCTAATAATGCTGGTTTATTGGAATATGATGGAGAAAAATGGAGATTATTTCAATCTCCTAATGAAAGCATTATGCGTTCTGTAAAAGTTATTGAAAATCGTATCTATTCCGGTTTTTATATGGAGTTTGGATATTGGGAAAAAAATAATTTTGGAACATTAGAATACACTTCTCTTTCTAAAAAATTAGACATTCCACTCATAGAAGATGAGCAGTTTTGGAATATTATTTCAATTGACAATTGGATTCTTTTTCAGTCATTAAATAGAATTTATATTTATAGTTTAGATAATCAATCTTTTAAAATAGTTGAATCTAAGACCAGAATTACCAAGATATATGATGTTGAAAGCGAAATTTATTTTCAAAAGCTGAACGAAGGCATATATAAAATTCAAAATGGTAAGGAAGTTTTAGTCAATAACGATAAAAGTATTTCTGAAAAAATCATCATCAATATTTTTAAAATTAATGGTGGACTTTTAATTCAAACTCAAGATGATGGCTTTTTTACATTAATTGATAATGCTATTAATGATTGGCAAAAGGATATAAATAACGAGCTTGCATCTCTAAGCATTTATAATAGCCTTTTACTAAAAAACGGAGATTTAGCTCTAGGTACCATTTCAAAAGGCTTAATAATTATAGACTTAAATGGAGAGGTTAAGTACAGAATTAGCCAACCTAATGGTCTTAATAATAATACTATACTTTCATTATTTGAAGATAAAGATTCTAATATATGGCTTGGTTTAGACAATGGGATTAGTTGTTTAAATATGAATTCTTCAATTAGAGTTTTTAATGATCAAAATGGTGAGTTAGGTTCAATATACGTATCTGCTTTACATGACAACATATTATATTTAGGTACAAACCAAGGCCTTTTTTATAAAGAGGTATCAAGCTATGACAATTTTCAGTTTATTAAAGGAACGCAAGGACAAGTTTGGGACTTAACAGTGATAGATTCTACATTGTTTTGTGGGCATAATTCTGGAACTTTTAAAATAGAAAAAGATAAGGCAAGCAAAATATCAAATATACAGGGTACATGGAATATAAAACAGATTCCAAATCATCCTGATTATTTATTACAAGGAAATTATGATGGTTTATACATACTTGAAAGGAATAAAAATAATAATTGGGTGCTAAGTCATAAAATTAATGGTTTTGATATTTCATCTAAATTTTTGGAATTTTTAAATGAATCTGAAATTTTTGTTAGCCATGAATATAAAGGCTTGTTTAAAATTAAATTGAATAATAATTTTACTGAAGCTGAAACAGTTGATTTTATTCCAATTAGAAAAGGTTTGAGTTCTAGCTTAGCAAAGTACAGTGATAAAATTATTTATGCTAATCAAGAGGGATTGTTTTCTTATGATGATACCAATAAAGAATTTATTAAAGATTCAATAATAGGTAAGTTATATGATTCACAAACCTATGTTTCAGGAAAGATTATTTCAGACACAAAGACCAATACACTTTGGAGCTTTAACAAAGAAGGAATTAATTATTTATCTCCAGGAAAGTTAAGTAGTTCTCCGGAAATTAATAGTTTACCATTGCCTTTTTCTTTAAGAAATGGTATTGTTGGTTATGAAAATATATTATCTCTGGAAGACCAAAAGTTTTTATTTGGTAATTCTTCTGGATATATTACAATCGATACTAGTTTACCAATTAAAGTAGATAATTACATAAATATTAATGAAATCACTGTAAATAAGTTTAATAGTGAAGAAATAATTCAGAGTTTAGAACAAGATGAAAATGTTAATTTTGAAAATAAGCAAAATAACCTGCATTTTTCATACAGTCTATACGAGTTTCAAAAGTATTTTATTGCTGAGTATCAATATCAATTACAAGGAATGTCAGACACATGGAGCTCGTGGTCTAAAAATGCTGAAGCCCATTTTGAAAATTTACCATTTGGAGAATATACATTTAATGTTAGAGGTAGAGTAAATGGTGTAACTACAAAAAATACAGACTCATTTACATTTACTATTGCTAGACCTTGGTATGCTACAAATACAATGATTGTTTTATATGCCGTTCTTATAATTCTATTTTCTTTAATGATGCATAATATTTATAAGAGATATTATAAAAAACAACGTGAAATGCTATTAGCAAAAACAAAAAAGGAGCTGGAGTTAAAAAAATTAGAAAATCAGCAACAATTAATGAGTTTTAAAAATGAAAAATTACAGCACGATATAGAAAGCAAGAATAGAGAACTGGCTATTTCTACCATGAATCTAATTAAGAAAAATGAGTTTTTAAATATCATTAAAAATGAATTAAATAATGTAAATGATAATAAAGAACTAAAATCAGTTGTAAGAATTATAGACAAAAATTTAAATAATTCAGATGATTGGAATTTATTTCAAGAAGCATTTAATAATGCAGATAAAGATTTTTTAAAGAAAATCAAAAATCTTCATCAATCATTAACACCTAACGATCTAAGACTTTGCGCTTATCTTAGGTTAAATTTATCTTCAAAAGAAATAGCGCCTCTTTTAAATATTTCTCCACGTAGTGTTGAAGTTAAGCGATATCGATTGCGAAAAAAAATGGATTTATCACATGAGACTAACTTAACAGATTATATTTTAGAGCTGTAATAGCTTAACAAAATATAAATTCACCTATACAACAACACAACAAAATTAACAAAACAAGTGTTGGTTGTTATTCTTTATTTCTTAAAAAGCCTTATAAATACTAAGTTTTCCAAGTTTGTATTAAACTACAAAACAAAATGTTAGAATGTATACTTTTTATTGAGGTAAAATATTAATTCATCTCAAAATCAATAAGTAATTTACGGAATCATTAAAATAATTAACTAAAAATTAAAGATTCAATAATTTTCTTTTAAAATATTTAAACAATGAAATATATATTAATACAACTTTTTATTGTCTTGTTTACAATCAGTGGATTTTCACAAACAGATAAAGTTACTGTGGTAAAAAGTAACGATGGAATGAAATTGTCAGTAAATGGAAAAGACTTTATGATTAATGGTATGAACTGGGATTATATTCCTATCGGAACGAATACTGTTGATGCCAGATTTTGGGAAAAGTCTGATGATATAATCAAAGCAGGTCTAGATACAGAAATGTCTCTATTAAAAAATATGGGAGTTAATGTTATAAGACAGTACACTGGAGTACCAGCAAGATGGATTCAATACATCTATGAAAATTATGGTATTTATACCATGTTGAACCACTCATTTGGTCGTTATGGTCTCACTATTGATGGTGTTTGGACTCCTGTAACCATTTATGACGACCCTAAAACTATGGATTTGTTAATGTCTGAAGTAACAACTCTTGTTAATGAATACAAGAATACTCCTGGTCTTTTGATGTATTTGCTTGGCAACGAAAATAATTATGGTTTGTTCTGGCAAGGAGCTGAGACTGAAGATTTCCCTGATGACGATGCTGAGAAAGCATTTATTGGAGAATCTAGAGGTAGACCAATGTATAAATTAATGAATGAAGCATCTAAAGCCATTAAAGCAATAGATGGTAACCATCCAGTAGCAATTTGTAATGGTGATGTATTGTTTATTGATATTGTTGCTGAAGAATGTAAAGATATTGATATTTATGGAACAAACACATATCGTGGTGTTTCCTTTACAGATATGTTTGACGTTGTAAAGGAAAAATTAGATATGCCTTTAATGTTTACTGAGTTTGGTGCAGATGCATTTAACGCTATCGAAAATAAGGAAGATCAAAAATCTCAAGCTTATTATATGGTAGGGAATTGGAAAGAAATTTACCAACACGCAGCAGGTTTAGGAAAAACAGGTATATCAATAGGAGGATTTACTTTTCAATTTAGTGATGGATGGTGGAAATATGGTTTTGATGACCGAAAAAATGCTGATGTACATGATAACAACGCATCTTGGGCTAATGGAGGCTACTCAATAGATTTAGCTCCTGGAGAGAATAACATGAACGAAGAGTGGTTTGGAATTTGTGCAAAAGGCCCAACCAATGAAAGAGGTTTATATGAATTATATCCTAGAGCAGCATATTATGCCTTAAAAGAAGCTCATCAATTGAATCCTTATGATAAAGGAGTTACTGCTGAGTCGGTCGCTAATTACTTTGACAACATTCAAATAATGGATCATGTGCTAAGAGCTAGAGGAGACAAAGCAGCACTTGGTGGAGGTTCGTCATCAAAAGTTAAGATAAGTCAATTAAGAGCAGAGTTTACAACCTTCAATACAGGAGGTAGTTTAATTACTACTCCTGATAATATTGATGCAGATGCCAATACGTATCCAAATCAGTTAGGGTTTGATCACATGCAGTCTTATTATGTTGGTGTTCAAGGTAATCCTGCACCAAATGTAAGTGCCAATGTAAATTTTAACATTATAGGTAGAGTAGCAGAAAATCCTATTGATGAAATTTTTTATGAAAATAGAGCAAGACCAGTTACGGTAGAGTCTGAGAATGGTCCAGTTGTTATTAACGACCTAAATAGAGTAAATGTTTACAATGCTGATTTTGAATGGAAGGCTAAAGATTTTGATGTAAGAGGTTTTTATCGTACTGGACATTTTCATTGGCAATATGAAGGAGATATTTTTGGATTATATCCAGAAGCTAACTATGGACCAAACTTAGATATCTATGGAGGTGAAATTCTTGGTATAGAATTAGATGGAAAAAGAAAATTAAATGGTTTTAAAGCTGCTTTCGGACCACAACTATGGTGGGGAGCAAACCCAACTACTTTATTAAAATATTCTCGAAAAATTGGTCATTGGGATATTACAGGTATTTACCATAGAGATTTAGAAAGGGAAGTTAATTTTGACGATACTGGAAGACGAGTTTTAGATGAAAATCAACTAAGATCAGGTGTTATACCACCATGGCCAACCGAAAGAGCTACTTTGGCTTTAGAAAGAGAATTTGGAAAATTCGGAGTTAAACTAGGTGGAATTTGGGGAGGTAGCCCTTTAAATGGAAGCTCTTTTCAAGATATCAAAGATGGTGTGGTTGTGGTTGATAAAGTTAGAGGTGAAGATAATTGGGGAGGAAAAGCGAAAATCACTTATCAAGGAGGTAGATTTAATTGGTATGCTCAAGGTGCCATAATGGGATTAGTTGCCAATGGTGGAGCAGATGCAACAAAAACTTTCACAGGATGGAAACTTAAAGATAATGGAAGTGGTAATCAATCAAATTTCTTAACAGGTTTTACCTATGGTATTGGGAATTTCCAAATTGCACCAAACTTCTTATGGCAAAAACCTTTAGTTGATCCAATGCCTAATGGAGTTGACGCTCCAGGTAGATTAAGAAATGTAATAGACGATCCTTTTGCAGTGCGTTGGAACAGAGAAACAACTGCAGGTGAAATACTTATTTCTTACGATCCAACACCAGGAACCTGGATGTATGAATGGGACAATGATAGAGCTGAAGATGCAAAATTTGCAATGAATCTTGGATTTGTTTACAGACATCTCCCAACTACAATGGATGCTCATATTGGTTTTAATGCTAATAGAACGTTTTTTGCCTTTCCTAACTCTGTCCCAGCAGAAGACTTATGGGAAATTCACTCACGTATGGTTTCTAAACTTAGCTCAGATTTTGGTATGATTGGTAATTTCTATTATGGAAATGGTCAAGCATTTGGAGATAGTGATAGATTAATAAAACGATTTGGTGGAGATATAAGATTAATATACAATAAGTTAAAAGTAGAAACTCACGTAAAAATAAATGATTGGGGTCCATTTGACTATCACAGAGATTTCAATTTAACATTCCCAGCACAATTAATGTTAGATGTATCTACTTCATTAGGAAAACCAGATTGGTTTATTTTACCTAGTACTACAATTGGAGTTAGAGGAACATGGAGATCTTTAGATGAAAATTCACCAAGATATTCTCCTTTACAAGCACCACCTTTTGGCGAACCACCTATCAGTTATGTAGGTTTTGATAATGGTCAGGAATGGGAAATTAGAACCTACATACACATTAACATTGGAAATTAAAAAAAATAGATATGAAAACTAGAAATTATATTAATACAATACTAAAATCGTCTTTGTCTTTAGTTTTGCTTTTCATAGTAAGCTGTGAAAGAGATGTTACTGATGAGGCAGTTGTTGCTGGATTTTCTAATCTAGCAGAAGTTTATACAGATGGTCCAATTGGCTTAGGAACAAATTTCTATTTCCCTTATAGTGATTCTAATTTTGAAGTTATAAATTTTGAAGATGGAGATGCCTATATGGGAGAATCTGCTTTAAGAATTGACGTTCCTAATGCAGATAATCCTAATGGTAATTATGCAGGTGGAATATTTAGAATAGATGGGGCAGGAAGAGACCTTTCTGGATATAATGCATTAACTTTTTATGCTAAAGCTTCCCAAGGTGTTACTTTAGATCAAGTAGGTTTTGGAGAAAATTTTCTAGATAATAAATACCAAACTACATTGACAAATGTTAGTGTAGGAACTGCTTGGACTAAATACATAATTCCATTTCCAGATCCATCAAAATTAACAGAGGTAAGAGGTGTGTTTCGTTATGCAGACGGGACTCAAGAAACAGGAGGATTTGGTTATACAATTTGGCTAGATGAGATAAAATTTGAAAATCTAGGAACTATAGCTCAACCTAGACCAAAAATTATGAATGGGCTTGATGTTACAGAACAAAGCTTCATTGGTGCTTCAGCAGCAATAAGTGGTTTGTCTCAAACATTTAATTTAGGTTCTGGACAAGATGTAACAGTAGTAACCGCACCTGCATATTTCAACTTTGAATCATCTAATACAGGTACAGCTACAGTTGATGAATTTGGTTCAGTAAACATAACTGGTGATGGTACTACAGTAATATCAGCCTCATTAAATGGTGTGGATGCTGAAGGATCCCTTACTTTAGAATCTCTTGGAAATTTCTCGCCAGCACCTATTCCAACTCAAGATGAGTCATTAGTGATATCTATTTTTAGTGATGCCTATACCAATGTACCTGTTGATTTTTATAATGGATATTGGGAGCCTTTTCAAACTACCGAATCTGCTGATTTTTCAGTTAATGGAGATAATGTACTTAACTATACTAATTTCAATTTTGTTGGAACAAGCTTTAGTAATCCAACCGTAAATGCTTCTGAAATGACTCATGTTCATTTTGATATTTTTGTTCCTGTTCTAGATTCAGGTGCTCAATTAAAAATCACGTTAAGGGATTTTGGAGCCGATGGCGCCGATGGAGGTGGAGATGATACCAACTTTGACTTTACACTTAACAGTAGTAATCTTGTTAATGGTGGTTGGGCAAGTATTAACGTACCCTTGGCAATAGCAAATAAGGATAGAATGGGTCTGATTATTTACGAAAACCTTGGTACTAACCTTACAAATTTTTATGTAGATAATATTTATTTCTACCAAGTACCAACAACACCTACCGTAGGTGCTCCAGATCCAACATTGCCACAAGCAAATGTGATTTCGCTTTTTAGTGATAGCTATACAGATGTTAATGTAGATACTTGGAGGACAGATTGGTCTGCAGGCGCAACAGTACTTGATGATGTAAGTATTGATGGTAACCCCACTAAAAAATATACAAACTTGGGATTTGTAGGTGTTGAAACCACAACAACAACTGTTGATGCTTCATCAATGACTCATTTTCATATAGATGTTTGGTCTCCAGATTTCACTTCTTTCAATATTAAATTGGTAGATTTTGGAGCAGATAATGCTTTTGGTGGAGGAGATGATAGTGAGCATGAAATCAGTATTTCAGCTCCAGCTCAAGGAGAATGGTTAAGCTTAGATATACCATTGTCTGATTTTACAAATTTAACATCTACTTCAAATATCGCTCAATATATTTTTGTTGGTCAACCTTATGAGGTTACAGATGTATTTATCGACAACGTTTATTTTCACAATTAATTAAAAAAAAGATAAGTTATGAAGCTTTTATTATACAGACGCTATACCATACTTTTAAGCCTAATGTTTTTAATAAGCATGGGTTGCTCAACTGATGAAACACAAACAGTAACTAATTTTAGCAATTTAGTAATGTCTGATGAGTTTGATTCTGGCTCAATTAACACTTCTATGTGGAGCTTTGATATTGGAAATGGCTCAGATATTGGATTACCAGGTTGGGGAAATAATGAGTTACAGTATTATACAGACAGACCTGAAAATATTTCTATTGAAGATGGAATGTTAAAAATAACTGCTTTGGCAGAGCAATACAATGGTTCAAGCTTTACCTCTGCAAGAATAAAATCAAAAGATTTATTCGAGCAAAAATATGGACGTTTTGAAGCCAAAATTCAGTTGCCTTGGGGACAAGGCCTTTGGCCAGCATTCTGGCTACTGGGCTCTAACTCAGATGAAGTTATTTGGCCAGCATGTGGAGAAATCGATATCATGGAAAATCGTGGTAGTGAGCCTACTATTATTAATGGAACTGTTCATGGTCCTGGTTATTCAGCTGGTGAATCTATAACAAAATCATACAATTTAGAGAATGACAGATTTGACACTGGATTTCATGTTTTCGGAATAGAATGGGGAGAAGGATATATAAACTTTTATGTAGATGATGTATTATACAACCAAATTACACCAAACAATGTACCTGGAGAATGGGTTTTTGATGATCAACCGTTTTACATTATCATGAATGTTGCTGTAGGTGGAAATTATGGTGGACCACCTAATGAAAATACAGTTTTTCCTCAAAACATGTTAGTTGATTACGTTAGAGTTTATCAATAAAAAATTAAACATAGTTTAAAATTGGGTCGAGACATGCTCGACCTTTTTTTGGAGAGTTATGCTATAATAGGTTAGGTGTTTTTAATATAATCTAATTAAGAATAATGTCAGAAGTAAAAGATATAAAGATCAAAACAAAAAAATCAACTTTAGATAAAAACGTGTCTTTAAAAAATGTAAATATCGACAATGAAGATTTTTACATGATTTCCAATTGTGATTCAATGCGACCATTTTTTATGAGCATTGTTAGTGATTCTAATCATTGGATGTTTATTTCAAGCAATGGTGGTTTATCTGCAGGTAGAAAAGATAGCGAAAATGCGCTATTTCCTTATTACACAGATGATAAGATTACAGAGTCTGCCGAAATTACAGGCAGCAAATCCATATTTCAAATCATAACTAATGATAGTATTAAAATTTGGGAACCTTTTTCAATTAGACAACAAGGGACTTACCAAATAACTAGAAACCTATATAAAAACATTTACGGTAATAAGGTGATTTTTGAAGAAGTTAATCATGATTTGGAATTAACTTTTAGCTATCAATGGTGTTCAAGTGATAAGTTTGGATTTATTAAAAAAGCAAAGCTAATTAATAATTCAATAAATAATTTAAATACATCTGTACTTGATGGATTTCAAAATATTATGCCTTATGGTGTAAATTCTGATACACAAACCCGAGTTAGTAATCTTGTAGATGCATACAAAAGGAGTGAGCTTGACAAAGAATCAGGACTTGGTATTTTTGCTCTAAGCGCTATTATTGTTGATAAAGCTGAGCCAAGCGAAGCTTTAAAAGCTAATATTGCATGGTCTTTAGGTTTAAATAATGTTAATTATTTGCTTTCATCAAATCAGCTAAAAGATTTTAGAGAAGGTAAGCAAATTAGCACAGAATATGATATTAAGGGAGAAAAAGGGGCTTACTTTATTAATTCAGATTTTGTTTTAGACGCAAAAAAAAGTAAGGAATGGATTATTATGGCTAATGTTAACCAAAATCAGTCATCCATAATCAATGTCATTGAGAGTATAAAAAATAACAAAAACCTTGAGAAAGATATAAATCAAGATATAGAACTTGGCACACAAAAACTAATAAAATTAATTGCTGCTTCCGACGGTTTACAGCTTTCAGCAAATAAAAAAAGAAATACAAGACACTTTGCAAACACCTTATTTAATATAATGAGAGGTGGAATTTTTGATAATAACTATCAAATTGAAAAATGGGACTTTAACAATTATATAGCCAAGGCAAACAGAAAGGTATTTGCAAAATCAGCCAATCTAATAAAGGCGCTACCAGATAAGTTTATATTATCTCAACTAAAAGAGATTGCTTATAAAAGCCCTGATAAGAACTTTAGAAGACTTTGTTTGGAATATATGCCACTTAAATTTAGTAGAAGACATGGAGATCCGAGTAGACCTTGGAATAAATTTACAATTAATACTAGAAATGAAGTTGATGGATCTAAAATATTAGATTTCGAAGGCAATTGGCGAGATATTTTTCAAAATTGGGAAGCATTAGTTCATTCTTATCCAGAATTTATAGAAAGTATGATTCATAAATTCTTAAATGCAACAACTTTTGATGGGTACAACCCTTATAGAATAACTAAAGATGGCTTTGATTGGGAGACTATAGAACCAGATAATCCTTGGTCTTATATTGGATATTGGGGAGACCACCAAATTATTTATCTACTTAAGTTTTTAGAATTTATTGAAGACCATTACCCAGGAAAATTAGAAAGTTATTTTAATAATGATTTATTTGTTTATGCCAACGTACCATATAAAATAAAAAGTTACAAAGATTTATTACTAAATTCTAAAGACACTATTGAATTTGATGAGAATCTTGATCATGAGATAAACAAAAAACGCAATGTACTTGGAGCAGATGGTGCTTTGTTAAGAGATCAAAACTTTTTTATATGTAAGGTTAATTTTATAGAAAAAGTATTAGCTACAATTCTGGCCAAAGTTTCAAATTTTATACCAGAAGCAGGCATTTGGATGAATACCCAACGACCTGAATGGAATGATGCCAATAATGCATTAGTTGGAAATGGTGTTTCTATGGTTACACTTTATTATCTAAGACGATTTTTAAAATTTTTCCATGAAATTGTTACAAATGCAAATTTTGTAAATTCAGAAATATCCGAAGAATTATATACTTTTTTTGAATCTGTTTTAAATACACTTGAAAAAAATCAGGATTTATTATCCAACTCAATTACTAATAAAGATAGAAAAACAGTTTTGGATGGTTTGGGAACAGCTGCAAGCAACTACAGAATCAATATTTATAAAAATGCATTTTCAGGTGATAAAACGAAAATAGATAAAAATAAAATTCTTCAGTTTATCTCAATAACACTTGATTTTCTAGAACATTCAATTGAAGCAAATAGACGTACAGATAATCTATATCATGCTTACAATTTAATGACTATTGAAAATAACCAAGAAATTTCTATTTCCTATTTAGATGAAATGCTAGAAGGTCAAGTAGCTGTATTAAGTTCAGGTTATTTGGAGGCTGAAGAAGCACTTAGTTTGTTAAATGCTTTAAAAGAAAGTAAACTATTTAGAGAAGACCAATATAGCTACCTTCTGTATCCAAATAAGCAACTTCCTAAATTTTTAGAAAAGAATATAATTCCTAAGAAATCTGTAGTTAAATCTAAATTATTAAAGCAGCTTTTAGAAGAAAATAACAAGCAGATAATTAACAAAGACACTTTAGGTAATTATCATTTTAACGGTAACTTTAACAATGCTAGTAGTTTAGAAACAGCACTTAATAATTTAGATGAGGTAGAATATGGAAAATTAGTTAAAAAGGATAAAAAACTAATTTTAGAAATCTACGAAGAAGTATTTAACCACAAAGCATTTACAGGCAGATCAGGAACCTTTTTTGGATATGAAGGATTAGGTTCTATTTATTGGCACATGGTATCTAAATTACAATTGGCTGTACAAGAATGTTGTTTAAATGCTATTAATGAAAATAAAAGTAATGAAGTTATAGGAAAGTTATTAGAACACTATTACGAAATAAACGAAGGTATTGGAGCACACAAATCACCAAAACTTTATGGCGCTTTTCCAACAGATCCTTACTCTCATACACCATTAGGTAAAGGAGCGCAACAGCCAGGGATGACAGGTCAAGTCAAAGAAGATGTGTTATCAAGGATTGGAGAACTAGGTGTTTTTGTAAAAGAAGGAAAACTCACCTTTTTACCTTGCTTATTGCGTAAAGAAGAGTTTTTAAAAAGCCAAAACACTTTCAAATATGTTGATGTAAATCAGGAAGAAGAACAACTACAAGTAAATGCTGGTGAAATGGCATTCACCTATTGTCAGGTGCCAATACTATATAAAATAAATGATCAAAGTAGGATAGAAGTTACTTTTAATGATGAATCAATTTTAAGTTTTGATGATTCAAGTTTAAATCAAGATTTGAGTAATAAAATATTCTCAAGATCAGGTTTTATTAAAAAAATAGTGGTTACAATAAATTCATCTATTTTAAAATAGCAAATCATGAAATTGAAAATACATATCATATTAATTGTTGCAATTTCTTTAATCACAATATCATGTAATCAAAACCCAAAATCTAATAAAGCTATGCAAACAGTGCAAAAAGTATCAGCTAAAGATATATTAGGCAATCCAAACTATTTGGCAATTTCTTATGGTGGTTACCGCAAAAAATCCAGGGATAGCCAACCTACCATTAAAGAATTAAAAGATGATTTGAAAATATTATCTGCAATGAATATTAAAGTACTAAGAACCTATAATGTTCAATTACCGCATGCTTCAAATATTCTTAAAGCTATAACTGAGTTGAAGCAAGAAAACCCAGAGTTTGAAATGTATGTAATGCTAGGTGCTTGGATAGATTGTTTAAATGCTTGGACAGATATCGAACCTAATCATAATATAGAAAGCCCTAATAATGCAGATGAAATTGCAAGAGCAGTAGAATTGGCAAATACTTATCCAGATATTGTAAAAGTTTTGGCTGTTGGAAATGAAGCCATGGTAAGATGGGCTGCAAGCTATTATGTGCAACCAAATGTGATTTTAAAATGGGTAACGCATTTGCAAGAATTAAAAAAAGAAAATAAACTACCTAAAGATTTATGGATTACAAGTTCTGACGATTATGTGTCTTGGGGTGGAGGAGACCAAAGTTACCACACAGAGGACTTAGCTAAGCTATCTGAGGCAGTAGATTATGTCTCAATGCATACTTATCCTTATCACAATACGCATTATAATCCAAATTTTTGGTTAGTACCAGAAAATCAAAAGGAATTAACCTCTACAGAAAAAATTGATGCTGCAATGATAAGGGCACTTGAATTTGCAAAAGCTCAATACGATAGTGTATCTAATTACATAAAAAGTTTAGGATTAAATAAACCAGTGCATATTGGAGAAACAGGTTGGGCCAGCATCTCTAATGGCCATTATGGATCAGATGGTTCAAAAGCCACAGATGAATATAAGCAAGGAAGTTATTATAAGTTAATGAGAGACTGGACAAAAGAAAACAAAATCTCATGCTTCTATTTCGAGGCTTTTAATGAGCCTTGGAAAGATTCACACAATCCTAAGGGTTCCGAAAATCATTTTGGCTTATTTACAGTAAATGGCCAAGCTAAATATGCACTTTGGAGTTTAGTTGACAACAAGGTGTTTGATGGTTTAACAAGAAATGGTAATAAAATAAATAAGACCTATACAGGTGATATTGAAGCATTATTTAAAGATGTTTTAGAACCACCTTTAGCATCAGAAGTATTAGTTAATCAATGATATATAATCAATGAAAATAATTAAATACATATTTTATTCGCTTTTATTTATAGTATTTATGAGTTGTAATAATAATAAAAACCAATTGCAAGTTGAAGTTTACGAAACATCGGCAAGTGGAAATCAATTGAAAAAGATTACAGAATTTTCACCAACCGATTCACTTAATAAAATAATATTAAACCCTAATAAAACTTACCAAACTATTACTGGTTTCGGTGGTTCATTTACAGAGTCATCTGCTTATTTAATTAATAATTTAAGTAAAGAAAAGAGAACTGAAATTTTAGAAGCTTATTTTGGTGAACAAGGTGCAAAATATTCCTTAACTCGAACTCATATCAGTTCATGTGATTTTTCTTTAAGCAACTATACTTATGCACCAGTTGAAAATGACTTAGAATTAAATCATTTTACTATTGAAGAAGATAGACAAGATTTAATTCCAATGATAAAGGATGCATTAGAAATATCAACTGAAGGCTTTAATATTATTGCTTCTCCTTGGACAGCTCCACCTTGGATGAAAGATAATAACAATTACGTTGGCGGAAAACTACTTCCTAAGTACTACAAAACTTTTGCATTATTTATAAATAAATACTTGGAAGCATATAAAGTCGAAGGAATTGATATTTGGGGAATTACTCCTGTTAATGAACCACATGGTAATGGCAATAATTGGGAGAGCATGCATTTTTCACCAGAAGAAGAAACAAATTTTGTTCAAAACTTTTTAGGACCCAAACTAGAATCAGAAGGAAAGTCAAATATTAACATATTAGGATATGATCAAAATAGAGCAGGATTAAAAGAATGGGTCGATGTTATGTTTGCTAATGAAGAGTCCTCAAAATATTATGATGGAACTGCAATACATTGGTATGAAAGTACTTATGAGGTATTTCCAGAAGCGCTACAGTATGCACATAAGAAAGCGCCAAGCAAATACCTAATAGAGACCGAAGGATGTATTGATGCTGAAGTGCCAAAATGGAAAGACGATGCTTGGTATTGGAAAAAAGAAGCGACAGATTGGGGTTGGGATTGGGCTTCAGAAGAAGAAAAATATTTGCATCCTAAATATGCACCAGTAAATAGATATGCTCGTGATATTATTGGTTGCTTAAATAATTGGGTTGATGGTTGGGTAGATTGGAATATGGTTCTTGATAGACAAGGAGGACCAAACTGGTTTAAGAATTGGTGTGTTGCACCAATAATAGTTGATACTGAAATCGACGAAGTGTATTATACACCATTGTATTATGTTATGTCACACTTCAGTAAATATATTCGACCAGGAGCTAAAGTTATTGATGTGTCTAACCCAGACAAAGACCTTTTAGTTGCAGCAGCAGAAAATCCAGATCAAACTATTGCTATTGTGGTTTTTAATGAAGGAAGTTTACAAAAATCATTTGAGATTGAATTAAATCTTAAAAAAGTCAATATAAATATAAGTCCCCAAGCTTTGCAAACAATTGTAATACCGAATAAAAAATAATAAAATGTCACATTACAAAACAGCAGCTAAAGATAAAGTGCCAATTGGCCAAAAAATGGCTTTTGGTTCAGGACACTTTGTACTCAATTTATTACCTGGAGCATTAGGCTTTTTCATGTTCTTTTTATTAACTGCATTTGGGATGGATCCTTTATATGCTGGAATACTAGGAGCGTTACCAAGACTTTTTGATGCTTTGTCTGACCCTATAATGGGATTTATTTCTGATAATACTACCTCAAAATGGGGAAGAAGAAGACCTTATATTTTTGTTGGTGCAATTTTAAGCGGAATTCTCTTTGCATTAACTTGGCAGATGTCTCCAGAAAACTCCCAAATGTATAACTTTTGGTATTTCCTTACACTATCCATTCTATTCTTAGCTGGAAATACAATGTATGCAACACCATTAGTGGGATTGGGATACGAAATGACTTCAGATTATAATGAACGTACAAGATTAATGGCCTTTTCTAATACTATGGGACAAATTGCGTGGATGATTGTGCCTTGGTTTTGGGTAATAATTGCCGATCCTAATGTCTACGAATCACAAGATGTTGGAGTTAGACATCTTTCAATAATTGTTGGTTTGTTTTGTATTGTTTTAGGTGTTTTACCTGCTATTTTCTGTAAAGGAATAGATTCTGCTAACATGGAAAACAGAAAGAAGATTAATTTAAAAACATTAGTTTCTAATTTAAAAGATTTGTGGGAAGGTATCAAACAGGTATCAAAAAACAAACCCTTCACTAAGCTATGTGGAGCTACATTTTTGGTTTTTAACGGATTCCAGATGGTAGCAGCTTTCAGTGTCTACATTATAGTTTTTTATATGTATGATGGAAGTTATGCTAACGCTGGTACTTGGCCTGCATGGTTTTCTACTATAACTGCAGTAATTACTGCTTTTGTTGTAATACCTATTATTTCTGCAATGGCTAACAAATGGGGAAAACGTAAAGCTTTTATCATCTCAACAGTGATTTCAATTATTGGCTATATATTAAAATGGTGGGGTTTTAACAATGAACTTAATCAAAATTTTAATGACACAAGTTTCGGACAATCTTTAAATAATGGTGTTGCATCAGTTTTCGATTCTCTAAACCCATTTTTAGAAAGCATAGGCATGTCATGGTTTAGTATTGATACTTCTCAAGGTTCACCTTGGCTAATTTTTATTCCAATACCTTTTATAGCATTTGGACTTGGTGGATTATTTACTTTAATGATGAGTATGACAGCAGATGTATGTGATTTGGATGAATTGAATAATGGAATGCCACGTAAAGAAGGAACATTTGGAGCTATTTATTGGTGGATGGTTAAAATAGGTCAATCTATTGCTTTATTTCTAGGAGGATTAGTTTTAAAATTAGTAGGATTTATTTCTGATGCAGAAACTCAGACAGCTGAGACTATGTTTAGTTTAAGAATAGCAGATATTGTTATTCCATCTTTAACTGCAGCTCTAGCAATTTGGGTTATGTACAAATACAGTTTAAATGAAGATAGAGCTAGAGAAATTAAAGCAGAACTAGTCAGAAGACGTGGTGAATTATAATAAACAACTAATAGTTAATACAATGTCTTACAGAAAAGAAATATACTATAAACATACAAGGAACAATCAAATAACTACACAGGGAATTGATACCTCTAAACTCTCCTTGGATGAATTAAAAAAATTATGGCACAAAACCCTAAAAGAAGGTTTTCATGGCATTTGTTTTAGCATGTATGAAGATGGACAAAAACCTGGCGATGATATTAGTTTTGGGCAAGTTGAAAGACGAGTTAAAATTCTTAAACCTCATGTTGAAGCTATACGCTCGTTCTCTTGTATAGAAGGTAATGAACATGTACCTGTCGCTGCAAAAAATAATGGGCTAAAAACACTAGTAGGAGCTTGGTTAGGCAATGACAAAGAAGATAATGAAAAGGAAATACAAGGCTTAATTTCACTTGCTAAGGCAGGTTATGTTGATGTTGCTGCAGTTGGTAATGAAGTTTTATATCGTAATGATTTATCGTTAGAGGAATTATTAAATTACATTAAACGTGTAAAAGAAGCCTTAAAAGGATTAGATATTCCTGTAGGTTATGTTGATGCTTATTATGAGTTTTCACGGCACCCAGAATTGGTAGAACATTCAGATATTATTTTAGCTAATTTATATCCATATTGGGAAGGTTGTCCAATAGAATATGCTCTTGGACACATGCAAGCCATGTATGGTCAAGTTGTAGATGCAGCACAAGGAAAGTCTATAATAATTACCGAAACTGGATGGCCAAGTCAAGGAGGAGCTCTTCGAGGAGCTATAGCAGGTGAAGAAGCCGCAATGAAATATTTTATTGACACCATAAGGTGGACTAAGATTAATGAAATTCCAATTTTTTATTTTTCATCGTTTGATGAATCTTGGAAAACAGGTGATGAAGGAGATGTTGGAGCATATTGGGGACTTTGGGATAAAAATGAAAGACTTAAATTTTAATTTACCTATAGTTATTTCACCACAACATCACTACAACATTCTCATCCAAAAAAAAGTTGCAAGTATCCTGAACCATTGGAATATACTACGTTTATTGAAGTAAACAGTGTTTTTAGATTTTTAACGTGTTGTATGTTTTTTGTTGTGGTAAAATGAGAATAAAAAAGAAACATATATACTATATTGTTTACAATAATAAAATAAATTTTTATTAATAGTAATAACTAAGTTTAAATATATTATGATGAAAAAAATTACTCTTTTATTTGCATTTCTTGTCAGTGGATTTGTGTTTTCACAGCCCACTACAAATGCTCCAACACCAACTACAGATGTTGCAAATGTAGTATCAATTTTCAGTGATGAATACACTGACATAGCAACAAATTATAATCCTAATTGGGGACAACCAGGTATATGTTGTGTTAACACAACTTTTGACCCTACTTCTGGAGGAACCAATTTTGTTTTGGCTTACGGTACATTCACTTACCAAGGCACAGAATTAACTACAACTAACTTGTCAGACATGGAGTTTCTTCATGTAGATATTTGGGTGGCACCTGGTACCGATAGATTAGTTAAAATTTCTCCAATTAATAATGGAAGTGGAGCTGGAGAATTTTTGGTTGTAGTGCCTCTAACTCCTGGTTCATGGAATAGTGTAGACTTACCTAAATCAGCTTTTACTGGAATGACATGGGATTCAGTATTTCAAATGAAATTTGATGGTCAGTTTAACGGAGATGGTAGTGCAAACACAACACCATTTGATATCTATTTAGATAATATTTATTTCTGGAAAAATACAGTTGATCCAAACGCTGACGCAACTTTGAGTGATCTTCAAGTTGATGCTGTAACTATTGATGGTTTTTCAGCAGGAACAACAATGTATACTTATGAAGTGCCTAATGGAACTACAGTTGTGCCAACTGTTACAGCTACTGCAACTCAAGCAGGAAATGGATCATCTAATGTTGCAATAACTCCAGCTGCGCAAATTCCAGGAACTACAACCATTATCGTTACTGCGCCTGATGGTACTACAACATTAAACTACACAGTTGAATTTGTTGAAGGAGCTCCGTTACCACCAACTCCAGCTCCAACACCTCCAGCAAGACCAGTAAACGATGTAGTTTCTGTTTACAGTGGTGAATATACAAATGTAAACTTTTCAGGATTCGAAGTTTTTGGTACAGCATCAGTTATGGATGTGGATATTTCTGGAGACTCTGCATTACAGTTTATTTTTGATACTCCAGGCCAAGGATTTCAATATCTTTATAGTCCTGGATCTACAGGATCTTCTACTGTTGATTTAACTGGGTTTACAAAAGCACATATTGATTTGTATATCAGTGGAACAGAGGAACCTGGTGAACAATTATTACTTCAGTTATTACAATGGAATGGGTCTGGACATGATCCTATATTTACAACTTTCCCACTTTCTACAACAGGCACAGAAAATTGGTATTCAGCAGATTTGGATCTTTCATCATTTAGCAACCCAAATGGTGCGCCATTAACTGATATTGAGCTAATACAAGTAATTGCTCAAGGACCTGATAGTTTTGGACCAATATATATTGATAATATCTATTTCCATAAAGGTACTTTAGGAATAAATGATGTTTCTTTAAATGAAATTAAAATATTCCCTAACCCAACAAATAACACTTGGAATATTAAAACCAATAACCAGAGAATTGAATCTGTTATAGTTTTTGACGTATTAGGAAAGCAAGTGTATGCTTCTAAACCAAATTCAAGCGAATTTGTAATAAGTAGCAGTAAGCTATCCAATGGTGTCTATTTTGCAAAAATAACAACTGCAAATGGCGAGAGTAATATCAGATTAGTTAAAAACTAATTTTTTGTTTAATGTGTAAAAGAGCGCATTATTGTTTAATGCGCTCTCTTTATTTTTAGGTTTTATGGTTACACTAAAATATTTGGCAAAGCAGTTAGACGTATCAGTTTCTACTGTTTCTAAAGCTTTAAGTGATAGTGATGAAATTGGCAAAGAAACTATTGAAAGAGTAAAAAAACTTGCTACAGAGCTTAACTATCAGCCTAACAAGGTTGCACTAAGTTTAAAACAAAGTCAAACCAAGACCATTGGTGTTTTAATACCAAATATTTTAAATAGGTTTTTTGCTAGAGCTCTTTATGGTATTCAAAATGAAGCCAATAAATTAGGATATAGTATTATTACATGTGTTACTAATGAGCAACTTGATAAAGAGAAAGAGAGTATTTCTATTTTATCTACTGGAAGTGTAGATGGTTTTATTTTAGCAGTTTCTGAGGAGACTTTAATTACAAATACCAACCAACACATTAAAAGCCTTTTAGACAAGAACATACCTTTAGTTATGTTCGACAGAAACCTTGATAATGTAGAATGCGATAAGGTAATAATCAATGATTATAAAACGGCTTTCGACCTCAGTCAAAGTTTAATTGATAAAGGAAGAAAATCTTTTCTCTTTATTAGTACTATTGAAGATTTAAATGTTGGAAAACTAAGACGAAAAGCATTTGAAAATGCAATAAATAATAATAGTCAGTTAAAACTTAAAAGAGAAATACTTTTTATTGATAAAGACCAAGACCTACAAGAACAGATTAAAACATTGTTGATTAGCAATCCAAATATTGACGCTATTATTGCAGCTGACAATATTACTGGTTCTGTTGCTGTTAATGTGGCAAAAAGTTTAGGGATTAATATTCCAAAAGAATTAAATGTAATCGGATTTGCTGATGAGTTGGTATCAAATATATCTGTACCAAAACTATCTTATGTAAACCAAAATGCTGAAATTATTGGCGCAAAAGCTTTACAAATAGTTGTTGATAAATTAAAAAACAAAAATCGCGATGTGAAAGCATTAACAGTAAAGATACCTGTTGATATTGTGCACAAGGAAACAACTTAATCTGACTCCTTATAAATGGTTAGGCTTGCCTTAAAGCCAGTTCTAATAAGCCATTTGTTTGAAGCCAGTAAATTGCCATCTTGATCAAAAACTTGTAGTTGTGCCGTGTTTGGGCTTGAAGTTCCTTCGTTTAAAGCTACAAAGTCAATGCTGTTGTAACCATCAACCAAATCAACATCTATTACAAAAAACTCACCTTTTAAAACAATGTTAGGATGGATAACTGCATTGTTAAGCATAAGTTTAATTCTATCGCCATCAACATATTCATGATCTCTGCATTTAATAACAATAACGCTAGACTTTGTTGATAGTTCTCCCAGATTATAATCCTTGCTAAATTGAGCCAGATCTTTCTGATCTTCTCCAAATTTTTGTGTAATCTTCCAAGTAGGCTGCACCAAATCACTTTTCTGTACCATGTTTACACCAGACTTTTTCTTAAAAGGATCGCTTAGTGTTGTGAAATTAATTGTTGGACGTATGTTTTTATTGGTTAAACCAGCAATAGGAGAAATTTTTAACCTTGCATCTAAGGGTAAATCAATTTTCACACTATCTATGGCTTCAATTTTAAAGCCATCATTGCGTACATCAATTTGTGTATAGGCACTATGCATAAACATACAAGACAAAAATAAAATAGAAGAGGCAAAAAATTTCATAAACAATTAAGTGCTTTATCACATCAAATATAAACCTTTGTATGAAAGTGCATTATTATTATAAAAGTATTAACGAAACTTTTATACAAATTTATATCTCTTTAACAAAAAGTATTCCAGAATTGATGCGTTGGTAAGAATTATAATTTAGGTTCAAGCCACAAATAACCAATACTTAAAATAAAAGCAATATAAAACCATACTAATGATAATGGTTGGCGTGTAGTAAACTGCTTATTGGTTGCGGTTTGTGCAGTGTTAAATTGTCTTTGGTTTGCCTCAGTTGTTTTGTAGGTTTTAAGAGATTTCCATTTGGTTGTGTCAGTTACATAATAGTGATGTACTTGTGTACTATCTTGCTCTAAAGTCAGTTGTTGCCAGCCTGTGGTTTTAGGATATGTTTTACCTTTCCAAAGTTGGCTGTTATTAATATCGTTTATAAGTGGAATGATTTCTCTTTGAGAGTCTAATGTTTTTGGTTTTTCAATTTGAGTCCTTAGGTTAAATTCTAAAGGTTCATCTTTAAAGATGATTTTATTGTTTGTTTCCCAATATGCTGAAGGGATATTCTTTTTGCTTATAGCATTTATAGTTTCAGACCAAAGGGTTTGGTAAACATAGGCATTACCACTAAGGACAAGTTGGTACGTGTTTTCAAATGCTGAAAAAGCCACTTTACCATTACCAAGCGTTTTGTAAGCTGTTAGTATCTGACCATTTGCTTCGTGCATGCTGTGTAATGAAAAAAGTGGTTTAAAGTAAAAAGGATTTTTAACAATACTTATTTTTGGCCAAGCTTCCATATTAATTTTAGTGCTATTATCTGTTTGAACATTAAAATCGGTTAGATAATTAACAGTGCCATTAAATACTGTGTTGCCTTGAATAAATACACCTAAGCCATTGTTTCTAACAACAGTTTCTAAATTGCTTTTTTGGTTTCTTCCAAGATTCCTGAATGATTGAGCATCAATAATAACAAGATCAAAGTTTTGTAAAGTCTTCTCAGAAAAATCAACTGCTGGTTTGGTGTTTAAATTAAAATATTCATGCTTAAATTTTCCTCTGGTTACCTGACTTCTAACTGTAATTTGGTGTCCTTTTTCGGCAAGATAATTTTTTAGGTATTTAGTTTCAAAAGTTGGAAATCCATTAATGATTAAAATGCTTAAGGTACTTTCTGGAACAACTTTAATACCAACTGGGTTTGAAGCGATAAGGTTATTTAACGAATCTTTTTCAATCAAGTGATATTCGTAATTACCAATAACATTTAATTGGGTTTTTAGTTTAAATGTCTGAGTTGTGTCATTTAAAAAAACAATAGAATCCAAACCTATTTTTGAAGGACTTTCTAGGCTTAGTTTGTTGCCTTTTTTTGCATTTGTATACAGACCTTCAATAGTTATATAATTTCCAATAACTTGTTCATCTTCAAATTTCAACTTCACTATACCAGAAGGTTTAGAATGTCCTAAATACGTTGCATTTAAACTATCTAACTGATAAAAGTCAAATGGAGCGATACCTTCTCCTAAAATATAAATTGCAGATGGCTTTTTGTTTCTGTTTATAAAAGATTCGTTTGTTTTGTAATTAACGACTTCAATTTTTTTGCTTACTTTTTTTAAACTGTCTAATTGTTTTGAATTATAACCTTTGGTAAGAACAACCATGGTATGAATGTCAAGCTGAGAAATCACTAAGGGTTTTAGTATAATTAATACTAAAGAACTAAGTGCAACAAAAGCAAGAGCTAGTTTTAAGTATAGTTTAGATGTGTTGGATTGTTGCCTCTCTTTCCAAGCAAATACAAGCCAAAGCAATATTACAGCAATAACAACATACCAAAACCAATGGTTATTTATAAAGCTCAAACGATCAGTCATGTATTTCTAATTCTTTTAAAAGTAATTGATTGATCTGGTCTGAAAACCTATTGGTTTTTGTTGGGTAAAATTCAGACTTTGGTATGGCTAGCATTAATCCTTTTTGAACTGTTCTAAGTATCTCAGTAGTAGTATTTCTGTTTTCTGAAAGCTGTTTTAACTGTTGAAGTGTTTGTAGAAACTGACCAGGATTTTCAATTGCTTTTTGTGCCAATTCGTTCCCTGCACTTTCAAATAAGCTTTGGTCTCTTTCTGAAATACTGTTATTATTATTATTCATAATTTGTTCAATCCTATAAATGGCAGTACGAATATTTGGGAATTTTACTTCGATTTCTAGAGATTGATTTTTATGATAGCTATTTATGTCTTCCAATTTACCAGATAGTCGAGTATCTTCTTTAATAGGAGGAGGATCAAAACCAATTCGGTGTACATAAATTCTTGCACTGTTTTTTATGTCTTGCAACAAGGCTAAGGCTCTATATTGATAAGGCAAGGATTTTTCAGGTTCGTAAAGCCTTAAATAAAGCTCAGAGTCCCACATTTCACCAAGAGCTTTCAATAATTTGCTTCGTAAGGATTCTTCAAATAAAGTTGCCATTTCTGCATCATCATGGCTATGTGCAAAAGCTTGTAAAGGATTTTTACTTTCTCCTTCTTTTTTTTCTTCTACTAAATTATGTTCGTTAGATCCATCATGATCATGTGTGTAAGCTGCTAGCAAATCTTCTTCACCTTCTTCGTCATGGTGTTCATTTTCTGCTTCAAAATCTTCAAGGTTATCTTGCGTAATCACACCTTCTTCTTCAGCTTGTTCCTCTCCCATAAATTCACCATACTTTATTCTAAGTGCTTTTTGATCAAAGCCGAGTTCATTGCTCGTAAAATTGAAGTCTTTTTTTGAGAGTTGACCTCTTTGCTTGATTAATTTTTCGGTATCAATAATGAGTTGCCTCTGGCTTCTAAAGTAATCAGGCATTCTATCAACACCAAGAGTGCCTTCAACTCCAAAAGTATTAGTTGTGGTATCTTTTATGGCAACAAAATAAGTTTCACTACGCGAAATATTAGGATTTGGAAATTTTAAGTCTGAAGCTTGAATATAAAAATAAAGCTCGTCTCCAGGCTCCATTTTCATAGCATCGAGACTAATCTTTTTTGATAAGTTTTGCGATTTGCTTCCTCTTTTTAAACTAGCATCAAAACTCAATTGTTCTTCCCTAAATTTTACAGATTCGCCTGTGCCTTTACTTACTGTTGCTACAATATAGGCTTCACTTAAACCATAATCGTCTGTAATTTCACTATTGAAATGAACTGTTTTATCATCTGTAAATTCAAATTGAGTAAATTGCTCAATGCCTTTAATGTCTACATTTGGAGCTTTGTCTTTTGTGGCTTCAATGGCATATAAATCTGAAAAGTAGGTGTTGCCTTTTTTATCAGTGAACTTGAAATTATAAAAACTTGAACTTGAAATATTTATATTATAAATATATTTTCCATCCTTTAAATCCATAATGTAACTGTTTTCCATTTGTTCTATGGAAACTGTTTCCAAGGCATCACTAAACTCAAGTTCCCAATTGATGCGCGAACCTTCAACTGCTTTTACATCCATTTTTGAAGATTTTAAGGCGCGAAGGTTGGTATAATTAGGATAATAAATAGTCAAAGATTGGTTGATGAGTTTCGGAATTTTAGCTTGTAAATCAGTTGAATCTGTAGGTTGAAAACTTATCTCATCTTCTTTATGTATAGAGTTTTTTCCAGAAGAAAAATAATCTGTAAGATTAAAATGATAAGCTAAAAAACCAATAAGGATTAATGAAAAAGCGACTATACTACTTTTTATAAGATTGTTTGGTGGATTGATTTTACGAATCTCTTCACTTAATCGGTTGACCACTTTTTGTTGCTGCAACAAAGCCAAACTTGAGAGATTTTCTGAAGGTTTAAGTAGTAGACTTGTGCTATATTCTAAATTCTCAAGATGGTTGTCAATGTAACTGCTTGATGTGGTTAGGTTGTGTTGCCAAGGTTTTTTTATAAAAGTCAGTAAAGCACTTATTATCATAAATCCTAACACAGCAAATAACACATTTGTACTTAAAAAATAAACCAAAATAGCAGTGCTTAGGGCATATAAAAACACTTCAAGATAGAGTAGGAGCTGCCAGCGTTGCGTGAATTTAGTCAATATGTGTTTTGCTTCTATCATTGCTTTCTATAGTTGGCTACAAGGCGTTCGACTAATAATGTTAATCCTAAAATAAGCCATAACCACTTTGAAATGGATGTATAGTTAGCTTTTTTACTTATTATCTTTATATCAGAAAATGTTGGTAACAACTCAGCTTTTGAAAATGATCTCTTATCATTTTCTTCAATGACTTGCTTTACATCTTCATTAATATTTAAAATATTTAAAAGTTGCTCAGGCAAGTAATTATCAATACTATTTTCGGTATTTAAATGATTGGTAAGATAAAACAGGTTTTTTACTGAACTCTCTTCAATAAGTGAATGGCTTAAATGATTCTCATGGAATAGAATAGTTTTTTTTGCACCTTCAGGATATGCTGATCGGTTAGATAACCAAATGATTAAATCATAATCTAAAGAATCTATTTTACTATCTTGAGTTTTGCTAATTTCAAAAGATCTTAAAATATGTTTTGAGGCAGCATTAAGCGATGCTTCTAGGTATTTAGAATCATCTAAGAAAGCGTCTTCATAGTACAATAAAATCTTAATTGAATTTTCATTAACAAGCTCCAATTCAGTTTGAGTAAAATCGCTTTTATTAATTAGTTTTTTCTTAAAGGAAGTCATTTCTGCATTGCTGCTCATGGAAAGCAATTCAACATTATCGTCAACTTTTCTTGCTTTAATAGTAAGGTTTTCAGTAAGGGCTTCTGTGTCAAAAATGATCCATTCAATAGCTTTATTTATAGATGGTCTCATTCCTTTAAAGCCTTTAGATAATGCTTTGGTGTACACAACAATGCTATCAGTATCAATATGTTGCATGTCTTTTGATAGCTGCCAATAATTAGGTGTTTTATTGCTAATGTTTTTTAAATCAATATCTTCTAAATAAGGGAAACCAGATGTTAAAACCCTTACTTCACTAGAATCATCAATAGAATTTAAAATATTATCTGTTTTATCATCATTTAATAAACTCGGTTCAATAAGATAAGTAATGGCTGTTTTGTTCGTTTTTATTTTTATTTGAGGTTCAGCCAGCACCAAAACCACTAAACTGATAATGAACATTCTTAACAATAAGAGCCATAACTCGTTGGGTTGTAGACTGCTTGTTTGTTTAGATTCTGATTCGCGCAATAACTCAATACTACCAATTTTAATAGTTTTTCCTTCTTTTTTACTCCACAAATGAATGGCTATTGGTACAAGTAAACCAAGTAAAGCCCATAGATATGTTGGATTTAAAAAAGACATCTTACATTAAATAATTTCTTCGTTTTAAAAAGAGTTTTATGGCTTCACCAAGTGGCTCGTTTAAGCTGAACATTTGATAACTTATATTGTTTGAAAGCAGTAAGTCTTTTGTGGCTTTCATTTTCTCCTTCAGTAACTTTTTGTATTGTTTTTTTGCAGCTTTTGCATCTACTTTTAGTTTGGTTCCAGTTTCTAAATCTTCAAAAGTAATCAAACCTTTGTAGTTAAACTTCAACTCGTTTTCACCCATTAAATGTAGAACAACCACTTCATTTCTCATGGTTTTTAAGCGTTTGATAAAATTGGTTAATTCTTCATCATGCTCATACATATCTGTGATGAAAAAAATCAATTCTTTATGTGTGTTGTCATGAAGTTTAAAAGACGAATCTGAACCTTGAGGCCATTTCCCTTGAGGTTGAATGTTGATTAACTCCAATAACATTCTATTATAATGTTGTTTCTGAATTTTTGGTTCTATGCTATGTAATTGTTGTTCGTTAAGAGCAAACAAACCGACGGCATCACCTTGATTGTGAGACAAATAGGCTAAAGAAGCAATAAGAACTTTAGCTAAATCCATTTTAGACATATCTCCTTCTTTGTGAAGCATGGAATTACTAGTGTCTAAAATAAATTTTATAGAAATGTTGGTTTCAATTTCAGATTGTTTAATGTAATAACGACCAGAACGAGCGAGCATTTTCCAGTCGAGTAAACGCAAATCGTCTCCTGGCTCATAACCTCTAAATTGGCTAAACTCCATTCCAGCACCAACACGTCTGCTATGATTTAAACCATTTAAATAACCATCAACTATAACACGCGAAATCAAAGCCATTCCTGAAACAGAATTGATAATTTCTGGTTTTAATAATTGACGATAATCTTGTTTCACGTTACTATGCTTAAAGTTTTATACTTTTAAATAACTCTTCAGTAACCTGGTCTGAAGTAATTCCTTCAGCTTCAGCTCTAAAGTTTACAATAACTCTGTGTCTTAATACAGGGAAAGCTACTTTTTTTAAATCGTCTGGTGTAACAGCGAGTCTACCTTCCATTAATGCTCTAGCTTTTGCTGTAACTATTATGGCTTGTCCAGCTCTTGGCCCAGCTCCCCAACTTACCCATTCTTTTACATAAGAATTGTCTGATGTTTCTGGTCTAGTGGCTCTTACAATTTTGCTCACATAAGCAATTAAATCGTCGCTAATTGGTACTTCTCTAACTAGCTCTTGAAGCCTTATGATTTCTTCTGCTGAAATGATTTTTGATGGTTTTTTAGATTTAGTTCCAGTGGTAGCTTTTAAAATGGTCGTTTCTTCTGATGCTGTTGGATAACCAATTTTTATATAAAATAAAAAACGATCTTGCTGTGCTTCAGGTAATGGAAACGTTCCAGATTGCTCAATTGGGTTTTGTGTGGCTAAAATGAAAAAAGGTCTATCTAAATGATACGTATTTCCTGAATAGGTCACTTCAAATTCTTGCATAGCTTCCAGTAAAGCTGCTTGTGTTTTTGGAGGTGTTCTGTTGATTTCATCTGCTAAAATGATATTGGCAAAAATAGGACCTTTACTAAATTTGAAAAACTTCTTCCCAGTGGAATGGTCTTCCTCTAAAATCTCTGTACCTATAATATCTGAAGGCATTAAATCTGGAGTAAACTGAATACGCTTAAATTTTAAATCGACCGTTTCAGCTAAAGTTCTGATCATTAAAGTTTTTGCTAAACCAGGAACACCTTCTAATAAGGCATGACCTCCAGCTAGAAAAGTAATGATAAGTTGTTCAACGGTTTCTTCCTGTCCAATAATGACCTTGCCAATTTCTTTTTTTAAATCGGAAAGTTTTGTGGTTAAACCGTTTACTTCTTGTTCAATTGTTGCTAAGTTTTTATCCATAATTTTGTGTTATGATGTGAGTGCGTACATCACTATATTTACCGCAAAGCGTGTGTTGTCGTTTTTATACCATCGTTTGTTTCTAAAGTCGTAATCCCATTCGCAACCATAGTCTTTATTGCTAAATAATACACCAATTCTACCATTGACTTCAATAGCTTTTAAGTAATCATGAACCAAATCGTCTCCCCAACCATTTAGCTCTTGCGAAGTTGTTGGAGGTCCATCTTCAAATTTGAAAAATACATTGTATAGTTCATGATTGTTAGGTATTTTTTTTAGCTCATTTGGAAAAATATCTTCCATTTGTTTCTCAAATGATTTTGAGAATAAGCCATCAATATCATGGTTACAATCATCCACAAATACAAAGCCTCCATTTAAAACATATTTTTTAAAATTATCTCGTTCCTTTTTTGTGAATTGTACCAATTTATGACCAGATAAATAGCAAAAAGGACAATTAAAAATATCATCACTACTCAGCGGAATAATATTCTCTTTTGTGTCGACCTTTAATGTTGTGTATTCAACCAATGAATTGAGCAGGTTGGAAGGCATGCGTTGGTCAACATCCCAATCGCCTGATTCGTATTGAAGTCTTGTAAAAAAAAATGCGTTATTCAATGACTGATGGGTTTAGAGCTTATGATAATTTAGTAGTCCAATTTATTGATTATTATTAATTCTGAACGACTTGTTTAGATTCTATTAACAGTTTTATACATTGTTTTTGTTAAAATGAGGAATAAAAAAAAGGCTTAAAATAAAATTTTAAGCCTTTTTTAAAACAGAAATTTATTTAATGATTATCTTATGACTTTCAATGTTGTTACCAGAATATATGTAAAGTATATAGCTTCCGGTAATCAACCTTGATACATTTATTATGGCTTTATTATTTTCAATAGATACATGTTGTAATTTATTACCCAATAAATCATAGAGTTCTCCAAAAATCTTTAAGTTTTTTTCAGGTTTGTCTTTTTCATTAACTAGGCCTATATTAATGATCTTATTAGAAGGATTTGGATAGACTTTAAAGTAGTTATAAGGTAATCCTGTTTCAGATGTGTCATCATTTGCAATTGGTATACCTCCACCTCCATTAGAGTCATGAGTAACCCATATTTTTTTAACACCTCCTACTCCACAATTGTTCTCTCCGCGAACTTGCACCCAACCATTATTGCCTCCATAACCTGTCATTGCAGTAATATAATTGCTTGTTGTAGGCAGCATATTCCAATTTGTGTTAAAATAATTTATTGGGTTTGACACATCAAAAGGGTAGGGTAAAATCCAATCATATGAACTAGAACCACCTGTTATTTTTGTATTGTAGTTTACTAATGCTCCAGTTTGTACAGTTGATGGACCTGTTAATGAAGTTGGAGTAGCAGGTTTTCCTACCCAAATATTCTTTGTAATTGTAATACCATTTCCAAAAGTTGCTTTTATCCATCCTGAATTTCTATGATCCATATTAGTGGTCACAGTTAATGAATTTGCTGTATTTGAAACAATACTCAAGTTTGGAGAAACTTCCCAAGTATTAACATTCCCTGGTATTTTGCATTGATCAAATGTATAAGTTTTATATTGATTTGAGCAAACACTAAAAACACCATTTAAGTAATCTGGTTTAACTGGAAAATAAGGGTCTTGAGGATTTCCAGCTAATTCTTCTAATAACCACTGAACACTTTGTTCAGTGAATGATGTATGTTGTTCATTAATGGAAGGTCCAAAATAGCTATCAAATGGTATTTCATCTGTACAAACTAGGTTTCTATCAAAAGTTTCATTCCAATCGAAATTCGGAGATTTAAAACCTAAAGCACTTGCTGTCGGAATAAAAGAACTTACATGTTCAAGATTATCTACATTCCAGTCATTTACGCCAATAGACCAATTTGTGATATCACCTAATATTGGTTCAAAAGGAGCTTCTCCTAATATTGCGTGAGCTAAATCCCTTTGAGAAGGATACCAGCCTCCAGGGATATTATCCATATTTCCTCTAGAATTTATGTTTTCTGCATATCGATGATAATAATCCCAACCTAAAAAAACTTTTTTCTTAAAGTAAGATGATTTATGTGATTCATTTGGTGCTGCCATAAAATATGACTCAAGTGTAACAATATGTCCAATTATATTTGCATCACCTTCAATTTTTAGAGTTTTCGCTCCATTATTTGCAAATTGGTCGGTTATTGCTGTACCACTTAATCCAGTACCAAGATTTTGAAAAGGATTTTGATAGTCTTTAGATCCGTTTAAAGAACCATTTACTATAGATATAGTACGAGTGTTTTGTGGATAGCCCTTACTGTTATTTAATCCATTAGTATACATATTATTATAAAACTGTGTAAAAAAAGGATGTCCTCTAGTCTCAGAATATCCTTGAGATATTGTTTTTCCATCAAAATAATCTGTTTTAAGGTAGTCACTGAGAATCTGTAAACCATAAAAATTTATAACCTTTCTTCCGTTATATTGTTCAATCAATTGTTGTTTAGCAGCTGTAGAGCCTAACCAGTTTTCAACAAAATCTTCTGCACCTACACTGTCTGTATTATCATGAAGTATATGAATTAATGACTGCACTCCTATAGGTATATTAGCACCTAAATGTGGGCTATCTATACTTACCCAAAGTCTTGTATTATGAGGTATATTGTTTTTTTCCATATAACTTAATGCATAGCGTGATATTTGTCCACCCATACTTGGACCAACAATGACAAGTTGCTGATTGCTACCATTATTTAACACGGTATTGTTTAGATGTTGGTATAGTGTTACATGGTTCATTGCGTTTCTTTCTATATAATCTGCACCTCCATCAATGGTTTTTGTACCTCTAGTATAAGTAGGATGGTTTACTATAACAACATCATAACCTAATTCTCTCAGAAGAGGAATAATTTCTCTCTTGTTATTATTCTCATAATATATCATCATTTCTTCAATGGAATTATGGTCTTCAGAAGGTAAAGGAGAGTCACTATCTTGTATTTTTCTAGAATCCAAGGGATCAAAACCATCAATTATTACAATAGGTTTTACCAAAGTACGCTGTGTATTTCCATTGTTGGTGTGGTAAAAAACACGGTATTCCAGTTCTCCATATACTGGTTCAGTTTCTTCATATCCTTGAAACGGAATAGTTGAGACCAATGTAAAATCATCAACTAAAGGGTCAGGGTCTCTATTTGAGCTTGTTAGTTTAATATGTAAATTACCTTTTGTCGTTATAATTTTACCATCGGTAAGGGTTGCTTTAAAAACCAATGTTTTAAATCCGCTCTCAGTGTAATTAACAATTATATTTTTTGTAACAATTTTATGATTCTGCACTATTAGTCTATTTTGCCCATCACCAAAATCAACTTCTAGCTTTGCTAAGTCATTATTATCTGTATTTTGAAAAATAAAGCTATCTTTAAACCTATAGGTAATTGTGTTACCCATGGCATAGTCTTTTAAGGGTGCTGCAATAAAGACATGGTTTAGTAAAAAGGGGTCTTTACCATTGATAGTTTCCAGTACATTGTTGGAATTTAATTTTAGTGCTCCCTCATTTTCATTTTCTTCTACATAATTTAGGGTATTAATAAGTGTATTGATTATCCCAACATCTACTATATTGTAAGCATTGTCATAATGTGTACGCATTAGTTTATAATCGATAAATTTGGACTTGTTGGAAGCTTTATAAATTTCGTTAAGAGCTTGTTCAAAATGGTGCAGGTTAGAAATTTGATTTTGTTTATTAAACTCTATCAAATTTGCAATTGGCATTACCCTTTCATATAAAATACCAGAGGTAAGAGTTTGCTTGTTTACATTTTTTAATAAACTGTCTATGGGTTGGTTTATTTCTTGGGATTCTTGAGCATAATTATTTGTTAAAAACAAGGTCATTAAAGCAGTTAGTACTAATTTTTTCATAATTTTAATTGATTAATAGATGAAACAATGATTTTATAGTGTTTTGTTTATTTTATTGGGTGTCATTGCCGTGACACCCTTTTTTAATTGAAGGAGGTATAGGGTAGCGTTCCCCAATTTATGTCAAACCTTCCTTCGGTTATTTCAATAATCTCTGATGCGTCATTACTATTTACTGCTTTGCAGTAAAATGTACCTGACACGATTTGGTTGTCAAAATCATAACGTGTAATCGACAATGAACCCTCTCCCTCAATGGAACAGAACCACTTAAATTGTTGTAATGATTCATCCCACCATCTACACCTAATGTTTAATGTTGGGTAGGCATCAACATTACCTTCGCAGTTGCTTTCGTTTAGGGTAAAGATGCCTTCGCCGTTTTCATGCAGGTTTATAATATGGATATCCAAAAGACCTCCATTACCACTTTTATAGTCATGAATTTTAATTTCATTATAAGTTACTTGAGGTGGGATACCACCAGCAACAAAAGACATTCCAGAATCAGGGCCCATTATGGTTCCTGTGCCATCTCTTGGTATTAATAAGTTGCCGTTTACATAAGCACCAAATGTATTTTCGCCTGTTTGTGTTATTGGCGGAAGTGTTGGTTGAGAACCATTATCGTCGTCATTACTACAGTTTGCTAAGAGTAGTGAGCAGATGGATATTATTAAAAGTTTTGTTTTCATGTTATTCATTTTTAGGAATAAATTTATTTTTAATAGTTTTTACTATGTCCTAAATTTTTTATTTTGTATAAATTAGGATATATTTTTTGTTACAATGAAGAAGGTTTTCTTTTAGGTCCTATATCCAAATCCGACACACTTTCTAATACAATTGCAAAAGAAATAGTTATTATAGTTATAGGTAAGCCAATGGTTTTTAAATAAGAGAATTTTCTTTTCTTAATTGATTTTACGTTTAAAAAAGTAACTGAAGTATTTTTTCTTTTTTTGGTTAATGTAAGTGTATCATTACTTATACTAATAAGTTTTCCTTTTAAAGTTATTTCATTAGTCGTAACAACTTTATAATTTTGGTTGAGCTCCAAGTCATGTTTTTCATTATTTACGGTTTTGTAGCTATAGCAACTGTGAAACATTAAGTATGAGGATAGTAAAATTATACGCACTAGCTTTTTCATAATTTAAGAATTAGAATTTTTTAAAGCTAAGAATTGTTAATTTGAAGATTGTCCTAAAATGTTCTAAAATGAGTAAATAGGACAAATTTCTACTTATTCATTTTCTTTTCTGTAAGAAGTAGGTGATTTTCCTGTAAACTTTTTAAATGCTTTATAAAATGTTGATTTTGAATTAAATCCAGCCTCTAAACCTATGGCAATAACTGTATAATTGGAATACTCAGAATTTACTAATATTTTTTTCACAAAGTTTACCCTAAAACAGTTAATATAATCAGAAAAGTTATAATTGGTCTGAGTATTAATTAGATTTGAAATATGGTTTTTACTTTTGCCTATTTTAAGAGCAAAATCATTTAGGCTTAAATTTGGATCTAAGAAAATTTTGCTTTTAATAATATAATTATTTAAAAATTCTATTTCTTCAATATTCTCTTTGTAAATTTGTTTTGTTGGTTTACTATTTTTAATTGAATTCGAAAGCTTTTTTTTCAATGCAATCCTGTTTTCCATTAAATTAAATCTGAATAAACCTTGATATCCTATCCAATAAATTAAAAGCGAACTAAATAGCCTTAGAGGCAAATAGGTTATATTTTGATATTTATTATTTGTGTAATAATTTATAGCAATTGCAAATATCCAGAAAGATATGATAAAAACTCCTAAATATATAAATGCTCGAAGCCATTTTAAATCACTAAAATAAATTGCTTTTTGATAAGATTTGAAATCAAAAAATAGAATTTTGATTGATAATATAAATATAAAAACAGAAAATAGTGCATTTATTGTTTCTTCAACTTTTGTATAATCATTGATGATATTATTGTTATAAGATGAATAACCAATACTAATTAAAATAATTCTCAGAAATATTTGTAGGGTAAAAAAAGCAAGTGTTATTTTTAGTAGTCTTTTAGATATATTTTGTTCTAAGTAGCTGTTAAGAAAAAGAAAAAAACTCGGTACTACTAGCATATACCATGGTATTTCGAGATTACTTAGAATATATCCTTGGAACGCAAATTTGCTACTACTTAACCAGGCTTGTAAATTATTGGCTGATATAAAAAATACCATTGTATTTAAAAAAACAATGGTTTTGCTTATTTTTTTTTTAGAAATAACAGGGAAAAGTACAAATAGAAAACCTTGAATTGCCCCAGCAATCAGTACTATATTAATTATTATAATAACTGCGTTCAAAAAAGTATATAATAAATTATATCAACCATTAATTATTGAAATATAAGAAACAACAAACATTATTTTGTTATCTCCAATTATATTAGTAAATAATAGGAATGTTATTCCTTAAAAACGCAGATTAATTTATTTACTCATACTAATTTAAAAAATAAAAGTAATTTAGAGAATTTACTATTAAAAAATAATAAAAAACTGGTTGATATAATCTTATATCAACCAGTTTTAATTGCATTAAAATAATCTAAACTGCGTCTGATAAACTCGTAAAGGTGAAATCCCTTACTTTCATATAAGGAATTAAGTTTCCATCAATACGAACTTGCTGACCAAGTGTTTCCAAGTTATTAAGCATAATGATAGGACTTTCGTTAAATCTGAAGTTCTTAACAGGATGCTTAATTTGCCCGTTTTCTATATAAAAAGTTCCATCTCTTGTTAATCCAGTAAACAGCAAGGTTTGAGGGTCAACTCCACGTATATACCACAACCTTGTTACAAGAATTCCTTTTTTAGTGTCTTTTATTAAGTCTTCTAAAGAAGCGTCACCACCTTCCATAATAAAATTTGATGGGAATGGAACAGGATCAACACCTTTTTCTTGAGCCCAAAATCGATCATAAGATAGGTTTTTTACAACACCATTTTCAATCCATTGTGTTTTCTTTAGAGGCATACCTTCACCATTCCAAGTTCCAGTAGGAACATCTGGATGCAGAGGATCAGACCAAATATTGATACGTTCATCAACAATTTTTTGGCCTAATTTGGTGCCACCACCTTCTTTACTCATAAAACTTCTACCTTCATCAGCAGTACGAGCATTAAAAGCTCCTCCCATATTTCCTAACAATCCTATAGAAGCTGCTGGTTCTAATATAACAGTATATTTACCTGGCTCTATGGCTTTAGCTTCTCTGGACATTAGAGCTTTATCAATTGCTATCTGCGATGCTTCAGCAGCATCAAATTTGGTAACATCGTTAAAATCTCTTGTTACCCAACCAGAACCTGTACCATCGTTACTTCTCATGGTTACAGTAAAATTGATATTGGTCGACTTGTTATAAGCAAATAAGCCTTTAGTATTCATCATGGCTGAAAAACCAGCCGAATCATCTAAAAAACCTGCTGCTGTAACATCTTTTGCAGCTGCTGGTTCTATACTACTATTAGCAACCATTGCTCTAAACTCTGGTGTTATGTTAGCAGTTGCATCACTATAAGTTACAGACTCGTCATAAGTTTGCGGACCTAATATTCCCATAAACTCAGGGTTCTCAGGAGAAATTTTAGCTAATTCTTCAGATCGTAAAACAGCTTTTTTAAGCGATTCATCATCAAATTCATCAATAGTAGTTGTAGCATATTTTTTTCCATAATTGGACTGAACCACTAAATTTTGATTGGATCTGTGGCCAGCTGTTGAAACTGTGTTTCGCGCATAGCGAATATTTCCACTTTCGCTTCCACTTAAATTTACTTCGCAAGCATCAGCAGTTGAAAAGCTCAAGGCTTTTTCCATAATGCGTCTTGCTTCTTCTTTAGTATATATTGCCATTGTATTTTTTATTTATTGTAAAACGAATAATTAAATGGTTCTACCTGTATTAATGACATTAACATCATTAAAACGAGTAGTTGAACTACCATGTGATACAGCACTAACCTGTGAAGGTTGTCCTTTTCCGTCAAAGAATGAACCGAAAATTCGGTAATCACTTTCATCACAAATCTTTGTACATGAATTCCAGAATTCTTGTGTATTAGATTGGTAAGCTACATCGTCAAGCATACCTGCTATTTTTCCATCTTTTATTTCATAAAATACAGTACCACCAAATTGGAAATTATAACGTTGCTGATCAATAGAGTAAGAACCTCTACCAGCTATGTAAATGCCTTTTTCGACATCTTTAACCATATCATTAACTGAGTATTTTTCAGTTCCTGGTTCTAACGAAACGTTAGGCATACGCTGGAATTGTACATCGTTCCAACTTTGAGAATAGCAGCAACCATGTGATTCGTTTTGCCCAATCATGTGCACTTGATCTCGAATAGCTTGATAGTTCTTTAAAACTCCATTGCGAACCAAATCCCATTTTTTGGTTTTAACGCCTTCATCATCATATCCAACTGCACCAAGAGAACCAACTTGTGTTTTATCGGCAACTAAGTTTACAATATCACTACCATATTTGAAGTCTCCAGACTTCCACTTGTCTAATGTGGCAAAACTAGTTCCAGCATAATTGGCTTCGTAGCCTAAAACTCTATCTAGTTCTAAAGGATGTCCAACAGATTCGTGAATAGTTAATCCTAAGTGGTTTGGATCAAGAACTAAATCATATTTACCAGCGTCGACAGATTTTGCTGAAAGCATTTGTTTAGCTTGTTGAGCTGCTAAAGTGGCATCTTCAACCATATCATAGCTATTTCTGTAGCCAATTAAACCAGTTCCATCAGGACCAGCAATTTTTTCAGATGCTAAACCATCCATATACTCATAACCTAATCCCATTGGAGCACTTAATGCTTGTCGAGACTTAAATTTACCAGCAGATCTATCAATAGCTGTGACTCCAAAAGTTGGCCAAATTCTATGAACATCTTGGTCAATATATGAACCTTCGGTAGATGCAAAATATTTTTGCTCGTTAACCATAAACAAGGCAGAGTTTACAAAGTTAGCGCCATTATCCATGGCAGCTTTATTTGTACTTAAAAGTAAATCTACTTTTTCAGCAACAGGAACATCTTTAAAATCTTTAGTGATTGGAGTTTTCCAAGATACTTCACCATGAGATTTTACTGGAGCAAGAACAACTTCTTCTTTTTGAATTTTGGAGTTGGCCTTTGCAATAGCAACTGCTTGTTCTGTAGCTTTTTTAATTCCATCTGGAGACACATTGTTAGTTGAGGCAAATCCCCAAGTTCCGTTAGCGATTACTCTAACTCCAATACCAAATGATTCGGTATTTACAACGTTTTGAACTTTGTCTTCTCTTGTAAATACATACTGGTTGAGATATCTACCAATACGAGCATCTGCATATGAAGCTCCTAGAGATCTTGCTGTGTTAAGTGCAACATCTGCCAATTGTTTTTTGGCTGCGACGTCTAAACCAGGATTAAGCAATGCTTCTGCAGAAATATTATTTCCCATCAAAAGCGAAGGCATCATCAAAGCACCAGCACCTAAACCAGCATATTGAATAAAATTTCTTCGTTTCATAAATTATTCATTTTTTGTTGATTAAAAATTAGTTTTAAAATTAAAATAAGTGAGATTTTACACGAATAGATTGAGAACACACAAGTTAATAATTTTGAAACAAATTTTTGGAAATTAGTTTTTTTTTAACGTTTGTTAACTTCAATAAAAACTATAGTTAAAACATATTTTATTTAAATATCTTTATCTCTCAATTAAATTTTCTTTTTGAATATAGAACTTAACACACTACAACAACAGCTATCTGGCGACCTTCATTACGATAACATGATGAGAGCACTCTATGCTACTGATGCTTCTGTATATAGAGAATTACCATTGGCTGTGGCATTGCCTAAAAACAGCAACGATATAAAAGAATTAATAAAGTTTGCCAATAAAAAAAACATATCGCTAATTCCTAGAGCTGCTGGAACTTCCTTAGCTGGTCAATGTGTAGGTGATGGTATTGTGGTAGATATATCTAAACACTTTAATCAAATTTTAGAAATTAATACTAATGAAAACTGGGTTAGAGTTCAGCCTGGAGTAGTTCGAGATCAACTCAATGTATTTTTGCAACCTTATGGTTTGTTTTTTGGTCCAAACACATCTACAGCGAATAGATGTATGATAGGAGGAATGGTTGGAAATAATTCTTGTGGATCTGCATCTATTGTTTATGGTTCAACAAGAGATCACGTTCTAGAGTTAAAAGCCATTTTAAGCGATGGAAGTGAAGTCGTTTTTAATCAAAATTCTATAGATGAATTTCAAGAGAAAATAAAAGCTCAAACTTTAGAAGGTAAACTCTATCATCAAATTTTTGATGCTTTATCTAAAACTGAGGTACAGCAGGAAATAGAAAACAATTTCCCAAAGAAAACTGTGACAAGACGAAATACTGGTTATGCAGTAGATGCTTTGTTAAGCTCTAACATTTTTAAAAATTCTGATAAAGATTTTAATTTTTGTGATCTTCTTTGTGGCTCAGAAGGAACTTTAGCATTCACAACCGAAATCAAACTCAATCTTGTGCCACTACCTAAACCTAATGTGGTTTTAGTAGCAGCACATTTTAATTCTATTGAAGAAAGTTTACAGGCAACAATCATTGCCATGCAAAAGGATATTACTGCTTGTGAACTTATGGATAAGACTATTTTAGATTGCACGAAAAACAATATTGAACAGCAGAAGAATCGATTTTTTGTAGAAGGAGACCCAGAAGCTATTTTAATTATTGAGTTTAGGGAAGATACCTTAATAGAAGCTAAGTCTAAGGCAAAGGAATTAATTCTTGAATTGCAAGAAAAAAAATTGGGCTATGCTTATCCAAAAATTATTGATAAGGAAACTGAAAGTGTTTGGAACTTACGCAAAGCAGGTTTAGGTCTTCTATCTAACATTCCTGGTGATAAAAAAGCAGTAGCATGTATCGAAGACACTGCAGTTGCTGTTGAAGATTTACCAGAATATATTACAGCCTTTACAGCTTTGATGACATCTTATAATCAAAAAGCTGTGTATTATGCACATGCTGGAGCTGGCGAATTACACTTGCGGCCAATATTAAATTTAAAATCTTCTGAAGACGTTAAACTTTTTAGAGAAATTAGTAAAGCTTCAGCAAAATTAGTCAAGTCATATCATGGTTCGTTAAGTGGTGAGCATGGTGATGGACGTGTGAGAGCCGAGTTTATTCCGTTAGTTCTTGGAGAAAAAAACTATGAGCTTTTTAAAAGCATAAAGCAAACTTGGGATCCGAATAATATTTTTAATCCAGGTAAGATTGTTAATGCAAAACCAATGGATGAAAATTTACGTTATGAAGTAGATGTTGAGATTCCTAAAATAGAAACTATATTTAATTTTAATGAAGAAGGAGGTATTCTAAGAAGTGTTGAAAAATGTAATGGTTCTGGCGATTGTAGGAAACTGAATTTTGCTGGAGGTACCATGTGTCCAAGTTATAGAGCAACTCTTGATGAAAAAGATACTACTAGAGGAAGAGCCAATGTGTTGCGTGAGTTTTTAACGCAGAACACAAAAGAGAACCCATTTAATCATACTGAGATAAAAGAAGCTATGGATTTGTGCATTTCCTGTAAAGGTTGCAAATCTGAATGTCCTTCAAATATTGATATGGCAACGCTTAAGGCTGAATTTCAATACCAATATCATAAAGACAAGTCCAGATCATTGAGAGATAAACTGATAGCTAATAATGCTAAACTGAACAAAATAGCTTCTAAATTTCCTTCAATGCATAATGTATTGATTAAACAAAATTGGTTTAAAGTGATTTTAGGAATATCATCTAAGCGTTCGTTGCCTAAACTTCAAAAACAAACATTAAGACAATGGTTTAAATCATTTAAGCAGAATGAAAAACTAAGAAAAGTCTATTTGTTTTGTGATGAATATACTAATTTTTATGATGTTGAAATTGGTAAAAAAGCGATTCTTCTGTTAAACAAATTAGGTTATCAAGTCTTAATGGTAGAGCATCAAGAAAGCGCAAGAGCCTATATATCAAAAGGGTTTTTAAAAGAGGCTAAGGAAATTGCAACCAAGAATGTAACTCAATTTATAGAGTTAATTTCAGAAGAAGTTCCATTAATTGGTATAGAGCCTTCAGCAATTCTGAGCTTTAGAGACGAATATATTAACCTTGTTGATGATTCGTTGAGAGAAGAAGCTATTAAATTGAGTAAATCAGTATTTTTAATTGATGAATTTTTAGCTAAAGAAATTGAAGCAAAGCATATTAGTTCTGAAATGTTTACTAAGGAATACAAGCAGATCCAATTGCATGGTCATTGCCATCAAAAAGCACTATCTCAAACCAAATACACAAAACATATTTTGAGTTTGCCTTTAAACTACACTGTTAGCGAAATCCCATCAGGTTGTTGTGGTATGGCAGGTTCTTTTGGATATGAAAAAGAGCACTATGTACTAAGTCAAAAAATTGCCAATCAAGTCTTGTTTCCGATGCTTAGAAATTCCAACGATAAAATAGTATTGGCAGCAAACGGAACCAGTTGTAGGCATCAGATATTTGATGGTGTTAAAAAGAAAGCTAACCATCCTGTAGAAATTCTCTATGATGCTCTGTTATAGTTGTCTATCTTTTTAGGGTTTAATCGAAAACCCAAAAGTTTAACAAGTTTATACATAACTATTTTGTAATTTAGCTTATTGATTAATAGCAAAATCATTTTTTACTTTTTATTGTAAACTCTGCGTTATGTTTTGCTATTATTTAAAATCTTTTTTTAAAGCCACAATTTTTTCAAGTTTCTTGTTTATGAGAATATTTTTTGGCTTTTCCCAAGAACCAATTTTTTCTCCAACAATGGCAATAACAGAGTTTGGTTCGGTAAGTTCTCCAGCAAATGAAGCTGTTGCCAATATTATTGATGGTTCAACATCGACCAAATTTTTAGACTTTAATTTTGGAGATGGAATGGGTTTTACGGTTGATTTAGGTGGAAACTCAAAAATTGCAACTTCAATTACCATAACAACAGCAAACGATAGCCCAAATAGAGACCCTCAAAACTATACGATATATGGCTCTAACGATGGTAGTAATTTTACCCAAATAGCTACTGGAGTAATTCCTTGTATCAGTACACGATTTCATCAAAGAACCTATAATTTCAGTAATTCGGTGTCTTATGGATATTATAGAATTAATTTCGATACCCAATGTGGTTCTGATAATAGTATTCAGCTATCTGAAGTTCAGTTAAATACACAGAGTCCAAACTTTAGTCACGATTTAATACAATCAGGTTACAATACTATAATGGGAGTTGTATTTAATGAAGATGGAACAAAAATGTTTGTTTGGGAAAAACGAGGCCATGTTTATGTGTCTAACTGGAACGGTTCTTCTTACGTTAAACAAACTACTCCAGTTTTGGATATTTCAGATGAGGTAGGTGATTGGAGAGATTTTGGGTTTGCAAGTTTTTGCCTCGATCCAAATTTTGAAAGTAATGGATTGGTCTATATGTATTATATGGTTGACAGAGAGCACCTCATTAATTATGGCACACCTCAATACGATCCAAATGATAATGATTATTATGAAGCTTCCATAAGTAGGCTAACTCGTTATCAACTTAATATTGGTAGTGATCCTTTAACAACAGATTACAACTCAAGAACAGTACTTTTAGGAGAATCGGTTTCAACAGGAGTACCTTTAACACACGAATCACACGCTGGAGGAACTGTAATTTTTGCCAACGATGGAACTTTGTTGGTCTCAACTGGAGATAATGCAAGTTATTCATCAACTGATGTTGGTAGTGCAAGCGAAACTTATTATCAGCAAGCTATTAATGATGGTATTTTGAGACCAGAAGAAAATGTTGGAGCTTTTAGAAGCCAGATGATTACTTCGCTCTGTGGAAAAGTGCTGCGTTTAGACCCTATTACTGGAGATGGAGTACCTTCCAACCCACACTATAACGCATCCAACCCAAGATCACCAGAATCAAGAATGTGGGCAATGGGATTGCGTCATCCATTTAGAATGTCTATTCAACCAGGAAGTGGAAGTACAAATCCTAATGATGGTAATCCAGGAACTATTTTTGTAGCAGATGTAGGTTGGAACACTTGGGAAGATTTACACATTTTTGATAAAGGAGGTTTAAATGGAGGTTGGCCATTGTATGAAGGTCAAACACAGCTAAATAGTTATTATAATAGTGGAGCTACTAATCCTGACGAAGGTAATGCGTTATTTAGGGATAATTGCCCTCAGCCTACAAACTGGGTAGACAATGTTGATCCTGCCTTAAGACGTTATGTTCATGACAGACCAGAAGTCGCTTGGAGGCATGGTAATAGTAACGATGCAAGAGTACCATGGTTTAATGGCACAACACCAACAGATCCAAGAGTAGGTATTTCTGGTTCGCCAACAACAGGAATTCAATTTAGAGGAAATACTGCTATTGCTGGAGTATATATTGAAGGTAATGCTTTAGGAAGTAGTATGACAGGTAAATATTTATTTACAGATTATGTCAGAAACTGGATTAATACAGCAACTCTTACAGATGGAACTCAAAATTGGATTAGCAATATTTCAGAATTAGCTCCTATAAACACTGGAGCAGGTATAGTGCATATGATGCAAAACCCTTTGGATGGTTTTGTGTATTATGTTAATATTTTTACTGGAGAAGTAAAAAGAATTTCATTTGAAGCACCTTCATGGACTAACGAACCATCAAATATGACTGTTGAATGTGATGGAACTTCAGATCCTGAAAATGCTTTTGCAAATTGGTTGAGCAGTTTTTCTGGCACAGTTTCTTGCGGAAACGCTACAGTGAGTCACAACAGTTCTGGATTAAGTAACTTGTGTGCTGCAACAGGCTCTGAAACAGTAATGTTTACATTATCTGATGAATGTGGCAATATTATTACTAAAGAAGCTACATTTACTATATTAGATACTACAAATCCTACTTGGATAGCAGAGCCAATTGATTATACTTTTTCTTGCGATGGCGTAACAAATCCAGTAGATATATTTAATAACTGGTTAGCTAGTTTTTCTGGAGAAGATAATTGTGGTAATACAACAATTTCTGATGATAGTTCTGGATTGAGTTATGATTGTAACTCTGTAGGGACTGAAACGGTTACTTTTACTTTAACAGACGAATGTGGAAATAATATTAGTAAGCAAGCAACCTTTACAGTTGAAAATACTCTTAATACAGAGATTGATACCTTTGACGATATTAAAATATATCCAAATCCAGCAGAAAATAGGCTAACTATTTCTGGATTAAAATCTGAGGCAAGAATGATGCTTTTTGATATTTTAGGCAAACAAGTTAAACAACTTAAAGTTGAAAATAATGTACCTTTTAATTTAGGTTTACCTTCAGGGATTTATTTGGTCAAGATATTTGCTGATGATAAATTTGTTATTAAAAAACTTATTGTTAACTAAAATTACTTAGTCTTTGTGATGTTGTGCTTTTTTTTATAAAACTCAATTATGGGCTGAAAAGGACCTTTTTGGTGTTGCTCAACTGTAAAATGATCTTCATAAGGAGGATAAGGTGTTGATACAGGTTTCTTTAATAGATCTGGGAAATCAAGATTAAGATTAGATTTTATTGGTCGCTGCATTTGGTTAATATAGCCAGCAACATCATAGGCTTCGTCATCTGTTAGTTTAAGAGATTCGTATGTTTCATCAAAGGGCATATTGGCTTTTATAAATTGTGCAGCTGTAATTACTCTATTCATACCTGCACCATTGTTATAAGAATCATTTCCCCAAAGAGGAGGATATTGATATGTATATTCATTTAACAATATAATACCCTTGCCATCAGAACCATGACATTTAATGCATACATTATCAAAAACTTTTTTTCCGTTCTCTAGATTAATTTCTCTGTTTGGAATTTTTATTTCTTTTAATCCTTGCCCTTCAATATTTCCATCTTTTGGCGCATATCTATTTAACCAATTTAAATAACTAATTAACGCTGTCATTTCATCACTTTCAATTGGTAAAACTTTTCCGTTTAAACTTCGTTCAAAGCAACCGTTAATTCGTTCTTCAATAGTACCAATTTTGTTTTCACGTCCTCTATATTGTGGAAAACGATTTATCACTCCTATTAATGGCATAGCATGAGGTTTAGTACCAGCGTTGAGGTGGCAGTTGTTACATGCTAATCTGTTTCCAGAGTAAATTTTTTCTGAATTGCCATTGCCAGGACCAATATGTTGAGGTGTATTTATAAATAAATCATAACCGTATTTAATTAATTTGTTTTCTTCAGTATCATCCAATTGTGATACATCATAATTCAAATAGAAAATACTATCAACATCATTTGCATTATCGTTAAAACTAAAATGAATCACATTCAGATGCCATAATGTTACAAACAACCCCAATAACATTAAACTAAAAAAGTAAATAAATGTGAAGCGAATTATTTTTTGGTAATCTTTATTTGAAGTTTTATTTATCAATTAGTTTGCTGTTTTACTAGACTAGTAAAGATATAATAGTTTAGCTTTTAAAAGTATGTAAAATGTTTAAAAACGAAATTATATTTTGACTCAAAATGTAACATTTAGTTAACATTTGCGTCCAATTAGTAATCAATCAAATCATTTTTAGCCATGAGACAAGATAGACAACTTATTGTATTAACTCACCTCAGCCAATTGGTCACTTTAGTACTAGGTTTTGGGAGTTTAATTCTGCCTTTAATTCTTTGGATAACCAATAAAGAAAAAGTGTATCAGATGGATATACATGGTAAGAATATTGTAAATTTTCAATTGAGTATTCTTATTTATTCTATTATTTGCATTCCATTGATTCTATTCTTAGGATTAGGAATTTTAGGGCTTATCGCATTGGCATTTATAGCAATAATTTTTCCAGTAATCAATGCAATAAAGGCGAGTAATGGTGAAACTCCAACTTATCCTTTAGCAATTAATATTATTCATTAAAAGATAAAGTTATCTCTTAGTTTTATTAGTTAGTTAGTTTATTCGAGATAATTAAAAAAGCCACTCAACTGAGTGGCTTTTTCTTTTTATAGAGTTGAATTAATTTAGTTGTTTAACATCACAGGCATTACTAGCATGGTTACATTTTCGCCTTCATCTAAGCCATCAATTGGAGTTAGAATTCCTGCTCTGTTTGGTAAGCTCATTTCTAGTTGTACGTCATCAGAGCTTAAATTGTTTAACATTTCGGTTAAAAAGCGAGAGTTAAACCCAATTTGCATATCATCACCTTGGTAATCACAGGTTAAACGCTCTTCTGCTTTGTTTGAGTAGTCAATATCTTCAGCTGAAATATTAAGTTCAGCACCAGCAATTTTTAGCCTTATTTGATGTGTAGTCTTGTTTGAGAAAATTGATACACGTCGTACAGAATTTAAAAACTGTGTTCTACCAATGGTAAGTTTATTTGGGTTTTCCCTTGGTATAACGGCTTCATAATTTGGATACTTTCCATCAATCAATCTACAGATAAGTACAGAATTGTCAAAAATAAATTTTGCGTTGGAATCGTTATATTCAATTGTAACATCATCTTCAGAACCTAACAAGATACCTTTTAATAAATTAAGAGGTTTTTTTGGCATAATGAATTCAGCAGTTTCTGATGCCGAAACATCAGTACGTGTATATTTTACTAATTTGTGAGCATCAGTTGCTACAAACGTTAAACTCTCTGTCGAAAATTGAAAAAATACACCACTCATTACAGGACGTAAATCGTCATTTCCAGCAGCAAAAATGGTTTTACTAATGGCAGTTGCTAATATATCTCCTGATACAGTTGTAACACTTGGGTTGTCCAACTCTATAGCCTTCGGAAATTCGTCACCATTAGCATAAGCCAATGCATATTTTCCATGATTAGAACTAATTTCTATAGTGTTATTATCTTCAACAATAAAAGTTAAAGGTTGTTCAGGAAAGGTTTTAAGTGTTTCTAACAATAATTTTGCTGGCACAGCAATACTGCCCTTACTGTCACTGTCAACGTCAATAGTTGATGACATGGTAGTTTCTAAATCACTAGCAGAAACTGTTAGTTTTGATTGGTTAAGTTCAAATAGAAAATTATCTAAAATAGGTAAGGTGTTTGAGCTATTAATAACACCACCTAAAACTTGTAATTGCTTTAATAAATAGGTACTAGATACTATAAACTTCATTGGTATCGTATTCGTTTTTGTTCTTTAATTAATTGATACAAATATATCTTATACTTGCTAATATTGGAAACAAACTTATTAACAAATCATTCCCACGAAAGTGAGAATCTCATGATGCAAAGACTAAGCTTGTTTTGCGTACTTTTTTCTTCTAAAATAACTAAAAACAAACCCAAAAACACCGAGCAGTACTAATGGTAAAGCAATATTTATAATTTGCCATTTTGTTTTTTCGGCTGCAATTTTTTGTGGATCCATGAAGGCAATAGCTATTTCTTTAGAGCGAATGTTTATAAGTCCATCGTCATCCAACAAATAATTTACAGCATTAAGTAAAAATTCCTTGTTGCCATAGAGTTGACCAGTTCCTCTATCAAAACCAAGTTCTAAAGGACCATTTCTACCAACATCGTTTTTTATTACATCGCCATCTGCAATCACTACCATTTTGGTTGGTGAGCTTTCTGTTTTATCATCAGTAATCTTAACAGGTTTTACTCTGTTGTTGTACACACTTGTAAAATTACCTTCAAGCAAAACAGCTAGATTTTGATTTCCATTTTTATAATCTTCAGGATTTGGTTCTGTCTTAATATCGTCAAGACTTACCACTTTTGGAGTGCCATCTAATTTGGATAAAGGTGAACTTTTTAAAAGTATGGTTTTAGACACAGTATTAGGTAAAGTATCAATTTGATTGGCAAAATCAAACTTTACCAAGTTGAGGTTATTCACTATTGGGTGATTTGAAGCACTGCTAACCAAAGGAGCATATTGCCATTGAATAGGCTGAAATTGGGTTTCGCTACCTTCGCCAATAGCTAAGGTAATTGGTGCAGAATACATGTCGTTTACAAGCAAAGGATTGATACGTACACCATATTTAAAGAAAAAATCGGTTAGGTTTAGATCTCTCGGTGTTGCAACACTCGAGCCTGTTTCGTTATACAAACTATCTTTTTCTATAGCGACATTATCAATTAGCCACATACTTTTACCACCATTCATGGTGTATTGGTCTAAAACATATTTTTCTTCTTCTGTAAATGCTTCTGTAGGTTTTGCTGAAATGATTAAGTCATAATCTTTTAAACTATTCAAGGTAGTTTCAGCATTATTAGCAACACTATCTAATGTAAAAGGTGCAATAAAGTAATAGTCTCTTAACGAAGTGACAAAGTCGGCAACGTACCTGTTTTCCAATTGTCCATTGCCACGTAAAACAGCTATTTTTCGTTTTTTAGGATTGATGAGCTTACTAAAACCATCAGCAAAAGCATATTCTAAATGCTGCACAGAATTGGTAACTAATTCTTGCCGATTGGCTCCAATTTTATTTTTAATCAGAGGAATTTCTATAGTTGTTTCACCATAGCTCGCCAAAGCCCAAGGAATAATGATTTCCTGACTGCTTTTCCCATTTTCCTGAACGCTTAATCGCATTGGTGTTAAACCACGTTCATTAAGTAATTGTAAGTTTTGGTCGCGAACAGACTCATCTTCAATAGGATTTATAAATCCAAACTGAATCTTACTGTTTTCATCAGAGAACTCTTCAAGTAGTTGTCTGGTTTCATCTTGTAAACGTCTGAATTCTGATGGAAAATCACCTTCCAAAAACACATCAATATAAAGAGGTTCTTCAGCACTATTTACAATATCTAAAGTCGCTTTACTTAAGGTGTAGCGTTTATCTTTAGTTAGGTCGAAACGTTTGTAAAAGCCTTGTGTAAATACATTGATTACAATCAATCCTAAACCAATTAAAAGCAGAGGTTTTAAAGCTTTAAAATTTACTTTTTCAGAACTGATGCCAAGTGTAGTTAACAGAATAAAAATGACTGTTACAGTAATAAAATAAAGTAAATCTCTCGTATCTATAATACCACGACTAATGCTTTCGTAATGAGCTTGCATTCCTAAAGCATCAACTGACATAAAATTATCTAAACTTTCAAAGCCAATATAAAAGAAAAGGCAAATAAAGACAGCAACAATAAAGGCAACAATTTGATTTTTAGACAACGATGATGAAAATACTCCAATTGCTGTATATGAAGCTACCAAAAACAGTAAACCAAGATAAGAACCAATGGTACTTGCTAAATCTAAATTTCCTATTGGATTACCTAATCGGTAAACTGTGTAAACATATAATAAGGTTGGGATTAAGGCTAAAACAATCAATACAACTGCACCAAAATATTTACCTAAAACTATCTGTAATTTTGAAATTGGTCTGGTTAAAAGCAGTTCTAAGGTACCTTGTCGTTTTTCTTCCGAAAAGCTTCTCATAGTCACAGCAGGAATGAGAAAAATTAAAACCCAAGGTGCTAAAGTGAAAAAGGAGGTCAGGTCTGCAAAGCCATAATCCAGAATATTAAATTCATTTTTAAATAGCCAAAGAAATAATCCGTTAATGATTAAAAATATAGCCAAAACCAAATAACCAATTGGTGAAGCAAAAAACGATGTAAATTCTTTTTTTAGTAGTGCAAACATTAAGGTAAACTTACAATTTTATCCACACTCCAAGCTTGTGGCTTATCATTAAACAATGGTTTGGTCTGTGACCAGACTTTTTTAAACAGTTCAGAGGTTCTGTAATTTTCTAAATAAGATGCATTATCCCAATAACTATAGGTAAAAAAGACATTGGAATCTTGTTGCTCTCTGTACAATTCTAAATAACGACAACCTTCAAAGTTTCGTATGTTTTTCTTAACTGCATGAAAGTTACTTAAAAAGGTATCTATATGCTTAGGTTCAAAACTCATTTTTACAATTCTTACTAACATATTATTCCTTAAAAAAATTAACTGTTATGGTATCTCGCATTTCTAATCCCATTAAAGTTGTAGCACTACCAACGGTTGAACTATTACTTTTGTATACTGCAATTTCAAGGTAATTGGATGAGTTAAATACAACCAGACCTCTACCTTCATCAAAACGCTTGTCTTCTGGTAAGCTAAAATCTACAATATCAGAATATTTGTTATAGATGGTTTTAAATTTATAGTTTCTTGCAGATACTTCAAAAGGTCGTCCCTTTTGGATGTCTTCAAAAAATTTCTTTTTAATGTTAGATACTACGTTGCCATAATTATCTACATAAATAACACTACCAATAATTTGGTTTTGGGCATCATTTACAAAAGGAATAAGGTTTTTTATTGGTTTTATATGTTCTATCTTTTTTCCTATCACATCGAGTGTGCCACCACGAGCTATGTGGCAAGCTACCTTTACAAAAACATCAAGAACAGGAAAACTTGAAGTGAGTTTATCGTGAATATTGATTTCAACAATTTTTTCAGGAGCAATTTCAGTACAAATCATGCTCATAATGCCATTGTTGGCACAAACAAAATAGTGGTCGTCCAGCTTTAAGGCAATGTGTTTGTTTTCCTCGTTTATTTCAGAATCTATTCCAATAATGTGGATAGAACCTTTCGGGAAACTTTTGTAAGCATTTTGAATAATATAAGCAGCCTCAGGAATATTAAAAGGTGAGACTGAATGCGAAATATCAACAATCATAGCATTGCCCAACTCTGAGTAAATAGCACCTTTTATGGCGCCAGAAAAATGATCTTTTTCTCCGAAATCGGTTGTTAAAGTGATTATTGCCATTGGCAAATTGTTGATATTTTTTTAATTATTTTGATGGTAATTTTTGTACTTTTAAGCCATACAAAACTAATAAATCCAAAGAGATTTATTTTATAAAATTTTTCAGCATTTGAACGAAATAATTATCGAGCTTGAAGAAGTTAGCCCTAAAGAATTTTTTGGCGAGCAAAACATTAACATAGAACTTCTAAAAAAACACTTCCCAAAATTAAAAATTGTAGCACGAGGAAATAAATTAAAGGCTTTTGGCGATGAAGAATTGCTGGAAGAATTTGATAGACGCATCACTATGCTCATGACACATTTTGGTAAATACAATAAACTGGACGAAAACGTTATTGAGCGCGTGCTGACAAGCCAGAGTAGTGACGATTACCAAACGTCAGATTCTAGTGGAGCAGTTTTGGTGCATGGTGTAGGAGGTAAGCTGATTAAAGCACAAACAGCCAATCAGCGTAAGTTGGTAGAGAGCATGAAAAAGAATGACATGGTGTTTGCTATAGGTCCTGCTGGAACAGGAAAGACTTACACAGGAGTTGCTTTAGCAGTTCAAGCTTTAAAAAATAAAGAAGTAAAGCGTATTATATTAACACGTCCTGCGGTTGAAGCTGGTGAAAATTTAGGTTTTCTTCCTGGTGATTTAAAAGAAAAACTAGACCCTTACATGCAGCCATTGTATGATGCTTTACGTGATATGATTCCTGCCGAGAAGTTAGCACACTACATAGAAAATGGCACCATACAGATAGCACCTTTAGCGTTTATGCGTGGTCGTACTTTAGATAATGCCTTTGTAATTTTAGACGAAGGTCAGAATACGACGCATGCACAAATGAAAATGTTCTTGACTAGAATGGGAAAAAACGCAAAGTTTTTGCTAACAGGAGATCCTGGACAAATTGATTTGCCAAGAAGAACCATTTCAGGATTAAAGGAAGCCCTACTTATTTTGAAAAATGTTGAAGGCGTTGGCATTATTTTCTTAGACGATAAAGATGTGATTCGTCATACCTTGGTTAAGAAAATTATTGCAGCCTATAAAAGTATTGAGAATAGAGAATAATTTAGTCTGCAGTAAGTAGTAGCAGTTTTCAATAAATTATATTGTCATTCAGAGCAGAGCGAAGAATATAGATTAAATAAAGAATGAATAATACTATAACAGATACCAATTTTAACTTTCCAAACCAAAAAAGTGTTTACAAAGGCAAAGTACGTGAAGTCTATAACATTAACGATGAGCAATTGGTTATGATTGCTACTGACAGACTTTCGGCTTTTGATGTTGTGATGCCAAAAGGTATTCCTTATAAAGGACAAATTCTAAATCAGATTGCTACCAAAATGATGAAAGCAACAGAAGACTTAGTTCCAAACTGGTTAGTTGCCACTCCTGACCCAAATGTTGCAGTTGGTCATTTATGCGAACCTTTTAAAGTTGAAATGGTGATACGTGGTTATCTTTCTGGTCATGCAGCACGTGAATATAAGGCTGGAAAACGAATGCTTTGCGGAGTTGCTATGCCTAAAGACATGAAAGAAAACGATAAGTTTCCAGAACCTATTATTACGCCAGCTACTAAAGCTGAAATGGGAAACCACGATGAAGATATTTCCAGAGAAGATATTTTAAAACGAGGTATTGTTTCTGAAGACGATTATTTAGTTTTGGAAGATTACACCAGAAAGCTATTTCAACGTGGAACTGAAATAGCTGCTTCGAGAGGACTAATTTTAGTTGATACTAAATATGAATTTGGAAAAACTAAGGACGGAAAAATAGTTTTAATTGACGAAATACACACTCCAGATTCTTCGCGCTATTTTTATGCTGATGGTTATCAAGAGCGTCAGGATAAAGGCGAAGCACAAAAGCAACTCTCTAAAGAGTTTGTACGTCAATGGCTTATTGCAAATAACTTTCAAGGCCTAGAAGGGCAAAAAGTACCTTTTATGAGCGATGAATACATAACAAGCGTATCTGAACGCTATATTGAGCTTTACGAAAACATCACTGGAGAAACTTTTGTAAAGGCAAATGTATCTAACATACAAGAGCGAATAGAAAGGAATGTGTTGGGTTATTTAGGGTAAATTTTACTTTCGTTTAACGTGTTTGTGTATGATTTGTTGCGGGAAAGGACTTGAGTCATTTTTCGCCGTAACCGAAAGATAATTAATAAGTTTGAATTTCCGAGTAGGAAATTCAGCCGCAATTAATTATACACGTCTCAAGTTTACAATCTATTAATTTTAATGATTAATCAGAAAGAACAAAAGAGAGAAATAAGATTAGTATACACGGTGAAGCTTAGACTTCGACAACATTGGTAATCCTCTCTCTTTTCTACTAAGATTTCGTTCAGTTCTGTGAGACTATAGATCTCGATTTTAAGTTGTTGAAACGTCAGTAGCTTGTTCTTTCCAAATTTCAATTCATATGAATAAATATAAAGAAATTTATGGAGTTGACATCAGTAAAGATGTTTTTGATGTTTATGGTTCATTAAAGTGATGCAAGTTTTGTTTTTCAGATTCTTTAATGTCTAACGTATGTAAATAAGGAAGTAAAGTCATACCCAACCCTTCGTTAGATAGTTTTACCAACATTTCAATACTTCCGCTTTCCAATTGAAATTTATCATCATCATGTTGCTTAAAGGTTTTGCATAAATTAATTACTCCATCTCTAAAGCAATGTCCATCTTCCAGTAAAAGCATATCTTCAATTTCTAAATCTGAAACTTCAATTTTTTCTTTTTCAAATAAACGATGCCCTTTTGGAATATAACCCACAAAGGGTTCGTAAAAAAGAGGACGCTCTTTAATAGATTCATTTTCTAAAGGTGTTGTTGCTATCGCAGCGTCTAAATGTCCATCGTTAATGCGTTGAATGATTTCGTCTGTTGTTAATTCTTCAATTTTCAGCTTTACTTTTGGATAGCGTTTTATGAAAGTTTTTAAAAACATAGGTAATAGTGTAGGCATAATTGTTGGAATGATGCCTAATCTGAATTCGCCTCCAACAAATCCTTTTTGCTGATCTACAATATCCTTAATTCTATCAGCTTCATTAACAATATTTTTAGCTTGAGTCACAATTTTTTTTCCGATTTCTGTTAGTTCAATAGGCTTCTTACTTCTATCAAAAATTTGAATATCCAACTGGTCTTCAAGCTTCTGAATTTGCATACTTAACGTAGGTTGAGTTACAAAACATTTTTCAGCAGCTTTGGTGAAATTTTGGTGTTCTGCAACAGCCAAAACATAATATAATTGTGTAATTGTCATCTATATAATTTTAGGTTATAAAGATATAAAAACTATCAATAAAATTTATAATAAAACACCTTTTTAATAGATTAAATTTGTAGTAGATAAATAATAAGATTATGACAACATTAAATAGTATAGGTTTAGATACTAACAAAACAAAGGTTTTAGCTGAAAATCTTAACACGTTGTTGGCAAATTTTCAGTTGTATTATCAAAACTTGAGAGGTATTCATTGGAATATTAAAGGACGTGCTTTTTTTGATTTGCATGTAAAATTTGAAGAGCTTTACAATGATGCTAACTTAAAGGTAGATGAAATTGCAGAACGTATTTTGACTCTTGGAGAAACACCATTGCACACTTTTGATGATTATACCAATTATGGAAAAGTACCTGTTGGAAAAAACATTTCGGAAGATAAAAAAGCAGTAAAATTAATAGTAGATTCTTTAACAGAATTGTTAAAAATTGAAAGAGATATTTTGAATAAGTCTAGCGATGCAGATGATGAAGGAACAAATGCAATGATGAGCGATTTTATTTCTCAGCAAGAAAAAACGGTTTGGATGATGAAAGCTTGGTTAAACGAAACAGTATAACTATTGGTTGATTAAAAGTTAGTTTTTGATTGATTGAAAAAAAGGAGCATGTATTAAAACATGCTCCTTTTTGTTTTTTGATTGATTAATAAGTTATTAGAATTTTATAGTAATATCTACATTTTTGTCTGTGACTTCAAATTTCCCGTCAGTAAAAGTTGGCGGTCCCATTAACATTGGATTATTTGATAAACCATAAGATTCCAATGGCATTCCGTTGGCTTCAAAATCCATTAGCTTGTTATCGTTTTCGTCATGCATTGCCATCAAGGCATAGTTTCCTGGAGTTACATTTTTAAATGTTACAATTACTTTTCCATCTTTTACTTTAGATGCTGTTTCTTGTATTCCTTTAGATTTCATAAAAGTATCAGCTGTATGTAATCCTATGATTACATGACCTCTGTTATTAGAAATATTTTCAATAGTAACAGTAATGTCTTGACCTTTTTCCGTTTGAGCAAAACTTAATGATGTACTTAAAATAAATGCGATAAATAAGGATAAAATTCTCATAATAATGTCTTTTTTAATGATTAACACTGTAAAAGTCAATATTATCAATGAGGTATAATAATTAGATTTACTGAACTGTTATATTTTACTACTGAACTGTTTTTTTATTAGTAAATAACTGAAAAATGTGACTGAGACTAAAAAATTATAACAAGCCTCGTGCTTTAATTTCTAAGTACTTATTGATGGTGTCTAAGGTTAAATTTTCAGGAGTAGTTAGGATGGAGTAGATTCCATACTTTTTAAGCTCATTAACAATAAGTCGTTTCTCGAATGCAAATTTTTCAGCAATAACCTTATCATAAACTTGTTGAATAGTTTCTGCTTTGTTTTCTATTAAACTATTTAATTCTGTGTTTTTAAAGAAAATAACAACTAACAAATGACTTTTAGCCATACCTTTTAAGTAAGGTAATTGCCTATGTAAACTATCAAGAGTTTCAAAGTTAGTGTAGAGTAGCAATAAACTTCTATGTGTAATATTGCGTCTTACATCTCCATATAATCGACCAAAATCACTCTCAAAGAAATCAGTTTTAATATTGTAAAGTCCTTCAAGAATTAAATTCATTTGTGAGGTGCGTTTTTCGGCAACCACCATATTTTCTACCTTTTTTGAGAAGGTAAAAATCCCAGCTTTGTCATGCTTTTTTAGAGCAACGTTAGATATCACCAAGGCTGCATTAATAGCATAGTCTAATAAACTCAAAGCATCAAAAGGCATTTTCATAAGTCTGCCTTTATCAATAACCGAATAGACAGGTTGTGATTTTTCATCCTGAAACTGATTTACCATTAATTGATTAGTTTTTGCTGTGGCCTTCCAGTTTATTGTTCGTAAATCGTCGCCAAGAACATATTCTTTGATCTGCTCAAATTCCATGGTATGGCCAATTCGTCTTATTTTTTTTATGCCATATTGATGCAAATTATTGCTTATGGCCAACAAATCGTATTTACGCAACTGAATAAAGCTTGGATAGGTTGGTACCATAGCCTCATCGCAAAAGATGAAGCGTCTTGAAATTAATCCAAATATTGAAGTAGCATAAATATTGAGTTTTCCAAAGTGGTATTCACCGCGTTCTGTTGGTCTGAGTTCGTATTGTAATTCGGTCTTACTTGTCGCATCTAATTTGCGTTCAATACTAAAATTTCGTACTTGAAATTGCTCAGGAATTTCGTCTATAATCTTTATAAATACTGGAAAAGTATAATAATTTTCAACACTTAATCGTATTGGATTTTGATCACCATTGGATAATTTTTCAGGAAGTATTCTCAATCCATTAATCCCTTTTTTTGCAGAAAACAAAAGCAATATATCCAAAAAAGTGAACACCAAAAACACTAAAAACAGAAGTTTTGCAATTACAAACCATCTAGGAAACACAAAACTCAGCACAAAAAACACCATTAGAGCAATGCATGTATAAAAAAAGCGGTTTTGTATGTAAAATGGTTTTAAGAGTTTCACAGATTTGTTAGTCGTTAATGGTTAATTGTTAGTAGTTAAGGATTTATTTGACTTCTTATATTCTTAAACTTGAAAACTGTTTACTGTTATTGAATACTGCAAACTGAATTACCTCGGAATTTCAACAGCTTCAATAATCTGACAAATAATTTGCTTAGTGGTAACACCTTCCATTTCACGCTCTGGAGTTACAATAACACGATGTTGTAATACAGGAATTGCAGCTTGTTTAATATCTTCTGGAGTTACAAAATCTCGACCATTCATAGCTGCAAAAGCTTTGCTTGCTTTTAAAATGGCAATGGATGCTCTTGGTGAAGCACCTAAATATAAAAATGGATTATTTCTGGTATTCACAATAATATCTGCAATATATTTCACCAAATGCGACTCAATAATCACTTGGTTAACCAAGTCTTGAAACTTAGCAACTTGTTCTTTGGTTAAATGTGATGTTATTTTTGCAGTTTTTGTTTCACCTTTTAAGTTGTGCTCACGATTTATAATTTCAATTTCTTCTTCAAGATTTGGGTAATCAATATCTATTTTAAACAAAAATCTATCTAATTGTGCTTCAGGTAATCTGTAAGTTCCTTCTTGTTCAACAGGGTTTTGAGTTGCTAGAACTATAAATGGTAAGTCCATAGCATATTTTTGACCATCAATAGTTATTTGGCGCTCTTCCATAACCTCAAATAATGCAGCTTGGGTTTTTGCAGGTGCACGATTTATTTCATCAATAAGAATCATATTGGAAAAAATAGGACCTTGCTTAAATTCAAATTCTGAGGTTTTCATATCAAAAACCGAAGTTCCTAAAATGTCGCTTGGCATCAAATCTGGAGTGAATTGAATTCGGCTAAAGCCAACATCCAATGATTTTGCAAGCAGTTTTGCAGAAATGGTTTTAGCTACTCCAGGAACACCTTCAATTAATGAATGGCCATTTGCTAAAATAGATGCTATTAGCATATCAATCATGCCTTTTTGACCTACAATGACCTTGCTTATTTCGTTTTTAATAAGGGCAACACCTTCTTGAAGTTCTGATAGATCAATTCTATTTTTAAAACTCAGGTTTTCTTCTTGCATTTCTTTGTTTTCAATTGGTGCTTGTTCTTGGTTATCCTGATTTAAATGGTCGTTTTGAGAGTCGTTTGTATGCTCCATATCTTATGTGTTATAAAAGTCTTCTATTGTTTTATTTAGGTTTTTTAAATCGTCTTCATTGCACAGTTGTTTTGCTTTTAAATGTACAATAAGATTTATGGTTTTCTTGGTTTTGCCTAAATCTTTTGCAGATTTTAAGGCTAAGTTTTTCACAAACTTTTCATCTAATAGTTGTGTGTCTAAATAGTATTTCCGTCGAATACTTTCTAAAAAATATGTTATTTTTTTATCTATTAAATTATTGTGATCTTTGGTTTCGTAGTATAAATTACCAATGGTTTTTGTAAATGCTATAGTTGAATTTCCCAAGGGTTTAATCACTTTCACAATGCGCTGTTTTCGTTTTGCGTTGAATAAAATAAATACTAGTAATGAGACTAAACCAAGTATCCAAGCCCATTTTAAGGCTGGTTGACTTAATACATATCGCAAAGGTGAATTGCCTAATTCCATTCCTTTTTTATTTCTTGAATCAAAGAAAATAGGTTGATCAGGTAAATAGGAGAGTACAGCTTCAGCATATTTTTTATTATCATATTTTAATAATGAAAAATTGGTAAAAGCCATAGGTTGCAAATGCAAAAACAATTCACCATTTACATGATTAACCTTTACGTAATTGATGCGGTTTTTATCTCTAAATTTTTGATAACCTAAAACTGTTGTTCTGGTTGAATCTAACTTAGAAAAATAAATATTACTCAATCCTCTGCCAATGGTTATGGAATCGTTTTTAAACTTTGGATTAGCTAAACTAAACTGTGCCTTTCCAGTAAAATCGAAATCATTTTTTAGTTCAATTCCAAGTGTATCTAAAAACTTTTGAGGCAAGTAGTTTGCCGACATAAAAATTGTATTTCCATGTGAAGCAAAGTCTAAAAGTTCTTGGGCGGAAACTTCATCAACATCTGCATAATCATCAATTAGAACATAGGTCCCAGAAATGGTATAAGTAGTATCTATCCAATTAAAGTGTTCATCAAAATATTCGTAGGCAGATGTATAAATATTATTGATTTCACTTTTAGGAAACAAATTTGGTAGTTCGTTATATAACACGAATGTACCATAAGGAATGGTATGCTTTTCGTTAAAAGTACGTGTCCAATTAATTGGTTTAGGTTTAGAAAACTCAATGGCAATAGCTCCAGCAAAAAGTACGATGAGCAAACCAATATATATTTTTATGGTTTTGTTCATGCTTTTATAGAGTTTAAGAATTTATCAAAAGCTAACTTTGCTTTACTAAATTGATCTGCGTTTACATCAAACTCACCATACCAAATGTAATTGTACAAATAAGAGGTGTATGCGAAATCTTCTTTTACTTTTGGTATTTCTATTTCGTTTCTGTAATCGTTATTGGTTTTTTCAACATCATAGTGTATAATTTCGGCATTGCTTAATTTTTTGAGTAACCATAAATAGTAATATCTAATAGCTAATCTATAATTAGAGTTTTCTTCAGCTTCTGTAATGAGTTGCTTGAAATCGGTTGCATGAATATTGGTCTCAATGTCTGTAACTGGAATAATACTTTTATCAGACGATTTTCCAAAAACCCAAGCGCCTTCTTTATTTACGATGGCTCTAAAAATGAAATAAACACAGAAAATGAAAAGTAGACTTCCTCCAACCCAAATTGAAAGAGTGATAACAGATGAAGCTTTTGCTGCAGATTGAATATTAAATAAATCCATTATAAAATCTCTTAGCCATTGCTTAAAGCGTATCCACCAACCAGAATTTTCAACAGTGCGTTCGTAAATAAAATTTTCGTCGTTGTATTTTTCTTTAATGTTTTCAAAACGTCTTTGTTTGATGTCTGAATTATCAACATTTAGTGTGTCACTGACTATTGTATTTTTAAATACAACATTATTAAAACCATTAATACTTTGAAATGAAAATAAAATGCATAAGAAAAAGACAATATGTAAACCAATACGTTTATTCACTGGAGCCAATTTGGTCAATCACACTTTTTGTGTTAATGTTTTCGTTATCTTCTTTTAAACTATAAAATACAATACCTTGATTAAGCTGAGTAATATTGTTAAGGATAGTTCCAACAATAAAAGTGATAAAAAATACCACTAGCATTAATACCATAAATGAGGCTCCAATTTCTGCTGGATCTGCATTTCCTTCTGGAAGTGTGGTAAACATACTTCCCATAAAAAACATATACGGAATTATAGTTATAATGTTTTGTATCACATAAGCCATTAAGTAAAAAATACCAACACTACCAACTGCTGCCCAGAATTTTGTAGTCATTAACTTCCATGCATAACCAAAACTGTCCCAAATACCTTTTTTTTGTTGAAGGTATTCCATTAAAGTCATATTATAAAACAAGGTTAGAGCTCCAACCAGAACAGGAATCAATAAAATTCCAACTATGGTAATCATTAATACGAATGCTCCAATACCTAATACGATAATTAGAGGAATTCCTAAAATAATACTACAAACAAGAAACACGAAAAGATTGCCAATGTTTTGCTTATAAACCTTAATGATTTGTTGGGTTTCAAAGTTTTTTCCATCATTTTCTGAATAAAGCTTTAGATAAATTGAAGTGTAGGAGTAGGAAATAAGCCCAGCAATAAGACCAAAAACTGCAAAGACAATGACCAAGAGTATAAAAACCCCAAAATTTTCGTTCATGTAATTGTCTAAGGCTGTGTTACTATTTTCACTTTGTAAAATACCACTAAATAAAAATTCTGAATAAAATTTAGATATAAAATAACCAATCACCATAAGGATTAACAGAAAAATCCCGTTGATGATAAAAAAGTGTTTGAAATAGTGTTTTCCGTTTTGCCTTAAGAAGGTAAAGGTGTCTTGAAAAAATTCGCTAAAGCCTCTGGATTTATATAACTGCATAGGTTTGTTTCAATTTTTTATGTAATAAATGAGGATAAATTAAATAGTAAAAAGAGATAATACTGAGCGTAACCAAAATAATACCAACAGATAACCAATGAGGCATGGTGTTAGAATAACGAGTTACATAGCCTTCAAGAAAACCTGCAACCATTGTAAAAGGGAAGGTGCTTATTAAAATCTTAACTCCATCTTTCATTCCCATTTTAAATGAGGTTAGTCTTGAATAAGTTTTTGGAAACAGAATGCTTGCACCTAAAATGAGTCCAGCAGCACCTTCAATTACAATTGCAAAAATTTCCATAGAGCCATGAATCCAGATACCACGTACACTTTCCCAAAACACACCTTCTCGGTAAAAGAAAAACTGAAATGCTCCAAGCATAATGCCATTGTTAAGCAGTACATAACCTGTTCCAATACCACCAAAAACACCATAAATAAATGACAAAATACCAACATATAAATTATTCAAAGTAATACCAAAAGCACTTCCCCAATTACTGCCACTTTTATACACAGCAACTGGGTCGCCAGCTTCTATGTTTTCTAAGGTCATGTTTACATAATGGTCTCCCAAAATAAGACGCACAAAAGTATCGTCGTAAGCAGCAGACAGAGCTCCAATAGCAACAAAAGATAAAAAAAGTGCGAAAGCATAAAATACATATCGTCTGTATTCGTAGACAATCAAAGGCACTTCTACTTTCCAGAAATGGACAAATCGGTTAGTGTCTTCACGTTTGGTTTTGTAAATTTTTTGAAAAGCTTTAGCTGCTAAGTTGTTTAAATAAAGAATTGTTTTACTTTTGGGATAATAAGTTTGTGCGTAAGACAAATCGTTTACCAAGTGAATATATAAAGACGCTAATTCATCAGGATTTTTAAGTGTTTTTCCAAAAATGGCTTTTTCAAAATCAAGCCATTTTTCTTTGTTTTGTTTGATAAATGCGACTTCTCTCATAGGCTTTCAAATTAACAGAATAAATGGTAGAGTTACAAATAAACACTACTCAAAATGTAAATATAAATTTCACTGCTGCAAGTGTTGGCGAGCGAATACTTGCTTGGGGAATAGATTGGCTTTTTAAAATTGCCTATATTATCGTTACTTATCAAATTATGTTTAAGCTCATTAAAATAGATGAGTCGATTAAAGATATGGACACGTGGTCTCAAGTAACAATATTTTTGCTCTTTTACTTACCAGTCATTTTTTATTCATTGCTGTTTGAAACTCTACTGGATGGTCAAACTCCAGGGAAGAGAATTTTAAAAATTAAAGTCGTAAAAATTGACGGTTATCAGGCTTCTTTAGCAGATTTTATAATGCGTTGGATTTTTAGAATCGTTGATATGAATATGATGAGTGGAGTAGTAGCACTTATTGCAATTATTACAAGCCAAAAAAACCAAAGGCTTGGTGATATGGTTGCTGGAACAGCAGTGATTAGCCTAAAAAACAACGTTAACATAAGCCACACCATTTTAGAAGATTTAAAGCAAGATTATGTGCCAACATACCCAATGGTTATTAGATTATCTGATAATGATGCAAGAATAATAAAAGACACATTTAAAACTGCTAGAAGAGCTAAAGACTATAAAACGCTCATTAAACTAAGAACAAAAATTATTGAAGTTTTAGAACTTAAAGATGTAAAACACGATAGAGATCACGAGTTTATAGATACTATTTTAAAAGATTATAATTACTACACACAAAACATGTAAGCAGAGAGCTAATTTTTCTATTTTCAGAAAAATTGAGCGAATCGCTTATGCTGAGCGTAGTCGAAGCATCTTATTTTAATTATAGAAAATATGTTTTATACTATAGATATTTTAGGAACTATTGCCTTTGCAATTTCAGGTGTATTAGTTGCCATGAACAAAAAAATGGATTTGTTTGGCATTCTTATCATTGCTTTTGTTACAGCAGTTGGAGGTGGAACACTTCGTGATATTTTAATTGGGCAAACTCCTGTTGGCTGGATGAAAGATATGACCTTTACCTATGTTATTTTAGGCTCAGCAGTATTTGCAGTTATTGTTCGTAATAAAATAAATTACTTACGTACTTCATTATTTTTATTCGATACTATTGGAATTGGTCTCTATACTGTTGTTGGCATTGAAAAGGGATTATCAGCAGATTTACATCCAATAATTTGTATTGCATTAGGTACCATGTCTGCTTGTTTTGGAGGTGTTATTCGTGATATTTTATGTAACGAAATCCCAGTAATTTTTAGAAAGGAAATTTATGCAACTGCTTGTATTTTAGGAGGCTTAAGTTATTTCTTACTTAGAAAATTACCCTTGGAAAGTGATTTTGTATTTATGATAGCTGGAGCCATTGTAATTATAATTCGTTTGTTAGCTGTTAAGTTTAAAATTGCATTGCCAAATATTTATAGAGTAGATTAATTACTCAATAATCTCCACTTTTCTAATAAAGATGTTCTGCAAAGGCCAATCGGCTTCGTCAGTATCAACAGCAGCAATTTTATCTATCACGTCCATACCTCGAGTGACTTTGCCAAAAATGGTATAATCACCATCCAGAAAGTGCGCTCCTCCTTGTTGTTGCACAATAAAAAACTCAAAAGGCGAAGCTAATTTATGAGGATTATCAATCTCACTACTAGGCATACTTATTACACCGCGTTCATGTGTATAACCTCTTTTGGTGTCTGTTGGTAAAAGGTATTTTCCAATTTTCGCACGTTTTCTTGCTGTAACTCTATCATCACTATTCCCTGCTTGTACTATGAAGTTGTCAATAACACGATAAAATTGCGTGTTCTCAAAATACTTTTGCTTGGTTAAGAATATAAAATTGGCACGATGAAACTTTGTTTTATCAAACAATAAAATATCTATCTCACCAAAATCTGTTGTAATGCGTACTTTATCTTCCTTGTTTTCTTTTTCATATTGCAAGAAAAACTCCATGGCATTTTTATCGTTCAGCTTTGGCAACTTACGTTGTGTTTTATTTGAAGTTGTTTTTGGTTTATCTTCAGTCCCTTTTTGTTGAACCTCAGGAGACTCAATAGTTGTTTTTTGTTGCTTTTGTTTATCTTCACAATTGAATATTAAAAAAAGGGTGCAAAAAAGTAATAGAAATCGCATAGATGAATTTTGATGAATTTTTAGCTTCACTGTCAAAAATAAAAAATATACCGTTGCCAGCCGAAGCATCACAGTTTAAAATGTCGCCTCCATTTAGACGAGAACTCATTAGTCGTTATAAGAAAGCTATGAAAGACGCTAAGCGAGCAGGCGTTTTGGCTATGTTTTACCCAAATTCAACTAACGAAACTCATTTAGTACTTATATTAAGAAAGACATACAAAGGAGTGCATTCAGCCCAAATTGGTTTTCCTGGTGGAAAATTTGAAGATGATGACAAAACCTTAAAACAAACAGCCATTAGAGAAACTTGGGAAGAAATTGGTGTTCCTGAACATGAGATTAAAATTGTAAAACAGATGACAGAAGTATACATTCCACCAAGTAATTTTTACGTTCAGCCTTTTATTGGAATCACTGAAGTAACACCAAAATTTATGAAACAAGATGAAGAGGTAGAGGATATTGTTGAGGTCTCTCTTGCTCATTTTTTAGATGAAAATAACGTTGGTAATAAATTAGTGGCAACATCTTACACTGAAAAAATTGAAGTACCTGCTTACGTACTTAATGGACATGTTGTTTGGGGAGCAACTGCCATGATGCTTAGTGAAATAAAGGATATTATCAGAGCTGTTTTGTGAGTTACGTTTAAATTATTTTTTTTCTTATCAGTTATTTAGGATTTTGTTATCAACCTAAAACAGAAAAAATATGTACGTTTGTAGTCACTAACCAATAGACTGAGATATACTATGGGATTGTTTAAAAAAAATCCTTTTGGACATATACTTTTTATTAAAAAATGGCTCATTAGAATTCTAGGAGTCATTACTCACAGACGATTTAGAGGTTTTAATGAGTTGCAAATTGATGGCTCTGAAGTTTTAAAAAGTTTACCAGAGAAAAATGTACTTTTTATCTCTAATCACCAAACTTATTTTGCTGATGTTGTTGCTATGTTTCATGTGTTTAATGCAAGTTTAAGTGGTCGTGACGATTCTATAAAAAATGTTGGTTATCTATGGAATCCTAAACTGAATATATACTATGTAGCTGCTAAAGAAACCATGAAAGCTGGTTTGCTTCCAAAAATTTTAGCTTATGTTGGTTCTGTAAGTATTGAACGTACTTGGAGAGCTGAAGGACAAGATGTAAACAGACAAGTTAAAATGAGTGATATTTCCAATATTGGAAAAGCTCTAAACGATGGTTGGGTGATTACGTTTCCGCAAGGTACAACAACACCATTTAAACCTATTAGAAAAGGAACAGCTCATATAATTAAAAAATACAAACCAATTGTAGTTCCTATTGTTATTGATGGTTTTAGACGTTCTTTTGATAAAAAAGGGATTCGAATAAAAAAGAAAAATATTCTACAATCAATGGAAATAAAGGAACCATTAGATATTGATTACAATAACGAAACCGTTGCTGAAATTGTAGAAAAAATTGAATTTGCTATAGAGCAGCATCCTTCATTTTTAAAGGTTATTCCAAAAGAAGAATTATTAGCTAAGGAAGAACTGAACAAGCAACGTGAATGGTAATTTTAAACTTCTAGCTTTTTAAGCTCTCTGTAATTTTTATTTAAGCGTTTTAATAAAATACCATAAATTAAATAATAAAATAGCAGTAATACTCCAATTAATAGTGCTAATACTAATAACGTGACAATAATAGTTATAGCATAGAATTTAAAGAGTTCACCATTGGCAGTAGCTTTCTCAATTACAGAAATCATTTCCTCGTCTCTATTAAATTGAATACTTAAAATAATAAATGCAGATACTACCATAAGTCCTAAATTTACAGCAACGTACTGTTTAACGGTTCTACGAGTTTTTAAGATATTTTCCATGAGCACCTTTGCACTATCAGTTACCGAAATATTTCGGTAATTCATAAAAAATCTATATAAGAAATAAGCTATAACAACATAACCTAAAATCATTAAAGGTGTCATTATACTTTCAGCGTGATATTCTTTAAACCTTTGGTTGTAATCAGCATCCTTTAATAAGAAGGAGACTACAGACCAAAGTACAAACTCTAATATACTGATGATAAAAATCCACTTCACAATTGAAGACGATTTTTTTAATATCATCTTATAAATTTCATTGTAAGATAGCTTAGGATAATTGCCATTCTCCTTTTGCCAATCCTTTTTTAATAGTTCCAATTCATCCATAGTATTACGGATTTAATATTGTTTTAAGTTTGGTTTTTACTCTGTTCATTTTTACTCGAGCGTTTACCTCGCTTATTCCCAATGTTTCACTTATTTCATTATAGTTTTTGTCTTCCAAATACAAGAATACCAATGCTTTTTCAATATCATTTAACTGCCTTACAGCATTGTACAATAATTTTATTTGTTGCTCTTCTGTATCATCATATTCCTCAGCAGAGATTTTAAACTGTACATCGCTAAAATCTTGTGTGCTAACAGTTCTTTTAGATTTTCTATAGAGCGTAATTGCAGTATTTAATCCAACACGATACATCCAAGTGCTAAACTTAGCATCACCACGAAATTTTGGATATGCTTTCCAAAGCTGAATGGTGATTTCCTGAAACAAATCGTTGTGAGCATCGTAATTATTGGTATAAAGTCTACAGACTTTATGAATAATGTTTTGATGCTTTTCCAGCAACTCAACAAAATTATGTTCTAGTTCTTTACTCAATTCGGTTAGTTAGGTACTTGTAAGTAGTTTAGCGTACAAAAATGTTACACTAAAATTAAAAAGAATGTTTACTCTCTATAATTTAAAGCTGGTTTTCTGTCTCCTAAAAGTGGTATATACTTAAAATCAGCTCCACGTCTGGATTCAAACTCAGCTTTTGCTTTTGAAATTAATTCAGGATTTGTAAATAAATCAATTGCTGTAGCAGTAAGAGTTTTTGCTGCTAACATCATGCCTTTTGAGCCAATACTTGTACCACCAGCAGCTACAGCTTGCCAACTATGAGCTGGAGTTCCTGGAACCCAAGTAGCTGTTCCTAAACCTACAGTTGGTACTGCAAAACTAACATCTCCAACATCTGTAGAGCCATAAGCTACAGCATTTTCTGTGTAAGGCACTACACCTTCAGTAAATTTAGTATTCAATTCTTTTTGACCAAGACTTTTTGAAATGGCTTGAGCAAATTCAAGTTCTTTTTCATCAAAGGTATAACCACCAATTTTTGTAAGGTTATTGTACATGACTTCCTGTAGCGTTAAGTTAGGAAGTAATTCATGTGTGCCTCCAATCATTTCAAATTCCATTTTAGTGTCTGTACCTAAAGCTGCTCCTTTTGCAGCGTTTACAATTCGGTCAAAAATATCAATCACAACATTCCTGTTGTTATGTCTTGCGTAATAGTAAACTTCAGCAAAATCTGGAACCACATTTGGAGCTTTACCACCATCTGTAATCACATAATGAATTCGTGCTTCTTGTGGAATATGCTCTCGCATCATATTTACCATATAGTTCATGCTTTCAACAGCATCAAGTGCAGAACGTCCTTTTTCTGGAGATCCAGCTGCATGTGCAGAGATTCCATAAAATCTAAACTTTGCCGATTTATTAGCTAAAGCTGCTCCAGGGTTTGATGCATTTACAGATGAAGGATGCCAATGTAATGCCACATCAACATCATCAAATAAACCCTCTCTAGTCATATAAACTTTTCCAGAACCACCTTCTTCAGCAGGACATCCATAAAATCTAATTGTACCTTTTATATTGTTAGCGTCTAACCATTGTTTCACACTAATTGCAGCAGCAGCAGACGCAGTTCCAAATAAATGATGACCACAAGCGTGACCAGCTGCTTTACCTGCAGATTTTTTTTCTGGAACTGCTTCTTGTGATAATCCTGGTAAAGCGTCATATTCACCTAAAATAGCTATTATTGGACCTTCTGTTCCGTATTCTGCAATAAATGCTGTTGGAATACCAGCAACTCCTGTTGTTATTTTAAATCCTTCATCTTTTAGTGTTTTTTGTAATAAAGTACTGCTTTTTTCTTCTTGGTAACCCATTTCGGCATAATCCCAAATAGTTTTAGCAATATCAGCATAGAAAGGAGTTTTGTTTTCTAAACCTTTAAGAGCTTTATCTGTATTGTTTTGGGCGTTAATGTTTACAAAAAACAAGATTAACAAGGAATTTAAAATTATAATTTTCATCTTAGAGATAATTAATGGTTGCATTCAAATATAAGGTATTAAACTATTATAATTAATCTTTAAGATTGCTTAAATTTGTAGCACAATTTTAGTTATGAATATTCCCAAGTCCGAATTCCCACGAGTTGTCATTATTGGTGGTGGTTTTGCAGGTATTAATTTAGCCAAAACTTTAGCTAATAAAAATGTTCAAGTTGTACTATTGGACAAAGATAATTACCATACATTTCAACCGCTTTTGTACCAAGTTTCTACAGCAGGATTAGAACCTGATTCAATTGCTTATCCTCTCAGAAAAATTATAAAAAACCACAAGCATTCTTTTTTTAGATTAGCTGAGGTTAAGCAAATTGATACCTTATCTCAAATGGTTGAAACTAATATTGGAAATTTGGCTTACGATTACTTGGTTATTGCTACTGGAACTAAGACTAATTTTTTTGGTAATAAAACTATTGAAGCCAATAGTATGCCAATGAAAAAAGTGCCTCAAGCTCTAAATATTAGAAGTTTGATATTACAAAACTTTGAAAAAGCTACTATTGCAAATACGTTTGAAGAACGAAAAGCACTTCTTAATTTTGTTATTGTTGGTGGTGGTCCAACAGGAGTTGAGTTAGCTGGAGCAATTGCAGAATTGAAAAACCATATAGTACCTCGTGATTATCCTGATTTGGATAGCAGTTGTATGCAAATACATTTGTTGGAAGGTAATGACAGAGTTTTACCTCCAATGAGTGAACATGCATCTAAAAAAGCAGAACAATTTTTAAAAGAACTAGGTGTCGAGGTGCATTGTAATACCTACGTTAAAAATTATGATGGTTTAAAAGTTACCACTAATTCCGATTTGCAATTAGAGTCTGAAACTCTTATTTGGGCAGCAGGTGTTACAGGTGATGCTGTAAAAGGACTAAAAGCAGAATCGCTTGTTGATAGAATAAACAGATATAAGGTTAATGAATTTAATCAGGTTGAAGGTTATAATAATATTTTCGCACTTGGTGATATTGCTTATATGGAAACCGTAGCTTATCCAAAAGGTCATCCTCAAGTAGCACAACCAGCCATTCAACAAGGCAAATTATTAGGAAAAAATTTAATCAGACTTATTAATAATCTACCATTAAAACCATTTGTGTATTACGATAAAGGCTCTATGGCAACTGTAGGTAGAAACAAAGCTGTTGTAGATTTAAAACATTACAAGTTTGCTGGCTTTTTTGCTTGGTTTGTTTGGATGTTTGTTCATTTAATGTCGTTGGTAGGTTTTAGAAATCGTGTGATTACTTTTTTTAATTGGACTTATAATTACATAAATTTTGACAAGGCTGCTAGACTTATTATAAGACCTTTTAAAAAGCAAATTCTTTAGTTTTCCTGCTTTATAATTCCCATTACAATACAGTACTGAGCAAAAGCATAAGTGCTCATAATAAGTACATGCTCGAAAGGAACTTTACCATAAAATTTATTTACTGCAAGAATGCTGTCTGAAATTAAAAATAAAAGTGCACCAACAAACACCAAGTTGTAACTTAAATTTGGAACATTACCTTTTCGCAATGCAGCAGTGACAGCCATTGTTAATATAGCAAACATGTAAATAACTACAGGAATGAGCATAGTTCCTAATCCATCTTTTAAAACATAAAAAATTCCGAAAGCATAGATAATCAGTACAGTAATAAAAGGTATAGGTTTTTTTAAAACATTCTTTTTTTCAAGAAAAACGATGATGTAAAAAACATGAGCCAATAGGAAAGAAATTAACCCAAAAAGAAAATAGTTTTTAGAGACATCAGCAAACATAAGTAGCACATCACCAATCAGTGAAAACGTTAAGGCAATAAGCATGGTTTTTCTGGTCTTAGCTGTTAAGTGTTTGCCTTTTAGATAAAAATAAAGAATTAAGGATAGGAGTATAAGTGGTTTAGCTACATTATGAAAGCTGCTTAGCCAACTCAAAGTTGAAGATAAAAGCTCAATCAATACGATAACAATAAAGAGCGCAGTAAACGATTTTTCAAATTTAGTAAGCTTCACATCTATTGATTTTTATCAAATTTATCAATTCATCCTTAAATATTTACAATTCAGAATAAATAAGTTTTGGCAAAGGCTAATGTTTTTCACTTTTGAACCATCAATCAAAATACAAACAGATTTATTTATTATGAAATGAACCATAAAAAGAATTTGATACAAATTGAATTGATTATTGGCGAATTACAGATGACCTTAAATAACAAATGACTATTTACAGATGAAATCATTATTAACATTAGCACTTTTAATTTTTTGCTTTTCAATACAAGCACAAACAACCATCAATGGTACAGTAACTAATGAAAAAGGAGTAGCCATTACTGGAGCCAATGTTTATTTAGAAGGCACTTACGATGGAAGTACTACAGATGATAATGGGAAATTCAGTATTAAAACATCAGAAACAGGAACACAAACCTTAATAGTGTCTTATTTATCTTATGAGACATTTACCATGCTTAGCGATATTGCTTTTATGAAAGACTTAAATATTAAACTAAAAGAAGATGTCAATACACTCGATGCAGTTGTGCTATCAGCTGGAACGTTTCAAGCTGGAGATAATAGTAAAGTAAATGCTTTAAAACCATTAGATGTGGTTACTACAGCAAGTGCTTTGGGTGACTTTGTTGGCGCTTTGCAAACCTTACCTGGAACTGCAACAGTTGCTGAAGATGGTAGACTTTTTGTACGTGGTGGTGAAGCTGAAGAGACTCAAATTTTTATTGATGGTATTCGTGTATTTACACCATATTCGCCAACTACAAACAATACACCTACAAGAGGTCGTTATTCGCCATTTTTGTTTGATGGAATTACCTTTTCAACAGGTGGTTACTCGGCTGAATATGGACAAGCATTATCTTCTGTGTTATTACTAAACACTATTGACGAACCAGATCAAGAAAAAACAGATATTGGCATCATGACAGTTGGTGGTACATTGGGAAATACCCAAAAATGGGCTAAAAGTTCATTGAGTGTTAATGCTTCCTATATAAATCTTGCTCCTTATCTTGAAATTTTTAAAGACAGAAATGATTGGATAAAACCATTTGAAACTTTAGCAGGAGAAACTGTGTTCAGACAAAAGCTAAATAATGGTTTATTTAAACTTTATGCTGCTTTTGATTCTTCAAATTTTGAATTGATTCAGGAAGACATCAATTATGAAGATGGCATTCGTTTTAAACTTAAAAACGACAACTTTTATGCGAATAGTTCATATCAAGGCATGCTTAACGATACATGGTCTGTTTTTGGAGGAATGAGTTATACTTATGCTGATGAAAAATTGAATATTATTGATAATGATATTCGGGACCAAGAACATTCAGCACACTTTAAGTTTAAATTGAAAAAGCGTTTTAGCAATCGTTTTAAACTTTATTTTGGAAGTGAATATTTCACAACAAATTTTAATGAAAGCTTTGAGTCTGATGTTGTTGAACAAACAGATTATGGTTACAACAACTCTATTTTTGCAAGTTATGTTGAAGCTGATGTAATTTTCTCAAAGAAGTTTGCTTTAAAAGCAGGTTTACGTGCCGAAAACACGTTTTTGTATGATGAATTTAAAGTATCTCCAAGATTATCTTTGGCTTATAAAACATCGGATAAAAGTCAGGTATCTTTAGCCTATGGTAATTTTTATCAAAATCCGCAAAGTAATATCTTGAAATTCACTCAAGATATTGAATCACAGCAAACTAATCACTATATTTTAAATTATCAATTCAATGCTGAAGGACAGATTTTTAGAGCTGAAGCCTACTACAAAGATTATAATAATCTTTTGAAGTATGACAATGAATTTACCACATTCGACTCTAATTTTTCTAATGATGGTTATGGTTTTGCAAAAGGTGTCGATTTATTTTGGCGTGATAACAAGAGCATTAAAAATACAGACTATTGGGTTAGTTATTCCTATCTAGATTCTAAACGTAATTACAGAAACTACCCAATGGAAGCACAACCCAATTTTGCAAATACACATAACTTATCTGTAGTTGGTAAATATTTTATTACAGATTGGAAAAGTCAGGTTGGGTTTAGCTATGCTTATGGTTCTGGTCGTACTTATACCAATCCAAATATGGAAGGGTTTTTAAACCAAAAAACTAAATCTTATAATAGTGTGAGTTTAAATTGGGCTTACTTAATAAGCCAACAAAAAATATTGTATTTCTCGGTTAACAATGCCTTTGGTTTTAAAAATATTAATGGTTACCAATATGCAGATACTCCAAATATGAATGGCAATTTTGCAAGACGCACTTTACGTCCAGCAGCAGACCAATTCTTTTTTGTTGGTTTTTTCTGGACCATTAGTGAAGATAATACAAGTAACCAGTTGGATAAGTTGTAAGGCAGTTTCGTTTAATGTTATGAAATGAACTTTTTAATTGTTTATATCAGACGTTAAACTAAGTTCGCTGTTTTTTAAGATAAAGTTAAGTGCTTTTTATTATGTCAATTGCTTTACTCAAGCCTTTTGTAGCTGTTTCTGCTATTACAGTAATTTGCGTATTACTGTTTATTGCTGGATTTGGGTCTATATAAAAAATCTTGGTATTTGGTTTTACATAATGCATTAAACTTGCAGCTGGATACACTTGCATTGAGGTACCAATAATAAATAAAATATCTGCTGTTTCACAAATTGTAATGGCTTTAGGTATTAATGGAACAGCTTCGCCAAACCAAACAATATGTGGTCGTAATTGGTAACCTTTTTCGCAAACATTACCCAAAACCAAATCATCGTACCAATCTTTAACATCAAGCTCATCATAAATACTTCGCACTTTTAAAAGCTCTCCATGTAAATGAACTACATTACTGCTTCCTGCTCGTTCATGTAAATCATCAACGTTTTGGGTTATGATAGTAACTTTATGATTATTTTCCAATTCTGCTAAAGCAAAATGTGCTGAATTTGGTTTTACTTGGAGTAGTTGTTTTCTTCGTTGATTGTAAAACTCTAAAACCAATTCTGGATTTCTTGCAAAACCTTCCGGTGAGGCAACTTCCATCACATCATGACCTTCCCAAAGACCATTGGCATCTCTAAAAGTTTTAAGTCCACTTTCGGCACTCATTCCAGCTCCAGATAATACTACAATGTGTTTCATCTGCTCAATTTACTATTTTATTTATATTTGAAAATGATGGTTGATAAAAAATTGGTTGAATATCTTGAAACTTACCTTACCCAACAACGTAGGGAACGTTTCAACATGGTTTTAAAGAACAGAACTAAGCATTTTACTGTAGCTACTGAGGATGTTTACCAATTGCACAATACAAGTGCAGTAATGAGGAGTTGTGATATTTTCGGAATACAGGAATTGCATGTTATTGAAGAACAAAATGTAAAACGTATTGATAGGGAAATTGCAATGGGAGCACAAAAATGGGTCAATTTAGTAAGGCATCATTCCACAAAAGAGGCAATAAAATCAATTAAAGCACAAGGTTACCAAATAGTGGCAACAACACCACATGAAAAACATTGTGATTTAGTAGATTTTGATATTGCCAAAAAGTCTTGTTTTTTCTTTGGGAGAGAGACAGAAGGTTTGTCTGATGAGGTTTTAAAACAAGCTGATTGTTTTTTAAAAATACCAATGGTTGGTTTTACAGAGAGCCTTAATATTTCGGTTTCGGCTGCAATTATCTTGCAAGATGTTACCCAAAAACTTAGAGCATCTGACCTGAAATGGCAACTTACCGAAAATGAAAAACTCCAAATACGTTTTAATTGGTGTAAAAAGACAATAAAAAGTTTTGACAAAATTTTGGAACGTTATTTAGTTGAACAATAACTTAGTAATTAAAAAACAATAGATATGAATCTTAATATGGTAGTTTGGTTCGAAATTCCTGTATCTGATATGAATAGAGCCAAAAAGTTTTATGAAACAGTTTTTAATATAGAAATTAATGTTGTCGATTTTGGAGGCTTATTAATGGGCTGGTTTCCAGATAGAGGTGAGGTAAATGGAGCCAGAGGTACATTAATAAAACAAGAGTCTTATATTCCAAGCCAAGAAGGTACATTGGTTTATTTTGCAAGTGAAAATGTTCAAAATGAATTGGATAGGGTTGAAAAAGCTGGAGGAAAAATTTATCAACCAAAAACTCAAATATCACCAGAACATGGTTTTATGGGAGTTTTTATTGATACTGAAGGCAATAGAGTGGCTTTACACTCGCAAAGTTAAAGGCGTTTTTTACTTCTGCTAAGAACCTTATATTCTTCATAGCATTCGCTAAGAGCATCTAGAATTTGAAGATCGTTTGCTGTTCTTACAAAATCTTTGGAGTAATTACATTCAGTAATAAGCAAATCTAAATCTACTTTATCTACTTGCAATAGAGTAGTAAGCATTTCTCTGTCAAAGCGCGAAGCCAAAATATTTCTGATTTCATCATCTTGCTTCATTTTTCTTAGCTTATGCATCTCATTTGGTTTTTTACCAAACATCTTATACAAAAAATCTGCAGGATTAAAAATAGCTCCTAAAACCCTTGTAATTGCTCCAGCTGGTTGTGGTTTTGACTCATAGCCTGTGTTTAAGCCAGAAATACTATACCTAAAATTTTGCTGAATAGGAACTTGCTGTATGTCCAGCTCTAAATAACCTGTAAGCTTCATCTGGTTTACAACTACCTCTTCAAGTGCAAGAGCAAGTTCAGTCATTTCAATAGTAGCTGTAGTGCCAAAATTCACCCAATCGTTGGTTACACGAACCTTAATGGATTTGTAACCTAAGTACGATAAGTGAAGCGTGTCATTTACGCTAACCCTTATCTCAAACTCACCATTTTTATCTGTAGCAGTACCAATAACCTTGTTTAGGTTAACAATGTTAACGTTTTCTAATGGGTTAATGGTTCCAGCTTCAACAATTTTACCCTTAACTGTCGTGTCGTTTTGAGCAATAAGGTTAAATGACAAAAATAAAATAGTAAGTAGGAGAAGTCTTTTCATTAAAAATAATTACAAGGTAAAAATACTAAACAAAACGAACTATTAAGAATTTTACGTATAACTTTGACTAAAAATTAACAACAAGGTTTATTTTCTTCTAGAACGCCTTGGTCTTGAAAAACTTGCACTATTAGTTTTGTTTTCTGTTTTTGTACGTTTCTCTTTTTTGTTTTTGCTTATGAAATCTTCAGATCGTCTTGAGCGCTTTTCAGTAGGTCTATCACCTCTGTTTTTTGAGCGTTTTTCATCAAAAGTTTTAAAACCTTCAGAGCGTCTGCTATTTCCTCCTCTACGACGTTTACCTCTGCTTGTTCCTTTACCTTTATCTTCTGTTATTTCTACATTTACAAAACGACCATTGTGTTTAAAATCGGTAAAAAACGCTAATACTTTAGGAGTTAATTCTGCTTCTGTGTTAAAGAAAGAGAAACTATCTTTAACATCAACTTTAAAAACATCATCTCTTCCAAGTTCAAGAACTTCTTTTAAAAAGTCTTTTAGTTTCATCCAATCAAAGCCATCTTTTTTACCAACATTAATAAAATAGCGTGTAGAATTTGTACTACTACTGCTATCTCTTTCGCTACTGTGTTCGGCTTCGATATTTAGGTTTTTTGTTTTTTGATAATAGTTAAAGAATCGCGTAAATTCAACTGAAAAGAATTTTTTAATCAGCTCATCTTTTGAAGTGTCTTTAAACAATTCGTTAATTTGGGTAAGATATTGGTCGATTTCATGGTTTATTTCAGTATTATGAACTTTATTTGCCAGTGACATAAGTTGCACTTCGCAAATTTCAATACCATCTGGAATCTCTTTCTTTACAAACTCTTTTTTTATAACACGTTCTATGGTTTTTATTTTTCTTAATTCACTTTTTGAAACGATAACCATAGAAATACCAGTTTTACCAGCACGTCCAGTACGACCAGAACGATGCGTGTAAACTTCTGGTTCGTCTGGTAGTTGGTAATTTATAACGTGAGTGATATCATCGACATCTATACCACGAGCAGCAACATCTGTAGCCACCAACATTTGAATTTGTTGGTTTCTAAACGATTTCATGACCAAATCACGTTGGTTCTGGCTTAAATCACCATGCAATGCTCCAGCACTATAACCATCATCAATAAGGCTTTCAGCCACTTTTTGAGTGTCGCGTTTTGTACGACAGAAAATAACTGAGAAAATATCAGGATTGGCATCAGCTAAGCGTTTTAGGGCTTGGTAGCGATCTCTTGCATTTACCAAATAGTATTCATGAGACACCTGATTGGTACTCTCGTTTTTGTTTCCTACTGTAATTTCAATAGGATTTTCCATGAATTTTTTAGCAATAACAGCTACTTCCTTAGGCATCGTTGCCGAGAATAGCCAAGTACACTTGTCTTCAGGTGTATGAGATAAAATATCTGTAATATCGTCATAAAATCCCATGTTCAGCATCTCATCAGCTTCATCTAAAACAGCGTATTCTATTTTAGATATGTCTACCAAACGTCTACTAATCATATCTTTCATTCGCCCTGGAGTTGCAACAATAATTTGTGCACCACGTTTTACTTCTTTAGCCTGTTCGGTTATACTTGCTCCACCATAAATCGCAGTGACGTTTAACCCATTATAGTATTTTCCGTAAAGCTTTAGCTCATTAGTGATTTGTAAGCAAAGCTCACGAGTCGGAGATAAGATAAGACCTTGTGTGGTTCTACTATCTACATCAATTTTTTGTAACATCGGAAAACCAAATGCTGCAGTTTTACCTGTTCCTGTTTGAGCCAAAGCAACAAGGTCGCTTTCGTTTTCTAATAAAATAGGAATTGATTTTTCTTGGACTTCGCTTGGTGTTTTAAAGCCTAAGTCGTTAATGGCTTGAAGCAAATTGTCTTCAAGACCAAGTTTTTTGAATGCGTTCATTCTTTAATGATAAGTATTCGATTATGTTTTGTAGTGTTACAACAGAAGCGAATCGACATACTTAACCTTAAACTTCCAGTAACACATCCTCACCCTGAGGAATAAGAAACTCCATATCATCTGAGTTTCAGCGTGCAAAGATAGTTATTTATTTGACATTGCAATTATTTAGGAAAGAAACTAACTGATTTATGGCTTTTCCTCGATGACCTATTTTATTTTTAAGCTCTAAATCCATTTCAGCAAAAGTTTGTTCGTAACCATTAGGTTTAAAAATTGGATCATAACCAAAACCTTTTTTGCCACTTTTTTGAAGTGTTATTTTTCCTTTGCAAATGCCTGTAAAAGTGTGTAGTTTTCCGTTTAGGTGTAAAGCAATAACTGTTTTAAATTGGGCTTTTCTATTGTCTTTTTGGCTTATGTTTTTTAGCAATAAATTCATGTTGTTATCAGCATTTCGTTGAGCTCCAGCATAACGTGCTGAATAGACTCCTGGTTCGCCATTTAGGGCATCAACTTCCAAGCCAGTATCATCGGCAAAACAATCATAACCATATTGGGTTTTAATGTACTCTGCTTTTTGTACAGCGTTACCTTCAATAGTATGTTGTGTTTCTGGAATATCTTCTAAGCAACCAATATCATTTAAACTAAGCAGCTTAATCTGTGAAGGGATAAGTGCTTGTACTTCTTTGAGTTTATTGAGATTATTGGTTGCGAAAACGAGTTGCATTTAGTAAGTATTAATTTATAAGTTATAAATTTAATGTTTGCCAGTTTAAGGTACACAAATTTATCTCAAAGATTTTTGCTTTAAGCAATTAAGTATTGTAATTTAAAAAATTAAACAATAAATAATATTTTTTGTGACCAAATAAAAAAAGAGGTGTCATAACTGCAAATATACCCTAACAACGAATTGAAAATAGAACAGGACTATAAAGATTTGTCAGACGAAGATCTTGTAAAAGCTATCGTTAAGAAAAACGATACTTTGCTTTTTGAGATTTTATACGATCGTTACGATAAATTGGTGTATAATAAATGTAGAGGGTTTTCAAGGCATGACGATGAAGCTGAGGATTTGACCCAAGATATTTTTTTAAAGCTATTTGTTAAGCTTAGTACGTTTAAAGGAAAATCTAAATTTTCAACATGGTTGTATTCGTTTACTTATAACCATTGTGTAAATTATGTGAATAGGAGTACAGCAAAAAAAATAGAAAACCAATCTGTTGATACAGACAACTTAAAGGACGAGCATTATGGGCTTAATGAGCAGGATGATGAAGATATTAGAAATTTAAAGGTTGAGAAACTGAAGGAAGCATTAGAAAAAATTTCTCCAGAGGAGAAAATGATTTTATTGCTTAAATATCAAGATTCGCTAAGCATAAAAGATTTATGTAGCGTTTTAGATATAGGAGAAAGTGCAGTAAAAATGAGGCTCAAACGAGCCAAAGAAAAGCTAGTTAACGTATATAATGAAGAATGTCATGGAGAATAATCCATTTAAACATATAGACCTTCCGCTTAAGGATGTTCCTGCGGAGTTGAAGTCTAAAGTGATGAAAGACATTGCCACAGCAAAGCTTCTTATGGATTTGGCTGGACTTTTCTCTTTAAACGTTGGCAGTGTAATAGAAAGAACAATTAAAGAACGTAAAAACAAAAAAGATAGCAAATAACTATAGCATTATGGAAACCCTAACAACATATAAAAATTTAGCTATAGAGAATTTTTCGACTGTTGGAATAAATATTCTAAAGGCGTTATTAGTTCTCTTATTTGGATGGTTATTTATTAAACTCATATTAATGGTTTTAAAGAAATCCTTAAAACTATTGAAAGTTGATGACCTTGGACAGAAAATAAATGACATTGAAATTTTTGAAGGTAAAAAACTTAAGATAAACCTAACTAAGATTATTCTGAAATTTGTTAAGTGGGCTTTATTGCTGATGCTTATTATCGTTATTTCTGAAATGTTAGGAATGACCATAGTTTCTGAAGAAATAGGGAAACTTATTGGATATTTGCCTCAACTTTTAAGTGCCGCAGCCATATTTGTGATAGGATTGTTTATAGCCAATTTTGTTAAAAAATCCATTCACTCATTTTTTAAATCGTTTGAGCTTTCTGGAGGAAAAATAATAAGTCAATTAGTGTTTTTTATCCTACTTACAATAATATCTATTACCGCTTTAAACCAAGCTGGTGTTAACACAGATATTATTACCAATAATGTAACGATGATTTTTGCTGCATTTCTTGGTGCTTTTGCACTTGCATTAGGATTGGGCTCAAGAGATGTTATTGCAGATTTACTAAAAACGTATTATACCAGACGCACTTATGAAATTGGTATGAAAATAAAATTTAAAGACATAGAAGGCGAAATTATTACAATTGGAGACCTTTCTGTGACCTTAAAAACAGCTAATGGTACAATCGTTGTGCCAATTAAAGACATTGTAGAGAATCAGGTTGAAATACAGGGTTAAACTTATGTTATGGGTATATAAGTTATTGTTAGGGAAGACCCTTTTGACTTGAGAGACTACAATAGCCCTTTCCATTAATTTGGAAAGGGTTTTTTACTTTAAAACTTGTCTAAAATATCCAAAACTTCTTTTTTATAACTTCTACTTATTGTAAGTGATTTTCCAGATATTACAATTTCCTCGTTCGTAAAAGAGTCGATATAATTTATGGCAATAATAAATGATCTATGAATTCTTATAAACTCACTTTTAGGTAGCTTTGCTTCTACAGCACTAATTGTTTCGCGAGTTACAACAGTAGTTTTGTCTGCCAAATGTATTTTAATATAATCACTATAACTTTCAATGTAAACAATCTCATTAAATGCAATTTTTTGCATACGTCTATCAGAGCGTACAAACATGAAATTAATAGTTTCTGTATTATTACTAGTGATTTCATAGTTATTTTTATAAACTTCAAAGTAAGTATTAACTGCTTTTAGCAACCTTTCGAATGAAATTGGTTTTAGGAGGTAATCTACAGCTTGCAATTCAAAACCTTCAACTGCATATTCGCGATAAGCTGTAGTGAAAATAATCTTAATGTCTTTGTTAATTGATTTTGCAAAAGAAATTCCAGAAATCTCAGGCATATTTATATCTAAAAACACTAAATCAATAGTGTGATTACTAATAATATTGAAGGCTTCAATACAACTATTACAACTTGCAACAATATTAATGTTTGATATTTTTGAAAGATGTGTTGCTATAACTTCTCTAGCTATGGCTTCATCATCTACAATAAGGCATGATATGGTTTTTTTAGATTTCAGGAATATTCAGTATTTATTATTAAAGTCACTTTAAAAATATCATTTTCATTTATAATATTTAATTGATATGCATCTTTATACAAAAGTGAAAGACGTTTTTTCAAATTTTCTAAGCCTATTCCCTTTGAGTTGTCTTGCGAATTTGATGTTGTATTTTCTATTTCAAAATGAATTCTATTTTCAAGGCATGAAAGCCTGATTTTTATTTTAAGTAATCCTTTTTTAATAGCACCATGTTTAAAACTGTTTTCAATAAATGGAAGCAGCAACATAGGAGCGATTTTAGTTGTTTCAGAGATGTTTTTAGTTGTAAACGAGATATCTAAGGTTTCATTAAATCGCATTTTTTCTAAAGAAATGTAATCTACTATATGATTAATGTCATCTTTTAAAAGTACAAAAGGCTTATCAATTTGATAGAGTAAATAATCTAATAAATTCGATAGCTTCAAAATCATTTCAGGAGTTTCTTCTGCTTTTTTTAGAGCAAATCCATACATTGTATTCAAGGTATTGAACAAGAAGTGAGGATGAATTTGCATTTTTAAATAATTAAGTTCTTGTTCTTTTAATTTAAGCTGGGTCTCTAAGATTTTTGTCTCTAATAACTTAGTTTTTTCTACATGTTTTAAATTGAGCTTTAAAAGTTTAAAAGCACTCACAACAATAACTACTAAGTAAACAGCAATCATTACAAAAAATAGATTTCTACTTATAGGTGCCATTTTGCTATACTCAAAGCTTGATAAGTATATCAAACCAAAAAATACTGAAACCAATATCAAATAACCTGATATTATTAAGCTATAAATTGAGTATAATCCAAATAATAAGTAACGCTTTTTTATTAAATAATCAGGTATTAGTTTGTAAATAGAAACATAAGTTGTTGCTATAGTTATTGGCATTAAAAATAAAGAAAAGGAAAGTATATAGTTGTCATCATTACTCTCAAAACCAAAGAAATAAGTAAAAAAGAGAAGTACACCACACCAAAAAATGATGTGGATTATTAATTGCACTATTTTATTTAAAATAAATTCTTTGCTAAGCATATAAACTAATAATATACAATATTACTACAATTATTTAGGCAATATTGATTTTGTAGACGAATGACAACTTTAGAGCTTGTTTTAGCATTTTGGTTATTTCAATAGTTAAATTGGTTATCTATCGCAATTTGCATTTTATACTTTTAATTAAGGCTATGTTTGTTCAAAGTTTAATTAAAACCATTACATATGAAAACATTATTTATATTATTAGCTAACATCTTTGTTGAAGGAGGTGTATTTATGATGTCACTGATTCTTATCTGCTTATTATTGTCTATTTTCTTTTTAATAAAAGGGTTTTCTGATGTTAATAAGAATATTGTAAACTCGAAAAAGATGCTCAGATTGTCAATAGATAGCAGCCTCTTAGGCTTAGTGATAGGTTTTTTTGCTTCAATTTTGGGGCTTATTTCTGCATTCGATTCTGTAGAAGCTATGGGAAATCCTAATCCAGCAGTTTTTGCTGGAGGATTAAAAGTATCATTATTAACTGCTACATTTGGTTTATTCACCTTTATAATTGCTAGAATTGGAATTCTTATATTAAAATGGAAACAAAAAGATTAAGTTTTAAATCAAATCAGCAACAATAATATTTCTCAAAAATGCGAACAGTTTTATATATACTGATTTACTTTTTTAGTTTTCTATCACTTTATGGCCAAGAGAATTCCTATTTATATCAAATTGGTATAGCAGATACTTTATATTCTAAGACCTTGAATGAAACCAGAACTATTTATGTGCAAATTCCAGAAAGTTACCAACAAAATTCAAATCAAAAATACCCAGTTGTCTATATAATAGATGGTGAAATATTTTTACCTACTGTGAGTAATATTTTAGAGTTTTATAGTGGAGGTTTCATGCCAGAAATGGTTCTTATTGGAATATCAAATGAAAAGAATAGAACGAGAGATTTAACAATTTCAAAAATCAATTCAAAATATGGAATGCCGTTTAATGAGGAAAATGGTGAGGCTTCAAGTTTTTTAAAATTTATTGAAGATGAATTAATACCTTATGTAGAAAAAATGTATCCTGTTACTAACTACAGAAGCCTCATAGGTCATTCTTATGGAGGGCTTTTTAGTACCTATACATTAATGCATAAACCTGAATTATTTGCCAACTATCTATGTATTGACCCAAGCTTGGATTGGGATAATCAGAAGATTTTAAAACAAATGAAAGAAGTATCATCTAAAGATTACTTTTCAGAAAAATCTTTATATGTGTCTTTAAGTGGTCAACTACATATGCAAAATTCTAAAGTGACTATAGATAATGTAATGCAAGACACAACAGATTACACACTATTTGCACGTTCTAATATCAATTTTTCTAATTTTATAAAACAGATAAAACCTTCAGGATTAGAGTTTAATTGGCAGTTTTACTCAAAGGATATACATGGAACCGTTCCGCAACCATCAATTAGAGATGGTTTAATTTCTGTATTTGAATGGTACCAAATGGAAAATACAGATAAAATTAACAATCCAGAATCTACAAAAGATGAGCTATTACAAATCATTAACAATAGAGAGAATAAATTAAACAAACATTTTGGTTATGCTGTACCACCTTATCCTGAATTTCTTTTGAATATGTCAGGATATATGAATTTAGAAATGCAGCAACTTGAAAAATCTAAAATGTACTTTGAACTGGCAATAAAATATTATCCAACGAGCGCCAATGCTTACGATTCAATGGCAGATTATTATTCAGCACAGAATGACACTATTAACGCTTTAAAATTTGTTACTAAGGCTTATAATTTAAGCGGAGATAATTATTATAAAGAGCGCATGAAGCTATTTAATAATAAATGAAGTATTGTATTAGCTATTAATTACAATACCTCACCTTATAATAAGGTTAATTTTAACCTACCTTTTGGTTTTAGTTTCTTATAAGTTTTTTTATTGATGTTTGCTTATTTGCCGTCATTTTAACCAAATAAATACCTTTATTTAAACTTGAAATATTCACCCAATTTTTATCTGTAGAAATGGTTTTCGAAATAATCAATTTTCCTAAAACATCATAGACTTGTACCAAAGTAGGTTGATTTATATAAAATTCTAATTTATTTATTGAAATTGGGTTTGGGTACATTTTAAATAAATTCAATTCAGAATCGTTGATACTTAGACTGCTATAGCAAGTCCACGACAAATCATCAATTGCAACTCGGTCTCCACCAGTTGTTTCCTCAGTAATAAGAATAGTTACATTGCCTTCAACATTAATATTATTTAAAGTTGTGGTTTGCACTGTGTCATCATAAGGAATTGATCCTTTGAAGACTCCGTTTACGTAGAGGCTTAAATTTCCTGTTCCTCCAGTAAATTTTCTTTGTGTAGTAACGGTTAAATCACCAATACCTCCTGATACAGATGGAGAAGTAAGAGTCCCATTAGTAGAGTTTCTTACATCTATTGTTAAGGCTTTACCGTTTATGGTTTGATCTGTTCTTGAAGAAGTTGCAGACCATCCCAATCCATTGTCGCCTGCCCAATTTACAGTAGTGTAACTGCTTGAATTTGTTGCTATGGTAGCAAAAGACTCTTCAGCACAATATAAATTTGAACCATTGTTGGTAGTCGTTTCACAATCTTGATTGCTAAAACCAGATTCGTTTCCAGCAGCATCTTTGGCTTTAACTGTAAAGCAATAATTGGTGTTTGCAGTTAGTCCTGTTACCGAATATGACGTATTTGTAGTTGTTGCATTAAAACCACCATCAACAAATACGTCATAACCAATTACTCCAATATTATCTGTTGAGGCTGTCCAAGTCAAATCTATCGAATTATCTGTAGGGTTAGAAGCTGTTAAATTTGTAGGGTCAGTAGGGTTTTCAGTATCTGGAGTTGGATTCCAAATCATATTTGCATATTCAGGATGATCTACAAATGGGTTGGCATTTCCTTGAAAATTGTATGCTGCATTATTTCTATCTCTTTCCCTTTGGTCTACAGGATCTACATTATAATGCCAATCTAATAGTACATCTATTGCCCAACCGTAAAATACTTGGTCTTCGGTGCCATTAAACATATCAAAGCTTGTGTAGCTATCCACAGTGTTTTCGTATCGAGTAGCAAAGTATAATAAAGCTCTAGCTATGTCGCCTTTAAATTCGTCAATTGGTTCAAAAACACTACCAGAATAACCAATCATATTACTAGAACCACGAATAGAACCATTTAGCGAAACCCAATCATCATTATTAGCTTCTCCAAAAGGAAGGCTACCTCTAAAATTGTTTACACGACCATCTGTAGGAATTACATGGTGAATATCGCTGTACATTGGATAAGCACTTCCAAAGGCAGATTGAGGAATCAAGTGTTCTCTATTATAACAATCTCCTTCTGCCATTTGATTACCACATTGGTTGTTGCCATGAGTGTAATTATATGGATCATTCCCTGAAGGGTCTTCAGAATAAAAATCTAAGATGGTTCCATCATTTTCGTAGTTGTTTCCAGATGAAACTGCTACATCAGAATGTGTATCAATGTAGCCATTAGAACCTGAAATTCCGTTACCATCATATAACTGGTCGTAAGTTCTTGTTATATGACCATTGGTAATAATGTTTTTTAGCTCTGTTTTTAACGCAAAACCAGATAAGCCATCTGCTGAGTCATAGTAATTTGCTGGTATTTGTGCAAAAACAGTAGTCGTTATAATTGTAAAAAGTACTGTGTAAAATTGTTTCATCTATTTGTTGTTTTTTCGTTCTAATAATGCCATGTAAAAGCCATCATAACCAGATTCGTGTGCCAATATCTTTTTGTCTTCTACAAAAGTAAATTCTTTTCCTAAATCTGAAGCTAAAAAGTTATTAACTTGATCTTGATTCTCAGATGGTAATACAGAGCAGGTTGCATATACTAATTTGCCTCCAGGTTTTACAATTTTTGAATATTGTTGCAGTACATCAGCCTGTACACCACGAATTTTATCTAAAAATTCAGGTTCCAATTTCCATTTAGCATCAGGATTTCGTCTTAATACACCTAATCCAGAACAAGGTGCATCTATTAATACTCTATCTGCTTTTTCATGTAATTTTTTTATTGGTTTAGTAGAGTCGATCACTCTCATATCGAAATTATGGACACCATTTCGTTTAGCCCTTATTTTTAATTTTTTCAATTTACTTTCATAAATATCCATAGCAATAAGCTGTCCTTTATTTTCCATTAAAGATGCTAAATGCAATGTTTTGCCTCCAGCTCCTGCACAAGTGTCTACAACTTTCATGCCTGGTTTTACATCAAGAAACTCAGCAACCAATTGAGATGAAGCATCTTGTACTTCAAACCAACCGTCTTTAAAGGTATCAGTTACAAAAACATTGGCTCTTTCTTTGAGTCTTAGAGCTAAAGGATAGTTTGGCAAAAACTCGGTTTCTATGTTTTCAGATTGTAGCCTAAGTTGTAAATCTTTTTTATTGGTTTTTAAAGTATTTACTCTGAGTATGACTTCGGCTTGTTCATTTTGTTTGGCTATTTCTTTGGTCCATTTTGCTTCACCTAATTCTTTTAAACCAACTTCATCTATCCAATCTGGAATAGATTCGCGGTACTTTCTATCTTTTGATAGCTCATCAAAACGACCTTTTATTTTTCGAGTTGGAGTATTTTCAAAGTATTTCCAATCAGGTAATTTGATGCCTCTTAGAGTTGCCCAAACAGCAAACATTCGCCATAAATTATCTCTATCAAAAGGTTCTTTAACATCAGCAATTTCTGCATATAAGCGTTTCCAACGTACAATGTCGTAGGTGGTTTCTGCTACAAAAGCTCTGTCTCGACTTCCCCAACGTTTGTCACGTTTTAAAAGCTGCTGAATTACTTTATCAGCATATTCACCTTCATTAAATATTTGCATTAAACCATCAATAGTGGCAAAGCATAAGTTTCTGTGTAAGCGCATAAAATTTAAATAAGCATGCAAAGGTAGTTTAAAAAGTTTATTTGTTGAATCGTTTAGTGGTTTATTCAGTTTGTTTTCTATTTTTAAGAAAATTTTTAAGTCATGAGACTAATACTTTTATTTGTTTTTTTACTCATACTAGTATCCTGTGGGAGAAAAGAATCAGGTTTTGTACCTAGAACTTTTAAAAAGGTTGAGATAGAAGCTTTACTGCAGGATTCTTTGTTGAATGTAAGGGCAATCGAAGTTGATATGAATTATGCTTTGAGTTTTGCTGCATCAAATGGGATTATAGGTGGTAATTATTTCCAAAATGAAGAAGTTATTGGAATAAGAGATACAATTAGAAATGATTCAGTTTTTATGAACTTTAGATCATTAGCTAGTCCATCAAATAATTATGGTTTTTTATTGAGTATAGGCTCTCCAGCTCAACTTTACAAAGTAAGTATTGATTCAATATATTTAGTTTATAAAGAAGAACATGAAAAAGCATTTTACGATTCCATGGATTTTTGGAATGATCAAGAAGGTATTGCCATTGGTGATCCAACTGAAGATTGTATGAGTATTATAATAACTCGTGATGGTGGCAATACTTGGTCAAAATTATCTTGCGATAATTTACCAAAAACCAAGGCTGGAGAGGCTGCTTTTGCTGCAAGTGATACCAATATTGCAATTGTTGGTGACCATACTTGGGTTGCTACTGGAGGCAATGTAAGTAGAGTATTGTATTCTCCAGATAAAGGAAATACTTGGGAAGTTTATGATACACCCATTATACAAGGCACTGAAACTACAGGAATGTATTCTATTGACTTTTACGATGCTTTGAATGGATTTGCCATTGGAGGCGATTATACAAAGCCAGAAGATAACTCATCAAACAAAATTAGAACTAAAGATGGTGGCAAAACTTGGGAAGTTGTTGGTGTAAACCAAGAACCTGGTTATAGAAGTTGTGTACAGTATATCCCAAATAGAGAAGGGAAGGAGTTGGTTGTGGTAGGTTTTAATGGTATAGATTATTCTAATGATGCTGGAAGTACATGGAAACATTTAAGTAACGAAGGATTTTATTCAATAAGATTTTTAAATGATAGTGTAGCTTATGCTGCTGGAAAAGGAAGAATAAGTAAGCTTACTTTTAAAGAATAAAAAAGAGGCAATTGCCTCTTTTTTATTCTTTTTCATTGCGTTAGTTTTTTTGTCTTCGCCTTTTGTATTCTTCAATCATTTTTTGTTTGAATTCGTCTTCAGCCCTTATAAGCCTCCAAATTTTTTTTGAAGAAATGATAGATTTTAAATCTTTAACAAGTTTCTTTTTTAGTTGAAGCTGTGCTTCTTCGGCAGATAAAAAGGATGCCACAAATTTCTCAGAAACTTCATCTGCTAAATCTTCAAGTTTTTCTCCTCTTTTCACATTTTGTCTGAATTCATCTCTTTGATTTTGTCTTACTTTTTCAAGCTCGTCATTATACTTGTTGTAAATAGGCCAAAACCCTTGAGCTTCTTTAGCAGATAAATCTAATTTTTCTGTAATAAAGGCTACTTTAAAGGCTTTTATTTTTTCAATTCTGTCATTAGGTTGAGCCATTGTAACAAGGAATCCAAAGACAAATAAGAGTGTAAATATTTTTTTCATTTTTTTAGTCAATTAAAAGGTCTTCTAAAGAGGAATTTTCTAAAATATAATCTTCAACGGTTTCATCTAAAAATCCATAACTATCAATAGCGACATCGCTTAGCTCTGCTTCATTCCATAAAGTTGCCAAATCTGATGTGTTTATATTGTTTGGAGTAATATATAATTCTACCAATTCAGTATCAAGCGAATCAAAAGTTAGTTTTTTGTCTTTATTAAAAATGCTTATCATTAATACAACAGCAGCTGCAACTCCAGAGGCATAGAGGATATTTTTTCTAGACCATAAGGATACTACTTTTACTTCCTTTTCTTCTTTTTTAATAGCTTTAAATACACTATTCTCAACTTTTGAAAAATAGTCTTGAGGTACATTAAACCCTGAATTTTTAATGGTTTCTAACTTTGAGCTTTCGTTTAGTTTATTTAACACAGTATCTTCCAAATGATTGAAATAACCTTCAGGCACTTTAAAACCAGTTTGTTTTGTATGTTTAAAATTATCACTCATTTGTTTGTTAGACTTTATTTTTAATAAATAGTTTAATCTTGTATTAAATAGGCTTCAATTTTTTTGGTAGCCAAATGGTAAGATGCTTTTAAAGCACCTTCAGTAGTTTCAAGAATTTCTGCCATGTCTTTATACTTCATATCGTCAAAATACTTCATGTTGAACACCAATTGCTGTTTATGTGGTAAGGTCGCAATAGCTTTTTGGAGCTTTAATTGTATGTCATCACCTTCAAAATATACATCAGAAGTTAAGTTGCTAACGGTTTTAGTTTGCATTTCTTCAGTGGTCATTTGATAAAGTTTTGCGTTTTTGTTTAAATGTGTAATGGCTTCATTTGTTGCTATACGATACATCCAAGAGTATAATTTGCTTTCACCTTTAAACTTATTTATGTTTTTGTAAATTTTGATAAATGTATTTTGAAGCACGTCATCACTGTCATCGTGCGAGATTACAATTTTACGTATGTGCCAATACAAGCGCTCTTTGTATAGTGCCATTAATTCCCTAAAGGCATTTTCCCTTGTTGCAGCTGTCTGGAGCTCGATGACTAATTGTGCTTCTTCTTTTACCAAAGAAATTTAAGTTTTAATCTTAGACCTGTTAAATTAAAAAAAGTTTAATTTAAAATTTATTAAAATCGACCTTGTTTTAAGTAATTGAAATACAATTAATTGTGTTTTATAATATCGATTAAAAGCAAAAAAACACGACAAAATGCATTTTTTTCTTGTTTGATTCGTTTTTTTAGTTTAGTTTTACATTAACTTAACCGACTATGGGTTGCTGCTTCCCCAAATGTGGCAACAAAAAAGGAAAGGATGTGCCCAAATAGCATCCTTTTCTTGTTTTATATACTTACCTAAGTGTTAATTAAGTTTTTGCATTTTAACCAAGTTGCTGTAAACACCATTTTTGTCAAGAAGTTCTTGGTGTTTACCTTGCTCTACAATTTCGCCTTTTTGCATTACGATAATGGCATCTGCATTTTGAATGGTAGATAATCTATGTGCAATTACAATAGATGTCCTGTTTTTCATCATGTTTTCTAAAGCATTTTGTACCAAGCGTTCACTTTCTGTATCTAAAGCTGAGGTGGCTTCATCTAAAATCATGATAGGAGGATTTTTAAGTACAGCTCTGGCTATACTTAAACGTTGTTTTTGTCCTCCAGATAATTTTCCTCCAGAATCTCCAATATTGGTGTCTATGCCTTGCGGAAGGTCTTTAACAAATTCCCAAGCATTGGCAATTTTAAGAGCTTCAATTATTTCTTCTTCTGAAGCATTTTCTTTGCCAATTTTTAGGTTGTTTGCTACAGTATCGTTAAATAAAATAGAGTCTTGATTAACCAATCCCATTAACCCTCTAAGCGATTTTTTTGATAGGTTTTTTATATTGTCTCCATCAATCTTAATTTCACCTTCATTAACATCATAAAAACGAGTGATGAGATTTGCTATGGTTGATTTTCCACTTCCAGACTGCCCAACAAGAGCAACAGTTTTGCCTTTAGGAACAGTTAGGCTGAAGTTTTTCAGCACCAAATCATCTTCATATTTAAACGAGACATTATCAATGGTAATTTGCTCATCAAAACTTTGCTTTTCAATAGGATTGTCTATTTCTGCAATCGAATTTTCTGTTTCTAAAAATTCAAGAATCCTATTGGCTGCTCCATTACCTCGTTTTACACTATAACTGGCTTTTGCTATGGCTTTTGCTGGAGTTAAAATATTGTATGCGAGCGTAATGTAGCCAACAAAAAAACTGGCATCCATAGTTTTATCTACAAATACCAAATAGCCACCATAAACCAGTAAGACACCAATAACAATAATGCCTAATAATTCACTTAAAGGAGATGCTAAATTTTGACGGTTGAGCAGGCTGTTGGAATATTTGTAAAAACGACTATTGCTATCTTCAAATTTATTGGCAAACAGTTTTTCAACATTAAATGCTTTCACAATACGCAAGCCACTCATGGTTTCTTCTAAAATAGATAAGAAAACTCCTTGCTCATTCTGTACTTTAAGCGATCCTTTTTTTAAGGATTTTCCTATTCTGGAAATGATAAAACCAGAAATTGGAATAAAAATCAATACAAAAAGAGTAAGCTTGGCACTTAATATAAGCATCCAAATTATTGAAAATAAAATGGTTAAGGGCTCTCTTACTATCATTTCTAAAATGGCTAAAAACGAATTTTTTACCTCATTGACATCATTACTTACTCTTGATATGGTATCTCCTTTTGATTTTTCTGAATAAAATGCCAAAGGTAGTGTTACTATTTTATGATATAGTGCATTTCTAACGTCTTTTAAAACTCCATTTCTAAGGAACGTGATAAAGTACATTGCCAAATAGTTGGCTATGTTTTTTAGTAAGAACATTCCAATAATAATGGATACCATCAACATAAGCACTTTAAAATCACCATGTTTTTCTATGCTATTAGAAATATAATAGTTAAGGTAGTCTTCGCTAAAATCTTTTAAATTAGCAATCCCTTTGTAAATAGGTTTGCTTGCTACTTGCCTTTTATCGCTGAAAATAACCTTAAAAATAGGAATCATAGCAACAAAAGACAAAGTACTAAAAAGTGCATACAGAACATTGAAAAAAATGTTGAGATATGCATACTTTTTGTATGGTAAGGCAAATGGTATGAGTTTTTTAATGTAATCCATTAAGTGAGTTTCATATCTTTTACAATGGCATTAATCTTAGCATCCAATTCCTGTTCCACTGTTTTAAAGTCTGACACATTGTCTAAAGTAGTATTTACGCTAATATAGAATTTAATTTTAGGTTCAGTACCACTTGGTCTTAGTGCTATTTTGCTACCATCTTCTGTGTAATAAATCAGAACATTGGATTTCGGGATGTCTATTACAGATTCTTTTCCAGAAATAATGTCTTTCGAAACAGATAATTGATAGTCTTCAATTTTTATGACTTTGCTTCCGTTTACTTGCTTTAGTGGATTATTTCTGGCATCAATCATCATTTGTTTGATTTCCTCAGCACCTTCAATTCCTTTTTTGGTCATAGAAATAAGGTGTTCTTTATAAAAACCATATTTTACAAAAAGTTCGATGAGTTCTTGATAAGCCGAACCTCCTTTTGCCTTAGCTTGCGCAGCAATTTCACATGCTAAAAGTGTAGAAGTCACAGCATCTTTATCACGAACAAAATCTCCAACCATAAAACCAAAGCTTTCCTCACCACCACCAATAAAATATTGTTCAGGGAAATCTTTTATCATTTTAGCAATCCACTTAAATCCTGTTAGTCCAATTTTACAATCTACGTTAAAGTCTTTGGCAAGTTCTTGCATCATCGGAGTAGATACAATGGTACTCCCAATAAAATCTGAAGATTTAAGGCAACCTTCATTTTTATAATGATTCAATAAAAAATGCGTCATTAAAATCATGGCTTGATTACCATTAAGAATTACCATATTGTTATCTAAATCCCTTACAGCAATTCCTAAGCGATCACAATCTGGATCTGTACCAATAACAATATCTGCATTTATTTTCTCTGCCAATTCCATAGCCATTTTTAAGGCTTCAGGTTCTTCAGGATTTGGAGACACCACTGTTGGGAAGTCACCATCTGGTTTTTCCTGCTCTTTAACAATGTTCACTTGTTTATAACCAGCTCTTTTTAAAGTTTCAGGAATAATAGTTATAGATGTACCATGCAAAGAGGTGAAAACAATATTCAAATTGTCTTTGGCTTTTTGTAGCGTGTTGAAGCTTCCATTTTTAATGCTCGCTTCAATAAATACATCATCTATATTTTTACCAATAATTTGGATGAGTTTTTCGTTTGGTTCAAATTTTATTTCAGAATAATCCAGTTTGTTTATTTCTTGAATAATTTCAGCATCTTGTGGTGGCACTAGTTGACCACCATCTTGCCAATATACTTTGTAACCATTGTATTCTGGTGGATTGTGTGAAGCTGTTAAAACAATACCACAATGGCACTCAAGATGTTTTAAAGCAAAAGACAATTCTGGAGTTGGGCGTAAATCTTCAAATAAATAAACTTGAATATTGTTTGACGAAAATACATTGGCTACTATTTGAGCCAAAGATTTACTGTTATGTCTGCAATCGTAAGCAATTGCAACTTTTAGTGGTTCGCTTGGGAAACACTTATATAAATAATTGCTAATGCCTTGAGTATTTTTGCCAAGTGTGTATTTGTTTATCCTATTGGTTCCAACTCCCATTGTGCCTCTCATTCCGCCAGTTCCAAACTCAAGGTTTTTATAAAAGCTATCTTCTAATACTTTTGGGTTTGAAGCAATTAGGTCTTTAATTTTTTGCTGAGTGTCTTTGTCAAAAATTGGTGTTAGCCAAGTGTTTACTTTGGCCAATATTTCGGGTTTTATATAAATCATGTGCAATTAAATAGAATGCAAAAATAAGCAATTAGCCTAAGCTGAAATACTAATACAAGTTTAATTTGACTATAAATTAACGTCCTCTTTTATATTGTAACGTTCTTTATTTTTCTGAGACCTTAAAATTATTTCACCCAAAAATCCTGCTACAAAAAACTGGCTACCTATAATCATTGTTGTTAGTGAAATATAAAATTGAGGTCTTTGAGTAATAAGCCTTCCTGTTGGGTTAACAAAAAGTTTATCAATGCCTAAATAAAGAGCAAAAGCAAACCCAATAACAAGCATTAAAGCACCAAGTGCTCCAAAAAAATGCATTGGTCGTTTGCCGAATTTTGAAACAAACCAAATGGTGATTAAGTCTAAGAATCCGTTAATAAATCGTTCCATACCAAATTTTGTTTTTCCGTATTTACGTGCTTGATGTTGCACTACTTTTTCACCAATATTGTTAAATCCCTCGTTTTTTACGAGTACAGGAATGTACCTGTGCATTTCTCCACTAACATCTATATTTTTTACAACTTCATTTTTATAAGCTTTTAAGCCACAGTTAAAATCGTGTAGTTTAAGACCTGAGGTTTTTCTTGCTGCCCAATTAAAGAGTTTAGAAGGTAGATTTTTTGCAATAACAGAGTCGTATCGCTTTTTTTTCCAACCAGAAATAAGATCAAAATTCTCTTTGATAATTAGGTTGTAAAGCTCAGGAATTTCCTCTGGGTTATCTTGTAAATCTGCATCCATAGTAACAACAACATCACCTTTAGCAAGTTTAAATCCTGCATGCAACGCTTGAGATTTACCATAATTTTTTGAGAATCTAATTCCTTTTACCGAAGCATCTTTTTTTGATAATGATGTTATAGTGTTCCAGGAATTATCAGTACTACCATCATCAATAAAAATAATTTCATAAGAAAAATGATTGGATTGCATAACTTTTGCAATCCAATCATGTAATTCTGTTAATGAGTCACTTTCGTTTAGTAGTGGTATAACTACTGATATGTTCATTATCTAGTCTTTTTTATAGACTGTAAAAGTAACTAAATTATTTTAAGCATCAGGGTTTGATTTCTTCATAATTGCAGCGACAATAAGTCCAATCACTGCTTGTAAAACTAAGCTCCAAGCAATAGTTTTTAGGGTACTTAAAATACTGAATTGATCTGTACTTTCAATTTTTTCAACAGCTTCTGCTATAGATTCGGCTGGTGCGCCAAAACCTTCCATCATATTCACTGTAGAATCTATTGTTATTTGCTGTATCTGTTTTGCAGCCTCTGGGTCGATAAAATTGTAAAGTACAAAATTAACAATTTGGCTAATAATAACACCAACAGCTATGGTTATAAAATATGCTGAGAAAGCTTCTTTAAAGGTTAAAAAGCCTCCCATTAAACTTTTTGATTTAGCTGTAGATACAACTCCAAATGCAATTACAGCCAATAGTAAACCTATACCAAGCCATATATTAGCCATTAAGTTTAAGTTAATAAACCAAATTGCTATTGTAATTAATGCTAATGCTATACCTAAGTATAGACCATAATTGATTGAGTTTGATTTAATTGATTTTTCCATGTTTTGATTTTTAGTAGTTTTGTTGGTTAGTATCCAAATATAGTAAAACGTTACATCAATATTTTAAATAGTTAACACTGTGTTGAAAAATAAATGTGAAAACATTGTAGGTTTATAAAAAATACTTAAATTTGCAGCTCGAAAAAAGTAAAGATTTTTAAAGTTAAGGTGATGAAAAAAGGAATACACCCAGAAAATTATAGAATAGTAGCGTTTAAAGACATGTCTAACGACGACGTTTTTTTAACTAAATCTACTGCAGAAACCAATGAAACCATTGAGGTAGATGGTGTTGAATACCCATTGATAAAAATGGAAATTTCAAGAAGTTCACATCCTTATTACACAGGAAAATCTAAATTGGTTGATACTGCTGGACGTATCGATAAGTTTAAAAACAAATATGCTAAGTTTAAAAAATAAACTAAGCAAAAAATATAATTCTAAAAAAGCCTTTCAACTATTGAAAGGCTTTTTTATTACCTACAATTCTTATACTTTTGTTTAAACCACAAGTTTAAGAATAGAGCATGCAACCTTAAACTTTAAACTTTAAATCTTCTCATGAACTATATTCTTTTTGATGGTCCTTCTCGCAATAACTTGTTGCCATTTACTTTTACACGACCAGTTGCAGATATTCGTGTTGGTATTTTAACCATTAGAGAAAAATGGGAACATTTCCTTGGAGCAACCACAACAACCGTTACCGAAGATTATTTGTCTGAAAAATTTCCGATGGTTGAGATGGAACAAAATGTGATGATTAATGCTTCTTTTTGTCCAAATGCTGAATTGGTTGAACTCATTAAAAATTTAAAAGAAAATCAAGCGGTTTTTTCAGGTGAAGATGTGATTGCCTTTTACGCTTTAGACACACAAGAAGATATTAATTTAGATACTTTTGAAGCCATAGAGTTTGATGCTTACATTATAAAAATAGAACATACTTGGGACATTTTCTCAAAAAATGGAGAAGCTATTAAAAATGATTTTGATCTTTTAACAGAAGGTAGGAAATCTCAACATATTCCAAAAAGTGTTAATGTAATTGACGCAAAACAGGTTTTTATTGAAGAAGGCGCAAAGCTCGAGTTTGTGACTCTTAACGCGAGTTCAGGACCTATTTACATTGGTAAAGATGCCGAAATTATGGAAGGTAGTATTATTCGTGGTCCTTTTGCTTTATGCGATCATGCGACTGTTAAACTTGGTGCAAAAATTTATGGACCAACCACTATTGGACCACACAGTAAAGTAGGAGGAGAGGTTAATAATTCGGTGTTATTTGGTTATTCAAACAAAGGACATGATGGCTTTTTAGGCAACTCTGTCCTTGGAGAATGGTGTAATCTTGGAGCAGATACAAACAACTCCAACCTTAAAAACAATTATGCCGAAGTAAGACTTTGGGATTACAATACAGAAGGTTTTGCCAGAACAGGGTTGCAGTTTTGTGGCTTGATGATGGGAGATCACAGTAAGTGTGGTATCAATACCATGTTTAATACAGGAACTGTAGTTGGTGTAAGTGCCAACATTTTTGGTAGCGGATTTCCGCGAAATTTTGTACCTAGTTTTTCTTGGGGAGGACATGGTGGTTTCACTACTTACTTGACAAAAAAAGCATTTGAGGTCGCTAAAATTGTGATGTCTCGCCGCGATGTTGAGTTTACTGAACAAGATGCTGCAATTCTTGAACATGTATTTGAAGAAACCAAAAAATTTAGACGCGATTAGTTTTTTGTAACTCTTCTTAAATCCAATAAATTAATTGGGTTTATTTCCAAACCTTTTATGTTTTTTTGAGTAAACCGTATCACTTCGTCATAGTATAGAGGTACCATAATAGCTTTTTTCATGGCTAATGAATCCATGGTTGTGTAAAGATGTTTTCTTTTTTTAATATCTGTAATGGTAAAAGCTTTATCATATAAACTATCAAACACTTCGCTTTTGTAATGAAAATAATTGGAGCCATTTGGAGCAAAGTTCTTACTGTAAAATATAGATAAATAGTTCTCGGCATCTAAATAATCTGCAATCCACGAGCTTCTAAACATATCAACTTTACCATTGGAACGAGCAGAGCGTAAAGTAGCTTCAGGCATTACATCGACATTTATTTTGAGACCATTTTTTTCTAATTCTCTTTGAATAAATTCACAAAAACTCAAGTAATTGCTTGTAGTAGTTAAGGTTATCTCAGGATTTTTAATACCAGTTTCACTTTTAAATTGCTCAATGAGTTGTTTAGATTTTTCAGGTTGATAGGTAAACCCAATAGATTCATTATGACCAGGAAGGCCAATGGGAATAAAACCACCATGAGCAGGATTGCCAATACCATTGCGTAAATAAATCATCATTTTTTCTCTGTCAAAGCCATAATTAATGGCTTTTCTAATAAGTTCTGATTGTATTTCTGGTGTTTCAGAATCTAGATAAAAACCTAAATATTCAGTATTTAAATATGGACCTCGTGTCATATTTACAGTAGAAGTATATTGTTCTCTGAGCTTTCCATCTACAGTTAGCAATTCATCTTTATAAGAAGCATCCAAGCTATTTAAAAAATCAATATTTCCTTGAGCAAATTGTAAAAACTCACTTTGTTTATCTGGCAAAAAAGTAATAGCAACAGATTCTAAATATGGTAAAGGTGTTCCTGCACTATCAGTTTCAAAGTAGAGATTGTTCTTTCTGAAAATGAGCTTAATGTTTTCTTCCCAACGCTTAAACTTAAAAGGTCCAGTTCCAATAGGTTTTGAACGAAATTCGTTGCCATAATGCTCTACAATTTCTTTAGGAACTACTGAGCAGTATTTCATAGTTAGCAACCCAATAAAAGCTGGAAAAGGTTGTTTTAAAGTAATCTGAAAAATACTGTCATTGATAGCATTAAAGTCATCTACTTTATTTAAAACCCAACTTCCAGGAGCAGCAATTTTTTCATCTCTGAGTCTATTAAAACTGTATTCAAAATCTTTTGCAATTACTGATCTGGTTGAATCTTTTCCAAATAACTCATGCTCATGAAAAAAGACATCATTTCGTAAATGAAACGAATAAGTAAGCCCATCTTCCGAAATTTCCCAACTTTGGGCAATACTTGGTAAAATGTTCAATTCACTATCTAACTGCACCAGCCCATTAAATAATTGATTACAAGCCCAAGTGTCTTGTAAAGTTCTTGAAAAAGCAGGATCAAGAGTATTAATATTAGAATGTTGGTTAAATCTAAAGACTAAATTATCTTTAAAATCTGAGTGATTACTGCAAGAGAAAACAGCAAACAGGATAAAACAAAAAAACACAAAATGTATAATCCTATTAGTCTTAATGTTTAGCATTTAAGTTATTAGTTGTAAATTTGCAATCTTGGTAAAAATACAAGAATGAATCGTAGAAAAAAAGTCGCATTTTATACTTTGGGTTGTAAGCTCAATTTTTCTGAAACCTCTACCATTGCAAGAAATTTTAATAATGAAGGTTTTGACCGTGTTGATTTTTCTGAATCTGCTGATATCTATGTCATTAACACCTGTTCAGTTACCGAAAATGCAGATAAACGATTTAAAACTATTGTAAAGCAAGCTCAAAAAAACAATCCTGAAGCATTTGTTGCAGCAGTTGGCTGTTATGCTCAATTAAAACCTCAAGAACTTGCAGATGTAGATGGTGTCGATTTGGTTCTTGGTGCTACCGAAAAATTTAAAATTACAGATTACTTAAATGATCTTACCAAAAACAATTATGGAGAGGTACATTCTTGTGAAATTGCCGAAGCCGATTTTTATGTAGGCAGCTATTCAATTGGTGATAGAACGAGAGCTTTTTTAAAAGTGCAAGATGGTTGTGACTATAAGTGTACCTATTGTACAATACCTTTGGCGAGAGGTATTTCTCGTAGTGATACCATGCAAAATGTAATTGAAAATGCAAAAGAAATTGCTGCACAAGACATAAAAGAAATTGTACTTACAGGAGTTAACATTGGAGATTATGGTAAGGGTGAGTTTGGCAATAAAAAACATGAGCATACTTTTTTAGATTTAGTAACTGAGTTGGATAAGGTTGAAGGTATTGAAAGACTTCGAATCTCATCAATAGAGCCTAATTTATTAAAAGACGAAACCATAGAGTTGGTAGCAAACTCAAGGGCTTTTGTGCCTCATTTTCATATACCGTTACAAAGTGGAAGTAATGATATCCTAAAAAAAATGAAGCGTAGATACATGAAAGAATTGTATGTAAATCGTGTTTCAAAAATAAAAGAAGTGATGCCTCATGCTTGTATTGGTGTTGATGTAATTGTTGGTTTTCCTGGTGAAACAGATGAGCATTTCTTGGAGACTTATAATTTTTTGAATGAATTAGATATTTCTTATCTGCATGTATTTACATATTCTGAGCGTGACAATACAGAAGCTGCAGAAATGAATGGAGTAGTGCCTAAAAACATTAGAAACAAGCGCAGTAAAATGTTAAGAGGTTTGTCTGCAAAAAAGAGAAGAGCTTTTTACGAAGGCCAAATAGGTGCTATGAGAACAGTTTTGTTTGAGGGTGAAAATAAAGAAGGTTATATACATGGTTTTACCGAAAATTATGTAAAAGTAAAAACACCATGGAATCCCGAATTAATCAATACCTTACATAAGGTTGAGCTTACAAAAATAGACCAAGATGGTTTGGTAAGGTTTGAATTTGTTGAAGTTTTATCTACTTAGAAGTTACACTTTAGCGCTGTTTGTCCAAATTTTAAGTTTATTGTCCGTTTTTTTTCTACAAAAGCTGTAAGACATAATATATTTGAAACGCTTAAACCTAAAAGCGCCCCAAGAATGAAAAATTCAATTTTAGTATTTTTTACGTGTCTTTCATTAATCGTATTTTCGTCCTGTACCACTGAAGCTATTGATGATACTTCTTCTATTTTAGGAGAATGGACCTTAACTTCTTGGGAAGTCGATTTACCAATGGACTTGAACAATGATGGTACACCTCAAACCAAATTTTCTCCAGGCTGTTTAAGTGACTCTACCTTAAATTTTATGGATGCTAATAATGCAACTATTTTTTACGCTTCAGACGTATCTTATAACACAACAATAGAAGATGGTAAGCTTGTTTTTATGACATCATGCTCAACCAGTAGTGATAGAGTGCCAACTTTGGTAAGTTATTCAACCAATGGTAACTCAGCTATAATTAATTTTGAAGGCGAGAGTATTGTACTTAATTTAGATAATAACACTTTAACTATGTTTGTGCCTAATGGTTTTGTGGCAAAAGACATTGATACTTTTGAAACCACAGTTTCTCAACATGTTACTTATACTTTTACAAGATAAAATAAGGTCGTTATATAACAAAAAAGCCTAAGTTTAATTAAACTTAGGCTTTTTTGTTATTGTATAATTATTATTATATACGTATTCCTACAGGTAACATGCTCTTATATCGCCTATTTCTTCTTATAAATTTGGCAATTGGAGGACTTGTAGGAACTACACTAATATTTCGTTCCTGTATGTTTTCCATTACCATTTTCAGAAAATCTTCGGTAAAATTTTCATCGGCAATCGTTTCAGGAACAATAAGTTTGGTTAAGAAAATTTTTCTGTCTTGGAGCGAATACTCAATTTTGGCGAGCTGATCATCGACCTTTAACTCAAATTGGCGTAAAAAGTCGTTGTCAATTAATTCGGCTGCATCAATCATAATTTGTTTGTTTTAATCAAAGGAAGACAATCTATTTTCTATAGATTTGCTATGCAAATATACGAAAAAAAATCGTTAATTCAGTATTATATTGAACCTTAATTACTTATGGTTAAAAAAATAACTCACGTATACTTAATGCCAGGAATGGCAGCAAACCCTTCAATATTTGAGTATATAAAGCTGCCTGAAGATATATTTAAAATTCATTTATTAGAATGGATTATTCCTACAAAAAATGAAAGTATCGATTCTTATGCAAAACGCATGAATCTAAAAATAAAGCACGAAAATCCTGTGCTGATTGGCGTTTCATTTGGTGGTGTATTGGTACAAGAAATGAGTAAGTATATAGGATTTAAAAAACTAATCATCATATCATCTATTAAATCTACGCACGAATTGCCTCGAAGAATGCGATTGGCAAAAATGTCTAAAGCATACAAACTTTTACCAACTCAATTAGTCAAAAATTTTGAAGCTTTAGCAAAGTATGCGTTTGGAGAAGCCTTAAAAAAACGTTTCGAGCTATACAGAAAATATTTGTCTGTAAGTGACAAACAATATTTGGATTGGGCAATCAAAAATATGGTTTGCTGGGAACAAGACGAAGCATTGCCAAATACAATTCATATACATGGAGACAGCGATCCTGTTTTTCCAATAAAAAATATATCAAACTGTGTTGTTGTAAAAGGAGGAACACATATTATGATAATTAATAAGTGTAAGTGGTTCAATGAAAATCTACCACAATTGATTCTTAATTAATTTAGCAAGATTCCAGTTTTTTCCTTATTTTTAAAGCCTAATAAACTTTTTAAAATGATGAAGACAATAAAAAATATTTTAGCATGTCTTGGATTATTAAGTTTATCTGCGCTGTTTATTTTTGCAGTACAAGATGCTCCAAGTGATGATAATTTAGAAAAGAAAATCATAAACGATTATAACGTTTATGCTTTGAATGTTCCTGAAGATTTGAATTTTGCAAACGAACCTATGCCTTTAAACGATCCTGATGTTTTAGAGCGTATGGATAGGGAATTGTTGGTAAACACCTATTGGCAGTCTAATGCCTTGCTAATGTTTAAGCGAGCCAACAAGTATTTTCCTGTAATAGAACCAATCCTTAAAAAAAATGGAGTTCCTGACGATTTTAAGTACTTGGCTGTAATTGAAAGTGGTTTGACTAATGCTGTTTCTCCTGCTGGTGCAAGAGGTGTTTGGCAAATTATGAAAACCACTGGAAGGGAATTTGGTTTAGAAGTAAATGATAATGTAGATGAGCGTTATAATTTAGAATTGGCAACAGAAGTTGCTTGCAATTATATAAAAAAAGCAAAAGAAAAATTAGGTTCTTGGACTCTTGCTGCAGCTTCTTATAATGCAGGAATGGCAGGAGTTTCTAATAGATTAAAAGATCAAAACGTTACAGATTATTACGATTTACTTTTAGGTGAAGAAACAGGAAGATATATGTTTAGAATTGTAGCTTTAAAAGAAATTTTAAACAATCCTTCTAAGTACGGTTTTAATTTTAGACACAAAGATTTGTATAAACCAATACCAACTTATAAAGTTACTGTTGATACTGCTGTGACCGATTTTGTGAAATTTTCTGAACGATTTGGCATTAACTATAAGATATTAAAGTTGCACAACCCTTGGTTAAGAGAGCCTCACCTTAATAACAGTTCAAGAAAGCAATATTTTATTGAAATCCCGAAAGAAGGGTATTATACCAAACCCTAATCATTATAAATCATAAAAAAAAAGCACTGAGAATTCAGTGCTTTTTTTTATTTATCGTCTACTGCGTCTACCTTGTCTTGCCGAAGTTGGCGCACCATAATGTTGGTTAGGTATAGAGGCCTTTTTCATTTGCTGTTTCATCATTTTAATTTGCTCTGTTAAAATACCTCGTTTATCCAATTTTTGAGCTTCTACTAAGAGTAAATTAGCTTCTTGCTTTCTTCTTTTGGTAAAAGCAATTCCTGCTAAATTTAGTTTTGCCATTGCTAAATCGTGATCCATAGATAAACCTAACGAAATAGCATTTTTAAAATATTTTTCGGCTTCATTCATATTTGTTTGTGATACCATAATCCCATTTAAGTAATTATAGTAACCTTGCTGTTTGGTAGTTAATGCAGATTGTGGGTTTTTTATTTTGTCCAACCATTTTTTTGCACCATCAAAGTCTTGTTTTCTCAGTTTTAAAAAGGCAAGAAGGATAAACTCATTTTTAAAATAAAGAAAAACAAATATCAATGATAGAAAAATAAACATGATGCCATTGCCAATATAACCTTCAGTAAACTGGTAAACTGCATAGGCAATGATTAAAATTGCGATAACTAATTTTATGTTTTTGTTGTACATTTTCTGCTTTTAAATTTCAGATTGCAAAGGTAGTAAAAACAATTATAAATATTTTTAATTTTAGGTTTGGCAAAGTAAAAACTCTTTGTATATTTGCACGCGGTTTTGGGTAATACCTTAAAACTGTTTATAATTAAAGGTTCAGAAGATTTAAAAGATATAAGCAATGAGTAAAAGAACGTTTCAGCCTTCAAAAAGAAAAAGAAGAAATAAACATGGTTTCTTGGAAAGAATGGCATCTGCTAATGGCAGAAAAGTACTTGCACGTAGAAGAGCAAAAGGAAGAAAGAAATTATCAGTATCTTCTGAAGCAAGACATAAGAAGTAATGATTAACAATTGTTAATATATTAAAGGTGTTACAGGTAGTAGCACCTTTTTTTTTATCCTATGGTTAACTATTTTTGAAAAATTTTTTAAACGCAAAACACAATTATCTATAATGCCTAAAAGATCAGACCTAAAATCCATACTCATTATCGGATCTGGACCAATTATTATCGGACAAGCATGCGAATTTGATTATTCAGGAACTCAAGCTTTAAGATCACTTCGTGAAGACGGAATTGAAACTATTCTTATCAATTCTAATCCTGCAACCATAATGACAGACCCTTCAATGGCAGACCATGTCTATCTGTTGCCTTTAAATACAAAATCCATAATAAAAATTTTAAAAGAACATCCCCAAATCGATGCTGTATTACCTACAATGGGTGGTCAGACGGCTTTAAATTTATGTATTGAGGCTGACGAAAAAGGCATTTGGGAAGATTTTGGAGTAGAAATTATTGGTGTAGATATCGATGCAATTAACATTACTGAAGATAGAGAGCAGTTTAGAGAATTGATGCTTAAAATTGGCATACCTATGGCACCTCAAGCAACAGCTACTTCCTACTTAAAAGGAAAGGAAATAGCTCAAGAATTTGGATTCCCTTTGGTTATTAGAGCCTCATTTACATTAGGTGGAGCAGGAGCTTCATTTGTTTATAGAGAAGAAGAGTTTGATGAACTTTTAACTCGTGGTCTTGAAACTTCTCCTATTCATGAAGTCATGATTGATAAAGCCTTGATAGGCTGGAAAGAATACGAGTTGGAACTTTTGCGTGATGCCAACGATAATGTTGTGATTATCTGTTCTATCGAAAATATGGACCCAATGGGAATTCACACAGGAGACTCCATTACTGTTGCTCCAGCCATGACATTAAGTGATAAGACTTATCAAAGAATGCGAGATATGGCAATACACATGATGCGTAGTATTGGAGACTTTGCAGGTGGTTGTAATGTTCAGTTTGCAGTAAGCCCAGACGAAAAAGAAGATATTATAGCTATCGAGATAAACCCTCGTGTGTCACGTTCTTCAGCATTGGCAAGTAAGGCAACAGGTTATCCTATAGCAAAAATTGCTGCTAAGTTAGCAATTGGTTATCATTTAGACGAGCTTCAAAACCAAATTACAAAATCTACTTCAGCGTTGTTTGAACCAACTTTGGATTATGTAATTGTGAAAATTCCACGTTGGAATTTTGATAAATTCGAGGGAAGCGATAGAACTCTTGGTCTACAGATGAAGTCAGTTGGAGAAGTGATGGGAATAGGTCGTTCGTTTCAAGAAGCACTCCACAAAGCCACACAATCATTAGAGATTAAACGAAACGGATTAGGTGCTGATGGAAAAGGTTATAAAAATTATGATCAGATAATTAGCAAATTAAAATATGCAAGTTGGGACAGGGTCTTTGTAATTTATGATGCCATACAAATGGGAATTCCGTTAAGTAGGATTCACGAAATCACAAAAATTGATATGTGGTTCTTAAAACAATATGAAGAACTATATTTCTTGGAAAAAGAAATTTCAACTTTTAAGATAGATACTATACAACGTGATTTATTGCTTGAAGCCAAACAGAAAGGTTATGGAGATAGACAGATAGCTCACATGTTGGGTTGTTTAGAAAGCCAGGTTTACAATAAGCGTGTAGAAATGAACATCAATCGTGTTTATAAATTGGTCGATACTTGCGCAGCTGAGTTTGAAGCAAAAACACCTTATTATTATTCCACTTTCGAAAACGAGGTAGAAACAAACGATGGAAAACGTTTTGCTGATAATGAAAGTAAAGTATCTGATAAGAAAAAAGTGGTAGTATTAGGTTCTGGACCAAACAGAATTGGTCAAGGTATAGAGTTTGACTACTGTTGTGTTCATGGAGTTTATGCTGCTAAAGAATGTGGTTACGAAACCATCATGATAAACTGTAATCCTGAAACGGTTTCAACCGATTTTGATACTGCTGATAAGCTTTATTTTGAACCTGTTTTCTGGGAACATATCTACGATATCATTCGTCATGAGAAACCAGAAGGAGTTATTGTTCAGCTTGGTGGTCAAACAGCTTTAAAATTAGCAGAAAAATTAGATCGCTATGGAATAAAAATTCTTGGAACGAGTTTTCAATCTTTGGATTTGGCAGAAGATAGAGGTCATTTTTCAACACTATTAAAAAAACTCGACATTCCTTACCCAGAATTTGATACCGCAGAAACTGCAGACCAAGCTCTGGCTGTTGCAGATAAGCTTAAATTTCCAATTTTGGTAAGACCTTCTTATGTGTTAGGAGGCCAAGGCATGAAAATCGTTATAAACAAACAAGAATTAGAAGAACACGTTGTTGATTTGCTCAGAAAAATCCCTAACAATAAATTGTTACTTGATCATTATTTGGATGGAGCCATTGAAGCCGAAGCTGATGCCATTTGTGATGGTGAAGATGTTTATATCATTGGAATTATGGAGCATATTGAGCCTTGCGGAATCCATTCAGGAGACAGTAATGCAACTTTGCCTCCTTTTAACCTTGGTGATTTGGTAATGCAGCAAATAAAAGATCACACCAAAAAAATTGCTTTAGCCTTAAATACAGTTGGATTAATCAACATTCAATTTGCCATAAAAGACGATATGGTTTATATCATTGAAGCTAACCCAAGAGCGTCTCGAACAGTACCTTTTATAGCTAAGGCTTATGGTGAGCCTTATGTAAATTATGCTACCAAAGTAATGTTAAAACATAATAAAGTAAAAGACTTTGATTTTAAGCCAAAATTAGAGGGTTATGCCATTAAGCAACCAGTATTTTCATTCAATAAATTCCCAAATGTTAATAAACAACTTGGACCAGAAATGAAAAGCACTGGAGAAAGCATTTTGTTTATTGATAGCTTAAAGGATGATGAGTTTTACGACCTATATGCAAGGCGTAAAATGTATTTAAGCAAATAAAAGTTTCTTTTAAGGATTCTTTTTGGTACAAATATCTAAAAATTACTATTTTAGCTTAACAATAATTCAAAAATACTATGAAATTAAAATTACTTACTTTATTAGTCTTTTTCACGGTTGTTTTTAGTTTTTCTCAAACCCAAACTATAACTATACCATGGAATTTTTTCTCAGTACCTGCTGAAGATTATCCTGATGATTATGTGTTTGACACTAATATTACAATTGAAATAGGTGACACTGTTGAATGGCAATTTCAGGGCTTTGGGCATAATGTTAAAAGTGTACCAAGAGGGACGTTTGGAACTCCTGGAGACGATTTTACTTTTTATGATGCTCCATATACTTATTCATTTACTTTTAATCAATTAGGAGAATTTCCTTTTATTTGTTTTCCTCACGAGTCAATAATGTATGGAAAAATTACTGTTGTTCCAGAAGGCGCGTTGAGTTTAAGCGATAATAAAAAGTTTGAATTTTCTATTTATCCAAATCCAGGAAAATCTAAATTAAATATTAGTCTTGAACAAAATACAAATGATACTAAAATTGAAGTTTATGATATTTTAGGAAAACGTATTCATGCGCAAACACTTACTAATATAAATACAAGCATTAATGCTTCAAGATGGAATGCTGGAGTTTATTTGGTTAAAATAACCAATAATTCTGGAACGCAAACAAAGCGATTTGTAAAAGAATAATTTACTCTCAAAATATTTAAAACCATCAGCTTTCACTGGTGGTTTTTTTATACCAATAATTTAAAAATTAAGCCTACAGTTATTGCAATTCCGAAGCTTATTAATGTGCCAATGAGAATGTATTCAGTGAGTTTTCTGTGTTTACTTTCTTTTAAATCACCAAATCTAAAAACTGATTTTGCTGTAATTAAAAAGCCAACAGCTTCCCAATGGTTAGTAATAATAAAAATGAAAACCAACAAGCGCTCAAGAATTCCTATATAAGCTCCTGCATCTTCAAGAGATTCATTGTTTTCTGTTAATTTGGCAATGTTCCATTTGGTAAAAATAGTTTTCATTATTATGGAAACTGGTCGTGTTAAAAATATCATACACGTTATAAGCAGTAGGTTTTGCTCAGTAAGTATACTATTAAAATCTATAGTTGAATTGGTGTAAATGAAGTAAGTAATAACAATAGACAAGACATGTAATGTTTGATCTACAAAAAACCATAAGCGTTTTGTTTTTTTCTTTTGAAGCGTGAGTTTTAAAGCATCAATGATTAAATGTAAACCACTAATAATAAGAATTATTGGCCAAAATGTTATGTCCCAAAGCAATAGAAACATTAATGCAGTATGTATTGCAATATGAAAGTATAACTTAGGAGATTTTAGTTTTTTGTCTTCCTTTTCTTTTACCCAATGTTTTGGTTGAAGAAAAAAATCTCCAATTATATGTGCTAAGAATAGTTTGATTAAAATCATTGTATTAAGTTATCAATTTTTTCTCTATACATTATATCCAATTCCATAATTTCGTCTAAATAAGCTCGTTTTAATCGTTTGCTAACAGCATCTTGGTTAATACCTATCATTTCGGCAAGTTCTTTTTGAGTTTTTCTCTGGTTTTCTAAATATAGCTTTACAGCTTCGGCAGAATTGGTTGTCCAATTGTCCATGATTATAGATGCTAACTTAAAATATAGGTTTAACTCTTTGTCTAAATCAAAATCTTTGGTTTTTATCTTTAGGTTGTATTTTTCTTTTTTTAGAGCCTCTAATGTTTCGCCAGAAAACTGAAACGCTGAACCATTAGATTCGTTTACAGTATTGCCATCAAATGACTTCTCTCCTACACCTATTGCCATTCTAACATCCAGATTTTTAATAGATTTTATACATGACTTTACATATATAGCATAATTAAATGCATATAAATAATCTCTAATTTCTATTTGAAAACTGTCTCCACGATATATTTCCCATTTGTTAAATTGAGATTCTAACTTACTCAATGCTTCTTTTAATGGCTTGAGCCAAATATTTGGGTCCTCATACCTTGTTGAACCAACAATATCACCAGTAATTACACTTGTTATCATTATATTCCATATTTAAGGAATAATCAAATATATGCCTTTTTTATGGAATAAACAAATATATTCCTTTTTTATGGAATATTTAAATAGTTAATCGTCGTCACTATTTGCTCTTTTAACAATAGCCTCTGGAAGGGATTTTTTGGCTTTTGCACCTAACTGTTTTAATTTTTGTACACTAGAAATTAAATTACCACGACCTTCAACCAATTTATTCATAGCAGATGAATAATCCTTTTTAGCATCATCAATTTTTTTGCCAACTCCAGTTAAGTCACTTATCAAACCTTCAAACTTATCATATAAAGCTCCAGCTTGTCTGGCAATTTCTATAGCATTTTGTTGTTGTTTTTCGTTATTCCACATCGTATCGATAGTTCGCAATGTAGCAAGTAGCGTAGAAGGAGTCACTATAACAATGTTTTTCTCAAAAGCTTTATTATATAAAGTATTGTCATCATTTATAGCAATAGCAAAAGCAGGCTCAATAGGAACAAACATTAGTACAAAATCTGGTGATTGAATATCATACAAATCTTCATACTTTTTATCTGAAAGTTGGTCAACATGTTTTCTGATGGAATTTACATGAGCTTTTAAAAACTGAGGTCTTTCATCTTCATCAGCATTAACATAGCGCTCGTAGTCTGTTAGTGATACTTTACTATCTATAACCATTCGTTTGTTGTCTGGCAAATGCAATACCACATCAGGTAAAACTCTTGAGCCTTCAGCAGTAGTAAAACTTTGTTGAACAAAATACTCTCTGTCCTTTTCCAAACCAGATTTTTCGAGAACTCTTTCTAAAACCAATTCTCCCCAATTTCCTTGCATTTTGCTATCGCCTTTTAACGCTCTGGTAAGGTTTGTGGCTTCTTTGGTCATTTGCTGATTTAAGTCTTTTAAACCTAAAAGTTGTTCTTTTAATGCACTGTGCATAGAAATACTTTCCTTTTGAGTGTCTTCAACCTTTTTTTCAAAGACTTGTATTTTTTCTTGCAGTGGATTTAATATCTGTTTAATGTTTTCTTTGTTTTGAATCGTAAATTTTTCTGACTTCTCATCTAATATTTTATTGGCCATCAGTTCAAAATCTTTACGCAGTTGTTCTTGTTGTTTGGCAAGTTCTTCGTCGCGTTTTAAATTTTGCTCTTGCAAATTTTTGTATTCGGTATTTTTTCTGGTCAATTCAGCATTTAAAAACTCTTTTTCACGACGAATGTCTTCACGTTCACTTTCTATTTTTGATAAGCTTTGCTTGAGCTCTTCAATAGTTAAACCAAGTTGATTTTGACGCTCTTGTAAAGTGCTTTGATCACTTTTGCTTTTCAGTTTAGTGATTATCATACCGACATAAGCACCAATTCCTCCGGAAATAAGTATCGCTACAATGAGAATAATATTATCGTTCATAGTTGTTTCCCATGAAAATGGGAATCTTTTTTGATTTTTTCAAATATAGGTAATTTGTCATTCAGAGCGAAGCGAAGAATCTAATATATGAAGAGATTCTTCATACATTTTATTCATTCTGAATGACATTATTTTTTAACTCTAAAACTCCCAGTGTTACCATCAAAATCAATCAAATCTTTTGGGAACAGAGTTTGAAAAACTCCTTTAGAAATTAGATTGCAAGGAGAATCTGAAACAACATTGTCTTTGGTCATTACAATCATTTTATCGCATAATTGTATAGCCAAATCTATTTCGTGAGAGGAGAACAAAATGGTTTTGTTAGTCTCTTTAGCCAGTTTTTGAAGCAGCTTTAAAATATAGGCTTTATGATACATGTCAAGATGAGTAGTTGGTTCGTCTAAAATAATAAGGTCAGTATCTTGAGCTAAGGCACGAGCTATCATTACTTTTTGAAGCTGACCATCACTAAGTTCATAGCATTTTCGTTGCTTTAAATCACTAATATTTGTTTGCTCAAGCGCAGTATTCACTATAGAAATATCATTATCTGATAAATTTCCAACCCAATTGGTGTAAGGTTGCCTTCCTAATGCCACTAACTCAAAAACAGATAAGTTTTTAGAAGCTACTTGTTCAGTTAGTACTAAACTCAGAGATTTTGCTAATTCTTCTGGCTGAAAAGTGTAGATATTTTTTGTGTTGATAAATACTTCACCAAATAGTGGATTTTGAACACCAGTAAGTGTTCTTAATAAAGTGGATTTACCAATGCCATTTGCTCCAACCAATCCAATTAGTTCACCTTTTTGCAATTCTATATTAATGTTTTCAGCAACAACAGTTATTGTTTTCTTGGTTTTGTAACCAATAGAAAGGTTGTTAGTTCTTAAAACGATATGTTGGTTGAGTTCTGTCACTTATTTTTAAATTGTTTTTTATAATTCTGAACTTGGTTTAGAATATTAATAGTTTCCGCATCAATTGCGGAATGATAATCTATTAACTTCATTCTTCAGTCTTCCATCTTCTAACTTTTTAAAACATCATTTTACGTTTTCTAACTAATAACCAAATCACAACAGGTGCTCCAATTAAAGAGGTTATCGCATTAATAGGAAGTGTGTAATCACTTGTTGGTAATTGAGCTATGCTGTCGCAAATAAGCATTACAATGGCTCCAAATAAAAAGACAGCTGGCAAAAGTATTTTATGATTTGAAGTATTAAAAATTTGACGTGTCATATGAGGAATGGCCAACCCAATAAAAGCAATAGGTCCTGCAAAAGCTGTTATAGTTCCTGCAAGTAAACTTGTAGCGATAATGATAATAAATCGGCTTTGCTTGATATTCAAACCTAAACTCTTTGCATAGTTTTCTCCTAAGAGCAGAGAGTTTAGCGCTTTAATAGAAAAAACACTGAGGATTAATCCAATGACATAAATTGTAAAGAAAATAAGTAACTCATACCAAGATAAGTTTCCTAAACTTCCAAATCCCCAAAAAATGTATTGCTGTAATTGTTCAGCTGTACTGAAATATGATAGCACACTTACAACAGCAGCAGTAATGCTTCCAAACATGAGTCCAATTATTAGAATTGCCATTGTATCTCTAACTTTTGTTGATACCATCAAAACGGCTAAAAGCACTAAAAAACTTCCCAAACTAGCTGCAATTACCACACTCCATTTAGACATTAAAAAGGTTGCAAAAATACCTCCAAATAAACCTGAACCCATTATTACTAGAGCAACACCAAGACTAGCACCAGAACTTATACCTAAAACAAAAGGTCCAGCTAATGGATTTCTGAAAAGAGTTTGCATTAATAATCCTGAAATGCCTAATCCAGAACCAACTAAAATAGCTGTAAAGGCTTTAGGTAATCTGTAGTTTTGAATAATATATTGCCAAGATTCATTGGCTTCCGAGCCTATAATACAATTAATTATTGACTTTATAGGAATAGCAACAGAACCTAAACTAATGTTTACAAAAAAACAGATAAACAGAACTGTCAACAATATAAGAAAGTGAAATTTATGATTGCTTAACATGAAAAAAATCCGTCAGTTTGAGTGAACTTCAAGAACAAAGTTTTTGAAATTTGTATCGAAAATAGGATTTTTATGTTTAATAATATTAGTTCTCGATACATTTTCTAATCAAAAATACTCGAACTAACATATTATTAATTCAAAGGTTTAAAAAAATAAGGTGTATAATCTTCAAGTAGTTCTGGATGACAAATTTTAATTAAATCTTTCAATACTAAATCTGGTCTTGTTGTTCCTAATTCATAATACAGAACACCTCCAGTTGCACCTTTTGCGTTTACAAACGTGTAAATATTTTTATTTTTAAAAGCTTTAAAAGTAGTGTAATGTTCACTTGCTGTTTCTAAAGCTTCAAATGAACTATAATACGATGGACTTAACCATAAATCAGCATCTTTTGCTTTTTCAAAAACAGCTTCAAAACTTAGAGCCAAACTACCTTTTCCAGTGGTTTCACTCCAAAGGTAATTAACATTGGCATCTTTTAATAACTGTGCTTCAGGACTTGTTCCATTTGGCAAGTACCAAACGTCTTTATGCATAGCTCCACTTAAAACTGTAGGTCTATTTTTTACATTTGAAGCTATTTTTTTTGCTTCCATATAATCACTTTCAATTTGATTAAAAATAGAATCGGCTTCCATTTCTTTATTGTAAAGAACTCCAAAAAACTTAATCCATTCTGCTTTTGCTAAAGAGGAAGCTTCAACCCAATCTCCATTATAAATTACAGGAATACCAGATTTTTTTATAGTTTCAAACGTCTTGTTGTTACCATCTATACCGAAACCAACTATAGCATCAGGATTTAATTCTAACAAAACTTCAGTATTTATGCCTTCATTTTTGCCAAGTTCGCGAATGTTGCCATTATCAATTCTTGTTCTGGTTTTTTGAGATGAGATATAATCAGAACCTGGAAAGCCAACTAAAGTTTCTTCAACGTTTAAGAGCTCTAAAGCTGGAATATGTGTTGTAGAGGTCACTACAATTTTTTGTATTGGTATCGTAATAATACCATCAAATTCATCCTTATTTAAAGTGATTTTTGACAACATATCTTGATTAACCAAGGCATAGTTGTATTCTTTTTCAGCTGTTGGCCAAGGGTTTTTAATCGTTAACACTTTAAAACCAGAATGTTCAGAAATTGAAAATCCTTTGGCATATTTAAATTCTGAGTTAACATGATCACTTTCAATATTAAGATTTGGCTTAGTTTCATTTTTGCAAGCCAAAAAGCTTAGAAAAAAAATAAATAGAAGTGTGTTTTTCAAAGTATGATTATTAATGCTTCAAAACTAATAATTATAATTTGCTTATCTGTTATTAATAGGTAAAGTAAAAATAAAAAAGCCACTCCACTTCGACATAGCTTAGTGACCAAAGTAGCTTTTTTATTGATTGAATTTTAATCGTTTTATAACATCTTTTGGGAGTTCTTTGTCTATAAACATTTCGTTTGAAAATTTCTCGAACGTATTACTTGTTTTATATGGCAATATAGGCTCATTAGGCATAATAGGAGCGTTGGTCATGGCAATTTCTAATAGAGCACGAGCAAGTAATGGTTCGTTTTCATCACCTAAAATGCCATAGTTCTGCGGATTTTCAGACATAACAATATCTGGAGTTAAGCCATTTACAAAATCTGTAGTCCCAACAGAATTAGCATATTTTACAACTAAAGGTTGCATAGCATACGTATGGTTTGGATTAGCACCTTCACGCTGAAAATCGTCAGAATCATACAATGTGATTGAACCTTGAAATTTGCCTTCGGTTGCAGTTCCAATTTGAACAACATCTATATAAGGGTTTAAGGAGTTTATTAACAATTCGCTAGCAGAGGCAGAATCTCCAGTAGTCAGCACATACACTTTATCTAAAAATAAACTATTTATAGGAGCTCCATTTAAAGTATTTGGAAAACGATTGATTAAATTTTCAGGATCATCATTAAAAAATGCTTCTTGCCATTCACTGTTCCATTGTTCTGTACTATGAATTTCTCCAGTAAATTGACCTGTTACTAAACTTGCCAGTAAAATTGAAGAGTCAACTCTTCCTCCAGGATTATAGCGTAAGTCTAGTACCAAATGCTGTACATTGTTAGCTTTAAAATTTGCAAAAACGCTATTAAGCTGACTATTAAAATCTGAAATAAAACCGTTATACATTAAGTAGCCGACGTTTTCACCTTCAACATCTAAAATTTCTGTTTTAAATATTGGGTTTTCAGAATAAGGCATTTTGGTAAGAGTCACAGTTTCGCTCCCTTGTATTATGGAATCATCAGTTGTTTCAGGAGTTCCATTGTCATTATATGTTGCCAGATTTATTTCATAACTATCTTGACCGAATAAAGTATTTAAATTACTTGTATTAAGTGGAGTACCATTTACACCATAAAATAACTGACCTCTTTCTAAACCTGCTGTATCTGCGTTGCTGTTTGGTAAAACCAATCTAACAATACCAAAAACATCTGTTGAGCTACCAGGAACCAAATAAAAATCTATCTCTATTCCAGATCTTGTAGTTACACCACTAAATAATTGTTCCAAAGCAATATAGTCTTCAACAATAACACTATACTTATCAGTAGTTGGTCTATCGTATATTAAACTTTCAAATAAATCTGGAGGATTAGAATAGAGATTTAAATAATCGGCATATTCTTCGTTAGAAGAAAACCTGTCGTTTGCTAAATCTGGCACATTTCCTTTATATAAATACCAGAAGTTCATTCCCTTCCAAATAAAGTCATTTATTTCACTGGCAAATGCACCATTATCATCACGATCTTCAAAACAACTAAAAGTTATTGCTATACAAAGTATGGTGACGAATATTAACTTGATTTTATTATTCATAGCTTCTTTTTCAAATTAAACACTAAAGTTAACCACATTATTGTAAAATAAAAATAATTTTATGTAGTATGTAACAAAATAATAAGTGTATCGTCGTAATAACAAATAGCCATAAAAAGCTAAACTGACCAAAACAAAAAAATGACACAGGCTGAGTTTTTAAACATAGTAATGCCTTTTAAAGATAAAGTTTTCCGATTGGCGAAACGATTACTCGTATCGCAAGAGGAAGCTGAAGATGCAACGCAGGAAATCTTGATGAAGCTTTGGAACAACAAGCAAAAAATTCAAGAATATAATAATGTAGAAGCATTTTCTATGACGATGACAAAAAACTTTTGTCTTGACAAATTGAAATCAAAACATGCACAAAATTTAAAAATAGTGCATAGCAATTATCAAGATAAAAACGTGTCATTACTGAAACAAGTGGAGTTGAATGATAGTGTAGATTGGGTTTCTAAAATAATGGAAGAGTTGCCAGAGCAACAAAAAATAATATTGCAGCTTAGAGATATTGAGCAATACGAATTTAGCGAGATTTCAAAAATGTTAGACATTAACGAAACAGCCATTAGAGTTTCACTATCAAGAGCAAGAAAAACATTAAGAGAAAAATTAACTAAAACACACAGTTATGGTGTTAGATAAGATTGAAAAGTTACTAGAAAAGTACGACAACGGAGAAACGACTTTACAAGAAGAGCAACAGCTTAAAAACTATTTTTCGCAAGAAGTTGTAGAGCCTCACTTAGAAGTTTATAAACCAATGTTTGTCTATTTTTTGCAAACCCAAAAAGAACAATTCACTAAAACAATTCCGTTACAGCCTAAAAAGACTTATGGTTTGTATAAATGGATTTCCGTTGCAGCGATAGCAATTTTAATGTTTGCAGTTTACATCCAGTTTGGTGGTCAGGCAAAAAGTATGGACGATTTATCACAAGACGAACTTTTAGCTTACAATCAAACTGTAGAAGCCTTCAATTTACTGGCTTCAAAATTTAATAAAGGAACCGAAAGTATTGATGCTTTGGCTTTAATGTCTACATCTTTAGAAAAAGGAACCAAAAATGTGGCCCTTTTGGGCGAGTTTTCAAACACTCAAAACAAAATTTTTAAAAATCAATAAAGAAATCATTAATTAAAAAACAAAAAAAACATGAAAAAAGCAGTATTAATATTAGCAGTTATGGTGACATCAATAATGTCTTATGGTCAGAGTATTTTTGATCAGTTTGAAGATATGGAAGGTGTAACATCAGTAGTAGTAACAAGTAAGATGTTTAACATGCTTGCAGAGATAGATATTAAAACCGATGATGCAGAGTCTCAAGCTATGGTTGACATGATGAAAAAAATCACAGGATTAAAAGTGTTAACCACTGGAGACGAAGCTATTTCAAGCAAAATGAATGCTCAAGTTACTAGCTACTTAAAAAGCTCAAACTTGGAAGAGTTAATGCGTATGAAAGATGGTGACCAAACGGTTAAGATTTATGTAAAAGAAGGTAAAGATGATAACCATGTAAAAGAACTTTTAATGTTTGTTAATGGACTTAAAGAAGTCACATCTGGACAAGATATTACCATCAACGGCAAAAAACGTGAAATTGAAACTGTAATCTTATCCTTAACAGGAGATATCGATTTAAGACAAATCTCTAAGCTTACAGACAAAATGAACGTTCCAGGTGGCGAGCATTTAAAGAAAGCTGGAGAGAAAAACTAAGCATTATAACTAATCGTCATGAATATTTCATCAATCAAAAACATAGTATTGTCGCTTTTCATAGTTGTAGCTTTAACGAGCTGCAATTATGGAGAGACATTGCAAAGCTACTTTGTAGCCAATCAAGAAGCTCCAAATTTTGTATCCATTGATATTCCCATAAGTTTTGTTTCTGTTGAAAACATAGAACTCACAGCAGACCAAAAAGAGGCTTATGAGTCTATAGACAAACTTAATATGCTTGGTTATACCTTAAACGATAATAATGAAGAAGAATATAAGGCAGAATTAACTAAAGTTCAAACCTTATTAAAGGACGAAAAATACCAAGAGCTTTTTAGAGGTGGAAACTCAACTGATGGAAAAGTGGTTGTTAAGTATATTGGCGATGACGAATCTATAGATGAGCTTATTGTTTTAGGTAGCGCCAACGGAAGAGGATTTGCAGTTATTAGAGTGTTAGGCGATAATATGAAGCCTTCAAAAATAATGCAACTTGGTGATGTTGTAGGTAAGATGAGTTCTGATGAAAATGCTGTTCAGGATTTTATGAAATTCTTTCAGTTTAAATAAGTATAAAAAACTACATCAACTTCGTGTAGAAAAATAATTGGAGTTAAAATGTTAATGTAAAACCTGTCTTTTTAGGCAGGTTTTTTTATTAGTCAGTAATATCGTCTTTGGCTTTTACTACAATAACATAAATTACAATTGCAAGAAAACCAACAAACAAAAACATTTTAGATAAAAAATGACCAAGAATATCTAATAAACCACCAACGAAAAAGAAGGTAACAAGTACTGCTGTTGCTATTAAGACATTACGATCGTTCATTAAATTCCTGTATAGTTGCTTGGAGTAATAGCTTTTAATTCTGCTTTAATAGTATTATTAACGCCTAAAGTATCAATAAAATTGGCAATAGATTGTTGTGTTATAGCTTCATTGGTGCGTGTTAAACCTTTTAAAGCTTCATAAGGATTTGCATAACCTTCTCGTCTTAAAATAGTTTGAATCGCTTCGGCAACAACAGCCCAATTATTTTCTAAATCTTCAGCAAATTTTACTTCATTTAAAAGTAATTTATTTAATCCTTTTAAAGTCGACTTAAAACCAATAAGTGTATGTCCAAAAGGCACTCCAACATTTCGTAATACTGTACTATCTGTTAAATCTCTTTGTAATCTTGAGATTGGTAATTTAGCAGACAAATGTTCAAAAACAGCATTAGCAATACCTAAGTTGCCTTCACTGTTTTCAAAATCTATAGGATTTACTTTATGAGGCATAGCACTACTTCCAACTTCACCTTTCTTTATTTTTTGTTTAAAGTAATCCATAGACACATAGGTCCAGATATCTCTGTTTAAATCAATGATGATGGTATTGATTCGCTTTAAACAGTCAAACAAAGCTGCCATGTGGTCGTAATGCTCAATTTGCGTGGTTGGGAATGAATGTTGTAGGCCTAATTTTTCTTGAACAAACTTGCTACCGAAAGCTTTCCAATCTACATTTGGATAAGCTACGTGATGAGCATTAAAATTTCCTGTAGCACCACCAAATTTTGCTGCACTTGGTATATCATTTAGTAAATTAAATTGCTCCTTTAAACGTACTACAAAAACTTCAATTTCTTTACCAAGTCGAGTAGGAGAAGCAGGCTGACCATGAGTTCTGGCAAGCATTGGTATGGCTTTCCATTCATCAGCTAAAGCTTCCAATTTTTCTAAAACATTAAAATACTCAGGAACATAAACATTGTTCATAGCTTCCTTAATGCTTATAGGAACTGCTGTGTTGTTTATGTCTTGCGAGGTTAACCCAAAATGGATAAACTCTTTGTATTCAGAAATATTTAAGGCATCAAACTTTTGCTTTATAAAGTACTCAACCGCTTTTACATCGTGATTGGTTACTTTTTCTATGTCTTTAATAGCAATTGCATCTTCGCTGGAAAACTCTTTGTAAATCAATCTTAAATCTTCAAACAAATTTGAATTAAAATTTTTAAGTTGAGGTAAAGGCAATTCGCAGAGTGCAATAAAATATTCAATCTCAACTAAAACGCGATATTTTATTAAGGCTTCCTCAGAAAAATAAGGTGCTAAAGCATCTGTTTTGCTTCTGTACCTTCCATCAATAGGAGAAATTGCGTTGAGCTTTGATAAAGACATATTTTTTGTGATATATTTTGTTCCGAAATTTCGGAAGCAAAGATAATTCTTTTAGGTCGAAGAATGGGATTTTGAAATTTGTTATTTGAATTTTTTCTTCATTTTATGAAGGAGATGTCTTGCTCTTGCTTTAAAAGCAGCAGTGTTAGAGTTGAAATCTTTTTCTAAAATGGTAATAAGTTCTGGATGAATCCAATCATACTCTTTACCTAACAAATACAACGAGTTCATAGAGTAAGCTTTTACAGCGACTTTTTGGTCAGTTATCATGTAGTCAAAACTCAACTCTATAATACGTTCTTTGTGTTTAGCCTTTAAAAATTCTTTTGTTTTATTGTTGTCCTTGTGGTAATAAGCTTCAATTAAATACTCACATATTTTTGCAATAGGTCGTACAGCAGGATCCAGATGTACAGTATGAATTTTTTCAGTAAAAGCGTCTAAATAAGGCAAAATACTATCTAAGTTTTCACGAGCAACAAATTCTAAGAGCCAAGCTGCTCTACACGATGTTTTATCATTAACCTGAAATAAAATATCCAAAACCAAAGGAATTAGCTCAGGATTTGAAATAACAAGAAGCGCATATTTTTTTCTGTTTTCCCTTGAATGATTAACGTATGTTAATTCCTTGTATAATTCTTCTTTTGTCAATAAATAATTTATTACTTTTAAAACTATATAAAACTAACAAATAATGAAGATTCTAAAAAAAATATTATTACTGCTTTTAATTGCTTTTGTGATTGCACAATTTTTCGGACCTGAAAAAAACGAAGGAGATTTAGCTTCAATAGAACCTTTTTTAGCTGAAACTAATCCACCTGAAGATGTAAAACTTATTTTAAAATCTGCTTGTTTTGATTGCCATAGTGATCACACTCGATATCCTTGGTACAACAACATAACTCCTGTAAATTATTGGTTAGCAGATCATGTTAAAGATGGTAAAAAGCATTTTAATGTTTCTGAGTCTGATTGGTCTAATGCTTCATTAAAGAAAAAAGACCATAAGTTTGAAGAACTCATAGAAATGATCGAGAAAAAGGAAATGCCACTTGATTCTTACACATGGACTCATGCTGATGCTAAACTCACTGACGACCAAATTGCCAATGTTGTGGCTTGGGCTAAGCAAGTAAGAGCCATGTATGCTGAACAAAAGGCTACTGAATAAATTATAAATTCCAAGAAACTAAAACTAAATTTCAATAAAAAGGATTGGATTTTAGAATTTGGAGTTTGACGATTTAAATTTTTATGTATAAAAATTTACTTATCATTGGTTTTGTGTGGCCAGAGCCTAAAAGTTCTGCTGCTGGAAGCCGAATGATGCAACTCATACATTTGTTTTTAAACGAAGGTTACAGTATCACCTTTGCAAGCCCTTCTGCAACATCTAAGAATGCTGTAATTCTTGAAAAACTTAATATTAACCAAGTTTCAATAGAGGTTAATAACTCTAACTTTGATGAATTTGTCTCGACACTAAAACCAGACATTGTTTTGTTTGATCGTTTTATGATGGAAGAGCAGTTTGGTTGGCGAGTTGCCGAACACTGCCCTGAAGCTTTACGTATTTTAGATACTGAAGATTTGCATTGCCTAAGAAAAGGACGAGAACAAGCCTTTAAAGACAACCAACCTTTTGATAAGAGTTACTTGTTTAGAGATATTGCCAAACGTGAAATTGCAAGTATTTATAGATGCGATTTTAGTTTAATTATTTCTGAAGCTGAAATGTTGCTTCTTAAAACTGAGCTTAAAATTCCTGAAAACTTGTTACATTATTTGCCTTTTCTTTTGGAAGATATTTCAGTTGAAGAACAGAATACTTTACCAAGTTTTAGTGAACGTGAGCATTTTGTCACCATTGGGAATTTCTTGCATTCACCAAATGCAGATTCGGTTAAATATCTTAAGGAAAGCATTTGGCCAAACATCAGAGTACAATTAAAAAAAGCTGAACTTCATGTTTATGGTGCTTATGTAAGCGACAAAATCATGCAGTACCAAGACAAAAAAAATGGTTTTTATATCAAAGGTTTTGCAGAGAACGTGAACGTTGTAATGCAGAAAGCAAAAGTCTGTTTGTCACCTTTACGTTTTGGAGCAGGATTAAAAGGTAAAATTTTTGATGCTATGCAAAACGGAACACCTTTTATCACCACAACTGTTGGAGCTGAAGGTATAGTTAACTTAAATGATAACTATGATTTTGTTTCAGATTCAGTTAATTATATTGTAAATTATGTTGTGGCTTTATACAAAGATGAAAACCTATGGCAAAAGCAACAACAAATAGGATTCTCTATTCTTTCGGAGAAATTTAATAAAACTATTCATGAGCGCAAATTTTTAAATAAACTTGAAAATGCTCTTAATAACAAGGATTCGAATAGATTACAAAATTTTACAGGTGCAATGCTTAACTTTCATACCATGCAAAGCACAAAGTATATGTCACGTTGGATTGAAGCAAAAAATAAAAACTCATAAACTAAACAAGATGAAATTATTAACTCTATTTCTTTGTGTCTTATTAATAGCTTGCAATACGCAAAACAAAGATAACAGCTCTGATAAGGCAGAGTGCTTAGCAATGATGCAAAAGCATTTGGATGCTGTTAGCAATAAAGATTTAGCAGCCTTAAAAACAACCATGTCTCCAAATGGTGACATGCAACTTATTTTACCACAATCGGAAATTATGGAAGGTGTTGATGCTTTTATGCAATATCATAAAGAATGGTTTGCTGTTGATAATGGCTGGACTTTTGAAACTAAAATTCTGAACAGTAAAATAGGAGAAGACTTAGCCATGATAATTACTGAAATTGTTTACCGAGAGCCAGAACGTGATGGCAAACCTTATTTTAATAGAATGATTGTGAGTTACGATTTAAAAAAGATTGATGGCAAATGGTATATTGTAAAAGACCATGCAAGTTCTATAGAAAAATCAACTGATATTGATGCACAAACAAACAATACTAATTTGCCTGATCCTTTTGAAGTAGGTTGGAAGGGCGAAAAAGTTTGTGAAGTACTTGAAGATAATGACGAACTCAGAGTTTTAAAATGCTCGTTTCCTCCTGGAGTTGGTCACGAAAAACATTATCACAATCCTCATTTTGGATACGCTTTAGTTGGAGGCACTTTTAGGCTTGAAGAAGCAACTGGAACTCGCGAAGTCAGTTTCCCAACAGGATATTCATGGAGTAAAAATGAAGTGTCAGAACACCAAGTCCTAAATACTGGAAACACTACTTCTATGTTTTTGATTGTTGAGTATAAGTGATTTTAGAGTTTCGTTTAACGGTTTTGGCTAAGGTTACGTTATAGGAAAATCCGCGAGGATTTTCCGCCGTAAACCGAAGATAGCAAATTTGCGAGGACTTTCCATAAGGAAAGTCAGAAGCAATGAATTATAGCCGTTGTTGTACGTAGGCTTTTTTCGCATTCACTACTATTGTATTCGCTCCCATATCGCCAATCCGTTGATTCTTTTTATTTATGAGTGCGATTATAATTCCGATTAGAAACATATAGTCCACAATTCCGAGAAAAAATCGACCAAATGCTTGTCCAATTCCGATTGGTTTGTAATTCGTATTTACAACTTTGATATTGAAAATTCGCTTTCCAATTGTCTGTCCAGTTATTCCTTCGTTAATTGGCCAAATTCCGAATGCAATAAAGAACATTCCCAAAGCTGGTAGTCCGCTAAAGTGAAATCCAATTCCGTCTTCGTGTGGTTCGCCAAAGAACATTCCGAATACCATTGCAATTAGCCAGAAAATGAAAAAGTCAATTAAGAATGCCAAAATCCGATATCCAACATTTGCAAATTCCGCTTTGCCTTCGAATCTTCCAGGTTCAATTATTTCGCTCATAGTTTGGTTTAGCTTACTTACAACTTAAGGCGTGTAAGGAATGTTTTAATGTTCTATACAGGACGTTAAACGAAGTTATTTGTTTTTTTTTTTGATAAAATCAATACCTAACGCAAGTAAAGGTATCACTTTTTCTTTTTTGGTTTACTCGCTTTTGCTAAAGGGTTATAGGCTAAACACAAATCTAAATAATGTGATAAATCACTTTCAGAATCAAAACCTTCTGGAGTTACAAAAATATAACCTCGCATTGGTCGTCCTGTAAAGTCCATTGGCAAGCAATGTTTATTGTTTATAGCTGTTTGATAGGCTTCTTCACCAATTCTTGCCATAAGCAAGCTGTCACCATATTTTTTATCAATATGAATGCCACATAGCATTTTATCATCCACCTTAAAACATAAACCTCCCATCATTTTAAGTTCGGTAAAGCTTGCTCGTTTTTCTTTAAGTGCTTGTCGTATTCTGTCTGCTAAGTATTCGTCGTATGCCATTTTAATAAATGTGTTATGCTGCTAAATAAGTTTTGCTTTTTCAAGTAAATTAATTTTATAGTCTAGTAACTCTTTCTTATGAATAAAGTAACCTTTAGAAAGTAAAAAAACATAAGAGTTTAAAACATTGAAAAGAAGGTTTAGATTTTTATCTATATAATTTTCACCTATAAAATATTGCCTTTCAATTTTTAAGTAAGATTCAAAGTCTTCCTTCATTTCTTTCTTTATTTCTTGATCATATTTTGAATCTTTCAAAAAAATTGAAATATTCTCTTTTAGAACAGGTTCTATTTTTTTAACCTCTTTAAAATTTTCTCTTATTTTATCAAAAGGTGTTTTAACACTAATGAACTGTAATTTTTCCATCAATTCATTGTAGGTAATTATTTTAGAGTCATATTCCTTATCATAGTTAAATAGTGTAGAATACAGATATTTTAACTTATTTTCGCTACAATATTTATCTTCTAAACTTTTGAAAAACAAAAAAATAGAAATATCATTTTTTTTAATTTGCTCATTTATGTTAGCTAGTTTTTTCTCAAGATTAGTTATAAGTTCATCACTACTTTTCTTGTCATATTTTCTTCCATCATAGTCATAAGTCTTAATTTTTATTGTTTTATCATTTATTTGTTTTATAACATCGATGTCATTTTTTAAACTAAGTGATTCATAGTTTAGGTTTACTTTTTCATCATTAAATAAATCACTTAATGATAAATCATCCTTAATTTTATCTAAATCATTTATATTAAAAAAAATAGGGTTTTTATCATCGAAATAGCCATTAAAATGTTTCGAAAAAGTGTTTTTATTAAACAATTCTATAAATTCTAGTTTAAAGTTATCAAATGAATTTATTACTGGACTTTGTTCAAAAGCTACATCTTTAAAAAGATTATTTGTCAAAACCTCTTGTAGTTCTTCAATATTTGTAAATATAGAATTTGCAGGCTCGTTATTATCTGAAGTAATAATTTTTTTTATCTTTTCTAAGTTTTTTATACGCTCTTCTGTTGAAGGATGAGAAGCCCATTGGTCTTTAATAACCAATTTGGATTTATTGAATTTGTTAACGTCCTCTAGTGTAACTATTGGCAGTCCATTTTTAAAAGGTAATTTATCTTCCTCTGCATAAAACTGTAGTAAAAATGATTGCTCCTTAAATATGTTTTTACTTTTTACATTCTCAGTAATTTTGTCATTGTAAAAAGACAATGCTGTGTTGAAAGAATAATCAGCTAAATTCATTCTTAGTAAAGAACTTTTTAGAGGTTCATACCCAGTAATATTAGCGGCTATTTCATCTGCATGAAATTCCATTTCTCTAGATAGCCCTAAATAGTTTTTATTGACAAAATCGTACATTTTTCTTAAAACCCATTGGATGCCTTCTACAATTTTAATTGCAAGTATTACAAAAATGGCAAAATATCCACTAGCATTAGCCCAACTCTGAGTCATCTTTTCATAATTATCGTTGTCATATAACATGTTATATATTATCTGATTAACATTGTATACATAACTTCCAACTTTCATGGTTTTTTGACTAAAATGTCCAAATTCATGAGAAAGAATAGCTTTCAATTCATTTCTATCTATTGTATTAATTAAACCGATTCCTATTTGGAGATTTTTTTTAACTGGAAGGAACATGCTCCAAAAACTAGAATCATAAAAAACAGAAGCATTAACATCTGCTGATAGGTATACTTTTTTTGGAAAAGTTGTACCAACTTTATCAACTATTTCTTTAATAAGTTTGAATAACTCTGGTTCTTCATTTTCTGAAATTTCTATTAAATGTGATCTATCAACTTTATTTGATTTAAAAATAAACTTTAATAAAAAAAGTAATACCAAAAAACCTAAGCTAGCTAACCCAATTCCAATTGCAATTGTGATTAATCTAGGAACAGAAATAATAATCATTAAACCACCATAAACCGATACAATAGTTAGCCCAATTGCCATCAGAAAAAGTAAAAGGTAAACAAAAGCAAAAAGTAATATTGATGAAATGGCTTTTTTAGTTTGAGACTTAAAATTTAAGGAAAGTTCTACTTCGTTTTTAATCATTAGAGTTCATTTAATAGTCTATATTGTATGTGAAGATATGTCTAATCAAATGGACTCTATCAACTTTTAGAAATCAAATTAACACTTAATAATGTTAAAGTCAAAGTATTTTTTTATTAATAGGAAAATAAAAGTTGTTTAAATAGAATAACAATGGAAACTGTTTTGTTAATTGTTGTTTCATTCAACTTTCTTACATTTATAACTTCAACTAACTAATAATCTATGGAAAAAATAAACCAACTCACAGAAGCTTTTTCAGGCACAGTTTGGGGATTACCATTATTAATACTTCTTATTGGAGGAGGTCTTTATCTTTTAATTCGTTCTCATTTTTTGCCCTTCCGATTTATTGGTCATGCCATTCAAGTACTTCGTGGTAAATATGATGATCCAAACGATCCAGGGCAAATTAGTCATTTTCAAGCATTAACTACTGCATTATCATCAACCATTGGTATGGGTAATATTGCTGGAGTTGCAGTAGCCATTTCTATTGGTGGTCCAGGAGCTGTGTTTTGGATGTGGATAAGTGCTGTGGTTGGGATGTCGACCAAATTCTTTACTTGTACTTTGGCTATTATGTTTAGAGGAAGAGATAGCGCAGGAGAGTTGCAAGGTGGACCAATGTATTTTATTATGGAAGGCTTGGGCAAATCTTGGAAACCTTTGGCTGTTATGTTTAGCTTATGTTGTATGGTAGGTGCTTTGCCAGTTTTTAATGTCAATCAATTAACCCAAGCTATAAATGATATATTATTAATACCAAATGGAGTTGAGGTTAATTTTACATCTAATCTTTTTATTGGTATTGCGTTGGTAGCAATCACTGCTCTTGTTATTTTGGGTGGATTGGATCGTATCAGTAAAACAGCCTCTAAAATGGTGCCTTCTATGGTATTGCTTTATTTTGTTTCTGTACTAATCATATTAATAGTTAATATTGATGTGGTTCCAAAATATTTTGGAATGATTTTTACTGATGCCTTTGCTGCTGATAATTTTAAAGGTGATGCCTTTTTTGGTGGATTAGTTGGTGGATTAATTCTATTAGGTATTAAGCGAGGCGCTTTTTCAAACGAAGCTGGTTTAGGTACTGCGCCTTTGGCTCATGGAGCAGCCAAAACAGACGAGCCTGTTCGTGAAGGATTGGTTGCTATGTTAGGTCCTGCAATTGATACTTTGGTTGTTTGTACACTGACTGCATTGGCTATTTTGGTTACAGGAGTTTGGGAAACAACATCTAATAATGGAGTTAGTTTAACAGCTTCGGCTTTTGCTGAGGCTATGCCTGGATTTGGAAAATATTTGTTGTTAATTTGTATTGCAGTTTTTAGTATTTCGTCATTGTTTTCCTATTCGTATTACGGTACAAAATGTATGTCTTTTTTAATAGGTGCAGATAAGCAACATTACTATAATTATTTCTATATACTTAGTATCATTCTTGGTGCTACGACGTCATTGAGTGCTATGATTAATCTTATCGATGGCGTGTTTGCTCTTATGGCAATTCCAACCATGACTGCAACCTTAATTTTGGCTCCTAAAGTAGTCAAAGAATTTGCGGCTTATAGACAACGACTTAAAGAAAACAAAGCATGACATCTCAAGAAAAGGCAAAGGCTTATTGGAAAGAAAACATCAGGTATGTCATTATACTTTTGTTGATTTGGTTTATGGTGTCTTATGGAGCTGGAATTATTTTTAAAGATGCGCTTAACTCAATCAGAATTGGAGGTTTTAAATTAGGCTTTTGGTTTGCTCAACAAGGTTCTATTTATGTGTTTGTCATTCTCATATTTGTTTATGTAAGGTTGATGAATAAACTCGATAAAAAATATGGCTATGATGAATAAAATGTTAATTCTTGAAGCCATAAATGTTCAAAACTGGACTTACATTCTTGTTGGTGTCACTTTCGCAATTTATATAGGAATTGCTATTTGGTCTAGAGCTAATTCGACCAAAGAGTTTTATGTAGCTGGAAGTGGAGTTTCTCCTTGGGCAAATGGAATGGCAACAGCAGCTGATTGGATGAGTGCTGCTTCCTTTATTGGTATGGCAGGAATTATCTCTTTTGCTGGCTATGATGGAGCAGTATATTTAATGGGTTGGACAGGTGGTTACGTGTTGCTTGCTTTATTGTTAGCTCCTTATTTGCGTAAATTCGGAAAGTTTACAGTACCAGATTTTATAGGTGATCGTTATTACTCAGATACTGCAAGAATCGTTGCTGTTATTTGTGCTTTGTTGGTCTCTTTTACATATGTCGCAGGTCAAATGCGAGGCGTTGGTATTGTATTTTCACGATTCCTTGAAGTTGATATTGATACTGGAGTTATTATTGGTATGCTTATCGTACTATTTTATGCTGTTTTAGGAGGTATGAAAGGCATCACTTATACACAAGTTGCTCAATATTGCGTGCTTATTTTTGCGTTTATGGTACCTGCGATTTTTATTTCTATTCAAATGACAGGGAATCCTATTCCTCAATTAGGTTTTGGAAGTGAATTGGCAGATGGTTCTGGGACATTTTTGTTGGATAAGCTTGATGGATTAAGTACTGAACTCGGTTTTGCTGAATATACTAATGGTTCAAAGTCGCTCATCGATGTTTTTGCAATTACTCTAGCATTAATGGTTGGTACAGCTGGACTTCCTCATGTTATTGTTAGATTTTTTACTGTAAAGCGAGTAAAAGATGCTCGGAAATCAGCAGGAATAGCTTTACTTCTCATAGCTGTACTTTATACCACAGCTCCAGCTGTTGCAGTGTTTGCAAGAACTAACATGATTGAAACTGTTTCCAATCAACCTTATGCTGAGGTTCCTAAATGGTTTAAAAAATGGGAAACTACTGGATTGATAACCTTCACAGATAAAAATAATGATGGACAGATTCAGTATGTAGCAGATGAATCTCAAAACGAACTGGTTATAGACCAAGACATCATGGTATTGGCTAATCCTGAAATTGCTAATTTACCAAATTGGGTTATCGCGTTGGTAGCTGCTGGTGGTTTAGCAGCAGCATTATCTACAGCTGCAGGATTGTTATTAGTGATATCCTCTTCGGTATCTCATGATTTAATTAAAAAAGTAATTAAACCAACTATTTCTGAACAAGGAGAACTCATTGCTGCACGTATTTCGGCAATTGGAGCAGTTTGTGTGGCTGGTTACTTTGGCATTAATCCACCAGGTTTTGTTGCTGCAGTTGTTGCTTTAGCTTTTGGTTTAGCTGCAGCCTCTTTTTTTCCAGCTATAGTATTGGGAATTTTTTACAAACGAATGAATAAGGAAGGAGCAGTAGCAGGAATGGTTGTTGGCATAGCCTTTATGTTATACTACATTGTAAAGTTTAAATTTGGATGGTTAGACGAAACCATACCTGATAAAAGTGAATGGTGGTTTGGTATCTCTCCTGAAGGTTTTGGAGCAGTTGCTATGCTGATTAACTTTCTGGTTTCTATTACTGTTATGAAGTTTACTAATGCTCCTCCTAATGAGGTTCAGGATATTGTTGAAAACATCAGAATACCAAGTGGAGTAGGTGAGGCTTCCAATCATTAATTGATTTTAAATCATTTATTAAATTAGTATCAAAAAAGTATTATGAGCAACTACCATATAAAACACCTTGAAGAGTATTACCAAGTTTATCGAAAATCAGTTCGTGAACCTGAAAACTTTTGGGAAGAAATTGCCGAAGAACATTTTATCTGGCGCAAAAAATGGAACAAAGTTTTGTCTTGGGATTTTATAAAACCTGAAGTCAAATGGTTTGAAGGTGCTCAACTCAATATTACTGAAAACTGTATCGACAGACACTTAGCCACTCGAGGAGATAAAACAGCAATTATATTCGAACCTAACAATCCAGATGAACCTTCAGAACATATCACCTATAAAGAACTTTATGCACGTGTAAATAAATTAGCCAATGTTTTAAAAGCGCAAGGCATTAAAAAAGGTGATCGCGTGTGCATTTATGTTCCTATGATTCCTGAGCTAGCTATTTCAGTATTGGCATGTGCTCGTATTGGAGCTATTCACAGTGTCGTTTTTGCTGGATTCTCATCTACAGCTTTGTCTACAAGAATTAATGATTCTAATTGTAAGATGGTCATTACTGCTGATGGTTCTTATCGAGGTGCCAAAACTATTGACCTTAAAGGCATTGTTGATGAAGCCTTACAAAACTGTGAGTGCGTAGAAACTGTTTTGGTTGTAAAACGAATTAATTCTGATGTTAATATGAAGTCAGGCCGCGACCAATGGTTACAACCTTTGTTGGATAATGCTTCACCTGAAGGTAATGCAGAGGTGATGCAAGCTGAAGATCCATTATTTATTCTTTATACTTCAGGTTCTACAGGAATGCCAAAAGGGATGGTACATACCATTGCTGGCTATATGGTTTACACAGCTTATTCATTTAAAAATGCATTTCAATACAGAGAAAATGATGTGTATTGGTGCACAGCAGATATTGGATGGATAACAGGACACAGTTATATTGTTTATGGACCATTAGCAAACGGAGCTACAACCTTAATGTTTGAAGGTGTACCAAGTTATCCAGATTTTGGTCGCTTTTGGCAAATTGTCGAAAAGCATAAAGTCAATCAGTTTTATACAGCACCAACAGCCATTCGTGCCTTGGCAAAACAAGGCGTGGAACTCGTTGAAAAATATGATTTATCAAGTTTAAAAGTTTTGGGCTCAGTTGGTGAGCCAATAAATGAAGAAGCTTGGCATTGGTATAACGATAATATAGGTAAACGCAAATCGCCAATAATTGATTCGTGGTGGCAAACCGAAACTGGTGGTATTATGATTTGTCCAATTCCTTACGTCACACCAACAAAACCAACTTATGCTACCTTACCATTTCCAGGCATTCAGCCTTGTTTAATGAATGAGCATGGTGACGAACTTAATGGTAATCAGGTTGAAGGTAGACTTTGTATAAAGTTTCCTTGGCCTTCAATGGCAAGAACTATTTGGGGAAATCACCAGCGTTATAAGGATACTTATTTTTCAGCTTTCAAAAACAAGTACTTTACTGGAGATGGTGCATTGCGAGATGAAGTAGGTTATTATAGAATTACTGGACGAGTTGATGATGTCATTATTGTTTCTGGACATAACCTTGGAACAGCACCAATTGAAGATGCTATCAATGAGCATCCAGCAGTAGCAGAGAGTGCTATTGTAGGTTTTCCACACGATGTTAAAGGCAATGCTTTGTATGGTTATGTGATTTTAAAAGAAACTGGTGAAACTAGAAACCATGATAATCTTAGAAAAGAAATTAATCAGATTATTACCGAACATATTGGACCAATTGCAAAACTCGATAAAATTCAATTTACTGAAGGCTTACCTAAAACACGCTCTGGTAAAATTATGCGACGTATTTTGCGTAAAATAGCACATAATGATATAAGTAATTTAGGAGATACAAGTACTTTGTTAAATCCTGAAGTAGTAGAGAGCATCATTGAAGGTGCTAAGGATTTTAAGAATACAAACTGGTAGTGTTTGCCCTAAGTGAAGTCGAAAGGTTACTGTGATACTGACGTTTACTGTCAGTAGAAGCAATCTCACGACACTATCGTAAAAAAACAAAAAAATTACAAAATGGCTAACAACTCAAAAAACTGGCTAAAAGTATTAATCGAACTCCTCGAGGCTTTTTTTAATAGTTCAAAAAGCACTAAAAGAACTTGGCATCAACATGTTGTACCTTATGAAGGTGATTGGGCAGTACGCAGAGAAGGAAATAAACAAATCACTTCAAAGCACAGACGTCAGGACACAGCCATTGACAAAGCCAAACGTATAGCCAAAAAGCACAAAGCAGATGTAATAATTCACAGACAGGATGGTAGTATACGAGACAGAATTAATTACGATTAGTAAATACAAGGCTTTTATAATTTAATTTAGACTACTGTTAATAAGTTTGCCAAAACACGCAAACCTTTTCGCTATATTTGTAAGAAACCAACCATTTTCATTATGAAACGTCAATTTTTATTCTCAGTACTTTCCATTGTTTATTTTGCAATACCTAGACTAACTGCACAGACTATAATGGGTTTTTCGGATAATAACTCCTTAATCCAAAAGCAAATTGAAGCAGACTTTGATAAACTACTTAATGCGAATAATCTAGATGAATGGATGAAATATTTAAGTGCCGAACCTCATCATGTTGGTTCACCTTACGATAAAAAAGTAGTCGATTTTGTTGCTGCAAAATTTAAGGAATGGGGTTATGAGGTACGTATTGAAAAATTTGATGTGTTGTTTCCAACACCAAAATTACGATTGGTTGAACTTGTTGCACCAACAAAATTTACAGCAAGTTTATTAGAACCGCCAGTTGAAGGTGATGAATACTCAAAGCAAACCAAAGATGCACTTCCAGGTTATAATGCCTTTTCTGTTGATGGTGATGTCACTGCAGACCTTGTGTTTGTTAATTATGGTATTCCTGCAGATTATGAAGAACTGGAAAAACGAGGTATATCAGTTGATGGAAAAATAGTGATTGCAAAATATGCTGGTTCTTGGCGAGGCATAAAACCAAAACTAGCAGCCGAAAAAGGTGCTATTGGTTGTCTTATCTATTCAGATCCAGAGGATGATGGCTATTATCAAGGCGACGTTTATCCAAAAGGAGCTTTTAAAAATGAATATGGTGTGCAAAGAGGTTCTGTAATGGATATGCCTTTAGCGCCAGGAGATCCTTTAACACCAGGTTATGGATCAACAGATAATGCTAAACGACTAGAAATAAGCGAGGCCAAAACATTAACCAAAATACCAGTTTTGCCTATTTCATATCATGATGCAAAACCTTTATTGGAAGCATTAGAAGGTCCTGTAGTTCCTGAACAATGGAGAGGAGCTTTGCCAATTACATATCATATTGGTCCTGGACCAGCCAAAGTACATTTAAAACTTGAGTTTAATTGGGAATTAAGACCTGCTTACGATGTTATAGCTACTTTAAAAGGGAGTACTTATCCAGATGAATGGGTCATACGTGGTAATCACCATGATGCTTGGGTACATGGAGCAAGTGATCCAATAAGCGGTTTAGTAGCTTTAATGGAAGAGGCTAGAGTGGTTGGAAGTTTAGCTAAAAAAGGGATTAAACCTAAGCGAACCATGATGTATTGTGCTTGGGGAGCAGAGGAGCAAGGATTGTTAGGTTCAACTGAATGGGCTGAAACACATGCTAAAGAATTGAAAGAAAAAACGGTTGCTTATATTAATACAGATGGAACAGGAGCAGGATTTTTAGGAGCTGGAGGTTCACATACGCTTGAGAAATTTTTTGATCAAGTAAGTAAATCAGTCACAGATCCACAAACAAACGTTTCAGTTTTTGAACGTAGAAATGCAGTAAACCAGGTTAATGGAGGTTCAGCTTGGTCGCATTATAAGTTAGGCGCTTTAGGTTCAGGTTCTGACTATTCACCATTTTTTCAACATTTAGGAATTGCATCATTTAATATGGGATTTGGTGGTGAAAGCTCAGGTGGAGAATACCATACCATGTATGATTCTTATAAGCACTACAAACGTTTTAAAGATCCAAACTTTCAATATGGAGTAACTTTAGCTAAAGTTGCTGGACGCACGAGTTTGCGTTTGGCAAATGCCGAAGTGTTACCATTTGAGTTTACACATTTTACAAAGATCGTAAATGGTTATAAAGATGAGGTTATTGCCTTGGCAGATAAACTTAGAAAAGAAGCCAATCAGCATAATATGCTTATAGAAAAGGGATTATATGCTTTGGCGAACAACCCAAAAGAGAATTTGAAAGTTCCAGATGTCAAACCAACAGTTCCTTATTTTAATTTTGCACCTTTAGAAAATGCTTTGGAGAATTTAGAGAAACAATCTAAATTATTTGATAATGCAACTCAAAATGGTATTTCTAGTATAAAAAATAAAGTAGCTGTAAATGCTATTCTTAAAGATATGGAACGTGCTTTAACTAAAGACCATGGTTTACCTAAACGACCTTGGTATAAGCATCATATTTATGCACCAGGTTTTTATACAGGCTATGGTGTAAAAACACTTCCAGGAGTAAGAGAAGCTGTTGAGCAAGGTGAGTTTAATGATGTTGAAAACCAGATTAACATTTTGGCATCTGTCATTAATAACTTTTCTTCAAATATTGAAAAGGTTATATCGTTGATGAACTAATAGATTACAGATTGTTCTCTAAAAATTAAAGCATTAATTACTTGTGCATCACTTTTAAACGTAGAAAAACAAAAAATGAAAGGATTCCAAATACTGAAAATCCAATAAAAAGAGGTAATACTGAATTGGACACAAAACCACCAATGTAGTTTGCGATTGGGACAGCCATAACTGTAGATACAAATCCATTAATAGCAGCTCCAATTCCTGCGATGTGACCTAAGGGTTGCATAGCAAGAGAGCGTAAGTTTCCAAAAAGAAATCCAATAGCAAAAAACTGCATTGCGAAGAAGGCAAGCAGTACCTCAATACTTGGATTTGTTCCAGACCAATATAAAGCTATATACAATAATGATATTAAACAGTAGGCTATAGTTGCTGTATAAGCAATTTTCCACATGCCAAATCGAATCACATAACGACTGTTTAAAAAAGTAGCTAAGCCTACAGCAATAGCCAAGCTGGCAAATATATATGGAAACTTATCGCCTAATTGGTATTGTTGTTCAAAAATTTGTTGCGCAGTGCTTAAATACACCATAAATGATCCAGTAATAAAACCAGAAACCAAAGTAAAGGCAACAGCATGTTTATGTTTCATAAACTCTTTGGTTCCATTTACAAAAAGCATTGGTGTAAAATTAATTTTGTTAGCCTCATGAAGCGTTTCTTTTTGACGCCTCCAAAACCATATCATGATGATAAGTCCAAATATCAGGTTCACATAAAAGATAGATTCCCAATTATAAAAATTTAATAAAAACTGTCCTAAGGTTGGAGCGATAACAGGTACCAAAATAAATACCATAACCACTACGGAAAGTATCTTCGCCATAAAATCTCCACTGTATGAGTCTCGAATCATGGCAATACTTAAAGTTCTAGGAGATGCTAATCCTATTCCTTGTAGAATACGACCGAAAATCATTATTTCAAAGTTGTTGGTAGTAACACAAATAATTGTAGCTAATACAAAAAGAGTGAAACCAACATAAACGATAGGTTTTCGCCCAAAACTATCTGATAAAGGTCCAAATATGAGCTGCCCAAACCCTAAGCCTAAAAAAATCATGGTTACTAGTTTTTGGTTGTCATTTGGATCTGAAACATTTAAAGCGTTACCTATATCAGGTAGAGCAGGTAATAAGGCGTCAATAGAAAGTGCCACAATAGACATTAATGATGCCATAAGTGCCACAAATTCATACTCAAAAGTAGGTTTGTTTTGCATTGGGCAAAAGTAAGGTAAATATTTTCTATTTTTAGAGGATGAAGCCAGCAACTATAACCGAACTCAAAAAAGAATTACAGTACATATCGCAAGAACAATTGGTAGATTATTGTTTAGCAATGGCTCGTTTTAAAATAGAAAGCAAAGAGTTGCTAACTTATTTGGTTTTTGAATCTGAAAATGAAGTATCTTATGTTGAAAGTGTTAAGGAATATATATCTAACAGTTTTTCAGAAATCAATGCACTCAATTATCATTACATTAAAAAGTCGGTAAGAAGGATTTTACGTCAAACAAAACGCTATATCAGGTACTCCAAAAAAAAGGAAACTGAAGCTGAATTGCTCATTTATTTTTGTAAGGTACTTAATGATATGAAACCAGATTATAAACGTAATACAGTACTTACCAATACTTACAATAAGCAACTGGAGTTAGCGCAAAAGACCATTGCTAAATTGCATGAAGATTTACAATATGATTATAATTTGATGATTGAAGAGTTAAAGCATCAGCCACGTTAAAGCCTTCATAAAGTCAGTGCTTACTTCGTTTAAATTTTTTAATTTAACCATATAAAACCAACATTATGCTTAAACATTTACTTTCAATAAGCTTTTTATTATGCTTATTTTCAATAGTTAAAGCTCAGGATATGTCTTTTGAAGACTATAACCCTAAATCGACATTGGTAGTTCCAGGTGATAGTATTTTTAAAGCGAAGTTTCCATTTATAGATGTACATGGCCACCAATACCAAATGCCAACACAAGATTTAACTGATGTTGTTGCAGATATGGATAAGTTAAACATGAAAATCATGGTTAACTTGAGCGGCAGAAGTGGTGATGATTTAGTAAAATCTGTTAAGAATATAGCTGATAATTTTCCAGGTCGTTTTGTAGTATTTGCCAATATTGATTTTGAAGGAGCTGGAAGTGAAGGTTGGATAGAAAAAGTGGTTGCACAATTGGAACAAGATGTTAAAAATGGAGCAAGAGGATTAAAGGTTTATAAAAGTTTAGGACTTCGAAACAAAGATGCTCAAGGCAACAGACTGGCAGTTAATGATGTAAGACTGGATCCTATTTGGGCAAAGTGTGGAGAGTTAGGTATTCCTGTTTTAATACATTCTGCAGATCCAGCATCGTTTTGGGATGAATTTGATGGAGACAATGAACGTTGGTTAGAGCTTAAAACACATCCAAGACGTAAGCGTAGTGATACAGATCCTGCACCTTTTCAGCAAATAATGGATGAGCAGTATAGTATTATTAAAAAACACCCAAGCACAACGTTTATAAGTGCACACATGAGCTGGTTAGCTAATGACTTAGGAAAACTTGGCAAACTGCTTGATGAAATGCCAAACATGAATGTTGGTATTGGCGCTATCATTGCAGAACTTGGTAGGCAGCCTCGATTTGCAAAAGCATTCATAACTAAATATCAGGATAGAGTTCTATTTGGCAAAGATAGTTGGGTGCCTTCTGAATTTCCAACTTATTTTAGAGTATTGGAAAGTGCTGATGAGTATTTTCCATATCACAAAAAATACCATGCTTTCTGGGCTATGTATGGTTTAGATTTAGATGATGAAGTACTAAAAAAAGTATACTACAAAAATGCACTTCGTATTGTTCCTGGTTTAGATAAAAGCTTGTTCCCTAATTGAAAAATCATTTGAAATGCGAAATTTCCTGATGCGCTTTAATGGCTCGTTTTGATAAGATAATTCCAATAATAAGTGATACAAACGCACCTAAAGAAATTCCAGGTATAAAACCAATAAATAAAAAGAAATCATAGGCTCCATGAAACAAAATGGCTGTAAATAATCCAATAAGATTCCATTTATACTTGCTTTTGGAAAACTTAGCTTTTCCCATGAAGTAGCCCATTATTATTCCAAAGGTTGCATGAGCTGGAATGGCTGTAAATGCTCTAAGCAATGCAACGTTCATACCACCTTGAAGCACATACATGATGTTTTCAACTGCAGCAAAACCCATAGATACCATTACAGCATAAATAATTCCGTCATAAGGTTCGTTAAACACTTTTCGTGGTTGTAAAAAACCTCTAACCATAATATATTTACTAAATTCTTCAATAAAACCAACAACAAAAAAGGCTTTTACAAATTGCTGCCAAATACTATAATCGTCAGGAAGTGGTAAAAACAAATCGAAAAACATGTAAAGTATTGTTGTGATGATAATTGATACAATACCACCTAAAACAAAAGCAATAGTTAAATAGCGCTTAGACTCTTTTTCATATTTATCTTTAACATAAATATAAATGATAACTGCTGCAACAGGTGCCAAGGCTGAAAGGAGTAATACCATGAGCGAAAATTAATGATTTTTAATGGCTTCTTTTATGCTTTCTAAAATAAATTGATAATAGGCTTTGTTTGAAGGTACAAAGTAGTTGTTTTTACCTATGTTTTTAATGAAATGTTGAAATTCTAATAAACTAACTAATTTTACTGATTCTACCTCATTTGGATCAAGTATGAGATCTTTTATATCTATAGTTAACTCAGAAATAAAAGTATGATGAAATTCATTATCTGCAATTCCGTTTGGATAAGACTGAAAACACTCAAACACTCCAATTTTTTGAAGTTGATTTTTAGATAAGCTCAATCCGATTTCCTCAAAAACTTCTCTAATGGCTGCGTCTTCAATAGTTTCGCCAGCATCAACGTGACCAGCTACAGACACATCCCAAAGCAAAGGACAAATTAATTTTGACGCATCACGCTGTGCCAATAAAATGTTTCCATCATTTGTATATAACCAAACATGTGCTGTATTATGGTAATGACCTTTAGTATGAATTTCAGATTTTAAAGCTGACTTTCCTGTTGGCTGTCCTTCTTTGGTAACTATATCAATATATTCAGGCATAATTAAAAAAGCCTCAAAAAAAAAGAGGCTTAGTTATATTAGTTTATTTAAAGTACGAAAACGTTTCGCCTTCTTTAATTTTGAGAAGGGTTTCATAAATCATTTTAATCACGTTTTCTACATCTTCGCGATGAACCATTTCAACAGTAGTGTGCATGTAACGTAATGGTAACGAAATTAAAGCAGAAGCAACACCACCATTACTGTACGCAAAAGCATCAGTGTCTGTTCCTGTTGCTCTTGATAAAGCAGAACGCTGAAAAGGAATCTTTTTTTCCTCGGCAGTTTCAATTATCAAATCGCGTAACTTTTGTTGTACTGCTGGAGCATAAGCCACGACAGGACCTTTTCCTAATTCCAAATGACCTTCTTTTTTCTTGTCAATCATTGGTGTTGTGGTATCATGTGTTACGTCTGTAACAATAGCAACATTTGGTTTTATGGTTTCAGTAATCATCTCTGCTCCACGTAAACCAATTTCCTCTTGAACAGAATTAGTCACATATAGACCAAATGGAAGCTTCTTTTTATTTTCATGAAGTAATCGTGCAACTTCAGCAATCATAAATCCTCCCATTCTGTTATCAAGAGCACGACATACAAATTTATCTTTGTTTAAAATATGAAACTCGTCAGGGTAGGTAATAACACAACCAACATGAACTCCCATTTTTTCAACTTCAGCTTTATCTTTAGCTCCAATATCAATAAAAATATTGTCAGGTTTTGGTGGTTCTTCTTTGGTTCTTAATCGCGTATGAATAGCAGGCCAACCAAAGACACCTTTAACAATCCCTTTTTTGGTGTGAATGTTCACCACTTTACTTGGTGCAATTTGGTGATCACTTCCTCCATTTCTAATCACATAAATAAGTCCATTATCTGAAATGTAATTCACGTACCACGAAATCTCATCAGCATGACCTTCAATAACAACTTTATATTTTGCTTTTGGGTTAATTACTGCAACAGCAGTTCCGTAAGTGTCTGTGATAAATTCATCAACATAAGGTTTTAGGTAGTCCATCCAGATTTTTTGTCCATCCCATTCATATCCTGTTGGAGCAGCATTATTTAAGTACTTCTCTAAAAAGGTTAGTGATTTTTTGTTGAGTATGCTCTTTTTCGCCATTCTATAAAAATTTTGGTCTAAAATAATAATATTAATAAGATTTTAAGGTTAAAGCATTAGTAAATTATTAATTTTGAGGTACGTTTTTTTCAACACATAATGATAAAGAAATTAGCTTACATATTATTTGTAATTCCAGTCGTTCTTTTTGCTCAACAAACTGAGACAGAGCAAGACACGACAAGTTATGAGTATTATTATATAAAAGGTGATTCTATACCACGTACTACCATAGATTTGGACGAAGTGATGTTACTTCATAAGTTGGAATTTAATAGTAATGAAGACAAAAGACGTTATCTCATTTTAAAACGTAAAACCATAAAAGTATATCCTTACGCAGCACTTGCTGCTGTACGTTTAGATTCTTTAAATGAAAGATTGACCAAGTATAAAAAGAAGAGCGACAAAAAGCGTTATGCCAAGCTGATGCAAAAATACATTGAAGGCGAATTTTCAGATGAACTTAAAAAACTGACAAGAACTGAAGGACAAATACTCATTAAGCTTATTCACAGGCAAACAGGACATACTACCTTTGATTTGGTTAAAGAACTTCGAAATGGTTGGCGAGCCTTTTGGTTTAATAATACGGCAAGTTTGTTCGATTTGTCTTTAAAGCGAGAATACGACCCAATGAACGTTAAAGAAGATTACCTCATTGAAGATATCTTGCAACGCAATTTTCAGAGTGGACGATTAGAACGACAAAAAGATGCTTTGGGTTTAGACTTCTTTGAGCTCTCAGACAAATGGATGAAACAAGGACCAAAATTACCTCCTTCTAGTGGTAGACGAACAAACTAAACTCGAAGAACAACTTAATGCTATATCTCATGGTATTGGTGCTTTGTTAGGTATTGCAGCCTTGATATTACTTATAATATTTAGGGCAAACAAAACTGACTGGAGTTTGTTTAGTATTGTTGTGTATGGCATCTCAATTATAGTGCTCTTTACAGCCTCTACCTTGTATCACTCTGTAAAAGGAGAGAAGCGCAAACACTATTTTAGAATTGTAGATCACATTAGCATTTATATCCTTATTGCAGGCACATATACTCCAGTTTTATTAATTACACTAGAACAAAGTTTAGGCTGGCCATTGTTTTGGATTGTTTGGAGTATTGCGGCTTTTGGTGTTGTACTTAAACTATTTTTTACAGGACGTTTTGAGGTGTTTTCTACTTTATTGTATTTGGTTATGGGTTGGCTTATTGTGTTTGATTTTGCCAACCTCTCTGAGGCTATTGGTAGTAAAGGCGTATTGTGGTTGTTTGCTGGAGGTTTGTTTTACACTGTAGGCATTATTTTTTATGCCTTTAAACGTATTCCTTACAACCATGTTATTTGGCACTTTTTTGTATTAGCTGGTGCTATTTGCCACTTTTTTATGATGTTTTGGTATGTGATCTAAAAAATTGGTGGCATTTTTTTGCCGTTTGTAATTTCAAGTATGAATTTAAAAGATTTAAATAAAATGACAGCATCAATGAGTAACACAAGTAAAATGCCTGTGTTATTCTTGGGTCATGGAAGCCCAATGAACGCCATTGAGGAAAACGAATTTGTTGATGGATTTAGAAAAATAGGTGAAGAAATAATAAAACCCAAAGCTATTTTGTGTATTTCTGCTCATTGGGAAACACGAGGAACTTATGTCACAGCAATGCAAAATCCGCGAACCATCCATGATTTTGGAGGTTTTCCACAAGCCTTGTTTGATGTAAAATATCCATCACCTGGAAGTCCAGAATTAGCAAAGGAAACAAAACAATTAATTACAAAAACAGAAGTTGGCCTGGACGATAAATGGGGACTTGACCATGGTGCATGGAGTGTGATAAAGCATCTTTACCCAAATGCAGATATTCCTGTGATACAGATGAGTATAGACTATACACAACCTGCTCGTTACCATTACGAATTGGCAAAGGAAATCAATAGTTTAAGAAACAAAGGTGTGTTGATTATTGGAAGTGGTAATATGGTGCATAATTTAAGAATGGTGGCATGGACTAAACTTAACGAAGAATTTGCTTTTGATTGGGCAACCGAAGCCAACGAAAAGATGAAAAGTCATATTTTAAGTGGTGATTTTAAACCTTTAATTGATTTTAAATCTCAAGGAAAAGCTTTCGATTTAGCAATCCCTACGCCAGAACATTATTTGCCACTACTTTACACTTTGGCTTTGAAAGAAGACAAAGAAAAAATAACCCTGTTTAACGATAAGCCAGTTGCTGGATCACTAACTATGACCTCTTTAAAAATAGAGTCTAATTAAAACTGTTTCAACAAAAGCAATTCTTTATGATGTTTTTGGTATGCGATTTAAATAACAAAATTGTTAATAATAAGCTTTCTTTTCTTATGGTAAAGTATTGATTGTTAAAGATTAAAAAACTAACTTCGCTTATCGTCTGATATAAAACATTAAAACGATTTGATATCATATCGTTGGTGGTAATGTAAACTAACTACCTAGCTAAGATTAGAAAATCATGAAACAGAATTTAAAAATCGGAATAACTCTATTAATCGGACTTCTTTTATTCTATTTCACGAATGGTCAACATTACTTCGCATTGGCAGCATGGATATACCCAATATTCATCTTGCAGGTAAGCAGGAAAGGAAATAGACTTATGAATTATTTAGTAATTCCTATTATGTTAGGATTAACAGTAGGGTTTTCGTTATGGGATGAAAGGTCAGTTCACGGAAATTTTGTGTCTTATTTGCCTGGAATGTTTGGAGTGCTGCTTGGTTACGTCTATGCGCTCGATTGTTTTTTATACTCGAGAATAAAAGGTTTTTCTGCAACTTTGACTTTGCCGATAATATACTCGGTTTTCGAATTTTCCATAGATCTTTTCAACCCAATAGGCTCTGGTGGTACTTTGCCTTATTCCCAATTGAGTTTTCTTCCATTTGCTCAATTGGCATCGCTTACGGGGAGGACAGGAATGACGTTCATGATCACGTGGTTTGGGTCTATAGTATACTGGATATATAATTCCAATGAAAATTTTGCTTTAATCAAAAAGAGGGTAAAAATATATGCCATAGTCCTTACGACAATACTATTATTTGGAGGTGTACGATTAACATTTGATAATATTAATAGTTCGGTAAAAGTATCAGGAGTCCATACTACGGATAGAACAACTGTGCGCAATTTTATCAAAGAATTTAGAGAAGATAATCTATCAAATGCAAGGAAAATAAGTAGAAGTACACTAGACAATCTAATTACTGCTACAAAACAGGAAGCTAAATCTGGTTCAAAGTTTGTTATTTGGAGTGAAGTTGCTATTCTACTATTAAAGGAAGATGAAAAAACGTTTATAACAGAGCTTCAATCGCTATCGGATTCTCTTGACATATACTTGTTAGTGAATCCTTTTATACCAAATAAAAATAGCCGTTGGGAGAATAAATTAATAGCTTTCTCTCCTGATGGACAGCAACTCTTTGTGCATTATAAATATGGTGGCAATTTTGTGGAAGGCACTGTAAAAGGTGATCAAAAATTAAGAATAGTTGAAACTCCATACGGAAAGATAACTGGAATCATATGTTGGGATGCTGATTTTCCTTCAACAATAAGACAAGTATCTACTAATGATGTAGATATTTTGTTCATTTCAGCTGCAGATTGGAAAGGAATTGTACCAACTCATAATGATCAAGCTAGATTTAGGGCAATTGAAAATGGATGCAGTATTGTTAGACAAACTCTTGATGGAGTTTCATTCATTGCGGACAGCAGAGGAAGGTATTTGCATAAAGTGAACCATTTTCAAACTGATGAATGGGTATTAAGTGGATATGTTCCAGATAAAAGAGTTCCTACACTCTATTCAATAATTGGAGACCTGTTTGGTTGGCTCTCAATACTGGCGTTATTTTTTATAATTGTGCTTGCGATGAATCAAAGCAAGAACACAAAATCGAACACTACCACCAACACTATATAAGCGATAATTGCCTCCTAACGTCAGCAACTAAGCTTATATGAAACCGATAAGCGTAAGTCTAAATCAATCTTGAATCACATCCTTATACTCTTCAAAAAAAGCTTCAAACAAACTCATGTGTTTGTTAAAGAATTCCATGGTTTGTTGCCAAGTGTTTTTATTGTGTATGGAAACTTTGTCGTTTAGGGTGACATAAATTCTTGATATCTCCTTGCCATTATCTAAAAAATAGGCTTCTTCAAAAATGGCATTTGGTAAATACTCTTCGGTTAAAATGCTTTTTAAAGCACTTAGTTTTTCCCAATAATTGATTCGGTTTTCTAAATCGTCTTCTAAATCTAGAGCCACTAAAGCACTTTTAGTATCAAAATGAAACTTAAACGAAAAGCCTTTAATCTTGGTGTTGTAAAGAATCCATTTTCTTGGAAATGATTTCCCAAAGCTGGTCCAAAATTCTTCTCTTAGTAATCGCGACTCTTCTTTACTGAACATAACAAAATTGTGATTTTATTATTGGTTGTCTCTTCGAGTGATTTTCGTTAGAAAATTGTATCGAGAAGTAAAAGTTGTTCTCGATACGCTTCGCACTCGAACTGACATCATTTTATATAAAATAAGCAATAGCAATAGCAACTAAAATAGCTAATATTTTATTGAGGTTGAACTTATGTCCTTCACTGCTTTCAAATAAAATGGTTGTTGAAATGTGCAAAAATATACCAATTACAATGGCGTTGATGTACACCAAATAGTCTGAAACCATAACCACATTGTTTGATATGACAGTACCTAAAGGAGTCATGATACCAAACAAGGTTAAAAACGACATAATTTGCAAGGTTTTAAAATCAGATTGCACCAAATAGGTTGTTATTAAAATAGCAATTGGTATTTTATGAACAAGCACACCATAAACCATATCGTTGTGTTGATGTATTGGGAATCCTTCTAAAAACGCGTGTAAACACAAACTAATAAAAAGGAGCCAAGGAAATGCCTTACTGTTTTTATGAATATGTACGTGACCATGTTCGGCACCTTTTGAGAAAAACTCCAAAATAATCTGAATTAAAATTCCAGACATGATAAAAAGTCCTGTAAGTTTGGCATCTAATTGTTCATAGACTTCTGGAAGTAAATCAAAAATGGTTAGTGACAATAAAAATGCACCACTAAAGGCTAATAGAAGCTTGATGTTTTTTGGTTTGCCTTGTTTTGAGAAATAAACAAAAGCATAGCCAATTAAAACCGCATAAATAGGAAATAGATATTTATTCATTCTTCATAAAAATCATAATGAGACGCTCACTGGTTTGAGTATTAAATTTTCTTAGTTTATAATCGCCAAAAACATCAATTAATTGCACATCTGCAGCTTCAAATAAAGTTATAAAATCGTTTAAGGTAAAGGCATTAACGCGTTCACTAAAATTATAATCCTCACCATTAATAGTAAACGAGATGTCTTTTACGATATAGCCATTTTCATAATGACGTTTTAGCTTAAAGTCAATACCATCAACCGTTTTACTATCTTCTTTTACAAGGTGTTCTTTGACGTAATCGACATTCATAAAATCGATAACGCCAATACCATCACGTTTTAAATTGGCTTTAATAGCTTTAATGGTATTAAGGTTGTCTACTTCATTATCAAAATACCCAAAACTAGTAAAGAGGTTAAAGACAGCGTCAAATTGTTGACTATAAGGTTTGCTCATATCATGAACAATAAAATGCAAAGTGTCGTTTTCATATTGCTTGGCAAACGCAATACTTTGAGCAGACAAATCCAAACCAGTAACATGGTAGCCAATACTATTTAAGTAAATGGAATGACGACCTTTACCACAGGCTAAATCTAAAATGGTTCCACCTTCAGGAATGTTAAGATAACTAGTTAAGTTTTCCATGAACAATTGTGCTTCTTTGTGATCTCTGTCCTTATATAAAATATGGTAGAAAGGTGTATCAAACCAAGAAGAATACCAATGTTTAGTGTGTTTTGTCATGTAAATTTTAGTGTCGAAACAAAAATACTCTATTTTTGCTTTTTATTTACGCTTACCAATGAAGATTAATCAATATTTCATAACTAATGACGATAGTGTTTCTCTAAATCACGTCGACTTTAGCGTAAATACGATTGATAAATTCAGGATTTACAGCCATAAAAAACTTAAGGTTAATCAGTTTGAAAAGAGTGATACAAGATTAGTCGTTTTAGGTGATATTTATAATCCGTTTCAACCTAATTTTTTAAATGCTGATATTGGAGCATCACTTGTAGAATATATCACGTTTACTGATATATTAAAAGCAATTGATAAGCTTACTGGTCGTTTTGTACTATTTATTAAAGTTGAAGGTAAGTATTATATAGTTTCAGATTTTTTTGGTCAGCGACAAGTATATTATTGGTTTAAGGACAATAATTTTTATGCTTCATCTTCTGATAAATTGTTGTTAGATACTTTGGGTTTATCCCTTGAAATGAATGCTATAAAACAACAGTTAAGCATTTTAAATTATTTTCTAAAAATTCATGAACATTGGTTATTAGGCAAAACTGATTGGGACAATCGTTTCATGAAACTGTTACCAAATCATTATCTAAATATTGATAAAGCAGAGGATGAGCATATTCCAGTTTTTGTAACTAAAACACAAGACAAAAAAGAGTTAGAAAATGAGGTTTTAAGTATCTTAAAAAATTCAATTGAAGCTTATTCCAATAGATACGATTTAAAGCTTGGCTTAACTTCAGGTTACGATTCAAGATTGTTGCTAGCTTCAAGTTTACCAATCAAAGAAAAGATTAAGTATTTCACATTTAACAGGAATGATACGTACGTAAAACGTGATGTCTCTATTGCGAAACAGTTAGCAGAAACCTATCAACTTGATTATAAAACCATTGAAACTGAAGCTTTAACTTCAGAATTTATAAGTCAATTTAGCAATGAGTTTATTATTCCAAGAATTTTAGAGAAAACCAAAAACATTCAATGGTTTAAAAACCAGGATTTAAAAAATACAGCTGTCGTAAGTGGAAATGGAGGAGCTTTAATACGAAGTATTTATAACGAACAAGATTTTAAGACTAATGAGTCTATTTGTAAAGCCATAGAGTACGAACCTAAAGGCTTTCATTTAAAAGCCTTAAATGAATGGTTATCAACTGCAAAAAAGTATGCTTCAGAGAATACTTTGTTGTTAAGCGATTTATTTTACTTGGAAATAAGATTGGGAAAATGGGGAAATAAAATGGTACACGAATTGGATATTTCTGGAATTGAAGAATTTACACCTTACAATAACAGACACATAATGTTTAGCTTATTATTAAACCATAATGAAGCAGAACGTAAAACAATTACCTTAAATTTGCTGGAGCAAAGCGTTGAAGGAATTACTAGCCTTCCCTTTAACCCAAAAACTTGGAAAGACACTGTAAAAAAAATCATTTTTTACGAGCATTATAAAAAGTGGATTCAAAAAATTAAATAGAGAAAAGATTAATGGAGAATTTTAATATGGTTGCCAAAACCTTATTTGGTTTTGAAGAATTATTAGCAAAAGAACTAACTCAACTAGGTGCACAAGAAGTAAAAATAGGAGTAAGGAGTGTGAGTTTTGTTGGTGACAAAGGCTTTATGTATAAAGCCAACATGGCACTGCGTACAGCTATAAAAATATTAAAACCACTTAAAACCTTTCATATAAAAAACGAACAGGATTTATACGATAAAATCTATAAAATCCCTTGGGAGAACTATATGTCAGAAAATGGATCTTTGGCTATTAATGCTACAGTACATTCAGATAAATTTAAGCATTCACAATACATTGCCTTAAAAACCAAAGATGCAATTGTAGATCGTTTTAGAGATATTAAAGGTACACGACCAAATGTCGATTTAAGATTTCCTGACTTGAAAATAAATATTCATATCGATAGGCAAATGTGTACTGTGTCTTTTGATAGTTCTGGCGAATCATTGCACAGAAGAGGTTACAAAACAGCAACCAATATTGCACCAATAAACGAAGTATTAGCAGCAGGTTTGGTGATGCTTTCAGGTTGGGATGGACAAAGTGATTTTATGGATCCAATGTGTGGAAGTGGAACTATACTTATTGAAGCTGCTATGATAGCTTGTAACATTCCACCAAATTTAATGCGCAAAGAATTTGCTTTTGAGCGTTGGCAAGATTGGGATGTAGATTTGTTTGAAAAGATAGAAGAATCCTTATTGTCTAAAACTAGAGATTTTCATCATAAAATGGTTGGATATGACAAGTCACCTTCAGCTGTAAGTAAGGCAAGAGAAAATGTAAAAAATGCACATTTGGAAGAATTTATAACAATAAAACATGAAGATTTCTTTAAAACTCAAAAAGGAGGCGACAAGCATTTGCATATGGTGTTTAATCCTCCTTATGGAGAACGCTTAGAAAGTTTAAATGTTGAAGAATTTTATAGCGATTTAGGTACAACCTTAAAACATGGTTATCCAGGAACCAATGCATGGTTTATAACATCAAATATAGAAGGATTAAAGCATGTTGGATTAAGGCCTTCTCGAAAAATAAAACTTTTTAATGCCAAGCTAGAAGCACGTTTAGTCAAATACGAAATGTATGAAGGCAGTAAGAAAGCAAAAAAAAGCAATCAATAACATTTTGTTATTGATTGCTTTCTAAGCTAGCGCACTTTTGGATACTCGTTAAAAAGGGTTTCTACCAACTCATTAACATAAGATTCTAGTTTCCCTACAGATCTATTTAAATCGCAAGTCATGGAAGCTTGCCATATTACTTGATTTTTGTTAATGTCTGAAACATATAGCACTAATGTTTCTTCAGTATAAACTACAGTATCAATAGTACACTCTTTCCAATAACCATATTCGCTTTCACGTTCACAATTAGTGAATGTGGCTTCCTTTTCCTGTACAACCAGTCTAAAACCAGCTTGTAGTTCTGGGTTAAGTACGTTTGTTTTATGACCTTTGTTTTCCATTTGTTTCTCTATGGCGTCACCAATCATACTTCTTACTTTATTATTGTCGTAGTTAGGATAATTTGTGTTTTCTACAAATAGGTCGTCAATACAAAGCACATAGGTTGTATAATTGTCAAAATCTACAGATTCGTCAAATTCCGATAAGATATTTGCTGTTGAGGCACAACCAAATAGTGTTAAGATTAAAATGCCTGACATTACTTTTAGAATTTTCATGATTAAATAATTTAAAGATTGATGCTTTTTTGATACTGTAAAGTTCAATAAATCAACTCTTTTTTAATATGATAAATGTCAGTTATAACTGTTAAAGTTTTTAGTTTGTATTATTAGAACTCAATTCACCAATCAATTTTTCCATCATTTGCATACCTTTTACGAGTTCGCTTTTTGCAATAAATTCATTAGCTCTATGTGCTTGAGCAATTGAGCCTGGACCACAAATAGCTGTTTGGAAACCTTCATTAGCAAATTGTCCAGCTTCTGCTGCATAAGCAACAGTGTTTAGGTTAGAGTTCCCAGAAATGCGTTTTACTAAATTGACTACATCATCATCTGCCTTGGTGTCAAGTGGTGGAACAGGAGGATGGTTTTCAATAGTGCTGATTTTAAAATCTGGAAATATATTTTGTAACTCTTTTTCTCGTTGTCTGCAAAAGGCTTCAAATTCTGCAACAATAGTTTCGGTATCGTCCATTGGAATAGTACGTAAATCCCAATAAAAATGAGCTTTGTCTGCAATAACGTTTGGAGCAATACCACCATTTACCAAACCAATATGAATTGAAGAGTGTGGTGGTTGAAAGCGTTCGTCCAATCGCTTATCAGAAATGAGTTGATTCATTCGGGTTTCTAACCATAAAATAAGTCGCATGGATTCATGTATAGCACTTACCTCTTGTTTGATTCTGCTACTATGTCCAGCTGAACCATTCACATAGGTTTCCAGAATATAAATTCCTTTTTGGCCAACAATTGGTTCCATTAAAGAAGGCTCTCCAATAATGGCATATTTAGGTGTTTCAGTATAATCGTTTTTTATTGCTTTGGCTAATTCAGGTCCAGCCAAGCAACCAATTTCTTCATCGTAAGAAAAGGCAAAATAGATTGGTTTTTTTAGTTCGGCTTTAACCATATCAGGAAGCGCAGCTAAGCAACAAGCAATAAAGCCTTTCATGTCACATGAGCCTCTTCCGTAAAGTTTGCCATCACCTTTATCAGATAACTCAAAAGGATTGGTTGCCCATTCTTGACCTTCAACAGGAACTACATCTGTATGACCTGAGAGAATCACGCCACCATCAACAGCTGGACCAATTCTGCAGTGCAAAGATGCTTTGTTGCCTTCTTCATTAGGAACAAGAGTTGTAGTGATTCCATAAGATTCTACATAATCTTTAATCCAATGTATGATGCTTAAATTACTTTCACCACCAAGAACTGGAAAGGATACAAGTTTTGCTAAAATTTCTTCTACTGTCATATTAACTATAATTTGTTGCTACTGCAACTATAAGTGCCAAAAAGGCTATAAATAATAAGGTTATGAATACTGGAAAAATGAACCGAATCCATCTGTCAATTGGCACTCTACACATACTTAGCATGGCGATAAGTCCTCCAAGGGTTGGATTGATTAAATTTGATAGTCCATCACCTATTTGAAATGCTAAAATGGTAATTTGTCTTGTCAGTCCAAGCGATTCTCCCAACGGAAGCATAACAGGTAAAGTAGCTAAAGCTTGCCCACTTCCAGATGGAATAAAAAAGTTGATAACAGTTTGGGAAATAGACATGCTTATCGCAGAAGCATACAATGGCAAATCTTGAAGCATTACAGATAGATTGTAAGATATCGTGTCGCCAATATTTCCCATTTCCATAAGGACTTTTATAGAGGTTGCGTAACCAACCATAAAGGCTCCAGGAGCAGCCACTGAAACAGCTTTTAAAACAGTTTCACTCATAGTTGTGGCATTCATTCTAGATACAATTCCGCAAAGAACAGCAACCATTAAAAAAACTGCTGAGAGCTCATTGATATACCATTTGAGATTAAAAACACCGTAAAGAATAACTAAAAGGCCTATTATAAATATGGAAATAACCATCCAATTATTACCTGAAACTCTGTAATCTTGAATGGGTTTTGAGAGTGACAATCCACTTACATCTAAACCTTTGCCTAAACCTTTTTCAGGATTTAAAGATATCTTTTTAAAGTACCTGACATTGTAATAAGCCATGATACTTAAGGCTGTAAAACACAATACACTTCTCAATAAAGCACCAGAAAACATTGGTAGCTCAGCTATTTTATGACCTGTTCCAACTGTATAAGGATTTATTGGTGAGAGCCCAAATCCAATAGTCATTGCACCAACTGAAATACCTGCTGCTAGAATTAAATCGCCACCAAGTGCTAAGCTGAGCACAGCAGCTATAGGAACCATGGCAATATTGTTTTCATAACCAACAGCAACACCAAGTAAACCATAAATAAAAGTCATGATGACTATGATGAGATTCTTGTTTTTAAAACCTAAGCGTTTAACAAGGGTTCCAACAGAGTATTCAACTGCTTTAGATTTTTCCATAAAACCAAACATAATGGCTCCTGCGAGTACAATAAAAATGATTTCAGATGCTGCTTTGAACCCAAGAGGAATGGCCTTAAACATATCTAATATCCCTATTGGTGTAGAAGGAATTACTTTATATGAATCTGGAACTACAGCATTTCTATCATCAACCAAAACACGTTCGTAAGTTCCAGCAGGTAAAATATGTGTTAGAATGGCAACAAGAACAATAATTCCAAACAGCATGGTTACTGCATGAGGAATGCGTTTGTACCAAGGTTTGCTTTTGTGATTTAATTCACTCATTTTAAAAAATAAGTGTCTAATATAGTATTTTCTTTTACGACCTCAAATTCTTAATACGCTCCAATAACGTTGGATGAGAATAATGCATAAACACATAAGCAGGATGAGGTGTTAAATTGCTTAAACTGTTCTTAGATAATTTTTTAAGTGATGTAATAAGAGGTTCTCCACCATAAGTGTCCTTAGCGTAATTATCAGCTTGGTATTCAAATTTTCTTGAGAGGTAATTCATGATTAATCCAGTGATTTCACTTATTGGACTATACAATAACCCAAAGGCAATTAATCCTATATGAAAACTAGGTATTTGAACACCTAAGGCATTTGATAAGATTGGATTTGAAATTAATAATGATAAAATATAAAGTGTTAGTCCAGTTAATAAAATGGAGGCAAAGAGGTTAATAATGATGTGTTTTCGCTTGTAATGCCCAACTTCGTGTGCTAACACCGAAACAATTTCTTCGTCGTTTAAATCATTAATTAAAGTGTCATATAGTGTAACTCTTTTTTCGTTACCAAAACCAGAAAAGTAAGCATTGGCTTTTGTGCTTCTTTTAGATCCATCAATAACGAAAATTTTATCTAGCTTAAATCCAACAGTTTTCGCATAAGCTGCAATTTTAGTTCTTAATTCACCTTCGTCCAAAGGTGTTTGTTTGTTAAAAAGTGGAACAATTAGTTTGGAATAAAACATATTCATAAACACAGAAAACGCAGTTACTAAAGCCCAAGCATATAACCAAAAGTGGCTTCCAGTTACTTCATAAAACCAAATAATCAATGCTAAAATTCCGCCACCAACGATGATGAGCATGAGCCATCCTTTTATTTTGTCAAGGATAAACGTTTTTAGTGTTGTTTTGTTAAAACCGAATTTTTCTTCAATCACAAACGTTTTGTAATAAGAGAAAGGAATGGTAATGATGTCGCTTGCAAGCATGATAATTCCAAAGAAAATCAATGCAATAACAATGCTGTTTGAGCTATATCTTCTAGCAATATTATCGACATATTCAAAGCCATCAACATAGAAAAATGCCAAGGTTAAAACCAACGAAAAAGTAGACGTGATATTTGAAAACCGATGATTGGTTGCTTTGTAAGCTTGTGATTTTTTGTATTCGTCTTCATCATAAACATCTTGGAGTTCTGGTGGAAGCTCATCGTTAAAATGTTTAGCGTTGAGAGTGCCTAATACTTTATCAATAATAAAATTGATAATTATAATTCCTATGATGATGTAAAAAAGTGTTGTACTAGTCATTTAAGTTGTATTGTGAGGCTAAAATAAAAAGTATTTGTCACACTGAGCGCAGTCGAAGTGCTTATTTATTAAAGTATTTGTAATGTGTTGCATTTCTGCATTCAGCTAATATTTTTAACATATCGAAATCACCATTAATTAATGCTTCTTTTTTAGCTATAGTCCATTTTTTAATTTTCTTTTCAAAATATATTGCTTGTAAAACATCGTTAAAAGTTTCGTGAAATACTAATTCTAAAGGTCTTTTGTTAAAAGTATAGCAATTTGGTTGCTTACCTGATTTATGTTCTGAAAACCTTTTATTTATATCATTTGTAATTCCTGTATAATATGAATTGTCAGAACATTTTAGTATATAAACGAAGTAGTAAATCATTTTACTTTTAGTATTTAAGGTCTTCGACTGCGCTCAGACTGACATTTTTAGATCACAGAAAATTTCGCTGTCGTTTTGCTTCAAAAATTAAAATTCCAGCGGCAACCGAAACGTTCATTGAGTCAATCTCACCTTGCATTGGAATGATAATATTTTGGGTAGAATGTTGCAACCACTCGTTGCTTAATCCTGTGGCTTCAGTACCAACAACAATAGCTGTTGGTTTTGTAAAATCCTGAGAGTGATAGTTAACAGAAGCCTTTAATTCTGCACAATAAATGTGAATATGTTGTTCCTTTAAAAATTCAATAATTTCAGATGTTGAACCTGTTGCGATTTGATTGGTAAACACACAACCAACACTAGAGCGAATAATGTTTGGGTTGTACAAATCGGTTTTTGGGTTGGCAATAATTACTGCATCAACATTAGCAGCATCTGCAGTGCGTAATAAAGCTCCAATATTCCCAGGTTTTTCTGGTGCTTCTGCTACCAATACTAGAGGGTTTTTATTTTTCAAATTGAGTTCACTCAAACTTAAAGATTTTGACTTTGCTACAGCCAATACACCTTCAGTGGTTTCACGATGTGCTAGTTTTTGATAGACTTCTTTTGAAATCTCTATAGTGTTTAGGCGTTTAGTTGTTAAGTTGTTGAGTTGATCTGCTGAAAAGAGTTCTGGATAAAACAAAATGATTTCGAGTTCATAATTTCCTTTTAAGGCTAAGCTTATTTCACGTTGTCCTTCAATTAAAAATTGTCCAGAATTTTTACGTGCTCTAGATTTTTCCTTAAGTTGAAATAAGGACTTTATTAAAGGGTTTTGGATGCTAGAAATCATATTCGCCATACAAGCACAAAAGTAAATAATAAAAGTAATTAAGTACCTTAGTAAACGACAAAGCTTTCAACTAAAACCTAAAAAATGAAAAGACTAGCACTTACAATTTTCTGCTTAATCACAATAATGGCTTGTAAGCAAGAACAAAACACCGAAGACTACAAAAATGCTGAATTGAATATAACTACAAGCATTTATCCAGAGACCATCTCAAAAATATTTGATGCTCATGGAGGAATTGATACTTGGAATACTATGGAGCACTTATCTTATGAAGTTGAAAAGCCTGATCAGAACGATGTTTATAACATTGCTTTAAAAAGTAGACAATCTTTAATCGCTTCACAGCACCACCTTTTGGGTTTTGATGGCCAGAATGTTTGGCTGAAAAATTTAGATACTGTAACCTACAAATCCAACCCAAAATTTTACTATAATTTGATGTTTTATTTTTATGCTATGCCATTTGTGTTAGGTGATGATGGCATTAATTATGGTAAGGCTGAAGCTATGGAATTTGACGGAGAAACCTATTATGGTATTTCAATTTCATACGAAGCAGGAGTAGGAGAGTCTCCAGAAGACGAATACATTTTATACTACAACCCAAAAACTTTTAAAATGGAATGGTTAGGTTATACAGTAACCTATTTCTCCAAAGAAAAAAGTAAAGAATTTCATTTTATAAAGTATGGCGATTGGCAAGAGGTTAATGGACTTTTGTTGCCTAAAACCTTGTCATGGTATCACTACGAAAACAATATGCCAACCACATTTAGAAACAATGTAAACTTTCTAAATGTAAAACTTTCAGAAGAACTGCCTCAAGAAGACATGTTTAAAGTACCTGATAGCTCAATGATAGTGAAGTAGTATTTTTTACAAAAAAGTTAAGAAAAAGTTAAATAGGAATGGTTTTTGAGGTATATTTAAAATAACCAAACCATTAACGATATGCCAATAAAATACTGTTTTTCTATTTCAAACCACGCAACCTTTTATAAATCTTCAGACTATTAGATAAAACGTCTAATATTATGAAAACTAAATTTATATTTTTTGCTGCTTTGGTATTATTATTTAATTGCACTAATGAAAATGTTACGTCACCAGAAGATCAAGCTTGTGATAATGGGACTTATGTTGGCGATGTTATTTTAACAACACAACAAGAAGTCGAAGATTTTGGTACAATGTGTTATTCTAAAATTGATGGTAAATTACAAATAGGTGTTGTATTTGATAATGATATAGTTGACTTATCTCCCTTATCTAATTTGAAAGAAGTATTCTCAATATCACCTACAGATGATTTAGATGGCTTTATTCATATATATAAAGCCAATAACTTAATTAGTTTAAATGGATTAAACAATTTGGTCTCAGTTGGAGGCTTAAGTATTTCTAATTGTAATGGCTTAACAACCTTACAAGGACTTGAAAGCTTAACTTATATTAATAATTTCAGTCGTTATAATTTTTTAAAAATTATTAATAACCAAAATCTAGAGAATTTTAATGGACTAAATAATTTACTACAAATAGGAATAAGTAATGATATTCCTTTTACAGGTTTGTATTTTAGTGGTAATCCTTTACTGTCTAACATAGATGCTTTATCTAATTTAGAGAAAGTATATGGTGTAATAAGGACCTATCATATATTGAATTTTGAAAGTATTGGAAATAATAGTTTGGCTGATTTTTGTGGCCTTGAAAACTTATTTTCCAATGGTGTTTATAATATCAATGGGCTTAGAATTGAACATAATGCCTACAACCCAACCGTTCAAGATATTATAGATGGTAATTGTAGCCAATAACTTAAAACAATAACTATGAAAAAAATTACAAACTTAATTATAGCAACACTATGTATTATGAGTTGCACAAACGAAAGTGTTACACAACCAGAAGATCAATCTTGTGATAATGGGACTTTTGTTGGAATTGTGATTTTAAAATCACAGCAAGAAGTTGATGAGTTTGGAGCTATGTGTTACTCAAAGATTGATGGAGCATTACAAATTGGAGCGCTTTCGGGAATGACTGATGATATTACAGATTTATCACCTTTGAGCTCTATTAAAGAAGTGTTTACAAGTGATGAAGACAATGCTAGTGGTGAAGGAAGATTTATAATAAAATCTTCAAATTTATTGAGTTTAAACGGTCTTAGGTTAGAAAGATTGGCAACATTGGAAATCTATAAAACCTCATTGAGAAATTTGAATGGTTTAGAAAGTTTGGTTGAAATTAGCAATTACGGAGATTACAATCATTTAATAATTTCAGAAAACCCAATGCTAGAAAATTTGAATGGATTGAATAATCTTGTTAAAATTGGAACAGATGGCCAATATACGACCATTGATATTAGATGGAATCCAATGCTTGAAAATCTCGATGGTTTGTCCGGTTTGATTCATATTGAAGGAAATCTTGCAGCTTCAACTTATGGGTGTCCTGATGGTGGGATTGTGTGTGGAAATAATTCACTTGTAAACTTTTGCGGTTTAACTAATCTAGTTGCAACTGGATTTAATGTTGAATATGGAGATATATTTCAAGGCAACGCGTACAACCCAACTGTTCAAGATATCATTAATGGGAATTGTAGCCAATAAATATAGATTCCTGCTTTCGCAGGAATGGCAAACAATAAAAAAAGCAAGCCAAATGGCTCGCTTTTTTTATTTCAAAAGAAACTATTAGTTTCCTTCATACTTGTTTTTGTAACGTTGCCAAAGTTCAGTTTGGTGCGTTTCTAAGCTAATCGCTCTACCATCAATAAAGGCATGGGTAAGTTGGTTACCTCTCATATCTAAAGCATCGCCTTCACTTACAAATAAAGTGGCTCTTTTTCCTACAGAAATGGTTCCTAATTGGTCGTCAACTCCTAATATTTTAGCAATGTTAGATGTGATAAGTTTAAGAGCATCTTCTTTACTCATGCCTTGTCCAACAACTTGTCCAGCGTAAAACGGTAAGTTACGTGTCTGGAAGTTGGAGTTATTTCCTGTATGTATACCAACCAAAACTCCAGCATCTGCCAATAGTTTAGGGTTTTTATATGGTAAATCATAATCGTGGTCAGCAATAGCTGGTAAGCTATGCGTGTGATCTATAAGTACGGGAACATTGTTGCTTTTTAGCAAACCTGTTACAGTATGTGCTTGATAACCTCCAACAACAACCATGCTTATGCCATTATCACGAGCAAAGTTTACAGCATCTGTAATGCCTTTTTCGTCATCAACATGTACATAAAGTTTTTGTTTGCCATTAAATAAGCCTTCCATAGCTTCAAAAGGTATGTTCTTTTGGTTGCGTTTTCCATTTAAGTAGGCTTTGCTTTCTTTTACAAAACTTACAACTTCATCAACTTGCTTTGCGTAGTTGTCATTTGGTCTTAAACCTCTTGGTTCACCAAGCCACCAGCGACCACGTGAAAAGCTACTTGGCCAGTTTAAATGAATACCATCATCAGCTTTTAAAGCAGCATCTTGCCAGTTCCAACCATCCAATTGCATAATGGATGATGTTCCAGAAATGCGTCCACCATTTGGTGATACTTGAGCAGTTAAGATTCCGTTAGGTCGCATGGATTCAACCACTTTAGATTCTGCATTGTAAGCGATTAAACTTCTAATGTGAGGTAAAAAATAGCCCATTTCTGCTTGGTCGTTACTTGCGTTTACAGCATCAACTTCTACCAAACCTAAGTTTGTGTTGGCTCCAATAAAACCAGGATAAATATGCTTCCCTGAAGCATTAATTACTTTACCTTTTGTAGCAGTACTAGAGTTCCCAACAGCTAGTATTTTACCATTTTCAAATACTACTGTACCATTTTCTATCACTGTGCCATCACCAACATGAATGGTTACTCCTGTAATTGAAATGGCTTCTGTTTGTTTATCAGCAGGTGTTTGCTGCGCAAATGTGATTGTGCAACATAACATTAAAACTGAATATATATATTTTATGTGTCTCATCATTTTTTAGTTTTTAGTCCATTGAATCACAATGAAATTGTTGCTTATCTTCTGCTTTAATTGGTTGTGTTTTCATGCCTTTGTTTTTTTCTTGTAGCATCATTGCCATAAGCTCATTGCGTTCTTGTTTTATTTTAGTACGCATTTGCATGTCTTTTTCAATATCAAAATAAGTAGCACCTTCAATCATGGTCTTTTCTGCTTTAGCATAAACAGATAAAGGATGATCGCTCCACAATACAACATCTGCGTCTTTACCCACTTTTATACTACCAACTCTATCATCAATGTGCAATAATTTAGCAGGATTAAGAGTTACCATTTTCCAAGCTTCTTCTTCGCTAACGCCACCATATTTAACTGTTTTTCCAGCCTCTTGGTTTAAACGTCTAGACATTTCGCCATCATCACTATTAATAGCTGTTGTAACTCCAACGTTATGCATAATAGATGCATTATAAGGAATGGCATCGTTTACTTCAAACTTATAAGCCCACCAATCACTAAAAGTTGAAGCACCTACGCCATGTTTTTTCATAATGTCTGCCACTTTATAACCTTCTAGGATGTGTGTGAAAGTGTTCATTTTGAAGCCAAATCTTTCAGCAACTTTCATCATCATATTGATTTCAGTTTGCACATAAGAGTGACAACTAATAAAGCGCTCACCATTTAAGATTTCTGCTAAAACTTCCATTTCAATATCATATCTATATGGTTTACCACTTTTCTTTTTAGCATCGTATTCCTTGGCTCTCGTAAAGTAATCAACAAATAACTGTTCAACTCCCATTCTAGTTCTAGGGAAACGAGTTCCGTTTTGAGAACGTGATTGTTTTACGTTTTCACCTAAAGCAAATTTTATAAACTTAGGAGCATTTTTGTTTATAAGGCCATCCGCAGATTCTCCCCATTTTAGTTTAATAATGGCAGAGCGACCTCCAATTGGATTGGCTGAACCATGTAAAATTTGAATTGAGGTAACACCACCAGCAAGGTTTCTATAAATATTAATGTCTTCTGGATCAATGGCATCTTCAATAGAAACTTCGGACGAAGAATTATGACCACCTTCATTAATGCTTGCGGCAGCAATGTGAGAGTGCTCATCAATAACTCCAGCTGTTAAATGCTTTCCAGTAGCATCAATAACTTTTGCACTGCTATCGCTTAAATTGTTTCCAACCTTTGCAATTTTTCCGTTTTTAATTAAGACATCAGTATTTGTTAAAATTCCTTCAGCTTCATTTGTCCAAACCGTTGCATTTTTAAACAAGATAGTTTCCTGTTGCGGAAGAGATGACACTCCATAAGCTCCATTTGGATAGGTTACAGGCATCATGTTTACTTCCGTATTATTTCCGCCTCCACGTCTGTTCATTCCTCCTTTTTTGGCATCACCTTCACTAACTGCTTTTTTTGCAAGTACATAAGCAGTATTTCCATTTGGATCTATAAGTTTTCCATTGAGGTCATCACCACGATCAACCCTTGAAGTAAATCGCATAAACTCTTGTTTAGTAGTATCGATACTAGTAAAAGTTAGGTTTACCCAATTATCACTGTAGGATATTTTAGAACCTAATTGTTTGCCATCGCTTTTTACATCAGATTTTGGTTTACTTGTAGAATTAGATATTGAAATATCATAAGTTTTTCCTGCTAGTGTAAATGAATAATCTCCATTAATATCTTTAACATTCATGTCGTTAATGACATCTCTACTACCTTTTACCCAATTTTCATAAAGTGTAGTACCTTTTTCAAAAATATCTCCAGAAGTAATTATAAAGTTTGCATAAGCACCATTTTTTAGAGAACCAATGGCATTGGACTGTCCCAAAATTTCGGCTGGAACTGTAGTTAAGGCTTCTAACGCTTTGGTTTTGTCTAATCCATACTCGATAGCCTTCATTATATTAGCTTCAAACATGTTTGGTGACTTAAGACCACTTGTTGTCAAAGCGAATTTAATTCCATTATCTGCCAAAGCTTTAGGGTTGGATGGTCTTTGATTCCACTCGCGCATTGCAGAAAGTTCCAATACACTTGCGGCAAAAGGGTCTTCTACATCGTAAGCGTTAGGAAAATCAACTGGAATAATAAAAGTCGCATTTGTTGCTTTAATGTTTTTAATACGTTTATATTCGTCTCCTCCTCCTACAATAACATATTGAGTGCCAAATTCATCACCAACCTTATCAACTCTTAAGGCATTGGCTTGGTCTCCAGCAACCATTATTTTTACTAAGTTTTTGTTGTTATTAAAGGCTTCAAGTGAACGATCAGTAATAGTTATACCTCCTTTAGCATACCAAGCAGCATCGTGGTTGACTTGTCTGATGAGTGCTAAAGTTCCCATAATAGAATTTGGATACGATTGACTTGACTGAAAACTTTTACTTAGTGATGAATAATCGGCTGATCTATCAGACAAAATGCGTTCTGCATCGCTTCCTTCACTTGTTAATGCAATTAAAGCTCCTGTGCCACGCATAATACCATCTTGTAAATGTGTATTTACAACACCAAAACCTGCTTTTCTTAAATCGGAAGCTGCTTTAGAGTCAAATTTAAAATGATCTACTGCATTTTGTTCTGGTCTTATGTGATCGTTCCAGTAAAAACCTTCACGAGAAGCATCATACTGTCCACCACCAAAACCTCCACCTCCTTGACGTTTAGGTTTTTCTACTCCAAAATCAGAATAGATGTCAATAAAAGAAGGATAAATACTTTTGCCAGAAACATCAATAACCACTGCATTTGCTGGAATATTAACTGTAGCTCCTGAAGCTACAACTTTTCCATTGTGGATTAGTAGAGTGCCTTTGTCAATAACCTGCGTTGGCGTGACATAAATTTTAGCATTTGTAAATGCAGTGTAATTTGTGTTTTCCGATTTTACGCCATCATTTTTCGGAAAATGCTCTTGTGCAAAGAGTGTAAATGTGCACATAAGCATCAATAAAAGAAGATACTTTTTAGTCATATTCGGTTGGTAAAAAAATTAGAATTTTAAATGTAGTGAAATATAATCTTAATACATTTATTTTAGTTTTTTTTAACGTTTAGAGCTCCTTGTTTTTAAAGTAGTTTACAAACAAAGCTACTGCATAGTTATAACTCTCTATACCTTTATCTTGGTTATTGGCTTTTAAAAAAGTGCTGTAACTTTCTTTAAATAAAGGCTCTAATGGATTTTGATAAGAATCCCAAAACTCATAGGCTTCTTGGTAATTTTTTAAAATGCCTTTGTTTATTTTTTCAACGAGGCTTTCATATAAATTTTCGTCACGCATATAAACCTCATTTAAACAGTGACGCAATGCAAAAATATACCCTGAATATTTAAAGTAAGTGTCTTTATTTTGAATTGCCGAAAGACAACCAATAAAGTTAGTTTCGTTTTCGGCAGCATAACCAATTTGATGTGCTTTTTCGTGACAAATTGTTGTTGGATACTTAAAAAGAGGAATGAGTCCATCTATCTGAGCTTCATTGGTTAACGGATTTAAATAACCACTAAATCCCATATACGTTAAAGGCAAACTGTATAGTGATAATTTTGAGCTTGCAGGACTATGAGTAAGTTGAGGGTAAATTTCTGCAAGATTTTTGTATCCTTCATTAGACATTTTTAAAAGTTCTTTTTTAGTAAAAGGAACGTCAACTTTTATAGAATCGTTATTAGTTATAGATAAATGAATAGTGTTAGCCTTATCGATAAGTTTTTCAGTAACGGATTGCAACTCTTCGGTGGTGTAAGTATGGTCAAGTTTTAATGTTTTATGTAGAGGAAGTCTGTAATAGTTCATTCCCCAAAAAATATGAAATGCGAAGTAGAGAAGAGAACAAGCTGTTAACACTTCTAAAATCCATTGTTTAGTGTCTTTTATTATGCGTTTTCTATTGATAACAAACCATCTAATAATGTAAATTCCAGCAATGGTATAAAACACATCACCAACAGAAAACGGAATCCAGCCAAATACATAACGCAATATTTTTGATGTATATTGATAAATACCATTACTGTAATAAGCTTCAATAAATTCAGGATAATTACTCAGCCATTTCACGATGACATACTGTGGAATGATGCTAATGGCAAGTAAGAATTTTTGGGTCTTGGACATGTTTCAAAAATAGCGAAATGTTTACAAAACTAAGAGATGAATAATTACCTTTGTAACACATTTATAAAATAAATATGAATTCAGAAATTAGACAGTTAGAACCAAAAGTACTTTGGAATAAGTTTGCAGACCTAAATGCTGTACCAAGACCATCAAAAAAAGAAGAAAAGGTTATAGCGTTTATAAAACATTTTGGAGAATCGCTTGGTTTGAAAACCTTGGTTGATGAAGTTGGAAATGTGATCATATCAAAACCTGCCACAAAAGGTATGGAAGATAGAAAACCAATTGTGATGCAGTCGCATTTAGATATGGTTCATCAAAAAAATGCAGATACGAACTTTGATTTTGATACGCAAGGTATTGATATGTTAATTGATGGTGATTGGGTAAAAGCAAAAGGCACAACTTTAGGCGCAGATAATGGACTTGGAGTCGCAACTATCATGGCCATTCTGGAAAGTGATACCATAGTTCATCCAGCTATAGAGGCTTTATTTACCATTGATGAAGAAACAGGAATGACAGGAGCAATGGGATTGAAAGGAGGATTACTGAAAGGTGAAATTCTATTGAATCTGGATACAGAAGAAGATGATGAAATTGGAGTAGGTTGTGCTGGAGGTATTGATGTTACTGCAACACGAACTTACAAACCTGAACCTGTTTTAGATAATTATGTAGCTTATAAAATTTTAGTTAAAGGTCTAAATGGAGGTCACTCAGGTATGCAGATTCATGAGGGCTTAGGTAATGCGAATGTTATCATGAATAGGCTACTTTATAGCGTCGTCAACATCATTAAAATTTGTGATATAGATGGTGGAGGTTTACGCAACGCAATCCCAAGAGAAAGTGTTGTGACTGTGGTTTTAGATAGCTCGAATAAAGAAGAGTTTATGAAGAGTATTTCAACTGAAATTGAGCAAATTAAAAATGAATTCAAAACTAAAGAACCCAACTTAGTTATAAAGTTTCAGTCAACAAAAGCGCCTGAAGATAGGCTCAGTAAGGAGTTGAGTATACAATTAATTAGGTGTATCTATGCTGCGCATAATGGAGTATACAGAATGAGTGCAGATATTCCTGATTTGGTTGAAACTTCTAATAATATTGCAAGAGTTTTGGTTAAGGATGGACAAATTAAAATAAGCTGTTTAACACGTTCATCAGTAGAATCTTCAAAAATGGATTTGGCAAATAAATTACGTTCAACATTTGAGCTTATTGGTTGTGATGTGGAGTTTTCAGGAAGCTATCCTGGTTGGACACCTAATATGGATTCATCAATATTAAAAGTGATGAGAGAGCTATATGTAAAGCTTAACAAAGAAGAACCTCATGTAGCTGCATGTCATGCTGGATTGGAGTGTGGTATTCTAGGTACCAACTATCCTGAAATGGAAATGATTAGTTTTGGTCCAAATATTAAGGGAGCTCATTCACCTGATGAGCGAGCGCAAATATCATCAGTTCAGAAATATTGGAATTATGTTATTGAAATTTTAAAAGAAATACCAAAAAAATAGAATAAAAAAAGCAGCTACATAAGCTGCTTTTTTTTATTTATCATGATAGGAGGAGTTTAGTTCTTAATTTCAACCATTTCCAAAACAAAAATTAAGTCAGTATTTGGTTGAACAACAGGTGATCTTCCAGATTCGCCATAAGCTAAATGCGAGGGCACATAAACAAAGACTTTTTCACCTACACTCATATTTGCAGCAGCTTCTTTAAAGCCTGCAAATAATGCAGCATCAGGACTTATGGTCATTGCCATTGGAGCATAAGCTCCCATTTGTTCTTTTTGTGGATTTAATTTTCCGTATTTTTCTTCGAGTTCTTTTCTGTTGGAGTCTAATAATCTTCCATCAGTAAAATAACCTTCATACCAAACCGTTACGTTGTCTCCTTGTTTTACCTTTGGTCCAGTTCCTTTGGTAATGGTATAAGTTAATAAGCCTGTTGCTGAGGTCGTGGCTTTAGCTTTATAGTTACTAAAAATTGGAAGCATTTCGGCCGCAGCTGCATTAGCTTTGGCTTCTGCTTCTTTTTTAGCTTCTTCTGCTTTTAATCTTGCTTCTTCAATTTCTTTTTTACGTTTTTCTTCTAATAATGGCAATTCGGTATTCCAAGTCTTTACAGCATCAAAGTTTCTTGCGTCAAACCCATTTCTGATAATGTTAACTTCTTTAATTACAACATCTTCTATTGGTTTGGTGTTTTGTACTGGAACATTTGAAATGGTATCTGCTACTTCAAGCCCTTTTACAATTTCTCCAAAAACTGTATGGCAACTCGTTCTCGGAGCATCACAATTTTTAAAATTTTCGTTTTCATCAAATCCATTAAGCCATGGTGTTGCCGCATCAGTAATGTAAAATTGGCTTCCATTAGTATTATAACCTCCAGAATTTGCCATAGCAAGAATTCCAGGTTTGTCATGTTTTAAAGAAGTGTCAAACTCGCTTCCAAACTTATATCCTGGACCACCACGTCCTGTACCTTCAGGATCACCTCCTTGAATCATGAAATTATTCATAACTCTATGAAAAATTAAACCATTATAAAACGGTTTTCCTTTGTATTGTTCGGCAACCATTGGATGAGTACCTTCAGCCAATGCTACAAAGTTTGCAACCGTTAAAGGTACTTTGTCATAAAATAACTTAGCAACCATGGTGTCTTTACTGGTTATAATCTCAGCATACAAACCGTCACCTAATTCGGCATATCTGCCATTGTCATTACAAGACGTTGCACTTAATAATACTGTAAGTGCGAAAATTGCCATTGAGTTTTTAATTAACTTCATGTTCATTCTTTAATATTTTGGGTTATAGTGTTTACTGTTACTTCGCAAATTAGCGGAACATTGGTTCCTATTTTATTTTCGTCACCGTAGTAGCCATAAGCTTGCTGTGATGGAAACAGGAAGGTTAAGGTTTCTCCTGCTTTCATTAATTTTAAACCTTCTCTTAAGCCAGTGAATAATTCTTGCTGATCCATGGCGTAATTCTGGGTTTTTAATTCTTCTGCTGAATAGATGACATTTCCATTTAAGTCTTTAACATCGTAATCGAAATTTACAATATCTCCAAACTTTGGAGTAATGCTATCTGCTTCAACTTTGGTTTGGTAATAATACCAGAATCCATTTTCGGATGCAATATAATTATTCTGAGGATTATTATTAATGATGTTTTTAATTAGATTTTGCTGTGCTTCAATTAATTTTTTATTTCGTTCAACAGATTCTTTAATAAATGATCCTGTTTTTTGAGTTTCAGGTCGTCTCGCCTCAGGTGAATTACAAGAAACAATCAGGAGTGTGAAAATTATAAGTATTAATGAGTATTTCATTTCTTTAGGGCTTTAGCATAATGAGGTAATAGAGATACAAATTTAGCAATTGTTTCTGATAAATTTAGGCTACTTTTTCCTCCAGCTGCGTTAATATGTCCACCACCATTAAAATGTTCTCTTGCAAATTCGTTAACATCAAAATTGTCTTTAGACCTTAATGAAATTTTAATGATACCTTCCTGTTTGTGCTCAATAAAAATAGCTGCAAATTTTATTCCTTTAATCGATAAGCCATAATTAACTACACCTTCTGTATCTCCTTTTGTAAAGTTATGTTTGTTAAGCTCTCTTTGAGATAAACTTATGTATGCTGTGTTGAATTCTGGTACTACTTTTAAATTGTTTAAAGCTACACCAAGCAATTGCAGCCTGTCATAAGAATTATTGTCATAAACGTTAGTGTGAATATCAGCATTTATAGCACCTTTATCAATTAAATCAGCAATAACTCGATGTGTTGTTGCTGTAGTTGAGGCAAAACGAAATGAGCCTGTATCTGTCATAATACCAACATATAAGCAAGTTGCAATCTTAGCATCAATACATGTTTTATCGTCTAACATTTCAATGAAATGATAAATCATTTGGCAGGTAGACGACATACTCACGTCTGAATAAATATACTTGGCGTAATTATCTGGTTGCTGATGGTGGTCAATTAGTATTTTAGTTGCGCTTGATTCTGCCAAAGGTTGCTCTATAACGCCAGTTCTATGCAAAGCATTAAAATCTAATGTAAAAATCAATTCAGCATCAGCAATTAAAGTGTTTGCTTTTTCTGTTTCCACTTCGTATATAATAATGTTAGATTCACCTGGAATCCATTTTAAAAATTCAGGATAATCATTTGGAGCAATAACAGAAACTTCATGGTTTTTTGCAACCAAATAATGATATAATGCTAACGATGAGCCAATAGCATCACCATCTGGATTTTTATGTGGAACTATAACAATTTGCTTAGGTTTAGAAAGCAGTTGTTTAATTTCAGAAATATCGCTTTTTGTCATAAGCAACGAAGATACAACTTAATACAAATTGAATAAAAGGATTATGTCATTTTTGTATAAAATTAAACATTAGTTAGATTATATAGTAACAAGAAGTTATTTGTAATGATTTAGTTCTTATCCTTGCAAATTATCTTAAAAGCACTATTTTTGCACAAAATTTAAAAAAGTAAGATGGCAACAAATAGAACGTTTACAATGCTTAAGCCAGACTCTGTTGAAAAAGGGAATATTGGCGCAATATTAGAAAAAATTACAGCTTCAGGATTTAGAATTGTAGCTATGAAATTAACTCAAATGACAACTGCTGATGCTCAAGCATTCTATGCTGTACATAAAGAACGTCCGTTTTTTGGTGAGTTGGTTGAATATATGACAAGAGGACCAATTGTTGCTGCAATTTTAGAAAAAGATAATGCAGTAGAAGATTTTAGAACCTTAATTGGTGCTACCAATCCTGCTGAAGCAGCAGAAGGAACAATTAGAAAGTTGTATGCAGCTTCTATAGGTGAAAATGCTGTGCATGGTAGTGATAGTGATGAAAATGCAGCTGTAGAAGGAGCTTTTCATTTTTCAGGAAGAGAAATGTTTTAAAGAATTATCCTAATAATTATCAAACAAGAAAAAGCCTATCAAAATTTTGATAGGCTTTTTTTAATAAACGTTGTTAACAATATATTACTATACTACTTTTACATTTACTGCGTTCATACCTTTTTTGCCTTCTTTCAAGTCAAATTCTACATGATCTCCTTGCTTAATTTCATCGACTAATCCAGTGTAGTGCACAAAGTGTTCTGATTTGTTTCCGTCTTCTATAATGAAGCCGAAACCCTTTTGTTCGTTGAAGAACTTTACTGTTCCTTTACTCATTGTTAAAAATTATGTATTAATAAAGTGTAAAGGTACTCTAAATTAATCTAATATTTTGGCTTTTAGTAAATTATTATTTTTTAAGCAAATAGCATTGCTTTCCGAGTATACCAGAAATACCAGAAGCCAAACCTCCTACAAGCCCTGTAACGAGCAATAACAAAGTAGTGTTGCCTTTAAGCATTAACAACGTAGCGATTTTTTTTGCAAGAATAAAGTCGTTGGTATTACTTAACATATAAGACTGTACAATCCATAATAAGGCAATAGCCAAAAATGGAACAAAAAACACTGCACCTTTTTTAAGCGGAATAACAAATCCTGAAATCAAGCCTGCAAGCATTACAGACCACCAAGGTAAGTATAATGAAAGCACATAAGCCAGAATAAGTGTAAAGACGAAATTTTTAGCGTTTTTATTCATTTGAAGGGTTTAAAGTTTGAGAAAAGATAATACCATCAGTTTGGTTTTTTTCTTGCATAAAATTAAGCTTAAAGTAATTGCCAGAAGCCCAAGTATCTACCATGTCATCATAAAACTTACTTCCAGGATTGCCAGATTGTCCTCCAGGATATACACCTAAAGCAGTTGGAGGTGAAGTCATTTCAACAATCATTCGCCAAGAAGGTCCATGGTTTTTAGCTGTTGCATTCACAATGCTATAGAAGCCACCTATTGGTAAATCAAATCTTGAAAATGCTGGAAGTGCTTGCAACAAATGACCAATATATGTGGCTTTGCTGTTTCCCCAATCAAGTGTTCCATTTTTATTTTCGAGTTCTTTTAGTTTTTGTGCAGCTTCCTTAAAAGCTATAAGAAATAAATCGTTGGCTGATTCAACTTCAGGTGTTTCAACAATATCCATAAACTTGTCGTTAGGGCTGTTTTTTAACAGATAAATGGTTTGATATTTAAATGGATATTCAAGAGCTAAACTGTCATTTTCTATTTCATCCCAAGTTATATCTACTAATGTATTGTACCAAGACTGCCAAATGGTTGGTCCAACTTCATCAATATCGTTGTTGTATTTCCATGACTTTACTTTGTTGAGCATTTCTTGTTCAAAAGAAGATAATTCGGCTTTTTCAACAACAGGAATCATAAATGGCAACAATTCTGATGCTTGTAAGTTAAAGTTGTTATTATGCAAATCTTTAAAATCCTGAATGTCAAACTTATCTTTTGAACGGAAAAAATTATTGATCACTCTATTTCTATAGGTTTCATAACCATCATTAAACACATAATAAGGATATGATTCATCAACAGGATGTTGGTTGGCTGAGCTTACAAAACCTCTCTCTGGATTTTTGGTGTGAGCATTATGCTCTTGCGGAATATAACTTTGCCAATCGTGTTCTGGATTACTACCATCCATTAAAAACTTGCCTTGACCTTTCCATTTATTTGGAAATTTCCCTTGAATCCACAACGCGATATCGCCTTCAGTTGAAGCAAAAATGACATTTTGAGCAGGTGCTACAAAGGACTTTATGGCGTTTTTGTAATCGTCATAGTTTTTGGAGGTATTTAAATCCAATAATGTTCTTTGGTTTTGTCCTCCCAAATGTCCTGTCCAACGCATGGCATATCCAATTTTTTCTCCATTGCCTTTAAAACTGGCATCATAGGTTACTGGTCCATGATGTGTATATGTCACAGTATCTAAGAATGTTTCTTTGCCTCTAATTTTTATTTCCTCAAGACGTTTTGTTGTGGCTTTCCATGCATTATCGTACTTATAATGAGAATTGGTTTGATCTTCAAATTCAATTTTATACCAATCTATCACATCACGAGTCGCATTGGTCATTCCCCAAGCAATATGCTCGTTAAAACCTATAACAATGCCTAAAGCACCTGGAAGTGTAACACCAAATGTGTTTTGTTCTGGCGTTGATAATTGCATTGCAAACCAAATAGAAGGTAGGTTTAACCCTAAATGAGGATCGTTTGCCAAAATAGCATTGCCAGAATAAGATTTTTCTGGACTTACTGCCCAATTGTTACTGCCATTATTTGGATTTGGTTTTTCTATGGTTTCTTTTACATAATCCAATGGCATTTCAGAATCTGGAATAGGAGTTTGTATTGCATTTTCCATAATACTCCAATCGGTTTCAGCAGGAATCACAGGATCATTAGCATCAAAAAAATCAGGATATAAAAGATCAAAACGTTCTTTGCCATATTTTTTTAAAAAGTTGGTGTATTCTAAATCGCTGTCTTCGCCTGCCAACATTTTTGTCATGTACATTAAGAGTAAAGCTGTTTTTTTTCTGGTCCATTCCTCTGGAGAATAATCCAATAATTTATATTCAACCGGAAAATCGCTTGGCTTTAACGAATTGATATATTGGTTTACGCCATCTGCATAAGCATCAACATAATCTATAACTTCTTGGTCTGTTTCCCAATTTTTAAGTTTTTGCTCGGCGCCATAAACCATTCCTCTTCTTCGTTCTGTTCGGTCATAATTTAAGGCAACTTCACCAACAATTTCGCTTAATCTACCAGCCGCAGCATGTGTTTGAAATTCCATTTGCCACAAACGATGTTGAGCAGTAATATAACCTTGAGCTCTGTACAAGTCTTTTTTGTTCTCCGCAAAGACGTGAGGTATTAAATGTTCATCATATTTTACTGTTACAGGAGCAGTTAAGCCTTTTAGATTGATTTCTGGATGGCTATCCGATTCTGTAATTTCATTTTGCCAAACGCCTTGATTAGGACTTAAAAACTTACCTAAGGGAGGAAGGCTACCTAATTTTGTATTGAGTGCATAAAAGGTTGCAATTGCTAAAACCAAAGACAACCCAAACTTGAATATTTTCATGTATTTATTTTATTTTTCAGTAGTTACATGCAACCTTTGATGTTAAAAATAATTATTCTGCTTTGTGTTAATAATTATATTTTAACATGTCGGTTTCATTGATTTTTTTTGATGCAGAAAAATACTAAATATTTGTGAGTTTTTTAACCCTTAGCCTATTTTAAAAAGTAGGTTAAGAATTTATATAAATAAGTGGCTTTCACATTAGGGAAGACCAACTAATGGTCTTGAGTGTACTGTTAAAATTAATGATAATTATTATTACAGACAAATTTGTAAAGTTTACCTAAGGACAAGTTTTTTAACGAGTTGTTTCCCTAAGTGTTCATTAAGCATCGCAATGATTTTTTCCTTGCCATAGCTTAGCTCTTCACGTAGTACAGATGAACTTAAATCTACATAAAGTGTTTCCCTTTTTAACTGCACATTAGTCGTGTAATGGTTTACGCCATTTCCCATTAAATTTGACCAAGCATCTTTAACATCTACTTTGTCCAACCCTTCCTGAAGTCTGTTTTCTTCAACAAATTCTTTTAAGGCGTCACTTAGTTTTAAATGTTCGTTGTTGCGTTTCATTAAATTATTCCAGTTTTAAAGACTTAAAAGGTTGATAATGATACTCAAAACCTTGGTCATTAGTAATAATTAGTTCAGTCTCAGAAGCAAGTTTAATGGTTTCCTTAAAGGTAACATTATTTACAGTATAATGTATGTTAAGTTTGTTGTTTTCAATTTTTAAGATAAAAGGTGATTCATCATCAGTAACTGTAAATTTTCCATCTAAAGAGGGCATTACCTTTTTTCTAAATCCAGACAAATCATTATTGACTTTAAAATAGTCTACAGTTGTACTAATGTTGTATGTTTTTACAACTTCATGATTTTTTTCTACTTGTTTTATTTCCCAATAGCCTTCTAAGTGAGATATATAAATTTCAGGATTGTTGCTACAACCAAAAAATCCAAAAGAAACAATTAAGATCAAAAAATAAGCTCTCATAATTTAAACAATTTATAAGATTGATGCACACGTTTTACAGCATCTTCAGTACGTTCTGGATGTGTATCGCTAATAAAAATTTGTCCAAAATTTTCTTTGTCAACTAAGCTTATTATTTGTGATACACGTTGGTCATCAAGTTTATCAAAAATATCATCAAGCACCAAAATGGGATTCACTCCACTTTGTGCTTTAATAAAATCGAACTGCGCTAATTTTAAAGCAATTAAAAATGATTTTTGCTGACCTTGACTACCAAATTTCTTTATTGGATGCTCATCAATTTCGAAGCTTAAATCGTCTTTATGAACTCCAACACTTGTAAATTGTAATGCTCTGTCTTTTTTAATGTTGGCTTCCAATTGTGTTTTTAAATCTCCATCAAAAAGGTCGCTTTTGTAAACTAAATTTACAATTTCGTTATTGTTGCTTATCCATTTATAGCGAGATTTAAAAATAGGAATAAAGGTTTCTAAAAATTCAGATCGTTTTTTAAAAATTACATTTCCAAGATTATTAAGTTGCTCATCATAAACTTCTAAGGAGTCTTTGTTAAAGGTATTGTTTAATGCAAAATATTTTAAAAGAGCATTTCTTTGAGCAATGAGTTTTTGATAGTTAATCAAATCAGACAAGTAATTTTTATCACTTTGTGAGATAACACTATCTACAAATTTTCTTCGTGTATCACTACCTTCAATAATTAAATCACGATCTGCTGGTGAAATAATAACCAAAGGCAAAAAACCTATATGATCACTAAATTTATCATAGTTTTTTCCATTGCGTTTAATGATTTTTTTTTGACCTTTTTTTAAGGATACTATTATTTTTTCCTCTCTATTTTCCCTGTCATAAACACCATCAACTACAAAGAAATCTTCATCGTGCTTTATATTTTGAGATGAGATAGGATTGAAGTAGCTCTTACCAAAAGATAAGTGGTAAATAGCATCTAATACATTGGTTTTTCCGATTCCATTAGGTCCAACAAAACAGTTTATTTTAGTGTCAAAATCAAACGATTTGCTATCAAAATTTTTGTAGTTAATAAGTGATAACGATTTTAATATCATAAAATAATTTTGAGTTGAATGCTATTTGAAAGGATTCATTACCAAAAAAGAAGCTGCAAAATATTGAAAAATAACAAATATTTTACCTTTTTTATCCCAATAAAAATTTTATTTTTGCGGCGCATTAATATAGAAATTATGGCGACTTACAAGAAAAGAGGATATAAACCGAAAACTAAAGAAGATAAAGCAAATCAAATAGAAGAACAGTCTACAACTGCTGAGGTATTTAATACCTTAGATGAAAGAGCTTCTAAAACTGAAGAATGGGTTATTGCAAACCAAAAGTACATTTTTATAATTGTAGGCTTAGCAGCTGCAATCGTTTTAGGTTACTTAGGTTATACTAAATTTATTCATGCACCTAAGCAAAGCGAAGCAATGAATGAGATGTACCAAGCACAACAATATTTTGATGAAGCTGTTGCTGGAGTAGAAAAAGACTCTATGTTCACCTTAGCTTTAAATGGAGGAAATGGGAAGTTTGGAATGATTGATATTGCTAAGGAATACAGTGGTACTAAAGCTGGAAATCTTGCAAATTATTATGCTGGTATTGCATATTTAAACTTAAAAGATTACCAAAATGCAATATCTTATTTAAGCGAGTTTAAAAGTGATGATGAAATTTTAGGACCAATTGCTAAAGGTGGTATTGGTGATGCATTTGTGCAATTGAATCAGCCAGAAGATGCATTGGATTACTACGTGAAAGCTGCCGAAATGAAATCTAATGAATTTACTACGCCAACTTATTTATATAAAGCTGGAACAGTAGCTTTAAAACTTGGTAAAAATGCTGACGCTTTAAAATATTTTAAACGTATAAAAGACGAATTTTCTTCATCTACTGAAGCCACAAATATAGATGTGTTTATTGGTAGAGCTGAAGCTGCTATCAATTAAAACATGGCAACAGCAAACAAAAACTTATCAGATTATGATAAATCTACAATCCCAAACGCGAAGAACTTTCGGTTTGGGATTGTTGTTTCTGAATGGAATAATACCATTACCGAAGGTCTTTATAAAGGCGCTTATGATGCTTTAATTGATTGTGGTGCTAAGCATGAAAATATTATTCGTTGGGATGTTCCTGGAAGTTTTGAACTTATTTATGGAAGCAAAAAAATGCAAGAACATCGCGTTCATGTAGTTATTGCTATAGGTTGTGTAATTCAAGGAGAAACCAAGCATTTTGATTTTGTTTGCGAAGGCGTTACACAAGGCATAAAAGATTTAAATGTTTTACACGACACTCCTGTTATTTTTTGTGTACTTACTGATAATAACATGGAGCAATCTCTTGCTCGCTCTGGTGGAAAACATGGCAATAAAGGTACTGAAGCTGCTATTGCTGCTATTAAAATGGCTGAGTTGCGAAGCAAGTAATCTGTTTTCAGTAATCAGTACTCATTATTTAGTTAGTAGGAGACAGTATTGTCTTAGGTCTTAAGTCTTCGGTCATCTGTCTTCCAACATAATTTGTTAACAATTTTTGGGATTTATAAGCTCTGATTTCGTTGTTTTTTAAGTACTTTTGAAGAGCATGAACAAGCATAATTTTGTTTAAACAACGCCAACATAAACGATTCAATTACAAGCCAAGATATTCCAAAAGTGAAGGCGCATTGACTGATTCAGACGAATCTAATAAAAGCAGTGAATTTTCATCAAAATGGCAAAACGTTAGAGATACTAACAAACGAAAGGGGTTTAAGTTGTTTTCATTGCCTGTTTTAATTCTGGTTTTGGTACTATTATTGATTTGTATGTACGTGCTAGAAAAAAAGTTCATGTCTAATTAAAACTCAGTGTTATGGGAATTTTCAAGTTGCGTAAAAATAAAAAATTCAGTTATCAACCACGTTATTACAAGTCTAATGAGGATGGAAGTAATCCGTTTGAAATCAAACACAAATTTGATGAGTATAGAAAAACAGTTGGTAGCCATGGATTAAAAGGAAAATTCAATAATGCTATTGATGAACTGAAAAATGAACCAGATAGAGAGGTTAACAGAAGAGTATTATTTATAGCAGCAATATTAATTCTTATTTTCTTGTTTTTTATTGGTTTCGACTTAACCATTTTCTTTTCTTAAATAGTTAATGGCAGATATCATTCAATTATTACCAGATCATGTAGCCAATCAAATTGCGGCAGGCGAAGTTGTGCAGCGACCAGCTTCAGTAGTTAAAGAGCTTTTGGAAAACAGTATTGATGCTGATGCTACAGTAATCAAACTCATCATTAAAGATGCTGGAAAAACCTTAATACAAGTTATTGACAACGGAAAAGGTATGAGTGTTACAGATGCTCGTTTAAGCTTTGAGCGTCATGCAACTTCCAAAATAAAAGCAGCAGAAGATTTGTTTAATCTGCACACCAAAGGGTTTAGAGGAGAAGCCTTAGCAAGTATTGCAGCCATTGCTCATGTAGAACTTAAAACCAAACAAACTCAAGATGAAGTTGGTACTCATCTAAAAATTGAAGGAAGTGAAGTAATGTCTCAAGAGGTAGTTGTAACGCCTAACGGAACTTCAATTTCTGTGAAAAATCTGTTTTACAATATTCCTGCAAGACGAAATTTCTTAAAATCGAATACTGTTGAAACTCGCCATATCATTGATGAATTTCATCGTGTTACATTGGCTCATCCAAATATTGAGTTCTCTTTATACAATAATGGAAGTGAATTGTTTCATCTTCCTGTTAGTAATTATAGACAGCGTTTGGTTAATACTTTTGGTAGTAAAACCAATGAAAAATTAGTTCCTGTAGAAGAAGAAACCGAAGTCTTAAAAATATCTGGATTTGTCGTAAAACCAGAGTTTGCTAAAAAAACTCGTGGTGAGCAATTCTTTTTTGTAAACAACAGGTTTATAAAAAGCTCGTACTTAAATCATTCAGTAAATGCTGCTTTTGACGGCTTGCTAAAACCAAATACACATGCTTCTTATTTTTTATATCTGACTGTAAATCCTAAGAGCATCGATATTAACATTCATCCAACAAAAACAGAAATTAAGTTTGATGATGAACATACACTTTATGCTATTTTACGTTCGGCAGTAAAACATAGTTTGGGTCAGTTTAACATTGCACCAGTTTTGGATTTTGAGCATGATAGCAATTTAGATACACCTTACAGTTTTCAAAACAAAACTGCTCAAAGCCCAATAGTTGAGGTAGATAGAACTTTTAACCCTTTTAAAGAAGAAAAACCTTCTGACTCTGCAAAACCTGCTTATAAAAAACAAAATACAAGTAGTTGGGAAAGCTTGTATGTTGGTTTAGAATCTAAGAGTAATGGTGATTCTGAAGATTTTAGTGAAGTTCATTTTGAGAGTGAAGACGAAGCTTTAACCATGTTTAATGACGAAGCTAAAGAAACACAGAAAACCTTTCAGCTTAAAAACAAATACATTATTAATACCATAAAATCTGGTATGTTGGTTATCGATCAACATCGTGCGCATCAACGCATTTTGTATGAGGAGTTTTTACAGCAAATCACTATAAAGGAAGCTATTAGTCAGCAATTACTATTTCCTATTGCGTTGCATTTTGACACACAAGAAATAAGAGTTTTAGAAACTTTAAAGCCTCAATTGGAACAAACAGGATTTATGTTTTCTAAGTTTGAAGATGATAATGTTGAACTTCAAGGAATTCCGAGTTCAGTAACTAACAATCAAGCATCCTTTGTGCTGGAGCAACTCATACATGATGCACAACATGAAGTTCCTGATAGTCATTTTAGTCAAACTGATATGTTGGCAAAATCGTTGGCAAAATCCTTAGCCATTAAAACAGGACAGCAACTCACCAACGAAGAACAAGAGCATTTGGTTAACAAACTGTTTGCTTGTAAAGAACCTTCTACAACACCAAACAATAAACCAACGTTTATCACTATGAATGTTGATGATTTAGATAAAAAATTCATGTAAAATTATGATGAGGATTACAGAAACAGTAAAGCATTTGTTGATTATAAACGTCTTGATGTTTATTGGAACTATGGCTATTGGAAATGGCGAGTTGTTTTACAAGTGGTTTGCTTTATATTTTCCTAAAAATGAATTGTTTCAACCATGGCAAGTAATTACGCATATGTTTATGCATGGAAGTCCTACACATATTTTGTTCAATATGTTTGCATTATGGATGTTTGGTACAGCTGTAGAGCATCAATTAGGAAGTAAAAAATTCTTGTTTATTTACATTTCTGCTGGACTTGGAGCAGTGTTGTTTCAGCTAGGATATTATTATTTTAATTATTTGTCTATAGAACAAGAATTAATAGGATCTGGAATAACAAAGGATCAGATTATTAATATCATGCAGACTAAAAGTTGGAATTTTCAAACGACTAATTCTCAAGAATTACTATTAAATAACTTACATTCAGTTTATAACGCCTCAATGGTTGGAGCTTCTGGTTGTATCATGGGAATTTTGGCTGCTTTTGGCATGATGAATCCTGAGGCTAAATTGATGATGATATTTTTACCAATACCTATCAAGGCGAAGTACTTTATTCCAGGTATTATCATTTTAGATATTATTTCTGCCATAACTGGTCAATCATTCTTTAGCCCAAGTAATACAGCTTATATGGCTCACGTTGGTGGTGCATTAACAGGATTCTTTATTATGTGGTATTGGCGAAAAAATCAGTTTAATAAAAACAGGTGGAACTAAATGACTTCGCTTACTCAAGATATTCAAGATAAACTAAAACGACTTACTGCTTTTGAAAAGATAATCGTTGTAAACATTATTGTGTTCTTTGTTGGTTGGCTTATTTCTGTCTTTAGTGATGTGACAAGAGCATCTAGTTTATGTTGGCTGGAACTGCCAAAAGAATTTTCGGCATTTATAGTAAAACCATGGAGTATTATTACCTATGGTTTTACACATATTGAGTTATGGCATTTGCTTATGAATATGTTGGTTTTATATTTTGTTGGGCGCTCGTTTTCTAATTTGTTCAACATAAAAACTTCTCTTAATATTTACTTTTTAGGAATTATTTCAGGAGGTTTGGCTTATATGCTTACCTATGCTTTATTTCCCAATTTTTTAAATTATGCTGGCTCACTTGTTGGAGCATCAGCTGGAGTTAGAGCAACCTTGATTTTTTTATGTGCTTATATGCCACATTATGAAATGCGATTAGGTTCACTGCGTTTTAAGTTAATGTATGTTGGTTTTATTATGGTTGCATTAGACTTGTTAGGATTGTTTGGTAATAATTCAGGAGGTAATATTGCGCATCTTGGTGGTGATGCATTGGGTTATTTTTATGCGACACGTTTGCGACAAGGTACTGACATTGGCAAAGGTTTTGAAAAAATTATGGACGCTTTTTTTGGTTTATTTTCATTTACAAAAAAATCTAAACTAAAAACGGTTCATAAGAATAAATCTAAAGTTGGAGGTTATACTAAAGGTGAGTTTAATGAGTTTAATAACCAGAAGAAAATAGATGTTATTTTAGATAAAATAAGTAAAAGTGGTTATGAAAGCTTAACCAAAGAAGAAAAGGAGTTTTTGTTTAGAGCGGGAAAATAGTCTTCTATCATCAATCATAAAAATGAAAAAACTGAGTTTTGTAAATAAGGTTATTTTTGCAATTAATTCGCTCTTTGCGATGATGCTTCTTTTGTCTTATATACTTCCTCATGTTGCTCCAAATCGCTTTGCTCTTCTTGCGGTTTTAAGCTTGGCTGTTCCTTTTTTAATACTATCTAACATATTGTTTTTATTGTATTGGCTCATGAATGCAAAAAAGCAATTGTTGCTTTCGTTATTTGTGTTGGTTTTAGGTTTTAAGCATGTTGGTTCTCTATATAAGTTTTCAAACTCTAAGAATATTGAAAACGATGATAATATTTCCATAATGAACTTTAATGTTCGGTTGTTTAATTTATACAACTGGATTCCTGGGAATAACGTACAGCAAGAGATAGTTGATTTTATAAAAAGTGAGGCACCAGATGTTATCAGTTTTCAGGAATATCATCCTCATGAAAGCATTGATTTGTCATTTTATAAATATAAGTATGAAGAACTATCTGGAAAAAAGATTAAATATGGTCAGGCTATTTTCTCGAAATTTCCAATAATCAAATCAGGCTCTATCGAGTTTCCAAATACAGCAAATAATGCCATTTATGCTGATGTTGTAAAGGGTTCTGACACGATAAGAATATACAATGTGCATTTACAATCTTTAGGAATTGATACAAATAATGAAGAACTTTCAACAGATAATTCTGAACGATTGATTAAACGCGCAAGTGAAACGTTTAAGATGCAACAATTTCAGTCTGAGTTGTTTTTATTGCATAAAAAACAATCACCTCACAAAATGATTATTTGTGGTGACTTTAATAACACAGCCTATTCTTATGTGTATAATGAAATAAAAGGCGATTTAGTAGATGCCTTTGGAGCAGCAGGAAATGGTTTTGGTAGAACTTTTGATTTTAAATACTTCCCGATTAGAATCGATTTCATTTTGGTTGATAAAGCATTTAAAATCAACGGATTTAAAACCTACAATAAGAAGCTATCGGATCATTTCCCAATTCGTGCTAAGGTTAGTTTACATTAATAAACAATCTGCATAATCTGCTGCGATATGTATAGAAAGTCCTAAACCAAGTAGTCTTGTCGTTTTAGGAATCAACATTAACACATAAATTACAATAGCATAATAGGAGTGAAGTGGATGAAAATTAATACTGCATCTATTTGCGTCATAAATTGGATTGGCTATAACATGATCTAAATCAATCAAAAAGGCAAGTAACATAATAATAAAAGCCATTTTCCATTTCGGTTTAAAAAAGAAAAGTGCCACAAGTAAAGGAACTACAATATGAATTCCATAATGTACAGCAGTCTGTAGCATTAGTTTAAAGTTTGTGATTTTAAGTAGTTTATTGTATTTGGACCTTCATTAAATAGTAAATCCAGAATGCTCAAATTACTAATAAAGCCATGTTTGCCACTAAACACTTGTTTATACTCAGAGAAGTTATAAGTCTTTTCTTTTCTTACATTGGCTAAGTAACGAAAATCGTAAATGTTTGTTGGTTCTTTTTCAAAATCACTCGTTTTACTGAAGTCTAAATCCCATTGTAAACACTCGAAAATGGTTTCTAAACACTTAAAATTAAACTCCAGTAAATTTTCTTGTTTGGAGTGGAAGAGTGGAGCAAGATCATCTTCATAAAACTCAAAAAAAGGAGAAGTACTATAAGCGCTTAATAAGGATTTCCAATGTAAAGCTTGCCATTTTTCTTCATTATGGATTTTAATGTCTCGATACAGTTGTCTATTCTTTTGAGAAAATACTACAGGAACAGTTAATGATAATTTTCCGTTGGAAGCATAAATGTTAGTTCGGTTTCTATACGTCTGCTTTTGGTAAGTGTCATTTACTTCAAACACTAATTTATTTGCCTTTACCATGGCAATGCAATGCGAAATACTAGGAAAATACGTTGGATGTAGTAAAACGTTCATTTGTGGATGCGTTTATTTGTTAATTTGATAATTCCGCAACGCATTTAATTTATTGGTAATACTTTCTATTTGTACTCTAAGTGTTTTGTATTCAAGATCGTTGATAAATTTTAAATCATGAGCAATAATTATTTGATTTAAAACTTCAACAGCCGAGCTAAAAGCCATTACAGTAAAATGAGCTTTGTCTTTATTGGTTTTTCTAGCTGAACCTTCAGCAATGTTAGAACAAATTGAAATTGAAGCTCTTTTAAGTTGAGATGTTAAACCAAATTTTTCATCTTCTGGAAATTGTTTTGTTATAAAATAGATACCTTTTGAAAACTCTTTGGCTTCAATCCAAACTTCTAATTTTTCAAAACTGTATGTATACATATCAAATTAACAAATCAACAAAAAACGAATTAACTTCTTAGCTTCTTACGTTTACGCCATTTATTAAAACCAATCCAGCCAAATAACACCACTAAAAACGGAATTAAGTAGGATACACGCTCACCGTTTCCACTAACAGTTGTAAAAACTCTGTCCCAACGTACTTTCCAATTTTTAATACCATTATTAAAATTACCAATACTCATCCAAATAAATACAGGTTTACCAACCACGTGGTCAAAAGGTACAAATCCCCAAGCTCTAGCATCTAAAGAGTTGTTTCTGTTGTCTCCCATCATCCAATAGTAATCTTGTTTAAATGTATAATTGTTGGCTAATTCACCATTAATGTAAATATTATCGCCTTCTACTCTAACATCGTTTCTCTCATATTCTGAAATAACACGTTTGTAAAGTGGTAATACTTTGGAGTTTAATTCAATTGTTTTACCAGCTTCAGGAATGTATAAAGGACCAAAAAAGTCATTGTTCCAGTTGTAGTTAGGATTGTGAGGGAAAATATTTGGGTCGCGTTCACCTTTTGACGAAGCATATCTCACAATCTCTGCAACACTTGGATGGTTTTTAAACATCGCTATGGCTTTATCTGAAGCTGCTGGAATTATTAATTTTTTCCCATCAGGACTATAAATGCCATCAGTAATATCATATCTGTTGTATAGTTGATCTACTATGGTTCTATCAAATCCTTTGCCTTCTTTTAGTATAACCTCATAACTAAATTGCAATTCAGCACGATCAGGCAACTCATTTTTCTTCCCATTAATGTATACAAACCCATTTCTAATTTCAAGAGAATCACCAGCAATGGCAACACAACGTTTTACCAAATTGGTTTTTTTGTCAATGGGTTTATAGTAATTTCTATCAGGATGAAAATCGTTCATATCCAACAAGGTGTCTGCTGGTTGATTAAACACAACAATTTCGTTTCTATCAATTTTTTCAAAACCTGGTAATCTCAAATAAGGCAATTGCAATTTATTTAGCCAAGAGGTTTTGCGCTTGCTATAGTCGTCATTAAACAAATACGATTTTTTATTCAACTTTGGAAGTGTATCATGTACCATTGGAGCAGCTACAGTAGTCATTGGTACACGAGCTCCATAATTGTATTTACTCACCAATAGAAAATCTCCAATCAGTAACGATTTTTCTAAAGATGAAGAAGGAATCACGTAAGGTTGCATAAAGTAAGTATGCACTAAAGTAGCAGCAACAATTGCAAACAAAATAGAGTTAACCCATTCTCCAGACGACGATTTAGGATTACCACTTCTATTTTCAACATAGGTTATGTCTGCTACATAATTAAGGTAGTAGTTGTAAAATCCAAGGGTTACAACTGCAAGAAAAGTGTCTGTATAAGTATTTTTTCCGAAGCTTCTGGCTGTTTCAACCCAAACTACTGGAAACATGATAAGGTTAATGATTGGAAGAAATAATAAAATAGTCCACCAAGGTGAACGATTAATAATCTTCATTAAAACAATGGCATTGTAAACAGGAACAAAGGCTTCCCAAGCTTTTCTACCAGCTTTTATGTAGAGTTTCCAAGTACCTAATCCATGAATTACTTGAATTATTATAAAGACGATAAACCATTCTGTCCAAGTCATAACCTTACTATTTTTGTTAGTTTGTTATTCTAAAATTAATATTGTTACACAAATAAAAGGCATTAACCTATATTTAACACATCTTTCATTGTAAAAATTCCTGTTTTGCCAATAATCCATTCGGCAGCAATAACAGCTCCAAGAGCAAAACCTTCTCTGCTTTTTGCTGTATGTTTAATTTCGATAGTATCTACAGATGATTCATAAAATACACTATGAGTTCCAGGAACATCTTCAATACGTTTGGCTACTATTGGAATTGTATCAGCATCTTTATTTTCTATACTCCATTGTTTGTAATTGGAGTTTTTTATAATCCCTTCTGCTAGAGTGATTGCTGTTCCGCTTGGTGCATCTAGTTTTTGAATGTGATGAATTTCCTCTAAACTTACTTTATATTTATCGAGATCAGACATCATTTTGGCTAACTGTTTATTGAGTTCAAAAAAGATGTTTACTCCTATACTGAAATTAGACGCATAAATAAAAGCACCATCACGTTCTTTGCAAAGTCTTACGATATCATCATAATTTTTAAGCCATCCAGTTGTTCCTGAAATTACTGGAACATTATTATTTAAAGCTTTAGAAAGGTTGCCAACTGCAGCACTTGGTACACTAAAATCTATAGCGACATCAGCTTTTGTGATGTCGTAATCTGTAGTGGTTTTATCTATTTTTAAGACAATGTCATGACCACGAGAAAGCGCTATATTTTCAATAGTTTTTCCCATTTTGCCATAACCAAGTAGTGCTATTTTCACAGTTAGAATTTAAAACCTAAAGTTAAACCTAAATTAGTAGATGCATCTAACTCATTTATATTAAAATGTGGTTTTAATGCCAAATTATCATCAATATTGTATTGCAATAAATGAGCATCAACGTTGGCATCTATAATATTTAAAGCATAAAGCCCTACAGTAACCAACAATGATATTTCCTTGTTTCTCCTTAAAGTTCTTTGCGCTCTAATAAGCGCATCGTTAGAAATGTTAGGTGAAGTTAAAGGATTCCCTTCGTTATCTGTCCCCCAAAATTCATCAGTAGTAAAACCAGCTAATCTACTTTTATAAGCATTTCTGTAGCGTTTGTATTCGTTGTTATTGTCTATGTAAAAATAAATTCCAGTACCTAAGGCTGCGTATACAATTGGAATTTTCCAGTATTTTTTATTGTAAGCCTGACCAAGTCCTGGTAAAATGGCTGAGTAAAAAGCTGCTTTTGAAGGTGTTAAAGGATCTATGTCTTCTCTAACAATAGTGTCTCGCACAACGATGTTTTTGTTATTTATGATTCCTTCTTCTTCTTCTTTAGTTTCTTCTTGTGCAAAAGAGAACGTAGAAAAGAGCCAAACAAAAAAGAGTAGAAAACAAAGTTTATTTTGCACGTTGCACTAATTTTTTAATACGATTGAAATCTTCTTCAGAGTGAAAAGGAATCGTAATTTTTCCTTTACCATTCTTAGAGACTTTAACGTCTATTTTATGACCAAAGTATTCTGAAAAATCTTTGATGCCTTTTTTAACAAATTTTGGCAATTCTTCTTTTATAGGCTTAATCGTTTCAGTCGTCCCTTTAAAATTTCTTACCAATTCTTCAGTATCTCTAACTGATAATTTGTTGGTTAGAATTTTTTCATAAATATCCAATTGCTCTGCTTGATCTTCAATATTTATAATGGCACGACCATGACCCATAGAAATAAAACCATCTCTCATTCCTGTTTGTATGATTGGATCTAATTTCAACAAACGCAAATAATTAGCAATGGTCGAACGTTTTTTACCAACACGCTCGCTCATTTGTTCTTGAGTAAGATTAACTTCGTCTATTAAGCGCTGATAGGATAAAGCAATTTCTATGGGATCTAAATCCTGACGCTGTATGTTTTCAACCAATGCCATTTCTAACGATTCCTGATCATTGGCTAAACGTATATAAGAAGGTATGGTTTCAAGTCCAATTAATTTTGAAGCTCTAAAACGACGCTCACCAGAAACCAGTTGGTATTTGTTAAAATCTATCTTTCTTACTGTGATAGGTTGAATAACACCAAGCTCTTTAATTGAAGACGCTAACTCGCGTAAGGCTTCCTCGTTAAAAGTAGTCCTTGGTTGAAAGGGATTCACTTCAATAGAGTTGATATCTAACTCTACAATATTACCAATAACTTTGTCTGCATTTTTATCTTTAACCGATTTGATATCGTTGTCTGGATCGTTTAAAAGTGCCGATAATCCTCTACCAAGGGCTTGTTTTCGCGTTGCCTTCGCCATTAGTCTCCGTTTTTAGTTATAATTTCCTTTGCCAAACTTAAGTAATTTGAAGCACCTTTACTGCTTACATCATAATTAATAATGCTCTCACCATAACTTGGTGCTTCACCTAACTTTACATTACGTTGAATGATGGTTGTAAATACCATATCGTTAAAATGTTTTTGAACTTCTTCAACCACTTGATTAGATAAGCGTAAACGCGAATCGTACATAGTAAGTAAAAGCCCTTCGATATCTAATTCTGGATTATGAATTTTTTGAACACTCTTAATCGTGTTTAATAACTTTCCTAAACCTTCAAGAGCAAAATATTCGCATTGAATAGGAATAATAACAGCATCAGCAGCGGTTAACGCATTTAGTGTTAGTAAACCTAGTGAAGGTGCACAGTCAATTAAAATGTAATCGTAAGCCGACTTCAGATGAGAAATAGCTTTTTTAAGCATGTACTCGCGTTCGTCTTTGTCTACCAATTCTATTTCTATGGCTACCAAATCAATATGCGCAGGAATAATATCAACGTTAGGAGCAGAGGTTGCAACAATACATTCTTCAGCAGAACTTGTATGTTCTAATAACTGATAGGTGCCAATTTCAATCTGTTCAACATCAATACCTAAACCTGAAGTTGCATTAGCCTGAGGATCAGCATCAATAAGAAGCACTTTTTTTTCAAGAACGCCTAAAGAAGCTGCTAAATTTACTGAAGTTGTGGTTTTACCAACACCACCTTTTTGGTTAGCAATTGCTATGATTTTACCCATTAATCGATTTGGTTTTACGAAACTCAAAAATACAATTAATTATGGGTTTAAAAAACGTAAGTTGTTAACAATAGTTAAATAAAAAAGCGACCAATAAGTCGCTTTTTTATTTAATAATCGTGATTTTTATTCTTCTTCTGGCATTAATATAGCTAAGAAATAATTTTCATCTAAAAATTCGTTTGCAACTTGTTTAATTGCTTCAATTGTTAAGCTATTAATTGCTTTTTCAGTATTTAAAACATTTGCAGCATCACTATTTTCTTGCATTGCTGTTGTAAGGCTTGAAAGCCAGAACCCATTTGTTTTAGAGTCTTCTTCGTACTTTTGTAATTTAGATTCTTTAACTTTATTTAGGTCTTCGAGAGTTGGACCGTTTTGTTTTATTTTTTCAACTTCTGCCAAGGCTGCAGCAACCAATTTATCAACATTTTCTGGTCCACAAGGGAATGAAATACTAAATGTTACTCCAGGGAACGATAGTTTTCTAAACAAGCCATTAGCTCCAACACCATATACACCACCTTCTTCTTCTCTTAATTTTTCGATGAGTTTAATGGTTAATATTTCGCCTAAAGCAGAAACTTCAAGGCTTTTCTTTTCAGAATATGCTATATCATCTTCGCGCCAAACCATTGATACTTGACTTTTTGGGTCTTTACCTTTGTTCACTATATATTTTTGATAAACATCTTTTTCTCTAAAAACAGTTGGACTTATTTTTTCGTTTGAATTTGTTGAAGGTAAAGAAGCAAGATATTTTTTAGAAAGATTTTTTAAGATGTCTTCATCAATGTTGCCAACAAAAAAGAAGTGGAAATCTCCAGCATTTGCAAAACGTTCTTTGTATTTTTTATAAGCCAAGTCATAATCTGCTTTGTCCATTTCCTCAGGAGTTGGGAAACCTGTATATCTTGGATTCCCTTGGTTTTTAATTTTTCCAGTTTCATTTGAAAAATAAAATTGAGGGTTAGCCATTAAATTTCCTAGAAAACTTTTTTGTTTATTAATATAGGATTGATATGCTTTTTCATCTTTATTTAAATCTGTAAAATATAAATAGACTTGTTGAAACAAAGTTTCTAAATCTTTTGGAGCAGCTTGGCCTCTAAAACCTTCAGTTATAAGCTGAATATATGGAGAAACATTGGCAATTTTGCCACTCATCATTTTGCTTAAATCTGTTTTTGATAATCCTCCAATGCCAGCTTCTGCTAAGCCACCATTAGCAAATGTAGTAGCTTTATAATCTTCATCTGAATATAAATTGGTACCACCAAAACTTACTGCTTCAAATAAAATTTCATCATTTTTATAATCAGTTTTCTTAAATGTCACTTTTGCACCATTACTTAATGTAAATGTTGTAGTGTTTATTAAATCGTTATTACTAACTTCATTAATGCTGCCTTCAGGTAATAGGTTTTCTACTAAACTATCTCTAATTTCAGTGTCTTTATAAGTTTCAATGTTAGACGCTTCTATTTCTTTTAATAAAGCTAAAACTTGATCTTCTGTTACTGGAGTTAATCCTTCTTTTTCGGGGCCTGTTAAAATGATAACTCTATTGTTATCGTGTATAAATTGATTGATGAGATCGTTTATTTCAGAAAGATTAATAGTTTCAATATATTGTTTGGTCATATTATATTCCCATTCAATTCCAGGAATTGGTTCTTCTTCTAAGAAATGATTGATGTATTCTCCAATAATACGATTGCTTTCAAGTTTGTCTTTATCTTTAAATGTTTTTTCCCAACGAGCCATTATACTCTTTTTTGCTCGCTTAAATTCCCCTTCTTGAAATCCAAAACGCTTTACACGTTCGTTTTCAGTTAAAAGCGCTTTTAGGCCTTCCATCTGGCCAGTTTCGCTCGTCATAGCAAAACTCTGATAGGCATTTTTTGAACGCGAAAAAGTACCACCATAACCTGTGTTTCCAAAAACGAAAGGAGGATTAGGACTATTTGTTAATTCTGCTAATCTGTTGTTTATCATGGTACTAAAAAGGGACTTAACCAGAGATTCACGATAATCGACAGTGGTTATAATTTTTGGAGCTTCAAAATTGTCTTTGTACATGATTTGTACTTGCGAAAAAGGAGCTTCTTTGTCGGTTGCTATGGTTACAAATGTTTCCTCGTGATTAGGTAGTTTGAATACCTCACGTTTTTTAGGATTTTCTGGTTTAGCAATCCCAGAAAAATGCTGTTTTATTTTGGTTTCTAATTCGGCAACGTCTAAATCACCAACAGCAACCACAGCCATTAAATCAGGTCTATACCAATCTCTGTAATAGCTTCGAACATCTTCATATGAAAAGTTTTCAAGATTTTCTTTTGTTCCAATAGGTAAGCGTTCGGCATATTTTGAGCCATACATTAATTTTGGCAAGTATTTTTGCATCATACGCTTGCTAGGTCCTAAGCCTAACCTATACTCTTCTAAAACAACACCTCTCTCTGCATCTATGGCTTCATCAGTTAAGGTTGCATTATGAGCCCAATCTTCAAGAATCTGAAATCCTTTTTCAAGTTTTTCTGGATCATCACTTGGAATAGGTAAAATATAAACAGTTTCGTCAAAACTTGTGTATGCATTTAAATCTGCTCCAAACTGAACTCCTATACTTTGTAAATAATCAACAAGCTCATTTTTTTGAAAGTTTTTAGTTCCGTTAAAATTCATATGTTCCATAAAATGAGCCAAACCTAATTGATTTTCATTTTCTAAAATAGATCCTGCGTTTACAACAAGTCTTAACTCAACTTTATCTTCTGGTTTCCCATTATTTCTTATATAATATGTTAAACCATTAGAGAGTTTACCAATTTTTACGTTAGGGTCTGTAGGAATTTCACTCGTTTCAATTTTAGCATCTTTGTCTATTTTCTGAATATCAGTATTTTGAGAAAAGCTTCCAAGGGTCAATAAAGAAGTTGTTAGAAGTAGTAATGATTTTTTTAGTTTCATAAATAAAAGTTTAGAGTTTTATGGATTTAAAAAGATTAGAAATTTATCTATAGGATTACTAAAATACAAATAATTTTAAGATGATTTTGTTAGCAAAAGTTTAAAAATCAGACAATTTGCTTTTTTTTATATAGTTGTGCATTAAAATTGTTTAGACAATTCTTAGTAAATATTTTTTAAAATATCAAATTTGATAAACCTGTCCTCTGTGAGGTTTTAAAGCATCTCTTATAGGTTTCATGTGGTTTTCGTTTACCACTAAAAAAGCAATGCTATGAAACTCATTTAAGGCTTCAGCTCCTGTTAAGGTAATGGGAAGTTGTTGTTGCTGGATATATTCTTTTAAATGAATTTCATGATGCTGGGCAATTTTTAAAGCATCAGGTCCTTTAAAATCCCAAATGAGTTTTAGTTCACGCATCTGCAACAGAAGTTCCGTTTTCAGCAAAGTTTTTAAAGTCTTCCATATATTTTTTAGACTGTTTTTTAAAGGCTCCAGGCATAAGATTTGTCATCAGTTTCATCATAAAGCCAGTTGGTATAAACTCACTTTTTGAAATCCATTTGGTTTTTCCATCTTGAGTTTCTTCAAAGAAATTTTGTTGTATGTTGTGCATGCCTTTGGTATCATAATTAGCATGAAATTTTTTAGGCAGTTCTCTTTTAGTTATGGTTTCTACCAATTGCATTCCTCTTTTGCCAAATTTATAATTCAGCTGCATTTTTGCGCCAACCTGACCAGGAGTTCCAGAAATATGTTCTGCCGAAACAAGACCTCGTTGCCAATGTTTCATGTTCTCTACATTGTCCATTTTTTTTATTACATCTTCCAATGGTAAATCAATAATTAATTCTAAATCGTATTTCATTATTAAGGGAGTTTAATTATTAAATATAAAAATCAAATTTTAAAAGTAACATTAAGAGCAAAATTTTAACATTAAGCAAACACTAACAAAAAGGTTGTTTCGTTTACTTTAAGACCTTTGTATTATAGGTTAATATTGTTACTTTTGCACATTAAAATTCAATGTTTAAAATGAACAAATTTTTATTCCTCTTATTAAGTTTAATATCTATTCATAGTGCTTGCTTTTCTCAAGCAAATAGTGACGATGTTTTGTTTACTGTTAATGAAGAGCCTATTTTGGTTTCAGAATTTATAAGGGTTTATAGCAAAAACCTTGATTTGGTGCAAGACGAATTGCAAAAAGATGTTGACGAATATTTAAAACTATTTGTAAACTATAAACTTAAACTCGCAGAAGCCAAAGCATTGGATTTTGATAAAAAGCCAAACTATATTAAAGAGCTCGATGGCTATAAAAAGCAGTTAAGTAAAAGCTACCTAAAAGACAATAAGGTTACTGATGAGTTAGTAATTGAAGCCTATGACAGGATTTCTTACGATGTAAATGGAAGACATGTTTTGGTTAGAATAGATGCTCAAGTTGCAGATACTACTGAAGCTTATAATAAAATACTCAGATTAAGGGAAAGACTTATAAAAGAAGGCTTTGAAAAAGTAAAAGCATCTGCTCACAATGCCAATACTGTTTTTGTAGAAGATTTAGGCTACTTTTCGGGTTTTAAAATGGTTTACGATTTTGAAAATGTTGCCTACAACACACCAATAGGAGAAGTATCCAAGCCTTTTAGAACTCAGTTTGGTTATCATGTGGTCGAAGTTTTAGATAAACGAAAATCAAGAGGCGAAGTAACCGTTGGCCACATTATGGTTTTAAACCAGCAAAAGGACAGTACTGTAATTCCTGAAAAGCGTATTCATGAAATTTACAAGTTAATTCAGCAAGGACAAGGGTTTGAGGATTTAGCTAAGCAATTTTCTGAAGATCAAAGTTCTGCACGAAATGGAGGTAGGTTAAGTGCTTTTAAGAGTGGTCAACTGGCTTCAGCTAAGTTTGAAAATCAAGCCTTTGGACTAAATAATATTGGTGATATTTCAGAGCCATTTCAATCAGATTATGGTTGGCATATTATAAAACTCTACGATAAAAAGCCTTTAGAAACTTTTGAGGAAATAAAAATGGAGTTAGAGCAAAAAGTAAAAAGAGATCCACGTTCAAAATTGATTAGTTCTTCAATGGCAAAAAAACTTAAAGAAAAGTATAATATTTCTGATGAAAACAAAGAGTTAAAATATTTTGAAGGTTTGGTAGACGATAGTTACTTCATTAAATCATGGAGTGCGCCAGAAAACTTTGAAAAGGAAAAAGCACTTGTTGTTATTGGAAACAAAACTTATACGTATATGGATTATGTAGATTATTTAGCATCTGCACAAAAAAATATTAAGGGGAAAATGGCTCCAAAAGATTTAATCCTTACTCAGTACCAAGCCTTTTTAGATAAAGAAGTTTTAAGCTATTATGAGGATAATCTTGAGTTTGAAAACCAAGAGTTTGCTAATATTTTAAATGAATACAGAGAAGGCTTGTTGTTGTTTGATCTTATGGATTCTAAAATATGGAGTGCTGTAAAAAACGACACATTAGCTTTAAAAGAATATTACGAAGCCAATAAAAGCAATTACAATTGGCAAGAACGAGTAGATGCTGTTGTTTTCACCTCTGCAAATAAAGAACACATAAAATTTGCAAAAGAAGCTTTACAAAACAATGTCTCTGCTGATGAGATTAAATTAAAGATAAACACAGACAAACAGCAGAACATAATTGTAACCTCTGGATTAATGTCAAAAGATGATAGATCATTACCAGAAAATTTTGAATTCAAAAAAGGAATTTCAGAGATTTACGAGTACAATAATGCGTTTCATATTGTAAAGGTAAATGAGGTTTTACCAGAAACAACAAAAACTTTTGAAGAGGCTCAAGGTCCTATTATTTCAGATTACCAAACCATTTTTGAAGAAAATTGGCTCAAGGAATTGGCAACAAAATACAAAGTACACATAAACCAAGATGTACTTAAAAAAGTTAAAAAACAAATAAACCATTAGTGATAAAAAAGATTTTAGCCTTAGCTATAATTAGTTTAGTGTTCTTTTCTTGTGATTTTTTCAAGAAAGAAGAACCGAAAATTCCTGTTGCCAGAGTGAACGAAATGTTTTTATATCAAGAAGATATTAAAGGCATTGTTCCAGAAGGTGCTTCTAAGGAAGATAGCACTATAATTGTAAGTAATTTTATAACCAAATGGGCAACACAAAAATTACTTATTTCTAATGCTAAAATAAACCTATCAATAGAAAAACAACAAGAATTCGATAAGCTGGTTGAGCAATACAAAACAGACTTATACACTAAAGCTTACCAAGAAGCACTGGTTAATAAAAGTGTTGACACAAGTATAACTATAGAAGAGGCCAATGAAATTTATGAGAAAAACAAAGAGACTTTTAAACTCAATGAAGAACTCATAAAACTCAGATATATAAACATTAACGAAAACAGTATTAATCTTATTGATGTTAAAAACCGCTTTAAGCGTTTCAATGAAGAAGATAAACACGTTTTAGATTCCATTTCAGTTCAGTTTAAATCCTACTCCTTAAACGATAGTATTTGGGTAAGAGTAAGTCAGGTAGTCGAAAAGATTTCGGCAGTAAACCCAGAAAACAAAAAAGAACTGTTAAAAAAATCTAATTTTATAGAAATCAAAGATTCATTAGGTTTATATTTGATGCAGGTTAATGATGTGCTGTTACGAAACGAAACAGCTCCAATAGAATATGTAATGCCAACAATAAAACAAATCGTTATAAACAAAAGAAAGTTGGAATTTATAAAACAATTAGAAAAGGATATTACAAAGGATGCAATTAAAAACAAACAATTTGAATTATTTAATTAAAGGAAAGTACTTCCTTACTTTATTAGTAATGTTTTCTGTAAGCACAATTTCTGCACAAGAAATTATAGTAGAAAATGAAGAAGATAAAAACACAGAAACAAAAGAAGCAATAGATACTTCCAAACGATTTAAAATAGATGGTGTTGCTGCTGTGGTTGGTGATTATGTGGTTTTAGAATCTGATATTGAAAGACAATTTGAATTAATGAGACAAGGTGGAGTTTCAGCAGCAGATATGCCTACAAAATGCGAAATGTTTGGTTCTCTTCTTGAAAATAAACTGTATTTACATCATTCTATCCAAGATAGCTTAGTTGTTAATGATGCTCAAATAAGATCAATAACAGATCAACAGATTAATGCGTTTGCTCAGCAAATAGGTTCTATGGAAGCACTTGTGGCTTACTACAAGAAAAATACTGAACAAGAATTAAGGGAAAGCTTATATGAAATAAATAGGACTAATCAAGTTGTAGAGTTAATGCAAGATAAAATTACTGCAGATATTGAAGTGACTCCAGAAGAAGTACGTCAATTTTTTAATAGTATTCCAGAAGAAGAACGTCCTATATTTGGCACAGAATTACGTATAGCTCAGATAGTGGTTATTCCTGAAACGACACAAGAAGAAAAACAGAAAGTAATCGATAGATTAAATGAGTTTAGAAGAGATGTTATAGATAATGGAGCAAGTTTTACCACAAAAGCAGTTTTGTATTCCGATGACGCTGCTTCTAAAAAGAATGGAGGTCGTTATACCTTAAATAGAAACAGACCACAAATGGTTAAGGAGTTTAGAGACGTTGCTTTTTCACTTGAAGAAGGAGAGGTGTCCGAACCTTTTGAAACCGATTTTGGTTACCACATTATATATTTAGAAAAAATAAGAGGTCAGGAATACGATGTGCAACACATTTTGTTAAGACCAAAAGTAACAGATGCTGATATTAAAATTGCAAAAGCAAAAATAGAAAATGCCAGACAACGAATAATAGATGGCGACATTACCTTTGCACAAGCAGCTATAGAGGTTAGTGATCAAGAAGAAACCAAATATGATGGAGGCCAATTGCGTAACCCGAAAACTCAAGACTATAGTTTTGAGCTGACTAGAATGGATACCGAATTATATACACAAGTTCAGGACTTAAAAGATGGCGATGTAAGTGTAATTTATGAGGAAGAAGATCGCGAAAACCCAATCATGTTTAAAATACTAACGGTCACTGAGCGTAAAGAAGAGCATAAAGCAGAATTTGCAAAAGACTATTTAAAAATTAAAGACCTTGCCTTACGTGAAAAGCAACTAAAAACTATTGGAAAGTGGCAAGAAGCTAAAATAATGGAAACATTTATTAGCATTGCCAACGAGCAAAAATCTTGCGAATTTAATGGTAACTGGTTAAAAAAAGAAAAACAATAGTCTATGTCTGATGTCGCTGCGATAAACCAATTTGTCACAAAATATAAATCTTTAAAAACTGAAATAGCCAAAGTTATTGTTGGTCAAGATGAAGTAGTCAATCAAATTTTGATTTCTATATTCTCTGGTGGACACTCTTTGTTAATTGGAGTTCCAGGTTTAGCAAAAACTTTAATGGTAAATACCATTGCTCAGGCTTTAGGTCTAGATTTCAAGCGTATTCAGTTTACACCAGATTTAATGCCAAGTGATATTTTAGGTAGTGAAATTTTAGACGAAAACAGACACTTTAAATTCATTAAAGGACCAATTTTTGCTAATATTATATTAGCAGATGAAATCAACAGAACACCTCCAAAAACTCAAGCAGCTTTATTAGAAGCTATGCAAGAACGAGCTGTTACAGTTGCAGGGCATCATTACAAATTAGAATTGCCTTATTTTGTTTTGGCAACGCAAAATCCAATAGAACAAGAAGGAACTTACCCTTTGCCAGAAGCACAGTTGGACAGATTTATGTTTGCTATTAATTTACAATATCCTTCTTTTAAAGAAGAGGTTGAGGTGGTTAAAGCAACTACTGCAGATAATGAAGTAACTATTAATCCGCTTTTTTCGGCAAAAGAAATTTTAGATTATCAGCATGTTATCAGACGAATTCCTGTTGCAGATAATGTGGTAGAATATGCTGTAAGTATGGTTGCTAAAACACGTCCTGATAGCCAAACAGCTACAGATTTAGTAAAACAATACATAGATTGGGGAGCAGGACCAAGAGCCTCACAAAATTTAATTCTTGCAGCCAAAACTCATGCTGCTATACATGGTAAATTTTCTCCAGATATTGAAAATGTTCAAGCTGTTGCAAATAGTATCCTTCGTCACAGAATTATTAAAAACTACAAAGCGGAAGCCGAAGGTATTACAGACGAACAAATCATAAAGAGTTTGTTTTAATTTCAATTATTAATTTATCAATTATATCTTTAAAATAATGATGATTTTTCAATTTTATATTGAAAAACTATTCAATTACTAAAAAATATTCAACAATTGTACTGTTTCGTTGTGTATTTTTAAAAAATTACTATTTTTTTGTACTTTTGCGAGACTCAAAAATTAGATAATTATTTAAATATTTATATATGGCATTCGATATCGATATGATAAAAAAAGTGTATGCTACAATTGCAGAAAGAGTAGATTCAGCACGACAAGTTGTAGGAAAACCATTAACACTTTCAGAAAAGATTTTATACTCTCACCTTTGGGATGGAACACCAAACAAAGCATTTGTTAGAGGTAAAGATTATGTTGATTTTGCACCAGATAGAATTGCCTTACAAGATGCAACAGCTCAGATGGCATTATTACAGTTTATGCAAGCTGGGAAGAAAAAGGTAGCTGTACCAACAACTACACATTGCGACCATTTAATACAAGCAAAAAATGGTGCCAGTATGGATTTGCAAAGTGCACTAAATACTAGTAATGAAGTTTTTAATTTTTTAGAATCTGTATCAAATAAGTATGGTTTAGGATTCTGGAAGCCTGGAGCTGGAATTATTCATCAAGTGGTTTTAGAAAATTATGCATTTCCAGGAGGTATGATGATTGGAACAGATTCTCACACAGTTAATGCTGGTGGATTAGGAATGATAGCTATTGGTGTTGGTGGTGCTGATGCTGTAGATGTTATGGCAGGAATGGCTTGGGAATTAAAATTCCCTAAATTAATTGGTGTACGCTTAACAGGGAAATTATCTGGTTGGACTGCACCTAAAGATGTCATTCTTAAAGTAGCTGAAATCTTAACAGTTAAAGGTGGAACAGGAGCTATTGTTGAATATTTCGGTCCTGGAGCGACTTCGATGTCTTGTACAGGAAAAGGAACCATTTGTAACATGGGAGCAGAGATAGGAGCTACAACATCTACATTTGGATATGATGAATCAATGGAGCGTTATTTAAAGGCTACAGATAGAGAGGATGTCGCAGAAGCTGCTAACCAAATAAAAAGTTATTTAACTGCAGACCCTGAGGTTTATGCAAATCCTGAACAGTATTTTGATCAAGTAATCGATATTAATTTGTCTGAATTAAGTCCTTTATTGAATGGACCATTCACTCCAGATTTATCAACTCCAGTTGGTAAAGCAATGACTGAAAAGGCCAAAGCTAATGATTGGCCAATGAAGGTAGAATGGGGATTAATTGGTTCTTGTACCAATTCGTCTTATGAGGATTTATCACGAGCATCATCTATTGCTCAACAAGCATTAGATAAGGGATTAAAAACTAAAGCTGAGTTTGGTATCAATCCTGGTTCTGAGCAAGTTCGTTATACTGCTGAAAGAGATGGTATTCTTCAAGTATTTGAAAAATTAGATGCAAAAATATTCACTAATGCTTGCGGACCATGTATTGGTCAGTGGGCAAGATATGAAGACCCAAAAAATGCACCAAAAAACAGCATTGTTCACTCATTTAATAGAAACTTTGCTAAGAGAGCAGATGGCAACCCAAATACACACGCCTTTGTGGCTTCACCAGAATTAACTGCTGCAATTGCCATAGCTGGACGTTTGGATTTTAACCCAATAACAGATAAGTTAATTAATGAAAATGGAGAAGAAGTGATGCTTGATGAACCAACAGGATGGGAATTACCTCCAAAAGGTTTTGAAGTAAAAGACAATGGTTACTTAGCCCCTGAAGAAGATGGAAGTAATGTTTCGGTTATTGTAAATCCGACATCTGAGAGATTACAATTGTTAGACCCATTTTTACCTATTGGAAACTCAATAACAGGTGCTAAATTATTAATTAAAGCCTTTGGTAAATGTACTACAGACCATATTAGTATGGCTGGACCTTGGTTACGTTTTAGAGGGCATTTAGATAATATTGCTAACAATACATTAATTGGAGCTGTAAATGCATTCAATAAAAAAACAAACTTTGTTAAGAGCCAATTAACTGGTGAATATGGTGGAGTTCCTGATGTACAACGTGAGTACAAAAAAGCTGGAATAAAAACAGTTGTAGTAGGAGATCATAACTATGGTGAAGGTTCTTCACGTGAGCATGCTGCAATGCAACCAAGACATTTAGGAGTTGCTGCTGTAATTGTAAAATCTTTTGCACGTATACACGAAACCAACCTTAAAAAACAAGGCATGTTAGGGTTAACTTTTGCTAATGAAAACGATTATGATTTAATTCAAGAAGACGATACATTCAACTTCTTAGATTTAAATGAGTTTGCTCCAGACAAGCCCTTAACTCTTGAAATTGTTCATGCAGATGGTAGCAAAGATGAAATAAAGTTAAACCATACATATAACCAATCTCAAATTGAATGGTTTAAAGAAGGTTCTGCCTTAAATTTAATTAAAAAGCAAAACGCTTAATACATCAAGCATAAATAATTGCAAAGCTCTTGATTATTCAGGAGCTTTTGTTTTTTGTAAGCTGAAGTGTTATTTTCGAACCAATTGTAAGATTGTAGTTTATTTTAATGAAATTTAGAAAGCCAAAAACAAGTGATATCATCTTTTTAGTGATTATTACACTTTTAATAATCCCTCAGACAAGGCAACCAATTCAGATAGCATTGCATTCTATAATAACAAAATTTAATCCTTCAGTTATCGACAAAGAAGACAGAGAAAAAGTGTCATATTCCAATTGGAAACTAAAGGATTTAAACGGAAATGAGTTGAATTTTGCAGATGCCAAAGGTAAAGTTGTGTTTTTAAATTTTTGGGCTACTTGGTGTCCTCCATGTATTGCTGAGTTTCAATCTATTCAAGATTTATATGACGATTATAAAGAAAAGGTTGTTTTTTTATTAGTTTCTGATGAATCACCAGAAATCATCAAAAAATTCTTAGACAAAAAAGGCTATGATATTCAAATATTTAACCCATTAACTTCATATACTGAAGATTTTAAGATAAGAAGTATACCACGAACATATATCATTGATAAAGAAGGATATATTGTGGTTGATAAAAAAGGAGCTGCAAATTGGAATAGTGAAAAGATTCGTGTACAAATAGAAGAACTACTTGCTAAATAATTTTGATTGGAAATATTCAGTTAAAGCCAAGTTGGTTAAAATTAAAGTGAAGGCATAAGTGGTATCTTCAATAGGAATGGTAAATAAACGAATACCTAAGTTTTCTTCATTATTGTACCAAACTACTTCATTTGCAATCATGCTTCCTGTAAGTATTCCATTTACAATAAAAAAAGGAATGAGCATGACCAAAAATGTTAGAAAATAGGTTTGCAATAATTTTATATTAGTTTTTAAAACAATAAGCAATAAAACAATTCCGTATAAAAAATTCACTAAAGTATACCACTTGGTATAATTAAAAACAATTATAATGGTAAAAATTGTTATGAGTGTATAACTAAAAAGTTTTGTGTTTTTTAGACTAATTTTTTTATTGGGAAAATAGTATAACAAAGCATAGTGAGTGAATATGCATGAGTAAGGGATACAAATAAAAAACAACCATTCTTCAATAGGTAAGTTTAAATATTTTGTTCCTATAAAATAGGTTTCATTAAATCCCCAAAAACCATTAGTTGTGAATATTACATCCCAAGGAATGAATATACACATTGTAATAATTACAGAAAGGAATAAGGATTTCCAGTAATTGTAAAATTTTAATTTTGGATGAAAACTAAAAAGAAATGGAATTGATAATGAGCCTAAATTAAGAAGCAAATACAAATAGTTCATCACTATTTTTTAAAGTATTTAAAAGGTACAATTAACATTCCATAATTTTCACCTTTGTCTTTTCCTAAATGCTTATGATGAATTTTGTGTGCTCGTCTCACACCACGAGCATACCAGTTATTGGCATTTCTAAATATTTTAAAACGTTGATGAATGAAAATATCATGAACGGTAAAATAAGCAATACCATAAGCTAAAATACCAAGACCAATCGGTAAGCAATACCAAACATCTTCATAACTCCATAAGTAAAAGCATATAATACTTACAACAGCATAAAAAATAAAAAAGAAGTCATTTCGCTCAAACCAACTATCATGATCTTTTTTGTGGTGATCTTTATGCAAATGCCATAAAAACCCATGCATCACATATTTATGTGTAAACCATGCCATAAATTCCATTATGGAAAAAGTACCTAAAAATATTAATATCCAGTAAAATGTTTGCATAATTTAGTTCACAATAAATTTAATTGAAATTTTACATAACTCCTTGTTAGAAGTTCAATTTTTTTATAGTTTGGAACCCTAATTCTAGAACTTTTAATGTCTAAAGCTGGTGTTCGTTTTAGCTTTTTAAGTAATTGTTTGTAATACCTATAAGCCATAAAAACACCAAATTTAGCTTCCATTGGAAGTTTTTTAATACCTTCTAAGCCTTTGGCAAAATCACTTTCAATGTCATTAATAATAAACTGCTTCGAAACTTCATTAAGGTTGGTCAGGTCAGTATTTGGAAAATAAGTTCTATTTAATTCATCATGATCAGCTTTTAAATCTCTTAAAAAATTTACCTTCTGAAAAGCTGAACCTAGAGACATAGCTGTTTCTTTGAGCTCGTTATACTTATCTTCATCACCTTTAACAAACACTTTTAAGCACATTAAACCAACAACATCAGCCGAACCATAAATGTAAGCCTTGTATTCTTCATCAGTTAGGTAAGTTGTTTTATGTAAATCCATTCGCATAGATTTCATAAAAGCATCTACCAAAGATTTATCAATATTATAATTATGAAAAGTATGCTGAAAAGCATTTAAAATTGGATTTAAACTGATTTTATTGTCTATAGCCAGTTCAAGATCGTATTCAAACTTGTTAAATAAATCTTTCTTGTCAAAATCATGAAAAGAATCAACAATTTCATCTGCAAATCTTACAAAACCATAAATGTTATAGATGTCTTGTCTAATGGATTTAGACAACATTTTTGTAGCTAATGAAAAAGAAGTACTGTAAGTTTTTGTTACAGTTTTACTACAATGGTAAGATACGTTATCAAAAATGGCTTTCATATATTATTGATTATCTTTTTTTTGGTTGAAATATCTTTTACAATTAACTCTGATGCTAATTTTCCTGATATAAGTGAAGGAGGAACTCCAGGTCCAGGAACTGTTAGTTGTCCAGTAAAAAATAAATTTTTTACTTTTTTGCTTTTTAGTTTTGGTCTTAAAAATGCAGTTTGTAATAGTGTGTTTGCCATTCCGTATGCATTGCCTTTGTAAGAGTTATAGTCCTTAATAAAATCTTTGACACAAAACGATTCCTTGAATAAAATACTATCAATTACTTTTTGTGATGTTAGGGACTCAAATCGATTAATTATTTTATTAAAATAGGTTTCTCTTAATTCATTTGTATCTTCAAGTCCTGGTGCTAAAGGAATTAAAAATATGCCAGCTTCTTTTCCTTCTGGAGCAGATGATTGGTCTGTAATACTTGGAAAGCTTGCATAAAACAATGGTTCTTCTGGCCATTTTGGAGTGTCATAAATATCTTGTGCGTGTAAATCAAAATCAACATCAAAAAACAAAGTATGATGATTTACATTTTTAAGCTTTTTGTCAAAGCCAACATAAAACAAAAGGCAAGAAGGAGCAAAGGTTTTAGCTTCCCAATAAGACTCTTTGTATTGCCTAATTTCTGGATCAATAAGAGTTTCTGTATGATGATAATCTGCACCACTTAATACATAATCGCTAAAATGATTAAAACCATTGCATTTTATTCCATAAGCTTCGTTTAAAGGATTTACCAGAATTTTTTCAATAGCTGAATTGGTTTCAATCTTTACACCTAATGAAATTGCCAATTGTTCTATAGCGAGTATAACTTGATACATTCCTTTTTTAGGATGAAAAGTTCCTAAACCAAAATCGGCATAGTTCATAAAACTATAAAACGAAGGAGTATCACTTGGTTTAGCACCTAGAAAGAGTACAGGGAATTCAAGAATTTGTGCCAAACGCTTATTGCTGAACTCTTTGCGTACATCTTTCTTGATTGTGCTAAAAAATTGATTTAATTTTCCAATTGTTTTTGGAGTTACAAGTTCAAAAGGTGATAATCCAGGATTATAAACCAAATCTTTAATTGCAATATCATAATTGTTTTTAGCTTGGTTTATGAACTCTCTTAATTTTATTGAACTGCCTTTTTCTTCTTTTTCAAATGCTTTACAAATTTTTTCAAGAGTGTCTTCAATGGTGATGAAATCATCTTTATCAAAATAAACACTATATGCTGGGTTGAGTTTTTCTAGAGTGTAATAATCAGATGGTTTTTTATCAAAGTCTGAGAAAAAACGTTCAAAAACATCTGGCATCCAATACCAAGTGGGACCTATATCGAATGTAAAACCATCACGTATTAATTGTCTGGCACGACCTCCAATGGTGTTGTTCTTCTCAAATATAGTAACATCATAGCCTGCTTTTGCTAGATAGCAAGAAGCTGCTAAAGAGGAAAAACCTGAACCAATAATAGAGATAGATACTTTCATTTGTTTAACAAATATAAATAAAAGTTAAACAAAATAAAATTTTATTAGATTTTTTTACAAATGTTTAACTAAATCCTTAATAGAATTAAACCCATTTACTTCATTAGAAAAGCTCGAAGAATCAATTGAAGTTAGCTTTTTTCCCAGCAACCATAATTTTGTTGATTCTTTTTTAAGAATCTTATTTTTAAAATCTTCAATGTAGGTTATAACTTCGTCATCTTCTGGTTTTACTGTAAAATACGAAATAAAAGTAACTTCATCAAAAAATTTCAGTAAGTCCTTTAAACTGTCCATAGGAACACTTTCACCTAAAAATATGGTATGGTAACCTCTACTTCTAAGCTCATAGTTTACAAAAAGCAATCCAATATCATGAATTTCGTTTTCAGGTAAATACAAAACAAAAGTCTTAGTAGAAGGTTTAGGTTCGAGATTTTGAAGCTTTTCTATATTGAGTAATATTTTTTGTTTTATGTGAACAGATAAAAAATGCTCATGAGCAGGAGTAATTGTATTTGTTTGCCACAATAATCCTAATTCTTCTAATAGTGGAATAAATACATCATAAAAAATATCTCTAAACGTATTTTCTTCCAAAAGAGTCATGTAAGTATTATAAAATAGAACCTGATCAAAATTTAGCATAGCCATTTTAAAGGCATTAATAGCGTGATGTTCTACATTTCCTCTTGATGCTATTTCCCTAACATTTGCTGGTATTTCTTCTTTTTTTAGCTTAGCTATTTTTGATATTTTGTAGCCATTATTATTTAAATAGGCTACATTAAGAAGTTTTTGTAAACTGTCAAGACTATAGTGTCTAATATTTGTATCTGTTCTTTCAGGTTCTAAAAGATTGTATCTCTTTTCCCAAATTCTAATGGTATGTGCTTTAATTCCTGAAAGGTTTTCAAGGTCTTTTATGCTAAAATCGCTCTTTATGTTGTTCATTGATAATTAATTTATCTTAAACAAAATTAATTATAAAAATGATATAAATTAAAAAATTGGAAAATTTTATAGTTTTAGTGCGCACGAGAAGACTCGAACTTCCACGACCTAATGGTCACCAGCCCCTCAAGCTGGCGCGTCTACCAATTCCGCCACGTGCGCAAATTTGCTTTTTTGAAGTATACAAAAATAAAAAAGTTAAGCAAAAAATGCTTAACTTTTTTGTGACCAGGCTGGGGCTCGAACCCAGGACCCTAACATTAAAAGTGTTATGCTCTACCAGCTGAGCTACCTAGTCAATTTAAGGTTTCCCTCTAACGAGGGTGCAAATATAAAATGTTTAATTAATAAAACAATAAAAATTAAGCATTAATTTTTGATTTTTTGTATCGTAAATTTGTTACAGTTATTTATGAATTTTATTTGAGATATATGAAGGTTTTTTTGTTGGGCTATATGGCATCAGGTAAAACAACAATTGGTAAAGAAATTGCCCAAAAGTTAAATTTTGTATTTATTGACCTTGATGAATATATTGAAAATAAAGAAGGTATGTCTGTACCTAATATTTTTAAGAACAAAGGGGAAATATACTTTAGGAAAGTGGAAACAATTTATTTGAAAGAATTACTGGTAAGTAATGAAAGTGCAATTATATCACTTGGTGGTGGCACGCCTTGCTATGGAAATAATATGCAACTACTGCTTGACTCGGAAAAAGCAGTTACTATTTATCTAAAAGCTTCTTTAAATGAGCTGGGTAACAGATTAAGGAAAGACAAGCAAAATAGACCACTTATAGCTCATTTAACAACAGAAGAAGCTTTGATTGAATTTATTGGCAAACATTTGTTTGAGCGAAGCAATTATTATGGTAGAGCAACCAAAACCATCAATGTAGATAATAAATCAACCAATGATATAGTTGAAGATATTGTTTTTTGTTTATTCTAAAAAAGCTTCTAATACTTTTCCCTCTAATTTTACACAAACATGCTCATTTAGTGAAGTAGATAGTGAAATTCCTTTAAAATCTGCTTTTACTGGATATTTTTTGTGGTTTCTATTAACCAAAACAGCAGTTTTAAATTGTTTTAGAGGTACATTTAAAAAATGCTTTACACCATAAATAAGAGTAGTCCCAGAGTTTAATACATCATCAATAAGTACAACGGATTTATTAGTATAATCTTTTTCATGAATTGAAGTTTGAATTGAATTTCTTGGCTCTTTCTTATCAATAATAACCTTACACAATACAGGTTTTATATCTGATATTTTACTCAGTTCTGCTTTTAGTTTTTTTGCAAGTATGTAGCCATTATCTGCAATTCCAGCCAAGATAATTTCGGATTCATTGACATTGCTTTCGTAAATCTGGTAAGCAATTCGCCTGATTTTATGCGTAATTTCTTGATGTGTTAGTATGAAATTTTGCTCTTTGATCATTGTATAAAAATACTAAAATGTAAAACTACTCATTTTTATTTGTTTTTAATATTTTTTGAGCTGGTCAAATTTAACATCTATAATAATATTAGTTAACAATTATGAATCTATTAGGATGTTTCATCATAAAAATCATCAATATCTCTTCTGTCTTTTTTTGTTGGTCTTCCTGTGCCTTTTTTTCGGTAATAGTCTTTTGAGTATTTTAATAATTCTTTAGCTTCAAATTCCGATTTTGGTGTGTTGTCTGTTCTATAAATATCAACCAATTTAGCGCCAACTCTATTTTCAGGAATATCATTAACAATTAACTGATAATTAATTTGATCTTTTCTAATGGTAATTTTATCTGTTGGGAATACTTCTCGACTTGGTTTAATCACTTCATCGTTAACCTTTATTTGCCCTTTTTTACAGGCTATAGTAGCAAGATTTCTAGTCTTAAAATAACGTACACACCAAAGAAATTTATCTATTCGCATAAATTTTATAAATCTGCGTTAATTGTATGGTACAAAAATATTATAAATTGTATCTTGCAAGCTGAAAAATTGCATATAAAAAAAATTAAAACTAATTTCAAGATAACTAATTAAGAATTTAGTTTTATATAAATAAAATGAAATGAAAAAAATTAAATTTAATTACTTACTTATAACTTTAATATTGTTTTCTATTTCTTTTAATTCTTGTAGAAAAGATGATGGAATAGAGCCAGGTATTGAAGAAGAGCCAAGAGATAAGCAGCAGGAAAAGGATGCAGATACACTATTATCTTACTTAAATTCTCATTACTATAATTCTGAAGATTTTGTTGGTAATCCTAACCCTTCAATGTATGATTTAGAAATAACAAAGTTAGCTGATGGAGAAATGGTACCTGACGGACATACACTATTAGTTAATGCTGTTGATACTTATCAGACTATTTATGCAGATCAGGAATATGATTATTACATTCTACATATTAACCAAGGAGGCGGCGAAGTTATGCCTCATTTAACAGATGATGTTAGAATTAATTATGAAGGTAGTTTAGTTGATGATGGTGAGGTTTTTGATAGTACAGTAAATCCTACTCAATTTGATTTAGCAGGATTAATTCCAGGTTGGTCAAGAGTCATACCTAAATTTAATATTGCTGAGTCTTATGTTATTAATGGAGATGGTACTGTAACTTATAATGATGCTGGTGTTGGTGCTATGTTTTTGCCTTCTGGGTTAGGTTATTATTCTGCTGGAACTGCTGGTATTGGTCCTTACAAATGTTTGGTTTTTAAGTTTGATTTGTTGCAAACAGAACTTAATGATCATGATGCTGATGGTATACCAAGTTATGTTGAAAATTTAGATGGAGATGAAGATATTATTGATGATGACACTGACGAAGATTCTTTGGCTAATTTTGTTGATCAAGACGACGATGGTGATGGTGTATTAACCATTGATGAGTTAATGCCAGAAGAATACACAGTAGATATAAATATAGGGCAAGAAGAACCAACCTTAGCAGAAGGAGAGTTCGAAATTAGCAGAACTGAAGTTGATGGCGTTATTACTATAAAAACAGTTAAAATAATGGATTCAAATAATGATAATCTGCCAGATTATCTTGATAAAGACATTACAATAAATTACAATGAAGATTAAAAAAAAGCCGCTCAATTTGAGCGGCTTTTTTTAAAACGTTACTGATAAACTTAAAATGAGTTGATCAGGTCTGGTATCGATTCTATCGTTTAAATTTATGCCATTGTTATCTAAAAAGGTGGCTTCGTTTTCATTTAAACCACGTTCATAGCGTACATCTATTCCAAATTTATTAAAACTTAAAGAGGCTCCAAAATTAAGACCAACAGTAAAGTCATTTTCTACATTTTCAATAGATACGCCATCAAATTCACTATCTAAAATATACTGTAAAGATGGACCTCCAAAAACACTTAAAGGACCTAATATTTTAACACCAACAAGTAATGGAGCATCAATTTTTTGCATATCAAAATTTCCACTGTTATATTCACTTTTAGTTTTTGTATAAACTAACTCAGGTCTAAAATAAAGAGAGTTGCCTATCTTGCCAAAGAGCCCAATGTGATAACCAATGTTTCTTGTTGGGTCTTCAACGGTTTCACCAATAGATTCAAAATAGTCTCCATTTGCATTGTAATTAAGTCCTCCTTTTATTCCAAAGGAAGAACCAGCTTGAGCAAATGTAAAAGTGCAGGTAGTTGATAGTAATACTAATAAAATTAGTTTCTTCATAATTGTTTCGTTTTTAGATTTGAATGTTATCTAACAAAAACGCTGCCAAAGGCATATTATTTTCTATTGTAAAAAAAAAGGTTCTTTTAGAGTATTAAAAAGAACCTTATTAAAAATATTTTTTAAACTTTTCTATTTCCTTGCTATAACTGATTTAGCTTTACCTACTATAGCTTTACTGTTAAGACCATACTTATCCATAAGTTGAGCTGGAGTTCCAGACTCGCCAAAAGTATCATTAGTCGCTACAAATTCTTGAGGAGCAGGATTATTAAGTGACAAAACTCTTGAAACACTTTCACCTAAACCACCAAGGTAATTATGTTCTTCAGCTGTTACAATACAACCAGTTTTAGCAACAGATTCTAAGATAGCCTTTTCGTCTAAAGGTTTTATGGTATGAATATTAATCACTTCGGCAGAAATACCTTCTTCAAATAAAGTTTTTGAAGCTTCTAAAGCTTCCCAAACCAAATGTCCTGTAGCCACAATAGTAACATCACTACCTTCAGTCATTTTAATAGCTTTTCCAATTTCAAATTTTTGATCCTCAGGAGTAAAAATTGGAACTGACGGACGACCAAAACGTAAATAAACAGGGCCATTATGCTCTGCAATGGCTATAGTTGCAGCTTTAGTTTGATTATAGTCACAAGGGTTAATCACAACCATTCCTGGCAACATTTTCATTAACCCAATATCTTCAAGTATTTGATGCGTAGCTCCATCTTCACCTAAGGTTAGTCCAGCATGAGAAGCACATATTTTTACATTTTTTCCTGAATAAGCAATAGATTGACGAATTTGATCATAAACTCTACCAGTAGAAAAGTTTGCAAAAGTTCCAGTAAACGGAATTTTTCCACCAATAGTTAAACCTGCTGCAATTCCCATCATGTTTGCTTCAGCAATTCCTACTTGAAAAAATCGCTCAGGATTTTCTTCAATAAATTTATCCATTTTTAAAGAACCAATTAAATCAGCACAAAGGGCAACCACATTTGGATTAGTTCTTCCTAATTCTGCCAAACCAGCTCCAAAACCACTTCTTGTATCTTTTTTTTCTGTAAATGTGTATGTTTTCATGTCTTGTGTTTTGTAGGTTAATAATCTCCTAAAGTTTCAGGGTTTTGTGCTAAACCAATGGCTAATTGTTCGTCATTTGGTGCTTTACCATGCCAAGCATGAGTATGCATCATAAAGTCTACACCATTTCCCATAACTGTTTTAAGCAACACACAAACAGGTTTTCCGTTTCCAGTTTTAGATTTGGCTTCAGTCATTCCTTTTCTAATGGCATCAATATCGTTCCCGTTTTCAATTTCAATGACGATCCATCCAAAAGCTTCAAATTTTTCTTTGATATTTCCCATTGGGAGAACAGTATCTGTTGAACCATCAATTTGCTGACCATTTAAATCAATTGTCGAAATTAAGTTATCTACCTTTTTTGCAGAAGCGTACATGATAGCTTCCCAGTTTTGACCTTCTTGTAGTTCGCCATCTCCATGAAGACTATAAATTAAATGGTTATCATTATTTAATTTTTTTGCTTGAGCAGCTCCAATGGCAACAGACATTCCTTGACCTAACGAACCTGAAGCAATTCTAACTCCTGGAAGCCCTTCATGGGTTGTAGGATGACCTTGTAAGCGAGAGTTTATCAATCTAAAGGTATTTAATTCATCAACAGGAAAATAACCTGATCTTGCTAAAACACTGTAATAAACAGGAGAGATATGACCATTGGATAAGAAGAATAAATCTTCACCAATACCATCCATATCAAAACCTTCATTACGCTGCATAAGTTCAGAATATAAAGTCACAAAAAACTCAGTACAACCAAGCGAACCTCCTGGATGTCCAGAGTTTACCTTGTGTACCATTCGCAAAATATCTCTGCGAACTTGTGTTGTTAAATCCTTCAGTTGTTGTGTGTTTGCCATAAGTAGTTCTTTTCAAAATTTGCGTCCAAAATTAAGTCTTTAATAAGCCTTCTCAAAAGATGTCTGAAATCACTTATTAACGAAATGCGATGATTTGCTAACAATTTTAATAGCATGTTAAGACCTTATTGCAACTTTGTTATTTATCTTTGCTCGCTGTTAACACAGATATATGGTTTTTAAACTATTAGGGAAAGATTCGCAGAGTCAAGCAAGAGCAGGACAAATTACTACAGATCATGGTGTTATTGAAACACCAATTTTTATGCCTGTTGGTACTGTTGCTTCAGTAAAAGGAGTACATCAAAGAGAATTAAAGAACGATATAAATCCTGATATAATTTTAGGGAACACTTACCATTTGTACTTGAGGCCTCAAACTTCAATTTTAGAACAAGCAGGAGGTTTGCACAAGTTTATGAATTGGGATAGAAATATTTTAACCGATTCTGGAGGTTACCAAGTATATTCATTATCTGCAAATAGAAAAATTAAGGAAGAAGGTGTAAAATTTAAAAGTCATATTGATGGAAGCTACCACACTTTTACACCTGAAAATGTGATGGAAATTCAGCGTAGTATTGGAGCAGATATTATTATGGCTTTTGATGAATGCACACCTTATCCTTGCGATTATAATTATGCAAAACGAAGTATGCACATGACGCATCGTTGGTTGGACAGATGTATCAATCATCTAGAAAAAACACCATTAAAATATGATTATAATCAAGCATTTTTTCCTATAGTGCAAGGTAGTACTTATAAAGATTTACGCCAAGAATCAGCAGAATATATTGCAAATGCTGGAGCATTAGGTAATGCTATTGGTGGATTGTCTGTTGGTGAACCTGCCGAAGAAATGTATGCCATGACAGATGTGGTTTGTAATATTTTACCTGAAGACAAACCACGTTATTTAATGGGAGTTGGTACACCTATAAATATTCTTGAAAATATTGCGTTAGGAATAGATATGTTTGATTGTGTTATGCCAACTCGTAATGCTAGAAATGGAATGTTGTTTACAGCTTATGGTACCATAAATATTAAAAACAAAAAGTGGGAAGACGATTTTTCGCCAATAGATGAAATGGCAATTACTTTTGTAGATGCAGATTATTCTAAAGCATATTTACGTCATTTGTTTAGTGTAAATGAAAGATTAGGCGCTCAAATTGCAACTATACACAATTTAGGATTCTATTTGTGGTTGGTAAGAGAGGCAAGAAAACATATATTAGCAGGAGATTTTAGGACTTGGAAAGATTCCATGGTCAAACAAATGGATAATCGTTTGTAATAATTATGAAAATATTAGATTGGTACATACTAAAACGCTATTTAATAACATTTTTATTAATGATAGTACTGTTTATACCAATTGCTATTACTGTAAACCTTGCCGAAAAAATCGATAAAATATTAGAAAACAAAGTGCCTTTCGAGGAAGTTGCTAAGTATTACTTAGATTTTTCAATTTATTTTGCCAATTTATTGTTCCCTTTATTTTTATTTCTTTCAGTAATTTGGTTTACATCAAAACTTGCAAACAATACTGAAGTCATTGCTTTTTTAAGCTCAGGAGTTTCTTTTTGGAGGTTTTTAAGACCTTATTTTATTGGAGGACTTATTGTTGCAAGTTTTTCATTGTTATTAGGTATGTACTTGGTTCCTAATGCCAGCAAAGGGTTTAACGAGTTTACTTATAAGTATTTAAAAGGAGGCAAAAAAGACAAGGATACCCAGAATTTGTTCAGACAAATTAACGATAACGATTACATTTATGTAAGTAATTTTGATACAAAAACCAATACAGGACGAGATTTTTCATTAGAACATTTTCAAGGCAATGAACTAAAATATAAGATTAAAGCCGATAGGATTTCGTTTGTTCCCAAAGATTCTGCGTACAGACTTATCAATTATACAAAACGTATTATAGGTGAAAATAATGATGAAATAATAACCAGCAGGAGAATGGATACTTTATTCAAATTTGAGCTAGAAGATTTAACACCTCCTAATTATGTGGCTGAAATTTTAAATTATTCTGAGCTGTCAGAATTTATTAAAAAAGAAGAAGCTCGAGGTTCATCAAACATTGGTCGTTATAAAGTGGTGCAATATAAAAAATGGAGCTTGCCAGTTTCGGTTTTTATTTTAACCATCATTGCTGTTGCTGTATCGTCAATAAAACGTCGTGGAGGAATGGGTTTTAATCTCGCACTTGGAGTTTTTATTGCTATGATCTACGTATTTTTTGATAAGGTTTTTGGTGTTATGGCAGAACAATCTAATTTTTCTCCAGCTATTGCTGTTTGGTTTCCAAATGTAGTTTTTGGTATTTTAGCTATTTATCTCTTGTATAATGCCAAACGCTAAGCTAAAAAATTATCTTCATCTTCATTTTTTAGTATTTATTGCTGGTTTTACTGCCATTTTAGGTGAGCTTATCTCAATTAATGCCATACCATTGGTTTGGTTTAGAATGAGCATTGCAGCACTATTAATGCTTGTTTACATAAAGGTTAGAAAGATTAGATTAAAAGTAGACTTTAAAGACATTGTAAAATTTTCAATTGCAGGAATTTTAATTGCTTTACACTGGATTACTTTTTTCGAATCCATAAAGCAATCGACTATATCTATTGCTTTGGCAATGTTTTCAACAGGTGCATTTTTTGCATCATTAATAGAGCCTTTTTTCTTTAAGCGTAGGGTTATTTGGTATGAAATTTTATTTGGTCTATTAGTGATAATAGGAGTTTGGGTTATTACCAGTACCGAATTTAAATATATAAATGGTATTATTTTAGGAATTTTATCAGCGCTGTTCTCATCAACTTTTGCTGTTATAAATGGTAAATTGGTAGAGCGAAATTCAGCCACAGTAATTTCGTTTTATGAGTTTATAAGCGGAGTATTTTTTATTTCGCTTTTCATTTTGCTTTTTAGAGATGGTTTTACCTCAAACTTTTTCAACTTATCAAGTAGTGACTGGCTTTATTTGTTCATTTTAGCATCAATCTGTACAGCTTATGCTTTTATTGCTGCTGTACACGTTATGAAGCATATAAGCCCTTATACTGTAGTTTTGACTTATAATTTAGAGCCTATTTACGGAATAATTTTAGCAATAATTTTGTTTCCAAAAGCCGAAAAAATGAGCACAGAATTTTATTTAGGAGCCACAATTATTATCAGCACTGTAATCATTAATGGAATTTTAAAAAACTCTAAGAAGCGTAAAGCAAAGTTATTGAAATAGAGATACTTGTTTTATTTCAATTTAAATACAAAATCAAAACAAAAAAATTACGTAATTTTGTTCGCTAACTAAAACTAATCTTAACGTATATGGAGTACTTAGATTTTGAGTTGCCCATTAAAGAACTTGAAGAACAGCTTGAAAAATGTCAGCTTATAGGTGAAGAAAGTGATGTTGATGTTACTGAAACCTGTAAACAGATTGAAAAAAAGCTTGAAGAAACCAAAAAAGATATTTACAAGAACCTTACTGCTTGGCAACGTGTACAGTTGTCTCGTCATCCAAACAGACCTTATACACTCGATTATATAAAAGCCATTTTTGGCGATTCGTTTTTAGAACTTCATGGTGACCGAAATTTTAAAGACGACAAGGCAATGATTGGTGGTTTAGGTAAAATTGGTAACCAAAGCTATATGTTTATTGGCCAGCAAAAAGGATACAATACCAAAACCAGACAGTATCGAAACTTCGGAATGGCAAACCCTGAAGGCTATCGTAAAGCATTGCGCTTAATGAAAACTGCCGAAAAATTTGGTATTCCTGTTGTAACGCTTATAGACACACCTGGAGCTTATCCTGGTTTGGAAGCAGAAGAACGTGGACAAGGAGAAGCCATTGCAAGAAATATTTATGAGATGACAAGGCTTGAAGTACCAATTATTACTGTAATAATTGGTGAAGGAGCTTCTGGTGGTGCACTTGGTATTGGAGTTGGAGATAAGGTACTTATGCTTGAAAATACTTGGTATTCTGTAATTTCTCCAGAATCTTGTAGCTCAATTTTATGGCGAAGCTGGGAATATAAAGAGCAAGCAGCCGAAGCTCTTAAATTAACAGCCAAAGACATGAAAAAAATGAAGTTGGTTGATGAAATTGTAAAAGAGCCACTTGGTGGAGCTCATAATGATAGAGAAAAGACGTTTTTAATAGTTCGTGACGCCATTGAAAAAGCCTATGACGAATTTAAAAACTTATCACCAAAAGAATTAGTAAATCAGCGAATGGAAAAATATTCTAAAATGGGTGTCTTTAAAGATTAATCCTTTTAAAATCATACCATAAATGAATCTGAAGTTTACAACTTCAGATTTTTTTTTCATTGTTAACAAAATTTTAAAGTTATTAACAGTTTAATTGTTGACTTGCAGTTAACAATGTTATATATTAAAAAAATTAAATTTCTTGTCTTTTTGGTTACTTTCGCTGTCTTGACAAATCAAGAATCAACTAACCAAAATTAATCCATAACAAGATAAATTCTTGTAAATCAAAAAATGAAACAACCCAATCCTATACAAGGCTTAAGAGTAGATAAAAGTACCATTATTAGCTTAGAAAGAGGCAAAATACCACCACAAGCACTTGATCTTGAAGAGGTCGTGCTTGGAGCTATGATGATTGATAAAAAAGGAGTGGATGAAGTTATTGATATTTTAAGCCCAGAAGCATTTTATAAAGAAGCACATCAACATATTTTTGAAGCTATTTTTAAACTTTTCGAGAATAGTGAACCTATAGATTTGTTAACTGTGTCCAATCAATTAAAAAAAGACCAAAAACTGGATCTGGTTGGTGGCGATTTTTATCTTATTTCCCTCACTCAAAAAGTATCTTCTTCGGCACATATAGAATTTCACGCTCGTATTATTTTACAGAAGTTTATTCAACGAAGCCTTATTAAAATTTCAAACGAAATTATAGAAGATTCTTACGATGAAACCAAAGATGTTTTTGATTTATTGGATAAAGCCGAATCAAAACTTTACGAAGTTACTCAAGGCAACATCAAAAAATCTTCTGAAACAGCTCAAGAATTGGTTATTCAAGCTAAGAAAAAAATAGAGGAAATTTCTAATAAAGAAGGCTTAAGTGGTATTCCTTCAGGTTTCGACAAATTGGATAAATTAACCTCAGGTTGGCAAGAAAGCGATTTAATTATTATTGCAGCTCGTCCAGGCATGGGAAAAACGGCTTTAACCTTGTCTATGGCAAGAAATATTGCCGTAAACCAAAATATTCCTGTTGCGTTTTTTTCGCTAGAAATGGCTTCAGTACAATTAATTACACGTCTTATTTCGTCTGAAACTGGATTATCATCAGAAAAATTAAGAACTGGTCGTTTAGAAAAACACGAGTGGGAACAACTCAATGTAAAAGTAAAAAGCCTTGAAAAAGCACCTTTATATATAGATGATACACCTTCGTTATCCATTTTTGATCTTCGAGCAAAGGCGAGACGTTTATCATCTCAGCATGGTATAAAGTTAATTGTCATTGATTATTTACAGTTAATGACCTCAGGAGGAAACCAAAAAGGAGGCAACAGAGAGCAAGAAATATCAATGATTTCTCGTAACCTTAAAGCTTTGGCAAAAGAGCTTAATGTTCCTGTAATTGCTTTATCGCAGTTATCTCGTGCTGTTGAAACTCGTGGAGGTAGCAAAAGACCTTTATTATCAGATTTACGTGAATCTGGAGCGATTGAGCAAGATGCTGATATTGTGTCGTTTATTTACAGACCAGAATACTATAAAATTGATGAATGGGATGATGAAGAACGTACACCAACCGAAGGTCAAGCAGAATTTATTGTAGCTAAACATAGAAATGGTGGATTGGATAACATTCGTTTAAAGTTTATTGGTCACTTAGGTAAATTTGATAATTTGGATGATTTTGATACGCCTTTTGGAGAATTCCATAGTAAAATGAATGCTGCTGCCAACGATGATACCTTTAAAGCAGATAATTTTAGACAAGATCCAAGTGACGCCTTTGATGCTCCTGATGAGGATAATGACGTTCCATTTTAATCACTTAATCTAAAATTATCTTAAAATTTTCAGGTCGGAATATTTTTTAAGTATCTTTCGTTTATGAAGAAGATAGTTACCTTTATATTCTGCCTTTTTATTACAGTAAGTTCCTTTGCTTCGTACATACTAATTCCTATGGATGCAGAAGGTCAGAAAAATCATTTAAAAGCTTATGGTATTACCTTTTGGACACTTGAAAAAGAGCAAAAAGTAAAATGGTTGCTCAATTATAGAGGAGGTTCGTTTTTATTACCAGATTTTGAAGAAATACAGAGAGAATGCCAAATAAGAGGTGTGTCATTTGAAGTTTTAAGTGATGCAAAAGCTGAACAAATTTTGGAAGAAATAAGTAGTCCAAGTCAGAACATGGAAGCTGTAGTATTGGAAAAAGCACCAAAAATTGCAGTTTACACACCTTATGGAAAACAACCTTGGGACGACGCTGTTACTATGGTGTTAACTTATGCTGAAATCCCTTATGATACTGTTTACGATGAGGAAGTTTTGAATGATGGATTGTTGTTGTACGATTGGTTGCATCTTCATCATGAAGATTTTACTGGACAATATGGCAAATTTTATAGATCGTTTAGAAGTGCAGCATGGTATATTGAAGAAAAAAAGGCTGCTGAAGAATTAGCTACTAAATTAGGGTATAACAAGGTATCTGAAGCTAAGTTGGATGTTGCCTTAAAAATTAGAGATTATGTTGTTGGTGGAGGTTTTATGTTTGCTATGTGCAGCGCAACAGATAGTTTTGATATAGCATTATCAGCCGAAGGTGTTGATATTTGTGAACCCATGTTTGATGGAGATGGAAGTGACCCTAATTATCAAAGTAAAATAGATTATAATAAAACGTTTGCTTTCAAGGATTTTATTTTAGAACGGAGTCCAAATGTTTACGAATTTTCTTCCATTGATATGACGCAAAAAAGACGTATTCCAAAAACAACTGATTATTTTACGTTGATGGATTTTTCAGCAAAATGGGATCCGGTTCCAACAATGTTAAATCAGAATCACACGGCTTTGGTTAAAGGTTTTATGGGACAAACAACATCGTTTACACGTGAAGAAATTAAATCCAATGTTTTGATACTTGGTGAAAATAAAACCAATGGTGAAGCTCGATATATTCATGGTATAAAAGGAAAAGGATTCTTTACGTTTTATGGAGGACATGACCCAGAAGATTATACACATAGAGTAGGTGACCCAAAAACAGAATTGGATTTGCACCCAACATCTCCTGGTTACAGACTTATTTTAAACAACGTACTGTTTCCTGCTGCTAGAAAGAAAAAGCAGAAAACCTAAATGAGACCAATTCCTAAGGCTATTGAAACTAAGATTAGGAATATAGCTACAAACTTTTGAATAAATTTTAGTGTTACTTTTTTAAGGAGTTTATGTCCAAAAAAGGCTCCAATAATAGCAGCCAAGGTTGCACCTACTATAAGCGGAACATTTTTATATAAACCAGATTCTAACATTCTAGAAGAGTACATTGAAATTCTAGTAAAATCTACCAAACAAGAAATCACAACAGCTGTACCAATAAAAGCTTCTTTAGTAAGTCCAGCTTTTATTAAAAATGCAGTTCTTAGAGCTCCTTGATGCCCTGAAAGTCCACCAAAAAAACCACTTAAGAATCCACCAAAAGGCAATTGTTTTTTGTTGAATTGCAACTTATCAAAAAAAGGTAATAACTCAATTACAGAAAAAACAATGAGTAAAACAGCAATAATTAATTTTACAGGTGTTATTTCAAATAGTTTATTTCCAATATAATAGGAATAAAGAGATGGTAAATCTGTAATATTTAAAAGAATCCATGCGCCTAAAAACGCAGCGATTATGGCTGGAAATCCAAATCTGATGAGTATACTTTTATTGGCTTTGTTTCCAACCAAAAAGAGTTTGAAAATATTGTTAAAAAAATGAACCACTCCAGTTAAAGCAATAGCTAGTTCTATTGGAAAGAAAAGAGCGAAAACAGGCATTAACATAGTACCTAATCCAAACCCTGAAAAGAAGGTTAGAATAGAAGTTAAGAAGGCGACTAGGCAAATGATAAAGTAATCCATTAAAATGATTATTCTATGTTAGAATAAAACGGTTTATTGTTCTTTAAGCCTTATTAATAATACTTGATTTTAATATTAAAGTTAGTTGTATTTGGATCCTTGTAAACTTCTGTAACAAAGGCTTTTGTTTTATTACGCCAACCTTGTTCATTTGCTCCAGACATACTTTTATATTTATAAGTTTTTCTGTTGTAAGTTGTTTTGAGTTTTACAATATCGCCAACACGAGGCTCTAAATCTATTAAAGTAGAAGCTTCACCTTCAAAGTATTGTCTGTAAATAATTTCGATTATATCTCTGTTTTCATAATTTCCAATATTGTCTTTTGAACCAACAAAAAGCCATCCTTCAAAACCAACAGTTTCTGAGGATTTTAATTTTTCTATTGCTGAAGGTATGTAAGCTTCTTTGTCAATTCCCCAATCATTGGTTAAGTAGGCAATATAACCTTCGTTAGAATTTTCAGATTCAATATAACTCCAATACTCTTCAGGACGTAAGCTGTTTTTTAAATCTTCATAAGTTTTCTCTAACTCTGCATAGGTACTATCAAGTTTTTTATAAGTTTCAGAATTTTTAATAGTTAACTCATCAATTTGAGCATCTTTTATGTCCATTTGTTTTCTTGTTGTGCTAGCATAAACTAAAAACCCAGCAAGCATGGCGACTATAATATAATAAGCCCAACGATTGGTCTTATCTTTTTTTTCAATCTCTTTTATTTTATCATCAATGCGTTTCATTCGCTTTAAATTTTTATATAATTATAAAATTCAGAATTAAATTTATCTATTTCATCATCTGTTAACTTATTCATTACACGAGTTAAACGCTCACGCTTAAGTTTTAATAGCTCCATTAAATCAATGTATCGCTCACGTTTTTTTATAACACCGAAAGGATTAATTGAAAGTAAATTAAGAGCTATACAACCTGAAGCAGCGACCCAAAATGGGACAGTAATTAAATTAGTAAAACCTAATATTAAAAAGATAACAATGCTTACTACAGCAACTATTATAATCATTTGCCAGCTTTTTTTAATGCCTTTTTTGTGCATATTTGTAGCTCTATCAATTTCTACTTCAGAAACTAAAAGGTCTTCAGCATCTATTTCTTTTTTAATTTCTTGGTCTGAATGGTCTTCTTTTACAATTTGAACAATTTTTTGTGGAGCTTCAGAAATACCAATTAGTGACAGTATTTTCTTTAAATTCTCTGATGCTTTCTGTTGAAGACCAAGAAAGTTTAAAATGTCATGAATAGCTTTATCAGGATTATTAGTTAAGTCTGCATATTGCCTTCTTTGTAATCGCATAGGAAGCTCACATTCTTTAATTAGAATAGGTACTAATTTCTTTTTAGAGTTGATAGCAATGTTAACTTCATCTTTAACGTTTCTGGACTCTACGGAAGTTGGCGACAGAATAATCATAAAAGTTTCAGACTTTTCTAAGGCTTGCTCAATAGCATCGTCCCAATCTTCACCAAGACCAATACCCAATTGATCTATCCATACATTTACACCTAAATTTTGTAGCTCTTTAACTAGACCTAAAGCGAATGGTCTATCTTTACTTGAGTAACTAACGAAAATAGTTTCTGCACTCATGATATACTAGTTTTTAGTTTGTTAGGATTAATTAAGGGATTGTTAATATAGTAATTATTTTAATAGATTGTATGTTTTGTTAAATATCGCTTGGTCGCAAGGATACATTTCTCCATGAATACCAACCATGAGCCAATCCCCTTTTTTGCCTTTCATTTTGCCTTCAAGTGTTTCAACTAAAAAGGGTTCATTAATTTGAATACATTTAATAGCTATAGGTTTTTTAATTGCTTGCACAAACTCTAAATCTGGAATATTATGTTGCTTAAAGGTTAGCATATTAACTTAGTAAGCGAGCTTTTAAAAATTGAGTAAACTCGTCATCTTCTTTATTGGTTAAAGCAACATATCCAGCATAAGCATTTGTGTGCATTGATATTTTTTCTCTAATGCCAATACCTTCAGAAGCTTTTAAGTAAAACTCTTTTGCTGTATCCAAATTCCCTAAATACATATTAGCTTCAGCAATTGTAGCATCCTTCCAAGAATCATCACATTTATTAGCAGCTTCTAACGCTTGATTTGCATATTTTTTCATTTCAGATCTTCCAGTTTCGGGATCTGTCACAATGCTTAAAAAAGCCAGGTTAATAGCATGGTAATAGATTTGAGAATTCACTTCATTTTCAACTGAAACTTTAAGGGCTTTACTGTAATATTCACGAGATAACTGACTTGATTTGTAAGAGTAGGTTTTTAAGTAATCACGCTTATGTCTTCCACCAATAATTCCCATTAAATCTGTATTGTTTTGAGCCATAGGATGAGTGTTTAAAATCTCATACACTTCGTCTTTACGCTCAAGTCCTTCTAAAGCAAAAATAAGCTGAGTTAAACCACGTTTGTCTAAATCATCTTTTCGTGGTAATAATTCTTTAACAACTGCATCGTATTTTCCTAACGTTAAATTAATTTCTTCTTTATTAGTGTATTGATTAAAGAACTTACTTCCTGTTAAAGTACTTAAAACTAAGGAATAAGCGTCATCTTTTTCATCCTTAGGTTTTACTATTTGTAAATGTTTACCATCAACAATTTCGCAGTATTCTTTATCAAAGGGCTTATGGCAAGAATCAATTGAAACATATTCATCTTCAGATGAGGCTGCAACCTTAAGTTTAAAAGGGTAGTTGTTATTAAAAGTGTCTTCCCATTCTTTACGTAAAGACTTTATGTAAGAACCTTCGCTGCTTAACTCACTATATTTTTTGTTCCATTGCTTGTCTAATACTTCTGGAGGAATCCCATTACTAGGAGTACTAAACATGATAAGATGAGAAATTCTATTTCTGTTGTCTTGATCTAATTCTAGGATAGCTTTTTGTGCTACAAGACCTCCAAGACTATGAGCAACAATAGCAATACGATCATAGTCTTTAAATTTATAAGTTATAGAAGTTTTTAAAAACACAGCTATTTTATCTACATCCAAAATAGCTCCCCAAATATCTTTTCCAAGCTTGGGTTGTGCAACTGGAGAATATCCTAAAGGTTTCATAGCCCAACCATCAAAATTTGAGTCTGCTTGCAGCATGATTGGGATTTTACCAAAGGTGTCTTTAGACTCACCTGAAAAGCCATGAATAAACAATAAAAGGTTATTCCCTTTAGATCGTTCCCAAGGTTCGATCATTTCTTTTTGATTAACTTCAGGTTCTACTTTAGGTATTGCGCTGAATTTTTTAGTAGAAATTCTTGGTTTTAATTCTTCAGGAATGTAGCAAATCACAAAATCCGAACTCATTTGCAAATTTGCATAAGGCATTTGCATTTTTTCTCTAATAATCTGTTCGCCTCCTTTTGCAATATTTTCATTATCAATTTGTTTAAGTTCAAGAAATCTTTGTGGAGTTCTTTCAAAAACATAGTTAGCAGTTTCTACAGTTCTAACATATTCATCAACCAAAAAATGTTTTTTCTTTAAATGTTCAGCTTTAAAAGCTTCGATAAGGGTTTGTGTAAAAATACTACAGGTTCCTCTTGCCCAAGAGCGTTCATCAACCTGGGACGAAGCCATAATTACCATGCCTTGCTCATCATCAATTTCTTGAGCTAAGCCTTCTAATGAAGATGATTTTTTTATTTGTGTATGGTTAGCAACAGCTTGGGAAATGATTTCATCTTTATTGTTATCAAAAAAACCACCTGAGTGACAACAATCAAATAAAATGAACATTCTTTTTGATTTCATCGAACTCAACTTTTCTCTTAAATCTTTACCAAAAACTAAGTTTTCTGATGAAGCTAAATAAGGAAGTAAGTAGGAACGTCCTTCATAGTAACCACCATGACCTGAATAAAAAAGAAGGAATGATGAGTTTTCTCCTATTTTATCAATATAATTATCCAAAGCTCCAATTATATTTTCAGTAGTAGCATCTTTGTCTAATAGTAAAGTAATGTTTTCTTTTTTATAGCCACACAATGCTTCATCAGAGAGCACATCATAAAAAGCTTTTGCATCTTTTAAAAAGATGTCTGTTTTTTGCTCATTGTCTACACCAATAACCAAAGCATAAGCATTATCAAGAGTTCTCATTATCTAAATAGATATATTAGTGAACAATTTTTTCATTTGCGAAACTTGATCGTAGGTAATTTTTGGTGAATTAAGCCCAATATTATTAAGTTCTATTAGTGTTTTTAATTGGCGAGCAGTTTGATTATTAATGATGTTATTGTCATCTAAATCATTTGTTAATGCAAAATTTGATGACCCATTTGAAGAGATACCATTTTGGTTTGCAATGGATTTTAATTTAGTATTAATTAGGTCTTGAAGTTCAAGTAATTCCTGATAAGGAGTTTCTGCATGACTCTTTTTTGGTGTTATTTTAGAATCTTTAGGAATGATGCCAGCTCCATCTTTTGGGATAATACCACCTCCATCTTTCGATACAATTCCTGATGTGCCAATTCCAATAAGTTTTGTGGCTTCTTGTAACTTATCTTCAATAAAATTCATTTCAAGGCCTTGAGCTCCAGCCTTTATTGACCCAAGACTACTGATAAGTTTACTGAAATGTTTCCTAAATAAAAGTAAACCTCCAAAAACGGTTAATGGCCAAATAATAACTTCTAATAAATTAATAATTTGCTCAAAAGCACCTGGTTTTGTTGCAGCCTCTGTAGCTGCTTCTTGTAAAAGAATCATCATGTTGTTTTATTTTTCCAATAGTTCATAATTCTATTGATAAATTCAGGGCTGTCTTTAATAGTTTTGAAATGTGGATCGTGTTGATAAGTAGAAGGAGTGTAATTCCAACCCTGAACAACCGCTTTTAAAAGAAATTCTAATGCTTTGTCTTTGTCTCCTATAGAATTGTAATATTGTGCCCAAGCATAATCTATTTCTCCAAATTGATAGTCTGCTCTTAGGCCATCTAATTTTTCTATTTGTGTTTTAGCAGCTTCAAATTTTCCGTTATTAAAGTAGCTTATTGCAAGATGGGTAACATACTCAATATTTTGAGAATCCTCTTGTAAAAGGTTTTCAAAAATATTTTGCGCATTTGAGTAATCACCTTTGTAATAATAAGCTTTTGCTAAATTTTCTTTACTTGGTGGATTATTATTTCTGGCGATAATTTTATTGAAATATTTGTTAGCTTCTTCGGTTTGATTTGAATTAATTAATTGTATTCCAGTAAAAATATAGAGATAGTCCATATCACTTATTGATGCTGTTAGGGCATAATCAGATAAATATTTCTCGAGTTCTAAAAGTTTACCTGATTTCACATAAGCACTTATTAAAGGACGTTTTAAATAGCTGTATTCTATAACATTAGTAATTGGAACCAATGTTTTTATTACATTATCATATTTGCCTAATTCTACATCAGCTAAACCTTTCATATAATACCTAAAACCACATCGTGAACAATTTTCGAGTATCATATCATTCATTGGAATTTCATTATAAATGGCTTCAATGTCTTCAGGACGATTCACATATTGTAAAGCTAGCGTCATTGTAGACATATTTGTATTCATATCCTTGTACGCTAACTCATACTCTACTCTTTGAGCACTGTATGCTCTATCATTTTTTCCTTTGATGATAGATTCATGTACAAGTAGTATATTTTTTTGTTGTTTACTTAGCTTAGATTTAACATCTATTAATGCACGTAATGAATCGGCAATTTTATAATTACCAATGTTATAATGATAAGTTATTTTATGAATTTTAGGCTCAAAGAAGTTTGGGTCAGCTTCAATAGCTTTATCCAAGAGTTCTATATGTAATTGGCCATTGTTTAAATTTGCTAAGGCATTAGTCATATACTCATAAGCTTCATAACTCGGAGGAGTTTCTTCATAATAAGATACTGGTTGGTTGTCTTCATTTTTAATATAACCAGACTCATCTTTATTACCTTCAGTTCTTAAATAACCAAGAATATCTTGTTTTAGCTTCTCAGCACAATCTAATGGCGACTCAAGTCCGCATCTAATGGTTTCAAAAGAAATTAGAGTTTCATCGTCTAAACCATTCTTGATAGAACCTTGTAGAAGAAGCGTATCTTTTTCTTTGTAAAAAGCACCTTCAATTCTTTTACCAGGCTTAAAATAATTGTCTAGAATATTATCAAGATCTATAGTTGTGCCAGCCTTAGATTTAATAATACTGGTATAATCTTTAACTAATTTTGGAGAAATAACTTGGCCGACTTCTTTTTCGGTAATACCATGACTTATATAACTAGCTGCTATATTGCCAACATTGTCTAGTTTTTCATCTCCAGTAGTATTTTCAAAATTTAAAACAGCTATTTTATTGTTACTCTGTATTTTTTGTAATGAAAAATTCTCACCAAAATTATTCTTAATTATTAGAGTAGTTGCTATTCCTGAGAGCAATGCTACAACAAATAAAGAAGAAAAGTACATTTTTTGAAATGCACTTTTATTATAAGGTGTGGTTGGATCTTCAGTTTGTTGTATTTCGTACTTAAGTAGTCTAAATTTCCAGATATAATAAATGTAAATAGGGAACCCAATTAGAAGTAATATAATAAGATAGGTAACACTTTTTTTGGGAAGTCCTAGAGGTTCTGTTAAAAGTGCCAAAACTTGTAAAATCACCCAACTAGATACAATATAAATAGAAAGCATTTTAAACACTTCCTTTTTATGGCATTCTTTCACAAAACCTTTTAGGTTCATTTTCAGTTATTTAAAGAAGTAGGTTAATTGGAAAGGAGCGAATTTACTTGCTAAAGTTACATTTTTTCACTAATATAGTGAATAATTAACTTTAAAATACTGCGTCATGGCAAGCAATGAAAATTCTAGAAAAGGCGATAGTATAGTTCCAAAAGATGGAGCAGGTATCATCCCAAAAGATGGTGCAGGCATAATTCCTAAAGATGGAGCTGGTATTATCCCAAAAGATGGAGCTGGCATCATTCCTAAGGATGGAGCTGGTATTATCCCGAAAGATGGAGCAGGTATCATCCCAAAAGATGGTGCAGGCATTATTCCAAAAGATGGAGCAGGCATCATACCAAAAGATGGTGCAGGTATTACGCCAAAAAAGTAATTACGAATTTCGTATTAATATCCAGTAATTAGATCTTGCCCTAAAACGTTATTGATATATTAAAAAGAATAAAAAAGCCGATTCAATTTAGAGTCGGCTTTTTTTGTTTTATTATTAATAATTAATGCGAACCTATATGACAACCACAAGTTAGACGAGTAAAACTTTGACTTTCTTCATGCCATGGAAAGGCAGCATTGTATTTATTATTTTCCCAATAAAATTTTGTTCTATATTTATCATGGTTGCCAATTTCATTCATAGTTTCAGTGTCATATAAACGACCATTAACCATAGTATAGATAACACTTTCAGTATTTCTTATGTTTTCTAACGGGTTTTTGTCCAAAACGATTAAATCGGCTAGTTTACCAACTTCTAAAGAACCAATATCATTTCCAGCACCAATATATTGTGCTCCGTTAAGTGTTGCAGCCCTTAAGGCTTCCATATTGGTCATTCCACCTTGCTCAAACATCCATAGTTCCCAATGCGCTGCCAAACCCTGTAATTGACCATGAGCACCAAGATTTACTTTTACACCAACATCTGTAAGTGCTTTTGCAGTTTTTGAAGTGAGTATATGTCCATTTTCATATTCTTCTTGAGGTACCATCGTGCGATGTCTTGATCTAGAATCTATAATTCCTCTTGGAAAATATTTGAGTAATTTTTCATTTTCCCAAACATTAGTATTCTGATACCAATAATATTCGCCACTCATTCCAGCATAATTAACAACAAGAGTAGGAGTGTAGCCTGTGTTGCTATTTCCCCAAAGTGTAGTTACATCTTTATACACAGGAGCAATTGGAATATTGTGTTCAACTCCAGTATGTCCATCCATAATCATGGTCATGTTATGATAAAATGTTGAACCACCTTCTGGAACAACGAAAATGCCTTCTTCTCGAGCAGCTTGTAATATTTGTTGTCTTTGTTCACGACGAGGCTGATTATAACTTTTTACTGATAGCGCACCAAAAGCTTTTGTACGTCTTATGGATGAACGAGCATCATCTAAACTATTGATGACGGCTTTAAAATCGCCATCAGCTCCATATAAAATATGTCCAGTTGAATAAAGTCTTGGCCCAACCATTCGTCCGCTTTTTAATAATTCTGATAGTGCAAATACAGTTTGAGTATTAGCCGAAGGATCATGAGATGTGGTTACTCCATAGGCTAAGTTTGCATAGAATTGCCAATGTTTTTGTGTTGTTAAGCCATCTCTAAATCCTCCAATATGTGCATGAGCATCAACAATTCCTGGCATAATTGTTTTTCCAGAAACGTCATATACTTTTGCGTTTGAAGGAATTGTAATTTCTGAGCTATTTCCTATGGATTGAATTTTATTTTGATTTATAACTATAGTTCCGTTTTCAATGACTTTATCACCATCCATAGTAATAATTCTAGCGTTTTTAAATGCAATGACTCCAGTTGGCTTATCAGTCTTTACCTCGAGATTAATTGTAGTAGTTGGCTGTGTTACAAGTTTAGTTTCAGATGAAGCATTTGCTGAAAAGTATTGATTTCCTAATGTCCAATGCAACGTTTTGCTATCGTTAGACCAATGCAGATTTATTCCTGCATCTTCAGTTAATTGAGTGACAGGAACAAAACTTGTTTTATCAGTTAAATCAATTGATGTTCCAGCTTGAGGCATTGGTGCCATGTAAACTTTAAATAAGTGTATAAAAGCAACCCATTTTCCGTCAGGACTTGGTAATAATCGGTTACCATGTGAAGATTTGATTATGGTTCTTTCATCATTTCCTGTTAAATCAATACTTTTTAATTCTTTTGTAATAGCTCCACCAAAAGTTCCTCCATTTTGGTACATCACACGTTTATCATCTTTTGAAAACATTGGCAAATCACCTTGTCGAGTTAAAAATTGATTATTAGATCCGTTTGAATTTACAATGTAAAGTCCTGGATTTTTATCAAAAGTTCTACCTTGGTCGCCATTGCCTCCTTCTTTTCGATAAGTAATTTTTTTACCATCGTTAGAAAAAGAAGGATTTCTATAAATGCCTTTTTCTGAAGATATTTTAGTTGGAGTACCACCATTTGAAGATATAGTGTAAATGTTGCCAAGGTTTTCATCATTCCAAGTCACATAGACTATCTGACTACCATCATTAGAATATGAAGGTTCAAATTCAAAATCATTTCCACTAGTTAATCGTTTTGGTGTTCCGTTTGGTAAAGACATAGTATATAAATAACCAAGAGCGTTAAATACAATATTTTTACCATTAGGTGAGGTTTTTACATCTCTAATAACTTTTGCTTTGAAAGTATCTGGAGCAACTGGTGTGTCAAACTCAACAGCCTTTGCAATTTTAATTTTTGTATTAACTTCAAATGGAATGTTGGTAACTTGAAGTGTGTTTACATTAACTTTATTAATTTTTCCACCAGACCAAAATACAATGCTATCATCATTTGGTGTCCAAGAGAAGTTGCTATACACTCCAAATATTGCCCAAGCTTCTTGTTGATCTTTGTTAAGTCCATCAAAAATTGGCCATTCTTCACCAGTTTCAAGGTCATGAATAAATAATACAGTTTTTGTTCTAACACGTTTAATGAATGCTAACTTTTTACCATCATTAGATATTTGTGGTCTAGCAGCTCCACCTGGACCACCAGTTATACGTTCAGTTTTTCCAGTTTCAAGGTCATAACGATTAATCACATAAATTTGACTGTTTGGGTCTTTATTATATTGAAAAAAGCCTCCAGGATAAACATCTTCACTATAATATAAATAACGACCATCTTTTGATATGCTTGGTTCGTTTACATCTTGTTGGTCGTTTTTTCTTGTAGTTAATTGAATGCCGCTTCCTCCAGAAATATGATACATCCACATTTCACCAGCACCTAAAGAGCGAGTAGAAGAGAAGTGTTTTCTTGCAACAAGATAGTTTCCGTCTGGTGTCCAAACAGCATTATTAAGCAATCTGAAATTTTCTTCTGTAATTTGTTTAGCATTGCTTCCATCAATATTCATAGTCCAAATGTTATCACCACCTCCAGCATCACTTGTAAATGAAATAGTTTTGCCATCTGGACTAAAGCGTGGTTGAATTTCGAAAGCCAAACCAGTTCTTAAAGCAGTTGCTTTTCCACCATTTGAGTTCATGATGTAAATATCTCCAAGTAGATCAAAAGCTATTTTAGAACCATCAGGACTAACGTCAACGTTCATCCATGTGCCTTCGTCAGTATTTAGGCTTACTTCTTTGAAATTCCAATTGCCTTCCGGATTGGATACATCCCATTTTTTGTCTTTGTCTTGAGCTGTTAAATTAATTATTGAAGTTGTAAAGAGGGCAATAATTAAGTATTTGGACTTCATTTTTTTATGGATTAAAAATTGAAGCAGAAAGATAACTATAATATCTGAAAATCTATGATATAAAAAAATCCGACTCTAAAAAGAATCGGATTTTAAATAAGCGAAATGTTGTTATACTTTAGGCGAAACGCCTTATTTTACTTTATTTACAATTGCTTTAAAAGCTTCTGGGTCGTTCATAGCTAAATCAGCTAAAACTTTACGGTTTAAATCGATATTGTTAGCTTTTAATTTTCCCATTAATTGCGAATATGACAATCCGTGTTGTCTAGCTCCAGCGTTAATACGCATAATCCATAAAGCACGGAAAGTTCTTTTTTTGTTTCTACGGTCTCTGTACGAGTATTGCATCGCTTTTTCAACCGCATTTTTTGCTACTGTCCAAACGTTTTTACGACGTCCGAAGTAACCTTTTGCTTGCTTAAGAACCTTTTTTCTTCTGGCTCTTTTTGCAACTGAGTTTACTGATCTTGGCATTTTTTTAATTGTTTTTTGTAGTAGGCGGCAGATAATCTGCTCTTTCAAATTTGCCTAACTCCAGGGTTTATAATTTTATTTAACCGGTTAAATAAGTGTTACTTTAAACGTAACATCAATTTAACATTATTCTCGTCAGCCTCATTTACAACTGTATCATGAGTTAACGCTAGCTTACGTTTTTTAGACTTCTTTGTTAAGATGTGGCTTTTAAACGCATGCTTTCTTTTGATTTTACCAGTACCAGTAAGTTTAAAACGTTTTTTGGCACTAGATTTTGTTTTCATTTTAGGCATTTTCTCCTTAATTTAATTACTTCTCGCTTACTATCTTTATACACCGAAGCTTGTGCAAAGGTGAATATTTTATTTGCCTTTTTTTGGTGCGATAAACATAGTCATACGTTTACCTTCCAACTTTGGCATTTGTTCTACTTTTCCAAACTCTTCCAAATCTTGTGCTAAACGCAATAATAAGATTTGACCTTGTTCTTGGTATATGATTGAGCGTCCTTTAAAAAATACGAAGGCTTTAAGTTTTGCACCTTCTTTTAAGAACTTCTCTGCATGTTTCTTTTTAAATTCGTAATCGTGGTCATCAGTTTGAGGGCCAAAACGAATTTCTTTTATAACAACTTTAGTAGCTTTAGCTTTTAAAGCTTTGTCACGTTTCTTTTGTTCATAAAGAAACTTTTTGTAATCCATTACCTTGCATACAGGAGGAACAGCGTTTGGTGATATTTCGACAAGATCTAAGCCTTGCTCTTCAGCTATATCAAGCGCATGTGTAATTTTGTAAATGCCTATTTCTACATTATCACCAACTAAACGAACTTCTGGCGAAGTGATTTTTTTGTTAATTCTGTGTTGATCCTCTTTTGTTGCTCTAAAATTTGAGCTTCTGCTTTTTTTTCTACGTATTGCTATGGCTATGTGGTTTTAATTAGACTTTAAAATTGTTTTAATGTTTTGTTTATTTCTTTTTTTATAAGATTCGAAAATTCTTCTACACTAATCGTGCCCAAATTTTCCCCTCCATGTTGCCTTACACTAACTTTGTTTTTGTTTTCTTCATTTTCACCAACAATGATCATATAAGGTATTTTTTGCACTTCTGCATCTCGTATCTTTTTACCCATTGTCTCACTCCTATTATCTACGAGGGCGCGAATTTCGTTATTTTCAAGCAAATTTAAAACTTTTTGAGCGTATTTTTCATATTTCTCACTAATTGTTAAAATTATTACTTGATCTGGTATGAGCCATAAAGGGAAATTTCCAGCTGTGTGCTCCAGTAAAATAGCAACAAAACGCTCCATGCTACCAAAAGGAGCTCGATGAATCATAACAGGTCTATGTAGTTCATTATCACTGCCTTTATATGTTAGTTCGAAACGCTCAGGTAAATTATAATCCACTTGAATTGTACCAAGTTGCCATTGCCTACCTAAAGCATCTTTGACCATAAAGTCTAACTTTGGACCATAAAAAGCTGCTTCACCATATTCAATAACATAATCCAATCCTTTATCAATAGTTGCATTTAAAATGGCTTGTTCGGCTTTTTCCCAATTTTCTTTGCTTCCAATATATTTATCTGGATTATCAGGATCTCTTAAAGATACTTGAGCCGTAAAGTTTTCAAACCCTAATGAACCAAAAACATATAATACTAGGTCTATTACATTTTTAAACTCCTGATCCAATTGATCTGGTGTGCAAAATAGATGAGCATCATCTTGAGTAAAACCCCTTACTCTTGTAAGTCCATGAAGCTCACCGCTTTGTTCATATCTATACACTGTTCCAAACTCAGCAAAACGTTTAGGTAAATCTTTATAAGACCATTGATTGTTGTTGTAAATTTCACAATGATGAGGGCAGTTCATAGGCTTTAATAAAAACTCTTCATCATCTTTGGGTGTTTTTATAGGTTGAAAACTATCTTCTCCATATTTGGCATAATGTCCAGAAGTTACGTAAAGTTCTTTTTGCCCAATATGAGGAGTAACAACCATTTCATAACCAGCTTTTTGTTGGGCTTTTTTAAGAAAATCTTCTAATCTTGCTCTTAAAGCTGCACCTTTTGGAAGCCATAAAGGGAGTCCTTGACCGACTTTTTGAGAAAATGTAAAAAGCTCTAATTGTTTTCCTAATTTTCTATGGTCACGTTTTTTTGCTTCTTCAAGAAGTTCTAAATATTCGGTTAAATCTTTTTGTTTTGGGAATGAAATTCCATAAACTCTTGTAAGTTGTTTATTATTTTCATCTCCTCTCCAATAGGCACCAGCTACACTTAAAATTTTTACTGCTTTTATTATCCCAGTATTTGGTATATGACCTCCACGACATAAATCTGTAAAAGTAGAGTGGTCACAGAATGTAATTTCTCCGTCTTCAAGATTTTCAATTAACTCAACTTTGTAAGGGTTGTTTTGTTTTTTGTATAAGTTTAACGCATCTGCTTTAGAAACAGATTTCATTTTAAAATCATGTTTTCCTCTTGCAATTTCTAGCATTTTATCTTCTATGGCTTTAAAATCTTTATCCGAAATAGAGTTTTCATCTAAATCAACATCGTAATAAAAACCATTTTCTATAGCTGGACCAATTGAAAGTTTAACTCCAGGATAAAGTTCCTCCAATGCCTGAGCCAGAACATGCGAACTTGAATGCCAAAAAGCTTTTTTTCCGTTTTCGTCATTCCATGTATATAAAGTAAGATTTCCATCATTCGTTAATGGAGTGTTAATTTCAATAATTGTATCATTGAATTTTGCTGAAATTACTTTGCGAGCTAATCCTTCGCTAATATCTTTAGCAACATCCATTGCTGTAATTGTATCTTTATAACTACGAATACTACCATCAGGTAAGGTAATTTTTATCATTCTAAAATAATTAGGAAGCAAAGATAATAGTATAATAATAGTCTTACAATAGATATATTAAAGAAATTAATTTAAGAGTGTCACTTCTCTAACTACATGTTATTAAGGGTTTATAGAAAAACTTTAAAAAAGGATTAAAAAAAGTTTGTGTAATGAGGTAGATGGTTGTATGTTTGCGCCCTCGAAACGGATAGATGTTTTGAGAGTTCATAATAGGATTTTGTTCAAAGGATTTAGGTAAAAAAATAATTCTAAAAAAAAGTTCAAAAAGTATTGTGGGTAAAAAAAAAGGGTTTTATATTTGCACCCGCTTAAGGAGGAAAGTCTTTAAGGAAGAGATAAAAAAGTTCATTTGACATATTGATTGACAGCGTAAAGATATGAGTTGGAAACGGCTCATATCGATACAGAGAATAAACCATTTTGAGTACAAAGATATCCTTTGGTTGTTAAAGATATGGTCGAGAGACTAAAAATTTAACGATGAAGAGTTTGATCCTGGCTCAGGATGAACGCTAGCGGCAGGCCTAACACATGCAAGTCGAACGGTAACAGGAATTAGCTTGCTAATTTGCTGACGAGTGGCGCACGGGTGCGTAACGCGTATACAATCTGCCTTTTGCTGTGGGATAGCCCAGGGAAACTTGGATTAATACCGCATAGTATATAAGATCGGCATCGTTTTTATATTAAAGGTTACGGCAAAAGATGAGTATGCGTCCTATTAGCTAGATGGTGTGGTAACGGCACACCATGGCGACGATAGGTAGGGGCCCTGAGAGGGGGATCCCCCACACTGGTACTGAGACACGGACCAGACTCCTACGGGAGGCAGCAGTGAGGAATATTGGACAATGGGCGAGAGCCTGATCCAGCCATGCCGCGTGCAGGAAGACTGCCCTATGGGTTGTAAACTGCTTTTATACAGGAAGAAACACTCCCTCGTGAGGGAGCTTGACGGTACTGTAGGAATAAGGATCGGCTAACTCCGTGCCAGCAGCCGCGGTAATACGGAGGATCCAAGCGTTATCCGGAATCATTGGGTTTAAAGGGTCCGTAGGTGGATGATTAAGTCAGAGGTGAAATCCTGCAGCTCAACTGTAGAATTGCCTTTGATACTGGTTGTCTTGAGTCATTGTGAAGTAGTTAGAATATGTAGTGTAGCGGTGAAATGCATAGATATTACATAGAATACCGATTGCGAAGGCAGATTACTAACAATGTACTGACACTGATGGACGAAAGCGTGGGGAGCGAACAGGATTAGATACCCTGGTAGTCCACGCCGTAAACGATGGTCACTAGCTGTTCGGATTTCGGTCTGAGTGGCTAAGCGAAAGTGATAAGTGACCCACCTGGGGAGTACGTTCGCAAGAATGAAACTCAAAGGAATTGACGGGGGCCCGCACAAGCGGTGGAGCATGTGGTTTAATTCGATGATACGCGAGGAACCTTACCAGGGCTTAAATGTAAGTTGCATAGAGCAGAGATGTTCTTTTCTTCGGACTACTTACAAGGTGCTGCATGGTTGTCGTCAGCTCGTGCCGTGAGGTGTCAGGTTAAGTCCTATAACGAGCGCAACCCCTGTTGTTAGTTGCCAGCGAGTCAAGTCGGGAACTCTAACAAGACTGCCGGTGCAAACCGTGAGGAAGGTGGGGATGACGTCAAATCATCACGGCCCTTACGTCCTGGGCTACACACGTGCTACAATGGTAGGTACAGAGAGCAGCCACTGCGTGAGCAGGAGCGAATCTATAAAACCTATCACAGTTCGGATCGGAGTCTGCAACTCGACTCCGTGAAGCTGGAATCGCTAGTAATCGGATATCAGCCATGATCCGGTGAATACGTTCCCGGGCCTTGTACACACCGCCCGTCAAGCCATGGAAGCTGGGAGTGCCTGAAGTCCGTCACCGCAAGGAGCGGCCTAGGGTAAAATCGATAACTAGGGCTAAGTCGTAACAAGGTAGCCGTACCGGAAGGTGCGGCTGGAACACCTCCTTTCTAGAGACCTGTCTACTGAAGCAATTCGGTGCAAAGGCAAGGAAAACGACTAAAGGTAGTATTAAAGGAAAGAGATAGTTTATTCTCAACGCTGTTAATTATATTATAACTAAGAAAAAGTAGAGTCTCATAGCTCAGCTGGTTAGAGCGCTACACTGATAATGTAGAGGTCGGCAGTTCGAGTCTGCCTGAGACTACTAATTTTTAAAAAGGAAATTCTAGAGGTTAGCTAACCGTTTTAGTTACTGTTAACTGATAACTGTTAACTAATCACTAAAAATGGGGGATTAGCTCAGCTGGCTAGAGCGCCTGCCTTGCACGCAGGAGGTCATCGGTTCGACTCCGATATTCTCCACGAATAATTGATAATTGTCAATTGATAATTGTCAATTGAGAAAGTTCATTGACATATTGAAAAAGATACATGAAATTCTTACTTTTAAAAGTAAGAAACAATTAGATAGAAAATATTTAATAGAATCAAAATAGTTATTGCGAGCTAGCAATAATAAATGTAACTCATTAAAAAAGCAAAAAGTACAATAAGCTAAATAAGGGCGCATGGGGAATGCCTAGGCTCTCAGAGGCGAAGAAGGACGTGATAAGCTGCGAAAAGCTGCGGGGATTGGCACATACAAATTGATCCGCAGATATCCGAATGGGGCAACCCAGCATGTTGAAGACATGTTATCCGAAAGGAGGCGAACCCGGAGAACTGAAACATCTAAGTACCCGGAGGAGAAGAAAACAAAAGTGATTCCGTTAGTAGTGGCGAGCGAACGCGGAATAGCCCAAACCAGTATTGTTACGGCAATACTGGGGTTGTAGGATTGCGATATTGGTTGTGTAATGAATTAGAACTGTTTGGAAAGACAGGCCAGAGAAGGTGATAGCCCTGTATAAGTAAAGATCATTAACCATAGCAGTATCCTGAGTAGTGCGGGGCACGTGAAACCCTGTATGAATTTGGCGGGACCATCCGCTAAGGCTAAATACTCCTGAGAGACCGATAGTGAACTAGTACCGTGAGGGAAAGGTGAAAAGAACCCTGAATAAGGGAGTGAAATAGAACCTGAAACCATGCGCTTACAAGCGGTCGGAGCCATTCGTGGTGACGGCGTGCCTTTTGCATAATGAGCCTACGAGTTACCGTTGCTAGCAAGGTTAAGCACTTCAGGTGCGGATCCGTAGCGAAAGCGAGTCTGAATAGGGCGCTATAGTTAGTAGTGGTAGACGCGAAACCGTGTGATCTACCCATGGGCAGGGTGAAGCTGTGGTAACACACAGTGGAGGCCCGAACCCGTTGACGTTGAAAAGTCTTGGGATGACCTGTGGGTAGGGGTGAAAGGCCAATCAAACTCGGAAATAGCTCGTACTCCCCGAAATGCATTTAGGTGCAGCGTATTATTAGTTTTATAGAGGTAGAGCTACTGATTGGATGCGGGGGCTTCACCGCCTACCAATTCCTGACAAACTCCGAATGCTATAAAATGATGTAATGCAGTGAGGGCATGGGTGCTAAGGTCCATGTCCGAAAGGGAAAGAACCCAGACCATCAGCTAAGGTCCCCAAATGTATGTTAAGTTGAATAAACGAGGTTGAACTGCTTAGACAGCTAGGATGTTGGCTTGGAAGCAGCCATTCATTTAAAGAGTGCGTAACAGCTCACTAGTCGAGCGGTTCGGCATGGATAATAATCGGGCATAAACATACTACCGAAGCTATGGACTTGAAAAAGTGGTAGGGGAGCATTGTAGTGTCGTTGAAGGTTAAGCGTGAGCTTTGCTGGAGAAGCTACAAAAGAAAATGTAGGCATAAGTAACGATAATGCGGGCGAGAAACCCGCACACCGAAAGACCAAGGTTTCCTCAGCTATGCTAATCAGCTGAGGGTTAGTCGGGGCCTAACGCGAACCCGAAAGGGGTAGTGGATGGACAACAGGTTAATATTCCTGTACCTGCTCACGTTAAAAGTGACGGAGGCGAGAATTTGGTGCGTACTGACGGAATAGTACGTTGAAGCCAGTGGTAACACGGCGATAGTACACTGAGGCTACGGCCAAGGTGATAATCCAGCAGATCGACTTCCAAGAAAAGCGAGTGAAGCAGCCCGTACCGTAAACCGACACAGGTGGTTGGGATGAGAATTCTAAGGTGCTCGAGAGATTCATGGCTAAGGAACTAGGCAAAATCGACCCGTAACTTCGGGAGAAGGGTCGCCCAACTTCGGATGGGCCGCAGTGAAGAGGTCCAGGCGACTGTTTATCAAAAACACAGGGCTCTGCTAAATCGAAAGATGACGTATAGGGCCTGACACCTGCCCGGTGCTGGAAGGTTAAGAGGAGGGTTTAGCTTTACGCGAAGATCTGAAATGAAGCCCCAGTAAACGGCGGCCGTAACTATAACGGTCCTAAGGTAGCGAAATTCCTTGTCGGGTAAGTTCCGACCTGCACGAATGGTGTAACGATCTGGACACTGTCTCAGCCATGAGCTCGGTGAAATTGTAGTATCGGTGAAGATGCCGATTACCCGCTGTGGGACGAAAAGACCCCGTGCACCTTTACTATAGCTTAGTATTGGTTTTGGATAAGTAATGTGTAGGATAGGTGGGAGACTATGAAATGGCGTCGCTAGGCGTTGTGGAGTCATTGTTGAAATACCACCCTTTGCTTATCTAGAGTCTAACCTCTAACGAGGGACAGTGCTTGGTGGGTAGTTTGACTGGGGTGGTCGCCTCCAAAAGAGTAACGGAGGCTTCTAAAGGTTCCCTCAGCACGCTTGGTAACCGTGCGTAGAGTGCAATGGCATAAGGGAGCTTGACTGAGAGACATACAGGTCGATCAGGTACGAAAGTAGAGCATAGTGATCCGGTGGTTCCGCATGGAAGGGCCATCGCTCAAAGGATAAAAGGTACGCCGGGGATAACAGGCTGATCTCCCCCAAGAGCTCACATCGACGGGGGGGTTTGGCACCTCGATGTCGGCTCGTCACATCCTGGGGCTGGAGAAGGTCCCAAGGGTTGGGCTGTTCGCCCATTAAAGTGGCACGCGAGCTGGGTTCAGAACGTCGTGAGACAGTTCGGTCTCTATCTACAGTGGGCGTTAGAAATTTGAGTGGATCTGACTCTAGTACGAGAGGACCGAGTTGGACGAACCTCTGGTGTACCAGTTGTCCCGCCAGGGGCACTGCTGGGTAGCTATGTTCGGAAGGGATAAGCGCTGAAAGCATATAAGCGCGAAACCCACCACAAGATGAGATTTCTTTAAAGGGTCGTGGGAGATGACCACGTTGATAGGCCACAGGTGTAAAGGCAGTGATGTCAAAGCCGAGTGGTACTAATAACCCATAGGCTTATTGTACGCCTGTTTTTTTTAGAGTGCATTATAATTTTGTGTTATGTGTTATAGACGAATTATCGTCTCTTTTTCAATATGTTAAAATATTAGTGCCTGATGTTAACTGTCAGGACAAAAGCTTAGGGTGGTTATAGCGATGGGGCTCACCCCTTACCATTCCGAACAGGGAAGTTAAGCCCATTTGCGCCGATGGTACTGCTGTCTGTGGGAGAGTAGGTCACCGCCTTTTTTGAACCCTTCATTTTACAAAAATGAAGGGTTTTTTTATGCTCTCTTTTGTGTAAGGAAATGCTCTACTTAAGACTAAAAGTGTGTTAGTTTTTTAATAGCGACTATTTTTTTATTTTTAGACTATGAATATTATAATCGAATCATCAATAAATACATTGAATAAATCAAAAAAGCTTTTAGAATCTCTATCAAATGATGATTTAAGTGACCACACAATTCCTCCATATTATTCATGCATAGGCTCACATATTCGACATATTTTAGATTTTTATGATTGTATTTTTGAAGGCATTGCATCTGAAAAAGTAAATTTGATTCATAGGAATAGGGATGAACGCATCCATAGTGATTGTGATTATGCAGTATTGAATGTTAATCGTATTATAGCAAAATTGGAAAGTATAAACCATGTGTGCTTGGATACAATTTATACTGTAACGGATGACTTAGGATTAGGTGAAGTAAGTATAGATTACTCACTAGGTGCCATTTTTGCCCAAGCCAATAGCCATGCTATACATCACTATGCCATTATTAATTATATTTTAGACCGATTGGAAATAACAATACAGGATGAGACTTTTGGCTATAATCCTACAACTCCAAAACCAGAAATTAATTTGAGTTAGTTTTTTTATCAAACATGCTATTCATAATTGTTTGAAGTCCTTTAAAAGCTAAATATACTGCTCCACCACTGATAATAAGACTAAAAATTAGAATTGGAACATAAAGTGGCTTTTCTTTATTCGTCGTAGCTATATAAAATAATGTTGGACCAGCAAACATCATGACTAGAGAGAACGCCATTTTTTTTAAGCCTTTTAACAATATCTCTTTATTTGTTCTTTTAGTCTCCATTTTTATAAGCTTTTACCGATGCTCTTACACTTTGGTATTTTTCCAGTAGTTCTGACGCTTCTTCAGCTGAAACTCCTAATTCATCCATAACCATCTTTACTCCTCTATCAACTAGTTTGTTATTACTCAATTGCATATCAACCATTTTGTTGCCTTTTACTTTTCCGAGTTGAATCATGGTTGAAGTGGTAATCATATTCAATACCAGTTTTTGTGCTGTACCTGCTTTCATTCTGGAGCTTCCAGTAACAAACTCAGGGCCTACAATAACTTCAATTGGATACTGAGCTGTTTTAGATAATGGACTGTTATGATTGCAAGTAATACAGCCTGTAATAATATTATTGGTATTACATTCTTCAAGTGCTGAAACCACATAAGGTGTTGTTCCTGAAGCGGCAATTCCAACAACCACATCTTTGTCAGAAATTGAATGGTCTTGTAAATCTTTCCAACCTTGAGTTGTTGAGTCTTCAGCAAATTCAACTGCTTTTCTAATGGCTGTATCACCTCCAGCAATTAATCCTATAACCAATTCATAAGGAACTCCGAAAGTAGGTGGACATTCACTAGCATCAACAATTCCTAAACGTCCACTCGTTCCAGCTCCAATATAAAACAAACGACCACCAGATTTTAATTTTGCCACGATTTGCTCAATTAAGCTTTCAATTTGAGGAATGGCTTTTTCTACAGCAAACGGAACAGTTTTATCTTCGTTGTTAATATTGATAAGCAATTCAGAAACACTCATCTTTTCTAGATGATTGTAATTTGAATCTTGTTCAGTGGTTTTTGTGAAATTCATTCATCAAAAATAAACAATTTGTAATGAGTTATTCAACGATATAAATAATTTCATCAACTTCTGATAATCTAAAATATCCAAAAGAGAAGTTTTCAGGATTGGTTTCATTAATACAATTACCTCTTACTGTGGCAGGTATTGTTTCAAAAGGTCCACCACCTTCTTCACTATTTTGTTGTAATAGAATAAACATGTATTCATAAAATGCTTTAGAAATGCCATAATTTCTAATGGTTACCTCATGTCCTGTGGTTAAATCTTCTTCAGTATAGAATCCAAATATTTGATTGCCATCTGTAAATTCGTCTTTATAAACTTCAAGAGTAGGTATCGCAGTAAAATTATTTTTAAATTCAAAAAAGTAGAAGTTTTCAATATTGGCTGGATCTGTATAATAGGCTTTTAACTCTGTTTCTTCACCAGAGAATCCTCCATCATTTTTTTGTTCAACATAATCTATAGGAACAACAGATTTAAGTGTTTCAGTAGCCGAAAAAATTTCTCCATTATAATTTATAATGAGTGTATATTCTTCTTCTAAAACAGGAATGAATGTGTTGTTTTTGTATATTCCAGTATTGCCTTCTTCGATAAAAGCATATTGGTTATTGTTGGCGTCTGAAATTGTAACGATAGCATTATTTGCAGGTGGAGTTTCTAAATCATAATAGGGTGCAGTTAAAGATAGCTTTATATCTTGCTCATTTCCAGTTGTACCTTTTATCCAGTTTATGGATGCATCAATAACTAATTTAGGCTCAGACGTATTTAAATCTAAACGGATTGGTTCTTCACAAGTATAAATTGAAATGCATAATAGCATTAACAGAAACTTTTTACTAACTTCTTTTATATGGCTTAGGAGGTCATTAAAATTCTTTGAGTTTTTCATTTCTTTAAAATTTAAAGTTATATGAAATTGAAGGAATGATACCAAAAATTGACTGTTTAAAAGATTCATTTACGCCTGTTATTCGGTCTTCTCTAAAACTTATGGATGATGCGTTATTTCGATTGTATGCATTATAGACTCCAAAAACCCATTCAGTTGTCCATTTTTTATTTGAGTTAGGTTTTGGGATATATTTAGCTGAGATATCTAACCTGTGATAATTTGGGATTCTGCTTGAATTTCTAGCTTCATAAGTAGGTATAGAGATACCATTATACTCATATTGTCCATTAGGAAAAGTAGCAGGCAATCCAGTCTGAAACAAGAAGTTTGAACTGAAGCTCCATTTGTCAGTAAGTTTATAAGAAGCCGTTACTGATATATCATGTGTTTTATCATAAGGTGTATTGTACCATAAACCGTTATTAATTCCTGTCTCGTCTGGCTTTCTGCCTTTGGTTTGTTGCTCAGATTTTGACAAGGTATAGGCTATCCACCCTTGAAAATCACCTTCATTTTTTCTAAACAATACCTCAAGACCATAAGCTCTAGCACTACCATTTAAGATCACTTGTTCAATGGCATTGTTGGCAATTAGATCTGCACCATCAATATAATCAATTCTATTTTTTATGGTTTTATAAAAGGTTTCTACCTCTAAATTATAAGTATTGTCTTGTAGGGTATTAAAATAACCAAGAGCATATTGATGTAATATTTGTGGTTTTACATATTTGCCACTTGGTGTCCAAACATCTAAAGGAGTTGGAGAGCTTGTATTGGAGAGTAAATGCAAATACTGAGTCATTTTATTATAACTCGCTTTAACAGAACTTCTATCGTTTAATTGATAGGCTAATGCTACTCGAGGTTCTATATTAGCAAAAGATTCAATTACATCACTTCGATTATAGGTTTCTGTACCAATTGGATCTGCTTTCTCATAAATTTTAAGCTCAGAATTAAAAATTATCGGATTATTGTTGTCATAAACATTTAATTCGTATTGACCCAATCGTAAAAAAGAACTAAATCGTAATCCGTAACTTAGAGCCAGTTTGTCTGTGACTTGATGTTCAGCGTCTAAATAAATTGCATTTTCAAAAGCATATTTATCAATAAGCTTAAAAGGATTAATTCCTGAGGTCTCAGTAGTTGGAGTAATTTTGCCTGGGTTAAATTTATAATAAATGCTATTTAAACCGTATTGCAATTTAAAATTGTTAGAGATGTAATGTTTCAAATCGTATTTGATATTGAAATTTCTAATGCCTGAGGTCCAATCAAACTCCACAAAATTTAGTTTTAAATCGTAATCATAATCTGAATAAATAAGGGATAAGTTTGAAAACAATTTATCAGAGAATAAATGATTCCATCTAAAATTTATGACTGCATTTCCATAGGCATTTTCAAAGCTATCAGAAATATTAAATACATCACGTCCAAAATATCCTGAGAGATAAATATTGTTATTATCGTTGAGCTTATGACTCAATTTGGTATTTAAATCGTAAAAATAAGCAATGTTATCTATATCAAATAAAGGTAAAAATAAGTGCGCATAACTACTACGACCACCGAATAAAAAGGATCCTTGTTCTTTTTTTAATGGACCTTCGGCCAACAATCTACTTGATACCAATCCAATACCTCCATTCATTCTAAATTCGTTGCTATTTCCTTCTTTTTGATAGATGTCCAATACCGAAGATACTCGACCACCATATTTTGCTGGAATGCCACCTTTATAAAGTTTTATGTCTTTGATAGCATCTGGATTAAAAACAGAAAACAAACCAAACAAATGTGAAGAATTGAAGATAGTCGCTTCATCTAGAAGTATCAAATTCTGGTCTGCAGCTCCACCTCGAACATTAAAACCAGAAGCACCTTCACCAGCAGTTGTAACACCTGGAAGCAAAGTGATTGATTTTATTAAATCTACTTCACCCAACACCACTGGAATTTGTTTAATGGTGTTGATAGATAAAGAATTTAAACTCATTTGTGGTTTCCTGATGTTCAGTTTTTCTACATCTTCAACAATTAATATCTCATCTAAGCTTTGGGTATCTTCCTCTAGTTTAAAATTTAGTGTTTGGTTTCTATCCAGATTGATAGTCTGTACAATACTTTTAAAACCTAAATAACTGATTTGAAATTCATAAGTACCTTTATCAAGTGTAATCGAATAAAATCCGTATTCGTTACTTGTTGTTCCTGTTTGTAAAGAGGGTATGATTATATTGGCACCAATTAGTGTTTCATTACTACTTTGGTCTGTTACCACACCACTTAATGTAAATTTCTCTTGAGATAATACACTTAAAGGGAGTAAAAACAGAATTAAAATTATTTTATAAAATGAATTCATTACAAACATGATTGTAAAATAAAAGCTCTTTAATTTAAAGAGCTTTTAAGATGTTTAATAAATATTTAAAAACATTAAACAAATATAATTTTTTTATTTGAGTAATTTAAGATTTTATAATATTATTAAGAGTCTTACTTGGTCTCATCGCTTGTGATACTAGATCTTCATTAGGTTCATAGTAACCATCGATATTTACAGGAGCACCTTGAATGGTATTTAATTCACCCACAATTGTGGTTTCGTTGTTTGTTAATTGCTCTGCTATTGGTGTAAACTCATTTTTTAATTCTGAATCATCGTTTTGAGCGGCTAATTCTTGAGCCCAATACATGGCCAAATAAAAATGACTTCCTCTGTTGTCTAACTCACCAGCTTTACGTGAAGGGCCTTTTTTATTTTCTAATAATTTTTCAGTAGCAGCATCAAGCGTGTCAGCTAATATTTTTGCTTTTTTATTATTAGTAGCTTCAGATAAATGTTCAAGCGAAACAGCTAAAGCTAAAAACTCACCTAACGAATCCCAGCGCAAATGATTTTCTTCAACAAATTGTTCAACGTGCTTTGGAGCAGAACCTCCAGCTCCTGTTTCAAATAATCCTCCACCATTCATTAATGGCACTATTGAAAGCATTTTTGCACTTGTTCCTAATTCTAAAATTGGGAATAAATCGGTTAAGTAATCACGTAATACATTTCCAGTTACTGAGATGGTATCTTTTCCAGCTTTTATTCTTTTTAAAGTGAATTGTGTTGCTTTTACAGGTGATAAAATCTGAATATCTAAACCACTGGTTTCATGGTTTGGTAAATAAGTTTCTACTTTTTTAATCAATTCTGCATCATGCGCTCTGTCTTCATCTAACCAAAATACAGCAGGAGTATCTGTTGCTCTGGCTCTTGATACAGCCAGCTTAATCCAATCTTGAATTGGAGCATCTTTAGTTTGACACATACGCCAAATGTCACCAGCTTCAACAGTATGTTCAATAAGAGTATTGTTGTTAGCATCAATCACTCTAATAGAACCATTAGATGCCACTTCAAAAGTTTTATCATGTGAACCATATTCTTCAGCTTTTTGTGCCATTAAGCCAACATTTGGAACTGTTCCCATTGTGGTAGGATCAAAAGCGCCATGTTCTTTGCAAAAATCTATGGTCGCTGTGTAAATGCCTGCATAACTACTATCTGGAATCACTGCTTTAGTGTCTTGAGATTTTCCTTTAGCATTCCACATTTGCCCAGAATTTCTAATCATTGCTGGCATAGATGCATCAATAATAACATCACTTGGTATATGTAAATTGGTAATGCCTTTATCAGAATTTACCATTGCTAAATCTGGATTATTTTTATAGCATTTATCAATATCTGCTAATATCTCTTTGCGTTTGTCTTCTGAAACTTCAGCTAAATTAGATAGTAAATTTCCAAATCCATTATTGACATCTACACCAATGTTATCCAAAGTTTCTCCATGTTTTTCAAACACATCCTTAAAAAAAACACGTACTGCATGGCCAAAAATAATTGGGTCAGAGACCTTCATCATAGTGGCTTTCATGTGTAATGAAAACAAAACACCTTTATCTTTTGCATCTTGTACTTGTGTTTCTAAAAAGCGCAACAACGCATTTTTTTGCATTACAGCAGCATCAATAATTTCACCTTTTTGTAAGGCTAAATTATTTTTTAAAACAGTAGTTTTTCCATTGGCGTCAGTATGTTCTATAGTCACTGTTGTAGCATTTGCTAATGTTACAGATTTTTCATTGTGGCAAAAATCACCTTCACTCATGGTTGCAACGTGCGATTTTGAACTAGAACTCCATTTGCCCATAGAATGCGGATTCTTCTTCGCGTAATTTTTTACAGCTTTTGGTGCACGTCTGTCTGAGTTTCCTTCTCTAAGTACAGGATTTACAGCACTTCCTTTTATTTTATCGTAACGTAATTTAATTCCTTTTTCAGTGTCATTTTCTGGTTCATCTGGATAATCTGGCAATGCAAACCCTTTGTTTTGTAATTCTTTGATAGCACCTTTTAATTGAGGTACTGAAGCACTAATGTTTGGCAGTTTTATAATGTTGGCTTCAGGTGTGGTGACCATATCGCCTAACTCTGCTAAAGCATCGTTTTGTTTTTGATCGTCTTTAAGAAAATCTGGAAAATTTGCTAGTATTCTGCCAGCTAATGAGATATCTTTTGTTTCTATAGAAATACCTGACGATTTTGTAAACGCTTTAACAATTGGAAGTAGGGAATAGGTTGCTAATGCTGGAGCTTCGTCAGTTTTAGTATAAATTATTTTAGACATGTAAAGGATGTTTTTTTGATTAAATAAGACGAAAAAACATGAATTTCATCTTTCAAATTTTTCAGTTAGCGAATATACAAAATTTGCTCGTGAGTTATATTTAATTCAAGTTCTAAGTCCTTAGGAACTCTCAGAATTTAGAAATGCTTAAAAAAGACTTCTAATATTGAGAAATTCGCAAAAAATAGTGTTTTTACTTATTCAATTATGAGATGATGAGCAGATAAGAGTCCATCAATGGTGCTTCTTGAAAATTTTGCACCTTTCATAAAGTTGTTACTTGGATTAATGCTAAAATTGTAAGCCGTTCTAAAATCTGTGCCTTCTAATACAGAGTGTTCAAATACAGCATTTTTTAGGTTACAATCCTTAAAAATAGATTTTGATAGGTCTGTTTCAGTAAAATCGGTTTGTTGCAAACTACAGTTATTAAATGAAGTTTCGGTGAGTTTCAAACTATTAAACGCTGCCAAATCTAAATTACAATGATTAAAATTAAATGAAAGTAAAAAGGCATTACACTCATAAAAAGGCATGCCAACCATTTTGCAGTCTGTAAACAATACCTCTTTAAAAGTTGCTTCTTTGAGTTTGGTGTTGGTAAAATTGCAGTTTATAAATTCGCATTCCAGAAACGAAATGGCAGATAAATAACAGCTTTCAAAATTACAATCTGTAAAAGTGCAGTTGTCATATTCGGCTTTAGGTAAGCCAGTTTTGGTATAATCTTGGTGGTTAAAGTTTTGGTCTAATATTACTGGAAGCATCATATAAAAATATATGCTAATATATAAAAAACAAAAGCCATATCACTGTAGACTAATCTACTCTGACATGGCTTTTTTTGAAACAGTAATTTTCGTGGCCTATTTAACATTTCTGTTAGCTTCAGTATCTCTCGAAATCCTTCTAAAAACACCTTTTCGGCTCAAGCATTTGCTGCTTCAAATTCGAAACATCCTTGTAACTTTCAAAATGTATTGACGTGTTACGCATCATGTTTCAAGTTTTTAACCGTTTTTCTTGATCCTTCATCTTTCAGCATCTCATTTGCATGATTTACCGTTTTCCGAAGCATTGCTCTTTCCATTAGCTCCCACTTTCGATCCTTCTAACTTTCAGAACTTTCCGCCTTACACGTTTGCTGTCTGAATTAACATACGGCTCGCCTTAAAGCTTCATGGTTTCTCAACTTACACATGCATACACATGGCGCTTTGTAACCTCAAAAAACAATTATATAAAGAACGTTACTTTATTGAGCTCAGGTTGCAGTCCGAAAACCACATAAACCAATATTTCATGATTTTTCCATTAACTCTTTTGCTAATGTAGTATAAGATTTCAATTTTGCAAATTTTTTAAGCAATTAGATATCAACCAATTATAAACCAAAGTTATCAACAATTGTTAACAACAAAAAAGCCTTGGAATTTCCAAGGCTTTTATAAGTTTTAAAGGGAAACTTAAATTAGTTTCTGCTCTCTTTAATTCTTGCTCTTTTACCAGTAAGACCTCTAAAGTAGAATATTCTCGCTCTACGAACCTTACCTCTTTTGTTTACTTCAATTTTTTGTAATGCTGGCAAGTTAATTGGGAAGATACGCTCTACACCAACAGATCCAGACATTTTTCTAATGGTAAAGGTTTCAGATGCACCTGTTCCTCTACGTTGTAAAACCACTCCTTTAAAGAACTGTGTACGTACTTTTTCGCCTTCTCTAATTTCGTAGTATACTGTAATTGTGTCACCAGCTGAAAATTCTGGTAAGTCTTTTCTTGTTACAAATTCGTCTTGTACAAATTTAATTAAAGATTCCATGTTAATCTTTTTAATGGTTCATTCGAAACAACATTCACGATTCTCGCCAGAGGTTAACCCGAAATTGGGTGCAAAGATAATTAAAAAGTTAAAAGTTAAAAGTAAAAAGTTAAAAGTTTTTTCTTTGTTTTTGGTGTTCCCTTTTCTGTCATATCGAGCGCAGTCGAGATAAAAGAAAAGGTCAGGCTTTCAGCAGTCGCTTTTGCTTTGTCATGACCTTTCGACTGCGCTCAAGGTGACAAAGCAAAGAGCTCCCACAATGCCTCAATCCTTAACACAAACCACCTCGTCTTTCAATTTTAATAAAATTGAAATCCACTCCTCCTTGTCAAGGAGGAGAGTTTTTAATCTTTATTTTGGAATTTGATTTTTGGAATTTGATTTTTTTTTGAATTATTCCTCCAACAAATCTGGTCGTCTGTCTTTGGTGCGCTGGTAAGCTTGCTCTTCACGCCATTTTTCTATCTCAGGAAAATTACCACTAAACAGCACTTCTGGTACTTTCCAGCCTTTGTAGTCTCTAGGTCGTGTGTAAATTGGTGGAGCCAATAAATTATCTTGAAAACTATCTGTTAAAGCCGAAGTTTCATTGCCCAACACTCCAGGAATTAAACGTATGACTGCATCACACAACACAGCAGCACCAAGCTCACCACCAGACAACACATAATCTCCAATAGAGATTTCTCTGGTAATAAAATGGTCGCGTACACGTTGGTCTACACCTTTGTAATGACCACATAATATAATGATGTTTTCTTTTAAGGAAATCTGGTTGGCAATGCCTTGGGTTAAGGTTTCGCCATCTGGTGTCATGTATATAATTTCGTCATAGTAGCGTTCAGATTTTAAACCAGAAATGCATTTATCAATAGGCTCAATCATCATAACCATTCCTGCACCACCACCAAATTGGTAATCGTCAACAGAGTTGTAATTGTCTGTGGTATACTCACGTAAATTATGTGTGTGTACCTCTACTAAACCAGTCTCTATGGCACGTTTTAAAATGGAAGCCTCAAAAGGGCTTTTTAGCAATTCTGGTAAAACGGTAATGATGTCTATTCGCATGGACTTGATATTCAAAAACTATAACCCTTCGCTAAAGCTACGGATTCTGAGGACAAAGATGCAACTAATCGCTTAAATAGAAAAGGGTTGTTTATCTAGTTTATGAAGTAATTAAATAAACCAATTGTTAGCTAATTGATATTATACTACTTTATTTTCAAATTTGTTTTTCCAAATTTCAAAGGCATTAACACTTCTAGATTTAGAATGATTTATTACACTAAAAGCAGAATTAGTATCGATTTGATTATTTTTAATAGATGATCGGTATTTTTTTCTACCAATTTTTTTAATCGTATTTATATTTAATTCTGATAGTTCAATTTGAGATTCGATAGACAGTTCTTTATCAAAACTCCATATGTAAGTTGCATGAGAGTTTAAAAGTTCCCAGCAAATATGATTTTTGTTATTTCCTGAAATAAAGAATATAAATCCGAAAAGAGGATTTAATGTAAATCTAATTTTTTTATTTTTATTATGTTTTTTACCTGATAAATAAACTAATTGTCTGACATTTCTAGGTGATTTTAATTCAATTAATGTCATTAAAATATCAAATTCTGTTTGTTTAAAAACATTTAAAGAACCGTCAAGCTTTGACAAGATTTCGTCAGCAGTAAACGTGCTTTTTTCTGTTTCGTTATCCTTTTCAATTCTTGAGATGTTAAGAGTTCTATTACTCTTAATATTGTCAATAATCGTTTCATTAATATTTTGAATGGTTTTTGACTGACAATCGTAACTTAATAATTCTTTTCCTTTAGTTTTTATTGTAGCTGAAATAGTAAAAGTGTCACTTTTGAAATAATTAAAAAAATAATCTTTTATGTAGTTATATTCTGAACGGATAAATTCATTAATGATTTTAAATTCTATTGGTTGCTCTAAAAAGCCAAAGTTTTTAACTAACGAAACATACCCATTATGAAATTGAGCATCTGAAAAGTTAGCATCAAAATTTATTTCTAGTATTATCTCTAAAGGTTCTTTTTGAATTATTTCTTGTTTAATTTCTGGCTTTAACTCAATTTCGGTATATACTTCAGCTTTTTCTTTTTCTAAACTCTCTTTTATGAAAGCCTCTGGCATTTTTTTTGGTAAGCTATTCAAAAAATGACTTAAAAGCTTTTGTAGTTTATCCCATTCTAATTCTCTAAATATTATTTCATTTATTGATCTTTTAAGTTTTTGACTATTAAATGATGCTGTATTTTTCGGATTGTAATCAAGAATCTTTAATTCAAGAGTTTTTTTAAGTATATCATAGTGTAATAATTCAACTTTTAAATAAGTATCTAAATGATGTCTAAATGATATACTACCTTCTGGAAAATTGGTTTGATTCAAACCAATCCAAAATTTGTTTGTAAAGTAAATTTTGTTTTTAGAAATTTTGATTAGTCTTGAATTCATTATTTGTGAGAGTCAAAATTAGTCTTGTAGATTATGATTATATCAGATTAGTTGGGTGTTTTATATGCAACTAATTAGCAAAAAAAACAGAAGTAGGCGAGAAAAAGCAATTACTTATAGCCATGTTAGCAACTGTATTTTAATTCCGTTTCTAATAGTTTTTTAAAAAATCGTTCGGTATTATTTAATAGCTCATCATTCAACAATCTATTTCGGATTACCAATTTTGGGCTTTCAACTAATTCTCCTTTTGGCGAAAAGTCAAAAAAGTCCTTACTTCTATTGAAGTCATTAAATAATCTCCAATCTTTTTCTGTTTTTTTTACAAAACCTTGATGATGTACAAGTTTATTCCTGATACGCTTAACCATTATTATGAATTGCCATTCAGGATTTAGATTGTCAAAATTCACATTACAAGATTTGGTCAGATATTGTCTTGCTTTTTCAATATCATTATTTCCTTTTAAGTCATTTATTGAATATTTAGTTTCTTTTGAAAACTCATATTGTTCACAAATTTCTTTTAACTCATGTTCAATAAATGAAATAATTTGAATTAAAAAAGAAGCTCTAAAATTGTGAGGAAATATTCGAGCAATATCGCTATATTTTTCGCTGTAATTTTCAGCTATTCTATTCCAAGAGTCATAATCATTTTTACTTAACTTCGAGATTCTGTCTTGATAAGATTCTTCCAAGGTTTTCTTTTCCGATTCTAAAAACCTTTCAATGGTATTTTGATAATTCTTAAACTCCACAAAAGCTAATTCTATTCCAAATAAATGGAATTTAGAATAATCTAATATTTTGCTTTTCGTTTCGTTCATATTGTTGCTAACGGTTAAGATATCGTTCGTCAACTCATTTATTAATGATATCGTCCATACTGAAGCAAGTTCAGCACTAAAAGCGAAGTTAGCTTTTTTTAAGCTGTAAATCAATACGTAACTTTACGTATAGATCTACTCATTTTTCCAAAACAGATGCAAGTCTGGGTCTTTTACAAAACCTAAGCGTTCATACAAATGTTGTGCTGGATTGGTTTGTGCTGTTTGTATGGCAAGCCCTTTATAGTTTAGGGTTTTGCACAATTGTTTGGCTTTGTCTATAAGCATATTGCCAATGCCTTGGTTGCGGTAATTGTCCTCTACATACAAGTCGTTAAGCAAAAACATAGGTTGCATAGTCACAGAGGAAAACAAAGGATAAAGCTGTGTAAAACCTACAGCGTTTTCTTCGTTATAAGCAATATATACAATAGACTCGTTACGTTCTATACGTTTGGTTAAAAACTGTTTGGCTTTTACATAATCTGATTCTTGCTCATAAAAAATTCTATAAGCATCAAACAAAGGGATTAAATCTGGGATATGCTGAAGTTCTGCTTTTACAATGTGCATTGGTATAACAATAAAATAAAATCCGTAAGAAATTTACGGATTTTATTTTTATGTTGTTGGCTTCTCTCAATGACATTTAGCTAATGCCTTTTTGTTTGTTAAGTTCGTCTTGCAGTTGGCGTCTTACTTTTTGCTCACGCTCTAAAGCTGAACGTCTGTGCTCTTCAAACTCTTCTTCGGTTTCTGCTAAAGCTTTTTGTGCTGCTTTAGTAACCGAATTACTGTTTTTAAACTTAAAAATAAAAATTAAAAGCAGAGTGAGTAAGCCAGCAATAATAGTCCACATTAATATATTGTAGTTGGATTTGCTCATAGACAAACCAAGCAAAGACATATTGTCTTTTTCTTTGTTGGTGGCATCAAGCGTAGATTGTGTGCTGTTTAAATTACTTTTAAGACTATCAATCTCGTTTTGCTGTGTTTTTATGGTACTGTTTGAAGCATCCAATTTAGATTGGAGCGTTTTTAGCGAATCGATGGTATGCGATTTAAGTGCCAAAATCATACTAAGGTTTACAGATTCGTACTGTTGGCCATTAAGTCCTTTAAAGTTTCCTGATTTTCTAAGTAAATACTCGAATTGGTCGTTAATGGTGCCTTCGTTTATAGATTGGGTTTCGTTGTCTTGAGCGTTTATTGAGTTTTGGCTCAGAATAAGAATAAAGGTCAGCGCTAAAAATTTTAAATTCTTCATGCTTTTTTGGTCAATGTGTTAGGTTTTTAAATGTACAGCAATATAATTATTAAATTTTTAAGCCTCGCAATTTGCAAGGCTTAAATATATACGGTTCTTACTTTTTTTTAGATGTCTTGCCTATTAATAATATGTAAAACGCCTTACTTTGGCAATATATTTTGCTAATCTGATAACTTGGTGACTATAACCATATTCGTTATCATACCAAACGTAAAGCACAACGTTTTTGCCATCAGCTCTAACAATTGTTGCTTTGCTATCGTAAATAGCAGGAGCAGAGCTGCCAACAATATCGCTAGATACAAGCTCATCACTTAACTCATATTTTATTTGTTCAACTAAATCGCCTTCAAGAGCGTATTTTTTCATCACTGTGTTTATACCATCAATTGAGGTTGCATTTTCTAATTCCAAATTTAAAATAGCTAATGATCCATTTGGCACAGGAACACGAATAGCGTTTGAAGTTAACTTACCTTCTAACGAAGGTAAGGCTTTACTAACTGCACTTCCAGCTCCAGTTTCGGTAATGACCATATTTAAAGCAGCAGCTCTTCCTCTTCTATATTTTTTATGAAAATTATCAACTAAATTTTGGTCATTAGTATAAGCGTGAATGGTTTCTAAGTGACCACTTTTTACACCAAACGAATCTTCCATAACTTTTAAAATAGGAGTAATGGCATTGGTAGTACAAGATGCTGCTGAGAAAATATCAACTTTATCAGGATTGTTTTCTAATTGGTTAACACCATGCACAATGTTTGGTACTCCTTTTCCAGGAGCAGTCAACAATACTTTATCTACACCTTTTGAAGCTAAGTGTCTGCTTAAAGCTTCTTTATCTCTAAAGGCTCCAGTGTTATCAATTACCAAAGCATTGTTAATTCCGTACTTTGTGTAATCAATTTCTTCAGGATTATTTGCCGAAATGATATTTACAGTCGTACCATTAATAATAAGTGCATTGTTTTTTGCATCTGTGGTAACGGTTCCTGAAAAATCGCCATGTACAGAATCGTTACGAAGTAAAGAGGCTCTTTTTTCAAGAACAACTTCGTTAATATCGCCTCTGGTAACAATTGCACGCAAGCGCAATTGGCTACCTTTGCCAGTTCTGGTCATGAGTTCTCTGGCTACCAAACGACCAATACGACCAAAACCATAAAGGATAACATCTTTTGGTTTGATGCTTCCGTTGGTGTTGGCATCTTTTAACTTATCAGCAACAAAAGCAGCAGCATTGTTGTATTTGTCATCTTCTAAGTGATATTCGTAAGTTAACTTTCCGATGTCTAATTTTGCAGGTGGAAGGTCGAAATTCTTAATAGCTTGAGCGATTTCAACCGAATCAAAAATTGAAATTGGTTTTTGAACAAATTCGCCAGCATATTCGTGCAGATTTAAAATTTCACTAACGTTTCTGTCGATTAACTGGTTTCTAAAAAGTACCAGCTCAATTGACTTATCGTACCATAAATCGCTTATAATTTTAATAAATTCTACAGTAGCTCTACGTCTGTCTGCCTGAAAGGCTAATTCTTTTTCATAAGTTTCGTTAAAACTCATTGTGTTTTGGTTTAGATGTGTGTTGTTAAATTTTTTGCAAAAGTAACTATTTCAATCGTTTTCGTTGTCAAATTTTAAAAAAAAGAAAACCCTCAATCTCAAGTTTTGAGAAAGAGGGTTTACACTGAAAAAAACACTATTATTTATCTAAATCTATAATTTACTTTTTCACCATTTTGTTTTACAATTTCAATGCGCATTGGTTCGTAGTCCGAACGGTTTGCAATGATTTGTTCAACTTGCTCAATAGAGTTTACTTTTACACCATTTATTGCGGTAACAATGCTGCCTTTGTCTATGCCATCGGCTTGCCATTCGTCTTTGTAACGCTCGCTTAAATCTGTAATGACCAAGCCATAGTTTAAATCGTACTTTTTAAGTTCAGATTTATTAGCTTTTTTAAGTGTTCCAATAACTGGAATGCTCACTGTTAAATTTTTATACAAGGTTACAGGAAGTATTTTTTCTTTACCATTTCTAAGTACAGTAACGCTTACAACATCATTAGGTCGTTTGGTGCTTAAAAACCCTCTTAAGTCGGCAAACCTTGTAATTTTTGTATTGTCTATACGTTTGATGATGTCACCACTTTTAATGCCTGCTTTTTCGGCACCAGATTCAGCTTGAACTTCACTTACATAAAAACCTTCCGTTTCTGTCACGCCTAAATCTTCAGCATTTCTTCCGTTTAAAGCTCCACCAACAACACCTAAAATTCCGTTTTGTACATTGCCAAATTCCATAATATCAGCAATTACTTTTCTGGCAATATTACTTGGCACAGCAAAAGAGTAGCCAACATAAGAACCAGTTTGAGAAGTAATAGCAGTATTAATACCAATAAGTTCACCTCTTGTATTTACTAAGGCACCACCAGAATTTCCTGGATTTACAGCAGCATCTGTTTGTATAAAAGATTGTGTGTTCTGACCAGTTTGATCTAAATTTCTAGACTTAGCACTAATAATTCCAGCTGTAACTGTAGATGTTAAATTAAACGGATTACCGACAGCTAAAACCCATTCGCCAATTTTGGCAGTGTCACTATCTCCAAATGTTGAATAAGGGAGTTCTTCATCTGCATCAATTTTTAAAAGCGCGATATCTGTTTTTGGGTCAGTACCTACAAGTTCGGCATTATAAGTTTTGTTATCGTTTGTAGTAATTGTTAAAGATTGTGCACCATCAATAACATGATTGTTGGTAATGATATAGCCATCAGCTGAAATGATTACACCTGAACCTGTTCCAATTTGAGGACGCTGTGAGCGTCTTCCAAAAAATAAATCTTCAATGGTCATTTGTCTTGAGCCAACAGCAGTATTTTGCACATGAACTACTGTATGAATTGTGTTTTCGGCAGCAGCAACAAAATCTGTATTAGCAAGCGTTAAATTGGTCTTTGTTGTACTATAATTTGTTGGAATTGCCGAAGGTAATTCGGTTAATTGATGATTTACAACAGCATCAGAATCGTTTTCTACAAAATACTTGTAACCTCCAAGAGTTAGGGCACCACCTAATGCTGAAACTAAAACAAGGGATAAAATCTTTTTCATGGTTAAAATGTTTAGTTTAAGTTTTAAATGTTTAACGATTAAAATTAATTATTTATTGAAATTGAAATTCAACTTTAACGATTTTTAACGTCAGTATTAACGCTGTTTTAACATCACGTTTTACCGTTTAAAATTTATATCTTTCTTCGGTGCAAAACTAAATATTGAATAAAAAAAATACAATATTTAGTTTTACTTCAGTAATCACTACGTTAATCTATTAATTTTTTCATTTGTTTTATTTGAATATTCAAACGAAAAAATAAATGTATTTTTGTGGCTCAATATGAAACACACTTTTTTTAAATATCAAGGTACTGGGAACGACTTCGTGATGATTGACAATCGTCAGAACATTTTCGACAAAAACAATACCAAACTCATAGCACATTTGTGTGACAGACGTTTTGGCATTGGAGCAGATGGACTTATTCTATTGGAAAACCATCAAGACACAGATTTTAAAATGGTGTATTTTAATTCTGATGGTAACGAAAGCAGTATGTGTGGAAATGGTGGACGATGCATTACGCATTTTGCCAATCATTTAGGTATTATAAATAATGAAGCCACATTTATGGCTATTGACGGCTTGCATAGAGCTAAAATAGTTGGAAACAACATTCATTTGCAAATGCAAGACGTCTTATCTATAGATAAACATAAAGACTATGTGTTTTTGAATACAGGATCACCACATCATGTTGAATTGTGTCAAAATGTCAATCAATTAAATGTTAAGCAAGAAGGCTCAAAAATTAGATATAGTAATCTATATAATGAAGTTGGATCTAATGTTAACTATACTGAAAAAGCAAATGTTTCTACCTTTAAAGTAAGAACTTACGAACGAGGAGTAGAGGATGAAACTTTGTCTTGCGGAACAGGAGTTACAGCAGTTGCTCTTGCCATGCATTATATAGGTGAAACAGAAAAAAATCTGATTACTATTGATACTAAAGGTGGTACTTTGCAAGTTTCTTTTGAAGAAGAAAATGGTACTTATCGTAATGTTTGGCTCATTGGTTCAGCAACACAAGTTTTTAAAGGAGAAGTTGAATGGTAACACTTAAAGGAAAGCAGATATTTTTACGCGCTTTAGAGCCTGAAGACTTGGAGTTTGTTCATGCTATTGAAAATGATGAAAACATTTGGCATTTGAGTAATACACAAACACCTTATTCAAAATTTATAATAAAACAGTACATAGAAGCTGCACAAAAAGATGTTTTTGAAGCAAAACAGTTGCGTTTGGTCATTTCCAATTATGAAAATCACGCTTTAGGAATGATAGATATTTTTGATTTTGACTTTTTAAACAAACGAGCTGGAATTGGAATTTTAGTTAGAAACGAAAAGGATAGAGGCAAAGGCATTGGTTCAGAAGCGTTGCAGTTGCTCATTAGATACAGTTTTATACATTTGCAATTACATCAACTGTACTGTAACATATCAGAAAATAACGAAGTGAGTTTAAAACTATTTGCTAAACAAGGGTTTAAAAAAATTGGTCTAAAAAAAGACTGGACTTTTAGTCAGAATAGCTTTCACAACGAATATTTATTACAACTAATTAAAACAGATGTACTTTAAAAAAATTCTTTTAGCCATTGCACTCATAGGTCTTGCAGTATGTGCTTATTTTGCATACTTTGTTTACAATGCTATGTTTGCTCCAAACACTAACTTCACTAATGATGAGGCTTATATTTTTATCTCTAAGAATGATACTTATAATGATGTAAGAGAGCAATTAATACCATTATTAGAAGATATTAAAACATTTGATGCGCTTGCCGAAAGAAAACAATACGTAAGCAATGTAAAAGCTGGAAAATACAGAATTACCAAAGGAATGACTAATAACGATATTATTAATTCTATTAGAAGTAATAATATTCCCATCAAATTAACCTTCAACAATCAAAACTCAATTGAAGCTTTAGCAGGTCGTGTTGCTTTTCAGATAGACGCAGATAGTATTTCATTGGTAAAGGCTATGAAAGACAGTACATTTTATGTTCAAAATGGATTTAGTGATGCTACAAGTTTAGGAATGTACCTTCCGAATAGTTACGAAGTGTTCTGGAATACAGATGCTGAGCAGTTTAGAGATAGAATGTTAAAAGAATATAACCGTTTTTGGACTGACACCAGAATGGCAAAAGCAAAAGCTTTAGGTTTAAACAGAGATGAAGTGATGGCTTTAGCATCCATTGTATACGAAGAATCTAAGCAACCTAGTGAACAACCAAGAATTGCAGGTGTTTATATTAATAGGCTTAAAAATAAATGGCCTTTAGACGCAGATCCAACTTTAAAATTTGCTGCCTACAAATTACCTCAATATAAAAACACCATTATTAAACGTGTACTTAATGTGCATAAGGAAATAGATTCACCTTATAACACCTACAAAAATCTTGGTTTACCTCCAGGATTAATTGCAATGCCTGATATGTCAGCTATTGAAGCTGTACTAAATTATGAAAAGCACGACTATTTTTTCTTTGTTGTAGATGTAAACAAACCAGGTTATCATAAATTCTCCAAAACCATAGCGCAACATAATCAATATGCAAGAGAATATCATCGTTACCTTTCACAACATGGTATAAATCGTTAATGCTAAATAGAAAATCAGCATATAGTATTCTTTTTTTATTGCTGAGTTTCTCTTGCTTTTCACAGTCTGGTTTAAATACGTTTTTAAAGCCAAGTGATACTTTAAATATTAATAGACGTAATTCGCTTGTAATTACTGAAGCTTCTGTTGTAGGGCTTTCACTCATTGGGTTGAATTCCCTTTGGTATAAAGATTATCCTCGCTCTAAATTTCATGCTATAAATGATGCTGATGAATGGAAACAAATGGACAAAGTTGGTCATGTGTTTTCAACCTATAATTTAAGTAGAGCAGGAGTAGAGCTCTTAAATTGGAGTGGAGTTAGTAAAGAAGAGCAACTTATTTACGGTTCAACTTTGGGTTTAGCATTTTTAACAACTGTTGAGGTGTTTGATGGATTTTCTTCAGAATGGGGATTTTCATGGTCTGACTTTGGAGCTAATGTTTTTGGGACAGGATTATATGTTGGTCAGGAACTACTTTGGGATGAACAACGATTTGTTATAAAATACTCTTTCCACAGAACAAACTATGCGTCTCAAAGACTAAATACATTGGGAAACGGATTATTGGAAGAAGCTTTGAAGGATTATAATGGTCAAACCTATTGGTTAAGTGCTAATTTACATTCTTTTTTTAAAGATAGTAACATGCCAGAATGGCTCAACATTGCCTTTGGATATGGAGCAGATGGTATGCTAACTAGTAAAGGTGAACCTGTTGATAATTTGTTTACAAATCAAAATCAACTCAGGCAGTACTATTTAAGTTTTGATGTAGATTTGACACGAATAAAAACCGAATCACATGTTTTGAAAACAATTTTTTCGGTGTTTAATGTTATTAAAATCCCATTTCCAACTCTTGAATTTAACAGTAAAAATAGACTTGTATTTCGTCTATTCTACTTCTAAAAGGAACATTTAAACGAGTAATTTTGAAAATTTTGGAAATTCTTGTAATTTTGCCGGCTGAAATTTGATGAAGATTTGGTTTCTAACTTTTCATCTAAAATTCAAAAAAATGAATAAAAGATTAGTAGCTTATTCGATCATGCCAGTTGTAATTTTAGCAACTGTTTTTGGAACACTAAATACTAATGTATATATTGATTTTGCTGACTATTCGGTAAAATGTCTTGACTTAGATTTCAATGTTTCTGAAGAACTTTCTCAAAACAATTCTGATGTTAAAACTTCAGAAATTAAGCATCGTTTTTTTAGCCCAAAACTTGATAAATCTTTTATAGGATTTAAGGAAGCATTAGCGTTTAAAGAGTCTAGAGGCGACTATTTTACTGTAAATACTTATGGTTATTTAGGTAAATATCAGTTCGGAAAACACACTTTAGAACTTATTGGAGTTTATAATACTGACGAATTTTTAAATAATCCAGAATTGCAAGAAAGTGCATTTATTGCAAATGCTGCTCGTAACAAATGGATTTTAAGACGAGATATTAAGCGTTTTGTTGGAAAACACATTGATGGTGTTCTAGTAACTGAGTCTGGAATTTTAGCTGCTGCGCATTTGGCTGGACCTGGAAGCGTTAAAAAGTATTTGAGAAGTTACGGTGCTATTGGTTTTGCAGATGCTTACGGAACTACCATTAGAAACTACATGAAAAAATTCTCTGGATACGATACCTCTTTTATTGTTGGTGACAGAGAAGCTAAAGCTATTTTATAATCATTAATCTTTTTGAATGATAAATATAGCTGGCCTTTTATGAAGGTCGACTGTTGTGTGTTTCCATTCTTGAACCGTTTTTGTTTTAATGTATTCTGTTGGTAAAGTAATATCACAGGCAACACAAACTCTTGTTTGGTTTTGCAAAACAGAGCAAATATCTTCAAGCATTTTATTGTTTCTGTAAGGAGTTTCGATGAAAATTTGCGATTGGTTTTGCTCAAACGATGTTCTTTCCAACTGCTTTAGTTTTACTTTACGTTCACCTTTATCAATAGGTAAATAACCATTAAATGTAAAGCTTTGTCCATTCATTCCAGAGCTCATTAAAGCCAATAGAATTGATGAAGGTCCAACAAGAGGAATTACTCTAATATCATTTTGGTGAGCAATTTTTACGATTTCAGCTCCAGGATCTGCAATTCCTGGACAACCAGCTTCTGAAAGTAATCCTATTGATTTTCCTGTTTTACAAGCCTCTAAAAAAGTTGAAAGTTCATTAGGCTCTGTATATTTATTAAGAACATAAATTTTAAGAGACGCTTGAGATTTCCCAGAGCTTATTTTTTTTATGAACCGTCTTGCAGTTTTTTCGTTTTCAACAATATAATAATCAACAGATTCGACTATTTTTTTTACAGAAATAGGTAATACTTCCAACGGAGCATTATCACCTAAACGAGTTGGTATTAAGTATAAATGACCTAAATTATTTAACATTAGTAAGTTACTAATTTTTTATAAACTGTTCTGCCATCATTAAAGGTAAACCTAATTAAATATAACCCTTTTGACTGGTTTTTTATAGTGAGTTGCATTGAATTATTGGAAAATTGATTATATGTTTCAATTAATTTTCCTTGAATGTTAAAAATTGCGATTTCAGAAGGAGTTATAGTATTTTCAAAACTTAAATTCACTATATCTGAGCTTGGATTTGGGTATATACTTATTTTGGACTCATTAAACTCATTAACACTAAGATTACCAGGTACTATTTTAAAGATATCGCCAGATGTTAAACCAGCAATGTATAATTCGCCATTAATATCTTCTCCAAAGGAACTCCAATTATTTCCTCCAAACTGTTCAGAATAGTTTATAGTAAAATCGCCACCATCAAAATTAATGGTTCCAATTTCATTACTGCAATAATCAGCAAAAAAATAGTAGCCGTTTAGTTCAGGATTAATTGTTCCTCTATGCACATAACCGCCTGTTATAGAGCATTTAAAGTTGCCACTTGTATTGTGAGTGTATTCTGCTATAGGAAACGTTAAGGTGTTCATAGCTGGGCAATCGGTTAAATCAAATGAGGCAGAGCCTTCATAACAGCGCCAGCCAAAATTTACTCCAGAATTTGTACTGCTTATCATGTTTATTTCTTCAATAATAGCTTGCCCAACATCTCCTATCCATAAATTTCCGTTAAGTTGATCAAATGAAAATTTCCAAGGGTTTCTTAAGCCATAAGCCCAAATTTCATGAGCAGCAGTTCCGTCAGAGACAAAAGGATTATCTGCTGGAATAGCATAATTATTTCCTCCAGAATTGTTGTCTACATCAATCCTTAATAATTTACCTAATAGGTTACTTAGGTTTTGAGAATTATCTAAAGGATCTCCACCACTTCCACCATCGCCAGAGCTTATGTATAAATAGCCATCGCTACCAAAAGCTAAATCACCTCCATTATGATTAGGGAAAGGTTGAGAGATAGTTAACAAGATAAGTTCTGAGCTAGGATTAGCAATATCAGGATTGGCACTTACTGTAAATCTTGAAACCACAGTATTGCCCGAATTATTTATATAGTTTACATAGAAATAACCGTTAGAACTATAATTAGGATGAAAAGCTAAACCTAAAAGACCTCTTTCGTCTCCAGCAGAAATATCTACAACTAAGTTGTCGATGTCTAAAAATGGAGCCATATTTTTAGTTCCATCTTCATTGAGTATCTGTATGTAACCACTTTGTTCAACAATAAATAGCCTGTTGTCTCCAGCATTTTTAATACTAACAGGTTTTGAAAAACCTGTTCCAAAACTTTCAATTGCTATATCTAATTGGGCTTGTATTTTTGTGCAAATAAAGACACAAAATATGAGTAGGTATATCTTTTTCATATCGTTATGATAGTGGGTGACAATAGTGAAAAATACAAAAAAAATATGACTTTGAGAGATTTAGTGCCTTAACGCTATTTTTAAGTTATTGCTTTTGCAATGTTATTGCACGCTTGGTCTAACATTTTATAAACGGTTTCAAAACCATCAGGACCTCCATAATAAGGGTCTGGAACATCTTTTAAGTTGTTGTTTGGGTGCTCATCTAAAATAAGTTTAACCTTACTTATGTCCTCGGCTGTTCTGGCTAATTTTATAATGTTACTAAAATTTGAAGAGTCCATGGCGTAAATAAAATCGAATGTATCAAAATCTTCAACGGTAAACTGTCTACCTCTTTGGTCTGTAATATCAATGTGGTGCTTTTTTGCGACATCAATTGATCGCTTATCTGGTAATTCGCCTATATGATAATTACTGGTGCCAGCAGAATCTACAGTAAAATGATTTTTTGGAAGCTTAGACTTTAGAATACCTTCTGCTAATGGAGAGCGACAGATGTTTCCTAAGCAAACCATTAAAATTTTCATTTTTAAAAAAGGTATTAAATAGAAAGTTTTTTGGTAAGATCCTCAACGTATTTTCTGAATTGCTTATCTGTAGAAGATAAATTATCTACAGTTTTACAGGCATGCAACACAGTTGCGTGGTCACGTTTTCCTATTTGTGAGCCTATGCTTGCCAATGAGGCTTTGGTGAATTTTTTTGCAAAAAACATTGCCAATTGTCTTGCTTGTACGATATGGCGTTTTCTGGTTTTAGACTGTAATGTGCTCACATCCATTTGAAAATAATCTGAAACAGTTTTCTGAATATAATCTATAGAAACTTCACGTTTGGTGTTTTTAACAAATTTCTCTACAATATCCTTTGCAAGACTTAGTGTAATCTCTTTTTTGTTGAAAGAAGATTGTGCAATGAGAGATATAATAGCTCCTTCAAGCTCTCTTACATTGGTTTTTATGTTTTTTGCAACATAATCAATAACATCATCATCCATTTCTACACCATCACGATAAAGCTTGTTTTTAAGTATAGAAACTCTTGTTTCAAAATCTGGATTTTGAAGTTCTGCTGAAAGTCCCCATTTAAATCTTGACAATAAACGTTGCTCAATATCTTGCATATCAACTGGAGCTTTATCGCTTGTTAAAATAACCTGTTTCCCATTTTGGTGTAAGTGGTTAAAAATGTGGAAGAACACGTCTTGAGTGCCTGATTTTCCTGATAAAAACTGAACATCATCAATAATAAGAACATCAATAATTTGATAGAAATGAATAAAATCGTTTCTATTATTCTTTTTTACAGAGTCTATGTACTGTTGTGTAAATTTTTCAGCAGAAATATAAAGAACCGTTTTTTCTGGGTACTTATCTTTGATATCAACACCAATAGCATGAGCCAAGTGTGTTTTTCCTAAACCAACACCACCAAAAATTAATAACGGATTAAATGAAGTTCCGCCAGGTTTGTTTGCTACAGCAATACCAGCATTTCTTGCCAAACGGTTAGAGTCGCCTTCAAGGAAATTTTCAAAATTGTAACTTGGATTTAGTTGTGATTCTATTTTTACATTTCTAATTCCAGGAATCACAAATGGGTTTTTTAGCTCAGGGCTTTTATTGTTTAATGGCACATCAACATCTTGAGCTTTTACAGAACCTCTGTTTGAGCTTGGGATTTTTTCTGTAAAAGGTTGCTTGTTACCATAAGTGTTTTCCATTTTAATAATGTAAACCAGTTTGGCTTTTTCGCCAAGCTCTTTGGTAAGTGCAACTTTTAAAATTTTAACGTAGTGCTCTTCTAACCATTCGTAAAAGAATTTGCTTGGTACTTGAATGCTAAGTGAATTCTCTGTTAGCTTAACTGCTACAATGGGTTCAAACCAAGTTTTATATGCTTGCGGTTGAATATTATCCTTTATAAATTCCAGACAGTTATTCCATACCGATTGCGCAGTTACATTCATTTCGCTTTGTTAAATTTTAAGTTAGTTAGCAAGTCAAAAAACAAAGGGAAATTGGGTAAATCCCTGAGTGTTTTCATCTGTGGCAAATATGTGAACAAAAATCTTAAAAAAAAAATTCAGAGCTATTGAATTTTAAGTTTTTTTTTCTCATGTTTAAAACCATGATGAATGTACAAAATTATTTTTAAAACTTAGTCGTAAATTTGATGAACTACAATGAAACCAAGATAAGAGTACGATATGGTGAAACTGATCAAATGGGAGTTGTTTATCACGGCAATTACGCGCAATACTTTGAGGTTGGACGATTAGAATGGCTAAGAGTTTTGGATATTTCTTACAAAAAAATGGAAGAAGATGGAGTGATTTTACCTGTAGTTTCTTTGTCAATAAAATACAAAAAATCAGCTTGTTATGACGATGTAATTAATGTAAAAACTCAACTGGTAAAAATGCCAACTGCATCTATAGAATTTGAGTACGAAATTACTAACGAAATAGGTGAGATTTTAGCTACTGGAAATACTATTTTGGCATTTATTGATAGAACAACTAACAGACCAATGCGCTGCCCAAAATTTATTTTGGACAGATTAAGTTAGCTCTTTCACTTCAACTTCAAAAAGATTTTCAAAAATTTCAAAAATCTTTTTAGATTCTTTTTTTCTTACTGAAATTTGTATTTGGCAATTTAATTCTAATTTTTGATTTACAATTTTTAACTGATTTTCTTTTATAACTCGCATTACCTTATTCATATTTTTATAATCAAATGTAATCAGATAATTTTTGTTGATGGTTTTTGTAATAATTTTAGAACTGTCTAAGGCTAATTGCGCTGTTGTTTTATAAGCATTGATTAAACCGCCAACACCAAGTTTAACTCCACCAAAATATCTCACAACCATAACTAATACATTGGTTACATCAAACGATTGTATTTGACCATAAATTGGCATTCCTGCACTGTTGTTTGGCTCACCATCATCGTTAGCTCGATATATTATATTTTCTGTGCCAATTTGATAAGCATAACACCAATGCCTTGCAGAATGGTGTTGTTTTTTTAATTTTTCAATCAATGATTTTACATTTTCTTCTGAAGTTACAGGAAAAGCATAGCCAAAAAACTTACTGTTTTTGTCTTTAAAAAGCACTTCTTTTGATGGCTTTGTAATGGTTTTGTATGTATCGTTTTCAATCAAAAAATTAAAATAATTCTTTTTTAGTGTTAAAAAGTGTTGAAACATCTTCTATTACTGGTTGGATGTTCCAGGTATGTATTCCAAGTTTTGATGCAGCATCAGTGTTTTCTTTAGTATCGTCAATAAATAAGCATTCTTCAGCTTTAAGGTTGTTTTCTTTTAATACAAATTCATAAATAGCTGAACTTGGCTTGCTCAAATGAATTTCTTGAGACAGATAGAACTTATTAAAACATTTTTTGAATCGTTCAAAGCGTAGCAAACTCATGTTCTCAATCACTTGTTCGATGTGCAAATCATTGGTATTGCTCAATAAAATAAGTTGATACTTATTTTCTTTGGCTAATTGTTCAATGAACTTGAGGCGATGTTCTGGAAAATCAAGAATAATGCTGTTCCAAGCTTTTATAAAATTTTGTGAAGCAATATTTGGAAATTTTTTATTGAAAAGAGAGACAAATTGTTCAGTCGAAATTAATCCTTTTTCGTATTCCGCAGCAATATGATACATGTCAAGACTTACAGCTTCTGGAATTCCTAATTTAAATAATTCTTTTTCAATTGAGGGTTTATCAAGGTTGATAAACACATCTCCAAAATCGAATATGATGGTTTTAATGGTTGACATATATTTTTAAAGTATCATCTAATAGTTGTTGTTCAGCGATTAGTTTTCCTTTGAGTTTAGGAGCCTTAGTGCCTTCCTTAAAAAAAGCCTCACCAGTAAACACTCTGGCTTCATCCCAAAACCCAGAATCAATAAAAAGCTGTAGGGTTTTTGTACCACCTTCAATTATAACAGAATTAATGTCTGCTTTAAATAATGTATCGCAAATCTCTTTGGCTGAATTTTCTTTAACCAATATTGTTTCAGATTTACTATCAAAGACTTTAAAATCTTTAGAGAGTGTTTCGGTTTTATCTAACACTATTTTAATTGGATGTTTTCCCTTCCAATCTCTTGTGGTTAAGCTTGGGTTATCTTCTAAAACAGTATTTGTGCCAACTAATATGGCTTGTTCTTCAGCTCTCCATTTGTGTACCAACTGCCTAGAGTACTGATTGGTAACCCAAACTGGTTTTTGTTCATTTTTTGTTTTTGGTGCTATAAAACCATCAGCAGTTTCAGCCCATTTTAGTATAATATAAGGACGTTTTTTGTTATGAAACGTAAAAAAACGTTTATGATGCTCTTTGCATTCGCTCTCTAAAACTCCAACCGTAACATTACAACCAAAATCTCTTAATCTGGCTATGCCTTGTCCAGCAACCTTACTATTTGTATCTATAGTTCCTATAATGACATTTGGAATTTGATACTTGACAATTAAATCTGCACAAGGAGGTGTTTTTCCAAAATGCGAACAAGGTTCTAAGGTGACATATAAATTAGCTACTTTTAAAAGGGATTTGTTTTTTACAGAATTAATAGCATTCACTTCAGCATGAGAACCACCATAAGGACTTGTAAATCCTTCACCTATAATTTTTGAGTCGTGAACAATGACACAACCAACCATAGGATTTGGTGCAGTTGTACCTAATCCATTTTTTGCAATTTCAATGCATCTAGATATGTATTTTTCGTGTATATTCACTTCACAAAAATACTATTAAATAATCGGTAATTATAACATGATTATTAGAGAAATAAAACCAGAAGATAATAAGTCTATTGAAACAATTATGACTAATTGTTTTAAGGAGTTTGGGTTGCCAACTGTTGGTTCTTCTCTTGAAGACAATGATGTTAAAAAGATGTACGAAGGATTTCAAGGAGAAAGAGCCATATATTATGTCATTGAAGATCAAGGTAAAGTTTTAGGTGGAGGAGGTGTAAAGCAATTACAAGGAGCTGCAAGTGATACTTGCGAGTTACAAAAAATGTATTTTAATCCTGATGCACGAGGCAAAGGTTATGGAAAACAAATGTTTGATTTGTGTTTGAAAGCAGCTAAGGATTTTGGCTTTAAATATTGCTATTTAGAATCTGCTTCTCAGTTAAAATCTGCTATTAAATTGTATGAAATGAATGGATTTAAACATTTGGACAAACCGATAGGAAAAACAGGACATACCATTTGTGGTGTATATATGTTAAAAGAACTTGTATGATATTAAAATCTCTGCGAACTTACTTTAAAGATGAACTTTTAGGATATTATCCTGACACAGAAATAGAGTCCTTTTTCAATTTACTTTCAGAATGCATACTCAATATGAAACGCATAGATGTATCACAAAACTTATATGTAGTTGTATCTGGAAAAAAATATGAAAAATTTCAAAAGGCAATAATCAAACTTAAAAAATATGAACCTATTCAATACATCATTGGAGATACTGAATTCTATGGTTTGGTTTTTAAAGTGAACGCTTCTGTACTAATTCCAAGACCAGAAACCGAAGAGCTAGTTGATTGGATTATACTTGACTGCAAAGGCAAGCAAAATATCAATATTTTAGATATAGGAACAGGAAGTGGATGTATTGCTATTTCTTTGGCTAAGAACTTACCAAATACAAAAGTATTTGCTTTAGATGTGAGTAAGGATGCTATTAAAACTGCTAAACAAAATGCAATTGATAATGATGTAGAGGTTGGGTTTATTGAGGCTGATATTTTAGATTATGATTTTGGTGATATGCAGTTTGATGTTGTTGTGTCTAATCCACCTTATGTTCGCGAAATGGAAAAAGAAGCTATGAGTGCAAATGTGTTAAATCACGAACCTCATTTAGCACTTTTTGTTAAAGATGATGACGCCTTATTGTTTTATAGAAAAATCAATGAGCATTCAAAAAAAATACTAAAACCTAATGGACAGCTCTATTTTGAGATCAATGAGAATTTGGGACAGAAAACCAAAGAATTGTTGGTTAGCAACGGTTTTAGTGATGTAGAGTTAAAAAAGGATATTTTTGGTAAGGACAGAATGATTAAAGCTTTTATTGATAATTCATAAATCAGGTTTATTTTAATCAATAAACTCATTTAAGGTTTTTATCTTTAAGTCATCAATATTATTTGCTTCTGTTTCAAATTTTATTTCTACTGTTTCATTTGGTAATAAATCAAAGAAATTATCGCTAAAATGACCTTTTTCTTTTGAGTATAAAAACACATCTTTTTGTAATGTAGAACTTGATAATTTGATGTTGAATCCTGATGAGGTTTTTGTTATTTCTTTTGTTATTTCTCCTTTTTTAAGCTTTAAGTATTTAGGCTTTGTTAAATAAAATGTTGAGGCTGAATTGTTAAAGTTTGATACTAAAACTGTATTACTTCTGTCAATGTGTTTTAAGTTTAACTCTTGTATCAATTCACTACTGTTTTCCAAAGCAGTTATGGCTTTAGAAAATGACCACAATTCTTTTCCAGAGAAATTAATCAATTTTAGGTGAAGTGTATCATTTATAGATAGTAGATTGTCATTTATTATATATGTTTTTAGCACATTGTTTTCAATTGTTGATGACACCAACACATTCTCAAAACTCTTTTTTGCTTTATAATGCAAGGCTTTCCAATTCCCAAAAAAGTCAATACTAGACCATGATACTGATGGCCAACAATCATTAAGTTGCCAATACAAAGTTCCCATATTATAAGGTTTTGCTCTTCGTTGTGCTTCAATGCCTTTGGTAATGCCATAGGCTTGTAATACTTGACTCATGTATACATAATCTTCTGCTTTTGTTGGAACAGGAAAATCACGCTGCATATACTCATCAATTAACTGAAATCCTCGAACATGTTTTTGATGGTTTTTAAATCTATCAGAAGTAATCTCTATGGAATCACTTTGGTTGATGTAATTAATCACCTCATAACTCGGAAAGGATTGCATTCCAAACTCACTCATAAATCTAGGAATACGTTCTTCGAGATGCTCAAAAGGATAGGCATCATGCCAAATCCACCAATCGTGAGCGTCACCTTCAAATTCGTATTTCGGATTGCCTCGTCCATATTTTGGTGAACTTTCCCAGTAATCTGTATTAGTTGAACTCGTTACTGTATTTGGTAAAATAGAATCGAATATTTTCAAATAGTTATTCCAAATTTCTTCTTTCTCGTTTTCTGAACGCCCATCTTGCCAACCCCAACGATGCCAACCTTCACTATTTTCATTATTGCCACACCACAACGCAATTGAAGGATGATTTCTTAATCTATTTACTTGATGACTTGCTTCTTGTTGAACGTTTTCTAAAAATGATTTATCTCCAGGATACATGGCACAAGCAAACATAAAATCTTGCCAAACAAGGATGCCTTTTTCATCACATAAATCGTAAAAAATATCATTTTCATAAATACCACCTCCCCAAACTCGCAACATGTTCATGTTAGCATCAACAACATCATTTAAAAGTTTTTTATAATGAGCGTCAGTTACTTTGTTTTGCATACTATTTTGAGGAATGTAATTAGCGCCTTTGGCATATACAGGAACATCATTAACCTTAAAATAAAAGGATTCACCTTCACTATCTTTTTCGGTGACGAGTTCAATAGTTCGCAAGCCTATTTTCGTAGAGATACTGTCAAGAATTTTATTATTGTCTCTAACAATTACTTTAATGTCATATAAATAAGGCTCTCCTAGATTGTGCGGCCACCAACGTTTTGGGTTTTCTATTTGAAAAACAATTTCTGATTTGTCATTGTTTGAATATGTTGAATTCAATTTGTTATTAACATAAATATCATAGCTTAAAAGATTGTCTTGAGTATTATTAACCTTTACATCAAGAACAAATTTCGCTAATGTGTTATTGAGTTCAATTTGATTAATAAATACATCTTTTAATTTAAAATCACTCCAAGCCATTAATTTTATTGGTCTCCAAATACCACTTGTGTTTAACTTTGGACCCCAATCCCAACCATATTGAAACTGTGCTTTTCTGGTAAAAATACGATTGCCTTCTGGCAAGGTATAACCTAATTTTGCTTTAGCTTGTTCTTCATATTTTGTGGTGTTTTCGAACAGAATTCGCAATGCGTTTTCAGGTTTTAATAATGGTTTTATATCGACTTTAAACTCACGAAAGGCATTGTTGGTTTTTATTATCAAACTATCATTTAGGTAAACAGATGCGTAAGTATCTAAGCCTTCAAAATTGAGTTCTATGTGCTTTTTTTGAAGTGTTTTTTTATTGATGTGAAAAGTAGTTTTGTATTCCCAATCGGTTTCTGAAACCCATTGTACTTTATGTTCATTATCACCAATAAAAGGGTCTTCAATTAATTGATTGTCGAGTAAATCTGAAAACACATTGCCTGGAACAGTTGCCGAATACCAAACAGTATCGTTAAGTTTTTTGAATTGCCAATTAAAGTCTAAATAATTAGTTACAGGTAAGTCGTGTTTGGTTTGACAACCAAAGCAAATAACGATTAAAAAAAAAATACTATATCGCATCTAAAATAGCTTTAATTTTTTCTGGATCAGAATAAGTGATAGGCTCTGAAAATAATGATTCATCACTTTTAATAGTTGATGAAGCAGAGGCATGAATTTCTATTAAGCCAGATTCTTTAAACAACTTTGCGTTTTCAGAAGTTATTCCACTTCCAGCCAAGATGATTATCCTTCCATTGGCTTGTTCATGAAGTTGCTTTAGTAGATTTAATCCTTTTTCTGCTGAAGGCTGCAAACCAGAGGTTAAAATTCTATCAACACCCAAATCAATAAGCTGTTCAAGTGCTCCTTCAGGATTTTTAACACAATCAAAAGCACGATGAAAAGTGAATTGTAATGGTTTCGAAAGTTCTACCAATTCTTTCGTTCTTTCTATATCAATCGTATTGTCTTTATTTAAAACACCAGAAACGATTCCAGCACAACCTAAATTTTTGCTTAGTTGAATGTCTTGTTTCATGATGTCAAACTCTTCTTCTGTATAGACAAAATTTCCACTTCGTGGTCTGATTAATACAAACACTGTAATTGAAAGCGTATCTGTGACTTGTTTTAATAAACCATAACTTGGTGTAATACCACCAACTGATAGTTCTTGACATAATTCAATACGATGTGCTCCTGCTTCTTGAGCATTTTTAGCAGACTGATAGGAGTTGGCACAGATTTCTAGTTTCATAATATTTCCTGCGGAGGCAGGAATCTGTTTAATTAGTATTCATAGTTTTTTAAGTGGATTCCGCATCAAGTGCGGAATGACAAACTTAATTGTCATTGCGAGACCTTTAGGTCGTGGCAATCTATTTATTATTAGTTTCACTTTAAAAGATTACGTCGTCATGCTTCCTCGTAATGACATTTAGTTTACTATAATTTCATCAATAAAGGTCCAAGCTTTATTACCAGCACCTTGTTTGCCTTCTGGAATGGTGCCGTAATTTTCAATTTTTAATTTAACGTACCTTCCTTTAATAGGATTTTTCTCGTTATTATCACACCAAGAGTTTATAACGCACTTATCAATATTTGGTTCTATTAGTTGTTCAACCATACCGTAAATATCTTTTTTATTTTTATCTAACATTCCTACCTGAATACTTTCTGGACAGTAAATCCATTGACCGTTTCCGTCATAAAATCGAGTTGTTATGCAATTAACTTCCATTTCTTCACCTAAATCAATAATAATCTCTATATCTTCTCCCCAAAACCCTAACCATTCTTTATCACCATAACGTGAGTCGCTACCTGAAATGCCATTAACTAATCCTTTTGCTCCACTCCCAGGATAAGATTTGTGAGGTTCTTTGTTTATTGTAATTTTTTTCCCAACAGCTTTATGCAGATTCATATCCTGAGAAAATGTAGTTCCTAACTTTTCTTCTGATTTAAACACAGCTGCTTTTAGATTAACACTTTCAGTAATTGGAATAGGTTTAGTATAAGCTTCTGAATTTATAGTTGGTTCAGAGCCATCTGAAGTAAACTGAATGGTTTTTCCTTCAGTTAAGGTTTGCAATTGATAACTCAATCCATTCTCATTTGAAATTAGTTCTCCTTCAATTTCATAAAGATGATTGGCGTAATTAATGTTTAAAGCATCTAATCTCTTGTAAAAGTTTTCAACACGTTTCACAAAATCAGGATAGTTTTTATTTTTTTGTTTAGACCAAACAACTTCACTCATCGCAAGAATGCGAGGAAAAGCCATATATTCAACATGTTTAGAAGTTTTCATATATTCGGTCCAAATATTACCTTGTGCTCCAAGCACATATTTAGTTTCATCTTCGTTTAACTCTTCAGGAATAGGATTAAAACTGTATACTTTTTCTAATGGTAAATAGCCACCAATAGCTAATGGTTCATCTTCATTTTCTGATTGGTAATAATCAAAATAGCAATGACTTGTTGGTGTCATAATTACATTATGCTGCTGCTTTGCAGCTTCAATAGCTCCATTAATCCCTCTCCATGACATTACTGTAGCATTAGGAGCTAAACCACCTTCTAAAATTTCATCCCAACCAATAATTTGTCTGCCTTTGCTATTTAAGTATTTTTCAATTCTCGAAATGAAATAACTTTGTAATTCATGTTCATCCTTTAAGCCTTCTTTTTTAATAAGTGACTGACAATGGTCGCAATTTTTCCATCGTGTTTTTGGAGCTTCGTCACCACCAATATGAATGTATGTGCTTGGGAATAATTCTAAGACTTCATCTAATACATCTTCTAAAAATGTAAATGTTTCTTCCTTAGGGCAATAAATATCTTCAAAAACGCCCCATTTTGTAGCTACTTCAATCTGCTCTCCCAAGCAACCTAAATCAGGATAAGCTGCAATAGCAGCTTGTGCATGTCCTGGAAGTTCAATTTCTGGAATAACTGTAATAAAACGACTTTGAGCATAATTAACTACTTCTTTAATTTCTTCTTGCGTGTAGAAACCACCATAAGTTTTACCATCAAATTGATGTGGTTGATCACTGTAATGTCCTATTAACGTTTCATTTCTAAAAGCAGCAACTTCTTGCAATTTTGGATATTTTTTAATCTCTATTCTCCAGCCTTGATCTTCAGTTAAATGCCAATGAAAAGTATTCATTTTTAACATGGCAAGACCATCAATATATTTTTTGATAAAATCTACTGAAAACATGTGTCTTCCAACATCCAAATGCATGCCGCGATACTTAAATTGAGGCTCATCTTTTATAGTTACACAAGGGATTGCTATATTATTTCCTTGAAAAGTTCCTTTTTCAAATTCTGTAGGTAGAAGTTGCCGTAAAGATTGTACAGCATAAAAAGCACCTTGATCTGTTTTAGCTTTAATATTTATGTAATTTGGTTGAATTTCTAGTATATAACCTTCATCTGCTAAAGTATCATCTTTAACAAAGGAAATGTTGTTACTTCCTTCAAGTTTAATGCTGCTCCCATCTTCTATAAAAGCTTTTAAAAATTCGGCAGAAACTTTAAAAACATCATCATAACGAAGTCCAGTTAAATTATTAATTATGAATTTACCTTTGCTGGTTATTTGTTCTGATGGCTGTGGAATTATTAAAACTTCAGAAATCGTTTTATTTTCATTTTTACAATTGAATAAAAAGCTAATAAAAACTAGAATAAGGAGTGTTTTCTTGTAATGCATTTTAGTATATTAGAAGCTTTAAATATAGCCCAAAAAGATAACTTTTTCAGATTTTTTTAATGGATATTCAGCAACAAATAAAAGCACTTAGCGAAGAACTTCGTCAGCATAATTATAATTATTACGTACTAGACAATCCTACCATTAGTGATTATGAATTTGATATTAAGTTGAAACAACTTCAAGAATTGGAAGCCAAACATCCTGAATTTGTTGAAGCTGATTCGCCTACAAAACGTGTAGGTGGCGAAGTGACTAAAAACTTTGAAACTGTTGTTCATGAGCACAGAATGTATTCTTTGGATAACTCGTACTCAAAAGAAGACTTGTTGGATTGGGAGACACGAATTAAAAAGGTAATTGATGGTGATGTTAAATACACTTGTGAGTTAAAGTATGATGGTGCTTCAATTAGCATTACTTATGATAATGGAAAATTAGTAAAGGCTGTTACCAGAGGTGATGGTACCCAAGGTGATAATGTGACGGCTAATGTAAGAACAATTAAATCTGTTCCATTAAAACTGAAAGGCAATTATCCAATAAAGTTTGATATACGTGGTGAAATTGTGTTGCCATTTGAAGGGTTTAATAAAATGAATGAAGAACGAATAGAAATAGGAGAAGAGCCATACAGAAATCCAAGAAATACAGCCTCAGGAAGTTTAAAATTGCAAGATAGTTCAGAAGTAGCCAAACGACCGTTAGAATGCTTATTGTATAATATTACAGGTTCAAATTTAGGGATAAATACACAGTTTGAAAGCTTAGAACTTGCAAGGCAAATGGGTTTTAAAGTTCCTGATGCTGCAAAATTGGCTAACTCCATAGATGAAGTTTTAGAGTTTATTGACTATTGGGATGTACATAGACATGATTTGCCTTATGAAACTGATGGTGTAGTAATAAAGGTAAATAATTTACAACAACAAGAAGAATTAGGATACACAGCAAAAGCACCACGTTGGGCAATAGCTTACAAGTTTAAAGCAGAACAAGTTTCAACACGATTAAATGAAATCACTTACCAAGTTGGTCGTACAGGAGCTATAACTCCAGTAGCTAACTTAGAACCTATTGAATTAGCAGGAACTACTGTGAAAAGAGCATCATTGCACAATGCTGACCAAATTGAAAAACTAGATATTAGAGTTGGAGATGTTGTTTTTGTAGAAAAAGGAGGTGAAATTATACCAAAAATTATTGCTGTAGATTTTACAAAACGACTAGAAAATTCTAAGCCTACCCAATATATTACTCATTGTCCAGAATGTCAAACAGCATTAGTTAGAACTGAAGGTGAAGCACAACATTATTGTCCTAATTATAATGGTTGTAAGCCTCAAATTATTGGTCGAATTCAACATTATATATCGCGAAAAGCAATGGATATTGAAGGTTTAGGAGGTGAGACAGTAGCACTTTTAGTTAATGAAGGTTTAATTTCTAATTACTCGGATTTATATGAGTTAACTAAAGAAGAAGTTATACCATTAGAACGAATGGCTGAAAAAAGTGCTGATAATTTGATTAATGGAATTTTATCATCTAAACAAATACCATTTGAACGAGTGTTGTATGCTTTAGGTATTCGATATGTAGGAGAAACTGTTGCAAAAAAATTGGCAAAACATTACAAGTATATAGAAGCTTTATCAAAAGCTACAATAATAGATTTAGTAACTGTAGATGAAATTGGAATCAAAATAGCTGAAAGTGTTGTTGAGTTTTTTGATTCAGAAGAAAATAAAAAAATTATAGATAGATTAAAGACTTTTGGTGTTCAACTAGAAATGTCAGCAGAAAAATTAGCAAACCAAACTAATATATTAGCAAGTCAAATATTTGTTGTGTCTGGAGTTTTTGAAACCGTTTCGAGAGATGAATTAAAAAAATTAATAGAGGATAATGGCGGAAAGGTATCTTCTTCTATTTCATCTAAAACCTCATATCTGGTTGCAGGTGATAAAATGGGTCCAAGTAAGAGAGAAAAAGCCGAAAAACTTGGTGTTTTCATAATTTCAGAACAAGATTTTTTGAATTTAATTATTTAGAAACATTCTAAATTAATATATAAAATCGATAAAATGCATATTTTTATCGATAATATGTAAATTTTTGTAGTATATTTGGCTCAAATAATTGCGTCAATATGCATAAAAGCAAACTACTTTCAGGTATAATAATTGCTTTGACAATTAGTTTTGTAGGCTTTCGTATCTTTCAATTAGAAACAATTGGAGATATGGTTAGAGGGCTTATAGTGCCTTTGTTAACGTTGCTATATTGTATGTCTGGCAAGTCTAAAAGTAATTATTTTTTCTATTTCCTATTGTTTTATTCTATAGCTGAGTTTATTGGAATCTTTTCTTATTTTGCTTATTACTCGACTATGCTTGATAACTTGTTTTATTATGGTGGGAATTTGTGCTATATAACAGCCTATGTTTATTTGATTTTGGAGGTATTAAAATCTATAAACATAAAAAGTGTTATAAACAGGTTTCCTGTACATATTATTATATTATTGGTGTTAGACATATATAGTGTATATCTTGTTTCAGAGGTTGCATTAAAAAGCGATGCTCTTTCGGGAATTTTAGATTCTGTCATTGAAATTGTGTACAACATAGTAATAATGCTATTATTAACCATTACTCTTATTAATTATATAAGTAGAGACTCAAAAAAAGCTATGAATCTACTATTAGGTTCATTGTGTATTGTGTTTTCTGAAATAATGCAGGTGGCATATTTTTATGTTTCAGATAAGAATATATTGAATATTACCTATTCGATATTGCTTATTTTTGCGTTTTTCTTCTTTTACATTCAAGCCGGAATGAACTATTCTAGAAACGATGCCTACAATAAGACATCTATAAATAATATTGAAGTTTAGAACTTATTGCCAATTATTGGGAAGTCTTTTCTGTAGTTATAAAGCAGTATTGCTGATAATATAAATGTCACAATAGCAGTGGCGAATAGAATACCATTGTCGTTATTAACAATTATTCCAATTTTGGTTAAGTGCATCATAATTGCACCACTCATTATGCCAAATCCTAAGAGTGATCCAGCCCAGACAGTTTTAGGAATTAACAATAAAACACCTGCAATAAGCTCTATTATTCCTATTGCAATCCTTCCTAAAGGCTCAAGCCCAACAGATTTAAATATATAAACACTATCAGGATGTGCAGTAAACTTAAAACGAAGTGTCTGAATTAAAATAACAGCAACAATAATGCGTAATGCTAAAAGGATATTTTTTTTCATTTGTACTAATTTTAAACTATTAGACGCAAAATGAAATAAAACTTACTATACAATAATAGTCGTTCCTTTTGCAGTTTTAGTCTTGTCTCTATTAAAATAAAAATCAATTTTACCCAAATAAAGTCCATAGCAACCAACTTGGTTTACCAAAACATTTTCACCAACCACATTTTTTTCAATTGTTGGTTTAGGTAGGAAAGTGTGTGTATGACCTCCAATAATCAAATCAATATTTTTTGTTGCACGTGCCAAGTTTAAGTCTGAAACTATTTCTGGGTTGTTTTTATAATAGTAGCCTATGTGAGAAAGACATATTATTAAATCGCATTTTTCTTCTTCTTTAAGAATTCTACTCATATCCTGAGCAGTTTCAATAGGATCTAAGTATTTGGTTTCTTTATAAAGTTGCTTGAGTACTAAACCATCTAATTTAATACCTAAACCAAAAACTCCAATTTTAACACCTTCTTTAATAAAGGTTTTATAAGGTTTTACGTGTGTATCTAAAATAGTATTGGAAAAATCATAGTTGGCTGAAACAAAATCAAAATTAGCATGAGGTAATTGTTTGTATAATCCTTCAATACCATTATCAAAATCGTGATTTCCAATGGTAGCGAGGTCATATTTTAGCATACTCATTAGCTTGAACTCCAATTCTCCACCATAATAATTAAAATATGGTGTCCCTTGAAAAATATCGCCAGCGTCCAACAAAAGTGTATTAGGGTTTTCTTTTCTAATCGATTCTACTAAACTTGCTCTCCTTGCAACGCCTCCTTTGTTAGCATTTCTGCCATCTTCTGGGCCAAAAGGATCAATGTGGCTATGAACATCGTTAGTATGAAGTATGGTTATTTTTCGTTGAGCAGGCACAAAAGATTGTAGAGATAAACCTCCTAAACCTACTAAAGCTGCACCTGCTGCAGATTGCTGTAAAAAATCTCTTCTTTTCATTTTAATAGGTTAATTAGTTTTAATAAATCTTTTATCTATCATAGGATTGATGGTGTCTTTTTTTGAAAAATAATCAATTAACACATTACGTATTTTATAATCTAAAATGTATAATGTATCACTTTTCTGGAAAAAATCCATGCTGTCACCTCCACTATATAAGTAATCGTTTGTAGCAACATTGTATATTTTATTGTCGTCAATATTTTCTCCATTAATTTTAGCTTCAAGTAAGTCGTAGTTTTCATCTAACTTAATAGTTAAACCAGCAATTGGATGCGCTCTTTTTGCTTTTTGTAAATAAGCTATTAACTCATTAACATAAGTACCTTTTAATTTGGTTACCACAACACTGTTTTCAAAAGGCATTATTTCATATGCAGTTCGAGTAGTGATATCTCCTTTAGATAAAATAGCTCTAATACCACCATGATTGAGTAAGACCATGTCAATTTTTTCACCAGTTCTAGATTTAAAAATTGGGTTGGATTCTTCTAAAACAGCATCAGCCATTAAGTTGCCAATAGCTGTGTTAAGCTCGCCATCAGTTTTAGAATACGTATCAACTGAATAGGCTAAAACGCTATCTAAATTTTTATTAACGTGCTCTCTATAAGGTTTAATAAAATCTTCTATTTTAGAAGCTCCAGTTAAGGAATCGTTTATTTCTAAACGTTTGCCTTCAATTCTTTCTAAATGCATTTCTTCTTTACAAGACCAAAAAATGGCAATAGTAAAGAATAGAATGATAATTTTTTTGTTCATTAATATGTTATTATTCGATGTAATTTTTATTGCTCGTTTCTTACATTTGTGCAAAGTATAAAATTAAATGTTTTTTAAACGATTTAAGAAGAAATCTAACCAAAAATATATTAACAATATATTAAATAATAGAAAAACATCTGTAGATGATAGACCTATAAAATATGTTGGTGTGATTTTTAATCATGATGAGTTTAAAAACTATGATCAAATAAGGGGTCTTTTTAAAAGTATCGGAATAAACGAAAATAGAGTAAAATTTCTCACTTTTATTACTGATGAAAAATCAAGACCTAATAGCTGGGATGCTTATTTTTACCCTGAAAATTTTGGTTGGAATGGTAAAATTGAAGGAGCAGATTTAGTTGATTTTGTTAATGAACCCTTTGATGTTTTAATAAGTTATTACCAAAACGAAGAATTAGAACTAAATTTAGCAACAACTCTCTCAAAAGCAAATTTTAAAATCGGAATAACTAATAAAGATGAAAGGTTATATGATTTTATAATAAACATCAAACCTAATCAAATAAACGTATTTAAAAACGAGTTAATAAAGTACTTAAAAGTATTCAACAAAATATAAGATGAACGAACTAATAGGCACAGGAGTAGCACTTGTAACACCATTTAAAAAAGATTTAAGTGTAGATCACGATGCGCTAAGAAAAATTGTTGATTTCAATATTGAAAACGGAACCAACTACCTTGTTATTATGGGAACTACAGGCGAAAGCGTTACAGTGAGTAAATCTGAAAAACAGGATATTATTAAGACAATTTCAGAAACCAATAACGGTCGTTTACCATTAGTTTTAGGTATTGGAGGCAACAATACAGCTGAGGTTATTAATGAAATTAAAAACACAGATTTAACCAATATTACTGCCATACTTTCTGTAGCTCCATATTATAGTAAACCTACACAAGAAGGTTTATATCAGCATTTTAAAGCCGTTTCAGAAGCATCACCAATTCCAATAATTTTATATAATGTACCTGGAAGAACATCAAAAAATATGCTTCCAGAAACAACATTGCGTCTGGCAAAAGATTTTAAAAATATTGTAGCTGTTAAAGAGGCTGGGAATAATACTCAACAATATTTGGAGCTATTAAAAGATAAACCAGAAGATTTCTTAATTATTTCAGGTGACGATGATTTAGCTCTTGGAGTTGTTTTAGCTGGTGGAGCAGGAGTGATTTCTGTAATAGGCCAAGCATTTCCAAAAGATTTTTCAAAAATGATTCAATTAGGATTGCAAGGAAATGCAAAAGAGGCTTACAAACTGCACTTTAAATTAATGGACATAACAAGTCTTATTTTTGAAGAAAATAATCCAGCTGGAATTAAGGCTGTTTTTGAAGGTTTAGGATTATGCAAAGCTACTGTTAGACTGCCTTTGGTTGAGGCTACAGATGGCTTAAAATCAAAAATAAACGCATACATTTTTAATTATAAAAGTTAAATATACCTTAAACACTTTTGCATCCTTTAAAGTCGTTATATTTTAGCAGTAAATAATTGTTTTAAAATTCGTTTGAAATACCTATTTTTGCAGTCTGTTTAAAATTATGAAGAAACTTTTTTACATCGCCATTGTTGCAATTACTCTAAGTTCATGTAGCGAATACCAAAAAGCATTGAAATCTGAAGATGTTTCAGTAAAATTTGCTCTTGGTACTGAATTATATGATGCTGGGAAATTTAACAAAGCAAACCGTTTATTTGTTCAAATAGTGCCAAAGTATCGTGGTAAACCACAAGCTGAGAAATTAATGTATATGTACTCTAAAACTTTTTACGAAATGAGAGATTACTATACTGCAAATTATCAAATGGAGCGTTTTGTTAGTGCTTATCCAGAAAGTGAAAAAGTACAGGAAATAGCATTTTTAGGTGCAAAAAGTTATTATCATTTGTCTCCAGTTTACTCAAAAGAGCAGAAAGAAACGGTTGATGCTCTTAATAAACTACAAGAATTCATTAACAGTTACCCAGATTCTGAGTATTTAGCTGAAGCAAATACTTTGGTAAAGGAACTTGATTTTAAACTTGAAAAAAAGGCTTTTGAAATAGCCAAAGGATATAATAAAACAGGACCTTATAGTAGAGATTATCAGGCAGCTATTACTGCATTTGATAATTTTATTATTGATTTTCCTGGAGCATCTTTAAAGGAAGATGCTATGTTTTACAGACTTGATTCTGCTTACAAATTAGCAGTAAATAGCGTAGAATGGAAAAAAGAACAGCGTTTAAAAGATGCCATTGCTTATTACAACGCATTCAAAAAATCGTACGCAGAATCAAAGTATAGCGAAGAAGCTGATGCAATGAATAATGAATTAAACTCATTGTTAGAAGAATATAATTCAAAAAGTTAATTAATATAGAAATGGATTTAAAAAAAGTAAATGCTCCTGTAAATACTGAAACGTATGACAGAAATGAAATTGATGCTCCAACAGGAAACATCTATGAAGCAATTTCAGTAATTTCAAGAAGAGCTGAGCAAATTAACACTGAAATAAGAAAAGAACTTATTGATAAGTTAGAAGAATTTGCTACTTATAATGATAGTTTAGAAGAAATTTTTGAAAACAAAGAACAAATTGAAGTGTCTAAGTTTTACGAAAAACTACCTAAACCTCATGCTTTAGCTATTCAAGAATGGTTAAAAGAAAAGATTTATTACAGAAATACTGACGAAGATTCTCAAGAAGGATAAGTCATGTCTATTCTAAGCGGCAAAAATATACTTTTAGGCATCACTGCTGGTATTGCTGCATACAAAACAGCCTCATTAGTGAGGCTTTTTATTAAAGCAGGTGCAAACGTAAAGGTCGTTATGACACCTGCTTCAAAAGACTTCATTACACCTTTAACGTTATCAACTTTATCAAAAAACCCTGTATTGTCTTCTTTCACTAATGAAGAGGACGAAAATGATATTTGGAACAATCATGTCGAACTAGGTCTTTGGGCAGATTTGTTTCTTATTGCTCCAGCAACAGCCAATACACTTTCTAAAATGGCAACAGGAAATAGTGATAATTTACTTTTGGCTATTTACTTATCTGCCAAGTGTCCAGTGTATTTTGCTCCAGCAATGGATTTGGATATGTATAAACATGAATCTACAAAGACATCATTAAACACTTTACAAAGCTTTGGCAATATCATGATTCCTGCTGAATCTGGAGAATTGGCTAGTGGTTTGGTTGGCGAAGGCAGAATGGCTGAGCCAGAAAATATTGTCAAGTTTTTAGAAAACCATATTATAAAGGGATTGCCTCTTTATGATAAAAAAGTGCTTATTACAGCTGGACCAACTTATGAAGCCATAGATCCTGTTCGCTTTATTGGTAATCATTCTACTGGAAAAATGGGCTTTGAAATAGCAAAAGCAGCTGCTAACTTAGGAGCTGAGGTCGTTTTAATTTCAGGTCCAACACATCAAAAAGTAGATAACAATTCAATAAAAGTTATTCCTGTAATGAGTGCTAATGACATGTACAATGAAGTACATAAATACTATGAAAAATCAGATGTTGCTATTCTTTCAGCTGCTGTTGCTGACTATAAACCTAAATTTGTTGCAGATAAAAAAATAAAAAAGAAAGATGCAACGTTAACATTAGAACTGGAAAAGACAAAAGATATTTTAGCTTCACTTGGTGAAATAAAAAAGAAACAACTATTAATCGGCTTTGCTTTAGAGACCAATAACGAAATAGAAAACGCAATAAAAAAGTTAAAAGCTAAGAATTTAGATTTAATTGTATTAAATTCGTTGAGTGACAAAGGTGCTGGTTTTGGTGGTAACACCAATAAAGTTACTTTAATTGACAGTGACGAAAATATTACTAATTATAACTTAAAATCCAAAGCAGAAGTAGCTAATGATATTTTAAGCGAAATACTAAAACTTATCAATGCGTAATTGTTTATTTATACTTTCTTTACTTTTTACTTTTACTACTTTTTCTCAAGAGTTAAATTGTAATCTTGTTGTAAATGCACAACAAACAGGAAACGAAAATGTACAGGTTTTTAAAACCTTAGAGAAACAACTTCAAGAGTTTGTAAACAATACTAAATGGACCAACAGAACTGTTGCACCACAGGAACGAATTAATGCAAGTATGGTCATCATCGTTCAGGATTATAACAGTGATAGTTTTCAGGCGTCTATACAAGTGCAATCATCACGACCAGTTTTTAATTCAACTTATGAGTCTCCAGTTTATAATTTTAACGACAGAGATTTCAATTTTCAATATTTAGAATTTCAAAATCTTAATTTCAGTCCAACACAATTTGAATCTAATTTAGTATCAGTAATCGCATTTCATGTATACATGATTTTAGGAATGGATGCAGATACTTTTGAGCGTAATGGTGGACAAGAGTTTTACGAACAAGCAAGAACCATTGTTGGTTATTCACAACAAAATAGTGCCAAAGGTTGGGAGCCACCAGCTGGAGGTGACCAAACCAGAAGTGCACTGTTGGACAATGTTATGTCTTCAACATATAAAGAGTACAGAGAAGTGCTTTATAATTACCATAGAATAGGTTTAGACAGTATGCATGAAAATCCTAAAAAAGGAAAAGAAACCATTTCAAATGCTTTAGAGAGTTTTCAAACCATGAACTCCAGACGTCCAAATTCATTTATTTTAAGAGTGTTTTTTGATGCTAAAGCCGATGAAATTGAACAAATTTACAGTGATGGACCAAGTGTAGATATTACAAAATTAGTCAATACTCTTACTAAAATTGCTCCAATGCACTCAAGTAAATGGAGAAATATTGATTTCTAAAAACTTGCAATATTTAAGTTAGTATTGCTATTTTAGTAATTCAAATTATCCAATCAATTTTCTACCGAGTTGCTAACTAAACTAACTATACAAAATTACGCCTTAATTGAAAATCTAAACGTAAGTTTCAATAACGGATTATCCATTATTACTGGCGAAACTGGAGCTGGTAAATCCATTTTATTAGGAGGTTTGTCATTAATTTTAGGCAAGCGAGCTGATTTAACTGTAATTAATGATGCTTCAAAAAAATGTATCGTTGAAGCTATTTTCGATATTGCTAATTACGATTTAAAAGAACTTTTTAAGGAACAAGACTTAGATTATGAACCTGAAACTATAATTAGACGAGAAATTTTGCCTTCTGGAAAATCACGTGCTTTTGTAAATGATTCTCCAGTAAATTTAAATGTACTCTCAATTTTAGGTGACCATTTAATAGATATTCATTCGCAGCATCAAACACTTGAGCTTACAAATAATGATTTTCAGTTTGATATTTTAGATGCCTTGTCAAAAAATCATAAAACTCTTTTAGAGTATAAGAATAATCTTTCTGAATTTAAAGCGATAACCAAGGATTTAGAAACCTTACATAAAAGAAAAAGCGAAGCTATTAAAGAGCATGATTACAATTCATTTTTGTTAAATGAATTGGTAGAAGCTCAAATAAAGAATGTAAATATTGAAGATTTAGAAGAAGAACAAGCAACATTAAGCAATGTTGAGTTTGTAACTGAAGAGATGAATCTTTCTAACCAATTATTAAATGAAGAACAGATTGGAATTTTACAAAACTTATCAGTCTTAAAATCCAGTTTTGCCAAACTTTCAGGAATATCTAAAACATACGAAGAGCTATATAGTAGAATAGTGAGCAGCCATATTGAATTGAGTGATTTACAATCAGAAATTGAAGGTTTGCAAGAAGGCTTGGAGCTTAACCCAGAACGTTTAGAAGAAGTGAATGCTAAGCTTCAAAGTATACATAATTTACTGCAAAAGCATAATGCTGAAAGTATAGTTGAACTTTTATCTATCGAAAATGAATTAGACAATAAGGTTCAATCTTATGAAGCTATTGATGACGATATCAATAAAAAACAGAAAGAACTTAACTTACATACTAAAACACTTAATGAACTAGCAAATAGTATTCATGAAAACAGAAAAAAAGTAGTTCCTGAATTTATTAAACAAATGGAAGCTATTTTAAAAGATTTAGGAATGCCAAACGCTAAGTTTAAGATTGATTTACAGATGTCTGATCAGTTTTATTCCAATGGAAAAGACACTATTGAATTGTTATTTAGTGCCAACAAAGGCAGTGATTTTTTATCATTAAAAAAGGCTGCTTCTGGTGGAGAGCTGTCAAGAATTATGTTGGCTATAAAATCTATTTTAACAAAATATATAAATCTGCCAACCATTATGTTTGATGAAATAGATACAGGCGTTTCAGGAGAAATATCAACTAAAATGGCAGAGATCATGCACCAAATGAGTAGATCTATGCAAGTATTTTCCATAACGCATTTACCTCAAATTGCAGCAAAAGGCGATAACCATTTTAAAGTATATAAAGAAGATATTAATAATAAAACCACAACGCATTTAGTGAAATTAAATCAAGATGAGCGTATAGTGGAAATTGCACAGATGCTAGGAGGGAAAAAAATCTCAACTTCTGCTATTGCTCATGCAAAGCAATTATTGAATTAATAGTATCTTTGATAATTAAAATTAACTAACAACTAAATAAAATAACCATGTCATACAATTTACTAAAAGGAAAAAGAGGAATTATATTTGGAGCTTTAGACGCTAACTCAATTGCTTGGAAAACAGCTGAACGAGTTCACGAAGAAGGAGGTAAGTTTGTGCTAACAAATGCACCAATAGCAATGAGAATGGGACAAATTAATGAATTGGCTGAAAAAACAGGTTCACAAATAATTCCAGCAGATGCCACTTCAGAGGAAGATTTAAAAAACCTCGTAGAAAAATCCATGGAAATTTTAGGTGGAAAGTTAGACTTCGTTTTACATTCCATTGGAATGTCCATAAACGTTAGAAAAGGAAAACACTACACAGATCAGAATTACGATTGGACTCAAAAAGGAACTGATGTTTCAGCAATGTCATTTCATAAAGTAATGCAAACGCTCTATAAAGCTGATGCCATGAACGAATGGGGAAGCATTGTTGCTCTCACTTATATGGCAGCACAACGTGTGTTTCCTGACTATAATGACATGGCAGATAATAAGGCTTATTTAGAGAGCATAGCTCGTAGTTTTGGTTACTTCTTTGGTCGCGATAAAAAAGTACGAGTCAATACCATATCTCAATCACCTACACCAACAACTGCTGGTCAAGGTGTAAAGGGATTTGACGGATTTATTGCTTACGCAGAAAAAATGTCTCCACTTGGTAACGCAACCGCATTGGACTGCGCTAATTATACGGTTACATTATTTAGTGATTTAACTAAGCGAGTTACTTTACAAAATCTTTATAATGATGGAGGCTTTAGTAACATGGGAGTTAGTGATGCTGTGATGGAGCATTTTGTAAATGAATAAGCCAGCTTAGTTAATATTATTGGTTTTTTCAACGTAAAAACTAAACCATTCATTTTTTCATGTTAGCAATTAATCGATATATTTGGCACATAATCGATTAATATGCTAGCTATCATACTATTATGATTTAATAGTATAAATTTAGGCTGTTAAAAACCTTATTAATCTTAATAAACACACCTATTATGAAAAAAATTACTTTATTATTTATTTTATTAACTGCTTTTAGTTTCCAATCAAATGCTCAATTAACTGAGGATTTTGAGGGAGGTGTTGTACCACCAGCTGGTTGGGCACGTTTTATAGGAACTAATGGCTTAGGAACTGCCCAAGATTGGATACTTGAAACAGCTGGAGTTAATTCAGGAGCCAATGCTACTCGCAGTAGATACGAGAATGTTACTGGTGGACTTGCTGAAGACTGGTTAGTAACAAGTCAAATTGACTTAACCTCTGTGACCAATTCTGAGCTTAGATTTTTTACAAGACAACAGTTTAATTCTAACTATGGTTCTCAGTTCGAAGTTAGAGTTTCTACCAATACTCAAACCACTCATGCCGATTTTAGTGCTACAGTGGCAACTTGGGATGAAACTACATTAAACGCAACTTATAATGTTTATGAAGAAAAAGTTGTCGATTTAAGTGCTTATGATGGCTCAATGATTTACGTGGCTTTTGTACATATTAATGACGATGGAGACAGTTGGTATTTAGATGATATTAGTGTGACTGCTGCTTCTTTATGTAGTGCACCTACAAGTTTAGATGCGACAAATATTACTACAAGCACAGCTGATATTAGTTGGGGTAGTGTTACCTTAGAAGTTGGAGGTTATGACTGGGTTGTTATGGCAGATGGTGACGATCCAGATGTTGATACACCTGTTGATAGCGGAACAACAGCAACTGGAATAACCATGGATACTGCTTCTGGTTTATCAGTATCTACAAGTTATGATCTTTATGTGAGAGCTATTTGTTCTGGAGGTCCTTCTTCTTGGAGCGCTACATATAATTTTTCAGTAGGTCCTGCTAATGACTTGGCTTGTAATGCTATTGATATAACTTCTATGGTTGGTACTCCGTCTACTGGTGGTGCGTACAATAACTTTGGAGCAGGTGTTGAGCCTAACGAACTAGCTGGATCTTGTTATACTTTTGGTGATGTAGGCGACCAATCAGTTTGGTTTACCTTTGCAACAGCTGGTGCTGAAGTTACTCTTACTACAAACTATACTGATGGTACAGCTACAGATACTCAATTAACTTTGTATTCGGCTACAGACTGTGGAGATTTAACTACATTTGCTGAAGTAGCTTGTAATGATGATATAGATGGAGGTAATTTTCTTTCTGAAATTGTTGTAACTTTAGCTGCAGGTACTTACTATGTGCGAGTGGATATTTGGGGAGCTAATCAGGAAGATACTTTTGATTTAGGTTATTTTGATCCTTCTTTATCAACATCAAGTATTGAAAACCAAGTTGCCTTATCTTATTTCCCTAACCCAGTGACTAATAAATTAACTTTAAAAGCACAGCAAAACATCCAAAATGTTTCTGTGTTTAATATGTTAGGTCAAGAAGTAATGCGTACTGAAATGAATGTAGAAAGAGGAGAATTAAATATGTCTTCTTTACAAGCAGGTCCTTACTTTGTAAAAGTGAATATTAATGGTACAGTAGAAACTATTAAAATTCTTAAGAAGTAACAAACTTTTTAAAAATATAAATCAAAAACCTCAAGACTTTGTTTTGAGGTTTTTTTATGCCTTATTTTAGCTTGCTTTAATTACCTTTGTTTTGTATGATAGCAAAGGATATATCGTTTATTATTCCTGTGTTTAACAGACCAGAAGAAGTTAATGAACTTCTACAAAGTCTTGCTGTTTTAAATGGTAGTAAGGATTTTGAAGTTGTAATTGTTGAAGATGGCTCAGATATAAAATCTGATAAAATTGTTGATTCATATAAAAGCATTTTGAACATTGCTTACTTTTTCAAACCAAACTCTGGACCAGGGGATTCGAGGAATTTTGGGATGAAACATGCAAAAAGAACCTATTTTATTATTTTAGATTCTGATTGTGTTTTGCCAAAGCAATATCTTAATGAAGTACTTGCAAGCATAAATAATAATTATGTAGATTGTTTTGGTGGCCCAGACACAGCACACAAATCTTTTACTAATATTCAAAAGGCTATTAATTTTGCGATGACATCGTTTATTTCAACAGGTGGAATTAGAGGGAAAAAGAATAGTGTAAATAAATTTCAGCCTAGGAGTTTTAATATGGGAATTTCTAAAGTAGCTTTTGAGGCAACTAATGGTTTCGGTAATATTCATCCTGGGGAAGATCCAGATTTATCAATTAGGTTAACAAAATTGGGATTTAAAACGTCATTATTCGAAAAGGCATTTGTTTATCATAAAAGGAGAATTTCTTGGGGCAAATTTTATAAACAAGTATATAAATTTGGCATGGTTAGACCAATTTTAAATGTTTGGCATCCTGAAACAAAAAGAATAACATATTGGTTTCCAAGTTTATTTTGTTTGGGTTTGCTGCTTGCTTTGTTATTGTTGTTGTTCAATCTAAAAATACCAGTAATGTTGTATATAGCCTATTTTCTTTTGGCATTCATTATAGCATTCTTTAAAACAAAAAATGTTTTGGTTGCATTTTTATCGTTGTACGCAATTTGCATTCAATTTTTAGGTTATGGACTTGGGTTCTTGAAATCTACAATTAAATTAACCAACTCAAAGGCGAATATAGAAGCACGTTTTCCACAATTATTTTTTAAATCGAGCTAATGCAAGTAATTAAAAAAAAGTTATCTAAGCTTTATAAAAGCAAAAAGGTAAATGTATTGATTGCTTTTACATTATTGGCTTTGTTGTTTTCGTTATTATCTAAACTATCTAAGGATTATACCAAGACCATTTCATTTAAAGTAGAAATGTTGAATGTTCCACAAGAACATATAATTTTAAAGGATTCACTCCATAAAATAAACGTAACTCTAACTACTTATGGTTTTAATCTTTTGAAGTACTATTTTGTAAACCCTAAATTGCAGGTAGATTTCAATAATCTGAAAAAAACTTCAGATTATTATTTATGGACAAAAAACAACGAGTTTCAAAACATTTCAAACCAGTTAAATACAAGCATTAAAATTAATGGTATAAGTCCAGACTCAATTAATTTTAGTTATGATTCTTATTTTGGCAAATTAGTTCCAGTTGTTTTAACAAAAGATATAACCTTTGCTTCAGGTTTTGATATTGATGGTAGTTATATACTTGAACCAGATTCTGTAAAAGTTATAGGAGCTAAAGCAGTTATAGATACCATTCTAAAAATAGAAACCATTGCTTTAAAGTTAGATGACGTTAATTCAGAAATTAATACTTCTATTAGTCTTAAAGAACCAAAAGGTAATTCTGAAATAAAATTATCCCAGAATAAAATAGCTGTAAAGGGAAAGGTTAAAAAATTTACCGAGGGCTCATTTCTGGTTCCAGTTATGGTTACAAATTTACCTGAAAATGTAAACATTAAATATTTTCCTAAAGAAGTAGAAGTTATATTTTACACAAGTTTAGATTACTATAAAACCATTTCTGCAAATAATTTTAGAGTTGAGTGCGATTATAGTATATTGAATGAGGTGAACAATAAATTAATTCCTAAAGTAGTTAAGCAACCAGATAGTGTAAAAAACGTAAGATTAGAAGTAAAATCTATTGAATTTATTATACAACAATGAAGTCTGCTCCAAAAATAGTAGGATTAACAGGAGGTATTGGAAGTGGCAAAACTACTGTAGCTAACTTTTTTAAATCTTTAGATATTCCTATATATATTGCTGATATTGAGGCTAAAGCGTTAATGAAACGATCTAAAGTAATTAAACGTAAATTAATAAATCTGTTTGGTAATAAAGCTTATGTAGAAGACAAATTAAACAAACCGTTTATTGCCAATAAGATTTTTAATGACGAAGCTTTACTTGAAAAAATGAACAATATTGTACACCCTAAAGTCGCTTCTCATTTTAAAAGATGGTTAAAAAAGCAAGATGCACCTTATGTGATAAAGGAAGCTGCTATTTTATTTGAAAATAATACTTACAAGTCTTTAGATTTTGTAATCACTGTTATAGCGCCAGAAAAAGAAAGAATTAATCGTGTTATAGTTCGTGATAAATCCTCTGAAGAAAAAGTAAAGGCTATTATAAAAAATCAATGGAGTGATGCTAAAAAAGTAAAACTTTCAGATTTTGTAATAGAAAACATCGACTTGAAAAGCACCAAAAAACAGGTTTTTAAAATTCACCAGAAAATCCTTAAAAAATGCCTGTAATACCTGAATTTTAACATTTTTGTTAAGGTAAGGTTAAATGGTATAACAACTAAATGTTAAAATGTTAATTTTGAGCAATGAGTAAGAAGTTATTTGTCTTGTTGGTTGTATTAAAGAGCTTGTCGTTAATAGGAATTATTTTTGTTCAAGCCTACCACATTAACAATACTGTAAAAAATGAAGAGGAGCAATTTACTTATAAAGTAAAGAGAGCTATTACCTATACATCGCAAAAAGTAGAAGAAGATGAGTATAGAAAATATGTTCAAGAACTCAGGGAAATTTTGGAGGATGGTAAAGAGCCTGACTCAATTGCACTGAGTAGAATGGGAGTGTATCGAGAAGACAATAATAACCGAATATTTTACACCAATACAGCAATTTTAGAAGAAAATTTTAAAATTCCTTCGTTCATTGACATGGGTTTAGATAGTATGAACTACAGTAAATTTACAGGTAGGTCAACAACTCAAATATTTAACAATACCGATTTAGATGGGAATATGGCTATTAGTCCAGATAAGGTTATTGAAAATGTTTATAAATTAGATAAACTTGAAAAGGAGATGTTTAATTTGCAATATCGTGAAGATATTAAAAACACTCCTATTCACAAGCGAGTTTCAAAACAAGAAATTAATAACTTGTTGCGTAATAAACTGAATGAAGAAAATGTTGGTGTTAATTTTGAGTTTGCCATTTATCACAAAGACTTAGCTACAAAAATTCAATCTGATAATTTTGAACTAACTAATGAAACTACATATCGTGTTCCAATATTTTTGGATAATAATAGTGAAAGTGAGTACAATTTGTATGTTAATTTTCCTGAGCGAAAAAAGTTTATTATGTCTTCAGTAATTGGCATGGCGTTATTGTCAATAATCTTTACGTCTATTATTATTGTAGCTTACTCTAGTGCCATATATCAGTTGATAAAGCAGAGAAAAATATCGCAAATCAAAACAGATTTTATCAATAATATGACGCATGAGTTTAAAACACCAATTGCAACCATAAATCTAGCTTTAGATGCCATAAAAAACCCTAAAACTATTGGAGACGAAGAAAAGATTAAGCGTTATCTGCAAATGATTAAGGATGAAAATAAACGTATGCACGCTCAGGTTGAAAACGTATTAAGAATATCTAAACTAGAAAAGAATGAACTTAACATAAGTAAAGAAAAAGTAGATTTACATGAGATTATTTTAGACGCAATAACTCATATAGAGCTTATAGTTGAAGATAGAAAAGGCTTTATCGAAACACATTTTGATGCACCAATATCTTCAGTTTTGGCAAACGAAACTCACTTTACTAACGTTATAGTAAATATATTGGATAATGCTGTTAAATACACAGAAGGTAAACCTGAAATAACTGTAATTACCGAAAATGTTGGGAATAGTATTATACTTAAAATAAGCGACAAAGGAAATGGCATGTCCAAATCCGTACAAAAAAGGATTTTTGAAAAATTTTACAGAGAGCATACTGGCGATGTTCATAATGTTAAAGGTCATGGTTTAGGCTTGGCTTATGTAAAAAGAATTGTTGATGACCATTCAGGTCATATTAGTGTAGAAAGTGAAAAAGGAAAGGGTAGCACCTTTATTATAAAATTACCATTAATATCATAAGTAAATTATGGAAGAAGTAAAAAAGAAAATATTATTAGTTGAAGACGATCCTAATTTTGGAACCGTCCTAAAAGATTATTTGATGATGAACGATTATGAAGTTGTTCACGCCAAAAACGGAATGGAAGGTTTCGAAAAATTTAAAAAAGACGATTACGATTTATGCATCTTAGACGTTATGATGCCTTACAAAGATGGCTTTACTTTGGCAAAAGAAATACGCGAAAAGAACACTGATGTACCAATCATTTTCTTAACTGCTAAAGTAATGAAAGAAGATGTACTTAAAGGTTATAAAGTAGGAGCAGATGATTACTTAAACAAGCCTTTTGACAGCGAAGTGCTATTAATGAAAATTAAAGCCATTATGCAGCGCAAAGCTACAGACAGTGTGGCAGACAGCAAGCAATTTGAGTTTGAGATTGGTAAATTTCATTTAAACTCAAAACTAAGGTTTTTAAGGTATAAAGGAGGAGAGCCCACAAAACTATCACCAAAGGAAAATGAGTTGTTACGCTTATTGGCACTGCATGAAAATGATTTAATGCCTCGTGAACTGGCATTGACCAAAATTTGGAGAGACGATAATTATTTCACTTCAAGAAGTATGGACGTTTACATAGCTAAGCTTCGTAAGTATTTAAAAGTAGACGAAAACGTTGAAATCCTAAATATTCATGGAGAAGGTTTCAGACTTGTAGTCAATCAAAAAGCATAAAAATATTTGCCCTATTTAAGTAGTTAATTTTAAAAATCCAATCGGAAAACTTATTCTGATTGGATTTTTTTATTGAGATATTCAGTAATCTCTTCTATCATGTATTGATAATTATACCATATTATTGAATCATCTTTTTTAAACCAAGTCATTTGTCTTTTTGCAAAACGACGAGAGTTTTTCTTTATCTCAGATACTGCAAAATCTAAATCCCAATCACCATCAAAATAATTAAACAGTTCTTTGTAGCCAACAGTATTTAATGCATTAAGGTGTTTGAATTCTTTTAAAGAGTCAACTTCTTTAAGCAAATCATCTTTCATCATTAAGTCTACACGTTGATTTATTCTTTTATAAATAATGTCTCTTTCAGCAGTCAGTCCAATAGTAATCGTTTTAAATGTTCTATTTTCTTTCTCTTTATTTAAAAAGGATGAATAAGGTTGTCCTGTGCCTATACAAATTTCTAAAGCTCTTATAACACGATGAGGATTATCTATTGTAATATTGCTATAGGAAACTTCATCAAAGGCTTTGAGTTTTTTTTGCAATGATAACAGACCATTTTGTTTCAGCTCTTTATTGAGTTGTTTTCTAATGGAAACATCAACTTCTGGAAAATTATCCAATCCTTTGGTTACAGCATCAACATACAAACCTGAACCACCTACCATTATAACCACCTTATGTTTTTCAAACAAAGTTTCTAATAATTGTAAGGCATCTTTTTCAAAACTTCCAACATTGTAATCATCTTTAATAGACTTATGATGGATAAAATGATGTTTTGCTTGGCTTAATTCGTCTTTGGTTGGTGCTGCTGTACCAATTTGCATTTCTTTGTAAAACTGTCTGGAATCTGCAGAGATTATCTCGGTCTTAAAATATTGAGCCAGTTTAATGCTTAATGCAGTTTTACCAATAGCAGTTGGACCAACAATAGAGATTAAAAACTTATTCTTCATTTAAAACACTTCCACATTTATAGCAATATTCTGCGCTGTCATTATGATAAATAGCCATGCAGTGAGGACAAGCTTGAGTGTTGGTGTGAGTGTCACGACTACGTTTGGTTAAATTTGCCACTTCAGCACTAACAATACCTGTTGGTACAGCAATAATGGCATAACCCATTAACATGATAAACGATGAAATGAATTGTCCTAAAGGAGTGATTGGAGCAATATCTCCATAGCCAACTGTGGTTAAGGTAACTATAGCCCAATATATGCTTATTGGAATACTTGTAAAACCACTGTCCTGTCCACTTTCTACTAAATACATTATAGTACCAAAAATGATACAAAGTATAAACACAAATAATATAAAAACAGAAATTTTGGCACGACTCAACCTTAGTGCTCTTACTAAATTTGTAGATTCACCTATAAAACGTGCAAGTTTAAGAATTCTGAAAACACGCATTAAACGTAAGGCTCTCAGTGCAACTAAAGAATGTGAACCAACCAAAAAGAAGGATAAATATTTTGGAATGGTAGAGAGTAAATCAATAATTCCAAAAAAGCTAAAAATATATTTAAAGGGCTTTTTTACTGCAACAATTCGAGCAATATATTCTATGGAAAAAAGAACTGTTATGACCCATTCAGAGATGTTTAGAAAATTGTGATACTTATTATCAATCTCTTGAATACTTTCCAACATAACAAGAATGATGCTGATAATAATAACGATAAATAGAGTAATGTTAAAAATTCTTCCTTTAGGTGTGTCAGCCTCATAAAGAATTTCATGAAGTGCATTTCTCCACTTATTAAATTTGTTATCTGAATTTTCAAACTCCATATATTTCAAATGTATGAAAAGATTTGTTATATCTTTTTAAGCTCAATAAGTGTTTTTGATTGAGTATCTATAATTTTATTGAAAAACTGCTTTAAGTGATCATATAAATCAGGACTATAAACAGCAGAATATAAAGAAATTTTTAAAACCACAATGAGTTTATTATCTGCTGCTGTAGGGTTAAAACTAATAGAACCAGAATTATCTGGTAGACCAATACTAAAAGCTTCAGGAAGGTTTACAACTTCATAACGATTTTCTAGATCAAATTGAGCCATATATGTAAAGGTGTTTGTATAACCAAACTCAATAGGATATGTTCTTTCTTGAAGCTTAAAAGGATTTACTTTAAAAAACTTAATTAAAAATGGATCCAAGAATATTTTATCTGCAGCTTCATTAAAATCTGAATATTCGATACTTAATTCTTCTTCAAAAACATTATCGGTTTTCAATTCTGTTTTAACTACATGATCTATGACATCTATGTTTGGATTTTTGTTTTTAAAATCTTCGAAATAAGTTTTTTTATTTGGAAAGTAAGCCTGTTTTTTTGTAGTAGAATTATGATCCTGATATTTGGAATTTACAGTTCCTGTTAGGATATCGTCTTCATTGAATTTTAAAGATAATCTGTGTAAAATAGTGTTATTTTCTAGTGGTTTAATATCTATCCAAGAACTACCATTTTTAAAATCTAACAATCTTCCATAGTAGTTTAAACATCTAAAAGGAAGTTCTCCAAAACTTAAGTACTTATCGGTTGCATCAAGTAAATAGGATTTACCATTAATTTCAACTTGATTAACTAAATAGTTAAATTCTGAAATTACAGGATAGAGTTTAGTAGGAATTCCAACATTTCTTGTTGCTAATAATACAGGTTTTACTTCTATCTCATTTGCCTTTAGCAAGTTGAATAAGAGTAAATTAATTTCAGAGACTCTACCTGTTTTTGTTTTAATGGTTTCATTTAGAGATACTTCTTTAAAAAGTCTATACTCTTCATTCCAAGCGAAATTAGATTGGACAAATTCATATATTTTTTTGGCTTGCTCCAATTTATCTTCAATGATTTTTATATCATTTGGAAGTAAATTTTTTACTAAAGAAGTCTTATCTAACTGTTTACCAATATTTTTATCAGATTTTAATTCTTTGTCTGCATCTTTCCATGTTTTTGTATATTTTTTTACAGAACCATCAAATTGTTTTACTGTGTTAAGTTCGTACTGAATACTTGAAAGATAATTTCTACTGGATGTCATATAGTCTTCATCAATAAACGCTGGAATATGTTTCATTACATATTTAGATTCTGTGCAATCTGCTCTAGCACCCATTCCAAATTCTACGCAGTTATATTTAATAACAGCTTCATTAACTGCCAGGTTAGCTTTTCCAACCAATTTCACATTATAGTCATAATTAGCAGGAATACTTGTTCTGTATTCACTGTAAAGCTTTGGTATTTCTTCTTGAAAGTCCCATCTATGGTAATTAAAAATGAATGGCGTTTCTAAAGTGTAACTATAACTTAATACTGAACCATCTTGTACATTAGGGAAAGTAAATTTTACAATAGTGTAGTTATCATCATATTCTTCCTCAAAAATATCTTTTTTATCAATTTTTGTAGTAATTATTTCATTTCCAACTAAACTTGTTGTGGTTGCCTTTATGTTTCGAATTTTTTCTTTATCTCTTCTTTGGTCTGATTTATATAATAATATTTCTACAGTTGATAAATCAGAATCATTTTTATCAAAAATCTTTACTTTTCTATTTATATCTGTTATTAATTTTGACAAAGACTCGTTAAAAAAGCTATTTCCTTCTTCATAAATTACCAATGCTTTTGCAGTAGAATCTGCTACAAATTCATTAGTTATTAAATCATCTCTTGTTACTAAATGAGACTGATCGTTAAATTTATACTGAGAAACTGCATTGATTGAGTAGGCTAAGCAAAAAAAGATGAATAGTTTTCTCATATTTTTAAAATTTTAAGACGTTTATTTTGGCGCAAATAACTTTGTATAATATGTTGAGTATCTCTGTTGTGTTGCATTGGAGTGATAATGCTCTTTAAGATATCTATATTATTAATTTGATAGTTTAAATTATAAAAACCAAAACCTTTGTAAACTCCATTTTCAATCAAAATAGCACTACGTTCATCGTGTTCTCTACCATAATCAATTATAACCATATTTTGATTTTCAAAACTATGATGAAGTATTATTTTTGAAGTTCGATGATTATAGTTTTCTGGTTCTTCTTCATTAATACAAGCACCATGACATTTTTTTATAGTGTAATTAAAACAATTGCTTTTGGTTTGATACATTCCTGTTAATTTTTGGCAAAGATTATGCTCGTCAACAGTTTTAGACATGAAGCTTTTAGCACTTTGCAAGTTTGCAAAAGTGGTAATTGGTTTTTCTTTGCCATTTATTTTAGCCACTTTAAGGTTTAAATAACCATTATCATCAGTAAAACTAAACAAACCATGAGTGAAAATTGTACGTCTTTGTGCTCTATTATAAATGGGCTTGTTGCGTTTAATTTCCTCACTTTCTTTTAACAAAGCAACGAGCTCGCTACCTGTAGCTTCATAAGTTACTGCATTGACATGCAATTGCATTTTTTTAGATTTTGGTGCAGTGCTAGTAAAGTGTTGATTCACTCTACTTTTTATGTTTTTGCTCTTTCCAATATATATTATTTCTCCATCTTTTCTGTGAAAGTAATAAACTCCTGTTACAGATGGAAGCTCATCAATAATATCCTTTAATCTTGGTTCAATTTGAAGTTTAGGCTCTAATCTGATTGAATCTTTAATGATGCTTTTTTCAGAGTCTTTGGCAAGTAACATTTTAAATAAAGTAACTGTAGCCAAGGCATCGCCTGAAGCACGATGTCTATCACTCACAGGAATGCCTAACGAACGAGTTAATTTCCCTAAACTATATGATTGCTGACCTGGAATAAGTTGTTTGGCAAGTTCTACAGTACAAAGTGTGCGTTTTTTGTACTCAAAACCTAATCGTTTAAATTCGGTTTTTAAAATTCTATTGTCAAAACTTGCATTGTGTGCGACTACGATACAATCTTCAGTAATTTCAACAATTCGTTTTGCTACTTCATAAAATTTTGGCGCATTACGAAGCATATTGTTGTTTATTCCAGTTAGATTGACAACAAAAGGTTGAATTTCTCTTTCAGGATTTATAAGACTAATAAATTGATCTACTATTTTATGGCCATCAAATTTATAGATGGCAATTTCGGTAATACCTTCTTCATTGTACTTTCCACCTGTAGTTTCTATGTCTAAAATTGCGTAAATAACTTAACTAATTTGAATAATCTCTTGCACCAAATATATTGCTTCCAATCCTCACCATATTACTTCCACAAGCAATAGCTAACTCATAATCTCCACTCATTCCCATAGAAACAATTTCTAGTTTAAAATTAAATAATTCTTTGGATTTCAATATATCAAATGTAGATTTCAAATAATTAAATTCCTCTTTTATTTGTATTTCGTTGTCGGTAAAGGTTGCCATTCCCATCAAGCCAACAATGTTAATGTGTTTTAGTTCTGAAAATTCTTCAGAATTAATAATGTCTTCAATATCATTTTGGGTCATACCAAATTTAGAATCTTCTTCAGCAATTTTAAGCTGAAACAAGCAATCTATAATTCGGTTATGTTTTTTGGCTTGTTTGTTTATTTCTTTTAGGAGTTTAAAATTATCTATACCATGAATCAGGCTTACAAAACTAGACATGTATTTCACTTTATTACTCTGAACATGACCTATCATGTGCCATTGAATATCTTTAGGCAACTGATCATGTTTTTCAACCATTTCCTGAATTTTATTCTCACCAAAAATGCGTTGTCCAGCGTTGTAAGCTTCTAAAATGTCTTCAAAAGGCTTCGTTTTTGAAACAGCAACTAAAGTAACATGCTCAGGTAATTGTGAAGTTATTTCAGATAAATTAGCAGTAATACTCATATTTATGAGAATTGCTTTGCTACTTTTTCAGCTTTTTTGCTTTCTGAATAGTCATAAAAACCTTCTCCAGATTTCACACCTAACTTTCCTGCTCTAACCATATTAACTAAAAGAGGACAAGGAGCATATTTTGGATTTTTAAAGCCATCGTACATTACTTCTAATATTGAAAGACAAACGTCTAATCCAATAAAGTCGGCTAATTGTAATGGACCCATTGGATGAGCCATACCAAGCATCATAACCGTATCTATTTCCTTAACTCCAGCAACTCCATTGTAAAGTGTTTCAATAGATTCGTTAAGCATAGGCATTAAAATTCTGTTAGCAACAAAACCAGGATAATCATTTACTTCAACAGGAACTTTACCTAATGTTTTAGACAAATCCATAATCAGTTTAGTGACTTCATCACTTGTATTGTATCCTCTTATAATTTCAACCAATTTCATAATTGGAACAGGATTCATAAAATGCATTCCAATTACTCGTTCTGGTCTTGTAGTTACTGCAGCAATTTGTGTTATAGAAATCGATGAGGTGTTGGTAGCCAAAATTGTATCTTCTGGGCAAGCTTCATCCAATTGCTTGAAAATCTTGAGCTTTAAATCTACATTTTCAGTGGCAGCTTCAACCACAAGGCTAGCATATTCAACACCTTCAGTTATGCTTGTAAAGGTTGATATATTCCCTAGAGTTGCCTCCTTTTCTGCTTCAGTTATTTTCTCTTTAGCAACCATTCTATCCAAATTGTTGGTAATAGTATTGATGCCTTTTTTTAATGAAGCTTCACTGATGTCTATTAGTTGTACCTTAAATCCGCTTTGAGCGAATGTGTGAGCAATTCCGTTTCCCATAGTTCCAGCTCCTATAACTGCTACGTTTTTCATTGTATTTTATTTTTTTAAAAACTATTAATTATTTGTGTTGCAACACGTAAGGCTTCAGTACCATCATGAAGTGTTACAATTGGAGAAGTATTTGTATTTATGGCGTGTGCAAAGGTTTCTAATTCATCCAAAATAGCATTGTTATTTGAGATGCTCGGATTGTCAAAATAGATTTGTTTTTTAACGCCTTCTGCATTCTGAAGAATCATATCGAAATCTCCTGGAGTTTCAGGAGCATCTTTCATTTTAACCACTTCACATTTTTTCTCTAAGAAATCTACAGAGATGTATGCATCTTTCTGAAAGAACCTAGTTTTTCGCATATTCTTTAACGAAATTCTACTCGCTGTTAAATTAGCAACACAACCATTTTCAAACTCTAACCTTGCATTAGCAATATCTGGAGTTTCACTCAATACAGAAACTCCACTCGCAGACACATGTTTCACCTTTGATTTTACAACACTTAATATAATATCAATGTCATGAATCATTAAATCTAAAACCACAGGAACATCTGTTCCTCTTGGGTTAAATTCAGCCAAACGATGCGTTTCAATAAACATTGGATTTTCAAGCTTGTCTTTAACAGCAATAAAAGCAGGATTAAAACGCTCAACATGTCCAACTTGACCTCTAAGGTTATGTTTTGCCAACAATTCTCTAATACTTTCGGCTTCTTCAACAGTATTAGTTATTGGTTTTTCAATAAAAATATGTTTCCCTTTCTCTATGGCTTTAATAGCACAATCGTAGTGTGAAAGAGTTGGAGTAACAATATCAACCATGTCTACTGCATCAATAAGATTATCAATAGAGTTGAAATATTTGTATCCAAATTCGGCCTCAACTTTTTTGGCATTGACTTCATCAGCATCATAAAAACCAACCAACTCGTATTTATCAGATTGATTAAGGAGTCTTAAATGAATTTTACCAAGATGACCAGCTCCAAGAACACCAGCTTTTAGCATATGGTTTTGTTTTCAACAAAAATAGTTTTTTTGAAGCAGAAAAAAGAAAAAAGAAAATATAAAAAACCGTTTGAACTTGTAAACGAAACTTTTACTTTTAAGTTTTGAAAACCCCAATTTATTTGAAAGATACATTTAAGCATAAAGGTTTACGTCAGCAACTTGTTAATGTGCTGATAGATAAAGGCATAAAAAACAAAGCCGTTTTAAATGCAATTGGTAATATTCCACGTCATTTATTTATGGACTCTGGGTTTTTGGATCATGCGTATCAAGATAAAGCCTTTCCAATAGCTGCAGATCAAACTATTTCCCAACCCTACACTGTGGCGTTTCAAACCGAACTACTTCAAGTAAAAAAGGGAGATAAAATTTTGGAAATTGGCACAGGGAGTGGTTATCAAGCTGCTGTGCTTTGTGATATGGGAGCAAAGGTTTATAGTATAGAAAGACAGCAAGAATTGTTTAAAAAAACCAGTAAATTTTTACCCAAGCTAGGCTATAGACCTAAAAAACTCATTTTTGGTGATGGTTATAAAGGACTAAAAGAAGAAGCTCCTTTTGATGGTATTATTGTCACAGCTGGAGCACCTTATGTCCCAAAGCCATTATTAAGTCAATTAAAAATAGGAGGTCGTTTAGTTATTCCTGTTGGAGATGATGTGCAAGTTATGACTTTATTTATTAGAAAAGGATCAAAGGAATTTGAAAAACATGAATTTGGTGATTTCAGATTTGTGCCTTTACTTGAAGATAAGAATTAATCCTTAATTTCAATACTATGATTCATAAAATTTGTTACAGTTTATTCTTTATTGCTTTAATTTCATTTTCACAAAATTATACTGAATATAAAACAGGGAATATTACAGATATAACAACCAACCATAGTTCTGGTATATGCATGATGGGAGGCTCCAGAGAGAACGATAACGCTATGCGATGGTTTTTAAACAAAACTGATGGTGGAGACGTAGTTGTACTTCGTGCTTCAGGTAGTGATGGCTATAACCAATATATGTACTCAAAACTTGGTATTACAATTAACTCTGTAACAACATTTGTTATTCATAATGAAGATGGAGCAATTAATCCTTACGTGCTTGACAAAGTAGCCAAAGCTGAAGGTATTTGGTTTGCTGGTGGAGACCAGTTTAATTATGTTAGCTATTTTAAGGACAATGCTATGGAAGATGCCTTAAATGTATTTATCAACTCAAAAAAAGGCGTTATTGGAGGAACAAGTGCAGGAATGGCTATTCTGGGGAATTATTATTTTGATGCATCAAAAGATACTGTGACTAGTGACGAAGCTCTCGTAAATCCGTTTGATGAAAAAGTATCACTAGGATATAATGACTTTTTATCAATTCCTTTTTTAGAAAGAACAATTACAGACACACATTACGATGCCAGAAACAGACGTGGAAGACACAGTGTTTTTTTAGCGAGATTTGCAAATGACAATGAAATGCGTTCTTTTGGAATAGCTTGTAATGAACGTACGGCAGTTTGTATAGATTCTAATGGAAAGGCAAATGTTTTTGGAAGTTATCCTGATAAAGAAAGTTATGCATATTTCCTTCAAGCTAATTGTACGAAGGATTTTAATCCTGAAACATGTGAGTCTTCAATACCCTTAACGTGGAGTAGGAGCAATGAAGCTATTAAAGTTTACAAGGTCTCTGGGAACAGTACAGGTGAAAATTATTTTAATCTCGCAGATTGGAATACTGGTTCTGGTGGTACTTGGGAAAATTGGTATATTGAAAATGGAATACTTTCAACTTCGAAATCAGAAAAACCAGCTTGTGGTCTTTAATTTTGAATCTTAAAAAATTACTAACTTGTGACATTATCCAATTTTCAATAATTATGTTCAAAAAATCCCTTTCAATTGTTATTTTAGTTTTTGTGTGCTTCTCATCTGTTTCTCAAGTAAATAAGAATTTAGATCTTGATGCATTATCCCTTAAATATGCAAAATCATCATTTGATGAACTCCAAGAGTTTTTCAGTTTACCAAATGATGCCTATCAATCTGGGCAAATTGAACCCAACGTAAAATGGTGTGAAAATGCTTTTGCAAAAAGAGGTTTTAAAACACAACGCCTAGAAACTGAAACAGTTCCTCTATTATTAGCTACAAGAGACTATACTAATGCTAAAAAAACAGTTCTTATTTATTTACAAGTAGATGGCCAGCCAGTCGATACTACAAAATGGCACCAGCCAGATCCTTACATTCCAGCCTTAAAAGAACAAGGTGTCAATGGAGATTGGAATATTATTGATTGGAATAATTTAAATGGAGAAATCAATAGAGATTGGCGTATTTTTTCACGTTCAGCTTCAGATGCTCGTGGTCCAGATATGATGTTTTTAAAGGCGATGGATATTATTAACGATTTGAATATTCAGCCTAACTTCAACATAAAAGTTATTATGGATTTTGAAGAAGAGTTAGGTTCGCCTCAGTTGCCTGAAGCAGTTAGTAAGTATAAAAATGAACTTGCTGCAGATATGTTAGTGATTTTTGATGGCCCAAGGCATTTGTCAAACCAACCAACCTTGAGTTATGGAGCAAGAGGAATAGCCACAATTTCATTAGAAGTTTTTGGACCAAGAGTTCCTTTACACAGTGGTAATTATGGAAATTATTCCCCAAATCCTGCAAGAAAATTATCTCAGTTATTAGCTACTATGTGGCATGATGATGGTCGTGTTGCCATACCAAATTGGTATGATGGTATTACAATTACTGATGAAGTGAAAGAAATTTTAAAACAAGTTCCTGATGATGAAGCTCAAATACAAAAAGATTTCGGTATTGCTTCAACAGAAAATATTGGTAATAATTTTCAAGAAGCCATACAATATCCTGCTTTAGGCATATTAGGAATGGAATCTGCTTGGGTTGGAAATAAAAAACGAACAATAATTCCTGAGACTGCAATAGCAGAACTAAATATTAGATTGGTAAAAGAAACAGAAGGTGATAGGATGGTTAAATTGGTAAAAGATCATATTATAAATCAAGGCTATTATTTAATTGAAAACCAACCAACAGAAGAAGAACGTATGACTCATGATAAAATAGCTAGATTTAATGCTGAGATTTCTTATGGAGCTTTCAGAACTGAATTTGATACCGAAATAGGAGCATGGCTACGTAGAGGAATGATAACTGCATTTGGAAAAGAACCAATCCAGATTAGAACAATGGGAGGCTCTATACCTATTTCGCCATTTGTAATCACTTTAGGACTTCCAGCTGTTGGTGTACCAACGGTTAATCCAGACAACAATCAGCATAGTCCAAACGAAAACATTCGATTAGGTAATTATGTTGATGGTATTAAAACCATTACAGCTATTTTAATGGAGAAGCTGTAGCTTAATTGAAAAAATAAAAAGCCTGCAAAGTCTTAAAATTGCAGGCTTTTGTGTATTTAGTTAATAGAATTACTTAGATATTTCTTTTTTACCAGCTTTTTTTAATAACTGATTAACCTTTGACAGATCAGAATTTAGTATTTGATTTAATTTAGTTAGATGCTGATCTAATTCGCTAGATAACTCTTGAAATACTTTATATGCACCAACTGTTGGCTTAGCGTCTCCAGTTTCAACACTTCGTCTTAATGAGGCTAACCTATTATTCAATTTAATAGGGAAGTTCAAAGGATCTTGACCTGACTGATTTTTCACTTGATATAAATCTTCTTCAATGGTTGAAATTTTATTTATAAAAGGAGTTATGGTTTTATTGTAATCAGAACTTGAAATTTTACCTTTCGCATCGTTTAATTGAGATTTAATATCTCTAATTTTAATGACTGCCTCATTAGCTGTACTCGTTTTATTCATGATTTTTGTAGCTAGATCAAATTGCTCTTGCAAGTCTTCTTTGGTGATTCCTTTTAAGTTAGGATCTATTTTAATTTCAAAATCATGAGTTTCTGAATAATCACCAACTTTCATTCGTATTTTATAATTTCCAAGAGGAGCTTTAGGACCATTGGCAGGTCGACCACTCCAAATAATCATACCTTCAAAGGTAGTTGCGCCAGGAAAGCGTAAATTCCATGAATAAGTGTTTAATCCTTTTGCTGTTGTTGGTTTTGCAGGCTCTCTTTCCCACCATGGAATATTAGGATCTCTTTTGTATTTAGGTTGATCTCCTGAAAAAGACGTAATTACATTACCATTGGCATCTAAAATTTCAAATGTGACAGAATCAGCTTCATCAGTTAGGTAATATTGAAGGTCTAGGTTACTTATACCTCTAATAGCATCAGCAGGTTTAAAAAGAACTGCTTTTTGGCTTGTCATATTACCTTTAAATTGACGAAGTGGTTGAATGTTGTCTAAAATCCAAAAACCACGTCCATGAGAACCTAGCACTACATCATTATCTTTAATAACTAAATCACGAATAGGAGTGTCTGGAAGTTTTAATTGAAGGCTTTTCCATAATTCGCCATCATTCATAGAGAAGTAAACACCATGCTCAGTTGCTAAAAATAATAAACCAGGTCTCACAGGATCTTCTCTTACTGCTCTAGCAAAATGACCTGGAGCAATTCCGTTAATGATTTTTGTCCATGTTTTTCCATAATCATGGGTTTTAAACACATATGGCTCTCTATCATCAACTTGGTATCTATTAGCAGCAATATATAGTGTGCCTGGATTGTGCAATGATTCATCAATAATGCTAATTCTAGAAAATTTTGGAAGATCTTTAGGTGTAATATCTTCCCAGTTTTTTCCTCCATCACGAGTAATATGCATTTTCCCATCATCAGACCCAGCCCAAATTGTATTGATATCGTGATTTGAAGGTGCTAAAGCAAAAACTGTAGCATAAATTTCAGGACCATTCATATCCATTGTTATGATGCCTCCTGTTTTTCCTAAGGTTTCAGGGTCAGCATAAGTTAAATCTGGACTAATTTTTTCCCAAGATTGACCATCATCAGTAGTTTTCCATACATGCTGTGAGCAAGTGTACATCACATTTTCATCTTGAGGAGCAAACATTATTGGGAAGGTCCATTGCCAGCGTTCAGGTAATGCACTTGCTGGCTCACCAGAGAAAAAACGAGGATATACCTGAATATCTCTAATTTGTCCATTGCTTCTATCATAACGTGTTAAAAGAGCACCTTGGCTTCCAGCATAAAAAATATCAGGTTTAGTTGGGTGCTGAGTTATCCAGCCGCTTTCACCACCACCTACTGCATAATACCAACCATGATTTGGACCTCTGGCTTGCATGTGATCCCAACCATCACTTGGTACAGCAACAGTACTATTATCTTGTTGTGCTCCAGCTACATGATATGGCACATCACTTGTGGTCATAACATGATATAATTGAGTAGTTATGTAATCTTGCTCAGTCCAAGTTTTCCCACCATTTATAGTTACGTTTCCACCACCATCGTTTGCATTAATCATTCTATCTGGATTGTTAGGATCTATCCATAAATCATGATTATCACCATGAGGCACATTAATAGTGATATCGAAGGTTTTTCCACCATCAGTTGACTTATATAATCCAGTATTTAAGCCATAAACAATATCTTTATTCCAAGGGTCTGCATAAATTCTTGAGTAGTAAAATGCACGTTGTCTTAGCTTACGTTCATCATTGGTTCTTGTCCAAGTTTTTCCAGCATCATCAGATCTAAAAACACCACCTTCATTAGCTTCAACAATAGCCCAAACTCTATTTGAATCGGCAGGAGAAACTGTGACTCCGATTTTTCCAATTGGACCTTCAGGCATTCCCGGATTTTGAGTAAGGTCTGACCAAGTTTCGCCACCATCAGTACTTTTCCAAAGTTTACAATCAGGTCCTCCTCCCCACATTTTCCAAGCTTTTCTGTAAACTTGCCATGTGCTTGCGTATAAAACATTTGGGTTATTTCTATCAATAATTAAATCGACAGCACCAGCTTTTTCACTGACAAATAATGTTTTTTTCCATGTGTTACCACCATCTGTACTTTTAAAAACACCACGCTCAGGATTATCTCCATAAGGATGACCTAAAGCTGCAACGTAAACAATATCTGGATTAGTTGGATGAATACGAATTCGTGCAACCGCTTGTGTTTCTTTAAGGCCAAGATGCCTCCAGGTTTTTCCACCATCAGAGGTTTTGTATACTCCATCACCTTGAGTGATGCTGCCACGTAATTGAACTTCTCCCATTCCAATATAAACGATGTCAGGATTAGTTTCAGCGACAGCTACTGCACCAACTGATGAACTGGTTACTTGACCATCTGTGACTGGAAACCATTCAGTTCCACCATCAACAGTTTTCCATAAGCCTCCACCTGTAGCTCCAAAATAGTATTCGTTTGGTCGCCCAGGACTTCCAGCTGCTCCAAGAGAGCGACCACCTCTGTATGGTCCAATATTTCGCCATTCTAGTTGATTATAAAATTCTTCAGGTATTTCTGTGTCTTGATTTAAATTTTGAGCTGTAAGGTTCTGAATTGTAAATGATAGTAGAACGATACAAAACAATGTTGTAAAGTGTCTCATAATAAGAATTTAATAGTTGAAAAATGTTGGTTATTTAGTGAATTTTAAAAATACCAAATTAAATACTTAAAATGAAGGGTAACACTGTTAAATTAAATAAGTTTCTCCATTTTAAAGTCGTCCATTATGAAACCATTGCCTATGTCAATGACAAGTTCTTCAATTATATTAAAGCCTACTTTTTTATAAGTCTTAATGGAGTTAGTATTGTATTTATTGACAGTAAGATATATTTTGTTACAATTTAAGTTTTTTGCTAGCTCTTCAATAAAATTCATTGCTAATTTACCAAAACCCTTACCACGATTATGCTTATCTATGTAAAGTTTGCTTAAAAACAGAGTGTCATCATTTTTTTTAATAGATATGTAGCCAATCGTAATACTCTCATTTGATAGGATGTAATACATATAATTATCATCCATTACTTGTTTTTTTATGGCTTTTTGAGACTGAAATTTATCCAACATATATTTTACTTGCTCAATACCAATAATTGGTGTGTAATGTTCTGTCCAAATTGTTTTAGCCAGTTCAGAAATGACCTTGAAATCTTTATTATTTAAGGCTGTTTTAAAGTTTAACATATTAGTTAGTCTTCAATGCGATTATCATCAAAAGCTGATGGTAATAATTTTGGAATTAACTTCACAAATAGAGGAAGTAAAATTGCACCACCAGGAAGCATAAAAATAGCTAAACTTGGTATGGTTTTTATAATATCTAAGAGTTGTTCTTGTAGTTGTTTGGATTCTTCTTTAGATAAATCTCTAACTGTAGATTGGCTAATTAAAACCATAAGCTCTTTACTTTGTTGTATCTCTTTTTGTAACCTTTTTTTATTTCTAGAAACAAGCTTACTTACCATTTTGCTAGAATTATCGTAAAAATTCTTTACTATATTTCTGGAACTTAACAAGTCTATACTATCCTTATATTTGGTATAAAATGAGTTTACAGAATGTATCGAGTTTTTAATAATATCTTCTGAAAGGGCAAGCTCTTTTCCTAAATTGAATAGAAATAATTGTTCTTTTTCATCAATAATTTTGTCGCTCCAAGTAGACATACAAGCTATATCAAACAAGTACCATTTTTCATGTTTTGTTGTTAAATTTGTTATTGCTTCATCATGACTAATGGTAGTATTATCCTGATAACGTAAAGAGGATTCAAACAATTTAATTAAGCTCTCGTCAAATTTAGTTTTTTCAATTTTAGCGTTTAAAGCATCCAAAACAATTTTTTCAATTGATGCTTCAAGTTTCTTTATGTAATCTACAGATATATAGTCATTTACTAAAAATTCTTTATAAGCAAGTATGTCAACATAAAGTAAAGCGTTAATAACAAAGTAATTAAAGTTTTTAATTAAAATATTATCATCTATTTGAACACGTTTATGGATAATTTTTTCGAGTAAACCATTAGAAATTTTGCTTGAAAACACGGAGCTAAAAAACGATGATTTGTAAACGTCGATGCTCTTGTAAAAAGTTATAATGCTTTCTAAAAACTTGAGTTTGCTTTCTGATTTGTGATGTGTAAAATATAAGGCTAAGAATAAATTCACCTTGCTCATTTCTTCATCAGTTAAATCCTGACTTTCTATAAAACTTATTATCAAGCTTTTATTGTTACCATATAAAAAACCAGAATCTCTTAAGCTACAATACAGTGCTGCTTCAGACTGATTGTTAAACTCCTGATTTTCACTTATTGTTTTTAAAAGTTTTGTAATCCATCCATTTGCTGAAGGATTCATAAGCATTCCTTTTTAATTTATACAAAGATAAAAGTATGTTGTTTATTAAATAAAAAAAGCCGCTTAAATGCAGCTTTTCATTCTTACTTATTATAGGTTAGATTACTGGATAATGCCACCACAGCTCACACGAGCTCCAGCTGCTCCAGAAGGTTGCGATTTAAAATCGTCTGTCCCTTGATGTACAATAACGGATTTGCCGATAATATCTCTGGTGTCGTCTCCACAACCAATACACCATTCATCAGTGACAAAAGTGATGGTACCTACACCATTTGCATTTACAGTAAAGTTACCTATGTCACCTTTGTGATATCCAGTTTCGCTTCCCCATTCACCATGAGGTTGAGCTGTAGGATTCCAATGGCCTCCAGCTGAAGAGCCATCTTCTGCTGAGCAATCACTTTTTTCATGTAAATGTACTGCATGTTCTCCTTCTTCTAATCCAGTGAAAACGGCTGTCATAGATACCGTGTTTGAGCGTTGTCTAAAAACCACATTACCTTTTGCAGTGCTGCCACTTTTTGACTCCAAAATCACTGTTATTTTATCTGTGGTTATAGATTTAGTGGTGTCAACCGATTTTGTGTTTGATGTTTCTTCTGTTGTTTCAGTTGTTTCACCTTCATTTGCTTTCTTATCATTTTTACATGCTGTTGTTAATACTAGAGATAAAACAAACAATAAAATAATCGATTTTTTCATGTTTTAATAGTGTTTAAAATTTGGTATGAAAGTTACTTCAATAATAGGCGAATTGCAAATTTCTTTTTTATGATTATTTCTATATTTTTAGAAATATATCATAATGTCTATATGATAAATATCATAGTTTTTATCTTTATATAAATATAATTTTACTTTATAAACGTCATAAGACGATTTATAAACCATTAAAATATTACCCATGAAAAAAATAATTGTACCAATAGATTTTTCTGAACATTCTGAATTTGCACTTAAAGTTGCTGCTCAATTGGCTAAAAAGTATAATGCAGAGTTGTTAGCATTGCACATGCTTGAAATGTCTGATATAATGCTTACAGCTTCAGAAGGAGAACAGTACCAAAAAGCAGTGTTTTTCTTAAAATTGGCCGAACAAAAATTTGAAACTTTTTTAGCAAAACCCTATCTGCAAGGCATTAAGGTGGTTCCAATTGTGAAACATTTTAAGGTGTTTAGCGAAGTTAATGATGTGGCTCAAGAAGAAGATGCAGACCTTATTATAATGGGTTCTCATGGAGTTAGTGGATTTAAAGAATTTTTTGTAGGCTCTAACACTGAACGTGTAGTAAGAAATGCAGAAATTCCTGTATTAGTAGTAAAACATGAATTGAAAAATGTAAGCTTCGATCAAGTGTTGTTTGCAACAAATTTTGACGAAGAGAATGTAGAACCCTATTTGAAAGCTACTCGTTTATTTGATAAATTAGGCTCTAAACTTAAATTGGTATATGTTAATTTACCTAATGAACACTTTAAAAGTTCTACAGAAATTGAAAATAGAATATCTGAATTTTTAATGACAGCCAATGGTAATCTTGATAAATTGAATTCTGTTGGTTATCATGCAGATTATACTGTTGAACAAGGTATTTTAAATTATGCTAAAAAAATAGAAGCAGATTTAATTGCTATACCAACTCATGGAAGAAAAGGAGTGACACATTTCTTTGCTGGAAGTATTGGTGAAGATATTGCAAACCATTCTGAGCTTCCTGTAATGACATTTAGAATATAAAATTATCTATACTTTGTAAAAAGAGCCAAGATATTCTTGGCTCTTTTTATTTATGTAGCAATAATATTCAGCGTGTTTATTCACTAATGATTTTAAAAAGGACATTTTTATCCTAAATATGATTTTTATCATATTTTTTCACCACTCTTGGTAATAGATTTGTAGTATAAATTATAAATATTATGAAATCAACACTAAAACTATTAGTACTTTTCTTATCACTCACCATCATAAGTTGTGGAGGTGAAGAAAAAAAGGAAGAGAAAGAAAAAGTTCAACTTAAAAAGCAAACTACAACCAAAAAAGTAGAACCTGCTGCAGATACTAAAGCATCAGAAACTATTGATTTGTCTAACAAGGGTATTGGACCAATAACAAGTTTAGCCCTTCCAGCTGAGATTGATCAAGCTATGGCTGCTAAAGGTAAAGACGTATTTGATAAGATGTGTACTGCTTGCCATCGTCCCGATAAAAAATTTATTGGACCAGCTCCAACAGGTCTTTTAAAAAGACGTTCTCCAGAATGGATAATGAACATGATACTTGATCCAGAAGGAATGGTTAAAAACGATCCTCTTGCAAAAGCATTACTTATTGAATTTAATGGCTCACCTATGGCTAATCAAAATCTAACAGAAGATGAAGCTAGAGCTGTTTTAGAATATTTTAGAACCTTATAATCACACAATATGAAATGAGCCGTAACAAGAGGTTGATGCCAACCGAAAAGATTATTGGCGAATTACATTTGACTATAAAAACAATAAAAATTAAGCAAATGAAAACAATTAAACATCTATTTTTTGTTTTTGCGCTTGTAGCATTAGTTTGCTCGTGTAAAAATGGAAACAATGAAGCCTCAACGACCTCTACAGCAGTCCAAGCTGATGACACTAATACTGAACGATCTGGTCAAGCCTTTATTGAAGATGATGAAGGTACTCCTAATTGTTTACAAATTGCAATTGGATCTCCAGATCACAAAACATTAGTAGCTGCAGTACAAGCTGCACAAGTAGAAAATGCATTGGTTAACGTAGGACCTCTCACTGTATTTGCTCCTACAGATGCTGCATTTGCTGCTTTACCAGAAGGAACAGTTGAAAATTTAGTTAAGCCTGAAAATAAGGCTGCTCTTGCCAATATCTTAAAGTATCATGTAACACCAGGAAACTTAAGCACTGATATTTTAACAAAACTTAAAAAATTAGGACAAGCCAATAATGGCTATGTTCAAGTTGAAGTTATTGATGGTAAACCAGTAATTGGCGGAGCTAATATAATTGCCAGCGTAAAAGCAGGTAATGGCATTGTACATGTTATAGACAAGGTATTATTGCCTCCAACTGAAGAATAAAAAACACTAATCTAATTTAATTTAACAATGAAGAATTTATTAAAATCAATCTTAGCAACTGTAACTGTTCTTGTAACATTTACCAGTTGTGATAATGGAACTAAATCAGATAAAAACTCTGGAGCACTCGCAGGTAATGTAGCCGAAAAAGTTTATGTAGCACCAGGAGACCATGATGAGTTTTATGCTTTTATTTCAGGAGGATTTAGTGGGCAGTTATCTGTTTACGGATTACCATCAGGACGTTTATTTAAAGTAATTCCAGTATTCTCTCAAGATGCTGAAAAAGCTTATGGCTATAATGAAGAAACAAAGCCAATGTTAAACACTTCTCATGGTTTTGTGCCTTGGGATGATGCTCACCATCCTGATATTTCACAAACAAATGGCGTAATAGATGGTCGTTGGGTGTTTATTAATGGTAACAATACACCACGTATAGCAAAAGTGGATTTATCTACTTTTGAAACTACAGAGATTATTGAAATACCTAATAGTGCTGGTAATCATAGTTCATCTTTTGTAACTGAAAATACGGAGTATGTTGTTGCAGGAACGCGTTTCTCTGTTCCAATTCCTCAAAAAGATATGCCTATTAAAGATTACAAAGGCAATTTTAAAGGTGCTTTAACTTTTATTTCTGTAGAGCCAGAGCATGGAAACATGGATATTAAATTTCAATTAATCATGCCAGGATTTGATTATGATTTATCTCATCCAGGTCGAGGAAAATCACATGGATGGTTCTTCTTCTCAACATATAATACTGAAGAAGCAAGCACACTTATGGAAGTCAATGCCTCTCAAAATGATAAAGATTTTATTGCTGCTGTAAACTGGAAGAAAATAGAAGAGTATGTAAACAATGGTGGAGGAACAATGATGCCAACTAATTATGCACATAATGTGTATGATGAAAATACACACATGGCAACTTCTACCATGAAAAAAGAAGTACTTACAGTGAATCCGTTGGACGTTCCTGGAGCAGTTTATTTAATGCCAACTCCAAAATCACCTCATGGTTGTGATGTGGACCCAACAGGTGAATATATTGTAGGTAGTGGAAAGCTTTCTGCTAACTTAACAGTTCACTCATTTACAAAAATGTTAAGTGCTATTGAAAACGAAGAGTTTTCTGGTGACGCTTATGGTATACCAATTATAAATTTCGAATCGTCTTTAGCTGGTGTAGTTGAACAACCAGGTTTAGGACCTTTACATACTGAGTTTGATGACAAAGGTAATGCCTATACCACATTTTTTATTTCATCTGAAGTTGTAAAATGGAAAGTTGGTACTTGGGAAGTACTTGATAGACAACCTTGTTATTATTCAGTTGGTCACTTAATGATTCCTGGAGGAAACTCTCAAAAACCATTTGGTAAATACGTAGTAGCAATGAATAAGATTACAAAAGATCGTTATTTACCAACAGGACCTGAATTAACTCAATCTGCACAATTGTATGATATTTCAGGAGATAAAATGGAATTACTTTTAGATTTTCCAACAGTTGGTGAACCTCATTATGCCGCTGGATGTCCTGCAGATTTAATTAAACCGCGACAAACTAAGTTATTTAATCTTGAAGATAACAAGCATCCATATGCTGCAAAAAGCGAAGCTGAAACCAAAGTTGTACGTGATGGTAAAACAGTTCATATTTATATGACAACCATTCGTAGTCACTTTGCTCCAGATAACATTGAAGGTATAAAAGTAGGAGACAAAGTGTACTTTCATGTCACCAATTTAGAGCAAGATTACGATGTTCCACATGGTATAAGTATCATCGGAGCTAACACATCTGAGCTATTAATTATGCCAGGACAAACAGAAACATTCTCTTGGGAACCTAAGCAAGAAGGTGTATGGCCTTTTTACTGTACAGATTTCTGTTCTGCACTGCACCAAGAAATGCAAGGTTATGTTAGAGTGTCTGCAGCCAATGCTAACACTCCATTAAAATGGTCATTAGGAGAAGATATAGAGTAAAACGAACTTAGGAGAATTTTGTTTTAGTGTTTATTTTCCTAATAAAGGCGAGAGTAGTCTTTTCGCTCTCGCCTTTTATTTCCTGCGAAGGCAGGAATCTCGAATAAACATGGCTTTATGAAAATAAGTAATACAATGCATGTGCTAAATATTACTTGATTAAATACTAAAAATAAAAGAATTATTAATTAAAACCAGATTCCCACTTTCTAGTGGGAACTAAGACGATGAAAAAGTCAAATATCATAATGTTGCTTGCAGCTATTTTACCACTAGGATTGTTTCTTTTTCCACTTTGGAAAATTACTCTGGAAGCACCACAATATCCAACGCCATTAGGTATGTACATATACATTAATGATTTTGCTGATGCTAATCCGCATGACATTAAAAACATTAATTTAATGAACCATTATGTTGGTATGAAGTATATCCCTGAAGCTATCCCAGAATTTAAAATATTTCCAGCAGGAATTATAATTACAAGCCTTATAGGTTTAATAATAGCCTTTAAAGGAAACTATAAATGGTTTTTGTATTGGTTTGTTTTGATGATAGTTTTAAGTAGTGCTGGGCTCTATGACTTTTACCTTTGGGAACATGATTATGGACATAATTTAGATCCAAAAGCCATTATGAAATTCACTAATCCAGATGGTTCTGTTATGGGATTTCAACCTCCATTATTTGGTAGTAAAGATATTTTGAATTTTAGAGCTCATTCATACCCAAGATTAGGAGCATACTTCCTCGGATTAGGTATATCAATGGGATTAGTAGCTTATTTAATAGGAAAGAAAAATCACAAAAAACAATTGACTATGTAGAGAAATAAAACAAATGACTCAAAAACACTAAAACACTAAAAAAAATGCAAACACTAAAACACCATTCACTAGTTGCATTACTACTACTATTATTAGGTTGTAATGTATCACCTCAAGCCATTGATTATGGCAATGATGGCTGTCATTTTTGTAAAATGACCATTGTTGATAAGGTTCATGGAGCAGAAATTGTAACCAACAAAGGAAAGGTATACAAGTTTGATGCATCAGAGTGTATGATTAATTTTTTGTATGAATTTGAAGATTCATCTGAAATAAGACTGTATCTAACAAACCATTATACAGAACCCGGAGTATTAATTGATGCTACCAAGGCTACATTTTTAATAAGTGAAAATGTTCCGAGCCCAATGGGAGCTTTCCTCACAGCCATTAAGAATAAAACAGAAGCGGAAAAGATTCAATCAGAAAAAGGTGGTTCATTGTATTCATGGGAAGAACTACTAGTCCATTTAAAAAACTAGATCCATGAACAAATTACTCACATTTTTTTCAGTCATTTTAATGACTAACATAATATATACTCAAAACATTGAGGTATGCAGTACATGTTCAATTACAAGCTTAAAAGATGCTATTGTACAAGCTAAAGATTTTGATACTATCCATGTTAAAAAAGGAACATATAAAGAACATGATATTGTAATAAACAAACCTCTAACTATTATAGGTGAAAATTATCCTATTATTGATGGGGAACTTAAAGGTGAAATCATTACTATAATTTCGGATAATGTTACTGTTGATGGTTTATTTGTTATTAATGTAGGTACAAGTTATACTGAAGATTATGCAGCAATACGAGTTAGGAAAAGCAAAAATTTTGTGATTCAAAATGTAGTTTTAGAGAAGTTATTCTTTGGAATTTATATTGAAAAATCTAACTATGGTAAAATTTATCACAACAAAGTGATAGGTGATGCGGTTGAAGAATACAATTCTGGAAATGGTATACAATTGTGGTACAGCAACTTTATTGAAATAGAGCATAACTATGTAGAACATGTTCGCGATGGCATTTACTTAGAGTTTTCAGATAATTGTGTTATAAAAAACAATGTTAGCGAGCAAAACCTGCGTTATGGTTTGCATTTTATGTTTTCAAACGATGATACTTATCAAGACAATACTTTTGAAAACAATGGAGCAGGAGTTGCGGTCATGTTTTCCAAAAAAATTAAAATGCACAACAATACTTTTAAAGAAAATTGGGGAACAGCTTCCTATGGTATGCTTTTAAAAGAGATAAATGATGCCGAAATTATAGGCAACACCTTTGAGGAAAACACCATTGGAATAAATATTGAAGGATCAAATAGAATTCTATATAAAAACAATAATTTTTTAAACAATGGTTGGGCAGTTAAAGTTAGAGGTGCATGCTACGCTAATAGTTTTATAGAAAATAATTTTTTATACAATTCTTTTGATATATCCTACAATAGTAAAGTAAACGATAACGTATTTGATAGAAATTATTGGAGTAATTATACAGGTTATGATCTTGATAAAAATGGAGTAGGAGACGTGCCATATAGACCTGTTAAGCTGTTTTCTTATATCGTAAATAAAACTCCAGAAACGATTATCCTTTTGCGTAGCCTATTTATTGATATCATTGATTTTTCAGAAAAAGTATCACCAGTTTTTACACCTGATAATTTATTGGACAACAACCCTTTAATTAAAAAAGCATCATGGTAAGTATTCAAAATTTACATAAAAAATTTGGCAAAAATCAAGTCTTGAAAGGAGTAGACCTAAATATCAATAAAGGAGGAATTTTCGCAGTGTTGGGTCCAAATGGATCTGGTAAAACAACCTTAATTAAATCTGTACTAGGCATGGTTATTCCTAATAAAGGTAGTATTAAGGTTCAAGGCAATAATATTAAGAAAAACTCAGATTACAGACATAACATTGATTATTTGCCACAAATAGCCAATTTTCCGAGTAACTTAAAAGTCAAGGAGTTTATTAAAATGATAAAGGATTTACGCAAACCTACAAATGAAGAAATACGTTTGATAGAGTTGTTTATGATAGAACCTTTTTTAGACAAGAAACTTGGCAATCTTTCTGGAGGTACAAAACAGAAAGTGAATATTGTTTTAACCTTTATGTTTGATAGTCAGCTCATTATTTTAGACGAGCCTACTTCAGGCTTAGATCCGATTTCACTTATAAGACTGAAAGACTTAATCCAGGCTGAAAAAGCAAAAGGAAAAACTATATTAATTACATCTCATATTATGAGTTTTGTTGAAGAAGTATCAGACGAAATAGTATTCTTACTAGAGGGAAAAATATACTTTAAGGGCACCATTCAAGATTTAAAAACCAAGACCAAGCAGCCAGATTTTGAACATGCTATTGCGTCTATATTAACAGAGAATCATGCTTAAAATATTAAAATACAGTTTTTACGATTTAATGCGCAGTCGCTGGAGTTATGTGTACTTTGCATTTTATTTATTACTTGGTATCGTGCTATTATTTTTAAATAATGATTTATCCAAAGCAGTCATTACTTTAATGAATGTCATTATTGTACTTGTGCCTTTAATAGGCACCATTTTTGGTGTGATGTACTACTATAATTCTAAAGAATTTACGGAGTTATTATTGGCTCAACCTTTAAAACGCTCATCTATATTTTTAGGGCAATATCTAGGTGTTGCCTTATCACTTTCAATGAGTCTTATTTTAGGGTTAGGCATTCCATTCGTTTTTTATGGTTTGTTTAAAAGTAATGCGATTTGGGACTTTTCATTATTACTCATTACTGGTGTTTTCCTAACGCTTATTTTTACTGCATTGGCTTTTAATATTGCCTTATCTAATGAAAATAAAATCAAAGGTTTTGGTTATGCTATTCTTTTATGGTTGCTATTAGCAATAATTTATGATGGTGTCTTTTTAATGACTTTAATTATGTTTGAAGATTATCCTTTAGATAAATTATCATTGGTTGGCACCATGCTAAATCCTATAGATTTATCAAGGACTCTAATTTTGTTAAAGCTTGATATATCTGCATTATTAGGTTATACAGGAGCTGTATTTAAACAATTTTTCGGAACCAATTTTGGGTTAATGGTTTCATTTTCTGTATTAGTAGTTTGGGTTTTATTACCAGTTTGGAGAATTTCTATCAAGGCAAAAAATAAAGATTTTTAATAAGAAAAACACCTCTCTAACAAGGGCAAAAAAGATTGAACTATCTGGTTTATCTCACCATCAACCATAAATAATTTTTGTTTTGAGAAGTGTTTAACTTTTACTTACTAAATGTTATTAAATTTTCAAAAAAGCACTTCCAGATTTAATATTTAGAGCAAGTTGTTCTAGGTTGGTATTCTCAAGCATGTTTCTTAATTCAGATCTTACTATTTTAAATTTGTCATGAACAGGACAAGGATGATCTTCGTCACAAGTATGTAAACCTAAACCACATCCTTTGTATATCTTGTCTCCATCTATAGCATTTACTATTTGAGATAGTTTTATGGTTGAAATTTTATTTTTGTCAATTTCAAATCCGCCATAAGCTCCTTTAACCGAATTAATAATATTATCTCTAACTAATGCTTGTAAAATTTTAGCGGTAAATGCAGTAGGTGAGTCTATTTCTTCAGATATCTCTTTAGGACTCACGCGTTTACCTTCGTAAGAGTTAATAGCTATAAAAATTGAGGCTTTAATGCCATATTCACAGGCTTTTGAAAACATAGACTATTTTTATACAAATGTAAAACAATATTTTAATTAAGACAAAGGCATCCTAATTAAAATATTGTTTATTTTGGTTTTAATATTGATCAATAAGATAGTTAATTAAATCTGTAGTAGTTACTATGCCAACAAGTTCATTATTATCTACAACAGGCAGTGCATGAAATTCCTTTTTTGCAAGTAATTCTGCCACTTCTTTTATAGTTGTAGCAGAAGGAACACTTACTAAGTTTTTTGCCATAACTTGTTCTATTGTAAACATATTATAAACTGTTGTATCCACTTCATAATCATCCTCATCAGTTGCATCAGCAAAACTAATTCTAAGTAAATCTGTATAGCTTAACATACCTATAATCTGTTTTCCACTAACAACAGGAATATGACGAATTTTTTTTGTTTTGAATATTCTTTCAGCAGTTTCTAAGTCATCAGTATGGTTTAAGGTAATTACATCTGATGTCATTATTTCAGATATTGGTGTTCTTTTTTTCATTGTATTTGGTTTTAAAATCAATGATAAAGTTATTAGATATTAACAATGAAAACTATGACAAAAATCAGTATTAATAAAAATGCACAACACATTATTATATAATAATTAAAGCTTTTAAAACCTTTTTTATTTAAAAGTAACAAAGGTTACCGACCACGCTCAATTACTGTCCTATTTTTGCGGTAATAAATTTACACAAATGAAAAACATATTTTTTTTGGTTTATAGTTTAATGTTTTCTGTATCAGTACTACAGGCTCAAAAAATTATACCAATTACCAAATCTGAAGCGCTAATTAAAGCAGCTGAAGAAAATAGGTTGCTAAAAATATCTGAGCAAGATTTATTACAGGCCAAAGCAGATTACACACAAACCAATGCTGTTTTTTTGCCTAATATTTCGGTGTCGCACACAGGAATTTCTACCACAAACCCTTTAATGGCATTTGGCTCAAAGCTAAATCAAGAAATTTTAACTCAAAGTGATTTTAACCCAACGCTGTTAAACGATCCAAGTAAAACAGAAAATTTTGCCACGAAATTTGAAATTCAACAGCCTTTAATAAATGTAGATGGTCTGTACCAACGTAAAGCTGCAAAGATAAAAATGGACGCAATGGCTTTACAATCTCAACGAAAAAGAGATTTTGTAAATCTTGAAGTTGAAAAAGCCTATATGCAACTACAATTATCATATAAGGCAGTTGAAGTATTGGAAAAAGCATTAGAAGCCGCTACCGAAAACAAAAAAATTGCAGACAATAGCTTTAAACAAGGTTACTTGCAACGTGCTGATATTTTGTCGGTTGAAGTTAGGGTTGCAGAAATTAGAAATAACTTGCAGTCTGCAAAAAGTAACATAGAGAATGTATCAAATTACTTGTCTTTTTTAATGAATGACAAGGACGATGTGATTTATAGTCCTAAAGACGAATTATCTATTGAAGCTAGTTCTAATTTGGAGTTAGAAATAGTACCAGAAGAACGTTCAGATATGAAAGCAATGAAACTGGTTTCAAATGCTTATGAAACAATGCATAAAGCTAATAAAATGGCGTTTTTGCCGCGTTTAAATGCATTTGGAAGTTATGAGTTATATGATGACAAAGTATTTCAAGGCGATGCCAGCGGTTATTTAGTTGGTGCGCAATTAAGTTGGGATTTATTTCAAGGCTCAAAACGAATTGGAGTAGCCCAAAAAAGTAAGGCTCAGTTTGAAAAATCAAAACTTGAATATGAGCAGTATGTATCGCAAAATCAGTTAGAATTAAACAAGGCAAATCGTTTGCTTACAGATGCTAGCAATAAATTGGAACTCACTAAATTAGCTTTAGACCAATCAGAAGAATCACTTAGAATTAGAACAAACCGATTTAAAGAAGGTTTAGAAAAAACGTCAGATTTGTTGACAGCTGAAGCTCAATATGTACAAAAGCAGTTAGAATTTTATCAAACTATTTTTGAATACAATTACGCACTATCATATTTACAATTTTTAACAAAAGACAATTAATAAGATGAAGGAATATATAAGCATAATAGCACTCTCACTTTTATTAGCAAGCTGTGGAAGTGATAAAAACAAAGAAACTGCAGATAATCAAAAACCAATCGCAGTAAATATTAGTCCTGTTACAATAAATAGCAATACACCTTTTCTAACTGCAAACGGAAAAATTCAGGCATCAAACAGTGCTAATTTAAGCACAAAAATGATGGGTTATGTTACAAAAATAAATGTAAAAGTTGGTGATAAAGTAAATAAAGGACAACAATTACTATCAATTAATAATGTAGACTTGCAAGCAAAATTGGCACAAGTAAATGCTGGAATAACTGAGGCTACAGCTGGTTTTAAAAACGCAGAAAAAGATTATAACCGATTTAAAAATTTGTTTGAAAAAAACAGTGCTTCGCAAAAAGAACTGGATGACATGACAGCGCATTTTGAAATGGCAAAAGCACGTTTGGAAGCTGTAAAACAAATGAAAAATGAAATAAATGCTCAATTTGCTTATACCAATATAAAAGCACCTTTTAATGGTGTGGTTACCAATACATTTATTGACGTTGGTGATATGGCAAACCCTGGAATGCCTCTAATTGAAGTTGAAACTCCTAACAAATTTGAAGTTACTACAATGGTTCCTGAAGGTGAAATTTCTCAAATTAAGAACGGAACAATAGTGAATGTAATAGTAAAATCAATAAACCAAACTATTAAAGGAAAAGTTACAGAAGTAAGTACATCTGCAAAAAATACTGGAGGACAATTTTTGGTAACAGTTTCTCTTGATGAAACTAAAGCCAAAGTCTTATCAGGCATGTTTGTAACGGTTCAATTCCCTGTTGAAAAGCAAGTTGAAAACGCAATGGTATTAATTCCAACTGAAGCAATAATCAATCAAGGTCAATTGACAGGAATTTATACAGTAAGCCACAGCAATACTGCATTGCTACGTTGGTTGCGCTTAGGCAGAACCTTTGGTGATCAGGTTGAGGTATTGTCTGGTTTATCAGTAGATGAATCATATATTGTTTCTGCAGATGGCAAATTATTTAATGGAGCAAAAATTTCAATTCAATAACTAAAGTGATGCGTTAGGGATAGCAGCGACAACCTTTTTACGTTAGTTCGAGTGAATTTGCTAAAGCAAATTTGTATCGAGAACAGGTAAAAAGATATAGCGAATAGCCCGTTTAAACGCCCAAAAAAAGAAAAAAAAATGAAAGAAGGTATAGCTGGAAAAATAGCGAAAAGCTTTATAAGCTCAAAGCTTACTGTGCTACTGATGATTGTTTTTATGGTTATTGGTGTATGGAGCTCGTTTTTAATTCCAAGAGAAGAAGAACCTCAAATAGATGTGCCAATGGCAGATATTTTTGTTGGTTACCCAGGTGCAAGCCCTAAAGAAGTTGAGAACAAAGTTGTAAAACCGCTTGAAAAACTGATTAGTAATATAAAAGGTGTAGAATATGTTTATTCTACTTCTATGCAAGAGCAAGCTATGGTTATTGTTCAGTTTTATGTTGGTGAAGATATAGAGCGTTCGTTTGTAAAATTGTATAACGAGATTAACAAACACATGGATATTATGCCACAAGGAGTAACGTTTCCTTTGGTAAAAACACGAGCTATTGACGATGTGCCAATGTTGGGCCTAACACTATGGAGCGAAACTTATGATGATTACCAATTAAGACAAATTGCTCAGGAGTTAAACGATGAAATTAAAAAGATAAATGACGTCTCTATAACTCACCAAATAGGTGGTAGAGACAGGCAATTGCGTGTAGTTTTAGATAAAGATAAATTAGCATCAAGTGGTTTAGATTTTTTATCAGTTTCTGAAATGATAAAGGCTAACAATCAACAATTAAGCTCTGGTAGTTTTAATGCAAATGACACTGAATTTTTTGTAAATACTGGTGAGTTTTTAAAATCTGTTACTGATGTTGAAAATTTAGTTGTTGGAGTACAGCAAAACCAACCTATTTATTTAAAGCAAGTATCAAAAATTATTGATGGACCAGAAATACCGAAAAACTACGTAAGCTTAGGGTTTGGTCAAGCCTCTGAAAAAGCAGATGCATTTAAATCAGAATATCCAGCAGTAACACTTTCAATCGCAAAACGAAAAGGCGCAGATGCGATGAAAATTTCTGATGTGATTTTAGATAAAGTTGAACATTTACGTAAAACTTTAATTCCTGATGATGTTCATGTAGAAGTTACCAGAAATTATGGTGAGACAGCATCACAAAAAGTATCAGAACTCTTGCTGCATCTTATTGGAGCAATCATTGCTGTAACCATAGTGGTTATGCTTGCAATGGGTTGGCGTGGTGGCTTGGTGGTGTTTTTGTCTGTTCCAATCACTTTTGCCCTAACTTTGTTAAGTTATTACATGTTAGATTATACCTTAAACCGAATCACCCTTTTTGCATTGGTTTTTGTTACTGGTATTGTGGTTGATGATTCCATTATCATTGCCGAAAACATGCATAGACATTTTAAAATGAAACGCTTGCCTTTTAAGCAAGCAGCATTATACGCAATAAATGAAGTTGGTAACCCAACAATTTTGGCAACCTTCACAGTAATTGCATCTGTTCTGCCAATGGCATTTGTTTCGGGTTTAATGGGTCCATATATGTCACCAATGCCTATTGGAGCATCTATAGCTATGTTATTATCACTTTTTGTTGCTTTAACCATAACACCGTATTTGGGTTATCTGTTTTTGCGCGAAAAAGAAAAAAAAGGAGCAAAAGATGTCGCTATTGAAACAGATGAAGATAGCATGCAGCAGTCTTTCATTTATAAAATGTATGATAAGTTTGAGCGACCACTTATAGAAAATAAAACAAAACGTTGGTTGTTTTTATGTATCACAGTTGTGTTGTTAATTGGCTCTTTAGCTATGTTTTTTACCAAATCTGTAGCTGTAAAAATGTTGCCTTTTGATAACAAGAATGAGTTTCAAGTGGTTATTGATATGCCTGAAGGCACAACACTTGAGCGTACTGCTGCAGTAACTCAAGAAGTAGCACAATATTTATCTACAAGACCTGAAGTTGTTAATTACCAGAGTTATGTTGGTACATCTGCGCCAATAACGTTTAACGGTTTGGTACGTCATTACGATTTGCGTGGTGGAAGCAATATGGCAGATATTCAAGTGAATTTAGTAGATAAGCACAACAGAGATGAGCAAAGTCATGATATAGTGAAATTGATGCGCCCAGACATACAAAAAATTGCCCAAAAATTTAATGCAAACGTGAAATTGGTTGAAGTTCCGCCTGGACCACCAGTATTATCGACCATTGTTGCTGAGGTTTATGGACCAAATTATGAAGAGCAAATGCAAATTGCAGATGATGTAAAAACCATTTTGAATAACACTAACGATGTTGTAGATATTGATTGGATGGTTGAAAACCATCAAACCGAATATAATTTTGTAGTAGATAAAGAAAAAGCAATGCTATATGGTGTTGCTCCGCAGCAAATTGTATATACAATAAATATGGCTTTGTCTGAAGCTACTGTAGCTACTTTGTATAATGAAAACTCATCAAAACAAATAGGTGTTAAATTAACTTTAGATGAAAAAGAAAAGTCATCTATACGTGATATTTCACAGCTAAAGGTTAAATCTAAACATGGAAATATGGTGTCTGTTGGAGATTTAACTGAAATTAAAGAAAGAGATAAAGCAAAAAGTATTTATCGTAAAAACCAAAAACGTGTGGTGTATGTTATGGCAGATATGGCTGGAGAATTAGAAAGTCCAGTATATGCTATTCTTGGAATGGAAGAAAAACTAAAAGATATCAAACTTCCAGAAGGCTATAAATTAGACGAATTATACATTTCTCAGCCTGATTATGAAGATAATTATACAGTAAAATGGGATGGAGAATGGCAAATTACTTTAGAAGTTTTTCGCGATTTAGGAGTTGCTTTTTTAGGTGTAATCATCATTATTTATATGCTGATAGTTGGCTGGTTTCAAAACTTTAAAGCGCCAATTGTCATGATGGTGGCAATACCACTTTCTATGGTTGGTATCGTGCTAGGACACTGGCTTTTAGGAGCATTTTTTACAGCGACTTCGTTTATTGGTATGATTGCTTTGGCTGGAATAATGGTACGTAATTCTGTATTGTTGATAGACTTTGTAAATCTAAGGGTAAAAGATGGTGTGCCACTAAAACAGGCAGTTATTGAAGCAGGAGCAGTTAGAACAACACCAATATTGCTAACCGCAGGAACTGTGGTAATTGGTGCATTTGTCATCTTGTTTGATCCTATATTTCAAGGATTAGCAATTTCATTAATGGGAGGAACAATAGCATCAACTGTTTTAACGCTCTTAGTAGTACCATTAGTATATTATTTAATAGAGCGTAAAAATTATAATTAACTTCACTCGAAGTGTAATAAAAATAAACAAATGAAATTAGTAATAGTAACAGTAGTTGATGAATATCAAAATGATATTTTTAAAATATTTAAAGAAGCCAACATTGACGCTTATAGTGAGGTAGATATTGAAGGTTATAAAACAACAAAATCGTTGCAAGTGGCTTCCAATTGGTTTGCAAGTGAGAGAAGCAGCTCAGATTCTGAAATGTTTTTCTCTTTCATAGAAGACGAAAAGATTGACAAACTTTTTGACCTTATAGAAGAGTTCAATAGTACTTTGGAAACCAATACTCCAGTTCATGCAGTTTTAGTACCAATAGAAAGATATATTTAAAATTAATTATTATGAGAGAACGATTAATAAGAGCAATAGCAGGAACTTTTATATTAATAAGTTTAATATTAGCTGTAAAAGTTAATATTAATTGGTTATGGTTTACCGCTTTTGTAGGTGTAAATTTATTGCAATCATCCATAACAAAATGGTGCTTAATGGATACTATTTTAGAGAAAGTTTTTAAAGTTAAAAACTAATGGCAATCCATTGCACTTGAAGCCATTTCTATTACTGGAGCAGGAGAGAGGTAAGGAATTCCTAAACCCAACCCTCTTAAAATAAACAAAGCACCAATAATAATTACAAAAACTGGAATAGCTTTTTGAATACGTTGTTTAATTGTAGAGTTTAAAAATTTACCAACATAAATAGCAGTAGTCATTAAAGGAATAGTACCTAATCCAAACAAAACCATATATAAACTACCTTGAGTTGCATTAGACATTGTCATTGACGCAAAAACTGCCATGTAGACCAAACCACAAGGTAAGAAACCATTTAAAAACCCAATAGTTAAAAAAGTATCAGCTGTTTTCTTTTTAAGAGCTTGACCTAAACCTGATTTTACTTTAGAAATGATTTTATAAATAGGCTTAGATAAGTTGTACTTGTTGAAAGTTTGCACAGGAATTAGAACTATAATAATCATTAATACTCCAATAAAAATGGATAGTTGTTGCTGAATACCAAAAATATAAAGGCTTTTTCCTACCAACCCAAAGAATAAACCTATGAGTCCATAGGCTAAGAGTCTACCAAAGTGATACAAAGAAATCTGACTAACTTTTTTAAAGGAATTACTTCTGTCTACAGGTAGCATAAAGGCAATTGGACCACACATGCCTACGCAGTGAAAACTTCCCAATAAACCAAACACAAGTGCAGACCAAAGCATAATTAATAAATAATTTCCTTTTTGTAGAGATACGATTTTCCGTTATATTGCCAATCTACTTTTATGTTCCAGCGACCATCTAACAAACTACTGTCAGGTATGAGCAAAATATGGTTTGACATTGAGATTTGAGTTTCAAAGTCAAATTGTTTATTAGATGGTCTATATAGGAACACTTTTCCTGATATGCTATTAATATCAAAGGTTTCAGGGAATGTTATTACCAAACCTTCGTTTGTTTTTTTCCAGTTTAAATTTTCAGATAAGTTTTTAGCGTTTGTTTCTTTGTTTATATCGTTTTGAAACTCCAACTCTTTTTTATAATAGTCTTCTGTAACTAAATCGTGATCATATTTTTTATTCACGTTCATGTTAACAACAAAGTACATGATAAAGCTTATAAAAGCTATAAATGCAATGACTATTCCTGTTCCCCAATTTATTTTCATGTTCTTACTTCCCACGAAAGTAGGAATCTCCTTGTTTAATTAAATATATTATTTTCTTCTACACTTCGACTGCGCTCAGTGTGACATTACTTTCTAATTATAGCTTCTTGGTCCTAAAAAGTTTACTGTTGTGGTTTCTATAAGTTGGTCACCACTGTAAACCTCAATCATTAGTTTGTTTTTATCGCCTTTAAGTTCGCTTTTATCAATTTCAATAAACATTGTCCCTTCGGCAAGTCCTCGTCCTGGAACCATAAAATTATTGTTGGTTGATACTAATTTAATTTCACCTTTATATTTTCTGAGTTTGAAATTTACATTTTCAATAACTTCGTTGGTTTTGTTAACTAATTTATAAGTAAATACATTACTTATAATATCACCTTCTTTATGCTCGTACAATTGCCCAGGAAGTCTTAATACTCTGGCTTCGACATCATTTCTTAACAAAAGCATACCACTTAAAACTCCTATAAGAATAACAAGTACAGCAATGTAACCTTTCATTCTTGCGGTGAGTTTAAATTTCTCTTTCTTTTCAATTTCTGCTTCGCTTGCATAACGTATTAATCCTTTTGGAAGGTTGATGCTATCCATAATATGGTCACATTCATCTATACAAGCAGTGCAGTTTACACACTCTAACTGTGTGCCATTTCTAATGTCTATTCCTGTGGGGCAAACATGTACACATTGCAAGCAATCTATACAATCACCATGACCAAGAGCAGTTCTATCTTCATTTTTTCTGAATTTCTTTCTGCCATTTTCGCCTTCACCTCTTTTATGATCATAAGCCACAACAATGGATTTATTATCTAATAAAACACCTTGTAGTCTTCCATAAGGACAAGCTATAATGCAAACTTGTTCTCTAAACCATGCAAACACAAAATAAAAAACTGCAGTAAAAATTAACAAGGGAAAGAGAGTGCCTAAATGCTTAGAAGGTCCATCGGTTATATACATTAATAGTTTATCGCTACCTATTAAGTATGCAAGAAATATATTTGCAATTAAAAATGAAATGACTAAAAATATAAACCATTTAAGGATACGTTTCTTAATTTTTTCAGCATTCCATTCTTGTCTATCTAATTTACGTTGTTTGTTTCTGTCTCCATCAATCCAAAATTCAATACGTCTAAACACCATTTCCATAAATATGGTTTGAGGACAAATCCAACCACAAAAAATACGACCAAAACCAACTGTGAAAAGTGTAACAAAAATGACACCAATTATCATTGATATGACGAATAGGTGAAAGTCTTGTGGCCAAAATGGAAAACCAAAAATATTAAAACGACGCTCCAGAACATTGAACATCAAAAACTGATTGCCATTAATTTTTACAAAAGGTGCTGCAAACAAAAAAGCCAATAAAAAATAACTTACTATTTTGCGCTTCTCGTAATATTTGCCACTTGGTTTTTTTGGGTAAACCCAAGCACGTTTGCCTTCTTCGTTTATGGTGGCAATTGAATCTCTAAATGATTCGTTTTCTGGAGCTTCCAATTTATTTGTTTTTTGTGTTAAGTCTAATTAGGTTTTTTTTCGAAAATTTTTGTATCAATGTGTCTTAAGTAAAACTTTCTATACATTTTCTTATGAAAACTCTTAAATTGACTGTTACTATTCTTGATTTTGTATAGAATCAATTACTGTATTAGCAACTTCTGAGATTGAATCTGTCACGAATTCATTGGTCTCTGTTGGAACTTCAGTGCTATTATCTGTTTCTGGCATCCAAATATCTCCTTCAGGTGCTTTAGGCTCGGCTGGAGTTGTACCCTGAAATTGTAAAACGTAACTGGCAACTTGTGCCATTTCAGCAGGTTTTAACAACACTTTCCAAGCAATCATACCTTTTCCATCTCTACCACCTTCAGAAACTGTTCTAAATACATTTTTTATACCACCTCCTAATATCCAATTATTATCAGTTAAGTTTGGACCAATACCACCACCACCATCAGCTTTGTGACAAGCAACACAGTTAGTTTCAAAAATGGCCTGACCAGCTTTTAGATCTGAGATATCTGTTAATAGCTCTACTGTATTGATATCAACTAAATCTTTGGCAGTTTTTTTGTACTCCTCTATGGCTATTTTTGCTTCTGCATATTCAGTTTCTAATTCTTGAAATTGGTTTTCTCCATTAAATACATGAAAGCGCAATAGATATACTACAGCAAATATGATAGAAATATAAAAACTGTATAACCACCATGGTGGTAAACTGTTGTCAAGTTCTTTAATGCCATCATAATTATGGTCTAATATAATTTCATGTTCTTCAGTAATTGGCTTTCCACCTACAAGTTTTTTGTAAGTATTGGCTATCCAACTAATAAATTTAGGTGTTTTTGTTTTCTGTGCATCATATCTTGCTTTTGCTTCTTCACTTAAGCTTTGATATAGAATATTATCCATTGAACCAACTATGGCTTCAATAGCAATAAGTATTAATAATACCAATAGCAAGAATAGCATAATTATTGGTTGCTCAATAAATGCTGGTTTATCACCAGAATCTACAAAGTATTCTACAAGTCCTAAGATGATGAAGAATACAACAGGTACTCTTATCCAAGATGGAATTAAATGTCTCATAGTTCTGTTTGGTTTTGGTTATCTAATGGTATATTACTTACAGTATTTATATAGTCTTTTTTGGCTGTTATTACCCACCAAAATAGGACTACAAAAAATATGAAAAAGATGAGCAAGGATATTATTGGGTATATTTCTATTCCAGTTATGCTCTCCATATGGTTTTTTACAAATTTTAGCATGGTTTTAGTTTTGAACGGTTTCTGAATCTTTTACCTTAATATCTGTTCCTAATCGTTGTAAGTAAGCAATTAGAGCTACTATTTCACGATTTCTCATTTCAACAAATTCTGAGCCTCCAGCTTTTTTATCAGCCTCATAGGTTTCAGCAAAATCTGGATCTGAATATAAATTTTGCTCAATTTGAGTTCCTTGCTCAAGCATATTTGCTTGTGCGTTTAAAATATCATCTTCAGAATAAGGCACACCCAATTTTACCATGGTTCTCATTTTGGCTTCTGTTTGCGATTTATCAAGTGTATTTCTAACAAGCCATTGATAAGCTGGCATTATAGAACCTGATGAAGTGCTTTGAGGATCGTACATGTGGTTAAGATGCCAATTATCTGAGTATTTTCCACCAACACGATGTAAATCTGGTCCAGTACGTTTACTTCCCCAAAGGAAAGGGTGATCGTAGACGTATTCACCAGCTTTAGAGTACTCACCATAGCGTTCTACTTCACTTCTGAAAGGTCTAATCATTTGCGAGTGGCAACCAACACAACCTTCACGAATATAAATATCACGTCCTTCAAGTTCTAAAGGTGTATAAGGCTGTACACTGCTTATGGTTGGTATATTGGATTTTACCATAATAGTTGGTACAATTTGTACTATACCACCAATTAAAATTGCTACAGTAGCATAAACGGTTAATTTAATTGGCTTACGCTCTAACCAAGTATGCCAACCTTCTCCTGAAGTACGTTTTTTAGAAACTCTTAATAAGGCTGGAGCTTCAGCTAATTCATCTGTAACTGTGCTTCCATTTTTTATAGTAATAATTACATTATACACCATAATTAACATTCCAACAATAAATAGTGTTCCACCAATGGCACGCATCCAATACATTGGAATAATCTCTGAGACTGTTTCTAAGAAGTTGCCATATACTAAAGTACCATCTGGGTTAAATTGTTTCCACATACTTGCTTGTGTAAATCCTGCAACATACATTGGTAGCGCATACATAACAATACCAAGAGTCCCTATCCAGAAATGTAAATTTGCTAATCCAGTTGAAAACAATTTTGTTTTAAATAACCTTGGAACTAAATAATAAATCATACCAAATGTTAAGAAACCGTTCCAAGCTAAAGCGCCTACGTGAACGTGGGCAATAATCCAATCTGTAAAATGACCTATTGCATTTACATTTTTAAGCGATAACATTGGTCCTTCAAAAGTAGCCATACCATAACCTGTTATAGCAACTACCATGAACTTTAAAACAGGATCAGTTCGAACTTTATCCCAAGCTCCACGAAGTGTTAAAAGTCCGTTTATCATTCCTCCCCAAGAAGGCATTAAAAGCATTATAGAGAATGTTGTTCCTAAGCTTTGAGCCCATTCAGGTAAAGCAGTATATAACAAATGGTGAGGTCCAGCCCAGATATAAATAAATATTAGTGACCAAAAATGTACTATAGAAAGTCTATAAGAGTAGACAGGTCTATTTGCTGCTTTAGGAACAAAATAGTACATTAAACCCAAAAATGGAGTAGTTAAGAAAAACGCAACTGCATTGTGTCCATACCACCATTGCACCAATGCATCTTGAACTCCTGCGTAGACAGAATAACTTTTAAGAGCTGAAACTGGTAATTCTAAACTATTAAAAATATGCAATACAGCAACAGTTACAAATGTGGCTATATAAAACCAAATGGCAACATATAGGTGACGTTGTCTTCTTTTAATCATCGTTCCAATTAAGTTTGTACCAAAAACAACCCAAACCAATGCAATGGCAATATCAAAAGGCCATTCAAGTTCTGCATATTCTTTTGATGTTGTATAACCTAAAGGTAGAGTAATGGCTGCACCAACAATAATAAGTTGCCAGCCCCAAAAATTGATTTTACTTAAAAGGTCACTATACATTCTTGCCTTTAGTAATCGCTGTGAAGAGTAATAAACACCAGCAAAAATTGCATTCCCAACAAAGGCAAAAATTACAGCATTTGTGTGTAATGGCCTTAAACGACCAAAACTTAACCAAGAAATTCCGTCAGTTAAGTTTGGGAATAAAAACATGAACGCAAGTAGTAAGCCTACAAGCATACCTACAACTCCCCAAAGCATTGTAGCGTAGAGGAAATTTTTAACGATTTTGTTATCGTAATGAAATTGTTGAACTTCCATAATAATTAATTAGTCTTTTTGGTTTTAATAGATGGTTTGGTTTGCTCTTTTACGAGTTCGTCTTCAAAAAGCATTCTGACTGATGGTGTATAACTATCATCATATTGCCCTTTTTTTACAGCATAAACAAAGGCAATAAAGAAAGCGACAGCAACAACGATACTGATACTTAATAATATATATATAACACTCATACCTATTTGAAGTTATGGTTCAAAATTAATGCTGAACCTGTTTTTAAAATATGATTTTTATCATGTTTGGTTATTTTTAATCATTTTAATTGTCGTCCTAATAGATTGGTTGCAATAGTTGTAAATACTACAATGCTAATAGAGCTTAAAGGCATTAAAATTGCAGCAATAACAGGTGCTAATTGACCAGTTATTGCGAAGTAAAGACCAATAACATTATAAATAAACGATAGCACAAAACTCCATTTAATGATTTTTATGGCACTCTTTGAGGCTTTTATAAATTTATATAGTTGATTAAATTTTGATGCATCTAAAATGGCATCACAGGCTGGTGAAAATACATTGACATTTTCTGATATAGCAATACCAACATTACTCTGTGCTAAAGCTCCTGCGTCATTTAAACCGTCACCAACCATTAATACTTTTGCACCTTCAGATTGATGGTATTTTATATATTCCAACTTATCGTCTGGTTTCTGGTTAAAAATTAATTTAGTTTTTGTAGGTAATATTTTTTTCAGATTTTCAAGTTCACCTTCATTATCTCCTGATAGGATGACCAAATCGTACTGTTTTTTTAATTTGTTGAACAGTTTAGACAAACCTTTTCTATAACTATTGTAAAAAGTAAATTTCCCTTTGTATATATTATTTGTACTTATATGAACCGTTGTATTTAGTGCAGAAATTTCAGTTGCGCCAACAAAACTGGCAGAACCAATTTTAATATAATCGTTGTTATGCGAGGCTTCTATGCCTTTTCCCAAATGTTCTTCAAAATGATTTAATGGAATAATGTTGTACTCATCAAGAATGTTATATAAGGTTCTACTTAAAGGATGATTTGAGCCACGAAGTGTATTTTTTAGTAGAGTTTCTTCAGAAAATGAGAGCTCTTCTCCATTATAAGTTGCTGTACTTTTTTTATTGGATGTAATGGTTCCTGTTTTATCAAAAACAATGGTATTGATAGCTGCCAATTGCTCAATAACCGAAGTATTTTTTACATAAAATTTCAATTTCCCAAAGATGCGAAGTAAATTTCCAAATGTAAAAGGAGCAGAGAGTGCAATGGCACATGGGCAAGCAATAATTAATACTGCTGTAAATACATTCATGGCTTTGCTAGGATCTACAAAAAGCCAATATATTGTTGCTATTATTGCTATACTAAGTACTGCAATGGTAAACTTTTTACTGATTTTGTTGGTTAAAGTTGTAAAGCCATCTTCTTTATTTTTGTTAAATACATCATTGCTCCATAATTGGGTCAGGTAACTTTGTTCAACAGATTTTATGGCTTCCATTTCAATCACACCAGAAGTTTGTTTGCCACCAGCAAATAGTTTGTCACCTGATTGTTTACTAACGGTTTCAGATTCTCCAGTAACAAAACTGTAGTCTATTTTGGCTTTTCCGTTTATTAGGATGCCATCAACGGGAATTAATTCTTCATTTCTAATAAGTAATCTATCTCCTTTTTTAATGTCGTAAACTTGAATTGGTGATTCGATTCCGTCAGAAATTTTAGTTATGGCAATTGGAAAATAGGATTTGTAATCACGTTCAAACGAAAGGAATGAATATGTTTTTTGTTGAAAAAATTTTCCGAGCAACAAGAAAAAAACCAATCCTGTTAAACTATCAAAAAATCCAGAACCTAAATCGAAAATAATTTCAATTGTACTACGTAAAAAAAGTACTGCAATACCAAGTGCAATTGGCACATCAATGTTCAATAATTTAGAGCGTAATCCTTTGTAAGCTGAAATAAAATAATCTTGTCCAGCATAAAAAACCACTGGAAGAGAAAAGGTAAACATAAGCCAACGAAACAGATGCTTATATTTCTCTAACCAAAACTCGCCAACTTCAAAATATTCTGGAAATGATAAAAACATGACATTTCCAAAGGCAAAACTAGCTATGCCAAGTTTATAAATTAGAGTTCGGTTTACATGTTCTTTTCCTGTTTTAAAATTATCCAAAGAAATATAAGGTTCATAGCCAATTGAGCTTAACAATATCACGACTTCTTTAAGAGAGTAGCTTTCAGAATTATAAGTAACCCTAACTTTTTTCTTTCCAAAATCAACCATTGAAGATGAAATATTGGAATTTAATTTGTTTAAGTTTTCTAAAATCCAAATGCAAGAACTACAGTGAATATGCGGAATATAAAGTGTTGCAATTTGTGTTTTACCATCATTAAATTCAGTAAGCTTTTCAATGATATTTTCTTGTGAAAGAAATTCGTATTTGCCCTCAATTTCTTTTGGAATAGAACCTGGAGATGCTTGTAAATCGTAATAACAAGTTAAGTCATTTTCAGAGAAAATTTCATATACAGTTTTACAACCGTTACAACAAAATGATTTATCATCGAATTTGATAATTGAAGAATCGCAATTATCACCACAGTGGAAACAAGAAACCTTGTCCATAATATTTGCTCATTTTTTACCTGTAACAAAGGTTGCAAATGAGTTGGTTTTAAAATATGATATTTGTCATGTTTTAATTACTTTTATAGTGCTTTTTAATTTTAGGTATGGGCAAATGTGAACAATGCATCATTAGGCAGTTTAATTCGTTGAAATCTTTAACTAAAGAAGAGCTGATAAGGATTTCAGGATGCAAAACAACACAAACCATTAAGAAAGGAGAGGTGATTTTTGATGAAGGCGATAAACTTAATGGTGTATATTGTGTAAAAGATGGTATCTGTAAATTGTCTAAGTTGAGCGAAAATGGTAAAGACCAAATTGTTAAACTGGTAGTTAAAGGAGACTTGTTGGGACAAAGGTCGTTGGTTTCTGATGAACGTGCCAATTTGCAAGCCACAGCGCTGAATGATATGGAAGTTTGTTTTATACCTAAGGAAGAAATTATTAAGGATTTAAAAAATAATCCAACATTTACTCTCGATGTTTTGCAACATATGGCTCAAGATTTAAAAGAGGCTGATAACATTATCGTAAATATGGCTCAAAAATCTGTGAGACAACGAATGGCTGAGGTTTTAGTAAATATTCATAATAGTTTTGGTACAAATCCTGATGGTACATTAAGTGTATTATTATCACGTGAGGATTTTGCCAGTTTAGTTGGCACTGCTACAGAATCAGCAATACGAGTCTTGTCTCAATTTAAAAAGGAAGGGCTAATATCTACTGTAGGAAAACATATTAAAATTGAAAATCTTGGTGAACTTAATCGTGTAGAATAAAAAAAAGCGCTCAATTTGAGCGCTTTTTTTTTATTCTATTATAAATTTTTAATTCATTTTAAAGGATTTAATCTCTTTAAAAGGAGATAAGCTCAAACCTTCCATTTTACCCTTGTAAGGATTCCACTCATCTGTAAAAAATGTGTTTGTTTTATCAAGAGCAGCACTTAGCTCATCTTTTGCATGCTGAATAAGTGTAGTTTCTGTTGAGGTAATACCATTTTGCCTAGAACCAACATACCTTCTTGCTTGACCTAATCTTTGCATTACAGTAACTTCTGGATTTCTGGTAATACCTTGTCTTTCGTCAATACTTCCAAGATACATTGAAATTATCTTTTCGATTTCTTTAGCAATATCCTTCGATGCTTTAATGTCATTTTTATGTGCATCCTTATCTAATTTTGCTAATGTTTTAGAATATTCTTCAGCTATAGCTTTGCTTTCTACTAATTGCTCAACAGCATCTGCTGCTACTTGTTGCATGTCTTCCAATTGTTTTAGAGTTGCATAAACTTCGTTGGTATTTTGAGAAGACACATTGATTCTTGGATCATTTTCAACCTTTATAATCTTTTCTGAAGTTTGATCTCCAAAACTCATTACAACTTTATAAGTACCAGGTTTAACACTTACTCCTCCTGGTTCAAAACGACGCGATCTGTTTCTTCTTGATGGTCTATCTGTTCCTTTTTCGTCCATGAACCATGTCCATTTGTAAACACCACTTTCTTTTGGAGCTTTTTGTTTTAAAGTTCTAATAAGTCTATCTCCATCATAAATGTTCATGTGTATTGAATCCCATTTTACTTTGGTTTCTGCAGTTTCATTATTTTCTTCTTCATCTTCTTTTTTCTTATCATCTTTCGAGGCATCTTCTTTTTTATCCTCGATACCTACATAATATGACATCTGTGCACCAAATCCTCGGTTTTCACCATTATACATAGCATCACCACCAAAACGACTTCCTGTTGGTTGTTGGTATGCTGCTTGATAAGCAGTTGGAGGGTCAAATAATGTTAATTTAGAGTTCAATACGCCAGTTTTTTTAGCCATTTCTCTTAATGGGCGAATATCATCTAAAACCCAAGCTGCACGACCAAAAGTACCAATAACGAGATCATGTTCACGAGGATGAATTACTAAATCTTTTACTGAAACTGTAGGAAAACCATTAGTCCATTTTGTCCATTTGTTTCCTGCATCGATAGAAATATATAAACCATCATCAGTACCTAAAAATAAAAGGTTTGGTGTTTCTAAATCTTCAACAATAGATAGAGCATAGCTTTTTACATCAGTTCCATCTACAATTCTAGTCCAAGTTTTCCCATAATCTTTTGTTCTATATACATAAGGTGTATAGTTGAAGCGTCTGTAATCATTAGCTACTAAAAGTGCTTCACCTTTATTTTTGTTAGAGGCTTTTATTTGTGGAATCCAACTTCCAGTAGGTAGCCCTTTAATGTTTTTTGAAACATCTGTCCAAGTTGCTCCACCATTTTGAGTAAAATGCACACGACCATCATCTGTACCAACCCAAAGCATATCTTTTTCAACTGGAGAAGGTTCAATGACAAGTATTGTTGTATGGTTTTCTGCTCCAGTTGCATCCATGGTTAAACCACCACTTTCACTTTGTTTTTGTTTTTCAGGATCATTGGTTGTTAAATCTGGTGAGATTACTGTCCAAGTATCTCCTTTATCTGTAGATTTATGCACAAATTGACTACCAAAGTAAACGGTACTATTATTAAAAGGATCAATATTAATTGCAGAATTCCAATTGAATCGAAGTTCAACTTTTGGGTCTGGATGAGTAGGCTGTACACCATAATTATTTCCGGTTTCCCAATCGTATCTTTGCACAGAGCCTTGCTGACTCATTGTCCAGCCATAACGAGAGTTGTCTTTATCTGGAACAACGTCAAAACCGTCTCCAAAACTTATTTCTTGCCAATAACTATTTCTAATGCCTTGAGCTCTCCAAACATAAGCAGGACCTCTCCAAGAACCATTATCTTGCATGCCACCATAAACGTTATAAGGAAAATCATTATCAACATTAATATGATAAAACTGTGCTACAGGAATATTGCCAATAAAACGCCAAGTTTTTCCACCATCTTTCGTAATGTTCATGCCACCATCATTTCCATCCATCATAAATTGTCCATTTTCAGGATGAATCCACCATGCATGATGGTCAGGATGTACACCATTATCTACACCATAAGCAGGCATTAATTCATTAAAACTTTTACCTCCATCTTCACTAACATTGACATAGGTAAATATGGTAAATAATCTATTTTCATTTTCTGAATCTACATAGATTTCACCATAATAAAATGGTCTGTTACCTATTTGATTCATATCGTCATTGACCATTCTCCACTTAAATCCACCATCAGTGCTTTTGTATAAAGCATTCTTTTTTGCTTCAACTAAGGCGTAAACAACATTTGGCTTGCTTGGAGCAATGGCAATTCCTACACGACCTAAAATTCCTTTAGGGAAACCATCTTCATCAGTAACTTTTGTCCAAGTTTCACCACCATCATGAGTAATATGAACACCTGAGCCTTCACCACCAGAATTAAAAAACCATGGATCACGTTTATGTTCCCACATTGCAGCGATTAGTTTATTTGGATTTGTTGGATCCATAACCAAATCTGCTGCTCCTGTTTTATTATTAGCAAATAATATATTTTTCCATGTTTTTCCACCATCTATTGTTTTATAAACTCCACGTTCTGGATGCTCTCCCCAAGGCGAACCAATTGCAGCAACATAAACAACATCTGGATTTGTTGGGTCTATGACAACTCGATGTATGTGTCGTGTTTTTTCTAATCCCATAGATTTCCATGTTTTTCCAGCATCAAGGGATTTGTAAATGCCATAACCACCATTTAAACTGTTTCTTGGGTTACCTTCTCCAGTACCAACCCAAATGACACTTGGATTAGATTGTTGTATCGCAACAGCACCTATTGAAGCTGTGACTTCATTATCAAAAATAGGATCCCATTTTATACCTCCAGAAGTAGATTTCCATAAACCACCAGAAGCTGTACCAACGTACATAATATCAGGATTACTGTGAACAGCATCTATAGCTGTAACACGACCAGACATACCACCAGGACCAATGTTACGTGGTTTCATATTTTTTATTAAATCCATTGAGAATTCTTGAGCAGTAAGAAGCGTAACGCATAAGAGCATTACAGAGGTTAGGAAATTTTTCATAATATATTTATTGAGTTGGTTTTTTAAACATTTAAAATTAATTAAAACTTAACTTAGATATCTTAAAACTTTGTTAAGCTATTCTGTTTTTGAAATTAATACAGGAATATTAGCACTACTATTTTCGTCTTTTGAATTACTTAATAACCATTGAGTTCCATAAACATCAGCATAAGATATTTTGAAAGAAATATTTCTTTTATTAAGCTCTTTTTGAAACTTTAAGATATTATTGGCACCTTTAATTTCTATTATTTTAATATTATCATTGGCTGGTAATACAAAACCACTAATTAATGTACTCCTGGAATGAGGTATAGTGTCAAGTCCCTCTGCTGTTTTAAAAATTTCACTAAATAAATCATCAGTATTACTGAAGATTTTAGTAGAGTCTAAAACAATTTCTACTTTATTTATAAATGCAGGACCTACACCTTTATTTCCAATAATAAGTTTAAACTCTCCGTTATTATTGCTTTGCCATTGGTTGAGGTAAGGTAAAACACTAGCACTTTGTTGTTTTTGAATGAGTTTGTTTTCTTCTCTTGCAAGAAAAGATTGATATAATAAAGCTATTAATGAAATTACACTTATGAATAGCGCTGAAGTACTCATTATTTTATCAGTGGTCCAGTTAATTTTCCACGTTTTTAGTTTTCTTTTTTTCTTTTTTTTGAGGTTTATTTTCTCTTCAGCCATTAGAATAGATTTAATATATACACTTACCAATCACCTTTTTTTTATATTATTATTACACAATTTAATAATTTCAGTTATACGTTTATGTCTAGTTTCTTCTCGCCTTGCTTGTTTTAACCAATATAGATAAGACTTTCTATATCCTGGAGCAAAATTTTGATAATTTTCAAAAGCTATATAATTGTTGTTAAAAGCTTGCTGTAAGTCATTTGGAATAATGAGATTTTCTACATCGTCAAGATAACTCCACATGTCATTTTGTTTTGCAATATTTATCTTATTATAACCACTTTCATGAATGAGTCCACTTTGCTCAAGTTCATCTATATAGCTTTTGTTTAAAGCGCTCCATACACTTTTCGGATTTCTTGGGCAGAAGTATTGCCGACGTTTACCATTACCTAAACTTTTTACAGTAGAATCTATCCAACCAAAACATAGAGCTACTTTTACTGCTTCTTCCCAACGCATGGTAGGTTTGTCCAAATCTAATTTGTAAAAAATAAGATATACACCATAAGCTTCATTATGGTTTTGTAATAACCAATCGTACCATTCTACATCTCTTGGGAAATAAAGCTCTGGATAATCCACAATTGTTAAAGTTTTTTAGAATATACTAAGAAGTTTGGATCAACTTTAATATCATCACTTTTAATTGGACGAGTTTGCCAATTTGCTTTTGGGTACAACCATTTTAAGTCTTCATCAATTTCAATAAGTATTGGCATATCAAATCCATCAATAATTTCGGTGTAACGATAGTGAAAATTATTATCCTCTATTTTGTACTCCAAAGTAGGAATACGAACATCTCTTAAATACTGATTAAAAAACTCTGTTAAATCGATTCCTGCTTCTTTGCTTAAATACTCTTCAATCTGTTTAGTGTTAACCGTTTGATGATAAAATGTTTTATTTAAACCACGCAATATTTTGCGCCATTTTTCATCATCTTCAATAAGTTGTCTTAATGTGTGAATCATATAGGCACCTTTGTTGTACATATCACCTGAGCCTTCTTTATTAACATTGTAATGTCCAATAATGGGTTTGTCATTTGCAATGGATTTTCCTTTTCCAACTGCATATTCATCTCCAGCCTTTTTACTGTAATGAAACTCTAAATATAAGCTCTCTATATAGGCCGTAAACCCTTCATGAATCCACATATCTGCAATATCCTTATAAGTAATATTATTTGCAAACCATTCGTGTCCAGCTTCATGTATGATGATAAAATCGAATTTCAGTCCCCAACCCGTTTTAGATAAATCACGTCCTAAGTAGCCTTTTTTATACTTGTTTCCATAGGTTATTGAACTTTGATGTTCCATACCTAAATAGGGTACTTCAACTAATTTAAAGCCATCTTCGTAAAAAGGATATGGACCTAGCCAGTACTCGAAAGCTTCCATCATTTTAGGTGTGTCTTGAAAATGAACCTTGGCTTTTTCCAAATTATCACTAAGTACATAATAGTCTAAATCTAAAGGACCATTTTCACCTTTATATACCTCAGAAAAATGCACATAATCTCCAATGTTTATATTAACTCCATAATTGTTTATAGGATTGTTTACAAACCAATGCGAGGTTATAGTATTATCATTATGTTCTTCCAATTTTCTTAAGCGACCATTTGAAATATTAGTAAGTCCTTTAGGAATATTGACACTAATAAGCATGCTATCAACTTCATCGTACATATGATCTTTGTTTGGCCACCAAACACTTGCTCCTAAGCCTTGACAAGAAGTGGCAATAAAATGATTTCCATTTTCATCTTTTTTCCATGAAAAACCACCATCCCAAGGCGCATTTTTGGCCTCTTGCGGATGACCTTCATAGTGAACATCTATACTATTGATATCGCCAATGTTTTGAGTTTCTGAGAGGGTTACAAAATGCGCATTTCCATCATGTTTTACTTTTAATTCTTTACCATTCTGAGTGACTTTGGTGATTTTTAAAGGAGACTGCAAATCAATTTGCATTACAGAATGGTTTTTCAATACTTTATACTGAACCGTATTCTTTCCTGAAATGAATTTGTCGTCAGGATTTACTTTGATGTCTAAATGATAATAGGTTAAATCCCACCATTCACGTTCAGGAGTAATTGTACCTCTTAAGGTGTCTTGCCTTGTAAAATTTTCTTTGGATTCAAGTAATCCTTGGGCATGTAAAAAAGAAGAAGGTGTTAATAAGAGGGCTAAAAGTGCAATAGAATATTTCTTAATCATAGTTTTTTAATAATTATCTGAATGTTTTATTTGGGAAGACAACTATGCTTTCATAACCATCCTTTCCTACTGAGGCAACTCCAAAGAAAAAATTATCAATAACTATGCCTTCAAGAGTGAATTCGTTAATATCACCAACATATCTACTATGATCCCAAGTTGGAGATGTAGTATCTCTCCAATAGATTTTGTATCCAACAGCTCCTTCAACTTTATCCCATTTAAATCTTGCTGAAGGTTCAACGATACCACCAATTCTTAAATTTTGAGGTGGAGGAGGAGCACTAGCCAAACTAGCCAGATTAATTGCATTTACTGCAGTTAACTTTTTAGCATAAGGGAAATTAACATGCTCAAAGGTATCTCCATAACTAATACCATTTTCTGTTCTGATATCTTGATGTTGTTGAGTATAATTCTCATGAGCTTCCATAATTCTAATACCAGCAAAACCAGCATCGTTAAAAGGACGATGATGACCACCACGACCAAATCGATCTAAACGATATACTAACATTGGATTCATTTCTGGCATGTAAGTTTTGGTGGTTTTATGTACATAACGTGCTAACTGACGTGAAATACCATCAACCTCACCACCATAAAAACGTCTTGCATTTCGTTCTCTCTCAGTTTCAGTTGGAGGAACTGGTTCTGAGAATATTCTGAAGGTACGATTATCAATAACACCATCTACACCTTTAATGTTGCCAATCATATCATTATTTAAAATCCCAATGATATCCCAACCTTTATCTTTAGCAAACGCAGCTAAGCCTTTTCCACCATAAAGCCCTTGTTCTTCACCAGAAAGACCAACATAAATAATACTGCTTTCAAATTTATACTTACTAAGTACTCTAGCAGCTTCAATAGTTCCAGCCATACCAGAAGCATTGTCATTTGCGCCTGGAGAATCTGATGTAAAATCTGTTGGATCAGAAACACGAGAGTCTATATCACCACTCATGATGATGTATCTGTTTGGGAATTTTGTTCCTCTCTGGATAGCTACGACATTAACAATTTCGACATCATGAACTATTCTATCTCCATCACCTTTATTAACAAGGTCTTTTTGGTAAAATACTTCAAGGCAGTTGTTACAGTTAGCATCAATTTTATCAAATTCAGACTTTATCCAACGTCTTGCAGCTCCAATACCACGAGTTTTAGAAACTGTATCGCTTAAGGTATGACGTGTTCCAAAATCTGCTAAAGTTTTAACATCGTTTTTAATACGCTCTTCTGATACAGCATTGATAATATCATAAATTCTTTGATCAGTTTGAGCAATTAATGTTACTGACAAACTAAAAAATAAGCTAAGGAAAATAGTTTTTTGCATGTTTAGTTGTGTTAATTAATAGGTAAAGCTTCGTAAGTTTGATTTTGGATAAGACTATTTGGGTTTGGAGTTGTATTACTGAAGGTTATTGGAAAAGACGTGTACTCGTAAGTCCCATAAGGTTTTGTGTAGTCCCAATCTGTACCAACAAAATGTAAATGAGGATAGGCAGCTAAACCTGAAGCTCCACTATAACCAATTGGATCACCAATCTCAACAAAGTCGCCAACTTCTACAAGTGCTCCGTTATGAGTAAGATGTTGATATTGTAAGAAATAAGAATCTTCATCTTTTAAAACTACAACATTGTTAACAGACTCATAATCTAGTCCTGATTCTTCAACATAGATAATAATACCTTTTCTTGATGCTGTTACAAGCGTACCAATATCCATAATAAAATCAATGGCATATTGGTCTGGTTCTCCTTCAGAATGAGCAGCACCACTGCAATTACTGAGACCAATTCTATAAGATTGACCAACTGGATATGGTAATTTATGTGGTGAAACTGACCAATTTGGATATTCAATACCTTCACAACCATTTGCAAATATTTGTTCACCACCACCACCAGTATTGTTATTGAACATTTCTTTTTGGCTACAAGTCAGTGTTGTTAAGGCTAAAATGAATGTAAGCGTTATAAGCAATTTTTTTGTAAGTATCATTTAGTCTTTTTTATATTGGAATTTTACTGTTTCTTTTTTTTCTTTATTTTCTATATCAACATAGATATTCATTTCTTTGTCATTAACTTTTTCAAAAATCATACCTTCAAACGTTATTTTATTTGGTGTGATTTCAATTAAAGGAAAATCTATTGTTTCGTCCTTGGTTTCCCAACCCTTTAAGTCGTTATTAAAATGTTTTAATTGCAATATGAGGGAGTTTTCTACTTCTCTGATAATCTCAATTTCATAGAAAGACACTTTTCCATCAACCACTAATTTAAATGTAGCCATCATTGAGCCGCCTGAAGGTTCGCTCCATATTTCTTCTGTGATGCCACCAAATGCCTCACCTTTCCATGTGCCAGCAATCCAAGCAATGTTTTCAATTTTTGGCTCGAGTTTGATTTCTGTTTGAGCCTTACAAGACCAACTCACAAAGATTAAGACTATAATTAGTATTCTCATTGTTATTGAATAAAAGTAACTTTTTTAATTAAACCATTTTCAATTTCATAAATAGCTACAGCATTGAAAATTTTGCCGTTGGCAGTTAACTGTTCTTCGTCAATAACTTTGTTGCCAATTACTATTCTACTTTTAATAAATGCTCTTAAATCTGGTGTTTGTTTAAACCATTGCTCATAGCTTTTTCTCATTTGTTCTGGACCATCAGTTCGTAGTTCATTTGGATAGTTGTAAAGTTTTATGTCTTTTGAATAAGTAGCCATAAAAGCATCAATGTCTCTATTGTTGTATGCGTCCAGTTGGTTTTGTACTATAGCTTCTATTTCAGAAGTTTCTGTGGCTGCATTTTCTTGCTTATCAGTTTTTGTATTTTTATCAATGACTTTTATATTCTCGTCAACATCACCAGCTATTAAAAGCATTTTATATTCTGGATTTATAGCTATTCGAGTTATTTTAGAAATACCATTGGTTTTGAGGTCTGCTATTTGTGTCCAACTATTATCTTTTTTAAGAGTTAATTTGTAAAGGATATTGTCTTTGCCTGAAATGATGGTATTATCGTTGAGCCAGCTAATATCCTCAACGTTTTGTATAGTATTTGCAATGGTTTTAATAGTTCCTGTTTTTGGATTTATAGACTTTATTTGCCATTGATTTTCGTTTTCTTTAGAAATAAAACTTACAAGGTTTGAGTTTGGAATTTTATGAAACGAACGTCCAACTTTAGTTGCATATTTTTTTGAAGCTCCATTTTCAACATCAATAACGTAAAGATTTAATTCATTGTCTTCAATAATTGCCGAAACTATGGTGTTATGATCAAACCAAGTGTAGTAGGCAACAACCAGATTTTCAATAAGTTCTGTAGATTCACCATTGCGCAAACTGTATGCATACAAGCGTTGTTTACCATCTGCATCTAATCTTACAGCTGAGACTTCATTTTTATTTGGGATTTTTAGCGGTGTGTATTCGCCGCCATCTGTATGATTTACATAAACTTTAGAGTCATAATTTATATAGTACTTTACAATATCTGTCTGACCATTCCTGGTACCAGCATAAAGAATGATGTTATTGTCCAAAAAAGAAGGTTGATTATCATACCCTTCATTATTGGAAATATTTTTCATGTTGGAGAGTAAGAATTTACCATTTTCGGTATTTAAGTCAAATAGAAAAACGTCAGTATTTGTTTGTGACAATATGCTTAAAATGGAAGAAAAAATGAGGATTATAGAATAAAAATACTTCATGATTAACATTTTTAGTTAAAGATAAGAAAGTTTTGTTATAATCTGAATGCTCACATTTTTGTTTGTCTACGATGTATAATAAAGCTTTTAATTATAAACCAAAAAAACAATTCAAAATGAAGAACATCTACATTATTATCTTATTTTTTGGGATAACCTTTTCAGGAATAGCCCAAAAAGGAATCCCTGTTTCTGAGATGACAGCTTGTGATACAGAAATTCAAAATTTACTGTCAACGTTTAATATTCCAGGACTAACTATGGCTGTAACCATTAATGGTCAATTATCTTACGCTCGTGCTTTTGGAAAAGCAGATATCGGTTTGTCTGAAGATTTGCAACCATATCATATGTTACGAATTGCAAGTATATCTAAACCTATTACATCGATTGCATTAATGAAAATGATCGAAAATGGAGGAGTTAACCTTTCGGATAAAGTTTTTGGAACAGGAGGATTGTTAGAAAATCATTGGTATTTTTCATCAGCTAATATTACTGATTCGCGTATTTATGACATAACTGTAAAGATGTTATTAGAGCATTCTGCTGGTTTTGACAGGAATCAAAACTGTTTCCCAAATCCTACGTCTCCTTATCCTTACTTTTTTGGAGGCTGTGACCCAATAGTAGCACCTTTGCATGTTACTCAAACTTTAGGTGAACCCAATCCTGCAACGGAAGAAATGTTAGTGACTTTTTTATTAGAAAAAGGGTTGGATTTTGATCCAGGAACAGCTTATTCTTATTCAAATATGGGTTACTTAATTTTAGGCGAAATTATTGAAGAGGTTTCAGGAATGAGTTACGAAGATTATGTAAAACAAACAATTCTTCATCCATTAGGTATATATGATATGCACTTAGGAAAAAATTTATTAGCAGATAAAATGGAGAGAGAAGGTGAGTATACTGGAGAAGGTTATACAAATTTGTCAATTTATGGTGATGGAAATTACGTTCCTTGGGAATATGGAGGATTTAACCTTGAAGCATTTGATGCACATGGTGGTTGGATAGCAACCGCAAGAGATATGGTAAAGCTATTAGTTGCTATAGATGGTTTTGCTACTTATCCTGATATTTTGACTCCAGCATCAATAGCAACAATGACAACCCCATCGGTAAATAATACTAATTACGCATTAGGCTGGGCTGTTAATCAATACAATAATTGGTGGCATACTGGAGCAGTCGATGGAACTGCAAGCGAATGGGTAAGAGCAAGTGGAGGCTATACTTGGGCTATCATTTTAAATAAAAGAATAACATCAGCGCAAGCCAATGCTTTTTGGTCTGCCATTGACAATTTGGGCTGGAACTGTATAATAGGAACTACAGCCATACCAGCACATGATTTCTTTGATGCTCCAACTGTAAATGCCAATTCATTATCTGCCTCTAATGTAACAGAAAATAGTATGACGCTAAATTGGAACAATGGAAATGGAACTGCTAGATTGGTAGTTGCTAAAGAATCTACCACTATGAATATGTCACCAAACAGAACGAGTGAGTTTAGTGCATATCCTTTGGATGGAACAGATTATATTGCGAATTCACAGTTTGGTTCTGGAGATGACTTAGGTGATGGAAGTTATGTAATTTATAACGGAACAGGAACCTCGGTTACAATGAATGGCTTAGATTCTGGAAAAGAATATGCTATTAGAGTTTATGAATACACACAAAATACTACAACAGCCAATAATGCACTTTATTTACTTGGTAATGTTGAAGATTTTATACAGTCTACAACTTCTCTCGGAATTATTGATTTTGAATTGAAGTCATTTATAAGCATTTATCCAACATCAGTTTCAGATGCTATAAATGTTTCAATTGAAAACACTTTCTCAGAATTAGAATATGAAATTTATAGTCTTGTCGGAACTAAAATAAATAGTGGAACAATAGCCAATAATGGTGCAATTAAAGTTTCTAATTTAGCATCAGGAATTTACTTACTTAAATTTAGAATTGGTAACCAAAATGCAATTTTTAAGTTTATAAGACAATAATTTAAGTAAAAAGCCAATTCTAAATTTAGAATTGGCTTTTTTAAAATGCTATTAATTCGGAGTATTTTAAAAACAGTATTTATTTTCTGCTTTTACTTTTTCTGCTATTTCTTTACGTAAATCTACAATATCAGGATAGTTCTGATATTTTGTAAAACGTTTAAGTCCCATAAGCATCATACGTTGTTCGTCACCTTCGGCAAACGAGATGATACTTTCTTTACCTTTTTCTTCAATGATATCAACAGCATGGTATAAATATAATTTTGCCATTGCAATTTGTACTGATTGTGCTTCTTCGCCAAATCGTTTTGCGTTCTTTTCGGTTCTTAGAATTGCAGATTCAGCCATATAAATTTCAATTAAAATATCAGCAGCAGCGATAAGTAGTTGTTGATGAGACTCTAATTCTGTACCAAATTTTTGAACTGCTCCACCAGCAACCATTAAGAATGTTTTTTTTAACTTCTTAATCATTTCTTTTTCTTCAGAAAATAATTCAGAGTAATCTGGAGTTTCAAAAGATGGTATACCCATTAATTCTTCTTGTACAGCTTGGGCAGGACCTAACAAGTCTACATGACCTTTCATAGCTTTTTTAACCAACATGCCTACAGAAAGCATTCTGTTAATTTCATTGGTTCCTTCATAAATACGAGCAATACGAGCATCTCTCCATGCAGCTTCCATTGGTGTTTCTTCAGAGAATCCCATTCCACCAAAAATTTGGATGCCTTCATCAGCACAATTTTGTACATCTTCTGAGACAGCAACTTTTAAAATAGAACATTCAATAGCGTATTCTTCTACACCTTTAAGCTCAGCTTCTTGATGAGAATTTCCAGCAGCTTCACGTAAGGCAATGCGATCTTCAATATTTTTTGCAGCTCTGTAAGTTGCAGACTCTCCTGCATAAGCACTTGCTGCCATTTCTGCTAACTTAACTTTGATGGCTCCAAAATTTGAAATAGGAGTTTTAAATTGTTTACGCTCATTTGCGTATTGCACAGCTGTAGTTAAGATACGTCGCTGAGAATCTAAACATGCTGCAGCTAATTTAATACGACCAACATTTAATGCATTCATTGCAATTTTAAATCCTTCACCACGTCCAGCTAACATATTCTCAACAGGGACGACAGTGTCATTAAAAAATACTTGTCTTGTTGAAGATGCACGAATACCTAATTTGTGCTCTTCTTCACCTAAAGTAATTCCGTTAGGGTTAACTTTATCATACTCTACAATGAATCCTGTAATGTTTTTGTCATCTTCAATACGAGCAAACACAATCATTAAACGACAAAAACCTGCGTTCGAAATCCACATTTTTTGTCCATTGATTTTGTATGACTTACCATCTTCTGATAGTGTAGCAGTTGTTTTTCCAGAATTAGCATCACTTCCTGCTCCAGGTTCTGTTAAACAATAAGCTCCAAACCATTCTCCTGTGGCAAGCTTAGGTACGTATTTTTGCTTTTGTTCTTCGGTTCCATATAAAGTAATTGGCATGGTACCAATTCCTGTATGAGCACCAAATGCAGTACTGAAAGAACCTGTTCCACTGGAGATATAATCACATGTTAAGCATGTAGATACAAATCCCATTCCCAATCCACCATAAGCTTCAGGTACTGCAACACCTAAAAATCCTAATTCACCAGCTTTACGCATAACGTCTTCAGTTAAGGCATAATCTTTGGCTTCAAATCTTGGTTTATGTGCGATGATTTCACGTTCGTTAAATTCCATTACAGCATCTTTCATCATATTTTGCTCTTCTGAAAAATCTTCAGGAGTAAAAACATCTTCGCAGTTTGTTTCTTTTACAAGAAATTGACCTCCTCTTAATAATTCCTTTGTTTCCATTACTTTATTGTTAGGGTATGTTTTAATTTAAAAATTCGAATATTCCACAAGCACCTTGACCAGTTCCAACACACATGGTTACAGCGCCATATTTACCTTTCATGTCTCGTTTACGCATTTCGTCAAATAATTGAACTGAAAGCTTGGCTCCTGTACAACCGAGAGGATGCCCTAATGCAATAGCTCCTCCATTCACATTAATGATGTCAGGATTTAGATTTAGTTCTCTAATAACCGCTAAAGATTGCGAAGCAAATGCCTCATTTAATTCAATAAGGGATAAATCATCTTGTTTTAAACCAGCTAATTTTAGTGCTTTTGGAATGGCTTTAACTGGCCCAATTCCCATAATGCGAGGTTCAACTCCAGCAGCTGCATAATTAACTAATCTAGCAATTGGTTCAAGATTTAATTCTTTAACCATGTCTTCACTCATTACCATAACAAAGGCTGCTCCATCACTCATTTGAGAAGAATTTCCAGCGGTAACACTTCCATTTGCAGCAAAAACAGGACGCAATTTTGAAAGGGCTTCTAAATTTGTTCCAGCACGAGGACCTTCATCTTTAGTGACTGTATATGATTTAGTTGCTTTCTTTCCATTTTCATCAATATAAGTTTCGTCAACGGTTATTGGAACAATTTGATCTTGAAAACGGTTTTCGGCTTGAGCTTTTAAGGCTTTCATATGAGAATTAAAAGCAAATTCATCTTGATCTTCTCGAGACACCTTGAATTGATTTGCTACAGCTTCGGCAGTGTTACCCATTCCCCAATAATATTCCTCATGACCAGCTTTTACAGTATCGTAATTTAATTCTGGTTTAAATCCAGTCATAGGTACAGAGCTCATACTTTCTGAGCCACCAGCAATAATGCAATCTGCCATTCCTGCTTGAATCTTTGCTGTTGCTATTCCTATCGTTTCTATTCCTGAAGAACAAAAACGATTTACAGTTACTCCAGGAACATCAACACTATTTAATCCTATAAGAGAAATAAATCTTGCCATATTTAATCCTTGAGAGCCTTCAGGCATGGCATTACCTACAATAACATCGTCAATTCTTGACACATCAAGATTTGGTAATTCTTTCATCATGTACTGTATGGTTTCAGCACCTAATTCGTCTGCTCTTTTAAATCTGAAAACACCTTTAGGAGCTTTACCAACAGCTGTTCTGTATGCTTTTACTATATATGCTTGTTTCATTGTATTAGTTTCTTAAAGGTTTTCCTGTTTTCAACATGTGTTGGATTCTCTCAAGGGTTTTTCTTTCTGTACATAAGGATAGAAAAGCTTCACGCTCTAAATCCAATAAATATTGTTCACTTACAAGGGTTGGTTCTGATAAATCGCCACCAGCCATTACATAAGCTAATTTATTAGCAATTTTATGGTCGTGTTCACTAATGTAGTTGGCAGCTTCCATAGAGTCTGTTCCAACCAGGAACATACCTAAGGCTTGCTTTCCAAGTACTTTAACATCTTTACGTTTTACAGGTTGTGTATAACCTGATTCTGCAATTAATTTTGCATAAGCTTTTGCAGTAGCTATTTGTCTATCTTTATTAACTACAACTACATCTTTTCCTTTTTGAAGAATGCCTAAATCAAAAGCTTCATAAGCTGAAGTTGCAACTTTAGCCATACCGATTGTTAAAAAGTATTCTTGAAGTACATTTAACTCAACATCGCCTTTTCTGAATGTATCTGATGCTCTTAAAGCCATTTCTTTTGAACCACCACCACCAGGAATAACACCAACACCAAACTCAACTAAACCTATGTAAGTCTCTGCAGCTGCAACTACTTTGTCTGCATGCATAGATAATTCGCATCCTCCGCCAAGAGCCATTCCGTGAGGTGCAGCAACCGTTGGTATGGACGAATAACGCATTCGCATCATGGTATCTTGAAAGTATTTGATTGCCATGTTAAGTTCATCGTATTCTTGCTCGGCAGCCATCATGAAAATCATACCAATGTTAGCACCAACAGAGAAATTTGCTGCTTGGTTTCCAACAACTAATCCAGCGAAATCTTTTTCGGCTAAATCGATAGCTTTATTTAATCCTGCAAGGACATCGCCACCAATAGTGTTCATTTTTGATTGGAACTCACAGTTTAGTATACCATCACCTAAATCTTCAATGACTACACCTGAATTTTTAAAGACTTCGTTAGATTTTCTAATGTTATCTAAAATGATGAATGCATCTTGACCAGAAATTTTTTCTTGCGATTTTGATTGAATTTCGTAAGCATAGGTTGCTCCATCTTTAATTGTATAGAACGATTTGCTTCCAGATGCTAGCATATCATTAACCCAAGCATTAGGTTCTAAACCTTCAGCTTTCATGAGCTCGATGCCTTTTTCTACACCAATGGCATCCCAAATTTGGAAAGGACCATGTTCCCATCCAAAACCAGCTTTCATGGCATCGTCTATTTTGTAAAATTCGTCTGTAATTTCTGGAATCCTGTTTGACACATAGGCAAACATTGCAGCAAAATTCTTTCTATAGAATTCGCCTGCCTTATCTTTTCCAGAAATAAGAATAGGAAAACGATCTATGACTTTATCAACGGTTTTCGTTAATTCTAAAGTGGCAAATCTTGCCGATTTTTTCTCTCTATATTGAAGTGTGTTTAAATCTAAGGTTTTAATCTCTTTACCTTCTTTTTTATAAAAACCTTGTCCTGTTTTGCTTCCTAACCATTTGTTTTCCATCATGGTATTGATGAAATCAGGCAATTTGAATAACTCATGAGCTTCATCATTAGGGCAGTTTTCATAAATTCCGTTTGCAACATGAACTAAGGTGTCAAGACCAACCACATCAACTGTTCTAAAGGTTGCTGATTTTGGACGACCAATAACAGGACCTGTTAACTTATCGACTTCTTCAACGGTTAAATCCATTTCTTTAACTTGATGGAACAAACTTTGAATTCCAAAAATTCCAATTCTATTTCCAATAAAGGCAGGAGTATCTTTAGCAACTACTGATGTTTTTCCAAGGAATTTTTCACCATATTCGTTCAAGAAATCCAATACATCTTGTGATGTTTTAGGTCCAGGAATAATTTCGAATAATTTTAAGTAACGTGCAGGGTTAAAAAAGTGTGTACCACAAAAATGTTTCTGAAAATCGTCACTGCGTCCTTCACTCATAAAATGAATTGGAATACCAGAGGTATTAGAAGTAATTAAAGTGCCCTGAGTTCTATATTTTTCAAGCTTTTCAAAAACTTGTTTTTTAATGTCTAAGCGTTCTACAACCACTTCCATTATCCAATCAACATCTTTTACTTTTGCAATATCGTCTTCTAAGTTTCCAGTTGTAATTCGGCTTGCAAAACTTTGATGATAAATTGGAGATGGTTTAGATTTTATTGATGTTGCTAAAGAATCATTTACAATTCTGTTTCTTACCACTTTGTCTTCTAAGCTTAGCCCTTTTGCTTTTTCAGATTCGTTAAGTTCTCTTGGAACAATATCCAGTAAAAGCACATCGACACCAATATTGGCAAAGTGACAAGCAATACCACTTCCCATAATTCCTGATCCAATAATGGCTATTTTATTAATTCTACGTTTGCTCATTTTATTATTTAATGCTATTGTCTTTTTGGTTATAAATTTTCTTGTTAGAAACCAGTTCATTTATGGTTTCTGCTACTTCGTAAAAGTGGTTTAGTTTGTCTTCACTTATATGTTTTCTTATGACTTCATTAAAGGTCAAGACTTTTTCTCTCGAGTAATTTCTTTTCTCTCTTCCAAAATCTGTTAAATGGATGAGAACACCACGTCCATCTTCAGGGTTTGGTTTTCTTTCGATTAAACCTAATTGATCCATGGTTTTAAGTATTCGAGATAGGCTTGTAGGCTCCATTCCCATTTTTGGGCCCAATGATGTAGAAGGTGTGCCACTTTCTGGGTCTATACTTAGTAGTGTAAAACCTGTAGCCATAGTGCTATCAAATTTTGCAGCTTCTTCATTGTACATTTTTTGAACTGCCAGCCACGTGGTTCTCAATAGGTAATCAATTGTTTTGTCTTTCATTTTATGATTTTGAGAAGTCCAAAGATAATAATATTTATTATGCATGCATAATAAATTAAAAAAAATATGAAGTATTAGAATAAAAAAAAAGCTGTTTTAAATAAACAGCTTTTATATTATAATAAAAAAGAGTGTTTATCCTAATTTACCATTAACCAGACCAACTATTGCACCAACAATAGCTGCCATTACAATGGAAATTGCAACATCCAATGCCATGGTTTGAAATGACATTGAGCTATCCATAGCCATATTAAAGAAATTGTAAAATAAAGCAATAAAAAACCCAATTACAGCTCCAGATTTTGCTCCAGTTAGAGCTGTAGTTATTTGAGCCCATTTAGTAAATATATAAGCTACAAATAAACCAAAAGTAAGACATCCAAGAAAGATCATTACCATAGTGTTGGAGTTTTCTTCTGGTTGAGGAAAGGCATCTTTAAAAATAAGTCCATAAAAAAGCCAACCTAATAAAAAGTCGGCAATACCTCCAGCTAAACCAGAAACTAAAAAGTTTTTTGTTTTCATTTTGTTAATTTATTAGTTAGTTACTAATAAAAATAATAAAAAAACATCACTTTATTGATAAAAATGCTAAAAAACTGAAATAATGATAACAGAATAATTTACCCTCTGTATATTTTTTCGATAAGGTTTAAATATTTTTCTTTAATAACCTTGCGTCTCATTTTCATAGTAGGAGTGAGGTGTCCAGCATCTATGGACCAAATTTCTGGTGTGAGTTCGAATTTTTTAACTTGTTCCCACTTTCCAAAATGACCATTGGCTTCATCTATTTCCTTCTGAATTCGTTTTTGTATAATTTCTGAAGCGCAAATAGCTTCCATTGATGTTTCTACATCTTTATTTTTGCGTTTAACCCAATCTTTAATGAATTCAAAATTTGGTTGAATCAATGCAGCTGGCATTTTTTCACCTTCACCTATAATCATTACTTGTTCTATAAATCGGGATTGTTTTAATTGATTTTCGATAAGAGCAGGAGCAACATACTTTCCACCAGAGGTTTTAAACATTTCTTTTTTTCTATCTGTAATTTTTAAAAACCCATCAGCATCAATTTCGCCAATGTCTCCAGTATGAAAATAGTCTCCAGTCATGACTTCGGCTGTTTTTTCTGGGTCTTTATAATAGCCTTGCATGACGTTAGGTCCTTTTACTAAGATTTCTCCATCTTCAGCGATTTTAACTTCGACATTATCAATAATTCTACCTACTGTTCCGATTCTGAAACCTCCATTACGTTGGTCGTTAACAGATACAACAGGAGACGTTTCGGTTAAGCCATAACCTTCCATAATTGGCATTTCAGCTGCAGCAAAAACACGAGTTAACCTTGGTTGCAAAGCTGCACTACCAGATACCATAAGGTCTAAATTACCACCTAAGCCTTCTTTCCATTTACTAAAGATGAGTTTTCTGGCTAAGGCTAATTTCTTCTCATATAACCAGCCGTTTTTGCCATAAGGTTCGTATTTTAAACCAATATCTACTGCCCAAAAGAAAAGAGATTTTTTAATACCTGTAAGGTCTGCTCCCTTGGCTACAATTTTGTCGAATACTTTTTCATAAAGCCGAGGTACAGCTGTCATGACATTTGGCTTCACTTCTTTAAGATTATCGCTCATTTGCTCAATGGATTCGGCAAAGTAAATTTCGACACCACAAAATTGATATAAGTACAAAATCATGCGTTCAAATACATGACAGACAGGTAAAAAACTTAATGACTTAGATTTTCCATAATCAAAAGGCACACGTTTTTCGCTGTCTATAACATTTGACACTAAATTATTATGTGAAAGCATCACACCTTTTGGTCGTCCAGTTGTACCCGAAGTATAAATTAAAGTGGCTAAATCTGAAGGTTTTACATTGTTTTTTCTGTCTTCAACTACATCTTGGTTACTTTTGTCTTTGCCAAGCTCTAAAACATCTTCCCAGCTTTTTTCTCCTTCTATATTATCAAAAGTATATATGCCTTTTAGCTTAGTATTTTCTTTAATAGCATTTAATTTATTTATGATTTCTTTATCGGAAACAAAACAATAAACCGATTCGGAGTGATTTAAAATATACTCGTAATCATCTTTGCAAATGGTTGGGTAAATAGGTACATTTTGAGCACCAACTTGTAAAATACCAATATCTAACACATTCCATTCTGTTCTGTTATTAGTTGAAATAACTGCAATTTTATCATTGGGTTGAACACCCAATTTTAATAGACCACGGCTTATAGCATTTGCTTTGTCGATGTACTCTTGCGTAGAAATGGATTGCCATTCTCCATTATATTTGGTCGTAAATGCTTTTTTAAGGTTGTATTTCTCAAGTTGATAATAAGGAAAATCAAAAATTCGTGTAATTGCTGTCATTGTTTCTTATGAGAATTAGAAGATATGCAAAGTATGAAAATTCATAGGAATTTCAAATCCCAACATAAAAAAAGGAATGGTTTTTACCATTCCTTTTTTTGATTGATTGATGTTAAGGATTTTAGTTTCTACTATCTAATAGATATTTTGAGAAACCTTTTCCGTTTACTTTTGTGTATTTAGAGTCAATGTGGTCTGCAACTGTCATATTTTTAATATCAAATTCACCATTTACTTTAGTGTATTTGATATCTAAATCATCTTGAAACTTAGCATTATTGAAAGAAACACCATCTCTGAATTGAGAATATTTAAATATGGCATCCTCTTCAAAAACTGTATTTGCAAAGCTTACATTTTGGTCAAACTCTGCGTATTTAAAAGTCGTTCTGTCTCCAAATTTAGACCCAGAAAAATCTGCATCTTTTTCAAAATCTGAATACTTAAATAAAGCTTCACCTTTAAAAGTGCAATTTGTAAAACGCACATCATTTTCAAAGTTGGCAACAAAAGTATATTCACTATCTTCATCATGAAAATAAGCATACACATTATCTTCAAAAGTACAATTGGTAAAAGATACAGAGCCTTCTATTTGTTCTTCAACCGAATTGCTACCTCCATTTTTCCACCAACTTCTTTTCTTTGGTAAGTCAGGAAGTTTTTCATCCATAAAAGTCATGTCTAAAATTCCTTTTATGGTTACATTGTTATAAGAAACGGTTTTACCCATTTTGATGTCTTTCATGATATCGCTTGCATTAACTGTTTGCTGAGCAAAAGCATTTGAAGTGAATAAAAATGTAAATAAAATGAAAGATAAAACTGTTAGTTTTTTGATTGATTGATTAGTTTTCATAAAAAAGTGTTTTTAGTCTATATAATTATAGACTTCTCTTTTTTATGAATGTTACAGTTTTAATAAAAAAATTTGATAAATCTGTTTTAATGATTTTCAATCCACACTCTGGCATTTACAAAAGCTTCTAACCAAGGAGTTGCTTCATCTTTTCTACCTTTAGGATAGTGCGCCCAATTCCATTGAAAGGTTGAACGCTCTATATGTGGCATAGTTACTAAATGTCTACCAGTTTTATCACACATCATAGCAGTATTAAAGTCAGAACCATTTGGATTATGAGGATAACCTTCATAAGTGTATTTTGCCACAATATTGTATTTATCTTCTGAATAAGGCAACCTGAATTTTCCTTCACCATGACTAATCCAAACACCTAAAGTGTTACCTTCTAAGGAAGATAACATTACAGAATTATTTTTTTGAATTTTTACAGAGGTAAAGGAGCTTTCGTGTTTGTGTGAATTGTTGTAAGTTAACTTTCCATGAACTTCGTGTTCAGGATTTACTAAATCTAATTCCATCCAAAGCTGAGCTCCATTACAGATGCCAACTGAAAGCGTATCTTCTCTTTTAAAAAAGTTTTTTAAAGCAGTATTTGCCTTTTCATTGTATTTAAATGCGCCAGCCCAACCTTTAGCGGAACCTAAAACATCCGAATTAGAAAACCCTCCAACAGCACCAATAAACTGGATATCTTCAAGTGTTTCACGGCCAGAAATTAAATCGGTCATGTGTACATCCTTTACATCAAAACCAGCCAAGTACATGGCATTTGCCATTTCTCGTTCAGAGTTGCTTCCTTTTTCACGCAAAACAGCAGCTTTTGGTTTTGGTTTGCTTGAATTTATTATAGGAAGCTTTCCTGTAAAATGATTAGGAAACTTAAATTGTAAAGGTTGCTTTTTATAATTGTTGAATCTATCTTCAGCTAAATTATTAGCAGTTTGTTTTTGATCAAGGAGGTAAGAGGTTTTATACCACATATCTCTTAAACGAGAAACTGTCATAGTAAATACATCTGTATCATTAATGATGCTTAATACGTCACTTTCGGTTACTTTACCAATGTTGAAGAATTCAATGTTTGCTTCAGATAAAGTTTTTTTAACTGAAGCATCTTTTGACTGAAACACAATACCAGCATTTTCAGCAAAAAGTACTTTAAAAGAATCTTTTTGGTTTAAGTCAGTGATGTCTAATTCAGCCCCCAGATTATTATCAGCAAAACACATTTCAAGAAGAGTCGTAATTAATCCACCAGAAGCAACATCATGTCCTGCAACAATCTGCTCATGTTTAATTAATTGTTGAATCGTGTTAAAAACCGTTTTCACATACGCTGCACTCTTTACATTTGGGGTATTGCTTCCAATTTTGTTCATGATTTGAGCAAACGAGCTTCCACCTAATTTAAAGTTGTCTTGTGATATGTTTATATAATAGATATCTCCAGCATTCTTTTGAAAAACAGGTTCAACAACTTTTGAAATATCGTTACAGTTTGCAGCAGCAGAGATAATCACAGTTCCTGGAGAAATGACTTCTTCATTAGGATATTTTTGTTTCATTGAAAGCGAATCCTTTCCTGTTGGAACATTAATTCCTAAATCAATTGCAAATTCTGAAACTGCCTTGACAGCTTCATATAAACGAGCATCTTCACCTTCATTCTTGCAAGGCCACATCCAGTTTGCAGATAATGACACAGATTTTAAACCATCTTTTAAAGGAGCCCAAATTATATTAGTTAAGGCTTCAGTTATACTGTTTCTGCTTCCAGCTTCTGGGTTTATCAAACCAGAAATAGGAGAGTGACCTATGGATGTAGCGATACCTTCTTTGCCTTTATAATCAAGAGCCATAACACCAACATTGTTTAGAGGCAATTGTAATGGACCTGCGCATTGTTGTTTTGCGACTTTACCACCAACACATCGATCAACTTTGTTCGTGAGCCAATCTTTACAAGCTACAGCTTCTAATTGTAAAACTTGGTCAAGATAATCGTAAAATTTATTGGTGTCATAAGAAATACCTCCATAATGTCTATCAACAGTTGTATCAACCATAATGGTTTTTGGCGAGCTACCAAACATGTCCTCAAGCGCTAAATCCATTGGTTTATCACCTTTTGTTTTAGATTCAAATGTAAATCTGTGGTTTTCTGTCACATCACCAACAGTGTACATTGGCGAACGTTCGCGCTCTGCAATTCGGTTTAAAGTCTCTAAATGTTTTTCAGTAATAACAAGTCCCATTCGTTCTTGAGATTCGTTACCTATAATTTCTTTTGCCGATAGTGTAGGGTCACCAACAGGTAGCTTGTCTAAATCAATATATCCACCAGTTTCTTCAACCAATTCTGATAAGCAATTTAAATGTCCACCAGCTCCATGATCGTGAATTGAAACAATGTAATTTTCATCACTTTCAACCATACCACGAATAGCATTAGCAGCTCGTTTTTGCATTTCAGGGTTAGAACGTTGTACAGCATTTAACTCAATACCAGAAGAGAACTCTCCTGTATCTGCGCTAGAAACCGCAGCTCCTCCCATTCCAATTCTATAATTTTCTCCACCAAGAATAACCACTTTATCTCCTTTGGTTGGTTTTTCTTTAAGTGCTTGATTAGCTTTTCCATAACCAATACCACCAGCAAGCATAATAACTTTATCGAAGCCTAATTTTCTAGCTTCCTCTTTATGTTCAAAGGTTAATACTGAACCACAAATTAAAGGCTGACCAAATTTGTTACCAAAATCTGAAGCTCCATTGCTTGCTTTAATTAAAATATCAATTGGAGTTTGATACAACCATTTACGAGCTTCAAACTTTTGTTCCCAAGGTCTGTTTTCTTCAAGTCTTGAATAGGATGTCATGTAAACTGCAGTTCCTGCAAGTGGTAATGAGCCTTTACCACCAGCGAGTCTGTCTCTAATTTCACCTCCAGAACCAGTTGCTGCTCCATTGAATGGCTCGACAGTAGTTGGAAAATTATGCGTTTCTGCTTTTAAAGAAATAACTGAATCAAATTCTTGAGTTGTGTAGTATTCAGGAACATCTGCTCTTTTAGGAGCAAATTGCTCAACTTTTGGACCTTTAATAAAAGCAACATTGTCTTTGTATGCAGAAACAATATCATTAGGATTTTTCTGAGATGTTTCTTTAATCATTCTGAATAGTGAAGTCGGTTTTTCTTTTCCATCAATTACAAAAGTTCCATTAAAGATTTTATGGCGACAATGTTCACTATTCACTTGAGAAAAACCAAATACTTCAGAATCGGTTAGCTTTCTACCTATTTTTTTTGAAACTCCTTCTAAATATTCAATTTCTTCATCACTTAATGCTAACCCTTCCTTTTGGTTGTATGCTGAAATATCATCAATCTCTAAAATAGGTTCAGGACTTATATTTATCGTAAATGATTCTTGAGTCAAACTTTTATACTTTTCAGAAATCATTGGATCGTAATCTCTAAAATCTTCAATTACAGCTTTAAATTCTTCAATTCTGACTATTCCAGAGATTCCCATATTTTGAGTAATCTCAACAGCATTAGTACTCCAAGGCGTTATCATTGCAGCACGAGGGCCAACAAAAAAAGCATCGAGAGATGCTTGTTCTATTTTAGGTTGGTTGCCGAAAAGCCACTTTAATTTTGAGATTGTTTGGTTTGATAATTCTTCTGCTGTTTGAACAGCAAAAACTTTGCTGTTTACGTTTCCAAAGAAATGAATCATTATGATTTTTTTAGAGGATGAAAATAAAAACGCAAATTTAAGCTAAAAAATAGAAATCATTAAGTTTTTTTAAATGTTGACCATGAACTTATTAACAAAATTTTAAACTTTTTAAAAAAAAGTCTTATCCTTGTACAACTATTTAAATCAACCAATTATGAAAAAAATTCTACTATCCATCCTTTTTGTGCTTTTTATATCTTATACATTTGCACAAAAGGATTACCCAACTTATATTGCCAACGCAACTTATTTGGGTGTTTCACAACCTTTGAGGGATTTGCCGAAAGTTGTCCCAACGCATAACAATGATCCAGAAAATTTTAAGTATGGAAATAATGAAATGCGTTATCCTAAAAAATTCAATCAAAATGCATTGCCTTTAAATGGTGAGGCTAAAGCGCAACGTGATTTTGGAGGTATTAATTCCTATGCCTTAGAAGAAGATTTTATAGGTACAAGTATTACTGAAACTCAAGGATTTGTTCCACCAGACCCAACAGGAGCTGTTGGTCCAAACCATTATGTACATGCAGTGAATTCTGCATTTAAAATTTTCGATAAATCAGGGAATGTTCTAGCTGGTCCATCAAATTTAGGAACACTATGGCCTGGAAATGTTAACGACGGAGACCCAATAGTGTTATACGATCAGTTAGCGGATAGGTGGTTTATTAGCCAATTCAACACATCCAATAATGGGTTAATGATTGCCGTGTCTACAACTCCAGATCCAACTGGGACTTATAACACTTGGGAATACCCATTATCTTCTTTTCCAGATTATCCACATTATACCATTTGGCATGACGCTTATTATTTAACAGCAAATAAATCTGGAAACAATACTTACGCGTTAGATAGACAGGCGTTAATAGATGGAGAAGCAAGTCCTGCTATTGTTGGTTTTACTTTGCCAGGAATAGTTCAAAATACAAACACGGTTTTTAGTCCAGAACCTGCAAATTTGTTAGGTTCATCATATGATGCGAATACTCCTGGATATATTGTTTACCTACAAGATGATGGTTGGAGTGGAGCGATAACCCAAGATCATTTAAAAATCTGGGAAATCGATATGGATTGGGTAACAACTTCAAATTCTACTGTTTCTGCTGTACCATTACAATTAAATACAGTTCCATTTGAATCTACTTTTGCTCCTTTTGGTACTGGAGATGTGGCACAACCAGGAACAGGACAAAAAATAGATATGATTGGTGGTGTTATTTCTTATATGGTTCAGTATCGAAAATTTGCTAGCCACAACTCAATGATAGTGACTTTCAATGTTGATGTAGATGGTAATGATTTATCTGGAGTTAGATGGTTTGAGTTAAGAAATGATTCATCAAACCCTTGGAGTATTTATCAAGAAGGTACTTATGCTCCAGCAGATGGGCATAGTCGTTTTATGGGAAGTGCCGCAATTGATGCACAAGGTAACATCGGTTTGGCATTTAATATTGCGAGTGGAACTTTGCCTGTTGGTATAAGATATACAGGACGTTATTTTGATGATCCATTGGGAACCATGACAGTAGCTGAAACTACAATTGTAGATGGTATCGGAGTGCAAACATTTTCAAATCGTTTTGGAGATTATTCTCACTTAACCATGGATCCAGATGATTTCACGTTCTGGCACACTGCTGAATACTTTACTGCTACAAACTCTTGGTCTACAAGAATAGCATCTTTTACTTTATCTGGAGGTTTTGAAAATGATTTAGGTGTTGCTGATATAATATCGCCAAGCGATGCCACTTTAGGAAGTACAGAAAGTGTTCAAGTAAGAGTTAAAAATTATGGTACGCTTGATCAAAGCAATTTTGATATAGAGTTAAGGTTAGATGATGTTTTAGTCGCTACTGAAACTTACACAGGAACATTAACAGCAGGTACATCTGACACTTTTACTTTTGCGCAAACAGTAAATTTATCAACAGGAGGGCAAACATATAATTTAAAGGCAAAAACCATATTAGGAACAGACGAGTTTAATGTTAACGATGAATTTGAAAAAGATGTAAGGAATGTATTTATGAATGATATAGGAGTAACTGCTATTACTGCACCAGTTTCTGGAGAAGGATTAGGGTCTGAAACCGTAACCGTAACCATTGAAAATTTTGGGACAGTAGATCAAACAGGATTCAACGTTAATTATGTGATTAATGGAGGTACTCCAGTTGTTGAAACTGTTGGAGTAAATTTACCAGCTGGTGGCTCAATCTCTTATTCATTTGCAACTCTTGCTAATTTATCTACTGTAGGAAGCTATGATTTTACTTCTTCTACTTTGTTGGGAAGTGATGGAGATGCATCAAATAATACTGCATCAAGCACTGTTATAAATTTTGATTGTACTACTAATACTAATGAAGATAATTTTGCTGTTGGACCTAATGCAGGTACAGTAACAGAATCAATAATCAATATTCCTGATAACAAAGTTATTTCAGATATTAATGTTACTGTAAATATTAATCATACTTATGTTTCGGATTTAGTGATTAAATTAGTTGGTCCAGATAACACAGAGGTAATTTTGTCTGATGAAAATGGTAGTTCTGGAGATAATTTTATTAATACAGTTTTTGATGATGATGCAAGTGTAAATATCTCATCTGGGTCAGCCCCTTTTACAGGTTCATTTATACCTGATGGTGATTTAAATGATTTTAATGGTTTATCTTCTGCAGGTGATTGGAAACTTGTTATAACCGATAACTACAATCAAGATGGTGGAGCGCTTTTGGATTGGACTATTCAAATTTGTGCTGATAGTAGCTTATCTATAGGAGATCAATTGGTAGATACCAATTTGATTGTATTATACAAAGGAAATGGACAGTACTTGGTAAAATTACCAACAAGTACTGTAACTGAAGGTTTAAAATTGTCTGTTATGAATGCTCTTGGACAAATGATTTTTATGAAATCGCTTGAAAATGAAACTGGACAAGGTTATCAATATAACCTTGATATGTCTAATGCTTCTTCTGGAGTTTATTTTGTAAGAATTGGAAACAATAGAGCTGGAAATATGAAACGAATTATTGTGGATTAATTAGTAAATAATTTTAATAAAAAGGCACAACATTGTTGTGCCTTTTATTTTTTAATAATATTGTTTTTATACTGCTTGTTCCTTACGAATTAGAAGCCCTATTGCTTAATGATTGTATTAATATTGCAATAATCATTACAATAATACAACCAACGAAATTAAGCCATAAGAAAGGTAAATTAATAAACTCAAATTCATTTAAAAAGAATAATGCAAATACTATAACTTGAGTTATTAAAGCTGCAACAAAAACCGCATTCCCTTTTACAGTTTTTATAAAGAATGCCAATAAAAAGATACCTAAAACATTTCCATAAAAAATAGAACCAATAATATTTACCAACTGAATTAAATTTTCGGCAAGGTTGGCTACACACGCAATGCAAATGGCTAAAATTCCCCATCCTAAGGTAAACCATTTAGAAACTTTTACCATTTCGGTTTCTGATTTTTCTGAAGTGTTTCTTTTGTATAAATCTATAGTTGTAGTTGATGCTAAAGCATTCAATTCACTCGAAGTACTAGACATAGCAGCACTTAATATTACGGCGAGCAATAAGCCTATTAACCCTCTTGGCAAATTATTAAGAATAAACGTAATGAACATATAATCTTTGTCATTACTCTCAACCTTTTTTTGTTGCTCTTCAGAAGCTTTTTTGATTAACTCCTGAGCTTCACCTCTAAGTTCATCATTAGCTTCATTAGCCAGAGCAATATATTTCGCAGCATTTTCATCAGCATTTTCTAAATAATTTAAAATGATGGTTTGCTTATCATTAAAAATCTTGGTTTGTTCGTCAATTAAAGCGTTATATTCATCTGCATATTCAGAATTTAAAACAACTTCAGTAGCTTCAGGGTTAAAGTTTAGTGGTGCTTCATTAAATTGATAAAACACAAACACCATAACACCAACAAGGAGAATAAAAAATTGCATTGGTACTTTTAAGAGTCCATTAAAAACCAAACCTAACTGCATTTCTTTAACCGATTTGCCAGACAAATATCGTTGTACCTGACTTTGGTCTGTGCCAAAATAGGACAGCATTAAAAATGTGCCACCAATAATACCACTCCAAAAAGTATATCTATTATTTAAATCGAATGAAAAATCCAAGATGTTCATTTTACCACTTGCTCCAGCAATTTCCAATGCTTTTGTAAAAGTGATTTTTTCAGGAAGCTTGTTTACAATTAAAATGAAAGCAATTATCATTCCTGTGAAAATAACAACCATTTGATGCTTTTGGGTAACGTTTACAGCTTTAGTTCCGCCAGAAACAGTATAAATGATCACAAGTAATCCTATGATGATATTCAACAATAGTAAATTCCAACCTAAAACTACTGATAAAATAATGGCAGGAGCAAAAATGGTAATTCCTGCTGCCAAACCTCGCTGAATTAAAAAGAGGATGGCAGTTAAAGTTCTTGTTTTTAAATCGAATCTGTTTTCTAAAAACTCATAAGCTGTGTAAACTTTTAAACGATGATACAATGGTATAAACACCATACAGATAACAACCATTGCTATTGGTAAACCAAAATAAAATTGTACAAATCCCATTCCGTCATTATAGGCTTGTCCTGGAGTAGAAAGAAAAGTAATGGCACTGGCTTGCGTTGCCATAACAGATAAGCCAATGGTCCACCATTTTGAGGTGTTACCACCTTTTAAATAGTCTTGTACGTCTTTACTTTTTCTGGTTTTCCAAGTACCATATAAAACAATGGTTAAGAGCGTTGCTAATAAAATTGTCCAATCAAGAGTTTCAAGCTTTATAAAATGGTTCATATTATAAAAATGCTGCAGTTAGAAAATAAAAGATGATGATATAAATTGCATTTGCAACCAGTACTAAAGTGTACCAATTTTTCCAACCTTCTTTTTTACTATCGTGAGATTCTTCCATTTTAATCGTTTATTTTCTTGTCTAAATTAATGTTTTCCTTTCCTATAGAAAGCATATTTGCAAACAGTCTGTAAGCTCCTGAAACACCTTCAGGAAATTCTCTAAAAAAGCTCAATCCAGTATAAATATAATGACCTTTACCATGTTTTGCCACTAAAAGACTACCTGTTTTTGGTGTTTCACCTTTGTCATTTATTGATATAAGAGGTGTAAATTCATTGCTCCATTGATCTGGAAAATACAAGCCTCGCTCTTGAGTCCAACCTTTAAAATCGTCTTGTGTGATTTTATTTGGGAAGTTTAATAATTCGTGGTCAGGATTTATGACTAATACTTCAGCGTTTTCATCAGTAACTCTATCTCTTGATAATCTCAAATCGTAAGGTGCAATATTATCTACTTTTATGCCTCTGTTCGTATTGTACTGCACAATCATATTGCCTCCTTGCTCAACAAAATTAAAAAGTAATTGCTGTTTAAATTTTAACTCATCAACAACATTATAGGCACGAATACCAACCACGACGGCATCAAACCTTGAAAGCGTTTCGGCTGTAATATCTTCTGGTTTTATTTTTACAACGTTGTAACCAATTTGCTGCAAACTTTCTGGAACTACATCACCTGCACCTTCAATATAAGCAATGTTTTCACCTCTTTTTTTAATATCTAATCGTACAATTTTACTTTCACTTGGTAGTAAAACCGTTTGAAAAGGAATATGACTGTAATCAATTTCAACAAGCTCTTTTGAGTAGATCTTATCTCCAACAAAAACTTTAGGAGTTAGGTAGCCTTCACTTTGATTTTTTGGTGGAATGACTGTAAATACTAATGTCTGTTCTTCATCTTTATTTGATAAAGAGATCTTCTGTTTGTCTGGATACACATTCCAACCCTCTGGATGATCAATTTGTACAAAACCTTCAAGGTTATTTTTTCCTGCTTTTACTTTTACTTGAATATCTCTTTGTTTATCATTTTCAAAAATGATTACTTTTTCAGTAATGCTTACTGTAGCTTCAGGAATAATTTCAAAAGGCCTGTATAGTTCTCCTTTGTCTGGTTCAGAATATCTGTAAATAACATCTTTAGTGTAAGAAATAGGAATATTATTAATTAATAAATTAAATGTTACAGTAATAGCTCTTGGCGTTTCAGGAAGACCAATTAGATTTCTATCGTTTACATTGTACATGCCAAGAGTTCCTTTATTTTCAAGCCAATATGGAGCAGTGTTATTTGTACTTTTTAAACTAATGGTTTCTTCAAAATTAAATTTAGTGTTGTTTGTTAATTCAACCTTTTTGGTAATACCTTCTTTTAAGTTAGGAATTTCATATGAAATAAGTTGTATTGGGATGTTGCTTCTATTTAGAACCTCTAAATTTAGCTTCACTTCACTTGTGTTACTTGCCGTTGGAGTATTAGAAGAAGCTTCTAAGTACAATCCAGTACAAGCTTGAATGATTGCTTTTATTTCTTTGGTTTTTATTTGCTTCCAATGGTTGTCTTCTAGTTTTTGAATAAGCTGGTAAGCTTTGATTAAGTCACTAATGTGCTCTGAAGAATTTTTAAAATTGAAGTTAGCTTCAACCTTATTTAAAATTTCACCAATTACATTACCTCCTTTTACACGATTCCATGAAGTATCTATTCCTGAAAATACGTTTGAGTTATCTGTAAGATCGCCTTTGAGCAGTTGAATGTATTCTTCTTGAGAACCTCGTTGCGTTAATCTACCAAACCCTTGGCATAAATGCTGACTACTTGCTAAAGAAGCAACTTCATTGTTTGATAGACCTTTTAAAGGATAGTAAACTCCAATATCTATTTTTATCATTCCAGTTTTATCAGCTTTTTCAAAATTTTCCTGACTGCCATAAAACCACCAACCTGTATTAAAAAACAAACGTTTAGGTTGCCAAGCTTCTACATATTTTAATTGGTCTGAGAATACACTTTTATCGTTTGCCAAATCAAAAGCTTCCATGCTTAGTAAAGCAGAACTTGTATGATGACCATGAGTTTCTCCAGCGCTATTGTGATCAAATCTATTTATGACTACGTCTGGCTTAAATTTTCTAATTGCCCAAACAACATCACTTAGAACCTCTTCTTTATTCCAAATAGTAAGAGTTTCATCTGGGTGTTTTGAGTAACCAAAATCGTTAGCTCTAGTAAACATTTGTTCGCCACCATCTATGCTTCTTGCGGCCAACAATTCTTGAGTTCTAATAACACCAAGCAACTCTCTCAGTTCTGGTCCAATAAGGTTTTGCCCACCATCTCCACGAGTAAGAGATAAATATGCTGTTCTGGCTTTAACATGATTTTCCATATAGGAAATGAGTCGTGTGTTTTCATCATCTGGATGAGCAGCAACATAAAGTACAGAGCCTAAAAAATTTAGTTTTTGAACTGATTCATAAATTTGAGACGAATTTAATTTATCAGGTTGTTGCGCATTAGATAATAATATAAGAATGACTGTGAAAAATGAGGATAGTGTAGTCTTTTTCATGTGTTTAATTTAATAGTTTTCATTTGTCACATGTAACCTTTGATGTTTAAAATAATCATTTTTGAATATTTAAAGATCATTTAAAACATGTCGGTTTCATTATTAAAAGGTTTGTTGGTAATCAAATATAAAAAAGAAAGTGGGCGAAGTAGGTGCTTTTAAAGTTATTTTAACTTAAAGCCACCTTTTACGTCTAAAGTAGATAATCATAGCAATAACCATTGCCACAAAAATTCCCCAAATAATAAAATAGCTGTATTTGTATTTTAGTTCTGGAATATATTCGAAGTTCATACCATAAACGCCAGCAATAAAGGTAAGTGGAATGAAAATAGATGCCATAATGGTAAGCACTTTCATAACTTCATTCATTTTATTGCTAATGGTAGTCATGTACATGTCCATTAAACTCCATACCATTTCACGATAAATATCAATATTTTCTGACACTTGAATGATATGATCATAGATATCACGGAAAAACGTCATTGTTTTTTCCTTTATTAGTGAACTTTCATGACGTTCAATTCTACTAATAACTTCTCTAAGAGGATATATAGCACGACGAACACGTAAAATTTCACGCTTTAAATCTTGAATTTGTTTGGTTATATTATCATCTTGAATACCATTAAAAACATCAGATTCAAGATCTTCAATTTTATTACCAAGGGTTTCAATAATAATAAAGTAATGATCTATTATGGCATCTAACAAGGCATAGAGTAAATAATCTGCCTCCATACTTCTTATTCTTCCTCTACCATGGCGAATGCGATCTCTTACTGTATTAAACACATCGCCTTCAGCTTCTTGAAAAGTAATAACATAACTTTTCCCTAAAATGAGACTAACTTGTTCAGAAACAATGGTTTCGTTGTCGTCATAATAGAGCATTTTTAGCACAATAAATAAGTAGTCTCCATATTCATCTATTTTTGGACGTTGTGCAGTATTTACAATATCTTCGAGTACTAAAGGGTGAATGCCATAGTGGTTGCCAATTTTTTCTATTTCTGTTACATGGCTCAAACCATTAAGATTTATCCATGATATTGGAGAAGATATCTTAAAGCCAAAGGCTTCTTCAACATTTTTTAATTCTTTTTCTTGGTAAGACTCTTTGTTGTAATTGAAAGATTCTATAAAAAGTTTTTGCTCTGCTTTTTTTCCAGTATAAACCATTGAACCTGGTGCAAGTCCTACTTTTTTGTTTTGAATTTTAGCGCGTTTCTTTTTAGTCTTCGCCATGTTGAGTAAAATATGGTTTAATAAATATAACCATTTATACGGTATCTATCCCATCATCTATAGCATCTTTTTCAACGAGAGTAACTGCTTTTTGTAAGATTAAATTGTTGGGATAGGTTACAAGATCGCCATTGTCTTGTCTTAGATGTAATTGAAAAGCTCTTATGTCTTCTATTATAGCTTCAACTGGAAAATCTTTATCGTGAATTTGTATTTTGTCACCAACTTTGTAAGGAAAGGAGAAAAACATAATGACTCCAGAAGTTATATTGCTTAAAATAGACCAAATTGCAAAGAGAGCAATACCAATTACGGCAAAAACCGAAGAAAAAACTAAGGATAAATCTTCTGCTTTAGCACCAAAAATAAATGAGCCTATTAGTAGTGCTATTAAAAAAAGAAAAACAGTTAAATATCTGTTTATAAGTTTAATTCGAGCGTCATTTATTCCACTTTTTCGACCTAATTTCCAAACAGCTGTTTTAATGATAAATCTAATGAGGAATAGTATGGCTATTAGAATGAGTGAATTAATGAGTTCACTTTTATAAGTTGTGATAAAATTGGTCATTTATAAAGTATTTGTACAAAGATAAATACCATTTTTGTTATTAATGGTAAAAAAGATTATTTATTAAGAAGTTCAAGTAGTGTGTTATAAACCAAATGTACAGGTAAGCCCATGACATTAAAATAAGAACCTTCCAAATGAGTCACTCCAATTTGTCCTATCCATTCCTGAATACCATAAGCACCTGCTTTATCTAATGGATTAAAATTATTAATATAAAACCAAATCTCCTCATCTGAAAATTCTTTAAATGTAACTTTTGTAGTGCTATTTACCGTTTTTTCTGAATTAATGGTTTTAAAACAAACTGAAGTAATCACTTCATGAGTTTTATTGCTTAGCAATTTTAGCATTTCAAAAGCTTCTTGTTTGTTTTTAGGTTTTCCTAAGGCTGTATTTTCATGCCAAACAATGGTATCACTTGTTATGAGAATATCGTTTGGTTGTAATTCATTTTCAAAGGGGAGCGATTTAAGTTGAGCCAAATAGTCGCTTATTTCAAAATGTTTTAATCTTTCAGGAAATTCCTCTTTTATTGGTTTTAAACGCACTTCAAAAGTAACACCTAAACCTTTAAAAAACTCTTGTCTTCTTGGAGAACCAGAAGCTAAAATAAGTTGATAATTTTTAAGCTTTTCTTTCAGCATTACTTTAAAATGAATGGATATAGCAAAATGGACAATATACCAAAAAGCATAATAAATTTAAGTAAAACAGATAGAAAGCCAATGTCTTTTTTTGTTTCTGCGCTAAATGATTTTATAATGAAATAGAGTAGTGGAGCGATAACAAAAATTAAGAAGTATCCAACAGCAATATAGTGTTTGTACAAAAAGGTTACAACGTAATAAGCTATTGCGAATAAAGGAATAAATGCCAAACCAAAAACGACTTTTAAAGCTCTTTCTCTGCCTATAACAATTGGCAATGTTTTCATTTCGACTTTATAATCTCCATTTATATCTTCAATATCTTTTACTATTTCTCTTAGAAGATTTATCATAAAAGCAAAAATGGAGTAATCAAAAATTATTTTAAAAAAGGTTAGTTGCGTTTCTCTATTTTGCTCAGTAATTACAGGTAATAATTCAAAGAGTCCAACTATAATCAAACTCATTGCAACCAGAAAAGAAACAAGAATATTTCCGATTAAAGTGGTTTGCTTAAGATAGGTTGCATAAATGTAAAGAAGAGCTGAAATAATAACGAATATTGCCGAAAACCCACTTCTGCCTACCAAATTAGAAATGTAAAAGCCAAGACCTACACCAACAACAGTAAATATAATATATAAGTTGAAGGCTGTTTTTTCTGAGATACTTTTACCAACAATGACTTTATTTGGTTTATTTACCAAATCGGTTTCAACATCATAAATGTCATTAATAATATTTCCAGCAGCAGCAATACATAAAGTTGCTAAAACCAATAAGCTAAATCCAAAATCGTTTAAGGTAAAACGTACGACTTCAAATTGTTCTAAAAGTGCATATTTTATAAGAAACTGAACAAGAGCAATTAATAGTAAATTTTTCCAGCGAATAAGTTTTAAGAGTTGAATCATGAAGCGGTTGTTAGGTTATAAGTTATTTAGCTTTATTGCTAACTGAAAACTACGACTGAAAACTGAACATTAATCATATTTTGCATCAAAATTAGTATTCCACTTACCTTGTACTTTCATTACTTGCTCAATGATATCTCTAACTGCACCTTTACCACCATTTTTATGAGATACATAATAGCTAATTGCTTTAATCTCAGGAGCAGCATCTTGTGGGCAACATGGTAAGCCAACCATTTGCATGACTTTTAAATCTGGTATGTCGTCTCCCATATAAAGCACTTCTTTTTTGTTGAGGTTTTTAGAATTTAAGTAGTCATTGAGAGTGTTTACTTTGTCGCTAATTTTTAAGTGAATATCTGTTACTCCAAGACCTTCTAAACGCAACCTGACACCTTCGTTACTTCCTCCAGAAATAATACAAATGTGATAACCACTATCAACAGCTGTTTTAATGGCGTAGCCATCTTTAATATTCATTTTTCTTAACATTTCTCCAGAAGTGGTTACAGTTACAGTACCATCTGTGAGTACTCCATCAACATCAAAAATAAATGTCGTTATATTATTAAGATATTCTTTATAGCTTTTTTCGCTCATATCAATTGCTTTTTTGTGAATTGGATTTTTTTAATGCTGAGCTTGTCGAAGCACCATGCGTTTCTTTTATGGATTTGGTTAATAGTTTGTAGATATCCTTATGAATTTCTTTATCTAAAGTGTCCAAATGTTTTTTAATGGTTTTTTTATCATTACGTTTTGCTGGACCAGTTTGTGCCATATAAGGTGATAATGTATCCAGTTTTTTTGCAGTTTCCTTAATAAGAGGTTTTAAGATGTTGAAATCTACACTTTCAGACTCTGTAATTTCATGACCAACTCTATATAATTGATTTGTAAAATTATTCACGAATACTGCTGCAAGATGTAACGCTGCTCTTTGAGGTGAATTAACTCTATGATAAGGGCTGCCAATAGCAATGGCAATATCTTTCAAGATATGGTAATCAGCCTTATGTTCAACTTCAATGCAAATAGGAACATCATTAAAGTTAAGCTCTGCATCTTTAGAAAAGGTTTGTAAAGGGTAAAAAACACCTCTTCTGTTTTTTTTATCAAGATGATGTAAATTCACTGAACCTGAAGTGTGAATAACTAGCTTATTAGTGAAAGGAAGTTGTTCAGATAATTCTGCAACAGCATCGTCACTTACTGCAATAAAATAAACGTCAGCCTCTTTTAAAAGTATAATATCATCAATAATTTCAACATTATTTTTAAACATTTGCAAATGTTCCAAATGTCTGTTGTACCACTGATTAACTTTTATTTTATCAGAAGTAGAAAAAGCCTTATATAAGTGATGTGCAACGTTTCCAGCACCTAATATCGTTACGATAATCATAGTGCTAAAATACACATATAATCATTTTACATTCTAAAAAAAATTAAAATGTTTAAGTAGCACAAGAGATTGTTACATTGTGTGTATGACCATTGTCATTAGTAGAACTTAGTACAACTTGTTGATTATTTGCTAAGGAATTAAAATTTGCAGCAGTAACAGTAACTTCATGCGAGTGACCTGCACTACCTTCTATGTTATAGGTTTTTTCAGTACCTGCGTTAACATCTGCAACAGAAACAGTTAATGAATGACCATGGTTAGCTGTAATATTAGTGTTAGTACCATTTTGTATACAATCAGGATCACTACCTTGGTTGTTATTATTGTTGCTTCCTGAATCGTCTGATTTAGAACAATTAAGGAGCATGTAAGCAGGAGCTGCTAGCATAAGAACACCTGCTGTTTTTTTTAGGAAAGTTTTTCTTTTCATTTTATTTGTGTTTAATAATTAGTCGTTTTATTAATATAACAACTAACTTTATATAATTCCTGATTAATTCAAGCTAAACATTACTAACTTTGTAATTACTGAAAGAAGAAATATGAGCTAAATAGTTTATCATGAAAGAAAGGCATGACATTAAAACAAAAAGAGATGTTAACTTATTAGTTACAAAATTTTATGATAAAGTCAGGAAAAATGAAACTCTTGCTCCATTTTTTAATCGAATAGAAGATTGGGATGAACACCTTGAGCGTCTTACAACATTTTGGGAGTCCAGCTTATTTTTACAAACAAAGTATTATGGTAATCCTTTAGAAGCGCATGTAAAAGCTGATCGCGAAAATAATAACAAAATTACTGAATATCATTTTGGAGTTTGGCTTAATTTGTGGCATGAAACTATTGACGAATTATTTATTGGCGAAATTGCTGATAATGCTAAACGTAGAGCACGTAAAATGGGAACCTTTCTATATATTAATATTTTTCAAGCACGTCAATAATTCTATTGTTAAAAGATTTTGTTTTAAAGGAGTTTTAAAACAAAAAGCACTAAATTTGCACGACTTAAAATAGACGATTTTCGCTATGCTTAAAAAACTCTCCAATATTCTGTTTTCAACCAGATTAACAGGTACTTTATTTCTCATTTTTGCAGTTGCCATGATAGCAGGAACTTTCATGGATGCAGGACAGGATACATCACCTACACCTTATTCTCGAACCCTTATTTACAATGCTTGGTGGTTTGAAACCATCATGGTAATTTTTGTAGTTAACTTTATTGGAAATATTTTTAGGTACAGATTATTGCGAAAGGAAAAATGGGCTACACTTATATTGCACTTGGCTTTCATTTTTATTTTATTGGGAGCTTTTGTAACACGTTATATTAGTTTTGAAGGAATGATGGCTATTAGAGAAGGTGCTACAGAAAACTCATTTTTAAGTCAAAAAACGTATATAACAACTTATATTGATGGTGATTATGTTGTAAATGGACAAGCGCAGCGAAGAGTGAGACACGATGAGGTTGATTTTTCAGGAAGGTTAAACAATAAATTCTCATATTCTACAGATTATAACGGTCAGCCAGTTCATGTAGAATTAATCGATTTTATTGCTGGAGCAGAAGAAGATATTATTCCAGACGAAACAGGAGAAGAGTACCTTAAAATTGTTGAAGCAGGAGCAGGAGCACCACACAATCACTTTTTAAAAGCTGGTCAGACACAAAGTATTCATAATGTGTTATATACTTTAAATAATCCAACGCAAGGCGCTGTAAATATTATGTTTACAGATTCTACTTTAACCATTCAATCACCTTTTGAAGGTGAGTATATGACGATGGCAACTGGACAACAAGGTCGTTTGGTAAAAGATAGTATTCAACCACTTGCACTGCGATCAAGGTATATAATTGGGAATCAAACTTTGGTGTTTCCTAAACCTGTTGTTAAAGGCAAATTTGATATTGTCAAAAAATCTCAGCTGCTTAAAAATGATGAAGATGGAATTGCTTTAAAAGTTACTGCCAATAATGAAACTAAAATCATAAAATTACTTGGAGGAAAAGGCACAAACAATGCTTTCAAACAAATTAAAATTGGAGGTTTAGACTTTGCATTTAAATATGGCTCAAAAGTTTTAGAACTTCCATTTAGTATAAAACTTAACGATTTTATAGCAGAACGCTATCCTGGAACTCAAAACACTTATTCATCTTTTGCAAGTGAAGTTAGTGTATTGGATGAGCAAGAAGGCAGTTTTGATTACAGAATTTATATGAATAATATTCTGAATCATAGAGGCTACCGTTTTTTTCAAGCTTCATTTGACCCTGATGAAAAGGGAACTATACTCTCAGTAAACCACGATGGTTTAGGAACTACATTAACCTATTTTGGTTACTTTTTGCTGTACTTTGGGTTGTTAGCCATTATTTTTGCTAAGCATACACGTTTTAGCGATTTACGTAAGCAACTTCAAAAAGTAAAAGATAAAAAAGCAAAACTGCTTACTGTTTTTTTTATTGCATTTTCAATGTCTGGTTTTGCTCAAGTTGAACATTCTGAAGATGATGGTCATAATCATTCTGCACCAACTAAGTTTCAAATAGATTCTATTTTAAAAGCTAATATTACTCCAAAGGCTGAAGCTGAAAAATTTGGTAGAATGGTAATTCAGGATTTTGATGGTAGAATGAAGCCTGTTAATACTTATGCTTCTGAATTACTTAGAAAATTAAGTAAGCACGATACTTATGAAGATTTTGATGCTAACCAAGTGTATTTATCTATACATGAAAGTCCTCAATTATGGTATAATGTGCCAATTATTTATTTAAAACCTAAAAAAGATGATTCTATAAGAACCATAATAAACATTCCAAAATCACAAAAATATGTTTCCTTGATTGATTTTTTTGATAAAGATTTGAATTATAGATTAGACCCTTACCTTCTTGAAGCCTCAAGGGCTGAAGTTCAAAATGCTTATCAAAAAGAATTTTTAGAAACCAACCAAAAAGTCAATCTATTATTTAATACAATTGAAGGAAGAGATTTAAAATTATTTCCTGTTCCAGAAGATGAAAACAATACTTGGATTGCACCAAAAGATTATCAAGAAGGAAATTATCAAATTAAAGACTCATTGTATGGTAATTTTATAAATACTGGTTTTAAAGCCTATTTGTACATGCTTAATCAAGGTAAGCAAACAGGAGATTTTACAGAAAGTGATAGACTGTTGGATGCCATTAAGAAATCTCAGACTCGATATGGTGAAGAAGTGATGCTTTCTGATGATAAAATTAATACTGAAATACTTTACAATAAATACGATGTATTTAAAAAATTGTTTAGTTGGTACATGTATGCTGGAACATTAATGTTTATACTGCTTATTGTACAGATTTTTAAAGATAGAAACAGGATTATTGATATAGCTATAAAAGTGTTTAAATACATTATTATTACTTTGTTTGTAATACACACGCTTGGCTTAATAGCACGATGGTATGTGTCTGGACATGCACCTTGGAGTGATGCTTACGAATCTATGATTTATGTAGCTTGGGCAACCATGTTGTTTGGAATGTTATTTGGTAGAAAAAGCGATATTACCTTTGCATCAACTGCATTTGTAACCTCAATGATACTGATGATTGCACATTGGAACTGGATGGATCCATCAATAGCCAATTTGCAACCTGTCTTAAACAGTTATTGGTTAATGATTCACGTTGCCATTATTGTTGGTAGTTATGGTCCTTTTACTTTAGGAATGATTCTTGGCTTAGTGAGTTTGCTTTTAATGATTTTTACTAACGAAAGCAACAAAGAAAAAATGTTACTTAACATTAAAGAACTTACCATAATTAACGAAATGACACTTACAGTTGGCTTGGTTATGTTAACCATTGGAAACTTCCTTGGAGGAATGTGGGCAAACGAAAGCTGGGGACGTTATTGGGGCTGGGACCCAAAAGAAACTTGGGCTTTAATTAGTATTATGTTTTATGCTTTTGTGGTGCACATGAGGTTAATTCCAGGACTTAGAAGCAGATGGACTTTTAATATTTGGTCTGTTGTTGCTTTTGCATCCATTATTTTTACGTATTTTGGAGTTAACTTCTATTTGGCTGGTTTACATTCTTATCAGTCAGGACAGCAAGTTGGAAGTATCAAATTTATCGCCATTGCAGTATGCATTGTTTTTGTTGTTGGATTATTCTCTTACATAAAGCATAATAGATATTTTAAGAAGTAAATATTTATTTCAACTCTAATCATTGGGAGCAAAAAATTTCTTCTTACTTTTAAATCGTTAAGATTTTTAAATAAGTACATGAAACAACTAACCATTTTACTCTTTGCAGCAGCATTATGTTTTGGCTGTAAGAGTGATAAAAAAGCTAATGTAGTAGATCAACTACAAATAGATACGCTACAAGGTACTTCCTTTTTAAGTAAGCCATTAATTAGAAGGCAAATAGATATTGAAAGAGATTCACTTCAATTAGCCAATTATAATGCTGCACTTAAAAATTACGAAAACGATTCATTAAATGTTGACTATATAGTTTGGCTTGGACGAAGAATAGCCTACTTAGGAGATTATAAAAAGGCAATAGAAATTTACACCAAAGGTATTGAGTATTATCCTGAAAATGCCAGATTTTACAGGCATCGAGGACATCGTTATATTACCTTGCGTCAATTGGATAATGCTATCAATGATTTTAAAAAAGCGGTTCAACTCATTGATGGTAAAGAAGACATGATTGAGAAAGATGGCATACCTAACTCTCAAAATATTCCTTTAAGTACGTTACATAATAACATTTGGTATCATTTAGGTTTGGCTTATTATTTAAAAAATGATTTACCAAATGCACTTGGAGCTTTTCAATCTTGTTTAAAAAGCTCACATAATGATGACATGCAAGTTGCTACCAGACACTGGCTATATATGATTTTTAGACGCATGAATTTACCAGATGAAGCAGCTTTTGTTTTAGAACCAGTTCATAAAGACATGACTATTATTGAAAATGAAGCGTATTTTAACCTACTTTTATTTTACAAAGGAGAGTTGACCATCGAAGAAGTTACTGGGAACAATTCAACTGGATCAAGTGAGGCAGCAAAATATGGCATTGCTAATTGGTATTATTATAATGGTGAAATAAGCGAAGCTAAAAAACAATATCAGCAACTTATTGACACAGGAAATTGGGCTGGATTTGGTTATATAGCTGCTGAAGCAGATTTGAGTAGGATGGAGTAAGTATTTGCATTCATTTGTCTATTTCAAATTAAATTTCAATATTTGTTGTACTATGATTGTTTAAGTATACATCCAGTTTGTCGAGTTCTTTCTCGACCCTTTAATGTTAAATGCGTCAAGTGTTTAACTATGTTTATATTTAATCATCATTTATGTCATCCAATTCAATTTCAATAAAAAAATTTTTCAAATATTTTAAAATAGCTGTTTCTGGTAAAGAAGAAAGTTTTACCACAGGTAGTATTCGTCGTGCCATATTCATGCTTTCTATTCCAATGATATTGGAGATGCTTATGGAGTCTATCTTCGCAATTGTTGATATTTTTTACGTTTCAAAAGTAAGTGTTAATGCTGTAGCAACTATTGGTTTAACAGAATCTGTCATCACACTTGTTTACGCCATAGCTATTGGTTTAAGTATGGCAGCTACTGCAGTTGTAGCGCGTCGTGTTGGCGAAAAGGATTTAAAAGGAGCTTCGCAAGCTGCAGTTCAAGTTATTTTACTTGGTACAGCTGTTGCCATTGCAATAAGTATTATTGGTATTCTGTTTCCAAAAGAAATTTTGAGCTTAATGGGAGCAGAACCTGATCTAATTGAAGAAGGTTATGGTTACACAAAAGTGCTTTTAGGTGGTAATGTTACCATCATGCTTTTGTTTTTAATTAATGCTATCTTTAGAGGTGCTGGAAATGCTTCAATAGCTATGTGGACACTTATTTTGTCCAATGGCTTGAATATTATCTTAGACCCAATTTTCATTTTTGGTTTTGGTCCAATTGAAGCTCATGGAGTAGAAGGAGCTGCTATTGCCACCACTATTGGCAGAGGAAGTGCTGTAATATTTCAATTAGGAATTTTGTTTTTCGGTTATGGGAAAATCAAAATTGCTATTAAAGATTTAGTACTACAAATACGAGTAATGATTAATCTTATAAAAGTTTCACTTGGAGGAATAGGTCAATTCCTAATTGGCACATCCAGTTGGGTGTTTTTAATGCGAATTATGAGTGAATTTGGTAGTGAGGTACTCGCTGGTTATACCATTGCTATTCGTGTTATGATGTTTACATTAATGCCTGCTTGGGGAATGAGTAATGCAGCAGCAACTTTGGTTGGTCAGAATTTAGGAGCACAACAACCAGAACGAGCTGAAACCTCAGTTTGGATTACAGGAAAATACAGTGCTATTTTTATGTTGTTGGTTTCGGTAGTGTATTTGATATTTTCGCCTCAAATTATTGGTTTATTTACGCAAGAGGTTGAAGTCATAAAAAATGGAAGCCTTTGTTTAAGAGTTATTGCAGCTGGTTATTTGTTTTATGGCTATGGCATGGTCATTATCAATGCATTTAATGGTGCTGGAGATACTAAAACACCAACGTATATTAACTTTGTTTGCTTTTGGCTGTTTCAATTACCATTCGCCTACCTTTTAGCTATAACTTTGGATTATGGTCCTATTGGTGTTTTTGCAGCTATAACTTTGGCTGAAGTCCTCATAGCCATTATTGGTATGATTTGGTTTAAAAAAGGACATTGGAAAATGGTTAAGGTTTAAGGGATTATTTGTAATTTTAAAAAATTCTCAATTAATAAAATATGTCAAAAAACAAACGAGGCGAAAATACCATTTGCACACATACAGGAGAAGTAAAGGATACAGCATTTAAAGGAGCTGTATCTCCTATATTTATGGCATCTTCATATGAATTTATCGATGTAGATATTAAGCGTTATCCACGTTATTTTAATACACCAAATCAAGAAAGTTTGGCAAAAAAAATTGCAGCTCTTGAGCATGCAGAATCTGCCATGATATTTACTTCTGGAATGGCAGCAGTAAGTACAACTTTATTAGCATTTTTAAGTGCTGGAGATCATATTGTGCTACAAAAAGACATTTATGGTGGTACACGTAATTTGGTTGAAGCTCAATTTGATAGATATAATATTGAATACACTTTTACTGAAGGTTTGCAAGTAGATGATTTTAGAAACTGCATAAAGCCAAATACAAAGCTTATTTATATTGAAACACCATCAAACCCTTTATTAAAATTAGTTGATTTAGAGGCTATTGCTAACTTAGCTAAAGCAAATGGTTTGTTGTCTGTTATAGATAACACGTTTGCAACTCCAATTATTCAAAAACCTATTGATTTTGGTATTGATGTTGTAATTCATAGTGCAACAAAATATTTTGGAGGACATAGTGATATAAGCGCAGGTGCAGTAGCTACCAAGCAAGAGCATATTGACACAATTTGGAATTTAGCCAAAAACCTTGGTGGTAATTTAAGCGACTTTATGGTTTGGATGTTGGAGCGAAGCATGAAAACATTAGCTGTTCGCGTAAAGGCTCAGCAAAAGAATGCCAAAAAAATATCTAAAATTTTAAGCAAAAATAAAGCGATAAGCAGAGTGTATTATCCAGGCTTAAAAAGCCATCCAGATTATAAACTTGCAAAAAAACAAATGAATGGTTTTGGTGCTATGATGTCCTTTGATTTAGTTGAAGATTTAGATGCAGAGCAATTTTTAAAGTCATTACAGCTTATTAAACCATCAATGAGTTTGGCAGGAGTTGAGAGTACTATGATATTACCTGCAATGACATCTCATGCTTTGTTAACACCAGAAGACAGAGCAGCACAAGGTATTAAAGATGGTTTAATTAGATTTTCTGTTGGTTTGGAAGAAGTTGATGATTTAGTAAATGATATAGAGCAGGCCATTATTGCTGTAAGTAAATTAAGTTTAGTAAAATAATAATATGAAATGAGCCATAATAAAGACTATGAGTTTTAATCTTAAAGTTATTGGCGAATTGCATCTGACAAATAAAGAAAATTAAAATCGAACAGATGAAATTAGATATATTAGCCATTGGAGCTCATCCAGATGATGTTGAATTAGGATGTGGAGCAACTTTGGCAAAAGAAATTTCTAAAGGAAAAAAAGTTGGTATAATCGACCTGACAAGAGGTGAGCTTGGTACTCGTGGTACTGCCGAAACCAGAGATATTGAGGCAGAAGCATCTGCTAAAATATTAGGAGCTGCATTACGAACCAATATGGAGTTTGCTGATGGTTTTTTTGTAAACGATAAGCAACATCAAATTGAGCTTATTAAAATGATTAGAAAATATAAACCAGAAATTGTGCTGTGCAATGCCATTGAAGATAGGCACATAGACCACGGAAAAGGTAGCAAATTGGTCAGTAATGCTTGTTTTTTAAGTGGTTTACTTAAAGTTGATACAAAAATAGAAGACGATGATAATTGGCAAGAACCTTGGAGACCAAAACATGTTTATCATTACATTCAATGGAAAAATATAGAACCTGATTTTGTGGTTGATGTATCTGGATTTATGGAAAAGAAAATGAAATCTGTTTTAGCTTATAAAACACAATTTTATGATGCTAAAAGTAAAGAACCAGAGACACCAATTTCTAGTAAAAACTTTACTGATAGTATTGAGTATCGTGCTCGCGATTTAGGAAGACTAATAGGAGTAGAGCATGGAGAAGGTTTTACAGTAGAAAGATATGTTGCAGTTGATAGCTTATATAATTTAAAATAATTATTAAAAAACCTTTGCAGAAAAACCTAAATAATATACATTTGCACACGCGTTGAAAAACGTATTTAATGGTGGTTGTAGCTCAGTTGGTTAGAGCGCCTGATTGTGGTTCAGGAGGTCGTCGGTTCGAGACCGATCTTCCACCCAAAAAGACAAAGCTTCTCAGAAATGGGAAGCTTTTTTTGTGCAATAAAAAAGCCTTTCAAATTTGAAAGGCTTTTAAAGTCAAGCATAAAATTTTAGTTTCCAGCTGTCTTATCTACCGCTTTATCTACAACAATTCTATTTGGTCTGTTGGCAAGTTCCCAAGCTGTATAAAATACTAAACGTGTCCTGTTTTCCAACAAATCGTATTCAATTTTATCAGGTGTGTCTGTAACTTTATGGTAATCGTCATGTGTTCCGTTAAAATAAAATATAATCGGAACGTTATTTTTTGCAAAGTTATAATGGTCTGATCTGTAATAAAAACGGTTTGGGTCGTTTTCATCATTATAGGTATAATCAAACTCAATGTTAGTATACTTTTTATTTACTTCTTCAGAAAGGTTATGCAACTCAGTACTTAGTTTATCGCTACCAATTAAATACAGATAATTTCTATCTCCTTCTCGTTTTGGGTCTATACGACCTATCATATCTATGTTTAGGTTAGCAACAGTATTAGCAAGAGGAACTAATGGTTCGATATCAGTATAATACTGTGAGCCTAAAAGGCCTTTTTCTTCTCCTGTAACATGTAAGAAAATAATCGAACGTTTTGGTGCTTGTCCTTTTTCGGCAGCAGTTTTAAAAGCTTCTGCAATTTCCAATACTGCCATAGAACCAGAGCCATCATCATCCGCACCATTAAAAACTTCTCCATTATCATTTACACCAACATGGTCTGAATGTGCACTTATAATAATATACTCATCAGGAAACTCACTTCCTTTAACTACTGCAGCCACATTTTTTGATGATAAAGGCTTACTATTGCTTTTTTGTTCTAAACTTATTGTTGAGGTGATTGTTTTAGGAGCATCTGAACTTAACAAATTTTCATCTAATAATTTTACTACCTCTTCTTTTATTATCATGTAAAGCATTTCATTGGACTCGTCATCATTTGCATTTGAGATCAATGCTAAACCAAGTGGACTATTAGATTCAGCTCTACTTTTAAATATTGAAGAGTAAAAATTAAAAGCAGCATCATCTACTATTAAAAAAGATGAAGCTCCATTAGCCTTTGCTGCATCACGTTTAAAGCTTCTTGCAGTTCTCCCATTAGAAGACCATTTTGATTTTTCAGTGCTTCCTGAAACAACATAAGTTTCATCATTTTTTTTTGGTTCACCAGTTTTGGCTATTACAATTTTGCCTTTTACATCAATATTTTTGTAATCATTATAATTCTCATCATCAATACCATATCCAACATAAATAATTTCTTGAGTATTTATTTGAGCATCTGAAGCACTATTTAAAGATACATAATCTTCAAATGCATTTAATGTTTTATCATTGATTAGAAACTTTATTTCAGGAGTAAATTGTTGTTTAAATTTTACATCTTGAAAATAGTTGCCATTAGCTTGTAATGGTGTTATGTTTTCTTTTATATAAAAATCTTTAATATAATTTACAGCAGTTTCATGACCTTGTTCACCAGTTTCTCTTCCTTGAAACTCATCTGAAGCATAAGTATATAACATGTCTTTTAATTCTGCAGATGTAATGGTTTTTGCAAACTCGGTTACATCTATTGGAGTTGTTTTTACAACTGTTTTTTTAGTGCTTTCTTTAGAGGAACCACAAGCTAAAAGTAATGTAGTTGCACCTAAAATAAATAATGATTTTTTCATCAGTTTTTTAGTTAAATAATAAGTTGTACGATATTACGAAAAAGTAAGTCCTGTAGTGACTTTAGTTTCGTTCTTTTAACAAACTTTAACACATTTTTTTAGTCGTCAAGTTTTAATCTGTTTTCTTGGTTGGCCAATTGCCATGCAGTGGCAAAAATTAAACGAGTTCTTTTTTCAAGAAGTTGATAGTTTATTTTGTCTGGTGTATCAGATATTTGATGGTAATCTTCATGTTCGCCATTGAAGTAGAAAATTACAGGAATGTTGTTGCTCGCAAAATTGTAGTGATCTGATCTGTAGTAGTAACGGTTATTATCGTTTTCATCGTTGTATTTATAATCAAGCTCCAAATTATAAAAAGTGTTGTTTACTTTTTCTGAGACATAATGCAGCTCTTTACTGAGTCTATCTGCTCCAATTAAATATATGTAGTTTGGATTGTCTTTATGAGCTCTGTCAACACGACCTATCATATCGATATTAAGGTTTGAAACCGTTTTATCTAAAGGAAAAATGGGATTATTCACATAATATCTGGAACCTTGCAAACCAGTTTCTTCAGCTGTAAGGTGTAAAAACAAAATAGAACGTTTTGGTCCAAATCCTTCTTTTTTTGCCATATTAAAAGCTTCTGCCATTTCCAATATGGCAACAGTGCCAGAACCATCATCGTCTGCTCCATAGTATGCATTCCCTTCTTTGTCTATTCCCAAATGATCTAAATGTGCAGAGATTATTACAACTTCATCTGGTTTTTCAGAGCCTTTTACAAATGCCAAAACATTATTAGAGCCATCTTGTTCTATACCTAAGACACTTTTTGGTATATGTTGAAAATAAATTGAATCGCCAATAGGAGAGGCTATTCCCTGTGTTATATAATAATCTTTAAGAAAATCTGCAGCTAAACTTAAACCTTCGGTTCCTAATCCTCTGCCTTTAAATTCCTCAGAAGCGAATTTGTAAAGATGTTCTTTTAATTCATCAGAAGTTATAGAGTTTGCGTACTGAATTATTTTATCAGACTGCTCAATTACAATAGCATCTTTTATATTTTGTATTTTTTCCTTGTAACTAAGTGTGGCGCAAGAACCAACTATGGAGAGCGCAGAAAAGCAGATTAAAAATTTCATTTACCATTTAAATATCAGGCAAATAACGTAAAAAAATACTTAATCTTCAATATCCAAATCTTCTAATTCTTCTAAGGTTTCTTCATCGTCTATTTTTTGCTGCTCTATGGTTTCTTCATCTGCAATAATTTCATTTGGTTTTAAAGCATTGTAAATGGCAAATCCTAATGAAAAAATAATGATTGCAAAGATAACCTTTATAAATCCGGTTTTTTTGCCTTCTTTATGATTGAGCTTAAGAGCCAATAGACCAAAAATAAATGCAGCGATAATTGGTATTAACGCAATTAGACCAAAAGGTAAGATTGATAATGCCAAGCCAACAATTGCTAAAATAATACTTAATGTGGTTACTAATACTCTCATAATTTTAATGTTTTAAACCTGTTGCACTTTGTATTTTAAGTTCGCCATTACCAACAGGCACTTTAAATTTGGCATATACTGGAATTTTATTGGCATCTGCAGTTAACCAAAGTAAGTTGTTGTTTTCACCTGAAAGGACATCTTTATTTAGCGAAACAGATAGTTTGTAGCACTCTTTTTTACCAATTTTTGTGGTTATGGTCTCTTTTCCTAAAAGGGTTAATTTCATTTGGGTTTCTTCATTATCAAACAAAATGGTAAACGTATCAGTGCTACCAATGGCTGCTTTGTGTATGTCTAAATTTCTGATGTAATAAATAGTTGTTACTATATCGTTCGTTTTTGAACCAATAGTTAGATTTTTGTTTTCGTTCCAAAAAGTTCCATTTTTTGCCCTTTTGGTTTTTACGCTTTTGACTTTGTTTGAGCTTTTATCAAAATTATATTGCATTTTCTTATAATATCCTCCTTCATTTATCTCCCTTTTGTGTAAGTAAGGCGTTAGGTTTTTTGGACTAACATAGGACTCGTAAATATCATAAATTTTAAAAAAATTGTCCCATTTGCTATAAGTTTGAGCTTTGCACCTTAATCTCAATAAAGTGGCTTTGGAAGTTTTAACCTCTTTGGTTTCCATGGTTACCTGAGCCAAATCGGTCATTAAACCAGACATGTTATATGATGCAGTGAAGGTTAATTTTTCGCCAGCAGCTATGGTATTGTTTTGGCTTGTTAACGAAAAAGAAATCAATAAAACAAAAGTAAAAAGTATGCGATTCATAAAGTTTTTTATTAATAACGAAGATGTAATCATTTATTGTGCCGAATATTAAATACTAAATCAAAGATTGCAAAATTTTAGTGAAAAACAAGTAATAATTGTTTAAACTGACTTTTGTCATGCTTTTTACAAGCAAACAAGTGTATTTTGTGTCATATTTTTTTATTATGAAGACCATATTATTGCCTACGGACTTTTCTAAGAATTCTTTGAACGCTATAGATTTTGCTGTAAAAATGCATAAAAATATTGAATGTACTTTTTATGTACTGAACATACAAAAAGCATCATCGTTTGTATCGGACGATTTAATGACAGCTTCACCTTCTGTAAATCTTTATCAAGCAATTATTGATACCGCAAAAAAATCATTAGATAATTTAATTAAAAACATCAAAGCCAAGTATAACAATTCTTTACATGTTTTTGTGCCAATGGTAGACTATGATAACTTTATTGATGCTATAAACCAAGTTTGCAAAACAAAAAGTGTTGAATTGATTATAATGGGAACAAAAGGTGCATCAGGGTTAGAAAAAATTGTTTTTGGCAGCAATACAGTAAGGGTTATGCAAAGAGGAGTTGTCCCTGTTCTTGCTATACCTGATAATTATAAGTTTAAAAAGATTAATCAAATAGTTTTCCTTTCAAATTATTTAACTCCATATGATAGTGAAGATTTATCTGCTTTGTTTGATATTGTTAATGCAAATAATTCTAAGGTGAACGTTCTATATGTTTCTCAAGATAATAACTTAACAAAAGATCAAGAAAATAATATCAAGATTATTGATGAATTTTTTGCTGCTGTACCTCATGACTTTGTTACCTTAAACGGAGAGCATATTTTTGAGGAAGTAAACAATTATGTAAAATCCAATAAAATCGATTTGATTGCTATGGTTAACAAAAAACACTCTTTTTTTGAACGCTTTTTTACAACTCATACTGTTGAAAAATTTGGGTTTAAATCTCAGACACCTTTTTTGGTATTGGCCAAGCTTTAATATTTATTTCAATAATGTCTTAAAAATAGCAAAATAGATTACCAAGATTTTATCTTTGTAAAAAATACTTATTAAAATGAAAAATAACTTGTTCAGCATAAAAGCACTGTTTGTTTTATTGATATTATTAGTATCCTTTTCTTGTAAAGAAGAAAAACAACCAAATGAAGAAAAGTTACGTATGGAAAAAATATTAGCTGCTCATGATGAGGTAATGCCCAAAATGGGAACAATCGGAAAGCTAATTGGTAAATTAGAACCAATGGTTGATACTACTGCGATAGGAAAACAATATGAGGTTGCAATATTAGATTTAAAAGAAGGCTATAATTTGATGATGGATTGGATGAAAGGTTTTGGAGATAGGTTTGATTCTGATGAAATAATGGGTAATAAAACCCTTGCAGATGAAAAAAAAGCTTGGCTAATTGAAGAAGAAGAAAAGGTTAATATAATGAGAAATAAAATAATAAATAGCATTAAAAATGCTGAAGAACTATTAAACAAAACCAATTAAAACTCTTTAAAAAGCAACTTCTAACAATTATTGACCATAAATATTTACAATTAAATCGATGAAATGCTTGTTTTATTCGATTAATTGCATATATTTGCGATATAAACCCTTAAATCTTAACCATGAAAAAGCTTTTAGTCTATAGTTTTTTGTTAGTAGTTGGTATTAGCTTTGCCCAAGATAAAAATGAACCGCGAAGTATTATTAGCAATGATGTAGCTATAAAAAAATACCATAATAAAGAAGAACTTGACCGTATGGAAAAAGGTCAACTTTTAGGTCTTTATATTGAAAGAATTGAAAGTCTTGTAAAAACCCTACCTTATATTGCTTTTGCTACCAAACCAGGTAAAACCATGTCTACCTATGGAATTCCAAACACCAAGGAAAACAGAAAATCGTTAGAAGATAAAGACGATGCTACCAGCGAATTTTTAGATACTACTATGGATTTCCAAAAGAGAATGTTACCATATTCTGACAAAAGTAATTTAATAGCTGCAATTCTTTTTTATGAACAAACTATGAAGCTTTTGCACGAGTATAGTGAATTTGAATAATTAATATCTCATAATAAATAATAAGGCTTGTTTTACACAAGCCTTTTTTTTTCTTCTAAAACTTCTAATGTTTTTTGTTAAAATTATAATTTATTGTAAGAATATTACTTCAAATATGTGTATTTTATCGATTTTTTTTGCCTCTTATGGATTAATCACATAAATTTGAATAATTAGAAAAGAAATGAAAACCTAAATATTCGTTATGAAAAACTTTACCCCAATTCTATTCATATTTCTTTTAGTTTTTTGTAGTGGAAACGCTCAACAAGAAAAAGGAATTGTAGGAGTTAATAATTGGCTTAATAACTGGACAGAGTTTGACTCCAATTCAGTCGATTATGGCGAACCTACTCAAATCATTGCAGGAAACATAACTCAAGATGTAACCCTTACCAAAAAGAATGTTTATACCTTAATGGGAAATGTATTTGTTACTAATAATGCAACCCTAACCATAGAACCAGGTACAATAATTATTGGTGATTACGATTCTAAAGCAACGCTTACCATAACTCGTGGCTCAAAAATCATTGCAGAAGGTGAAGAAACCGATCCTATAGTGTTCACTTCCAACAGAGGTGTAAAAAGAGCTGGAGATTGGGGAGGTATTGTACTTCTTGGTAATGCACCAAGCAATAAGTTTGGTAATGGCTCTGTAGCCACATTTTATCAAGGTCTAAAACCAGAAGATTACGCTAGCACAAACCATGGAGGCGAAAATAGCATAGATTCTTCTGGCATTCTAAAATACGTAAGAATTGAATATGCTGGGAAAAAAGTAAAAGGTGTTGGTAATTTCAACGGTTTATTGTTGGCAAGTGTAGGCAACCAAACAATTATAGAAAATATTATGGTAAGTTACTCTGCTGGTAATTCATTTGAAGTTTGGGGAGGAGAAACCATTTTGGAAAACTTGGTGTCTTTTAAGGCCAATGGAAATGATTATAAGTTTAATTATGGAACCCAAAGCCAAATATATAATTCTTTGGCAATAAGAAATCCTTATGTATCAAATATATATGGTTCCAGATGTATTCAAATTTTATCCTACAGCAAGAAGGAAGAAGTAGATTTTACCAAAAAAGGAACTTTAGTCGTTGCACAAAATTTAACACTACTCAATGATAGCAATAATTTAAGTTCTGATATAAATTCTGGATTGGTTAAAGAAGCCATTTATGTTGGTCAACATGCATCATTAGATATGAATAAAAGTGTAATTTCTGGTTTTAACCCAGCAGTAATATTAGACGAAAAAATTGCAATTAACCAAGAAAATCTTGAAAAGATAAAGTTTACAGATATGTATTTCAATAACTGTAATGGAAACATTTTTGTTGAGTATAATTCCAACAATGAAGATTTAGAAAATTGGTATGGTAATAGGGCGTTTTTTAATGTGTATTCAAAAGGTAAAGATACCGAGACATTTATTAATATAAATGACGATAAGCGACCAGATTATAGACTAAGAATTAATAAAATATTAGCATCAAATGATGATTAACCTTAATTGATAAACTAAAAAATGCTCATGACAACTATACATTAGATACTTAGCCTTCATATTTTATTTCCCTAACCCAATTTGGCAATAAAGCTAAAACTAATTTATAGTTTGTTGTGTTTCCCACGATAGATTGAATAAGTGTGCTAAAAAAATAGAAATAGGTTAGAAAATAAAATATATGATTAAAAACTACTTTATTAATATTCTCATTGTTGTCTCTTTTCTATTTGCGTTCATTAACTCAGTGAATGCTCAAATAGTTATTAGTACACCAAGTTTGGGTTTTAGTCAAGCTTGTGCAAGCGAGTCTTTTAACACCTATTACATTACTTTTTCCTTTTCGCCAGAAACTAATTTAAATGCATCCAACCAATTTATAATAGAACTTTCTGACGAGTCTGGTAGTTTTTCAAATTCGACTATTGTTTATACATCTTCTCAAGGAGCAGTAACAACATCTCCTGCAACTCTTGGGTTTTCTTTGCCAACAACAACAGCTGGAGAGAATTATAAAGTTAGAGTAAAGAGTACAGCACCAGCTGCAACAAGCATAGGTTCTGTGTCATTTCCAGCGTATTATAAATTACAAGACGAGCCTTTTTCAATCAATAATTTGATCGGAACAGCTGTTTTTTGTTCAGGTAGTAGTTACTTGTTAACTATTGATAATCCTGGAACTGGAAACAACAATTCACCATTACAATATCCTACTTTAACATTTAATTGGTATAAAGAAACAAGTCCAACAACATCAGTATTTGTAGCTTCAGGAGAAACCCTTTCTGTTACACAACCTGGAACTTATTTTGTAGAAACAGATTATGGTAGTTGTACTTCAGAATCTTTTTCTAATAGAGTAACAGTTAGCGAAGCATCTTCTGGAAATACAACATCATCCATTAGTTCAAGTTTAGGAAACCCTTATTGCTCAACTCAAGGAGCAACAACTCTTAGTGCAATAAATGGTAATAGTTACCAATGGTATAAAGATGGCGAGGAAATTTCTGGAGCAACAGAGCAAATGCTAGTGACTAACGAATCTGGATTTTATGAAGTAAGTATAGATTTAGGTGATTGTACAGCAAGTGCTTCTATAGACTTAGAAAATACAGGATTTACAAGTAGTATTAATGTTGATGATACAAACATGATTGACGAAGGTGAAACCCTTATGGTTACTGTTACTACTACAGCAAACACACCAGAATATGTTTGGTATTTAAATGGAACAATTATTACTGGTGCAAATGGTTACAGTTATGAAGCCACAGCAACAGGAAATTATAAAGTTGTTGTTACACAAACTGTAGGTTGTAATGCTTCAACAGAACACAATTTTGCTATAGTTGAACCTTTTCCAGATGTCAGCAATATTCCAAACTTAATAAGTCCAAACGGAGATAATATAAATGATACTTGGGTAATTCCACAAGCTTATGTGTCTGGAACTAATACCGAAGTTGTTATTATGGATGCTTATGGGAAAGTGGTACTAAAAACAAATGATTATCAGAATAACTGGCCACAAGAGGAAATTAATTTTAAACATGTAAATCCTGTTTATTATTACATCATCACAACACCAAATAATAACATAAAAAAAGGTTCAATAACTATTATAAAATAGATGAAGGTTAATGTATTAATCATATTGATTTTTTTCTGTGCAACGCAGTTGTCCTTCACTCAAGAAGATGGAGTGGCTTCGCTTGCAATTCCAGTAAGAAATTCTTTAAGATTTAATAGATTTAATCTTAGCCCAACCTTCAGTTTTGTTAGAGAACAAAATAAATATATCAGTTTTACTAATAAAAGAGAATGGGTTCAGTTTGATGATGCTCCAATGACATATTTAGCAAGTTTCTCAGGAAGATTTAGTGAAAATATTGGAGTAGGAGTTGGTTTATTTCAACAAAATTATGGTGTCTTAACGTCTTTTGGTGGAATTTTAAATTTCGCTTACAATGCAAGACTAGCAAAGGAAAATAACTTAACTTTTGGTTTAAACTTAGGTGTTTATAAAAGCGGAATTAACGTAGGCAATGTAGTTACCAATACACCAGATCCTTCATTAAATAATATTCCATCTAACTTTTTATTAAGTATAAGTCCAGGAATTAATTACGGAACTCAATTTTTTGATTTTGGTGTATCAGTTAACAATTTGGTTCAGTACAATATGAATGCTTCAGCATTTATTGAAGACGACCCAAGGCAAAGTATACAAGCTCATGCGATGTATACAGGTTATATGGATTCTGGAGGCTTTTTTGATGAAAGTAAATTTTCAACTTTAGTAAGGTCAGAATTCCAAAAAGACAATACTATTATCTCTGGTGTAGTAATGCTTACAGTGCCTAAAGGAATTTGGGGACAAGTAGGATACAATTCTATGTATGGATTTTCAGGAGGATTAGGCTTAAATATTACTGAGCAAATAGCCATTGAATATAATTTTGAAAAAGCTGTTGGAGATTTAACAACGTTTGGACCTTCACACGAAATAACTTTGGCTTATAAATTTAACAAGAAAGAGAACTATTTCTATGGAGGAAATGATGAAGAAACGGCTTTTGTTATTCCTAAAAAACGTAGAAAAGTTATTGCAACTGCTAGTACTTCAGCAGAAATAAAAGCAAGAAAAGCTAGAGCAGAGCAAACTCGTTTAGCTCAAGAAACAGCATCCAAAGCTAAAGCAGATGAGGAAGCACGAATTGCAGAGGAAAAACTTAAAGAAAAAGAATTACAAGCTCAGATTAAAAAAGAGGAAGAAGCTCGTTTAGCTCAAGAGGCAGTAGCCAAAACCAAAGCAGATGAAGAAGCCAGAATTGCAGAAGAAAAGCTTAAAGAAATAGAGTTACAAGCTCAGATTAAAAAAGAGGAAGAAGTTCGTTTAGCTCAAGAGGCAGCAGTCAAAGCTAAAGCCGATGAGGAAGCACGAATTGCAGAGGAGAAGCTTAAAGAAATAGAGTTACAAGCTCAGATTAAAAAAGAGGAAGAAGCTCGTTTAGCTCAAAAGGCAGTAGCCAAAGCTAAGGCAGATGAAGAAGCACGAATTGCAGAGGAGAAGCTTAGAGAAATAGAACTTCAAGCTCAAATTAAAAAAGAGGAAGAAGCTCGTTTAGCACAAGAGGCAGTAGCCAAAGCCAAAGCAGATGAAGAAGCTCGAATTGCAGAAGAAAAACTTAAAGAAATAGAACTTAATGCAAAAGGAGACAAAGATTCACGCTTAACTGCAGAAGATGTAGTACAGTTAGATATAACACATAAAGATGAGTTAGCAGTTGCAATGTTTAAAATCACTGAAACCGCAGAAGCATCAAAAGTAAAACAAGAACAACTATTGGCGCAACTTAATGAAGCCGTTGAAAATAAAAATAACGACCTTAAAGATTTAAAAGAAGAAAACGATTTAAGTGAACAAGGTATTTATCAGGAGCCAAAACCTTTCAAAAGTGTTGCTGCTGAAAACCAAGCATTGGAAGCTTTGTTAATAGATGTAGATAATTCTATAAATGAACGTAATAAAAACATAAAAGATTTAGAAAACCAATACAACGAAAGACTTAAAAAAGTACCTAATAAAAATGATGCTACAAATCAGTATTATTTAAATACAATTCAAAACTTAAAAGTTGAGCAAGAACGAACTATAAAAGCCAAAGCATCATTAATTACAAGATTGGATGCCATTAAAATAGGTATTGAGTTTGAGCGTAAGCGAAGAATTAAACGTGCTGTTTATGACAATGAAGAAGATAGATACCAAAAAGATAGAGCTGCTTTGAATCTGATTAAGCAAACTACAGCTGTTGGTACTAGTCAATTTAAAGAAGAAGACTTTGATTTTGGAGAAGAACGAATTCTAGATAATATACAGATTGTAAAAAATGTAATGAATGAAGACAATGGATATTATGTTGTTTTGGCAATTCATACTGATGTTAATAAGCGAAATGATTTTGTGACTAAGACTATAGCATCTGGAAGAGCAAATATTGACTTCTTTTACGATGTAAATACGAGTAAATATTATATTTATTATGAAAAATTTTATAGCATTGACCAAGCGAGAAAGGCAATTCAGAATAGTGAGAAAAAGCCTTATAGCAGTAAAATGTCTATAGTGAAAATAGAAAATTAAACATAGTTAGTTAGACGTAACATTTTTTATTAGTTGCCCCACGATAAAAGATGTAAAATAAAAACCATCATGAAAAAACCTACTTATATTAAGACTTCCCTCGTTGTTGTATTACTATTATTTGGTTTACAAGCTTTTGCACAAAATTATGTGCCATTCACACCTCGATTTGATCAAGATGTAAAAGGTGATATTGTCTTGATTGGTAATAATATTTTGGGTCCAGATAATAATGCTTTTAATGACAATACAGTATATAACCATAATGTTGATATGAGATATATTGATATTGACGGAGATGCATCTACGTTTAGCTCGTCTAGTGCAGATTTGGAAATTCCAAATCCTAATTGTTACCAAATTATTCACGCTGGCTTATATTGGGGAGCTGTAACAGGTGGATCAGAACCTATAACAGATGTAAAGCTTAAAGGACCTACAGGTGGTTATAATGATATTACAGGAACAGTAATTTTTGATGCTAATGGAGTTTCGGTTGATGGTGGAAATAGTTTCTCTTATGCTTGTTATGCAGATGTCACTTCAATAGTAACCAGTTTAGGTACAGATTTGGGTACTTATACAGTTGCCAATGTTTCCAGTGCACAAGGAGAAACTGGTACCTTCGATCCTTATAATGGAACAGGATATTCTGCTGGTTGGTCACTTTTTATTGTTTATGAAGATCCAACACTTCCAGGAAAGTCCATTACAAGTTTTGATGGATTTAGCGCTATAAGTGTTCCAGGAGGTAATCCAACATTAGATATTCCAGTTTCTGGGTTTAGAACAGTTCCAGCTCCAACTCCAGTAAGAGCCAATTTTGCTTTTGCAACTTTAGAAGGTGATAGCCCAATTTTGGGAGATCAATTACTTTTTAATGGTTTAAATCTTTCAACAGTAGATAGACCTGCAACTAACTTTTTTAATAGTTCTGTAACTCGATTAGATGCAACTCCAGTTACCAATAGAAATCCAAATAGTACCAATACCTTAGGGTTTGATACTGGTGTTATGGTTGTTCCAAACCCAGGAAATACAGTTATTGCCAATAATGCAACTTCAGGAACCGTTAGACTGCAAACCAATGGAGATACTTACTTTCCTTATTTCTTTGCGCTCGCTGTTGATATTATAGAACCTCATATCGTTTTAACTAAAATTGTAGAAGATACAGCAGGTAATAATATTGGTGGACAAACAGTAAACCTTGGTGATGAGCTAAACTATGTTATTGGCTTTCAAAATACTGGAAATGATGATGCAACCAACCTTATCATTAGAGATATCTTACCAACCAATATTATTTTTAATTACCCTGGAGATATAGTGTCATTGCCTCCAGGCGTTACTGTGCAAAGTTATAATCCAGTCACAAGAGAAATTATTTTTGAAGTTGATAATTCTGTAGTTGAAGAAAATGATCCAGTTTTAGAAATTAGATTTAGAGTGACTGTAGTAACCGATTGTAGTTTATTAAGCGATGCGTGCTCTAATATTATTACAAACCAAGCTTTTGCAACATATAATGGTACATTAAACCCTTCTTTTACAATCACTGACGATCCAAGTATAAGTAGTAATACTGGTTGTTTATTAACTCCAGCTGCAACAAACTTTTTAGCTGACCTTAATTGTACGTTTAATGAAGACGTGATTTTATGTGGAGCAAGTGTGGTGTTAACAGCTGCAGATGGTTATGATTCGTATTCTTGGTCAACAAGTCCAACTGGAACTCCACAAATTGGTACAACACAATCCATTACAGTTACTGCAACAGGAACTTATTATGTATTTAACACTGCTACAGCTCCTTGTCAATCAATAGTTCAAGAATTTAATGTGATTACATTTGGTTCAAACGTACCAAACCCTGTAATACCTTACGCTGATGAGGTGGTAACTTGCCCTAATGATGGTAAATTGCTTCCTAATATATTTTTATGTGGTGCAAACGATTCACGATACATACAAACAAACATTACAGATGCAACCACTATAATTTGGGAAAAATTGGATGAATCAAGCTGTGCTGCTGTAACTGATCCAGATTGTGCGAACGAAGACACATCTTGTGTTTGGAATCAAGTTGAAACAGGTCCAAATTATTTAGTTGACACCGAAGGACAATACAGACTAACATTAAATTATCCAGGAGGGTGCTTCAATCAGTTTTACTTTAATGTGTACACCAATTTACTTGAGCCTACAGTTACTTCAAGAGATATTATTTGCACAACTCCAGGCGAAATTGTTGTTGGTAGTGTGCCAAGTGGTTATGAGTTTAGTATTGATGGTGTAAACTATCAAGCAAGCAACGTTTTTGTTATTACAACTCCAGGAATTTACAGTGTTTACATTAGACAAATTGGAGTATCTCCAAACCCTTGTATTTTTTCAGTTCCTGATGTTCAAATTAGAGAAAGAGATTTTACCGTCTCTACCATTGTTACTCAGCCATATTGTAATGGTGATTTAGGTAGTGTGCATATTGCTGCCAATGATGTAGAACCACAATACTATTTTTCAATTTATCAAGGAGCTACACTTATAAATAGTGTTGGTCCAATTACTGCAAGTGATTATACGTTTAGTAATCTTAATCCAGGAATTTATACAGTAAACGTTTCAACAGATGATGGTTGTGTGTATTCAGGTGATATTGAAATTATTGAACCTCCATTGTTAACAGTTACAGCAGCACTAACAAAACCGCTTACTTGTACTGATGGTGAAATTACTGTTTATCCAGTAGGAGGAACGCCACCATATTTCTATTTTGTAAATAGCACTACAGTGTTTCAAACAACTCCTATCATTACAGTAACATCTGCAGGAGTTTATAATATTACAGTAGTTGATTCCAATAACTGTTCTGCTGATACAACAATAACTGTGAATGTTTCGCCAGCTCCTGACTTTTATATAACAACAACAGACATTCTTTGTTCAGATGCTGGAGATGTTGGTACAATTACAATAAATGTTACCAATCCTAATGGGAATACGTTAGAATATAGTATTGATGGAGGAGTAACTTTCTTTAACTCGCCAGTATTCACAGGACTTGCAGCTGGTAGCTATGATGTTGTAGTTCAATATAGCTTAGGAACTGATGTGTGTACTACTGATCCGCAAACTGTGACCATTAATGCCACTGATGCAATTGATGGTACAGCAACACTTACAACAGATTATACTTGTACTACTGATGGAGTTATTACAGTTTCTGGTGTTACAGGTGGTACACCTCCTTATATGTACAGTATTGATGGTGTTAATTTTCAATCAGGAAATACATTTACTGGATTAACTTCTGGTACTTATACAATTACTATTCAAGATGTTAATGTTTGTACTTTTATAGCTGCAACAATTACAATTGATCCTTTAGATCCACCAACAGACCTTAATTTTAGTCATACACCTTTGAGTTGTCCAGCACTAACTTCAGATGTAACCATAACAAGTACAACAGGAGGAACAGCACCTTTAGAATATCAAATTATTGCTCCAGCAGCCTCAGCAACAGCTTATCAAACATCGAATATATTTGTTGGCTTGTCTCCTGGAACATATACATTTCAGGTTAGAGATGCTAATGAATGTACTTATATCGAATCTTATACAATTCCACCTTTACCACCATTAACTGTAAGCACAGTTTTAACAAAGGACTTAGATTGTACTGTATCACCTGATGCAATTATTACAGGAACTATTTCTGGTGGTACAGCACCATTTACTTTTGCTGTTTCAATTAATGGAGGAGGGTATACATCACTTGGTACAACTGGATCACCTTTTACATATACAACAGCTGTAGACGGAACTTTCCAATTTCAAATAACTGATGCTAATGGTTGTATTGTTGAATCTGGAGTTGAAACAGTTAATGCTATTTCACTACCAGAAATATTATCTGTTACATCTACACCTAACATTTGTAACGGAAATTCAAATGGTTCAATTGATGTTACAATTAATACAACTGTAGGAACACCTCCATTTGTAATTAACGTGTATAACAATACTACAAGCACAGATTATGGAGCCCAAACAAGTGGACTTCCAGCTGGCAATTATACAATCACTTTAACAGATTCTAAGTCCTGTACAGACACAGAAACGATAACAATTGCTGAACCTGATCCAATTATTGTAGCGTATCATACTATTGATATTACATGTACAGCAAGTGGTGTTTCTCAAGGCTCTATCATCATAGATAGTGTTACAGGTGGAACAGCACCTTATAATTACTTTGTAACAGGAACAAATGGATATTCTGCTTCTGAACTAAACGCTTCTGGTACAACTTCAACAACTTTTGATGTTGTTGATTTTGGGCTATATCAAATTAATGTAGTCGATGCTAATGGTTGCTCTGTATTATTTCAGGATGTGTTGGTGGCATCACCACCAAATGATTTAGATATCACAATCAACTCAACTGTAGATTGTGCTCTTGGAGGAGAAGCTGTAGTAAGTATTGGTACAACTTTGGTAAGTTCAGGGCCTTTCTATTTTGATATTTATCAAGGATTTATTCCACCTCCACCACCAGGAGGAACTTGGATACCTGAAGATTTTCCTGGAAGTCAATCAGCTACTTTTACAGGCCTTTTACCTGGAGTTACTTACACGTTTATAGTATATGATGCTTCAACAGGTTGTAGCTATTTTGAAACTGCTACCTCTCCAATTCCTACGAATTCAACATTAACAGCAGATGCTGTAACAGCCAACAATATCACTTGTGTTGGAAGTGCAGATGGAAATGTATCGTTTACCATTAATAGCATTTACGGAGTTCCAACAGATGTTGATTATGAAATATTTGATTTCTTATCTACAACCACAACTGGAATAACTGGTTCAGGAACCGTTCCAGCTGGAGGTTCATTGGTTATAAATAACTTAGGACCATTGCCTTTTGGAACTTATTTTGTTTTAATTACTGAAACTACAGGACCGAATGCTGGTTGTTCAGTTGTGACTGTGCCTTTTAATATTACAGAATCTGCTTTTGATTTAAATATTACAGCTACAGTTGATAAAAATGCAAATTGTAATCCAAATTCAGGAGTAATCACTGCTATAGCAACAGATGGAACAGCTCCTTATGTTTACCAATTAACTACATCAGCTACACCACCATTACCAACAGATCCTTTTTGGGCTTCTGCAAGTGTGTTTAATGCAGATGCAAATAGTTACTATGTGCATGTAATGGATGCTTATGGCTGTATTAGAAGCACTCCAGTAATTGTATTACCTAACGACCCTGAACCTGTTATTGATGCTACAGTAACTAATCAATGTACAGTAACAGAAGGTAATTTTGAAATAGATGTCACTTTAATCAGTGCAGGAATTGCACCTTATAGTTATAGTATAGATGGTGGTGCTTTTCAACCACTTGTTGCGCCATTTACCATTTCAAATTTAGTATCAGGAACGCATACTGTGGAAATTCAAGATGCTAATGGTTGCGGAAATTTGGTGTCAGTAGATATTGCTGCTCCTTTAGAAATAATTCCTGACGTTACTGCGATAGCATCGTGTAATGATGATGATGGTCAAATAACTATCACAGCCTCTGGAGGAACAGGCTCTTATACTTATACAATAAGCCCAAATCCACCATCAATAACGTTAGCAGGAAATGTGTTCTCTGGAGTGCCTTCCGGTTCTTACATAGTAACCATGACAGATTCAGTTACATTATGTACTGCTGATGTTGAGGTTTTTGTACCATCCGCAACGCTTCCAACGTTTACAACAACTCCAACATCTATAACTTGTTTTGGAGATAATTCTGGGTCATTTGAATTGAATGTGAATGGTTATTCTGGACCTTATAATTATGAAGTGTTTGACAGTACCAGTACATCTGTTTTTGGAGTGGTTAGTGCTAACACATCTACAAATCCAATAACTGTAACAGGATTAACTTCTGGAACTTACACAGTTGTAATTACTGAAACGGCAAGTCCGTTTTGTTCAAATAGTGGTGAAGTTATTATTGGTTCACCTACAAATGCATTAACTCTAGTTGCTACTGAAACATCAAATGTAACTTGTGATGATGACAGTGGAACCATTACTGCAATAGCATCTGGTGGTTGGGGAACTTATGAGTATGAATTAACAGGAGCTGCTACAGTTCCATATTCTTCAAACGGAACCTTTACAAATTTATCAGCAGGAACGTATACAGTAAATGTTAGAGATGCTGGAGGATGTATCGCTTCTGATACAGTTACACTTGTTGTTCCTCCACCAATTAACTCAACGGTTACTGCAAGTACAACGCTATTATCTTGTTTTGGTGATGCCAATGCAACAATAACTGCTAATGCGACAACAGGAGGACAAGGTACTAATTATTCATACACATTGAATATGCTTTCACCTACAGTGAGTTCTTCAGGACCACAATCTTCTAATGTGTTTACAAACTTAGGAGCAGGAACTTATCAAGTCGTTGTTACAGATGGTTATAATTGTGAATTTATTTCAGCAGATGTTGTAATAGATGAACCAACTGAAGTTCAAGCAAGTTTAGTTGCAGCATCAACACAAACATGTACTGTTGATGCTACTCTAACGTTAAGTGCAAATGGAGGAACAGGAACGTATACTTATAGTGAGGATGCTACTTTCACAACGATTTTAGGAACGTTTACAACATCAACAAACTTTTCGGTTGTACCTGGAACTTACCAATATTATGTACGAGATGCTAATGGTTGTATTGCAAATGTTTCAAATGAAATAACAATTGATCCACTTCCTGCTTTAGAAGTTGATTTAGAAGGAACGAATCCTGTAATTAATTGTGTTGGAGACAATACTGGAGTTATTGTTGCAACTGCTCAAGGAGGTTTAGGAAGTTATGTATATACATTACAAGATGGAGCAGGAAACGATATTTTACCAGCTCCAGTTCAAAATACTCCAGGTGTGTTTACAGATCTTCCAGCTGGAACTTACCAAGTTTATGTTGAAAGTGGAGATTGTTTAACTACAAGTGCTTTAATTACAATAACTGAACCTTCAGCTCCACTAATTGCTAATTACACAGTAACCAATGTTACTTGTAGTGGTAGTAATGATGGTATGTTGGTAATTGACGCATCTGGTGGAACAGGTATTATTAAATATGCGATTTCACCTCAATTGAATCAGTTTTTTGATTCTCCTATTTTCGAAAATCTTGCACCTGGAACCTATCAAGCTATTGCTCAAGATGAGTTAGGGTGTTTTGTAATTATTGATTTTACTGTTGATGATCCAATACCAGTAACACTAAGTATAGTAGGAGGTTCTATTTTACCTGAAGTTTGTGAAGGTGATATGGATGGTGAATTTACTGTTGAAATTTCTGGTGGAAACTTACCATATAGTGTGAGTCTTGACGATATTAACGGAACTTATACTACTGGTGGTTCAACTCAAACACAATTTGATTTTACTGGATTAGCAGGAGGTGATCATGTAGTTTATGTACGAGATGCTCTTGGATGTGAATCTGAATGGAATATTTCATTCCCAGAATCTGTATTGATTGATCCTCAAATTGAGGTTGAGTTTGGTTGTGAAAATAATGCACCTTCTAATATTGTAATCGTTACAGTTGATGATAGTATTACTGATTCTTCAGATTTAGATTATTCTTTAGATGGTGGACCTTATCAAGCTAATAACGTATTTATTAATGTTCCTGCTGGAACAGGTCACTATATTGATGTAAGGCATACTAATGGTTGTATACAAAGAACAGAACTTTTTGATATTCCAGATTTTGACCCTTTAGTATTGTTGTTGGAAGAAAGTGGATTAAATCAATTTACGGCAACAACCACAGGAGGCTCTCAACCGTACGTTTATACACTTAATGGTGAAGATTACGGAAGCACTAATACATTTGTTATTTATGAAACTGGAACCTACACTGTTACTGTTACAGATGCCAATGGTTGTATGGCAACAGCTTCTATTTACATGGAACATATAGATGTTTGTATTCCAAATTATTTTACACCAAATGGAGATTTAGTTCAAGATGATTGGGGACCAGGTTGCACAGAACAATATCCAAACCTAACTTTTGATATTTATGATCGCTATGGTCGTGTTATTGCGACTTTAAGAGCTGGACAAAAATGGGATGGAACTTATAAAGGGAACGAACTTCCATCAGGAGATTACTGGTATGTTGTAAAACTTAATGATGTTAACGATAATAGAGATTTTGTAGGACATTTTACACTTTATAGATAACGAAAGCCCTAAACTAAAAACGAAACAAATGCGAAAATTAATTACATACCTACTACTTTTAACTGTAATTAAAACTTATGGTCAAGAGTTAAATTTGCCTGTTTTTACACAACATTTGGCAGATAATAATTTCGTTATCTCTCCAACTTATGCAGGAATTGGAGATAATCTAAAACTTAGAGCCAACGGTTTGACACAATGGGTTGGTATAAAGGGTGCTCCAGATAATCAGTCGTTTTATGGTGATATCAGAATTGCTGATCGCTCTGGTGTTGGACTTTCATTTTATAATGATAGAAATGGTAATACGATACAAAAGGGAGCTAAGTTTTCGTTTGCTCACCACCTTATTTTAGATGTTCCAACAGAGCAGTATTTGTCCTTGGGTCTTTCATATAACATCAATAGTTTTAGAATTGATATTGAGAACTTCAATACTACTTACGAAAATCCAATAATAGACCCTTATGTAACAGACGACAGAAAAACAAATAACAGTAATTTTGATGTTGGTGCGTTATATAGATTTAGAAATTTCTTTTTAAGTGTTAATGCTAATAATATTTTAAAGAAAAACATAGATGAAACTGAACGCGTTTTTGAGCCACACTTGCTTCTTAATTTTCAAGTATTTTCAGGTTTTACTTTAGGTGGTTATACCAAGATGAACGAATACGAATTTGAGCCTTCAATTTTTTATCAGTTTTTTGCTAGTGACCAACGTTCTAGTACAGATATAAATTTTAAAATCAGAAAATTCAGTAGGGACGAAAACTATGTTTGGGCTGGAATTTCTTATCGTTTTCTAAATGATCAATTTTTTAAACCACTTAACATTGGCCCTATGATTGGCTTTAAGCAATCTATATTTTATTTTGGATATGCTTACCAATTTACTACCAATGGATTAGCAGGTTATAATTCAGGAACACATGTGGTTACAGTTGGTCTTGATTTGCTTCGTGGTGTAAGTAATTGTGCTTGTACAAAAACGAGAGTTAAATATTAGACTATTATTCTTCCTTCTTTATTTTGTTGTAATTAATATTTACGACCTATTCTTGTTGTGCCGAGACTTACCTTAATACCTTTAAATTATTTGCATAGCTGATTTATGTCATGTTTAAATAAAGCTTTAATGCCTATTTTTATGTAAATAATTTTTAAAATGGATGCTAAGAAAAGGTCAACACTTAATTTCCATCAAAACTTAGGAAAACTATTTTTTGCAATTGCGGCAGTTGATGGTTCTGTAAGAGTTGAAGAGCTAGAAAAACTAAGAAAAATAGTAAAAAACGAATGGCTATCTACTAATTTCGTCAAGGATGATTTAAAAGTAGAAGCAGAGCAAGCTATTATTAATACTTTCAGATGGTTGCGTGATGATAATGAATATAATGCTAACGAATGCTACAATAGTTTTCTAATTTATATGAAGAATCATAAAGAATTATTTACTGATGATGTTAACAAGCTTATTATTAAAACAGCTAGTAAAATAGCTACTTCTTTTTCAAAAATGAATAAATCGGAACTAATGTTATTGGCAAAACTTGATATAGAGTTAAAAAATAACTAGTAATTAACAATTAATGATAACAGTTCAGCAAATACAGGAATGGACTAAAGAGAACCCTTTACTTTGGAGTATAACTAAGTTTATCATCTTAGTCATTATAGTTTTAATTGCTATAAAATTGTTAAGGAATCAGCTTAAAAAAAGTATTCCTAATACTGCAATACGATATAAATCACAAAAAGGTGTAGAAATAGTTGGTTACATATTATTAGCTATCATTGCTATTACTTATTTCACAGGTACAATCAAAGACTTTACACTAGTTATTGGTCTGTTTACAGCTAGCATAGCCTTTACTTTGCAAGAATTAATATTAAGTATTGCAGGATCGCTCTATATATTTTTAGTGAAGGTTTATGCTCCAGGAGATCGAATTGAAATAAATGGAATTAAAGGCGATGTTATTGATGTAGACAGTATTTATACTACCATGATGGAAATTGGCGAATGGGTGAGTAGCGACAATTATAGTGGCCGAATTGTAAAATTGAGTAATGCCTTTGTTTTTAAAGGACCTATTTACAATTATTCTCAGGACTTTCCTTTTATTTGGGACGAAATAAATTTACCAATACGATATGGTTCTGATATTGAGCTCGCAAAATCTATAGTTGTAAAAATAGCTTCTGAAACACTTTCTGAGTATACTGCTAGTTCCAAATCTCAATGGAAAGATGTGGTAAACAAATATTATATAGAAGATGCACAAGTAGACCCAACATTGGCTATCACACTTACAGATAATTGGATTCAGTTTAACTTGAGATATATAGTAGATTTCAAAAAAAGAAGAATCACAAAACATTTACTCAACGATTCAATAAGAACTGTTATAGAAAGTACAGAAGGTAAAGTAAAACTTGCTTCTGCAACCATTGAGCTGGTTAAAATTCCAGAGCTTCAAGTTGATGTAAAAGACAACAATAAAATTTAATACTATATAAAATGATAAAAAATTTAGAACAAAATGAAATTACCTTTATCCTTGAAAATAATTACATAGGTCATTTGTCTTACATATCTCAAAACAAACCATATGTTGTCCCAATCACATATTTTTATGATAAAACAAGTAATGCCATAATTTGTTATTCTGGAGAAGGACATAAAATAACTGCCATGAGAAAAAACTCAAATGTATCACTACAGGTTTCAGAAATTTCTACTGTAAACAATTGGAAATCTATTTTGGTTCATGGTAAGTTTGAGCAGCATTTTGGTAGCGATGCTAAGGCTTATTTGCATGCTTTTTCTTTAGGTGTTAAGGATGTTGTAATGGAAAAAGAGCAAACAAAACTAGATTTTATAAGTGAATTCTCAAGTAAAATTTATAAAGGAGAAGTTCCAATTGTTTTTTTAATTAGAATAGAAGAACTAACAGGAAAGAAAAGAATTTAACTTGAAGCTATTTAATGAAAACTTATATTTTTTTGCAAATGAATAAAAAAACCCTTTAAACTTAAAGTCTAAAGGGTTTCAGCGGAGAAAGAGGGATTCGAACCCCCGGAGGTGTGACCCTCAACAGTTTTCAAGACTGCCGCATTCGACCACTCTGCCATTTCTCCGATTGCGAGTGCAAATATAGAATCCTTTTTTATTTCTTTCAAATTTAAACTTCACTTTTTTTAAGCTATTTTTAATTGTAATTTTGAATCAATTAAAAGAAACTTATGCCAGGATTTGAATTATTTGGAAGTGCAGAACGTAAAGAACTCAATGATGTATTAGATAATGGCGTTCTAATGCGTTATGGTTTTGATGGTATGCGGAATGGACATTGGAAAGCTAAAGAGTTGGAGTTCGAACTTGAAAATCAATTAAAAGTAAAGCATGCTCAATTAGTTTCAAGCGGAACTGCTGCTGTCTCTGTAGCTCTAGCTTCTGCAGGAATCGGAGCTGGAGATGAAGTGATTATGCCTACTTTTACTTTTGTTGCAAGTTTTGAAGCTATAATGATGTTGGGAGCAATACCAATTCTTGTAGATATAGATGACACCTTAACACTAAACCCTGAAGCAGTTGCAAAAGCAATAACTCCTAACACCAAAGCCATTATGCCTGTTCACATGTGTGGTAGTATGGCTAATTTGGATGCTCTAAAGGAAATATGTGAAACCCATAATTTAATTTTAATTGAAGATTCTTCACAAGCTACTGGAGCAACTTATAAAGGCAAACCTCTGGGAAGTATTGGAGATTTAGGGTGTTTGTCATTAGATTTTGTAAAAATAATTACTTGTGGAGAAGGTGGTGCTGTATTAACCAATAATGAAAAGTATTATCGTAATGCAGACCATTTTTCTGACCATGGTCATGACCATCTTGGCAACGATAGAGGTGCTGAAACACATTCTTTTTTAGGCTATAATTTTAGAATATCAGAACTTCATGCAGCTGTTGGATTAGCACAATTAAGACGTTTGGATGAGTTTGTAGCCATTCAAAAGAAAAACTATTCAATCATTAGAGAAGCTTTATCAGAGATTCCAGAAGTGATTTTTAGAACAGTTCCAGAAGGAGGTGAGGAAAGCTATTCGTTTTTAAGTTTCTTTTTGTCAGATTTAGAAACAGCCAGAAAAGTATCTGCTTCATTTAAAGAAAATGGTATTGATGCTTGTTTCCATTACTATGACAATAATTGGCACTATATCAGAAAATGGGAGCATTTTAAAAATTTAAAATCTTTATATCCAATTTCAAAAGAAGTAAAAGAAGGTTTAAATTACCTACAAACAAAGACCTTTAATAAATCTGATCATTATATTGGTCGAAACATTTCTTGCTTAATTAAACTTTCTTGGACAGAAAACGAGGTTAAACGAAGAGCTTCTAAAATGGCAGAAATTATTTTAAATAATATTTAACCAATCATCCGCAAATTTATTTTTTTATGAAAAAAATTACATCCATTCTTTTAGTGTTTTTCTTATCAAATATTTTTTTAAATGCTCAAAAATCTAACGATGATTTTTGGAACAAACTCTTAAATAATGATAGAGAATTTGCTAATTCAATTTTCAGTGAAAACAAATTAAGTACTATTGAAACTTTAATTATTAATGAAATACTAAGAGAAGAAAATGGTAGATTTTTAGAAAACCCAAATTTTATTACTAATTTTTTAAAACAAGATGATTTTGAATACTATTTATACGCCTTATGGAATAAAACTTACATTTTTGATGATTACCTTGATAAAGGTTTTAGTGATAAAAACAGAAATATATTTAAAAAGATTAATGCAGCAAATTTTAAGAATTCTTCAATAAAAGATGCTATTTTTTATTTAAATTCTGTAATAGCTCGTGAAGATAACAACTGGGAAGGTTATTTTGCACTAAATGATTCTATTAAGGCAATAAAAAAATGGCAATATTGTGGTGTTTTTGAAAATTTAAACAAAAGTGGTCTGGATAGGACTTATTTACCTGAAACAGTTCCAATTTCTGAAGAAAATTTTGATGCACAAAGTAATGGCTTTGTAAATTGGTATACTTCAAATAATACTAACGAAATTTATAGATTTTTTACTAATCATGAAGAGTTTGGTGCTGGAGTTAACTATGCTCAAACATTTATTAATAGCAAAAATGATGAACGAGTTACGTTAAGAATTGGCAGTGGTTCAGCATTTAAATTGTGGCTTAATGACATACTGATTTATGAAAACACTGAAGATGTAAATACTGAGCTTAATGCTCACGAAATTGAAATAACAATCCCAAAAGGTACAAACAGACTTTTATTTAAACTTGCAGAAAGTGGTAATGGAAGTTATTTTACTGTCTCTGTTTTAAAAAATAATTTACACCTAACACAAATAGATTACTCATCTCAATATGTACAATACAATAGCAGTAAACAATCTGATCTTAATCCAAAGGTTTTAAAAAATGAATTTGAAACATTTTTTATTAATAAAATTAAAAACAATCCAGATGAATTTTTATATAAATACTGTTTGGTTAATACCTATTTAAGAAACTCTAAATACAAAGAAGCTAAAGATATATTAAATACACTTTTAAAGGATTATCCAAAGAGCTCACTTCTTAGAAAGATTTTAATGGCTATTTATAACTCTGAAGGAGAAACAAGTAAATATAACGAGTTAAAGAAAAATATTGAACTGGATGACCCTGAGTATTACTACCATTTTGTTACTAAAGTTGCAGAGTATAATGAGCTATCTAGGATGAGTGTTGTAGAATTAGAAGAATTTATTAATAAATTGAAAAGCAAAGTAGATTTAGAGCTACTTCATTTAACTGCCGATATTTTTTACAAAGCTAGAAAAGAAGATTTGTCAGGCATAATTAATACACTTGATGAGATTTTAGAAAAAGCTGGTGGAAATGTAAAGATGTTGTTAAATCTTGCTCCATTATATGATAGAATAACTAATGATGACAAAAAAACACTAAATATCCTTGAAAATTTAAATAAAAACTATTTTAACTATTCAACCATAATTGCATTAGCAAATTACTACGATAAAAAAAATGAAAATGAAAAAGCTCTAAAAATCCTATCAAAAGATTTACCTAATTTATCAAACGACAATAAATATCTGTCTACATTTATTAATAAACTTCAGAAGTATCAAAAATATGATGAATCACTCAAGTTTATTGATACAGCCTTAGAGAATTTTCCTTATTCTTTTAAAATGCTAGAACTAAAAGGCGATGCTTTAGTGCAAGTTGGTAAAGTTGATGAAGCTATAACAACTTATGAACAATCATTAAAATTTAATAGCGGAAATAGCTCTTTAAGGAATAAAATAAGAGATTTAAAAAACGAGACCAATATTTTAAAAGAATTAGCAATTAGTGATGCCTACTCTCATATTAAAGAAAACAGAGGAAAAATTAAAAAAAACAATTATGGTTATAACATTTTATTAGATGATACAAATGTCGAATTATTTTCTGAAGGTGGAGGTAAATTTAAAGCAACCTACATTTATGAAATAACTTCCGATGCTGGTATAGAAATGTTTAAAGAATATAATCTTGGTCTGTCAGGAAATTATTTTATAAATAAATACGAATTAGTGAAAAAAGACGAAAGCATTGTGCCTGCAGATAAAAACAGATCTAATTTAGTGTTTAATGGATTGTCAATTGGTGATGTAATTTATATAGACTATGAAAACTCTTTTTCCAGTTCAGGTCGTTTTTATAAAGACTATGTAGATAAGTTTATGTTAGATACCTACCATCCAACAGTAAAAACATCATTAAAAATAGCCACGCCAAAAGGTTATCCTTTAATTTATAAAGTTATAAATGGTAAGTTAGACCCAAAAATTTCTAAGATTAGTAACTATGATTTATACGATTGGACACAAGAAAACTTAAAAGGTGTTGAACAAGTTGAAGATTATATGCCAGCAGATGTAGATGTTATTAAATATTTGCACATAAGTACTATACCAAGTTGGAATGACATTTCAATTTGGTATTCAGATTTGGTAAGAGCTAGCATAGAAGAAACCTCTGTTGTAAGAGAAGCATTTAATTTAATCTTTCCAAATGGTTATTCTCATTTATCTCAAGAAGAAAGAGCAAAAAATATTTATAATTACATAAAAAATAATTTCAATTACAGTTATGTAAGTTTTAGACAAAGTGGTTTTGTGCCACAAAGGCCAACAAAAACAATAACTACAAGTTTAGGAGATTGTAAAGATTTTTCCACACTATATGTAACCTTGGCAAACATGGCAGAATTAGAGTCTAATTTGGTGCTTGTTTTAACATCAGATTATGGCTACAACGATATTGTAATGCCAAGCACCAATTTTAACCATTGTATTGTAAAAGTTAAATTAAATGATAAAGACCAATTTTTAGAGTTAACAGATAAATATTTACCATTTAAATCCTTGCCAACATCACTTAGAGGAGCAACTGCACTAGAAATTCCTTTTAAGTCTGACACAAATGAAAAGTTCGATTTGTTTAAAATAGAAAATGTTTTAAGGGAGCATGCAATAATTAAGAATTTAGCAGACATATATATAGGAATTGAAGACATAAAAATGAATCTTAAAACAAAAATCACAGGACATATTAATTCCTTTTATGCAGGAATTTTTGCCGAACCTAACCATGAAGTTGTAAAAAAGTCTATTTACGATGATTTAAGTGGAATAATTAAAGAGGATTTTGTTCTAGATGAACTGTTAAACATTGAAAGAATTGATAATGACATGGAGATTAGTTTTGAAACAAAGTTAACCTTATCAAAAAAACCAAATACAATAGGCTCTATAAAAGTATTACAATTACCAACGGTTTCAAATCCTTACACTAGTCATATAACCAGTTTAGAAAGTAGAAATTATCCAATTGATTACATGCAATATGAAAATCTTGATGAATATTATAGTACTTATAATTTATACATAGATGAAGGTATGAGCTTTATAGAAATACCTAAAAACAGAAAAATTACCTTTAAGGAGCATCTCTATGAAATCTCATTTGAGTTAATAAAAAACAACCATTTACAAGTAACCTTGCACGCTAAACCATCATTAAAAAGAATACTTCCTGAAGACTATTTAGAGTTTAAAACATTTATTAAGTCTATATTAGAAGCAGAAGAAGCTTTTATTGGGTTTAAGTAATTTAAATAAAGGTTTTTAATTGACTTCAAATTAATGATATTTGAGCATCTAATAAAACGTACAATTATATTTATTGTAGAGGAATTAACAAGGTTACTTTAGTACCAATAGGTGTTTTGCTGTCATCATATAAATCAGTAAAATATATATCTGAAGAGCTATTATAGTCTTTGCTAAAATGCTCTAATCGCTCTTCAGAAAGTGATATACCAACTGAATTTCGCTTTAATAACTTCTTCTTTTTTATCTCATTCGACTTTTGTCTACCAATGCCATTATCAATAATGTCAATTTGCAATTGATTTTCATTAAGTTTTAGAATGTTAAGACTTAATTTTTTATCATCTTTTTTTAATGAGAGTCCATGCCATATGGCATTCTCAATAAATGGCTGTGTTATTAAAGATGGGATTTTTATAGAATTTGTATTTAAACTTTCATCTATATAGAGTTCAAAATCAATGGTGTTGTTAAAACGTATATTTTCAATATTTACATATAGCTTAATAGTTTCTATTTCTTCCTCAAGAGTGCTTTCTTTTTCAATAGTCGAAGCCAAAATCTTTCTTATTAATTTTGAAAATTTGTTGAGGTAAAAAACTGCATTTTCCTTTTCATTATCTATAATGTAACGTTTAATGGAGTTTAAAGAATTGAAGATAAAATGAGGGTTCATCTGACTTCTTAGGGCAGAGACCTTTAATTCTGCTAATTCCTTGTCATATTTCATCTTTATAGATTCGAGCCTTTCAATTTCGGCTTGTTTGTTTAAAGCCTCTACATCTTGCTCCAATTGTTTTTGTACTTTTTTTCTTAACTCTTCGTTTTCTTTAAGTTGATTTATGAGTTTGTTTTTTGCAGCGTTTCTATCTTCTAAAATAAGTTTTTGTTTATGTCCTAATCCCAGAGAAAATAGAACATTTTCTAAAATAAATCCAATATAGAGAATACTGTAAGCTGGTTCCATTGATAAACCCTGATTTTCAAGATTTCCATACATGATTAATGAAACAATAGAGGTAGACATTAATACGAATGATCCAATAATCATGTAATACTTAAGAGTGCTTTTAATTTTAAAAAATGGAATGTACATCACACATCCATAAAGAATCATTGGGAAAGTAAATATGAAATAACCTTTTAGAAGTATGTCATAATTGCCTGTAAATAGATAAATAATAAAAACTATGAGGCAATAAAAACCTATTCCTGATAAAACATAAATATTGTATTTGTGCCATTTAGGTAATTGATTTTTTAAATCTAAAAACTGAAATGCAAATAAGGCATAAAAGATAAAATAGATTTCTGTTGCTATAGTAGGATATCTTGCTATCCACGGAAATTTAGTAAATAAGCGATATAAAAAACCTCCTTCCAAATGATGTATTTGTGAAAGTATAATAAAAAAAGCATAGCAACTGTAATATAAATATACTTTATCTCTATGCTGAAAGTATAATAGAAAATGAAAAACAGATAGAATAAATAGGATTCCTATGGTAAAATAAATAAATCCATTAGTAAATGAATTATCAAAAAAATAGGATGTTAAACTTTGTTCCAAAAAATTAAAAATGGTTTAGTAATTCTTGTAATTCTGTCTTTTTTGTTCTTGAAACTGGGATAGTAGCACCGTTTTCTAACACTAAATAAAGGCCTTCATTTTTAACAAATTCTTTAATGTAATTTATGTTAACTAGATAAGAATTGTGCACTCTAAAAAAAGAATTACTGGTTTGTTCCTCTAGTTCTTTAAGTTTTTTAGAAAGTGTTTCTTTATAATTATTTACCATGTGCACTTCTGTGTAATTACTATCAGCTTTACAATAAATGATATCATCCATATTTACATAAATGGTTTTTCCTATTAGTGGTAATGCTAAACGTTTTGGCTGGCTTTTGGGTGTGAAATTTTCTATTATTTTTTTTACTTCTTCACCAAGAGTGCTACTGTGTTGATTTTTTCGCACCCTAGAAATCGTCTTTTGTAAATCTTCAGAATCAATTGGTTTTAGCAAGTAATCAATAGCATGCTCTTTAAAAGCCTTAATAGCATAATTATCGTAAGCAGTAGTTATAATTAAATCAAAATCACGAAAACTTAAATTACTTAATAATTGAAAGCCATCCATTTCAGGCATTTCAATATCCAAAAACACACAGTCTGGCTTTAAATAATTGATGGCAGAAATAGCTTCTTTTGGATTAGTAAATGTATCACAGATTTCGATATCGTCACAAAAATTTTCAATTTCCCATTTTAAATTTTTAATGGCATTAAATTCATCATCTATGATAATTGCTTTGATCATGCTTATTCCATTTTATTTTAAAAGTAAAGTGTTTATGTAATATTTATCCAACCTTTTTATGCATTGCGTGTTTTAATGTGTCAAAGGTATACTATAGCCTGTAGGTTGTTCTAACCGACTTTTTGTTACCCTTATGCAAAATACAATTAATATCTAGCAAAACACAAAGTTTTTTGTTCCGTTCGTAAAGTAACAGATTAATGTTTTTAAAAGTGTATGTAGTTTTAAAATACTATAAATCAAATGCTAAACCTTGTGATTATGAAACTAAAACACATCTTTTTAATCTTTATGCTTTCGGCATTTTCAACAAATGCTGAAGCCCAATTTTTAAAAAAATTAAAGCAAAAAGCCGAGGAAGTATTTATGGGAAAAACTGATAAATCTCAAGACAGTATTTTCAAAAATGATACTTCAAAAACAATGGACTCTACTGAAGTCAACAAAAGAGCACGAGGCATTCTGGATATCATGCTAAGTCAAACACCTAAAGATGTTGGTGGTGGTAAAGACAATAACGATATGACTGCCATGGGCAAACCCATACCACCACCATTAGATAATAATGTAAAACTGCCAGAAAGTTACAAGTTCTCATACCAAGCCACTATACAAGTAAAAAGCAATAAGGGTACTGAACAAGCAGAATACTTAATAGAACCCAACGAAACTTATTATGCAAAAAAACAGAAAGACAAAAATTACGAAGAACATGTGGTTTATGATAATGAAAGAAGCGTAGAAGTGCACTATGCCGAAGTACAAGGCCAAAAAAGGCATGCACGAAAGAAAATGGACATTTTTACAAAGGCCAAAATAGTTGGTGCCTATAAAGATGCACCTAATAGAGAAGTTAAACCTACAGGCGAAAAAAAGCTTTTAGGTTTTAATTGCAAAGGCTATGAAATTAAAACAGATGCTGGTACGACGCAAATTTGGGTAACTAATGAAGCTCCAGCAACCTTGTATGCGGCCATGTTTGAAAAAAGGGCTGAAGCAGCTAATTCTCCTTTTACCAAAAACACCATGATTATGGAAGTCAATTTTACTTCCAATGAAACAGCAGACAAAAGCTACCAAATGCTATGTACACAGCTACAGCCAAAAACAATAGTATTTAACCTTAATGACTATAAAGAATAAACACTAAACAGATGAAAACAAATTATATACTTATAGGACTTGCATTGTGTTTTTACCTAAACACAACAGCACAAATGGCAAATAGCAAAGGTGGAGACGACCCTTGGGAAAACTTGCAAAATACGTTTAATGAATCTTTCCCAAAAGATGATTCAGATGAGCTAAATAAACTCTCAAGATGGAATAGGTTAAGGCAAAGTGATATAAGATTGAAAATGATTGTAAAAAATGAAAACAAAGGTAGACGAAGGTTGGACAAACCTAATGATACAATTGGGGGAGATGGTTTTTATGAATATAAATATGGTGATGATGAACTAATTGTTGAATTTGATTGGGATAATTTGGCTTTATCAATGAAAGGTACTAGCGCTGCAACCGAGTATTATGATGGACAAAAAGCTATGGGTGGCGATAGGATTTTTAAAGAAGGTGGAGACACTGTAGTTCAATATACGGATAAAGATGGAAACTGGTATGCACCAGTTGAAAATATGGAAGGTTATGAGGATATAGAATTTATAAGATTCAATCCTAAAACTGAGTTATTAGCTGTTGCTGATATTCTGGATTCAATCGACATTAATAAGTTAGCATTTTTGTTGTCAGGTTATTTAAAGACACTTGATTTAAATGATGCCGACTTGGGTTTTAAATTAAGTGAAGATTTTGGGCTTAACATTGCTAAATTACTAATTGATGGTCATGCTAATCTTCAAGAGGAGTTAGAAAAAGCGCTTAAAACTTTACTAAAAGATAATTTTAGTAAAATAGGCGGTTTCCCAATCTTTATTCATTGGGCGTTTTTGTATTCCCCAGAATATGTAAAGTCTAAAGAAAGGGTTACAGAATCTAAGGTAACTTTTGCTGGAAATCCAAACTGTACAAAACTCATAGTAACATCTTCAGGAGAAAACAAAGGCAAATCCATGATTTTTGATGAATATGATAGATTGGTTTTTATCAATTCTTTAAAAGAAGGAACAGCACAATTCTTTTATGATCGGGATATAACAGTTACACTACCTGATCCTAAAGTGGTTATGGATATGTCTGAAATCTTTGGTGGTTTTTCTAAAAAAGAAGATGAAAATAACACAAAGGAAAGTTCTGATGAGATTAAAAAAGCCATAGAAGAAGCTAAAAGAAAAAGTGTAATAGAAAGATTGAGAAAGGAAGAATTAGCAAAATTAGAAGCACAATTAAAAGAAGCAGTGACTCCTCAAGAAAGAGAAGAAATACAGCAAAAAATAAAAGAGTTAAAAGAGCTCATGGAAAAAGAAAGTAACTAAGCATTAATCTTATAATCATAATGAAAATCATATTCAAATATGTCATAACATGTTGTCTTGTTTTATGTTTTGTAAGTGTAAAATCTCAAGAACAAAAGGTATCTAGCCAAAATACATTTATAGAGATACAGGTGTCTGGTAATCAAATAAAAGAATCGGTTTCTATTTCTGGAGATTTAAATAACTCAAAACAAAATGTTACAGCACTAATATTTCCTGATGGTAATTCAGGACAATATAAGTTAACAGAATTAACCTTTTTAGATGCTAGCCAAGAAATTTCTGTTCAAATCATTGTTCCTGCTCAAAAGGGATTAATTGAGTTAAAAGAAGGCAATCCTAAATATAAATTAAACATAAATGTTGGTGATATCAGTTTAAAGGCACAATCGGTTTCTGTAACTATTGAAGAAGTTGTCATCGATAAAATTATGAAAATGAAAGCCTCATATATTAAAGGAAGCTTTGAAGGTATAGCTATACATAAGTTTACAGAAAACGGAAAGCAAATCACAGAACCATATATGGTAAGTGGGAATTTTCAATTTACCTCACCAAGATATAAACCAAAAAATAAAAAATGAAAGCACTACAAATAAAATCGATATTGCTTACTCTAACCATGTCATTAGTCATAGTATCCTGTGGTAATGAAACCAAAAATAATGGAGAAGATAGCTCAAATAAATCCAGTACCACAGTTGAAAAAATAAAAACAGCGAACAACTTTGTAAAAGGCGCAAGAGATTTGACAGCCGAGTCAGAAGCTTTAAAAAAGTTAACACCAATTTCTGTTGAGACTTTTAAGGTATTTTTTCCAGAAACTATTTATGGATTGCCAAAAACCAATAGCAATGCTATGGATATGGCAGGAGCTACAACAGCCTTTGCAACCTATGGTCAAAATACTAGCAATCAGATAAATATACAGATTGTAGATGGAGCTGGAGAAAAAGGAAGCGCTGCCACAGGTGTTTTTAGAGCTATAAAATATGATAAAACAAATACTGAAAGCAATGGTGATTATAGTAAAGTTAAAGAATACGAAGGTGTAGCGGTTAGAGAAGATTTTGACCAAGGTCAAAACAGATACACATTAACACTTTTTAGTAATGAACGTTTTGCAGTAAAACTTAAAGTTACTGGCTTTGAGCAAAAAGATGTTTGGACAATTTTTAAAGCGTTTAATTTAAACAACCTTACTAACTAAATATAAAGAGTTTAATATGGGAACAAAATTTAATATACTATTCATTTGTCTATTTATATGCACAATGTCATTAGCACAACAAGCTATTAATTATAAAGCTTTAATAAAAGATGGTTCAGGAAATGTTATGGCTAATCAAGAGGTTTTGGTTGAATTCTCTATTTTAGAGGGTGTAGCAAATACTTTGGTTTATAAAGAAAGTCATACAGACCAAACAGATGTTAACGGAATAATTATATTAAACATTGGTGCTGGAAGTGTAATTTCTGGAAATTACAATACAATTAATTGGGGAAATGATGCGCATTTTTTAAATGTAAAAATTGATTCAGGTAGTGGTTTGGTAGATTTAGGAACCACTCAGTTTATGGCTGTGCCTTACGCATTATTTGCCGAAACTTCAGGTTCGGGAGGTAGTTCTACTGGATTAGAAATAATAGATGAAGGAAATGGTAATGGTTGGCGCTTAATTGGAAGAGATCCAAATTACTTTGGCTTAATTGGTGAAGATGCTGTGGATTTAAGTTTTAGCAATATTGTTAATGGTACTTTTGGTGCGACTGGCGAAAAATCTGTTTCTATGGGTAATTTAACAACGGCTTCAGGATTGTTTTCAACTGCTATTGGAAGTGGAACAACAGCTTCTGGTTCCGGTTCTACATCCATGGGTTTTGGATCTATGGCTTCTGGTTATAATGCTTTTGCTAGTGGTTTTAACGCAATTGCATCAGCTTCTTATGCTACTTCAATAGGGTTTGAAACAGAGGCTAATCAAAACTATGCCTTGGCAATGGGCGAAAGTACCATATCTTCAGGTATTTCCAGTGTAGCACTTGGTGCGGAAACTACTGCCTTAGGAAATGGTTCTTTTTCTGCAGGAGATAGTAATACAGCAGCAGGAAATAGTTCTGTGGCTTTAGGATTTCAAACCAATGTTACTCACGATTATTCATTTGCAATGGGAAATAATGTAAATGTGTCAAGTTTTTCAGCCTCGGCATTAGGTTATAATTTAATTAATGACGACACCTATTCAATGGTTATTGGTCAAAATAACGATAATACAACTACCTCAAGTTCTTTATTCATAATTGGCAATGGTACAAGCCCAACAAATAGATCTAATGCATTAACTGTACTACAAAACGGTAAAATATTGGCGCCAAGTTTAGATATTAGTGAAATAACTGATGCTAAATCTTTAGTCACCAAAGAATATTTAGAAGGTAATTATGTAGAAACAGGTTCTTCAGAAGTACCTTCTGGATTAGAAGCAATAGATGAAGGTAATGGATTTGGATGGCGATTAATAGGTAGTTCTGGTATTTTTGGGCCTATTGGTAGCCATGCAACTCAGTTAAGTGAAACTTCATTTATAAATCAGTCTGGTGCAACAGGGAACTACTCTTTTACAACAGGTAGAGATGTTACTGCATCCGGATTAAATTCTATGGCCACAGGATTAAGAACGATTGCTTTAGGAAACGAAGCAGTAGCAATGGGAAATTATACTCAAGCCTTAGGTGATCATTCTCTAACAAGTGGTTATTCAACAATTGCGAATACAGATTATTCCACTGTTGTTGGTAAATTTAATGACTATTCATTTTCATCTTTTGGAGGAACGCTTTTTAAAGTTGGAAACGGTTCTAGTTCAACTCGTAGTAATGCATTAACAGTATTTGATACAGGTTTTGTAGGTTTAGGAACACATTTTTTAGGACCAGATTCTGATTTACATGTCTTTCATGGAAATGATGGGGCTCTAAATGGATTTAAATTACAAAATAAAGAAGGATCCAATGAAAATTGGTGGCGTTTTTACACCCTTAATAGTAATGGCCAACTTTATCTTTATTCTAAAGCAGGAGGTAATAATAATGCTGTTGGTTCTTTTGATGACGTTTCTGGAGCTTATACAGCTCTTTCAGATAGACGTGTTAAAAATAATTTTAAAGACCTATATTTTAAATGGCAAGATTTCATGAAGCTAAAACCATTAACATATTCATATATAACAGATGATAATAAGAAGTCAAATATTGGATTTGTAGCACAAGATGTAGAATCTATTTACCCAGAATTAGTGAACTATAATAAAGACAATGATTTGTATCAACTTAATTATTCAGGCTTTGGAGTTGTTGCTATAAAAGCGATACAAGTGTTAAAAATAGAAAATGAGCAACTAAAAGCGTTACTTCTTAAAGAGGAGCAAGCTAATGCTGAGCAATCACAGCTACTTCAAGTTCTTTTAGAGCGTTTAGAAAACTTGGAAAAGCAACAATCAAAACCTTATCAAACACAATTTGCTAAAAATTAATATAATGAGACATCTGTTAGTATTGTGCATATTACTGAGTTCACCAATTACTCTTTTATCTCAAAATATTGAAAAGTTTTCAATTGATGCAGGAGGTGAGAATATATCAATAAATGATTTTAAAATGATTTATACTATTGGAGAGGTTAGTGTACAAGAAATAAATTTGGAATCATTAATAGTTTCTGAAGGATTTATTAATCCTAATATTTTGAACACTTTATCAATTGAAACTCCTACTTTTTTTACAATTAAAATATATCCTAACCCAACTTCTAATTACTTTACAATTCAATCAAAATTGAAAATCAATAAAATTGAGATTTTCGACCAATTAGGAAAAGTAATTAATGAAATTAACTCAGAAATGGATTTTATAGATGTAAGTCATTATTCAAAAGGTGTTTATTTACTTAAAATCGATACCGAAAAGGGTAGTTTTTCAAAAAAGCTTATAATTAACTAACTTTAAATCAAATCACTAAAAAGTTTAAACATGAAAAAAATTAATAAATCAGCATTTCTTTTACTGTCTTTCTTTGTTTTACTCTTAAACTGCAAAAACGAAGCAAAATCGGAACCAGAATCTGAGCCAATTGTCGAAAATACAGCTAAAGTAATAGACATCGTTACACTTAGTATGGAATTTCAAATGCCTGATACTATTCCATCTGGCTGGAATACTATTAAGTATAGTAATAAAGCCAATGAAACACATTTTTATAGGTTTATTAAACTTCCTGAAGGAATAAACATAGATATTTATAAAAAGGAAGTAGATCCTGTTTTTGAAGAAGGTATGGACCTTATAAACGAAGGAAAAACAGAAGAAGGTTTTGCGGCCTTTGGTAAATTACCAGAATGGTTTAATAAAGGTGTTCCAAGTGGTGGTTCTGGACTTATTGCACCTAAAAGCGAAGCTTTAAACACGTTGTATTTAAATTCTGGTTTGTATATCGTAGAGTGTTATGTAAAAATGCCAAATGGAAGATTTCATTCCACCATGGGAATGATAAAACAGGTTTATGTTTCTGATGCAAAAAATGAAATTGAACCTCCTGTAACAACCAATACCATTGAGATAAAAGAAGATGGTTTTCATATTTCTGGTGACCTTAAAAAAGGAGAGCATGTGTTTGAAGTAAATGTTGTAAATCAGAAACTTCATGAAAACTTCGCCACTTCAGATGTACACTTAGTAAAACTTGAAAGTATTGCAGATACTAATGCTTTAGAGGCTTGGATGGTTTGGTATGATCCCAAAGGATTTATCACACCTGTACCAAATGGTGTTAAGTTTTTAGGAGGCTTTAATGATGCTATAGAAGGTAGTAAAGGCTATTTTTATGCCGATTTAAAACCAGGCAAATATGCTCTTATTGCCGAAGTGCCAAATGCAAGGGAAAAAGGACTATTTAAGCAATTTACTGTTAATTAATATTAAAAGATTTAATAATTAACGTATTCAACAATTTCTAAACCATAGCCAATAATACCAACACGCTTGGTTTGTTCACTATTTGAGATTAGTCTTAATTTATGAATATTCAGGTCGTGCAATATTTGGGCTCCAATACCAAAATCTTTGGAGTCCATTTCTATTGCAGGAGCTTTTACAACTTCGCCTTCAATTTGAGTGTCTTTTAAAACAGCTAATCGTTTTAGCAAATTCATAGACTGACTTTGCTGATTGATAAATACTATAGCACCTTTTCCAGCATCATTAATAACTTGGAACATGCTATCCAGTTTCTGGTCTGCATTGTTGGTAAGCGTTCCTAAAATATCATTATTAACTAATGTGGAATTGATTCTAGTTAATACATGTTCATTGGCACTCCAAACTCCTTTTGTTAATGCAATATGTATCTGATTGTTAGTAGTTTGCTGGTAAGCTCTTAAACGAAAACTTCCAAAACGAGTTTCAATTTGAAAGTCTTCTTTTTTCTCAATTAAAGAGTCGTGCTCCATTCGGTAAGCCACTAAATCTTCAATTGAAATTATTTTTAAATCAAATTTTTTAGCAACCTCCATTAACTGAGGCAAACGAGCCATGGTTCCATCTTCATTTAAAATTTCAACCAAAATTCCAGCAGGTTTAAAACCAGCTAATCTTGCCAAATCTACAGCAGCTTCAGTATGACCAGTTCTACGTAAAACACCACCATTTTTAGCTCTTAATGGGAAAATATGACCTGGACGACCTAAATCATAAGGTTTAGTAGTATCATCAACAAGAGCTTTAATAGTTTTAGCTCTGTCATGAACTGAAATTCCTGTAGTGCAACCATGACCAATTAAATCTACAGAAACGGTAAATTGAGTGTGGTGTAAAACAGTATTATTCTGTACCATCATAGTTAAATCCAGCTCTTCACATCGATCTTCTGTTAAAGGTGCACAAATGAGTCCACGACCATGTTGCGCCATAAAGTTGATCATTTTTGGTGTTACCTTTTCGGCAGCTGCAATAAAATCGCCTTCATTTTCTCTGTTTTCATCATCTACAACAATAATAACCTTACCTAAGCGAATATCGTTTATGGCATCTTCTATGGTGTTTAGTTGTATTTTGTTGGAGTTTTTTATTGTATCCACCTCAATCATGATTGTTCAATTATTTTGCAAAGATATGGCTTAAAAATAAGTTACCTAATCTCTTTTAAATCTTCTTTCATTTTTCGGTTGAAATAAATGAAATAAAGAAAATAAAGAGGAATGCCTAACACCATAAAAACGATACTATTAGACATCATTTTATTATTCAGTGTTTTATAAAAGTTTGTCTGGCTTGATAGTGTTTTTCCAAAAGAAATCAGGAACATTATAGTAGCCAAAATACCAATGCCTAATAATATTTTTCCTAAAGTTGGGAAACCATTGTTGTTAAGTATTGCACCAGATAAATCAAGAACAAGAGAGACTATGTAGAGAAGTAATGCCATTCTTGAATTTTCATCATAACTGTTTTTATAGCGTAAGGCACTTTCGTATTTTTCGTTTGCCAAATTGCCTCCAAATCTTAATTCTTCTTCAGTAATTCCTCTTGAATTTAGTATGTGTAACGCTGTGTTTTTGTATGTCCTATCTAAATCGTATTGTCTATAATTTTTTAGTAAGTCAATCAATTTATTGTCAGAATAAGCATTAAGTTTTGCATAAGCTTCTGATTGGGCTTCAAATGTTTTTAGACCAATATCCTCCTGGTCATGTTTAGGGTTTACTAATCGTTTAACTGGCAACAAGAGACTATCTAAGTCCATTAAACTCCTATCTTTAGTGGCTCTGTTGGTTAAGTAAATACTTATTGGGAACATAATCACTGTAGAGAGCCAAGTTGCTATTAAAGGGTTTAAGCTATCGTCTTCGGCACTGTTTTTTGCAAAAATCCCTATAAAGTGATAGGTTAAGAAAAATGAAATAGCAATAATTATTGGTAAACCAATACCTCCTTTTTTAATTAAAGCGCCTAAAGGAGCACCAATAAAAAACAGAATAATACAAGCAATAGCAAGGGCAAATTTTTCGTGTAGGGCAATTATATGTTTGTTTATTTTTTTCTGGCTTTCAAAAAAAGACTTTTGGTTTATAGTAATAATTTGGTTGGTACTGTTTATAGAGTTAATTGCTAAGTCAATCAATTGAATTTTCTTTTTTGTGTCGAATAAATCCAAAAAATTATCATCTTTAAACTCCTTGTCCTCAACAGGGTCTACATTTAATCTTAGGGTAGAAGCTGTAGAACGATGGTACATATTTGTGGCCAAAGCATCGTAACTTTTATTTTGTTCTATGTTTAAGGAGTCTATAGTGTAATTTAAGTTTTTTACACCCAACATGGTGTATTTTGTTATGTCTTTGTTTTGTTCATCAAAATCGACATTGTTAAGCTCTGCAAGGTCTATATTAAGGGTTAGGATTTCGAAATAACTTTTAACGTTTGGGTTTTTTCTTCGCTCTTCAAGATCTTTGGGCTGTATATCATCATAATAATTACCATTGTAAAGAACTAATTGTAGTACATCAGAGCCTTCACTGCTGGTAAGTTCTCCAGTTTCAGAAATATAAACAGTATGGTTTCCTGGGTTTCTACCTTTTTTTTGATGAATGATAACGTTTTTTAAATATTGTCCTTTGTCACCACTTTTTTCATCAACCTTTATATTGATATTGCCTATTTGATTAAATTGTCCTTCGGCAATTATCATTGCAGGTTTTACCTTTGCAATGTTTCGTCTTAAATTATGAAAATTAAGCTCTGCTGCTGGAATTACATTATTTGCAAAGAAAAAAGTTAATACAGATAAAATTAGAATAAAAACACTTAAGCTTCGCATGGCTCGCTGTAATGAAATCCCAGTTGATTTCATAGCTGCAAACTCATAATTCTCAGCAAAGCCTCCAAAAACCATTATAGACGAAAGTAGTATGGTTAATGGTAACACCAATACGACAAGTCTTGGAGTTACATACAGCAAAAATTTAAATATGACATCTATTTCTAAATCTTTTCCAGCAAGCTCAGTAATATAAAGCCAAACGGATTGCAAAATAAAAATCAGCATGAGAATAATAAACACGCTGAAAAAAGTTTTTAAATAGGTGGTAAGTATGTATCTATCTAATAGTTTCAAAAGAGAGCCTAATCAATTTTATTGATGTAATAATCTTTGTATTTTGTTTTATCAAAAGTAAACAAGGTTTTTGATAAAGGCTCATTGGTTTTAAAAGAATTAACAGTTAGAGTGGTTTTTGTTTTGTTACTGCCTACTTCAATAAGGTTATATATATGTTTTGTATTCACATCAATGCCTAACAAAACATGGTTTATTTCTAAGCTATTATCAATAGGAGTTAATTTTACATACTGAATTTTTCTGCCCTGTACGTTTTGCACAATGTCCATTTTGTAGTTATAGCCATCTTCATAAAAAGATAGCATTTTACTAGGAGTGATGGTGTTTTCGTCTTGAGAGTTTTCAGAAGAAATGGTAACTTCTTCGTCTTCTGGGCTTATGCTGTATAAGGTTTTTCCATCAAAAATGCGTGTAACACCTAAAATGTTTAACAAGTATTTATCGCCTTGCATAATGACATTTCCTCTTGTTTCTTGTTTAATATCTTCTTCAAGATTTACCAATTCGTACTTAAAATCTATAGAAATATTGTTGTAGCTTTTAACCTTTGTGGAAACTTCATCCAATAATTTTTTTGCATCGTTTTGCGCAAACGCTGTTAAACTTATAAAAGCCAAAAGTGTTGTTATTATGTATTTCATTTTTATATAATTAAAATCCGTTTTTCTCATTTTCCAATAATTGCTCTAACGATGCTAAATCTGGCACTAATACTTGTCGTGCTTTGCTTCCTTCAAAATGGCCAACAATTCCAGCTGCTTCCAATTGGTCAATTAAACGTCCAGCACGATTATAACCTAATTTAAGCTTACGCTGAAGCAATGATGCCGAACCTTGTTGGGCAACTACAATAATTTCTGCAGCTTCTTTAAACAGCGCATCTCTTTCGGAAATATCTATATCAAGACTTGTGCCATTTTCCTCACCAATGTATTCTGGTAGCATATGCGCATTTGGATATGCTTTTTGAGAGCCTATAAATTCAGTAAGTCGATCTACTTCTGGAGTATCTACAAAAGCGCACTGTATCCTGATCATATCATTACCTTGCGTATAGAGCATGTCACCACGACCAATAAGCTGGTCTGCTCCAGAGCTGTCTAAAATGGTTCTTGAATCTATTTTTGAAGTTACCCTAAAAGCTATTCTTGCTGGAAAATTTGCTTTTATTAAACCTGTGATAACATTAACTGAAGGTCTTTGAGTAGCGATAATTAAATGAATGCCTATGGCTCTTGCAAGTTGCGCTAAACGTGCAATAGGAGTTTCTACTTCCTTGCCAGCAGTCATAATTAAATCGGCAAACTCATCTACAACCAATATAATATATGGCAAATAAGCATGACCTTCGTTTGGGTTTAGTTTACGTGCCTTAAATTTTTCATTGTACTCTGCAATATTTCTACAAAATGCATTTTTAAGCAAATCATAACGATTGTCCATTTCTATGCACAAAGAATTTAAGGTGTTAATTACCTTGGTAGTATCAGTAATAATGGCATCTTCAGTATCTGGGAGCTTTGCTAAATAATGACGTTCTATTTTATTGAATAATGTGAGCTCAACTTTTTTAGGATCTACCAAAACAAACTTAACTTCTGCTGGATGCTTTTTGTAAAGAAGTGAGGTTAACACAGCATTTAATCCAACAGACTTACCTTGCCCTGTGGCTCCAGCCATAAGTAAGTGTGGCATTTTTGCTAAATCTACAACAAGAGTTTCATTACTAATGGTTTTACCTAAAGCAATAGGTAATTGCATGTCACACTTCTGGAATTTTTGAGATGCTATAACAGATCTCATAGAAACTACTGTGGCATTTTTGTTTGGGACTTCTATACCAATGGTACCTTTTCCTGGAATTGGAGCAATAATTCTAATACCTAAAGCAGAAAGTGACAATGCAATATCGTCTTCAAGATTTTTTATTTTTGAAATACGAATACCAGCCTCAGGAACTATTTCATAAAGTGTAACTGTTGGTCCAATAGTAGCTTTTATGCTTGCAATGCCAATTTTGTAATTGCTTAGGGTTTCAACAATTCTATTTTTATTTTCTTCAAGTTCCTCTTGATTTATGGTGATGCTTTCGCTATCGTATTTTTTTAGCAAGTCGAGGGTAGGAAACTGATAATTGCTCAGTTCTAAAGTTGGGTCAAAAAGCCCAAAGTCTTCAATTAATTTGTTAGCTAAATTATCGGTTTCTGAAGTTTCTTCTTTAACTTCTTCAACAGTCATTTCTAAATCCAACAAATCTTCATCATTGTTATCATCAATAGTTAATGTTGAATGATTTTGTATGGTTGGTTCTAAATTATCAAGAGGAATTTCAAAAGCAGACTTTATAGCTTCTGCTTCTTCTGAAAGATTATTGTCTAATGGTACATAAGATGTATTGTCTTCAGTTTCAGAATTAGAAGTTAAATCCCCTTTTATTTCTTTCTTTGCTTTTTTTAAGAAGTCTAAAAAATGTTCAGGTGTTAATTTAAACCTTATTGCCAAATAGGTAATTAAACAGAGCAATAGGAGTAAGGCTGTACCAATTTTACCAAGATAGTCTTGAAAAAAATCGTTCATTTCGTAGCCAATTCTTCCGCCTAATAAAGGGTTTGATTCTGAAAAGAAACCAAAAAAAACAGAGAGCCAAATAACAACTATGGTTCCCCAAAACCAATGTTTGGCAAGCTTATTTTTTTTAATATTCAATAAAACGTAGATGCCAGAAATAAAAATTAAACCTGAAAAAATAAATGATGCAACACCAAATCCTTTGTAAATAAACAAGTCGCTAACCCAAGCACCAACTTTGTTAAGCCAGTTCTGGGCTTGTACGTCTCTCGATGTAAATTCGCTTATAATACTTTGGTCTGCCTTTCCTGTAAAGAAAAAAGAAACAAAGGCAATAAATAAAAGTATGCCAAGTATTAAAAGTAAGCTGCCAAAGACTAATTTTTGCTGATTATTTAGTTTGAAGTTTGGTTTTTTTATTTTGGTTGCCGACTTACTTTTATTGGTTTTATTGTTTGTTTTTTTATTGGCCATTAATCCCTTTTATTATTGAACAAAAATACAAATTACAAACGTTTATCCTATATGTTATAGTATTTAAAAAATCTTTGGAATATAAATTATTAAACCAACAATTACAGCTGCAATAGCAAATATAAAAACAGCACCTGCTGAAATGTCTTTTATTAGACCAATTTTTTTGTGAAAATCAGGATGGATAAAGTCTGCGACTTCTTCAATAGCAGTATTTACACCTTCAAGAGCCATGATTAATGTAATGACTAAAATTTGAATAATCCACTCAGTAGTAGATAATCCAACAAAGTAACCAACAATAGTCATAATAATTCCAATTACAAATTGCACTTTTACGCTAGCTTCTCTTGAAATTAAATGATAAGCGCCTTTAAAGGCATAACCAATGCTTTTTATTCTGTTAATAAAAAAAGATTCCTTGTCACTCATTTAATAAGCTTAATAAATGCAATGAATAAATTAGGCATTAAGCAAAGCTTGTAAAGAAGCTTCATAATTTGGTTCGTTAGCAATTTCGTGAACTTGTTCTGTATAAAGGACAGTTCCGTTTTCGTCCAAAACAATTACACATCTTGAATGTAAAGCCTCTAAAGGACCATTAACAAAATTTAATCCATAATCTTTACCAAAACGTCCATCTTTAAAATCTGAAAGTGTAATAACATTTTTCAATCCTTCAGCACCACAAAATCTTGATAAAGCAAAAGGCAAATCTCTTGATATGCAAAGCACTTTTGTATTTTTCATTTCAGATGCTTTTTTGTTGTATTCTCTGGTAGATTGCGCACATGTTCCAGTATCAATACTCGGAAAAATATTAAGCACCAACTTGCTGCCTTTAAAATCTGAAAGGGTTTTTGTAGATAAGTCTGTAGCTGTTAATTTAAAATCTGGAGCTTTTGTTCCAGTTTTAGGTAGTTTACCTAATGTTTCAACTGGTTTTCCGCCTAATAAGACATTTGCCATAATAAGTATTTTAGTTTTAAAAAGTAAATTTATAACTATTTGATTAGATTATCACATCGTTTTATTTTTTGTGTAATAAATTTTATCAATTTTAATATAATATTTTAAAATCTGGCAATACGCATTTTTGAGAATGATTTTTTAATTTTAAGGGTTATAATAAGACAAATAAAAACATAATTTAAATATTTAAAAAGTATGAATAATTCAACCAAAGGCAAATGCCCTTTTTCGCATGGAGCAAATACTGCTACTGAGAAAACAGTAATGGAATGGTGGCCCAATGCATTAAATTTTGACATTTTACATCAGCATGATACTAAGACTAACCCAATGGGAAAAGATTTTAACTACCATGAGGAATTAAAAAAATTAGATGTTGAAGCATTAAAAACCGATTTAAAGAACTTAATGACAGAAAGCCAAGATTGGTGGCCTGCAGATTGGGGACACTATGGTGGTTTAATGATTAGAATGGCTTGGCATGTTGCTGGTACTTATAGAATCTCTGATGGAAGAGGTGGAGCTGGAACAGGAAATCAAAGATTTGCTCCTTTAAACTCGTGGCCTGACAATGGTAATCTTGACAAAGCAAGAAGACTACTTTGGCCTATTAAACAAAAGTATGGCAACAAAGTAAGTTGGGCAGATTTAATGATACTTGCAGGGAATATGGCTTATGAAAGTATGGGATTCAAAACTTTTGGTTTTGCATTTGGTAGAGAAGATATCTGGCATCCAGAAAAAGACATTTATTGGGGAGCAGAAAAAGAATGGTTAGCACCAAGTGATAATCGTTATGAGAATATAAGCAATCCTGCTACAATGGAAAACCCTTTAGCAGCAGTGCAAATGGGATTAATTTATGTTAATCCAGAAGGAGTAAATGGTAATCCAGATCCAATTAAAACAGGTGAGCAAGTTCGTGAGACTTTCAAAAGAATGGCTATGAATGATGAAGAAACAGTGGCTTTAACTGCTGGTGGACATACAGTTGGTAAAGCTCATGGGAATGGTGATGCTGGAGCCTTAGGCCCAGAGCCTGAAGCTGAAACAGTTGAACATCAAGGATTTGGATGGATTAATCCTAATGGCTCTGGTAAAGGAAGAGATACAGTTACAAGTGGTATAGAAGGAGCTTGGACTTCTAACCCAACAAAGTGGGATAATGGTTATTTCGAAATGCTATTTAACCATGAATGGAAGTTAAGCAAAAGTCCAGCAGGAGCAAACCAATGGATTCCAGTTGAAATCGATGAGAAAGACATGCCTACTGATGTCGAAGATATGAAAACACCTCAAAATCCAATCATGACAGACGCAGATATGGCAATGAGGGAAGATCCTATTTACAGAGAAATATCATTAAAATTCAAAAATGATTTTAAAGCATTTGAAGATGCTTTTGCTCGTGCATGGTTTAAGTTAACACATCGTGATATGGGACCTAAAGATCGTTATCTTGGTCCAGATGTACCAACTGAAGATTTAATTTGGCAAGACCCAGTACCAAAAGGTAAAAAAGACTATGATGTAAATGTAGTTAAGGCAAAAATTGCTGCTTCTGGATTATCACTATCTGAAATGGTTTCGACTGCTTGGGATAGCGCACGTACTTTTAGAGGTTCTGATTATAGAGGTGGTGCCAATGGAGCAAGAATACGTTTAGCACCACAAAAAGATTGGCAAGGAAATGAACCAGATAGATTATCAAAGGTTTTATCAGTTTTAGAGCCTATTGCTTCAGAATTTGGTATTAGTGTTGCCGACACTATTGTATTGGCAGGAAATATTGGTGTTGAAAAGGCAGCTAAAAATGCTGGTTTTGATATTTCTGTACCATTTTCAACAGGTAGAGGAGATGCTACAAATGAAATGACTGATGCTGAATCGTTCGAACCATTAGAGCCTTTGGCAGATGGTTTTAGAAACTGGTTAAAGAAAGACTATGTTGTTAGTCCTGAAGAAATGTTATTAGATAGAGCACAATTAATGGGATTAAGTGCTCCTGAAATGACTGTTTTAATTGGAGGTATGCGTGTTATGGGAACCAATCATGGAGGTACAAAGCATGGTGTTTTTACTAATAATGAAGGAGCATTGACTAATGATTTCTTTGTTAACTTAACTGATATGTCAAACAAATGGAATGTTATCAATGGAATATTCGAAGTTTGTGACCGCAAAACAGGTAAGAGAAAATGGACAGCTACCAGAGTAGATTTGGTATTTGGTTCTAATTCAATATTAAGGTCTTATGCTGAGGTATATGCCCAAAATGATAACAAAGAAAAATTTGTTAAAGACTTTGTTAAGGCTTGGACAAAAGTTATGAACGCAGATAGATTTGATATCTAATAAAATTTAGTAAATCATTAAAAAAGCCTGCAATTAGCAGGCTTTTTTGCGTGTATATATCTTTATTTATGCTTTAATTGTCTGATTTTAATTTGAAACCCAGCAAAAATCAATGTCATAAACGGACTTAGCCAGTTAAATATAGCGTAGGCAAAATATTCAGCTACTCCAACACCTAAAACACCACTTTGATAAGCTCCACAAGTGTTCCATGGTATAAGAACAGAAGTAACGGTTCCAGAATCTTCAAGAGTTCTACTTAAATTTTCAGGAGCCAGACCTTTATCATCAAAAGCTTTTTTAAACATTTTACCAGGAATTACAATGGCTAAATACTGGTCTGAAGCAATAACATTAAGCCCTAAACAGCTCACTACTGTGCTGGCAAAAAGCCCAAAAACACTTTTGGCAACCGATAATAAAGCCTTTGTTATTCTAGATAATGCACCAATAGCATCCATTATGCCACCAAACACCATAGCACAGATAATAAGTAAAATAGTCCACATCATACCTTGCATGCCACCAGCCGAAAAAAGTTCATTAAGTTTTTCGTTATCAGTTTCTATAGCCGTTTCAGTAAAAACTGAACTTATTACTGACCCAATTTTAGATTCAGATAAATTGTTTAAAATTTCTGGTTGAAAAATAAATGCAAAAATCCCAGCCAAAACAACTCCAGTACCTAAAGCAATTAAAGGTTTGGTTTTTAAAAGGATTAAAGCTATAACAGCAATCGGAACCAGAAACAACCAAGGAGTAATATTGAATGTATTATCAATACTTTTTAAAAGGTTACTAACATCTGCATTTCCAGAAGTGTCTACTGAAAAACTGATAATGCTAAAAACAATAAGTGTTATTAAAATGGTTGGACCTGTTGTAAAAGCCATATATCTAATATGTGTAAACAAATCGGTTCCAGCCATTGCTGGAGCTAAATTGGTTGTATCACTTAAAGGCGACATCTTATCTCCAAAATAGGCACCAGAAATTACTGCACCTGCTATCATACCTGGATTTATTCCTAAAGCAGTTCCAATACCAACTAAAGCAATACCAACAGTAGCAGAAGTTGTCCAGCTACTTCCTGTGGCAATTGAAATTACAGCAGCTATAACCACTGAGGCTGGTAAAAATATTTCTGGACTTAACACCTGTAATCCATAATATACCATCGCAGGAATAACTCCACTAATTAGCCAAGTTCCAGCTAAAGCGCCTACAAGTAAGAGTATCATTATTGGTATAAATACACTTTTCCAGTTTTCCCAAACTTCTTTTACCATTCTATTCATGGTAATTTTATTAAAAAAGCCAACAGTAGCTGCCACTAAGCCTCCAAGCAATAAAATAAATTGATTAGAATAATCTCCTAACCAAGCACCATCAGCAAAAAAAATGTTGTAAGCCAACATTGCCATAAGAATGACCACTGGAATCATGGCTTCATAAAAATTTAGCTCTTTGTTTTCTACTATATTTTGATCATTTGCTTTAAACTCTGAGATGTTGTTGTCTTCTTTCATTTTTTAATATTTGATTGTAATGTTACGATTTTGCAGAGAGGTTTCCAAATCGTTTTTGTTGTACATTTGCTAATCTTAAAATGGATTCACTTACTCAAATAGTTTTAGGTGCAGCTTGTGGAGAAGCTGCGCTTGGTAAAAAAATTGGAAACAAAGCACTTCTCTTTGGTGCTATTGGTGGTACTATTCCAGATTTGGATGTGTTTGTAGGTCGTTGGATTTATAACAATGAGATTGATATTATGGCCTTCCACAGAGGCTTTATGCGTTCTATTGTTTTTACCGTTGTTGGAGCTTTTGTGTTTGGCTGGCTGTTTTATAAACTTTATGATACAGGCAAAAGAAAACAAACTACGACACTGAAAGATTGGATTTGGTTATTTTTCTTATCACTATTTACACATGCCATTTTAGATAGTTTTACACCTTATGGAACACAGCTATTTGCACCATTTTCAAATTACAGAGTTGCCTTTAATAATATTTCAGTAGTAGACCCAATCTATACAATTCCTTTTCTGTTCTGCATGGTTGTACTGATGTTTTATAAACGAAACACGTCTAAGCGTAAACTCTGGTTGAAGCTTGGTTTGAGTATAAGTTCAGTATATATGCTATTGACGCTTTTCAATAAAGTTTATATTAACTCTGTTTATAAAAATTCTTTGAAAGATGAGGGCATTGCGTATTTAAGGTTTCAAACTCAACCATCTATTTTAAATAATGTGCTTTGGTATGGTGTTGCTGAAACAGAAACTGATTATTATGTTGGGTTTTACTCCTTACTCGATTCGTTTTCAAAAGTAAAAACATGGAACAAGCTTCCCAAAAATCATCATTTGGCACCAGTTAATGATAAAGACATTAATACTTTGGCTTGGTTTAGTAATGGTTATTATAACCTTATACAAAAGGATGAAGGCGTCATAAGATATAACGATTTGCGTTATCCTTCATTTGATAAAAAAGATCCTAACAATGCTATTTTCAGTTTTAAGTTGAAGAAAGAAGGAGAGCGTTGGGATGTGTTACCATTTGAAGGAAGACCACCTTCAAGTGAGGATTTTTCCTATTTCTGGGAACGTATTAAAGGCGAATAAAAAAGCCTCATCAAAAAAGATAAGGCTTGATTTTTATACTAATTCTGAAACTTTAGGTTCTAGGACATGCAGTTGTTCCATGCACTCTCGCATCATTTTGTAAGTACGTTCAATATCTGCATCCAAACCAATAGAAAAACGAATGAGTCCATCACTTAATCCCATAGCTTCACGCTCATCTTCAGGAATTTCAGAAGAGGTAGAACTTCCTGGTGCAGAAAATAAGGTTTTATAAAATCCTAAACTAACAGCTAGATATCCAAGATTTTTTTCTTGCATTAATTCCATTAATTCATTGGCTTTATCTAAAGAACCAACATCAATAGTAAGCATTCCTCCAAATCCATATTTATCGTACATCATACTTTTAAAGAGCTCGTGGGAATGGTGTGATTTTAATCCAGGATAAACAGTTTTTAAACCATCTGCTTCAAACTTTTCTGCTAAGTACATTGCATTTTGGCTATGCTGTTGCATTCTAATATGTAATGTTCTTAGGTTTTTTAGTACTGAGGCAGAACGCAAACTGTCCATTGTTGAACCAAGCAACATGCAAGCTCCATCATTTACATTACGTAAATTGTCAATAAATTCTTGAGAGCCACATATAACTCCAGCAACTGTATCAGACGAGCCATTGATGAATTTTGTTAAGCTATGTACAACAATATCAGCTCCCAATTTTGCTGGAGAAATAGATAGAGGAGAGAAGGTATTGTCTACAACTAACTTAAGATTATGCTTTTTAGCAATTTTAGCTAACCCATTTATATCTGCGACTTCAAGCAAAGGATTGCTTACAGATTCACAGTATAGAATTTTAGTGTTTTTAGTAATGGCAGCCTCAACAACATCTAGTTTTGTAATATCAACAAAAGAGGTTTCAATATTGAATTTTGGTGTAAAATTCTTTAAAAAAGCATAAGTTCCACCATAAATTGTTCTGCTTGATACTATATGGTCTCCAGCATTACAAAGTTGTAAAATAACTGGAGTAATAGCTCCCATTCCTGAGGCTGTAACAGTTGCAGTTTCTGTACCTTCCATTGCTGCAAGGGCTTCGCCTAAGTATAAATTTGAAGGTGACGAATGACGAGAGTATAAATAACAACCATCTGCGTTACCTTCAAAAGTATCAAACATCGTTTTTGCAGATAAAAATGTATAAGTTGACGAGTCTGAAATGGAAGGGTTAACTCCTCCAAATTCACCAAAATATTGTAAATCCTGTATATTGTTTGCTGGTTTGAATTCCATGATAATTGTTTTTATTAGTTTATTATGGTGTAAAATTCTTAATTTTTAGATTAAATATCAATATAAAATTATATATTTAGAAAATAAATCTACAGCATTAGCTTTATAAAGTATATTGTTGTCGTTTTATAGCTTATAATTTATTCAACCAGAAAAATTTTCGATATGACTTTTGATGACATTGACAAGAAATTGCTTGAACTGCTCCAAACAGATAGCAAACAAACCAACAAAGAGCTTTCAAGCAAGCTTAATTTATCAATTACTGCTGTTTACGAACGCATAAAAAAGCTTGAAAATAATGGAGTTATAGATAAGTATGTAGCGCTAATCAACAAAGAAAAGATTAATAAAGCCTTTGTGGCCTTTTGCCATGTAAAGTTGATGCAGCACACACAGGAATTTGTGACTAAATTTGAGAGAGAAGTTGTAAAAATTGACGAAGTAGTGGAATGTTACCACATCAGTGGAGATTATGATTATTTACTAAAGGTTCATGTAAGTGATATGGAAGCTTTTAGAGAATTTATGGTAAAAAAACTCACTACAATTAGTCATATTGGTAGTACTCACAGTATGTTTATGATTAATGAAGTGAAGCGAACCACAGCTATTAGTGTTTAGTATGCAAAACATTAGTTATAAGCTTATTGAGTTTTTCATTGCCTTTATAATTGTGCCAATAAGCTTTGTGTTAAATTATCCAGTATTGTTTAAAATGATAATAGGATGCTTAGGATTTCTTTATGTCCTATTTGTTTTACTGAGAATTGAAAAAAACGAGTTTAAAATTGCAAAAGGACTTAACTGGAAATTGTTCTGGAAACAGACTTTACTGAAACTTTTGGCAGTTATTGTTTTGACTACAATATACGTTTGGATATTTGATAAAACCAATCTATTTAGTGTAGTATTAAGCAAACCTTTGCTTTGGTTAGCCATTTTATTCATTTACAGCGTGTTTTCGGTTTATCCTCAGGAGTTAATATTTAGGACATTTTTCTTTCAACGCTATGAAACTTTGTTTAGCTCAAAAACATTACTCATTTTTGTAAATGCCATAGTGTTTTGTTTGGCACATTTGTTCTTTAGAAATACGTTAGTATTAGTTCTTACATTTCTTGGTGGTTTGTTATTCGGACTTACCTTTTATAAAACAAAATCTACCCTATTTGTAACCATAGAGCATGCTATTTACGGTTGCTGGTTGTTTACTGTTGGTATGGGAGAAATGCTAGGATTTCCTAACTAGATTTATCTTTTAAAAATTCATAATAACTCATTGGTTATTAATAAATCATTATCGTACTTTTGTATTCGCAAAAATCGTTTACAACTGGTTGTAAACACGATCAAACTGTCATTCCTGCGTTCACATGTCGCCATAGCTATAGCGAAGGCGCAATGCAGGAACGTATTAACACAAACTGAAATAATTATCTTATGAATTCGTACGATGTAGCAGTAATAGGTTCTGGTCCTGGAGGATATGTAGCAGCAATTCGCTGTTCGCAATTAGGAATGAAAACTGCAATAATTGAAAAATATTCTGTACTTGGAGGCACTTGTTTAAATGTTGGTTGCATACCAAGTAAAGCACTTTTAGACTCATCACACCATTACGAAGATGCCATTAAGCATTTCGCTGAACATGGTATTGAAATTCCTGGTGATGTTAAAGTGAATATTGAACAAATGATAGCAAGAAAACAATCGGTTGTAGATCAAACTACAAGTGGTATTGATTTCTTAATGAAGAAAAACAACATCGATGTTTACGAAGGCGTTGGAAGCTTTAAAGATGCAACTCACATCACCATTTCAGGAAAAGAAACCATAGAAATTGAAGCTAAAAATACCATTATAGCAACTGGAAGTAAACCTTCAAGTTTACCTTTTATAAATATTGACAAAGAGCGAGTTATAACTTCAACAGAAGCTTTAAAACTTAAAGAAATTCCTAAGCACATGATTGTGATTGGTGGAGGCGTTATTGGCTTAGAACTTGGTCAGGTTTACAGACGTTTAGGTAGTGAAGTGACCATTGTTGAGTACATGGACAGAATCATTCCAACTATGGATTCTGGATTGTCTAAAGAACTAAACAAGGTATTCAAAAAAGCAAAATTCACCATCAACACCTCCCACAAAGTAAAGTCTGTGGAGCGCAATGGCGACGAAGTGATTGTTAAGGCAGACGACAAAAAAGGACAAGAAGTTGTTATAAAAGGCGATTACTGCTTGGTGTCAGTTGGTCGTCGTCCTTATACAGATGGCTTAAATGCTGAAGCAGCAGGAGTGAAGCTAAACGATAGAGGACAAATAGAAGTCAACGAGCACTTACAAACCACTGCAAAAAACATTTATGCTATTGGAGATGTTGTAAAAGGCGCTATGTTGGCACATAAAGCTTCAGAAGAAGGTGTTTTAGTAGCTGAAATTTTAGCAGGACAAAAACCACACATCAATTATAACCTTATTCCAGGAGTGGTTTATACATGGCCAGAAGTGGCTAGTGTTGGTAAAACCGAAGAACAATTACAGGAAGCAGGAGTGGAGTATAAAACAGGTCAATTCCCAATGCGAGCATTAGGTAGAAGCAGAGCAAGTATGGATATTGAAGGTTTTGTAAAAATTCTTGCAGATAAAACGACTGACGAAATTTTAGGTGTACACATGATTGGAGCACGTGCTGCAGATATGATTGCCGAAGCTGTTGTAGCTATGGAGTACAGAGCCTCAGCCGAAGATGTCTCACGTATGTCTCATGCACATCCAACCTTTACAGAAGCTATTAAAGAAGCAGCCTTAGCTGCTACTGATGATATTGCATTGCATATCTAGTTCCCACGAAAGTGGGAATCTTTCAAATTGAATCTCAAAACATAAAGCGAACCCAAAAGGTTCGCTTTTTTGTTTCTTGTTCATAACTTCTTATGCTTTTTAGTATTTAAAAAACTAACTTCGCTTTTGGATGATATCAGTCATTAAAACGAATGATATCTTAACCGTTGTGCCTAATTTGCGAAAACACGAACTAAAAAGAAACTAATTGAAAAACATTTGAATACAATAACATTACCATTTAATGAGGAATAACAAGATTTTGAAGAAGTATCCAATTAATAAATTAATAACAGGTTTATTATTATTTGGATTTATTATTACAGGGTTTTTAGATTTAATTTTACATAGTAAAACATCCTACTCATCAATAATGGGAATGAATACTGATAGGGTTTATTTCTATACGTTCTTTTTACTAATAATAGGGTGTTGGCTTCTTTATAACAAATGGTTCGTTGGAATAGGGTTTATATGTTTGGCAACATTTAGCTCTTATTTTACTGAATATATTTCAATCCATAACTATTTCGCATCAATAGCAATATACATCGGTGTAATAATAGATGTAATCATACGAAAGGAAAAGAAATGGTTAATTCCATTAATTATTGTTGGAATATTGCAAGGTATTGCATTTCAAACTGGTTGGTTTGACTACTATATGGTCGGGTTTATGGAATTTTTAGGTCTATGTACTGGTTCGATTTTCGTTATAAGAACAATTCAATAATGTGTAGTATTAAAATTAAAACTTTGATAAATAAAAAACTAGGCACAACAATTTATAACCGCTATTACGGCGGATTCGACTACGTCCGAATTCAATCGGAATAGCGTGGGTCAGTGCTTAATCGAAAAATAGTAACTAAAACCCATAACTGAGAGTTTTACAAAACCTAAAGCGAACCCAATAGGTTCGCTTTATTTGTTTCTTGTTCATAACTTCTTATGCTTTTTAGTATTTAAAAAACTAACTTCGCTTTTGGATGATATCAGTCATTAAAACGAATGATATCTTAACCGTTAGGCAACATTTGAGAAATCATTAAAGTCTGTAACAATTCAATAATTTCTCAATCTTTAGATAAAACGACAAAGAAATGAAAAAAACATTTACCCTCTTATTTGCAATTCTAAGTTTCAGCGCTACTTCACAGAATAAAATAGAATACCTACAAAACAACCGATTCGACCTAACAAAATCAACATTTGAATTTCCTCAAAAAGATTTTCAACTTATTGGGTTTGGTGCTTACCACGGTAGTCAAAAAACCGAAACTACTGAAATTGAATTGCTTAAATCTTTGACAAATAAAGGAACGATTAAATATTATCTACCCGAAACCGACTTTAGTATAGCATACTATTTTAATGATTTTCTTAAAACGGGCGACACTATTCTTTTAAAAGAGTTAGTAGAACATTATGGAAGTCGGGTGCCTCAAGACAAAAGCATTTCTACTTATAAAAAATGGTTAAAACTTAAAACCTTAAATGACGAACTACCTAAAGAAGATAAACTTACTGTTCTTGGCGTTGACCTTTTAGTAAGCTATAAATATACCACAAAGCACTTGCTAGAATTAATTGACAGTAAAATACACGCTAGAAAATCAGTAGATGATTTAGCCAAAATGATTGAAAATGACACAATCGATTTCTTTCCTTTTTCCGCGACTTATTCAAAGCATATTTTAGAGGCCTTTGTTGAAGATTATGAAAAAAATAATCTTGAATTTAAGGGTTATATTTTAGACAACTTTGCTTTTTCACACATCTTAAAAAACCTAAAAGAGACTTTTGTAGATTTTGACAATTCTACAAAAAGAGAACGATTAATGTATGAAAACTATGTTGCATTAAGTTCTTATTACAAATTTAAGAAAAAACCACAGTTCGCTAGATTTGGCTTCTTTCATTTAGAAAAACAATGGGAAGGTAAAAACCCATCATTCTTTTTACAATTAATTGAGAATAATATTATTCAAAGAGATAAAATAATTTCGGTTATAGGATATTTAACAGAAAGTAGAGTGCTTTGGGGAAGGGTTTTGGATGATAATGGAAATTATAAAGATTACAATACAGAAGGTGGATATGGAATAGGCGATTATGAAAAGGAATATTTTCTTGGAATTGAAAAGCTAAAAGAAAGTAAAATTTCAGATATTACGCTCTTTCGATTAAATCAAAAAAATTCCCCATATTCAAATGGAATTCCTGACTTAATGGAAATTGTTATGACCGAAGAAAAATCGAATGGCGAATTGGTACAGGGAAAATCTACAACAGAATATTTGGATTATGCTGTGTTAATCTCAAATTCTCCAGCAAGCATTCCAATTGAAGAAATGGATAAAAAAACGTTGCCTAACAAAGTATATAAAAAACAGGCGAAACAGTTGTAAATTCAAGGATTGTGGCTCGTATCAAGCTTTGTTCTTAACCAAAAGTTTAGTGCTTCGAAATCGCCTACTTTTCATATACTCACCGAAAGCGAAACCTCCAAAAAAATCTTTTCATATCTTTATAGTCTAACGTCCTTAACATGTCTGAGATACAAACTCCCTTAGATGCTTTTCTGTATTGGGAAAAGCAGGCTCCAAATCAGATATTTTTAAAACAACCCATTAATGGCAAGTATGTAACGTATACTTATGCAGAGGCTGGAAACGAAATACGTAAAATAGCATCAGCATTAAAAAGCTATAACTTACCAGAAAAGAGTCATGTTGCATTACTCTCTAAAAACTGTGCACATTGGTGTATGGCAGACATTGCCATTATGATGTGTGGTTATGTGTCTATTCCCATTTATCCAACCTTAAATGCATCATCCATCAATCAGATTTTAGTGCATAGCGAAGCTAAAGCTATTATTATTGGTAAGTTGGACGATTTTAGCTCACAAAAGTCTGGTATTCCAGACATGCCAATAATCAGCGTAAAACTTTACAACGAAGATGAAGGCGATAGTTGGGAAGATTTAATAAAGTATCACCAACCTTTACAAGACATTCACAAACAGCAACCTGAAGATTTGCATACCATTATTTATACTTCAGGAACTACAGGAACACCAAAAGGCGTGATGCACACTTCAGGAAATTTAATGGTAAGTGCAGATACTTTAACGACGTTGTTTGCACTTCCTAACAATCTTAGGTTGTTTTCATATTTGCCTTTGGCTCACGTGGCTGAGCGTGTTTTAATAAATTCTGGTCTGAGGTTAGGAGGAGTGATTTCGTTTGCAGAATCCATAGAAACCTTCACTTCAGACTTAGAAAAAACGCAACCACAAATCTTTTTTGCTGTACCACGAATCTGGACTAAGTTTCGAGAAAAGATATTAGAGTCCCTTCCGCAGAAAAAATTGGACTTTTTGTTGCGTATTCCTGTGTTAAACTCCATCATAAAGAAAAAACTAAAAAAGAAATTAGGACTTAGTGAAGCTGTGTTTATCTGTTCTGCTGCAGCTCCAATAGCATCTAGTTTGGTGGAATGGTACAGAAAACTGGACATCGTTATTTATCAAGGTTACGGAATGACTGAAGATTGCTGTGTGTCACACTTTAATACCAATGCAGACGATAAAATTGGCACAGTTGGTAAAACGCTTTATAATGTAAAAGCTAAACTATCTGACGTTGGTGAAATTTGCATAAAGAACGATTGTTTAATGAAAGGTTACTACAAAGAACCAGAAATTACAGCTTCGGTTTTTGATAGTGAAGGTTATTTAAAAACTGGAGATATTGGCGAGTTTGATCACGACGGATTTTTAAGCATTACAGGACGTGTTAAAGACCAATTTAAAACTGATAAAGGCAAGTATATTTCACCTTCGCATATAGAACTTATTTTGTCTAAAAACACAGACATAGAACAGATTTGTGTGGTTGGTACTGGAATTCCTCAACCTATTGCCTTAATTACCTTAAGCGAATTGGGTAAACTAAAATCTAAAGAAGATGTATCCAGAAGTTTAATAGAAAGTGTAAAAGCCATGAACCCTTCACTTGAAAAACACGAAAAGATTGAAAAAGTGGTTGTGATGAAAGAAGATTGGAATGTTGATAATGGCTTAACTACACCAACACTAAAGGTGAAACGTAACAGTATAGAGAAAATCCATCAGCAGTTTTATAAGTCCTGGTTTGATATGGATGATGCTGTTATTTTTGAATAGTTTTTAATTTCTGATTTCTGGTTTCTGGTTTCTCATTGTCAGTTCGAGTGATTTTTACTGACATTAGGAAGAAAAAATTGTATCGAGAACTATGAATAACTCTTAACTTCTTATTCTCGACACAAATTTTACTCATTTTATTCTCAAAATCCACTTGATTTGATAAAAGTTTTAAAAAATGCACTATGAGTCAATACCATGAACTTATACAATTTTTATGATTTATGTCAGCTAAAAACTTTGCTGTAATGCTTAAATTTGAGTATTAATTAAAACACAAGAATCATGACTATAAATATTCAATATGTACATATGGCAACTAGCGAAGCTATGAATGAATATGTAACAAAAAAACTACAAAAACTTGGAAAAAAATACGAATGGGTTATTGGTGCAGAAGTACATTTTGCAGTAGAACACAATGACAAGGAAAAAGGTAAAATCTGTAAGATGGAGTTGAGTTTGCCTGGACCACGTATTTTTGCCACATCAAACGAAAATAATTATGAAGATGCTGTAAAGCACACGATAAAAGATCTTGAAAAACAACTAAAAAAACGAAAAGAAGTGTTTAAAACACACTAAAAAGAAAAGGAGCTTAATTAAGCTCCTTTTTTTATCTGTGATGATAAGGTTCGTTTCTTAAAATAGTGAAGCCTCTGTAAAGTTGCTCAACGATAAACAAACGTACCATTTGATGTGAAAAGGTCATTTTAGACAAACTGATTTTACCTTGTGCTTTAGCATAAACCTCTTCCGAAAAACCATAAGGTCCACCAATAACAAACACCAATTGCTTGATACCTGAATTCATGTGTTTTTGCAAATAGCTTGAAAACGCAACCGAATCGTATTGCTTACCATTTTCGTCCAATAAAATTAACACATCAGTTGTGCTTATTTTACTTAAAATGAGTTCGCCTTCCTTTTGTTTTTGTTGTGCTTCAGTTAAGTGTTTTACTTTTTTTAGATCTGGAATCACATCAAACTCAAACTTTATGTAATGAATCAAGCGTTTGGTGTAGTCGTCAATAAGCATTTGCAAGTGCTTATTGTCTGTTTTTCCTATGGAGAGAAGTTTAATATTCAATTATGCATTCATTTTTAGCAATTAAATCTTTTTTAGCAAAAAAACCTTCTCCAAATCTACTATTTTTAGAAATTGATAACTCTAAATCTTTTTGAAATTTAGACCAATCACTTTTCTTAATTAGTTGTAAATAATTTGTTTTAGAAATATACCTATTAGAAACAAAATAATTTCCATCTGGTTTTATAATTAAATATGAAGCTTGTGGATGTTTGCTAAAAAAAAGCTTTCCTAATAAAGAATCTTTTTTTATCCAAATCTTATTTTCTCCATATTTCTCAATGTAGTTAATATCTTCATTAAAGACATAAAAATCAATCGAATTAAATTTTTCTAAGGAACGTTTACACTTTTTATTAGAGCTTTTCACATGCTCAAAATGTGATGAAATTCTACTATCTGCTCTTGTTTTTGCTTCTTTTAGTAGTTTGTTTCGTTCGTTAGGGTTTAATGAACTTAATTTCTTGTTTTTTGGTAATAATCTTTTAATTGCTAGTTCTTTATACCCGAAAAGTGAATCTCTAAAGTGTAGGATATAAGCATTAAAATCCTGAGCAGCATTATTTAAGTTTGTATTGAATAAAGATTTCAGTTTATCAAATTCATCTGTACCAATTTCCCCAAAGTCATGATGCTTATAAACCTTATTTACAATTAGCGTTTTAGTTTTGTATTCTAAACATCCCAAAACTCTTGCATCGCATTTTTTATAAAAACTGATAGAGTCAATTTCTTGCATGTTTTCATCAACATAAACCTTTGTTTGACCTTGTATTGAAAAAGAAATAAGAAAAAGAAATAGTATTTTAAGACTTAAGATTTTAGGCATTATTATAATATTAGTTTTAAAAAACACACAAAAAAAATTTAGATTAAAAACAAAGATTCAGATTTTGGTTAATTACAACCGAAGGTCTAAAAATACCATAACCATGCTTAATATCTTGAGTTTTAGATTTCTTTAAGTCGTTCTTATGTTTAGTCCAATCGCTATTTTTAAAAAGCTCTTCAAGGTTTATATCTCTAAGTAGCAAAGAAGCTACAAAGTATTCTCCATCTGGTTTTAAAATAACGTAATGACCTTTATCTACTTGGTCTAAAAACTTCGGAATTATTACTCCAGGATACTCAATCCAATTTATGCCTTTATACAGATGTTTTTTATCCTTTCCATAATTATAAGTCATAAAAACTCGTGTATTGAATTCACTTTCAAATTTTTTAGCACATTTTGCTGGCTTTTTCATATTTATTAAATAAGACTTATTGTAAGCCTTTTCAGATTTGATTTTTGGATTTGTAATTTTAATTTTGGCTGGTTCTCCGTTTAATTGAACAGTTGAAGATTTTCTATATTTTTCTTTAGTACTATATTTATTAGTAGTCTTTAAATAAGTTGCATAGCTTCCTCCAATAGTATCAATATGTTCTATAACCAAAATTTGGTCAGGAGCAATTTCTGTATTTCCTTTCTTCATTAAAAGCAATCTAATTTGGTTGTATTCTTCTGGACTAACTTTTCCAAATTTAAATCGATTATGAACTTTGTTTACTATTAATGAGTCTGTGCTATAGGTTAAGCATTTAAAAACTCTTGCATCACATTTTTTATAAAAACTGATAGAGTCAATTTCTTGCATGTTTTCATCAACAAAAACCTTTGTTTGACCTTGAATAGAAAAAGAAATAAGAAAAAGAAATAGTATTTTAAGACTTAACATTTTAGGCATTAATTGTTTGTTTTGTTATTCAAATATAACAGAAACAATTTGTTTTACCTTTTTGTAATCCCAAAACAATAAATACAAATTGGCTAAAAACATTAAACCTGCAATAATAGGAGTGCCTCTAAAATGCATAGCAACTACAATAACCAGAATATTGATAATTATAGGTAAGTACAATAAAGCACCTAAAAATGCAGTTCGTGGAATCAGTATAAGAACAGCTACAAGCAGTTGCATAAAACCTAGAAAATTCCAATACCAACCAGCTTGGTAAAGTGCTTCAAAAAAGAAACCAACAGGATTATCTGTACCAAGCAAAGTAAAACGTTCACCTAATAGTTTTTTAAGTCCAGAAGGTACAAAAGCAAGCGCTAATAAAATTCTTGTAAACCAAGTAAATAAAACAAATAGTTTCTTTCCGTAAATGTTTTGGTGTGCAGATTCAATAAATGACATTTCAGCTGATTTAATAATACGACGAGCTAACTTAAATCTTGTAACATTGTAATGGAATTAATACAAAATCAATTTGTAATTTAGCATAAAATACAATTTATGATATCAAAAGAGCAATTTAACAAAGAAATAGACCTCATTATTACCAATGCCATCAGAGAAGATGTTGGTGATGGCGACCATAGCTCGTTGGCTTGTATTCCAGCTTCAGCAACAGGAAAAGCAAAGTTATTAGTTAAAGATGAAGGTATTATTGCAGGTGTTGAATTTGCAAAAAAAGTATTTGCTTATGTAGATGAAAACATGACTGTTGAAACCCTTATTAAGGATGGTAGCAATGTAAAATATGGTGATATTGTGTTTTATGTTGAAGGAGCTTCGCAATCCATTTTAAAAGCTGAACGTCTTGTGCTTAATGCTATGCAGCGTATGAGTGCTATTGCAACCAAGACAAGAGAATTTGTAGATTTATTAGAAGGTACTGGAACCAAAATTCTAGATACACGCAAAACAACTCCAGGAATCAGAGCGCTTGAAAAATGGGCTGTTAAGATTGGAGGAGGAGAGAACCACAGATTTGCTTTGTATGATATGGTTATGCTAAAGGATAACCACATTGATTTTTGTGGAGGCATAACGAAAGCTATCAATAAAACCAAGCAATATTTGAAAGACAATAACAAAGATTTGAAAATTATTGTGGAGGCACGTAATCTTTATGAAATAGAGGAAATATTGCAAAACGATGGTATTTACAGAATCTTGATTGATAATTTTAATTATGAAGATACCAGAAAAGCTGTAAAACTGATTGGAGACAAATGTTTAACAGAGTCTTCTGGTGGCATTAACGAAAAGACCGTACGAAAATATGCCGAATGTGGTGTAAATTATATTTCATCAGGAGCTCTGACACATTCTGTTTATAATATGGATTTAAGTTTAAAAGCAGTTTAGTATGAAGAGAATATTTATTTTAATGATTTTGACTTTTATTATTTTAGGTTGTAAATCTGCCATGAATGTAAAAAGTTTATCCGAAATCAAGACTTTACCTCCACTTTCAGAAAATGCAAGTGTAGTTGTTTTTAATGAAGGTAAAGAAATACCAGATTCAATTACTAAAGAAAAAATAGGAGAGTTCAAAATAAGGGATGGAGGAACAACTGTTGATTGCAGCTTAAATACAGTTTTAAATATAGCCAAGAGTAGAGCACGTAATGTTGGAGGAAATGTAGTTAAAGTAACTAGAGAGATCACACCAGGATTTAGTACATGCTATCAAATTGACTTTACAGTTTATAAAATTGACAATGTCACTCCTTTTGAAAAAGACTTTTTATGGGATTCAAATAGAGAATTAATTTGGGAAGATTTTAAAGATGCTCCTAAAATTGGGTACCCTTTTTATGTTTGTGCTTACATTGATGCTTATTTCGATTTCACTAAATTTTTATCCAACAAAGGAAAATTTGAAGTTAATGCTGAATTTAATACACAATGTTCTTCTGTTCAACCTAATGAAAAGGGTAAAAGCGGTTTAGAGTTAGCAAATATACATTTTGACCTAACAAAAATCTATGCTGATAAAATTCGCAAAGCTTTTATTGAAAAGCAACTATATGACTTTGATAGTTGGAGAAAATATGCCAAGGAAATTTATTCAGAAATCAACAAAGAGTATGAAACAGAAGTATATAACTTGTATGACCAAACCTCTTACGGAAACAATGAAAGTGAATTAATATCTTGGAAATTTAAAGTAGAGCAAGAGCTAAAGAATACTCTAAAAGCAGAATGACAAAACACATTGAAGACAAATTAGATAAAATTCCAATTATAAATCTGTTAGTGAGGTTTTTTAAAACCATTAAACTACCAGGATTTGAAGGTTTATCTATTTATGATCTTTTCGAAATGTATTTTATAGGCATCGTTCAAGGTGCTTTAACTACAAGAGCTAGTGCTATAGCTTTTAGTTTTTTTACTGCTATTTTTCCATTTTTGTTGTTTATTATCATCCTCATTCCATTCATTCCATTTTCTAATTTTCAAGTCGAGTTTTTACAGTTTTTAGAATCATTTTTACCTCCACAAACCTCTGAATTTTTTAACGATAATATTTTCGAAAATATCAGTACAAATAATCAAGGAGGTTTACTGTCGTCTATTTTTTTATTATCTATTTTGTTAATGGCAAATGGTGTGAATGCTGTGTTTTCTGGTTTTGAACATTCTTATCACAACCAGCTTACTAGAAATGTGTTTAAACAATATTTGTATGCACTTGGTGTGGCTATTATTTTAGCATTTCTACTTATTCTAACTGTTGGAGTTTTTGGGTACTTTCAGATTTACGTCATCACACCTTTATACGAAAGTATTAGCGGAAAAGAGATAGATAGTTCCAATTCAGGTTTATATTGGATGTTATTTGCTAAATATGCTTTCTTTACCATTATGGTTTATATTGCTACAGCAACTTTATACTATTTTGGAACTAAGGAAGGCAGACATACGAGATTTTTCTCAATAGGAGCTTTTTTTACGACATTGTTAATATTATTAAGCTCCTATCTTTTCGGACTTTATATTGATAATTTTTCAAAATATAACGAGCTTTATGGCTCTATTGGTGCTTTGCTTATTTTGTTATTCTACTTATGGCTCAATGCCAATATTATTCTACTAGGTTTCGAATTGAATGTGACCTTACGCTTTTTAAGGAAAGAACATCAAAAAGGAGGGTAGTTTATGCAGTATTTTATTGATGTTATCTTACCAATTCCTCTTGAAAAGCTTTTTACATACAGCATTACAGAAGCTGAAGCATATTTCATAAAATCTGGAACTCGAGTTGCTGTGCCTTTTGGAAAGCAGAAAATTTATACAGCTTTGGTATATGCTATTCATCAAAATGCACCAACAAATTATGAAGCAAAGGAGATTCATCAAATTTTGGATGAAAACCCTATTGTTACTGAGCAGCAATTAAAATTCTGGACTTGGATTTCAAATTACTATATGTGTACTCTGGGAGATGTGCTAAGAGCAGCATTACCAAGTGCATTAATTCTTGAAAGTGAAACTATAGTAACATTGAATAAAGATGCTGAAGTGAACGAACTTTCTTTAAAAGATGATGAATTTTTAGTCTATGAAGCCTTAACACATCAAAGTTCACTGAAAGTTCAAGATATTAGTAATATCCTTGATAAAAAGAATTGCTTACCTACTTTAAAACGATTATTAGAGAAAGATGTGATTGCTCTAGATGAGGAGTTATATGAAAAATACAAACCTAAACAGATTAGATACATTAAACTAAATGAATCTTATGCTTCAGATGAGTCGCTTAGCACACTTTTAGATAATTTAAGCAGTAGAGCAACAAAACAACGTGATATCTTAATGAATTATTTCGCGATGTCTGCTACTTCAAAATCACGAATTAAAGTGTCGGATTTAGTTAAAAAAAGCAAAGCATCATCAGCTCAAATAAAATCATTAATTGATAAAGATATTCTTCAGGATTATGTGTTAAATGTAGATCGTGTTTCGTTTTCAAATGATGATATTGAAGCTTCAAAAGAATTAAATAAACACCAAAGTAATGCATTAGATGATATAATTAAATCATTTAAAAATCAAAGTGTTACACTTTTAAAAGGAGTAACCTCTTCTGGAAAAACAGAAATCTATGTAAAGCTTATTGAAGAGGTTTTGTTACAAAACAAACAAGTGCTTTATTTAGTACCAGAAATTGCATTAACATCGCAACTTGTCAATCGATTGAAACAGTATTTTGGCAATCAAGTTTCGGTATTTCATTCTCGTTATACAAACAATGAGCGTGTAGAAGTTTGGCAATATGTTTTAGAAGGATCTGAAAAGGCAAAAGTGATATTAGGCGCACGTTCATCTGTATTCTTGCCATTTAAAAACTTAGGTTTAGTAATTGTTGACGAAGAACATGAAGTAAGCTACAAACAATTCGATCCAGCACCTCGTTATCACGCTAGAGATGCTGCCATAGTTTTAGCATCACATTTTGGAGCTAAAACCTTGTTAGGCTCTGCAACGCCAAGTATTGAGAGCTATTTTAATGCTACAGTTTCCAAAAAATATGGTTTAGCCGAATTAAATGAACGCTTCAATAATGTTTTAATGCCTGATATAGAGCTTGTTGATATAAAGGATAAACACAAACGTAAGCGAATGAAAGGCCATTTTAGTGATAGACTCATTGAAGAAATGACTTTAGCTTTAGACGATGGTTTTCAAGTGATTTTATTTCAGAACAGACGTGGTTTTTCACCAATTATTGAATGTAAAACATGTGGACATTCACCTCAATGCCCAAATTGCGATGTGAGTTTAACCTTTCATCAATATAAAAATCAACTAAGATGTCATTATTGTGGACATCATATAGCTATGCAAAATAATTGTCAAGTTTGTGGTAGTGTTGAACTTGATAGTAAGGGTTTTGGTACAGAAAAGGTTCAGGAAGAAGTAACTAATTTATTCCCAAAAGCTAAAGTATCTAGAATGGACTTGGATACAACAAGAGGAAAATATGGTTATGAAAAAATTATATCAGCGTTTGAAAATCAGGAGATTGATGTTCTAGTTGGCACACAAATGCTTACCAAAGGTTTAGATTTTAGAAATGTAAAACTTGTTGGAATTATGAATGCTGATAATTTGCTTAATTTTCCAGATTTTAGAGCTCATGAGCGTAGTTACCAACTGATACAACAGGTTGCAGGAAGAGCAGGACGAACCAAAAAAAGAGGGAAGGTGCTTATTCAAACCTATAATCCATATCATAAAATTTTGCAACAAGTTTCTGTAAATGATTACAAAGGCATGTTCAAAGAGCAAATGGATGAACGTTACAATTATAAATATCCACCAATATATAGATTGATTAAAATCACATTGCAGCATAGAGATTATAATAAGGTCAATGATGGAGCAGAGTGGTTGTCAAAATCGTTGAGACAATTGTTTAAGGAGCATGTGTTAGGTCCTGAATTTCCATCTATATCAAGGATTAGAAATCAATATCACAAAAATATCCTCATTAAAATACCAGAAGAACAATCTTTAGGAAAAACAAAAGAAGCTATTCTAAAAATTAAAAATAGCTTCTTGAGTATAAAAGATTTTCGTCCTATTAAAGTAGTTTTAAATGTCGATAATTACTAATGTTTTAAATATTATTTAAAGCATCAACTAACAAAGTCTTTTTATTTCTACTTAATGGGATTTCATAAGAACCAACTTCAACATTTTTACTGTTAAATCGGTCAACCTTATCTAAATTCACAATATAAGATTTATGAATTCTTAAAAATTTCCCTTCTGGTAATTCAGCTTCAAAAGCTTTCATGGTAGATAACACTACAAGACTGTTCTCTTCGGTTACTAATTTTACATAATCTCCAAGAGCTTCGATCCATTTTATATCCTTGATATAAACTTTTCGTTTCTTTAGATTACTTTTTACGAAGATGTGCTCTCCATCTGTCTCTTTAAAGTCAAGTGTGAGTTTATGTTGCTCAATAGCCTTTTCAACTGCAGTATTAAAGCGTTCTCTGGTAATTGGCTTTTGTAAATAATCTGTTGCATCGTAATTGAAAGCTTTAAAAGCGTATTCCGTTTTACCAGTAACAAAAATAATTTGGGGTTTATTATTTAGTACATCAAGTAATTCGAAACCGTTTAAAACAGGCATTTCAATGTCAAGAAAGATTAAGTCTACCTTGTGAGTATTAAGGCCATTTTTAGTTTCCAGGGCACTGCTATATTCTGCAATCAGGTTAAGTGAGGAATGATTCTCAATTAACTTGACAATAGACAATCGTTGGATTGCGGAGTCATCTACAACAACACAGTTTAAAGTCATAACATTTATTGTTTTAGGTTAAGATATCGACAATAGTACGAAAAATTCGGTTAAAAACCAAAAAACATCGATAAACCGTGTTTTTTAACAAAATATTAACATTTTCAACATCAGATAAAATTAAATCAAAAATGTTGCCAAAAACAATAATAATGTATACTTTTGCAGCCAATTTAAATAAAAAAATCGATTTTTATGAATCATTATGAAACTGTTTTCATCTTAAATCCCGTTTTATCTGAAGATCAGATAAAGGAAACAGTAAAGAAATACGAAGATTTTCTTGTTTCAAACGGAGCTAAGATGATATCAAAAGAAGATTGGGGCTTGAAAAAATTAGCTTACCCAATTCAAAACAAGAAAAGTGGCTTTTACCATTTGTTTGAGTACCAAGTTGCTGGTGAAGTTATCAATCCTTTAGAGGTTGAATTTAGACGTGACGAGCGTTTTATGCGTTACTTAACTGTAAAATTAGACAAGCACGCTGTGGCTTGGGCTGAGAGAAGAAGAGTTAAACTTAAAGAAAAAGCTTAATTATGTCAACAATAGAACAACAAGCAAAAGGAAAAAAAGACGGAGAAATTAGATATTTAACTCCGCTTAACATAGACACTAACAAAACGAAAAAATATTGTCGTTTTAAAAAATCTGGAATTAAGTATATCGATTACAAAGACCCAGATTTCCTATTAAAATTTGTAAACGAGCAAGGTAAATTGTTGCCAAGACGTTTAACAGGAACTTCATTAAAGTATCAAAGAAAAGTGTCTGTAGCTGTAAAAAGAGCACGTCACTTAGCGTTGATGCCTTATGTAGCAGATTTATTAAAATAAAAATACTCATAACATGGAACTTATATTAAAACAAGACGTTGAAAATTTAGGATTTAAAGACGATATTGTAACAGTTAAGAGCGGTTATGGTAGAAATTTTTTAATTCCTCAAGGACATGCTGTTATCGCTACTGCTTCTGCGAAGAAAGTTTTAGCTGAAAATTTAAAGCAACGTGCCTTTAAAGAAAAGAAAATTATTGATGATGCAAATAAAACTGCTGAAGCTATTAAAGTTTTAGATATAAAATTAACAGCAAAAGCAACAGAAGGTGCATCAGCTGGTGATAAATTATTTGGTTCTGTAACCAAAGCAGATTTAGCAGAAGCTTTAGAGAAAGAAGGACACACTGTTGATAAAAAATTCATTAATATCACAGGAGGTAATATTAAGCGTTTAGGTCAGTACAATGCTGTAATTCGTTTACACAGAGAAGTAACTGTTGAAATACCATTTGAGGTTATTGCACAAGCATAAGCTTACATTATAATACATAAAGCCTCAACCTTGTTGAGGCTTTTTTTTTGACATTAAAAAATGAAATACACAAGATTATCAAAAGAACAAATTGAAGAACTTCACCAAGAGTTTATCAATTTTTTGGCAACACAATCCATTACTGCTGAAGAATGGAAGGACATTAAAACTAATAAACCAGAAGTAGCTGAACAGGAACTAGATGTTTTTAGTGATTTGGTTTGGGAAGGAGTACTTACAAAGCAGAGTATTTGGAAAACATCTCTCCGCAACACATGTATCTGTTTTATTTAGGCGAATCTGAAATTGAATTGATAGGATTAAAACTGAATACAACAGACGTAAACTTAACCACAAAAGAGGGTTTTGCTTGGCTTAGGGAGAATTTAATGAGTGATGATGTTGAAATTTTTGATGCTAAAAAAGCCTATTCAAACGATAAGCAATTGGATAAATTTGCATTGATACAACAAGGTTCTGTTATTACAAAGGGAGAATTGTTTACTTATTTTGATAAGTTAATTCATTAAAGCATGTCACTTCGAGTGTATCGACATTTATTGTCGATATATATCGAGAAGTTATTAAAACTATTATTTTTGTCATTCCGCAGCTGTCACACTGAGCTTGTCGAAGTGTGTGATGCGGAATCCAGTTTTAAATTAAGATTATATAATTATTAAAGAGATTTCCACTTTCGTGGAAAATGAATATGGCACAAAAACCAAGCATACCAAAAGGTACAAGAGATTTTTCACCAATTGAGGTTGCAAAGCGCAACTACATTTTTGGTGTGATAAAGTCAAGTTTTGAATGTTTTGGGTTTCAACCTATAGAAACACCAAGTTTTGAAAACTCAGACACCTTAATGGGAAAATATGGTGAAGAAGGAGATAGACTTATTTTTAAGATTTTAAATTCGGGTGATTATTTGTCAAAAGCTGATGAGACTGCTTATAATAAAAAAGATTCCAATAAGTTAACAAATAGTATTTCCGAAAAAGCCCTTCGTTACGATTTAACTGTGCCTTTTGCACGTTATGTAGTGCAACACCAAAATGATATTACCTTTCCTTTTAAGCGTTACCAGATACAACCAGTTTGGAGAGCAGACAGACCACAAAAAGGCCGTTTTAGAGAGTTTTATCAATGTGATGCAGATGTTGTTGGTTCAACCAGTTTATTGCAGGAGGTGGAGTTTGTGCAATTGTACGATGATGTATTTGATAAGTTAGGTCTTGAAGGTGTAACCATAAAAATAAACAACCGTAAAATACTTTCAGGAATAGCTGAAGTTATTGGCGCAAAAGATAAACTTATAGACTTCACAGTAGCTTTAGATAAACTTGATAAAATAGGAGAGGACAAAGTAAAAGAAGAAATGCTTGATAAAGGTATTACAGAAGAAGGTATTACTAAACTTCAACCTTTATTTAGTTTAAAAGGCACTTTTGGATCTCAGATTGAAAGTTTAAAAATAATCTTAAGTTCTTCAGAAGAAGGTTTAAAAGGTATCGAAGAATTGGCTTTTATAAATAATGCAATTCAAGCTGTAGGACTTAAAACAGCAAACTTACAATTGGATGTTACCTTAGCACGTGGACTCAATTATTATACAGGAGCCATTTTTGAAGTTTCAGCTCCAGAGAAAGTACAAATGGGCTCTATTGGTGGTGGTGGACGTTATGATGACCTCACAGGAATTTTTGGATTGAACGATGTAAGTGGTGTTGGTATCAGTTTTGGTCTTGATAGGATTTATTTGGTATTGGAAGAACTTAATTTGTTCCCTGAAACTATTGCTAATTCAATAGATGTATTATTTATCAATTTTGGTGATACTGAAGCACTTTATTGCCTTAAAGCTATTGCAAAATTAAGAGAAGCTGGTATAAACACAGAAATTTATCCAGATGATTCTAAAATGAAAAAACAGATGAACTATGCCAACAAAAGAGACATTCCTTTTGTGGTTTTAGTAGGTGAGGAAGAAATGAAAGCCAATAGTTACACGCTAAAAAACATGAGGTCTGGCGAGCAAAGCAAATACTCGTTAGAAGATTTAATAAAGGCTGTACAATAAAAAAAGCTCCAATGACTAATTGGAGCTTTTCTCAGTTTAGTGAAATTCTAATTCGATAACATTTTTATTCAACCAAAACTTTCTTGGATACAGTTCCTTTTTCTGTTTCCATTTTTATAATATAAGTTCCAGAGCTTAAATTTTTAACTTCGTACTCTTTATAATCTGCATTAGAGATATTATTTATGGTCTTGATGCTTTGCCCAAGAATATTTATCAACTCTATTGATTTTATATTTTGATTTGTTGGGTTTATCAATACAATACTTTCAATGGCATTAGAGTAATGAACGTCAATATTATCAATTTCAAACTCATTGACATCTAATGGTGAAAAATCTGTAAAAGTTATTTCAAATCGGTCAAGATATTCACCAGCTGGTAGATAAATATTATAGCTACCAGAATTTAAGTTATGGTAAATATTTAAAACTTTGTCATGTAAAAACACATCTAAATTACCAGGATCATTTTCTATTTTATCTAACATGATTTTGTTCTCACCATCATCGCTAGTAAACAGACCAAGAGGTAATATGGTTTCACTACCAATTTCGTTAATTCCTTGAATTACAAATTTTTCATTATCAATCATCCAGAACATGTCGTCCATTTGATCTTCATAATAGGCACCATCGTAACCCCAATCTATTCCCATAGTTGCGTTTTCATCCATAGTAGCCAATAATTGACGTCTTATGGTATTTATAGAATTGAAACCAATTCTTATTTTTAAACGAGAATCGTTTACATTATTTTGCACATTTAAAGGAGTAATTGGTGTGATGCCTCCTTCGGTCACTTCGTCATTCATTCCAACAAATGTCGAGTTACCACTACTTTCCTTGTGGAAAACACGTTGACCATTATTAAAGTTTATTGTTCCACCAGAACCACTTGCTACTACAAAGAAGCCTTGACTAACAGGAATAAAATTACCTGGAGGACTTATTGGTGTACCTGCTGCACTTACATCTGGATCGTTTGATATGTAGGTTGCTACTGTAGTTGCTCCTGATAGGTTAAGCATGTGATAACCACCTTGATAATCTGCTAAGTTGTGATTGCCACCACCAAAATGCTCCCAGAAATATAGTGTTCCAGTGATAGATGAACTATTATCATTAATAAATGTATAAGCATCAATTGCTGAGGCATAAGGGTTACCTACTAAATAATCGCTATTAACAGAAATTGTTAAGTTAATATCACCATTATTAGGCTTTCCGCTAAATACATAGTTTTGATCAGTTGTTATACTACCAGTTCCAGGACCTTTCATGGTAAAGCCTTCGCCAGCATACATATCGCCAGTACTTCTTATGTGTTGCCATGCAGAATAATCATCATCTGGCTGATTTGCGAATTTCCAAATCCAATAATCGGCTAAGCCAATTGGAGAGGTGTTTGTACCATTATAGCCTGTGCTTATAAAATTGATGTTTAATGTACCATCTTTCATTACTTGAGGCAAAGTATATCTGTATTCGTTATTACCTTCATCATCAATCCCAACAGGTGAAGACCAATAGTTATAAGTATACGTATCTGCAGTACCTTGCTGATCACGATATAATTTGCCTGAAGCACCAACCACCAAATCACTATTAATTGTTTGAATCAGCTGCGATTCTCCATTTAAGTCAATTTCACCATCAAGTTCTAAATAATGGGTTACTGTTAGACCATTTCCTGTTCCTGATGCATTTACACCATTTACGCTAAGTGTATTACTACTTACAAAAAGACCTAATACTTCACGTTCTCTACCCAAAATTGCATCTGTTGCGATATTAACATTATGATTGGTTTCGACAATATTCCAATTAACTGGAGTAACACCATCAACAATGGATAAAGCATTTGGTAAAGTTTGAACTGTGCTGTTCAACCAAGTTGCATCTGTGGTCCAATCTCCATTGTTTTGCGATTGATATGGAAGTGGAGCGGTTTGCCTATCTACAGTACGTAAATTTCTTAATGCTCCTGTATTACCATTTCCAGATTCATCTTTTGTATTGGTGTAAGTATATGTGGTCATTGGGTAATAACCTGCAAGATTTGACCAAGGTACAGTACTAACTTCATTTTTTGTAATGGTTTGTGGTATCACAGTACCATTTACAAAACTTGAATTATTTTCAATTTCTTGATTCATAATATACCTTAATTGGTCTACAGTTAAAGCAGTATCCCAAACACGAACTTCATCAATGTTTCCAATAAAGAAATCACCTAAACTTGCACCTTTACCTGCGGCAGCAAGGTTAAAGTTTCTTGTTGTTGAAACTGGAGCAGTTAGTGATGCTGAAGTATCAGGAACACCATCAATGTATAATGTAGCAGTACCACCAGAATATATTATTGCCAAATGATGCCATTCGCTTTGCGGAATGACAACACTTGAAGTTATAGTTTGTGTTGAGCCATTTTTCCAAGATACTTCAAACCTTCCTGTACTGTTTATTTTAAAATCATAACCTTCAGTATAAGCTAAATCTCTTTTTGATAAGATAGACTTGTTGTTAGAACCAGCTTCTCTCATAACCCAAGAAGAAATTGTAAAGCTCGTTGGGTTTAAATCAAGGTTATCGTCCATATCAACATAATCACTAACACCATCAAAATAAATAGATCTTGTATAAACACGTTCAGGAGCCCAACCAAATGTAATGTACTTTGTTCCATCAAAATCATAAGTGGTTTCAACAATTGCTTCACCAAGTTCATTGGTTGTTTGTGTCATTACTCTATAATCTGCAGTTGGGTCAAAGTTTGGAGTATTGGATATAAACATTAAATATTGTCCGTTTGGTGGAGCAGCTGTTCTAATGGCACTTGTAAGTACTTGTACTTCAACTTCAGGCACATCTCCTCCAGATTCTACAACTTTCCAAGTTCTAGCAATACCATTAAACTGAACCCAAGTACCACCTGGGATTACTGGAGATATGCTTGTACTCATATCTACATCTACAACTACTGCAGGATCATCTAAATCGACACCATCATTTCCCCAAATTAAAAACTCTTTATCATTAATAGTATTTGGATTAAGATTATTAGTGTCATAAACATTGGCTAATCCCATAGTCAATACACCTTGACCTCTTGATCCAGAATCTAAATCGTTGTTTACACTTCTGGATTGTTTTTGGTATAAACCTGAAGCATCGTCTCTTCCAATTCCAGCAATGTCATAGTTAAAGACATCATTAGCTGGAACTCCAGTGTTTTGATCCCAAATTACTGTACCATCGCTGTTTACGTAGTCTTGTGATGTACCATTAACACCTAAAGTAATTCCATATTTTAGAGCTAAATAAGACTGTATTCTATTTCTTTCTTGAGTAAGATCTGTATCTACTTTTCTAGCAGAATAAGAAATAACTTCGGCTATTCTTGCATTTGTAGTAGCTTCCCAACCTTCACTACGTCCTAACCAAAATCTTGTATCGTTTGCATTTGCATATTCGGCTACATCATTTTGTGTAGTTTCAATATCATTAGCATTGTAATATAATTCTTGTTGAGTATCGGCTGAGTTATTACGTGTGTTTATGATACCTGCGTTGTCGTAGCTCGATCCAGTACCTATTTCTGCAACTGCATATCCATCACCACTTTCACTACTTGTATAGGTATCGTAAGCATAGCAAATTATTTCACCACTTACACGTCCAGTGTAGTCACCAAAACCAATTCCAGTTGTATCTGTGGAGTTAACATCTAATGTGGAGTCACCACTTATTACATCCATAAAACCAAAGGAATTAGTAATTGCTGTATCGTCTGGGATTAATACAATAAAAATATCTTGAGTGTAGTAACCAAAATCTCCAGTTAAAAACTTTTCCGAAGTGTTATCATGTGAATAATCACTATCAATTGTAAACGAACTGTATGTATTATCAAATTCAACAACTGGATTAAAGTTTACATTTTTGTTTACATTATCTCTATATGTTGGTTCTTGACCTGATTTATAAGGTCTAGCATCACTACCACGACCTTGATCTTGCCACAAAGATACATTTTGGCCATTAGTATGTGTGCCATCATTTCCTTTTAGCCACAACCCTAAATCTGCGGTCACACCGCCTGGAGCAATTGTTGGCTCTGGTTTATCAATAACAGCTAAATAATCAATAGCCATATCGCTTGTATTTCCTGAACCTACTATACCTTGGATTCTTATTTTAACAGTTTGCCCAATATAGGCGCTTAAATCTATACTTATTGGTATGTAAGATGCATTGTTTGCTGTTTGTATTTGACCTGTTCGTGTCCATAAATTAGTTGGATAGGTTGTGCCACTATCAGTACTTAAATCTATGTTAAGTGTTCCAATACTTGAACCATACATATGATGATGCAATATGAATCTTGGATTTGTTGTTCCTGTAAGATCTAAACAAGGAGTGAATAGATTTGCTGTTAAGTTGTTGTTTCCATTAGCTTCTGTATACAAGTAAAATGAGCCACTAACTGCATCTGATGGTCCAGTAGAGCCTGTACCAGTGCCTCCGGAATCTCTAATCCAATCAAAATTGTCGCCAGTATCTTGTGTTATTTGGCCTAAACCACTTTCAAAATCTTCTATGTAGGGATAAGTCGTTATATAACCCCCACATGCATCAGTTCCTGTACCTTGAATACTAAAGTTATATGGGTTTTCATCAGAGTCGTCATTTGCAATAGTTAATGTAGCTGTTCTTAAACCCAAAGCACTTGGATTAAAAGTAATATTAAATGTTGCGCTACCTCCTGCTGCTATTGTTGAAGCTGGAATTGCTGTAACTGTAAAGTCAGCTGCATGAGTACCAGAAACTACAACATAAGGAGAACCTCCAGTTAAATTGAGGTTTAAAGAAGCCCCTAGGTTTTGAATGGTAAATGTATTGACGTTTGTTCCTGATGTTACATCAACATTACCAAAATCTGTATCGTCCAGAATAGAAGGTGTTACATCACCATCAGCTATATCAACACCATTACCTCTAATATTTATCTCTGGTAATGTAGTTGTACCAGTTCCTTGTATGTCAAAATTATAAGGGTTTTCATTACTATCGTCATTTGCTATGGTAACTGTCGCAGTTCTTAAGCCTGTTGCACTTGGATTGAATGTTATTGTAAACGTTGTGTTGCCACTTGCTGCAATTGGAGTCGTAGGATTTGCTGTTAGTGTAAAATCAGCAGCATGAGCTCCAGAAATAGCAACATATGGTGAACCTCCCGTTAGGTTAAGGCTCGCAGTTCCTAAATTTTGAATTGTAAATGTGTTTGGATTGGTACCTATTGTGACATCAACATTTCCAAAATCTGTATCGTCAGTTACCGATGGTGTTGTATCGCCATCAATAATGTTTGTTCCGTTACCAACCAAGTTTATTTCTGGCGTTGGACTAGCTGCAGTTATATTAATCGTATAATCTTCAACTTCACCATAGTTAAAAGATTCACAAGAGGTTGGTATTCCATTATATTTCATACTAACCCTCATTCTAGTGCTTCCTAAAGTAGCTGTACCTGGAACTGTAAAAGCACCTGACACAGGAAAGGTGGTTGTAGGACCAGTAGTCCAAACTTGCTCACCAGCGTCAACAAAATCTCCATCTTGGTTATAGTCTATCCAAACCGAATAACCTTCAGAGTATGTAGTTCCAGGCCATGTAGGAGTTACTGTAATTGTGTATAATGTACTTTGGTTTAAATTTGTTGAAATGGCAGTAAAATCTGAATATCCAGTACTAGTTGTGCCAACTCCAGAGCTATTATCAATTGTATTTAATTGAACCCTTCCTATATATTCATCATTTGTGTTATTACCATTAGAAGAACAATAAGTTGGAGCTGAGGCATATAAGTTTACAATTTGGATCTCATGACTCATGGTGTTTCCGCTTCTATGAGCCCAATGAGCTGCTTGAGTAGTGGAGTTTAAATAGTAGTTTCGCCACCCTCTACCATAGGCAGTACCACCACCACTTGAGATGGATGTACCTACTATTAAAGCTTCACTTAAACTAGTAAGAGAAGCAGATGAAATATCTATTGTAGATTCACCGCTACTACTACTTGTATCACTGCTAAACCTAGAAACACTAATATTGGAATTATTAGCAACATGTACAAAATGTCGGTTACCACTGGTTTGTGCATCATGATTGCTATCAAATCCCCAAGAAACCGTTTGGTTATTACCACCAGGACTTATAATTGGCCAGTTGTCTGCAATGGCTTGATCAACAGCATTGTCACTCATATTGCCTCTGTGGTGAGTGAAAATTATAGATTCATTCCAATCACTTACATTTGTTGCAGTACCAGTACCATCAGAGTTTGCTCTTAAAGTAATGTTGCCGCTATCTGCATCTACTGAACCGGAATCACCATGTAAAATAGTCCAGTTACTTCCAGTAAATTCAACTAAAGTAATATATACACTAACATTGTTTGCATTAGAGCCTTTTTGTACACGCATTGTAGAAGCATTTTCCAAATACGCAATTACGGAACCAGAATCTGCTCCAGCACTTGAAACATCTGTAATAATTCCAGTAATAAAAGGAATACATTTGTTAGCACTAGAAACACCAGTTAATGCTTGTGTGGTATTGTTAGTAGTTCCGTTAAGATTAACAATATATCGACCTCTAACGATAAACTCATTATTACCACCTGGACTTCCTATATATTCCCATACTGAAGCATTGAATTTAGTGTTACTATTAACAGAGTTACTTTCTCTGTAATACGTTACAGTACTAGTTCCTGTTAAGCGTACAGCACCAGATAAATCTCTTCCTGTTAAATTTGAAGCGTTTTCATCAGAACGTCCAGCTTGAGCCAACCTGTTATTGTTGTTTAAAACAAAAGCATTGTTAAGTGAAGACACACTGGTTATTGACGATGTTGCTCCAGTTCTTGGAACATCGCTATTAAGATGTTGCACATTAAAATCTTGTGAAACAGAAATGTTTGAAAAAAATAACGTAAAAAATACTAACGCAAAGCATTTTATAGAAAATGTAATATTTTTCATAAGCGGTTAAATTTTTAGTTTGGGACTAAGTAATTATCAACAAAAATATATATGTATTCCATAAAATGCAAAAAAAATCGATGAAATGCATCTTTAGATTATAATTATCTGATAATAAAGCAAATAAAAAAGGTCAATTTATAACTGAATTGACCTTTTGTTTAAATTTTAAAATTAATAACTAATTTTTAATCAGCTTTTTAACTATTTGCTTGGAAGTTGTTTTATCATAAATCTTTAATAAATATGTTCCAACAGATAGAGTATTTAAGTGATCTAATTTAATTGAGTTACCATCACTTATAAAAGTTGTGGTAGAGATTTTTCTCCCTCTTAAATCAAATAGCTCTACATCCATAAAATCTGTGTTAAATGTATTTGGTAAATCTATAGTTACTGTATTTTTAAATGGGTTAGGGAAAACGGTTATTTCGCTTAGCTCATTATCATCTATACCAAGTGTATCTACTGTTACACTAACTTGTATTACTGTAATATCATCGCCACACTCTGCATTAGTACTTGTAAGTTCAACATTATAAACTCCTGTACTTGCAAAAGTGTAAACAGGATTTGTGTCTGTTGAAGTACCAGAAGCATCACCAAAATCCCAAGCATAAGATGTAGCATCAGCAGATGTATTGGTAAAAGTTACCTCTCCATTGTTTGCTGGATTTACAACATAAGTAAAATCTGCTGTTGGAGAAGGGTCAACAGTTACAGTAACTGCTTTTCTTGCACTCTTATAATCTTGGATAACCCAGTCATAAAAAAAGTAATAGTAATTTGCAGCACTACCATTTTTAATTGTTATGCTACCATTTGTATATGGAAAATTTGTGTTTGCTGGTAAAGTTCTATATAAATCTACAGTTGAAATTTCGTGAGAAGCTAATCTCATGTCTGTACCTACTGGAATCACAAAATCAAGTGGAATAGTTTGAACTCCAGCTGCATCAATGATTATTACTCTGGAGTCTAACATATTACCTGAACTATCTTGCAATTGTACTTCCATTTCTCCAGGTCCATTAGCATTAATAGTAACTTCTCTTAACAAAACTGATTCTGAACAGTCAAATATTAAATAACGTTGTCCATCTAAAAAGCCACCACCTGAATTACTATTTGCATCACCAACATTTGCTTTAGCTACAACATCTTCAACATAATAAGTTGTTGTACTGCTTATAGTTGGAGTATTGTATGTTGCTCCAGTATATACAGGAACAGTGTCATCTATATTAGTGTACCAATTCAAAGTTCCGCTTCCTGTAGCTGTTAATGCTACTGAACCAGAATCACATAATTGATCATCACTTGCAGTTGGAGTAGGAGTTACAGCAATCATTGTAACATTTTGAACTGTTTTAGTATTATCTGTAACAGTAACGTTGATGTTTTGTGTTACGTAACCTGGAGCTTCGTAAGTAACAGTATATGTTCCAGCTTTAATTAATCTGTAGTAATCTCCTAAATCTTCATTAGAAAATCCCCATGAATTTAAAGCATCATGACCAGCAATTGATATTTTAGCTACAACAGGGTTTCCAGATTCATCAGAAACAATTCCTTGAAAACCAAAGTTTACTTGTTTCATGTAATCTAAAAATGCTTGTCTGTTATAATTCCAGTGATTTGGAAGTTGGTTACCATTTATCCATTTAACATCAGATAATTCTATAGTTACTTCTTTTGAGTGACGATAAAAGTTCATATAATCTTGTCTTCCACCATAAACTCTATACCATTCGGCACCATGGGTAACACCTGGACTTTGAATGTAATCATTTTGCCAAGGTTGACTTCCTGCACTTCCATCCCAATCATCATCATCAATCATATATCCAGCTGGACTATTATTTTGTGCATTTGTAGCATATTCTACAGAAATATATTCGTAATAATCTGTATCTGCATGTGTGTATTCAGCTGTATAAGCATTATCGTAAGGATAGTTTACCAATTCTGTACCTCCATGAAAGTTAGCAGATAATACAATGTCGTGAGCTTGTTCAAATTTCATAAAGGATTCTGTTTCAATCTCATAAACATTACCAATGCTGCTGTAATGCAATCCAGCTACGTTGTCAGGGAAATTTCTGTTTAAATCTTGGTTATTTGCATTACCTCTTCTTGGGTTAGAAATAATATCGTTTCCAGCTGTTCTGTATGCTCCATCAGGATTTGCCAAAGGATTTATGTATATAACTGTAGAATTAACGATGTTGTCTACTTCTGCATCAGAACCATAGTTGGTTAACAAATAATCAATTAATCTAATCATTAAAGGATATCCAGCAAGCTCATCGCCATGCATTGATGAAGTGTACATAAATTCTGGTTCGGCTTCGTTGGTAGACACATTGTCTGAAATCTTTAACATTAAAAGTTCTCTTCCAGTTGAAGTTGTTCCTATTGTTTCAAGACTACAAAGTGTTGGGTAAGTTGTTGCATAATAATTCATTTTTGCAACATATTGTGAATACGTTGGGTACTCATCCCAAGTTGTGTCCCAAGCTTGCGGATTGTAACTCGGACTTTCATGTGGTCTAAATTCGTTATCTGTTGCATTTACAGTAAAGGGAATATTATAAGATAAAAACTTATTAAAAGTTTCTTGATTAGCATAAGCTTCAGCTTCTAAAGTATTTTTATCGACTTGTTTATGACCTAAAGACAAAAATGAGCTAAGTTCCTTAAACTGTTCTATTGAGTTTGCTTTAAAAATAAAACAAACTTCACCTTTTTCTGATAGGTAGCTTTCTGCTTTCTGCCTATTGTTTTGTGACATGATTTGCATATTATTTAGTAATAGCAAAACAAATAATAAGGTAATTTTTTTCATGATTTTTTAATTTACGATTTTGTGATTTTTAGTTGTTATTTATTATTAGTTTTTTTCTTATAATTGAGTTATTCGCATAGATTGAAACAATAATTATTTTAGATTTAATATGTTGTAGAGGTACAGAAATTCTTGATTTATTAATATGATTTGCATCAAAAACTTTTTTACCTAAAATGTCCAATATTTCTACTTTGTCTAATTTTATATTTGTCTTTGTATCTATTGCTAGCTCTTTTGAATTTTGAGCAGTACTTATAGAAAGCCTATTAAGCTCATTGTCGCTTATAGATAAAGCTCCAGCTGGAGGAGTTGCGTTTTGAAAAGTTATAAAGAATCTATTTAGATACTCACCACTATTCATGCTTAAGTTAAATCCGTTTTCATTGATTCTATTAAAAGTATTTGTCAGTGCATCATAAATAAAAACATTGATTGGACTTTCAAAATTTTCTAAAGAATTTAATGAGATTGTTACGTTGCCAGAATTGGACATAAACATTCCAAAACGATAAGATTTGTTTTCATTGAATTCTCCTACACCTTGTATAACAAAACGTTGGTTGTTTATCATCCAGTTTAGGTCGTCATCTAATTCGTCTACACACAATGCATCATAACCATAATCCATTTGGTCTGAAGCCGCATTATCTGGCGTAAAACCCAAAAGTAAATGCCTTGTATAGTTTAAAGGAGTTTTAAAATCTACCCTGACTCGCTGTATTTCCTGCGAATAACAGTTAGTTATTACTATTAGTAATAGCAATATTATAATGTAGCACTTAATAACTTTATTCATCTTGATTTGGGGTTGAGATTTGAATATCAGTTAACTATTGGGTGGCTAATGTAGCATTTTTTTTTAAATAACTCCATGAAATGCAAAAAAAATCGATAAAATACATTATTTTTAATTTTTAGTAATAAAAAAGCCTGATAAAAATATATCAGGCTAAATCTTGTAGCGAGACCGAGATTTACAGAATCTTCGCAATGAAACTATACAATAGTAAAATTCAAAACGCTAACGCATTTTGCGTCCTTTTTTTTATGACATTTCACTAAAGTGCATGCGCTTTAGTGAAATGTCATAAAAAAAGTCCTGCACTTACATGCAAGACTTTTACTGCTGTAGCGAGACCGAGATTTGAACTCGGGACCTCTGGGTTATGAATCCAACGCTCTAACCAACTGAGCTATCTCGCCAACTTTAAGAGGCTGCAAATATAAAAACAAAATCCTTGTGCACAAATACTAAATCCCTAAATAATGCTTGAAAACTAAAAATTTAATGTATATATTACCGACCAAATAAAAAACTACATGGACGACAAAACTAAATTTGAATTAGAATTTCCTATTCAAGCCTCACCTCAATTAATATATCAATACATATCAACACCTTCTGGTCTTTCTGAATGGTTTGCAGACAACGTAAATTCAAGAGGAGAAATATTTACATTTATTTGGGACGATACAGAAGAAAAAGCAAAGTTACTAAGTAAAAAAAGTGGAGAAAGAATAAAATTTAGATGGGTTGATGGAGATGAAGACAATGTCTTTTTTGAAATAAGGATACAAGTAGATGAAATAACCAAGGACGTTTCCTTGATAGTTACCGACTTTGCTGAAGAAGATGAAATAGATGAAGCAAAGATGCTTTGGGAAAATCAAATATCAGATTTAAAGCAAGTATTAGGTTCGGCTTAATAAAACAACATTAATAACTATATTTGTCCCAATTTGTTTGGGACTTTTTTTTATGGTAAATATCAACGGTAAAATTGTTAAAAAAGAAGATGCTTCACTTTCTATTTTAAATAGAGGCTTTAATTATGGCGATGCGGTTTTTGAAACCATAAAGGTTTCAGACTCCAAAATTCTGTTTTGGGAAGATCATTACTTTAGGTTAATGGCTTCTATGCGCATTTTAAGAATGGAAATACCAATGAACTTTACCTTAGAGTTTTTAGAGCAGCAAATTTTAGATTTGTTAAAAGATGATGAAAATGCATTTATAAACGCAAGAGTAAAATTTATTGTATATAGAAATTCAGATGGTCTTTATCTTCCTGATAATAATGATGTTGCATATGCTATTTCTACTAAAAGTTTAAGTCGTAATTTATACGAAAAGCAAGTTGAAGATTATGTGGTTGATTTGTACAAAGATCATTATATTTCTTCAAACCTATTATCAACCTTAAAAACCAATAACAGAATAATTAATGTTACTGGAAGTATTTTTGCAAAAGAAAACGAATTGGATAACTGCTTTTTGTTGAATGATCACAAGCATGTGGTCGAAGCACTTAATGCCAATGTGTTTTTAGTAAAAGGAAACATAATTAAAACACCACCAATAACAGATGGTTGTATAAAAGGCGTAATGAGAAAACAGATTATTGATATTGTAAAAGCAATGACAGATTTTGTTTTTGAAGAATCATCAATTTCACCTTTTGAGTTGCAACAAGCAGACGAGATATTTTTAACCAATGTAATTATTGGAATTCAGCCAGTTACCAGATACAGAAAAAAAGCGTTTAACAATATTGTTGCTGCCGATTTACTCAGTAAGCTCAACGGTAAAGTTAGTTCGTTTTAATTAAAACTTGGGTCTTCAGGTGCATTAGACCATAAACTGTAATTACCACCAAGTTCAATCATTTTTTCTTTCCAAAAAGAAGCGTCCATTTTTTCAATTATAGAACTTTTGTAACTATTTTCGGAAACAATCCAAGAATTGGTTAAAAGTTCATTATCTAACTGGTTTGCATCCCAACCAGAATAGCCAAGAAAAAATCGTATGTCATTTTCATTTAGCTTTCCATTATTAACAAGGTTAATAATACTTTTAAAATCACCTCCCCAAAAAATGCCATTGGAAATCTCTATACTGTTTGGAATTAGCTCTGGCACTTTGTGTATAAAATAAAGATTGTCTTGTTCTACAGGTCCACCATTATAAACTTTTAAAGGAGTTTCAATCTCTGGCAAAAGGTCATTAATGGTATATGTAAGCGGTTTGTTTAATATAAAACCAATAGAACCTTCATTGTTATGGTCAGCCAAAAGTATAACAGACCTGTTAAATGAAACATCTCCAAGAATTGAAGGTTCGGCTATAAGAAGATTGCCTTTTTTTGGACTGATATTTATCATAGCTGCGATTTGCTAATAAATCTAATATAAATTTGTTTAATAAGCAAGTGCTTAAAGATACTAAAACTAAAAAAGGCTTGCATTTGCAAGCCTTCTATTAAAAACATATAAGATTTATTAGTTTACAGCACTACTTAAATCAGATCCAGCTTTAAACTTAACTACATTTTTAGCTTTAATTTTTATAGTTTTTCCAGTTTGAGGATTTCTACCATCTCTTGCTGATCTTCTAGAAACTGACCAAGAACCGAAACCTACTAAAGAAACTCTTTTTCCTTTTTGTAATGCACCTTCAATGTCAATTAACAAAGAATCTAATGCCTTCTTAGCAGCAGCTTTAGTAATACCAGCGTTCTCTGCCATTCCATTAATTAAATCTGTTTTGTTCATAAATTTAAATTTTAAATGATTATTATTTGGGTTAACGTTTATTGTTAAATCCTTCTACAAATTTATCAGTATAATTCAATCACACAAGTAATAGCAAGGGAAATACAGGTATTTGTTAATAACTTGTAACAATTGTTAATAAAGAGGTTGTTTATTTTTAAATAATTTGATTTGCCTGTATTTGCAAGGGTTACAGCATTTTTGCTTCAGGATGAAATTCAAAACCGTTTAAGAGTGATTTTACATCCATTTTGCGTTTTCCTGGAAGTTTGATTTCGTCCAACAAAACAAATCCATTTTTTGCAGCAACTTTAAGTTCTTTTTTATTAGAAATAAGTTTGCCAATTGGGTAATCGTGTTCACATTCAACTGGGCTAACGCTATATACTTTTATGTTGAGCTCTTCATCATCATTTTTTAACAAACACCAAGCGGCTGGATAAGGATTTAAACCTCTTACAAGGTTATAGATATCTTTAACAGATTTGTTCCAATTTATAAAGCAATTATCCTTGTTAAGTTTATAAGCTGTTTTAATATTTGGATTATCTTTTTGTGGAGTGGTTGTTACATTACCAGTTTGTATGAGTTTTAAGGTATCTGTAACCAGAGAGCTTCCAATATGCATTAATTTATCATGTAGTTCTCCAGCTGTTTCAGTTTCTGAAATTTCTACTTCTTTTTGAAGTATCATTTCGCCAGTATCTATTTTTTCATCAATAAAAAATGTAGAAACGCCTGTTTTAGTTTCACCATTAATTATAGCCCAATTTATTGGTGCTGCACCTCTGTAATTTGGTAGGAGTGAAGCATGTAAATTAAACGTACCATATTCTGGCATCTGCCAAACTATTTGAGGTAACATTCTAAAAGCAACCACGACCTGTAAATTGGCGTTTAATGCTTTTAATTGAGCTATAAAATTATCGTTTTTAAGATTTGTTGGTTGCAATACTGTTATGCCTTTAGATAAAGCATAAACTTTAACTGCCGATTGCGTTAGTTGCATACCTCTACCAGCTGGTTTATCTGGAGCTGTAATAACACCAACAACTTTATAACCTTTGTATAGTATGGTGCTTAACGTGGCAACTGCAAATTCTGGTGTTCCCATAAAAACGATTCGCAAATCTTTCATTGTAATAGCTTATATGTATTATGGTTAGTTAAAATAATAGCTTCTTTCTCTAAAAGAAATTTTAGAATATTAGTTAGTTCTTTTTCTTTTAAAGTTGATTTCTCAATAATCTCTCTTGAAGATAAATCACTTTCTTGTAAAAGCGAAATTACAATTTCTATAGCTTCGGTTTGAGAAATTTTATTATGATTTTTATCAAGGTTCATACAAACAGAGCAAATACCACAAGCTTTGGTATCAGTTTCACCAAAATAGCTTAGTAACTGTTGACTTTTACATAGTGAATCATCTGAGATATAATTGATGACATCATTTATTTGTTTGATCTTTTGCTTATTTTGGGTGTTAATGGTTTTTGCGATTCTGTTGATGGTTTTGTCGTCCTCTCTTGGTTCAATAAAAGTAATTTCGGCATCTGTTTTTTTAAGGTCTAAAGCAATTATGTTTTCTTTTGCAAGCTTTTGTAGTGTTTGTATAACAAACTCTTCAGTAGTATTTGATTTATCTGCCAATAGCAATGTGTTTATTTTTACTTCTTGGTCAAAAACACTACTGTAAGTGCGCAGTATAGATTTTACGATTAGGTTTATTTCATTGTTTTTTTCTAAATATTGAAACAAAACTGAATTAGACACCAGAATTTGTAAAGTAGAACGTCTCTTAAATTGCTGAGTCAGACTCAGAATACTACTTCTATCTAATGCTGAAATGGCATTATAGACTAAAATTGGATTGAACTGGTAAGCCTTGCAAAATGTATTAAAGTTAAAATGATGAGTCGTATAAGCTCCTTCACCATAAGGAATTTGAAAATAAGAGTTGAGTTTTCGGTAAACTAATTTAATAAAATCTACATCTGGCAATACACTTAAAAATTGAGTTTTAACTCTGTCTTCATCATTTTCGTTTTTTAATATTATAGCAAAAGCTTTTTCCCCATTTCGGCCAGCTCTTCCTGCTTCTTGAAAATAACTTTCCAAACTGTCTGGTAAATCAATATGAATTACAGTTTTAACATCAGGTTTATCTATTCCCATTCCAAAAGCATTGGTCGCCACCATAACTTGAGAGTGGTTGTTAAACCAGCTTGAAAAATTTGCATTTTTTTCTTTTGCTGATAATCCTCCATGATAAAAAGTACTTGTAAATCCAGAGTTATTTAAGTCATTACTAATTTCTAAAGTACTTTTTCTGTTTCTAACATAAATAATAGAGCTTGAAGGATTTTTTTTAAGAATTTGCTGAATTTTATAAAATTTATCTTCGGTTTCAAAAACCATATAAGCTAAATTTTTTCTGTAAAAGGACTGTTTATAAATCCTTCCGTCTATAAAATCCAATTCACTTACAATATCGTTAACCACTTCTGGCTTTGCTGAAGCAGTTAATGCAATACAGTTTACACTTGGCTGCAATTTGCGTAAGAGAGCAATGTTTTTGTATGCTGGACGAAAATCGTTTCCCCATTGTGAGATACAATGAGCTTCGTCTACTGCTATTAGGTTAACATCCATTTGTTTTATTCTGTCTTGAACAATATCTAATTGTAAACGCTCTGGAGACAGATATAAAAATTTGTAGTTGCCATATATACAATTATCCAGAAGTGTGCTTAATTCTTCGTATTTATAATTATTTGTTAATGCTATGGCTTTTATGTTTCGCGCTTTAAGTTCTTCTGCCTGATTTTTCATTAAAGCGATTAATGGCGAAATCACTATACAAATACCATCTTTTATTAAGCTAGGAATTTGAAAGCAAAGTGATTTTCCTCCTCCAGTTGGCAACAATGCAAAGGTATCGTTACCTTCTAAAACACTGTTTATAATCTCTTCCTGTAAAGGCTTAAAACTTGTAAAATTCCAGTATTGCTCTAATATTTGAAGAGGATGTTGCATTAAGGTGCTTTAATACTATTCAAGATAAAATCGGTTCGTTTTTTTACAGATTCAAAAGGAACATCAATAAGATTGTAACCAAATTTTGTATACGTTTTGATAAGGTGATTGTGTATTTCGATGGCCTGATCAAAACTTTCATAGCGTTCGCTATCACTAATGTAAATCTCTTGCCAAGGCGCTAAAATAAAAACTTTATCATATTGATGTTCTTCACAGGCACTTATGAAGCTGTTTGGGTAGGCGTCTCCAATAAAATCCATATATGCCAAAACGTCTGGAATCCCTCTGTCTAAAAATATAATACTTTCTTGTAAGTCTTGAGCTTGAATAAATTGTTGTTTTCTCCCTTTAAGAAGTAATTCGCTAAATAGAATTGGGTTTTTTAAGAAAAGCTGTTCTACACCATCTTCTCTCGCCTTTAGGGTAACTTGCCTTGAAATTTCTTCCAGACAATTAAAGCCTCTATTGATAAGTTCATTTATTATGGAGGTTTTTCCTGTTCCTGGACCTCCAGTTATAACAATTCGTTGTGTATTCAAACTTGGCAAGATTTTAGCTGTAAAAATCGGAATTAAAAAGGGAAATAAAAAATATACAAAATGTATATTTGCAAATCTTAAAAAGTAAATAGAAAATATGAGCGATACTCCAAATGCAGAGGAATTTTATAAAAAATTAAAAAAACAATTAGAAGAAACTAACACTTGGCCTTCTGAATACTTATACAAGTTTATTGTTTTGTCAGACGAAATTAAAATTAAACAAATTGAGGAGTTGTTTGACAATACAGGAGCAGTAATCAATACTGTAGAATCTAAAAAAGGCAAATACACAAGTGTTTCCATAAATGTGGTAATGGAAAATCCTGATGCAGTAATCTTTAAATACAAAGAAGTAACCACAAATATTGAAGGTGTAATTTCGTTATAATTTATTTAAGAATAAGAGGTTTTTAAATTTTGGTTAAAGACCTAAACCGTTTTTATTTTTTTTGTATTTTGCACCAAATAGTATACTTCAATTATTAATACTACACACATTCAAATATTTTGACAGATCAATTAGAGTACAACACTGAGCGAGAGCATTTAATCATTCCTGAATACGGAAGGCATCTTCAAAAAATGATAAATTATGCTACTTCAAGAAATACTAAGGAAGAACGAAATCAAGTTGCCAAAGCCATTATATCAGTTATGGGTAATTTGCAACCGCATTTACGTGATGTTCCAGATTTTCAACACAAATTATGGGATCAGCTTTTTATTATGTCCGATTTTAAATTGGATGCAGACTCACCATACGAAAAACCATCAAAAGAAGTTTTGCAATCTCGTCCTGAGCCTTTAAAATATCCACAAAACCACCCAAAGTATCGTTTTTATGGTAACAACATTAAAACTATGATTGATGTTGCAAATACTTGGGAAGAAGGTGAGTTAAAAGAAGCTTTAGTGTATACCATTGCCAACCACATGAAAAAATGCTTCCTAAACTGGAACAAAGACACAGTTGAAGACGATGTTATTTTTAATCATTTGTATGAACTTTCTAACGGAAAAATCAATTTAAAAAACAAAGATGAAGATTTAACTGATGCTACCAGTTTGATGAGATCACCAAAAAGGCAAGGCAACAAAAAGTCCAATAACAAAAAGAATAATAGAGGACGTAAGCGTTATTAAAAAAGGTATATACATCCAAGATTAATGAAAACATTTAAAATTGAAGGAGGCCATAAACTAAAAGGAAGCATTCAACCTCAAGGTGCAAAAAACGAAGCATTGCAAATTTTGTGTGCAGTTTTACTTTCTCCTGAAAAAATAACAATACATAACATACCTGATATTATAGATGTTAACAAGCTAATTTCTTTATTAGGAAATTTAGGAGTAAAAATCAAAAAACTATCTAAAGGCTCTTACAGTTTTCAAGCTGATGATATAAATCTTAAGTATTTAGAATCTGAAGATTTTAAAAAAGATGGAAGCGGCTTGAGAGGTTCTATTATGATTGTTGGACCTCTGTTGGCACGTTTTGGAAAAGGTTATATTCCAAAACCTGGAGGCGATAAAATTGGACGTAGACGACTGGATACACATTTTGAAGGCTTTATTAAGCTTGGTGCAAAATTCCGTTATAATAAAAAAGACCATTTTTATGGTGTAGAAGCCAAACAACTAAAAGGCACATATATGTTGCTTGATGAAGCTTCTGTAACAGGTACAGCAAATATTGTTATGGCTGCTGTTTTAGCAAAAGGCACAACCACAATTTACAATGCGGCTTGCGAACCATATTTGCAGCAACTTTGCAAAATGTTGAATAGAATGGGAGCTAACATAAAAGGCGTTGGCTCTAATATGCTTATTATTGAAGGTGTTGATGCTTTAGGAGGCACTGAACACACCATGCTTCCAGACATGATTGAAATTGGAAGCTGGATTGGACTTGCTGCTATGACTAAAAGCGAGCTTACCATTAAAAATGTAAGTTGGGACGATTTAGGACAAATTCCTGATGTGTTTAGAAAATTAGGTATTACTGTCGAGCGTAAAGGTGACGACATTCATATTCCTGAGCATAAAAATGGTTACGAAATACAAAATTATATTGATGGCTCTATACTAACCGTGGCTGACGCTCCTTGGCCTGGATTTACTCCAGATTTGTTAAGTATTGTTTTGGTTGTTGCCACTCAAGCTCGAGGTAGTGTTTTAGTGCATCAAAAAATGTTTGAAAGCCGATTGTTTTTTGTTGATAAGCTTATAGACATGGGAGCAAAAATCATTTTGTGCGATCCTCACCGAGCTACAGTTATTGGTCATGATTTTGAATCGACTCTAAAAGCCACTACAATGACTTCGCCAGATATTAGAGCAGGAATCTCATTGCTTATTGCTGCTTTGTCTGCACAAGGCTCATCGACCATACACAATATTGAACAGATAGATAGAGGTTACGAAAATATTGATGAACGTTTACGTGCTATTGGTGCTAAGATTGAGAGAATTTAAGCTCGTCTTTTTCTTGCTTTCCTAATAGAATAAGAGCAAAACTCACTAGAGTTAACGAATATCCAAAAACCAATCTAAAAGGAACAGGAATTGCATGCCATAAAATAAGACATGCTATAAGTAGTATGCCTATGGCAATTTTTTTAGTGCTCAAGTAATTTAAACTTAAAATAAGTAAACCAACATTAAATACTTTAGAGCTAGGACCTATAGTAATAAATGTTTTCCAGATAGATGGAACTTGAGTAACATGGCTTGCAAACTCATTGCGCATTTGGTCGTTTGGATAGCTCCAAAATATAAAGTCTAATACACACATACCAATCATACTTGCTATTCCAATTAAGGTTAAAGGTATTCCAATAACACTAAATATTGATTTTGGAAATGTTACCACCTGAGGTATCAAACAAACTACACCAACTAGCAAGAACCAATGAGCAAAATCAATAGGTGACTGGCTATACACAAAATCATTACCTTGTGCTAATAAAAGTTGACCTGTTAATAAAAAGATGAGACCAATGATAAAGCATATCCTATAAGTCATAATAAATTGTATTTAAGTGTTGGTTAAATAAGTTACTTTTTAAGGAGTTAAGTAATAATGAATTGTTACACTTTTTATTATAAAACTATAATTATTTCTAGAACTTTATTTTAAGAGGAAAATATGAAGCAATTAACCTTACACGTTGTTATGCAAAGTTTATGCTATCTTTTAAATTACCTTCAATTATTTCTTCAATCACTTTCTTCTTCCAAACGATTCCTAATTGTGCATCAAAATCATTTTCTCCTACCTTTCGTCCTGAATAAACTCCAATAAAATCTCTAATTTCTCCAAATATTGTATCTAATGAAAGTTTATTTTCTTTGCCAAGATGGATTCCATTTCTTCTGAAAATCACTGGAGAACCAGACATTCCAGGTCTGCTTGCGGTATCAATAAATATTTTTGGTAATCCTTCATAATCTATTTCAGGCTCAGTGGCAACACTACCTCTTTTCCAAATTGGAAAGTTTCCACCTCCCGTTATGGAATATGGATAACCCAAAACAAATACATCATCTGCTATTTCAAGTTTGAAATCATTAAAAATATATTTATTAATTGGGCGAATCAAACAATTGAACTCTTTTGGAATTTCTATTTCCATAGCAACGACATCTACCTTTTCTTTGTGAATTGGGTGTACTAACCATTCAGCTTTGTTTTCTTTATATAATTCTAAGGTGAAACTTTTCCATTTTGGTCGATTCTGATTTAGCATTAAACTTAAAACCATAATATCTGGTATTCCTCCATGATTCATTATAGGTTTTTTATCAATAGTGCTTAAACCAGTAACTATATGCCAATTTGTAATTAAATACAACTTTTCTTTATATTCATAAATAAAAGATGTTCCTGTATAAAGTCTAGCCTTGGTTTCTTTCAAGTGCATAGAAACTAGAATAGTTGAAAATGATAAAGGGTGAGGGTTAATTATTTTGGACACTTCTATCGATGTTGGCTTTTAATTTTGCATAACGGTTTTGTGTATGATTTCGTTGCGTGTTTCAGCAACTAATTTAGCAAATACAAACCAAATAGAAAATCCGCGAGGATTTTCGTAAGTAGGCGAGTGCTAGCAATGAATTATACACGTTGTTCTACGCAGTTTTTTATTCAATATACCATTCTGTCGTAAATATAAATTCCTTTTTGTCCGAAACTCAATTCTCGGTTAAATTCATATTTTGGGTCAACAAAATCGATTTTTATCTCTTTAAAAGCCTTTTTTAAAATCCGTTTACATTTTTTATAGTCTTTGTCAGAAAGTCGTTCCCAAAACCCCATATCAACTTTCATATTTTTCAGTTTACCATTTTTTGAAAAAGTTAAACTATAATCATCATAACAATTCAGTTCTTTCGAGTTTGGAATTAATTCATTTAGTTTAAATTCCAGAAAGTTGTCGATTGTATCTTTGATTGATTTTTTGTAATCTCTGATTGGTTTCCCATTTCTCCAACCCTCGCTTTGTTTGTCAGTCATTATATACATTGTAATCCAACCATCAATTGTGTATGATTTCCCTTTTGGAAGCCGACTTTTAAAATTATCATAGGCTTTTTTTAAGCCAAGTATTTTTTGTAAAGTATCTGTTGTTTTTTTTATTTTAGTTACAAAATCCAAACTATCTTTTTGATTCTTTGCACAGGTGTACGATTTGTGATGGAAACTTGTTTTGACTTTAAAATCAAATGTTATTGCACCGCAATCTGTCCATCCAAAACTCCAATTATTGATTAAACTGTCTGTTGGTATGGAATATGATTTTTCAGCCAAAATTAATTGTCCTGCTTTTGTCGCTTCTGAATTTGAAATTTCTTTTTTCTCAAATAGATAATTGAAAGCACGAGAATCTTTTCCGTAATCAGTTTTCACTGTTTTATTTTCTTGAATTATATTTATTATTTGACCCTTAAAGTCAATTCCGTTATCACTATATAAGTCAATTATTTGGCTTGATTTCTCATAGCGAAAATGATATTCTGAAGTTGAGAGATTTAACGAGTCAATTCCGAAATAGTATTTATTCCGTTCATTTTGGGATGAGTTATTCCAAGAATATTTATCATTTAGTACTTTTCTTTGAAATTCGTTTTGAGATATTGCTTTGACGCTTAATAGAAAGCATAATATGATTAGTAAAGATTTGTGAAGATTCATTTTTTTCTGATTAGTCCAATTCTAAACTAATTCATTTTAATTTTGGGTTAAAGCATCATTTAGTAAATAGTCCTCTTCATTGAGGGAATTACTTACTTCGGTTAGTCTGTTCAAATTGCGTAGAACGTGTTATATGTGGACTAATATACTTATTATTCCTCATCATTAACTGGATAACAGGGACTTTTGTTGTTACTTATTGGATTTCTTTTTAGCAATCCTGTAATTTAAAAATTCTACAAACAGAGAGAAAGCAATAGCAAAATACAAATAGCCTTTTGGTATAGCACCAACTGTATTGCCAAATAATGAAGTATGAGATAAATGTGCAGCTTCTGTAATAAGCATAAAGCCAATAAGAATTAAAAAGGCAAGGCCAAGCATCTGTATACTTGGATGTGTATCAATAAACTTACGTATTGGGTTGGCAAATGCAATCATGATAATGATAGAGATAACTACAGCTATAATCATGAGCACCAAGTTGTGATTATGGTTGGTAGATAAACCGTTAGTCATACCAACAGCTGTTAAAATAGAATCGATAGAAAAAATAAAATCTATAATCAAGATTTGTATTACAGCCTGTGAGAAAGATTTTATTTTTTTTGATTTTAAAACATCAACATCATGAGTTGGCTCTTCCATTTTTTCCCTTATTTCGTGTGTGCTCTTATAAATTAAAAACAAACCTCCACCAAATAAGATAAGGCTTTGCCAACTTATAGCAAGGGTTAGCCAAGAGTTCTCAAAAGTAAAAAAGGCTTTGCTTAAAGAAACCAAAAATGATACAAAAAATAGTAATATAATGCGTTGCAACATAGCCAAGAGCAAACCAATATTAGTCACTTTACTTCTTTGGTTTTCAGGAAGTTTGTTAGCTGCGATAGATATAAACACAATATTATCTATCCCTAAAATAACCTCAAGGAAGGTAAGGGTTAACAAAGCCATAATGGCATCGCTTGTAAATAAAAAGTCTAGCATTTATTGTATTCGTTTTGCAGTTCCTTTTTGTTTTATTACTTCACCAACATACGAATACTCAAAGGTGTATGTTGAATCAGTAGTTTCTAAAATTTTTAGATGAATATCTTTTTGTTCAGCCATACTTTTTGGGTTAATGGTCTTGAAAACTACTTCACAATCGTTAATCCATCTCACTTTTGATGAGTCTGTTTTTCCCTCAAAAGTTTCAATTTGTAAATCCTTGGATCTTTCAAAGATTGAGTTATACGTGACATCATTAATAATAATTGTACTCTGGAATTTACCAACTTGAAAATCAGTACAATTACGTTCTATTTGATAACAGCTTGTAAAAAGTATAAGGACTAAACCAATATAAAGAAACCTCATAGTAGGAATTTGATACAAAGTTACTAACTAAATGCTTAATTCTGAAAGTTTTTAAAGCTTCCATCTTTGTAAAAGATAACAATGCGCTCAATATCTTTTGAAGGATAAGTTTTTGAGATGGTTTTGATTTGATTTTGCTCTTCTGTAATTTCTTTTGGTGAATTTGTTATGTTTTCAGTTTTCGGAAAATTCCCTTTTCCATTTAATAACCAATACAAATCGACTTCGTCATAGGAGGAAAGTATCTTCATGATAAACTCTAAACTTGGTTTATTACGTCCTGATAAAATATGAGAAATGCTCGAGCGTTGCACTCCGATTTTTTCCGAAAATGACGCAGCAGTTTCATTGTAATATAACATTACTTTTTTTAATCTTTTTGCAAAATTTTCCTGATTTATCATTGTAAACTTAAAAAAACAAACTTAGTTGTTACAAAGTTAACATAAAGTAGCTATAATTATTATAGTTTATAATAAATTATTTTGAATTATATTTAACTTTTACTTTATTTAAAATTTATTATAATATTGATAATTAATTAATTGCAAACTAAAAATAATTTATTATGAATCTAAACCTTAAATCACCTACATTTTACTACTATTTTGTTTACATAATTACAATTTTGTTGACTTTAAGTTGTTTACAAATGTAAATTATCAATTGTTTACCTTTGTATTTTGTCAATAAGTATGAATTCAAAAAAAGCTATAGAACTACTTAAAAGTTGTAAGGAGAAAACACTCTTTCATCGCTATGTTCATACAGACCATATTCGACCTTTACTTGAAAATTTAGGAACAAATTTTTTGGTTAGCCAGATTGGTAATTCAGTAAAAGATGAACCCATTTTTTCTGTGACTATTGGTAATGGGCCAAAAAAAGTGCTAATGTGGTCGCAAATGCACGGAAATGAAAGTACCACGACTAAAGCAATATTTGATGTATTTAACATTTTAAAACATGATAATTGGTTTTCTAAGGTTGTTCTTAATGAGTGTACATTAACTATAATACCAATTTTGAATCCAGATGGAGCACGTTTATACACACGTTTTAACGCTAATGAAATTGATTTAAATAGAGATGCGCAAATCAAGTCACAGCCTGAAATTGAAGTTTTATTTAAGGTTTTTAATGAGGTTAAACCAGATTTTTGTTTCAATTTGCATGGACAACGTACTATTTTCAGTGCAGGAAAAACTAAAAGCCCAGCAACAATAAGCTTTTTAGCTCCAGCTCAAGATATTAAAACTTCTGTTACAACGAATAGAAAACGTGCAATGGAGGTTATTGTTGCGATGAATCGCAGTTTGCAACAAATTATTCCAAACCAAGTTGGCATTTATGATGATAGTTTTAACTTGAATTGTGTTGGAGATACCTTTCAGAGTAACAATGTGCCGACAATTCTTTTTGAGGCTGGACATTACGAGAAAGATTATAAGAGAGAAGAAGTTAGAAAATATATTGGTTTAGCAATGATGAAATCGTTAAGCTATATAGCAAATACTGATGTTTCTGGAGATTTGCATTTACCATATTTTGATATTCCAATGAATGAAAAATTGTTTTTTGACATCATCATCAGAAACGCAAAGGTTAATGAAAATTCTAAAGCAACAGATATCGCAGTTCAATATCAAGAAATATTAATTAATAATAAAATACACTTTAAACCTGTAGTTAATTCAATAGGAGATTTGAGTAATTATTTTGGACATGTTGAAATTGATGCCAATTTAAAATTGGTTATGTGCGAAAATAGAGAACCAATTTTTGAAGGATACGAAAACGATTTCGTTTTATTAAATGATGAATTATTCGCACTAAATCTTGTAAATAATTAGGTTTTTAAGCATAATTTTCAGTGATAATGTACTATTTTTGAATATTATTTAATAAAATCGAAAATTATGGGCAAGATAAAATTAGATGATATAGACAAACAAATACTTGATATGTTGATAGACAATACAAGGGTCCCTTTTACAGATATTGCTAAAAAATTGGTGATTTCAGCTGGAACAGTTCATGTAAGGGTAAAAAAGATGGAGGACTCAGGTATAATTAAAGGGTCTTCTTTAACTATAGACTATCAAAAGCTTGGTTTTACTTTTATAGCCTACGTTGGCATTTATCTACAGAATACTTCTCAAACTCAATTTGTCTTAGAGCGAATAAATGAAATTCCTAATGTAACCGTTGCACATATTACCACAGGGAAATTCAATATTTTCTGTAAAATAAGAGCTAAAAATACTACTCATGCAAAAGAGATTATTTTTAAATTAGATGATATAGATGGTGTTTACAGAACTGAAACCATGATATCGCTTGAAGAAAGCATTAATGATAAAAAAAGACTCATGCATTCAATTTTTAATGAGCTATAAAAAGAGATGAAGGCTTCAGATTTAAAAAAAGATGAGTATGCAGAGTTTTACGCTAAGTATATTAAACAAGTAGGAGAATCTAACTTCTTGGATAGCTTAAAGCAAAGTGCACAAGCTTTAAATGATTTGTTTGTGACTATTTCTGATGATAAAATGAATCATAAATATGCAGATGGAAAATGGACTATTAAGGAAGTATTGCTTCATATCATAGATGCAGAGCGAGTTTTCGCTTATAGAGCTTTACGTTTTGCAAGAGCTGATAAAACTAACCTTCCAGGTTTTGAAGAAAATGAATATACTCTTGTTTCTAATGCCAACAACAGGAGTAAATCTTCGTTGCTAAGTGAATATAATGCCCAAAGAGCTTCTACAATTCAACTCTTTTCTAATTTCACTAATGAGATGCTTTTGAATATTGGTATTGCAAGCGGAAACCCAATGTCTGTAAGAGCATTAGGATTTGTTATTGCTGGACACGAAACGCATCATTGCAATGTTATTAAAGAGCGTTATCTTTAAGTTTATGCTTTGTAATAATCAAAAGCTTCAAGAATAAGTTTGTTTTCGACAATACAATCAATTTTAGGTGAAGCTATGTCATTTAACAACACAAAATTGATATTGCCATGTGAGTTCTTTTTGTCGAATTTGAGTAAGCTTATAATTTCTTGATAATCTTTGTTGGTAAAATCTACTTTGCTGTACAAATCAATCATTGTAGATTTTACATCTTTCATTTTCTGCTCTGGAAAACCTAATAGTTTATTTGAAATATACGTGGCCAATACCATACCAATTGCAATAGCTTCACCATGCAAAAGGGTTGTTTTGGTAGAATCTTCTAAAAATAAACTTTCAATTGCATGACCTAAAGTATGACCATAATTAAGAGTTTTTCTCAATCCATTTTCACGAGGATCTTCTGTAACGATATTGTTTTTTATAATTACAGACTCGTAGATTAGCTTGTCTAAGTTTGCTAATGTTAAGTTTGATAAGTCTCTTAGTCTATTCCAATAATCTTCACTACTTATCAGTCCATGTTTAAGCATTTCAGCATATCCAGAGCGTAGTTCGTTGTTAGGAAGCGTGTCTAAATACGTAGTATCAATCAACACCATAGCACCATTGTTTATAACACCTATTTGGTTTTTTAAAGCACCTAAATCCACTCCTGTTTTTCCACCAACAGAAGCATCAACCATAGATAATAAAGTTGTTGGAACATTAATATATTGAATACCACGTTTGAAGGTAGAAGCAACAAAGGCACCTAAATCTGTTACAACACCACCTCCAAGATTAATCATTAATGATTTTCGGTCTGCATCAAGTTCTGAGAGTGCATTCCACACACCTAAACAAGTGTCTATGGTTTTGTATTCTTCTCCGTTTTCAATTTCAATGATTTCAATCTCAAAATTAGTTTCTAAATTGCTCATCAATTTGGGTAAACAGTTTTCATGAGTATTACTATCAACTAAAATGAAGAGTTTAGAGAAATTTGATTTTGCAATAAAATCATTTAATTCAACATAACAGTTAGCATTAAAATGTATATCGCAATGTCCAGTTTTAATAGATTTCATGTAAGAAGTAGCTCGCTATTTTGCTGTGAAAATAAGTAGAATTTTATTAAAAAAGTATCTAAGTAATAAATATATTTGTTCAAAATCTTTTACCAAATGGCTACAGATAGAATATTTGAAAACACTGAAATTGCTTTTCAGTTAAAGAGCGATTCAGAGTTAGAGCGTGCTTATTTTTTGTTTAAAATGATATCACATCAACCTTTGGTTAGAATAGGTACTGCAGCCACCAATTTTGCTTTAAAGGCACATTTACCAGTAGAAGGCTTAATTAGGTCTACAGTGTTTGATCATTTTTGCGGTGGTGTAAGTGAAAAGGATTGCCTAAATGTAGTTGAAAATATGTTTGATAAAGGTGTGTCGAGCGTATTGGATTTTTCGGTTGAAGGTAAGGAAGATGAAAAGGAATTTGATTCAGCAATGGATAAAACTTGTGAACTCGTTGAATTTGCACATACACAAGACTCCATGCCAATAGCTGTGTTTAAACCAACAGGATTTGGTAGGTTGAAGCTATTTGAAAAGAAAGGAAACGGAATAGATTTAAACGCACAAGAACAGGAAGAATGGAATAGAGTAGTGGCGCGCTTTGATAAGGTCTGTAAATTAGGAAAAGAGAAAGATGTTGAAATACTTATTGATGCTGAAGAAAGTTGGATGCAAGATGCAGCAGATGTTTTGGTGGAAGAGATGATGTATCGTTACAACAAGGATGTGCCAATTGTTTATAATACTTTACAGCTTTATCGTTGGGATAGGTTAGACTATTTAAAGCAAATTCATAAAAGATCGCAGCAGAAAGGATTTAAATTAGGATTTAAGATAGTTCGAGGTGCTTATATGGAAAAAGAAAGAGATAGAGCCAAAGAAAAGGGTTATAAGTCACCAATTTGTGAAAGCAAAGCAGCGACAGACAAAAATTTTAATGAAACCCTAAAATATATTCTTCAACATCTAAATGATATTTCACTTTTTATAGGTACTCATAACGAAGAAAGCTCCTATTTAGCCATGGAGCTAATGCAGCAATATAACATATCAAAAAGTGATAATAGAGTTTGGTTTGGGCAACTTTATGGTATGAGTGACCATATAAGCTTTAATCTGGCTAATCATGGTTATAATGTAGCCAAATATGTACCATTTGGTCCAGTAAAAGACGTTATGCCATATTTAATTAGACGTGCCGAAGAAAACACATCAGTAGCTGGACAAACCAATAGAGAACTGAATTTGCTTAAAACTGAGAAAAAGAGAAGAAAGGTATAAGTTTAACCAAACTGATACCATTTCTTTTTAACATTTCCACCATATCCATAACCATATCCATAACCACTTTTCTTTTTAGTACCATTAAGCAAAATAGTCATGTTTGGCAAACGGTTTTCTTTGTACATTGTTTGAGCTACGTGTAATTGACGTTTATCAAGTTTATTAGCGCTAACAACATAAATGAACATATCCGCAAATTGACTAATAAGTAATGTATCTGTAACTAATCCTACAGCAGCAGTATCAACAATAATATAGTCATACTCTTTTTTAACTTGCTCGAAGAGAGATTTTACACGCTGATTCATCAATAATTCTGAAGGGTTAGGAGGTATGGTTCCTGATGGTATAACATCCAATAAATTGTTGTCTTTTATTTTAAAGGTTACATCTTCAACAGATAGACTTTCATCGCTAATATAGTCTGTAATGCCTTTTTTTCCTTTAATGTACATATAGTCTTCTACTTTAGGAACTCTAATATCTGTTTCCACAATCAATACCTTTAAATTTGAAAAAGATAATGACCTAGCCAAATTAATGGACGTGTGAGATTTTCCTTCCTGACTCGTAGTAGAAGTTACAAATATGGTATTTGCCAATTTATCTGTTTTGTCTTTAAGTATAAAGCTAATATTGGTTCTTAACATCCTAAAAGCTTCGGCTTTAGGCGAATAGTCAACTTTATTAACTAATCTGTCTTTTTTCTTTGCACTGGTTTGAGGAATATCTCCTATAAATGGTGCACTCACTATTTTTTCAATATCAGCTTTGGTATGTACTTTTGTATCTATTAGGTCTAAGAAATAGATAAAAGAGATAGGAATGAGTAAACCAAGCAAAAATGCTGCTAAATACGCTATAGATTTTTTTGGGCTTACTGGTAAAGTTGTAGAAAACGCATAATCAATAATCTTTGCATTAGGTGATGACATACCAAGGCTTATGGCAGTTTCTTCACGTTTTTGAAGCAAATAAAGATATAGTGATTCTTTAATGCTTTGTTGTCTGCTAATGTCTCTAAACTGTCTCTCTTTTTTTGGAGCAGAATATATTTGAGAACTTATACGAGCATCTTCTCTGTTTAAACTCTGAAGCGTAATTTCGTTTGCAGACTTAATATTTTCTAAACTTTTATTCAGGTTATCCTTTAAATCCCTGATTTGATTGTTCAAATTAATAACAGTTGGGTTTTTTTCGCTCGAATTTTTTAATATCCTGTTACGTTGCAATACTAAATCGTTATGACTTTTGGTTAGCTGATTTACGCCATTGTCTGCTATACCAACATTTGCTGGTAACAAATCGCCATTATCATTGTTTTCAGAGAGGTAGCCAGCCATATAATCGACAATTTGTATTTGGTTTGTTGTAGCGATTAATTTGGCTTCGTTTTCTTTTTCACTTTGAAGAAATATACTGGATTGAGAGCCAAGGTCTGAAAGCCTGTTGGCTTTTTTCATATTTTCGGCAGTAAGGTCTACTTGTTCCAACTCCTGTGCTACAACTTCAAGTCTGCTGCTTATAAAATCTGAAGTGATTTTAACAATCTCTTCTTTATCATTAATTACATCTTCATTGTATTTTTCAATAAGCTTGTTTATGATGTATTCAGCTTTTTTGTGAGAGCTTTCATTTAGTGAAAAATGTATGATTCTTGAGTTTAAGGTAGTTTGTATCTTAATTTTTTCGATGTATTTTTCTATCACATCATCAACAGGAGTAAGTTTAACCTTTATATACCTTCCATTTTCAGAACCATAATTACCAAGGTTTGGTGTAATAATTATGTCTCCGAAGCCTGTTGCAATTTTATCACCAAAGGAATGTTCAGAAATACCTTCGTTTCCATTTAATTCGATAAGCTCGTTTGTATTATAACCAGAAAGTGTAAACTTGCTTTCAGATAAAAATTTTATATACAAAGTGGTATCTACTTTGTTAATTAAAGAGTCGCTTTCAAAAAAATTAATGTTTATTGGAGGGTTTTCGTAAACTTCTTGATCTTTAATTTTTCCTTTAACAAAATAAGACATATTCAGCTTTAAATCCTTGACTACTTGTTCAATCAATGTTCTGGATTTTAATATTTGTGCTTCATCTTCAATTTTCCCAAAATCTGATGAAAACAAACTAACGCTTTGTAATGCGGTAATCTCATTCATTGGATTGGTCTTCTTGTCTTCTTGTATTTTTATTGAAGCAGTGGTTTTGTACTCATAAGTTGAGTATCTTAAGTACAGGTAAGCACCTAATATGGATAAGATTAAAAAAAGTAAGATGAATTTCCATTTGGATAAATACAAATCTAACGTATTTCTTAGCTCACTTTTATTGCTGTATATAGATTTTTGCATGATAAAATTATCTTTGGGTTGATAATTACTTAATTAAAATTGCAGCGATTGTTGCCAAAGTAGCCACTGCCGAAATGATAATCCCGTTATTTTGGTTATATGATGATTGCCTTACTCTTGCGTTGTTAGGCTCTACGTAAATAACATCGTTTTGTGTTAAATAGTAATTTGGAGAATTAAGTACGTTAACAGAGTTTAGATCAAACTTTGCGTAACGCTTTTGCCCATCTATTTCTCTTATTAACAGCACATTGTCTCTTTTTCCATAAATGGTTAAATCTCCAGCTAGACCCAGAGCATCACTTAATGATATTCTCTCATTTTGAACAGTAAAAGTACCTGGAGCGTTTACTTCACCTAAAACGGTTATGGTAAAATTGATTAAACGTACATTAACTATTGGGTCTTTAATATATTCTGAAAGCTTACTTTTTAGCATTTCTGTAGCTTCAACTCTAGATAAGCCTTGCAATTTTAATGTTCCAAGTACAGGAAACTCTATATTACCATTTACGTCTATTAGATATGTCTGTACTCTTAAATTACGATTTAAGTCTAAGGTATTACCAAAATTCTGTGCCACAGGAGTTAATAAAAATGGAGCTACAGCTTCTGGGTCTTGAGCAGAAATATCAATGGTAAGCATGTCTGCTGGTTTAAACTTAATCTCATAACTATTAACAAATTTAGTTTCATCTGTTAAAGGTTCGTCCTGAAAGTAAACGATTTCTTTACTTGTGGCACAAGAGTTAAGTACTATGATTAATAAAATAAACAATACATTTTTTATTCTATAAGTTGGTAATGTTGAGATCATGATGTATTTGAGTTAATTATTTTTTAATGTGTCAAGTATTTCAAATTTAGAGTTTTTAGAAATATATTCAGGCACCAAATCTTTAATGATAGATACTATTTCTAAGTTGGATGTTTCAATACTTATTTTACAAAGGTTTAGTATAGTTGATTGTATTTTTTCGACATCAAAAGGTTTTGTTTTAGCAATCATTATCTTTTCATGGTAAGTATTTATGGTGTTTTCGCCATCTGCCAATAATTCTTCATATATTTTTTCGCCTGGACGCAGACCAGTAATTTTAATATCTATGTCTTCAGGATACCTTAAACCAGAAAGCACAATCATATTTACTGCCAAATCAAATATTTTTACAGATTTTCCCATATCAAAAACAAAAATTTCACCTCCATTTCCCATTGTGGCAGCTTCTAAAACCAATTGACATGCCTCAGGGATTGTCATAAAATACCTAGTAATGTCTTTATGTGTTACTGTTAATGGACCTCCGTTTTCAATTTGATTTTTAAACAAAGGAATTACAGAACCATTTGACCCTAATACATTGCCAAACCTTGTAGTGATAAATTTTGTCTTACCTTTTCCTTTTAAGCAACTTACATAGAGCTCTGCAATTCGTTTAGAAGCTCCCATTACATTGGTTGGATTTACTGCTTTGTCTGTTGAAATCAAGACAAATTTGCTAACGCCATGTTTTACTGAAAGGTTTGCTACATTTTTTGTACCGCAAACATTAACTTTAACCGCTTCATAGGGATTATTTTCCATGAATGGAACATGTTTATATGCCGCAGCATGAAAAACGATTGAAGGTTTATATTCTTCAAAAATTTTGTCCAATCTTTTACTATCCTTTATATCTGCTACTATCGGAAAGAAATTTTCGTACTCTTTAAGTACAAATTCTTGTTGCAAATCATAAAGCGGAGACTCTGCTATATCTATAAAAATAAGTTTATTATACTTATAGTTTGTTAATTTTCTGGCTATTTCGCTTCCTATAGACCCAGCTGCTCCAGTAATTAGTATTACTTTGTTTTCGTACTCGTGCTCTAACTCTGGGTTTAATATTTGTATTGGAGCTCTTCCTAACAAATCTTCGATTTTAATATCATTTATTTGCCCAACGCTTAAATCGCCATCTATCCAATTTTGTACTGGGGGAACGATTTTAACTTTTAAATTCAGGCTAAAAAGGTGAGTTGTGATTTCTAAAAGTCTTTTTGGCTCTATTGTTTGAATTGAAATGATGACCTCATCAATATCGTTTTTTTGAACCATTTCTTGCGTTACCTCATCAAAAGCGTGAACTAAGACTAAGTTTATTTTTTTTCCAATTTTTTTCGGATTGTCATCAATAAAACCAATGACATTATTATTTGATTTTGTATCGCTATTCAAGGCATCATAAGTAATCATTCCTGAAGTTCCAGCTCCATAAATCAGAATATTTTTTATTCCTTCCTTATAACTTTTAAGACTTCTGTATACTGATTTGATAAAAAATCTTGCTCCAACTAAAAACAAAAAATTAAGTAATAAATGAATATAAATAATTGAACCAGAAAACTCAAGAGTTGATTCTATTGCATATTTTTTGAAAATGAAAGTAGATACCAATAATATGGTTGCTAAGATGTTGGCTCCGATTACAACGTTTACGACATCTCTAAACCCTGTATAACGAACAACTCCTTTGTGAGAGCCAACCAATAAAAAACTGATTGCTGCAACTATTGCAACAAAAGGCATTTGTTTTACAATTGTAAATAAATCGAAATCAAACTTAAAATTATGGCGAATAAAATGAGAAACCACTAATGTAAACAGCACAATAGTTATATCGAACAAAAGGACAAGCCATTTTGACGCATATTTGTCAGATATCTTTATTAGTAGTTTTTTGATCATGTTTTAAAAATAAGATTTTATATTTAAAATGATTCTATCTAATTCACTTTCAGTTAAATTTGATCCACTTGGCAAGCATAAACCTTTTTCAAAAAGATGATCTGAAATGCCATTTAGATAAGCAGGAGCATCTTTAAAAATTGGTTGCTGATGCATTGGTTTCCATAGTGGTCTTGTCTCAATATTATCTTTATCAAGAAGTACTCTTAAAGCCTCTCTTGTGTTATAATTTGGAGTAAGGATGCAGCTTAACCATCGATTTGAAAAGCAGTCCTTAGGTTCGTTCAAAAATTCTATTTCATTAATAGAACTTAAATGAGATTTGTAATAATCAAAATTATGTCTCCTATTTGCAACATGATTATCTACAATGGTCATTTGACCTCTACCTATACCAGCAACAACATTAGACATCCTGTAATTATAGCCAATATTAGAATGTAAATACGAAACATCTGGATCACGAGCTTGAGTTGCCAAAAAAACAGCCTTGTCCTTTACGTCCTTATTTTTTGTTATCAGTGCTCCACCACCAGAAGTTGTGATAATTTTGTTACCGTTAAAAGAAAAAACTGAAATATCACCAAAAACACCACATTTTTTACCTTTGTATGCACTTCCTAAGGCTTCAGCACTATCTTCTACAACTGGAATTTCATAATGTTTAGCTATATCACTTATCTTTTCAACGTTATAAGGCATACCATATAAGTGAACAGCAATTATGGCTTTTGGCTTCTTGCCCTTCAGAATTCTGTCTTTAATAGCTATTTCCAATTGTTCAGGGCACATGTTCCATGTATCTTTCTCGCTATCAACAAAAATTGGAGTTGCACCTTGGTAAACAATTGGGTTTGCAGAAGCAGAAAAAGTTAAACTCTGGCAAATAACTTCATCGCCATGACTTACACCTAAAAGTACTAATGATAAGTGAATGGCGGCAGTTCCGGAACTGAGAACAGCTACGTGAACATCTTCTTTAAGAAAAGATGTTAAATCTTTTTCAAAACCTGATACATTAGGTCCTAATGGAGCTATCCAATTGGTCGCAAAAGCTTCGCTGATAAAGTCTTGCTCTTTACCGCTCATGTGTGGTGATGAAAGCCAAATCTTAGGATTCATAGGTTAATGTTTAGTAATAAAATTACCAAAATTTATGTTTATTGAGGGATTTGGAACATAAAACAGGTAACACAGTTCTATTTATTTCATTGAAAAATTCAACGAACAAGAATTGCTATTAACTATTATATTGAGGTTAAATATCAATCAATATACATAAAAGCGCAAAATATAAACGATAAAACACAGATTTTTACGATATTACTGGAATAGCGTATTACTGCTACTGGGTTTTTAGGTTATTTATGACCTTTTCTGTTAGACCAGACATTGTTTCGCTTTTAAAGTTATATTTTGAATTTAAGATGGTATATTGTTTAAAGACCTTTTCCAGATTGTTAAAGTTTTTTTCTGTATTTGTACCAAAATTATGAGGATGAAACCACAAATGATACATTTCGTTGTGTTTTGCCGCATGCTTCATGGCTTTTGTTATTCTATTTATTTTTAGAGGCTCCATGAAACTTAATGTATTGCTATAAGGCCTTAAAAACCTACTCGAAGGCAAATTTAAAGGAGAACCATTTTTATAAAGTGATTCTATTTTGTATGTATTATGACTGGAAATGTTAAAATAAGTATCTGTAAGTCTCAATATTTTAAACAAGTACCAGTTTTTATAAAATTTGTTAGTATGTATGTTTTGAAAAAACACTTTTTCTTTACCTCTAAATGATTTTATATGGTATTTATAACAGACATCCAAATAAGGTTTGTCAGTTTCAGTTTCCCTTATCATGTTTCTTGGGAAAACAATACTTTCTATGTTTATTTCTTTTGATTTTGCAATAGCTACTGATGATTTTATGTCGTCTTCAAACTGTTGGACAGTTTGTCCTTCTTCATGACAATAATAATGACAAAAAGTGTGAGTGCTAATTTCATGATTGCTATTTGACTTTATCTTCTCGATAGATGAAAGAGCATAATGATAGGTGTCATCCTCCTCATTATCTCCAATAGTATTTATAAGGAGGTAAGGTGATCTTTTGTTATTAATATAAGTTGGTTTTTTTTGTGGAGAAAAACGCATTAACTCTTCTTTGTTTTTTGCAAACAAGAAACCTACTGTTGCAAATGTTAGCTTCACCTTGTATTTGTCTGCAAGATCAATTAATTTGTCAACGACAGAGTCTACGTTTTCTAAATTGCTCTTATAGCTTTCAACCGAGCGTTTATCGAAAACTCCCCAATGTTTTTCAAAATCAAGTGATAATACAAAGTGACCATTCATTGGTTTGTTAGCTTAATTAATTATTGCCGTTAAAAGATGTAGCAACAGTGTTTTTAGAAATCTTTACATCTGTAGGCTTTAATACTTTTTGAATGGTTTTGAGTATAATAGATAAATCTAATTTTAAACTCTGGTTCTCTACATAATACAAATCCAATTCAAATTTTTCTGCCCAAGTAATGTTGTTTCTACCATTAATTTGGGCCCAACCAGTTAATCCAGGTCTTACATTATGTCTTTGTTTCTGTCTATCTGAGTATAACTCAATGTATCTTGCATGAAATGGCCTTGGACCAATTAAACTCATATCGCCTTTAAGTACATTGATGAGTTGAGGGAGCTCGTCAATTGAGTATTTTCGCAACAATTTTCCAAATTTTGTTACTCGTTTATCATCTGATAGTAAATTGCCTTCACTATCTTTTTTATCGTTCATGGTCTTAAATTTTATGATGTTAAAGACCGTGTTTTTATAACCACCTCGTGGTTGTAAAAAAAACGGATTGTTTTTATTTAACAAAAACAAAACCAATGCAATAAATAATATGATAGGAGATAGTAGCACAACACCAATTAATGATGCAATAATATCTAAGGGTCTTTTTAAATATTTTGTATACACGCTAACTTAAGTTTTGATATTCTTTTAATAAGGCATTCCAAATTATTTTTTGCTGATAGTTATTTTCAATTTTTGATCTTGAAGAATTTGCCATACTTAGCCTTTCTTCTGGATTATCAATCATAAACTTCATGGCATTAAATAGAGCTTCTTCGTCTTTAGGTGGAATTATTAATCCATTTTTACCATTTTCAATTATTTCGTTGCAACCATTAATATCTGTTACAATACTTGCCAAACCCATTGCACCTGCTTGCATAACAACATTAGGAAAACCTTCTCTATAACTTGGAAATGCCAATACATCTGATATAGCAAAATAAGGTCTAACATCTTTTTGGTAGCCTACATGAATTATCGATTTATGATTTTTAATTAAATCGTAAGATTCAGGTAATAAAGGATTTAAATGATCTTCATAAGGACCAACTAAAAGCAGTTTAGTTTTTGGATATTCTAAGCTTAGTTTGCTAAAAGTTGACATTAATTCGTTCATGCCCTTGTCCTTAACGATTCGTCCAATAAAAACAAAAACCAAATCATCTTCTGTTATGCCTAACTCATTTTTCAATTTGTTTTTTGAAGCTTCATCAAACAATTTCGGATCAAAATGATCAGTATCTACACCATTGGTACTTCCTTTTTCTATAACCTTTAATTTGGATGCCTTCGTAAATCCGTTTTGTATAATAATGTCCTTCATTGCAAATGAGTTAGGATAAATCATAGTTGCACATGAATAGGTTATTTTTTCCACAGTATTTAGCAAGGCTCTTTTTGGACCAGACGCTAAAAGCAAGGGCAAACCTGCAATAGTGTGCATGCGATGTGGCACACCTGCCATCTTAGCTGCAATCATTCCTAAAGTACCAGCTTTAGGAGTGTGAGTGTGCACAATAAAGGGCTTTTCCTTTTTAAATAGTTTATATAGCTTGTAAAGTGATATTAAATCTTTAAAAGGTGTTATGGTTCGAGACATAGTTAGTGGATGAGTCTTAACACCTTCGTTTTTTGCAACGTCATCAAAAGTACCTCCACCAGATGATACTGCCAAAACATCAAAATATTGGTCCATGAACCTCAGTTGACCTTTTAGTAAAGTTGTAAGAGCCATAGAAACCGTAGTTATCCTAATGAGCTTCTTTTTTTTCATGCCTCACTCCACATTACACCAGTTTTCCAAATTAATCTGTCATTAGTTTTGCTAGCTTTAAATGAGTTTCTGCCATGTAGTACTGGTCTGTCCCACCATGCTAATCCTTCTCCTGGTCTAAGTAAAACTTTTTCCATCATGTAAGAATTAGCTACTTGGTTTTGCAAAAAGTCATGAAAACGTTGATTAAGATTTTTATGCGCTTCGGTTTCGTTTTTGTCTATACAGAAGTAATTAAAGTTAAAATTGATGTCGCCTTCTGGACTTATATCAATAATTTTTTCTGTTCTTGATTTATCTGCCTTAGAGTATTTTATTTTTTCAGATGTTAACTCTTTTAAAAATTCTGGATCATAATCTTTAAGATAGTCAATTAATACTGGACCATCTACAAAAGTTGTTTCACCACCTTCTTCTGCCATATTAACGCAATAAAATAGTCTTACACCTCCAGTAAATCTGTAAGCTTCGTCAGTATGCAATGGTTGCGCATTTTTACTGTGACGAAAAGCAGCCATGTCAGGAATATCATGGTCATATTGTATTTCCATCCATTTTTCACCAGTATCAACACCACCTTTTGTAAAGTCTTCTCTAATTTTATTGACCTCTCCAACTTGTTCGGTTACTATATCGTAAAACTTACGTAAATCGTTTAAGTACCATTCAGGTGTTATTTTAACTACCTTATATTCTTTAAGCGCATCTTTTACTTGTTGCCCAGCAACAATTGGATCATTTGTGCGAAGTATTAAATTTTTGTAGAATTTCATAAGTTTATTGTTTTTTGGGTTAAATAGTTGAATTTATAGCTTTTATAACTTTAAATTGCTGCATCAAATATAGTTATGTTGAAAATGTTTTACAATTATTTCTTTTGTATTCGATGAAATTATTGTTAAAATGGATTAATGAACATAGCCTTGGTAGAACAGCGTTATTTTATGCATTTTTTGCAAAGAATAAGTAAGACATCACAGCTAATCTTTTCAATAGTTTGCTTACTTAAAAGTATTTACTTGATCTAACGAGTTGATGCTAATTACTTTTGTTAACACGTTTTTATGAGAATCAATATGTTTTAAGCATTCATTAATTTTTTGCTCTTTATTGCCGTTTTGAAGTAGCGTTCCTCTTAAAAAAGGTCTGATTGCAATAAAAGGAACAGTATTGGCAAATTCACTGTATTCGTTTTCTTCAAGGTTTAGATATGAAATAATACCATCAATTTGTTTAAGTTTTATAACTTCTTGTGCAAAGGAAACCGAATAAGGAAAGCTAAAAGCACTTTTTATTTTGCCTTTTTGCTTTAAACTGAAAAGGCATTCTTCAATTTCATCCATCTGATTAGAAAGAACGTTAAGTCTATCTACATCATTTATTGGCTTTGATCTAACGAGCCATTGAAGGACATCTATTTGCTCTATATTTAAGTTTTTTAATTCTTCATCAACTTTGGCTTCTAATGTTTTTGAAGAGAAGGTGAGAGGGTTGTCTTCAAAATGAGGTGATGATAGCTTTACAATGTGTTTAATTTGCTTTTTATAAGCACTGTTTTTTAATGCACTAACGTAAAGCTGATAAGAATTATATTCAAAAGAGGAATGATGTGTATCAATACCAACTGAAAAACATTCGTCTATAATCTTTGTAACATCTTTTGCGCTAAGGTTTTTGTCTAAAAACCTCATAGTTCCAAGAGTCACTTTGCTTAAATTTAGATTTAGCATAATTTTTCTTTAAAAGAGTTTTTAATTGTCTATTTGCTTTAGCATGGTTTCGACAAAATTATCAATTGATCTTAATTTTATATAATCGTTAAAGTAAATTTCTCTATTGTTTGTCGTGTTTATAAGACCTTTTTCCATTGCCAATTTTAAGGCTACTTTATCGTTGGTTTCACAAGCAAAAACACCTTTTATGTCTGAAATTTCGCCTGCGCATTTTGTACTTACAACATTATTGTTTTGAGACATCATTTGAAGTAGTACGTTTGGGAATCCTTCAATTCTTGAAGAAACAACACATAGTCTGGCTTTATTAAAAATAGGGTAAACATTTTTTACGTAGCCATATAAAATGACTTGTTCATTCAATTGTAGATCATCTATTTGGCTTACTAATTTTTGATGTTCTACATCTTCACCAACTCCAAGAATTACAAGTTTTAATTCTTTGTTATCCATTAAATTAAAAGCTTCAATAAGTATATCGAAACCTTTTTCCGGAATTAAGCGACCAGCTGCCACGATAAAATTTTCTATCTTAAAATCTATGGCTTCTATTTCTTTTTGCCTTATTTCATTTAGGTCTACAGGATTTGGGATTACGACAACTTTATCTTTTTTCTTTAGCCAAGGCAATGCTTCCAGTAATTGTTGCTTCATTAAAGCAGTTTGGCAAATAATAACATCTGCTTGCTTATAACCTATTAGATATGCAGTTTTATAAAGCATAAGCTTGAACCCTTTAAAACGCAAGAAAATAGAGGTTGATTCTCTTAATACTAACTTGGTATCTTTAAAAACACCTACAAACTTTAAAAAACCAAGAAGTCCATTAATTAGGGATTGTGAACTAATAGCATGATTTATATGATGTGTCTTACTTAATCCTTGTAGATACCTCATTGCGCTAAAGAATCCTTTGTAAACCGAAGTATTGTTTAAATAAATGATAGTGCATTTATCTTCTATGGATTCCCAACCATGATGTTTCTTTTTAACTAAAAAAACTACTGTGCATTTTTTTCCTTGACTAATAAAATAATTAATAATTGTAAACAATACTTGTTGCGCTCCTCCACCAATTAAATCTGCAGGAAGTACAAAGAGCCAATCTATTGTTTCTTTATTTTTCATTAGTTTAAAATAAGGCTTGTAAATAAGTCTTCGTATTTTGATATAATTTTGTCTTTGTTAAATTTCTTTATAACAGAATCTATTACTTGTTGCTTTTGCAACGGAAAATCTTTGAGCTTTATTAAACTCTCACTCAATTCTATTTCATTATCTACTAAAAAGCCATTAACACCATGTTCTATAATTTCTGAAGTCCCACCAGGGCAATTGTAAGCAATTACAGGTGTGCCTACAACACAGCTTTCTAAAAGTGCATTCGGAAAGCCTTCAGCATAGGAACCTTGAATAAAAGCAGAGCTGTTTTTTAGGTATTTTTCTACGTCATTTGTGAAATCAATCCAGTGGATTTTTTTATTTAAATTTAGCTCATCAACTTTATCTCTTATTTTTTGTTCATGAGGTCCACTACCAATAATAGTATAGCTAAAGTTAAATTTTAAATGACTCATAGCTTCTAAAATCCTTATATGACCTTTTTCCTCATGAAGTCTTCCAACAGTAATGTAATTTGGTTGTGTCTTTTTTTCGTCTGAAATTTCAGTAGTAACCAAATTAGTTATTGGGTTATTTATAATATAAATCTTTTTTGATGTTTTTGGGTGCAGTTCTTTTAATTCTTCTGCCATGTCTTTTGATTGACATACAATAGCGTCTAACAACCGATAACTATACCTATAGAGTAATCTACTAACTAAAGGCATAGAAGTTTTGTGGTATATTTTTGTAATTTTTTTAATATTTGCTTCCCTCGAAACAAATTTTGTTTTTTTTAGCCATAATGAATTTATTGTAGTTATAGCAGTAAGATGCTCTACAGATGTCATTATTATTTGAGGCTTTTTTTTGAATATTTGTTTAAATAATTTAGGGATTGCAGTAAGCACTCTTTTTTTGTTTAAAAATTGAACATCTACATTTTTAACTGAATAGGCTACATCTTTTTCAAAACCTATGACCAATAGCTCTGCCTTAAATTTTGTGGCATCAAGGTTTTGTGCTATAAAAGAAACAATTCTTTCTGCACCTCCAGCTCTAAGTGAAGGTAAAATGAATAAGATTTTTATTTTTTCACTCATTTTTAGGTAATAGAAATCCCTTTGCCATTGTTTTTAAGCCATTGTTTTAAAACCAAAAGCTTCCATATTAGTGGATATCTGTTCCAAGTGCCATCCATATGCTGTTTTATCATAAATTGTACCTTATCTACATCAATGCAAGGTATCGATTTTAAACCTTCATCATTAAGCTCGTCTAAGACATAATTTTTTAAATCTTTTCTAAACCATTCTTTAAAAGGCATTGTAAAGCCAGCTTTGGGTCTGTCAAAGATATGCTCAGGAACAGATTGGTATAATAAGTCTTTTAATATGCGTTTGGAATTGTTTTTTTGAAATTTAAAATGAGTTGGGAGGGAATTAGCAAAACCAACTATGCGATGATCTTGCAAAGGAGAACGAGCTTCTAATGAGTAAGCCATAGTGGCTCTGTCAACCTTTGTGTTAATATCCCAATTCAGATAGGTTTTAAGATCAAAATCTGAAATGCGTTCTAATAAATTTTTATGATTATGCATCAAATACTTTAATTCTTCTATGTCTTTTATATTATGGTCTTTTGTAATGAAAGATTGTTCTACGCCAGACATAGCATTTAAATAGGCCTCGTTAGAGTTTTTAAGTTTGAGTATTTGTGCTATGACTTTAAATCTATAATAAGGCAATAGGTCTAGTCCAAAAGCAGATAATTGTCTTAGTGGCAGTGGTAAGCTAAATATTTTACTTCCTTTTCTTGCCCAATTGTACCTGTGGTATCCTAAAAAATTTTCATCGCCAGCATCTCCAGAAAGCGCAACTGTAACATGCTGTCTTGTGTATTTTGCCAATAGCATAGAAGGTATCGCAGATGAATCTGCAAAGGGTTCGTCAAAATAATAACTAAAATTTTGAATAAGATCAATGCCTTCATTGTAATTGCATTCTATAACATGATGGTCAGTTTGCAAATGATTTGCAACAAGTTGAGCATACTTACTTTCATCAAAACCTTTTTCGTTGAATTTAACAGAAAAAGTCTTTACTTTTTCGGAAGTAGACTCTGTTGCCTTTGCAGCTATAAGTGACGAGTCTATTCCGCCAGACAAAAATACTCCAACAGGAACATCGGCAAACAATCTTATAGAAACAGCATCTTTTAATACTTCGTTAAGCTCTTTTTTTGCATCTTCATAAGAACCTTTGTATGTGTTTTGGTTTTTATACTCAATGTCCCAATAAGGTTCTGAAATAAATTTACCAGTGTTTAGACTAAAAGTAAATTTATGCCCAGCTTTAAGTTTTTTGACCTCGTTAAAAATAGATTGTGGGTCAGGAACATTTCCCCAAGCTAAGTAACTTGAAATTGCACGCTCAGAAATGGTGAGGTTTTTTGAGTGCAGTTGGATTGAAGCTATTTGACTGGAAAATTCGAAATCTTTTCCGTCATGAAAATAGTAAAAAGGTTTTTGGCCCAAACGATCTCTAGCTCCAAAAAATTGTTGCTTTTTTTCATCAAAAATCACGAAGGCAAACATGCCAATAAAATGGTCTACGCAATTTTCTCCATATTCCAAATAAGCAGCACAGAGTACTTCTGTATCACTGGTAGTAGTAAAATTGTATCCTTTTTGAAGAAGTTTTTCTTTGATGTCCTTAAAATTGTATACTTCGCCATTAAAAACAATGTGTATGTGGTCGTAATAAGTAAAAGGCTGGTCAGATCTGGGGTCTAAGTCTATTATTGACAGTCTGTTATGCCCAAAGACAACCTGTTTATTACTTTGTTTATAAACTTTATGACCCAATTTGTCTGGACCTCTAAAAGCAGTTCGTTTAAGTTTATCTATAACTTGGTCTTCACTATAATTTAGTGTTGTTCCATAAATACCACACATATATTATTTTAAATATAGATTTCAAAAAAATTAGATAAGTCAATAGTACAAATAAAAATTAATTACCAATTAAATTTCGGACATTGTGTATCTTTTTTAGTTGAAATTAATTAAATAATTATTTCAAACTTGGTCGTAATAAAATTTAGTTATTCAATAACTTTTCAATTAAAGACTTCCATTTGTTTGCAACTGTAATTTCTTCAAAATCAGTTGATTTTTCATAACCTTTTTTGCCAAAAGAAATTCTAAGCAATTCATTATCCATAAGTTTTTTTAAGTAAGTTTCCAATAGATTTTGATTGCCAACAGGAATTAAAAATCCGTTTTCTTCATGATTGATCATTTCTGATGGGCCTGAAGGGCAGTCAGTTGAAACACATGCTAATTCAAAATACATAGCTTCAATGAGTGCATTCGGAAAGCCTTCATATTTAGACGTGAATGCAAATATTTTTGAGGTATTGTAATATGAAGCAACATCTTTGGTTTTACCAACAAATTCTACTTTTTCTTCAAGGTCTAATTTGTTTACTAATTCTTTATATTCTGAGAGCATTGGACCATCTCCAACTAGTATTAATTTCCACTTTCCGTCGTTTACTTTAGAAAAGGCCTTAATTAATAAATCTTGATTTTTGCTTCTAACAAGCCTTCCTACATTTAGGATGACATTGTTTCGATTTATTTCTGGGTTTTTTAAAGCGCTTAGTTCTTTTGACAATGGGTTTGGAAGAATGACTATTTTTTTTTCGTCAATAATTTTTTTATAAAAACTTTTAACCGATTGGGATTGCACTGCAATAATGTCAGCCTTGGGATAAGCATAATTTACAAGTCTTTTCCAGATAAAACTTAATTTTATAGCAGAAGGATTAGTCCTTTCTGAAATAATACACGGAATGTTTAAGGATTTTGCAGCCAAACTTCCTAAAACATTCGATGTTGTCATGAAACTTATAAGTAAATCAATATGCTCAATTGTTAGTGTCTTTTTTATTTTTTTATATAAGCGAATATTTTCAGAAAGAGAGGATAAAACATTAGATTTTGTTATTTCGTTTTCTCTACAATAGTGCATTTTTATAGATGCATTCAATGGGTAAAAAAGAGGAGTGTTTACTATTGTGATAATGTGTACTTCATAGTTATCAGAAAAATTATTTGCCAAAGATGACAGCACACGTTCTGCTCCTCCAGAACCTAAGTTATATATTAAAAATGCTATCTTTTTCATAATTATAAATAAGTCATTTTTTCCTACTTATTTTTGCATCAATTATAGTTAGGTTTCCTAAAGTATTAATGGTGTGAGTTGAAAGTAAATCATTGTCCCAATCAGGATAAATAGACTCGATGTTTTTTTCTTGGTATTCGGTTTCTGTCAATTTTATTATTTCTTGAAGTTGTATACCATAGCCATAATGTTTTGAACAATTCTGGCTTGGTCTATACAGTTTGGTTTCATGTTTAAAAATACTTCCTGCTGGTCTTGAAAAAGTGTGATCTGTTGTTATTGGATTTTGCGGATGACTTATCCACGTGTCGCTTAAAAGACTATCTGAATAAAACAAAAACAGCTCGTTAATTACGTTTTCTCCATTATACTCAGCTAAATTGGTAAATAACCAATATTTGTCGTTGTGTTTATAAATGGTTGAATCTACGGCTTTTATGTTACTTAATAAGATTTTTTCTAATTTCCATTTTTTTGGAAATTCTATGCATTTATACAATTCTATTGTGCCGTTTTGTTGTGTTTCAGGCAACATGTATAATTCATTATCATCTTCAATTAAAAATGGATATGACAAATGGTAACCTGTTTCTAATACAACTTCAGGTTTAGTATAATTCCCATTGTCATCCATTTCAATCACAGATATTTTTCCTTTGTTTTCTTTGTAAAGAAGCTCTTCAATAAAAATAAAGTATTTGTCTTTTTTTAAGATAAATGGATCTGCCCAAAACCTATCTTTTGGTGGTAATAACCTAATGAAGTTTTTAAAGTTTCTGCTTTTTTTATCATTTTCTTTTAAACTGAATAATAAAATCCATTGATCAAAATAAAATTGTCTTTTTATTACTTTAATAAAAGCCAAATAATACAATTTTGAAATGTATTTTATAGTCTCAAAATTGTTAGGAGTTTTATAGAGCTTCTGGTTGTTTTCTTGAATTTTATTTTGTGACTCTGCTTTTTGGAAAAATAGATCGCTTCCAAATTCATGTAGTTCATTCAGTTTTCTTTCTATTAAGAATTTAGATTTCCAGAAAACATTGTGTCTATTTCGCCAAATAAAGAGATGATCAGTATTAAAAGCTGTTTTATAAATAGTGATTTCATTGTTGTCTTTAAACACATTTAGTGAAACTTTGGTTTCAAAGTCTTTTTTTAAAGTTTCCCAGACACCAGATAATTTATTAGTCTCAACATTATAATTTCCATGTTTATAATACCAAATGCCATTTTTCGAGAACTTAGATAGCTCGATTAAGAAATTATTTGATTCTTGGCATAGAATAACATCTAATCGCTTAGATTTTATTTTTTTAATTTGTTCTTCATTAAAAAAATGAGGTGTCTTTTTCCTATTATTAGAAATAATTATTTCTTCTAATTTTAAAAGTCCTTTTAAATTTTTAGCTTGAAAAACAATAGAGTTTCTGCCAGTTATCTTTTTTTCTATATTAGCATAAATTGTAAAATATAAATGACATATAAAAGTCCAGATTTTATCTGAGAATTTTGATGAATTTATAGGCCTTTTACTATTATTTTTAATAACCAAGCAAATTTCAAGACTATTAGAGTTAAATATTTTTTCAACTAAGGCATAAAACCAGTTTTCAACATAGTAATCTTCAACAAATAATCCTATTTTAAGCTTTGGTTTGTTCATCCAGACTTTCTTCTTTTGATTGTTTTTTATTGTATAAAAACTGAAACAAAAAGACATTTTGATTTTTTGAATTAAAAATTAAAAAAAAGAAATACCAAACAATTAAACTTAAAGCAATCATTTCTCCACCATCCTCTAATAAAATTAAGATTAAATGTGAATAACGATCATACTCTACAAATTCATCAACCATATCCATAGCTATGCCAAAGAATAAAAACAATCCAAATAAAAGAAATAAGTCAATATTTCTTTTTCTATATTTTTCATCTCCATTCATATACCCAAAAACTATGAAAAACAATAAGATTGACCCAAAAATTGCGACGTATGTTAATTCTCCAAGGTCTTGAGGCCTTAAACCTAACATTGAGCTGTAGTTTAGTTTATTTGATACCCAACTACCAAATGTTTCATGAAATTGTAAAGCATCATCCAATAAAAGTAGTGCAAATAGTATTAGCCAAGCTATATATCCAAATCGTTTTCTTTTTTTTATAAGATAAATTGTTATGAGAATTACAACAAAATATTTAAAATACTGAAACATCTCAGGATAACCACCATCAACATTAATCATAAATAAGTCTGATATTGACCAATTAAATTGAACTCTTTTAAAAATTAAAAAAATAAAGAGTACGTGAGCTATTATAAAAAACAAATCAACACTTAACAATATTGCAAGTATTCTATTTGTTCTTTTTAGGCTAAAATGTTTTTTAAAAAAATTAAACTTCATTGTATTTTTTTTAATTCAAATAATTCACTTAATTTTCTTCTCATCATTGACTTCAAGAGGTATGTTACGATGCTCAATAACTTTAAAATAAAGCCAAATAGATATTAATATTACAAAGTAGACAGTATCGAAATTATGAGTCGTTAAATTTAATCCAATTAAAGTAATAGCCAATAACAATAGGTGTCCTTTTGACTTAAAAAAAGCGAAGCTTTTATATAGCATAAAAAAATAAATGCCTAAGTAAAGTAAAAATGGGATAATGCCTGATTCTCCAATAACTCTTAAGTAGTTGTTATGAACACCATCTTCATAAATTTGGTCACTAGTAAAAGTTCTGTATCCATTTCCTGAGATTGGGGAGTTTAAAATAAGATTGTAGTATTGAGACCAAGTTTCTGTTCTTGAACCTTTATTTATAAATGTATCAACTTGACCACTATTTACTAAGTTACTTAATGTATTGAATCTCTCAGAGTTTAGCTTTAAAAGTTCATTAACACTAAAGAACAAAATTAGAGTTCCAATTCCAATAACCAATATTTTTAAATTTTTCTTGTTCTGAAAAATTGAAGCAATAATGAGCAAAGACCATAAGAGTAAGAAAGTTCTTGAAAAAGTGAGAATGCCACAAAATGTAAAAAACGCTTGCCCAATTAATTTCCATTTTTGATTTGTAAGTCCAAAGCACAATACAAATCCAATTAAAGCTGCAAATCCAGCCTCATTGGCATTGACATAAAAACCACTATACCTTCCATAATCTGAAGAGAAAAAAATAACGTTAAGTAAAATTGTAGAAACTCCAATAGCCAAAATAAATATAAGCTCTTTAATCTTGGTGTTATAAATCAATTGGCCACCACAAACTACTATTAGTAAATACTTAATAAAATCTATAAAATAATCCTTTTCACTTTCAACACCAATTAATCCCGAAATAACAAAATAGGTTATGGCAAAAATGATAAAAGGCCAGGCAGGTCTTGTCTTACTACTCAAGAAATAATAAACGATAAGCAATATAAAACTTGAGTAACTTAATAAACTACCTGCTGAATCGCCATAGTTTATAAGGACAATGCTCGACACATTGCATACAAACAAAACTAATATGATATATCTAAGAATTTGCATTATTAATTAGTTAAATATTAGTCATTTTTTTATTAATCCGTTTAACATATATAAAAAGGAGAATGCTATTTACAATAGCTACAATTGAAGTTGCTAATGCCAAACCATAAACTCCCAAAGTTTTAATCAAAATATAATTTAGTGCTATATTAAGAGATAAGCATATAATAGCAACATAAACCATAAACCTATTCTTGTTGATTGATTCTAAAAACCTAACTAAAATAATCGAAATAACATAAACAGGCACCTGAATAAGATACATTTGTTGTATTCTTGAAACAATTTTGGTATCATTCTCTGTAAAAGCATTGTGTTCAAAAATAATAGAAATTAATGTAGGTGAGAGTAAAATTAATATTAGGGCAACTACACTACAGCTTATAATTATGAATTTTAATATTTTTTGTAGTTGTTGAAATGTCTCTTTCATGTTCTCTATTGCCTTTTTTGAAAAATAAGGGAGAAGCACATTACCAAGTGCTATGGTTACCATTCCAATTGAAAACATTGGTATTTTAATTCCATAATTTAGAGCTGCGATAGACCCTATCGCAAGTTTGGCAGCAAAATATTGGTCGACCATATCATTTAACCCAGTAATAATATTTGCAGATAATTTAGCAGGAATCTGTTTAAACATCTCTATTGTATTACTTGATTTAAAATTAGGTTTTCTAATATGTATAAGCTTCCTTCTTAAGCAGATCAAAAACAAAAAAGCAAAGCTCAAAATTGCACCAACTAAAGTACCAAAAGCTAATACTATAATACCTAACTCATCCTTAAAAAAAATCACACAAATCATTATTGCAATAGGAGTAAAAACATAGCCTAAAGTAGATAGTTTAAACTCATTATCAATATTAAGGATACCACTTAGCAGAGACGAGAGTCCCCAAAAAAGTATGCTTGGGAGTATATAATAAAATTGGGTTTTGACTAATTCATAAAACTTCGGTTCGTGCCCTGTAAACAAAAACTCCAGATAAACATCTGTTGCCAGAATTGATAATAAACAGAACAAAATTGCTGATCCAAGCGTTACCATAAAGCTTGTGCTTTGAAATGCTCCAATATTTTTATTGGTCTTTAATTCTCTAACATAGTTTGGTATAAAAACACTTTTATAACCACCTAAAAAAACATTGTCTATAAATGAGGGAATTAAAATAGCAATATAAAAAGTATCCAATAACTCAGATAAACCATAGTTATCTGCTATGACAATCTCTTTAGCAAAACCTAAACTCTTAACTATAAGTGTTGCAAAGCCAACAATAAAAACATTGACTATAGTAGCATTTTTAAATGCTTGTTTAATCCAGTTATCTTTTGGTTTATTAATCAAACTAAATTTATTGCATATTGGGTATTAACATAAATGTGAGCAATTTAGACTATTTTTATATAACCAATGCCAACTAAGATTAAGTTTAGACAAAATGATAATTTATTAGCTTAAAGGGTTAACATCAATTACTTTTTTCAGTTATTTAACCTTCAAACCTTAAATGTTAAAATTAGTTTTTTTGTAAACTAATTTTAATTTTCCATCGTATAAAAATTATAATGATTGTGTTTCTACATAAATCAAAACTTTTTAATCGATAAAAAGTAAAAAATATCTTTTAAAAGTACATTATTGTAAGAATAAACGTATAAAAAATAAACATTTAATCGAAAACACACAAAAAGAGAGCATTGATTTCAAATATTTTCTTTTTGTTTGAAAATGTATAAAAAGCCCCCAACTTTTTTGCACAGAACTTAACCTACAACTATGAGTACTATTGCATATTTTTCAATACTGCAAAAGAGAAAAATATTTTTTATTAAATATTTGTTTTTTTTTCTCTTTTTAATTTCAATATTTAGTCAAAAGGTATTTAGTCAAACCTTAGCATTTCCTGAAGCTGAAGGCTTTGGTAAATATGCAACAGGTGGTAGAGGAGGTACTGTAATTAAAGTAACAAACTTAAATGCAAGTGGACCAGGAAGTCTAAAGACTGCACTTGAAGCTTCTGGTACTAGAACTGTTGTTTTTGAAGTAGGTGGCACAATCGACTTATCAGGAACTAATATTTACATCTCAAGTGGGAATTTAACAGTTGCTGGACAAACAGCTCCTGGAGATGGGATTTTGATAAAAGGAGGCATGATTCAAATTGAGGATTCAAATGTCATTTTTAGATATTTAAGAATTAGACCTGGAGCAAGCTCTCTTCCAGATTATGATGCACTAAGCATTACAGCTTGGAGTGGAAAAACAATAGGAAATATTATTATTGATCATTGCTCTCTAAGTTGGGCAAAAGATGAAAATATGAATATTCGAACCTCAGGATCTGGAATAGTTAGAGATATCACTGTTCAAAATTCATTAATTGCTGAAGCTGGATATGCCTTTTTAAATGGAGGAGGTAGAACTTATAACTTAACAGTATATAACAATTTATTTGCACTTAATGATGATAGACACATAAGAAGTCAAGGGAGTGGTTATTTAGGGAATAATTTGTTTGATTTTGAAATGATAAACAATATTGTTTATGGAAATGGTCATAACTCCAACTTTTCTTATGGACATAAAATGTCGGCTATCAATAATTATTGGAAATTATCATCAGAGGTAGCAAATAATTCTTATGACTTATACAAAACATTGCCTGAATTTGGTGGAGTTTTGTCAGATACAGATGCTTGTATATTTGGCAATACAGTGCCAAATGGACATAATGAGTATGAAACTGAATTAAACCCTTATATTACTTCAACTCCATTTGCAACGTCTGGTATAACAGCAATATCAGCATCAGAATTGGTAAATAATACCTTACCACATGTTGGGGCAAGTTTTCCTATTAGAGATAGTGTAGATGAAAGATTAATTAATCATTTTAATAATGGTGATGGTTCATTAAATGAAGTAAATGTTTACCCTACAATTCAAGGAGGTTCAGCACCATTAGATACAGATAATGATGGTATGCCAGATTTTTGGGAAGATGAAAATGGACTTGATAAAAATGATCCAAGCGATAGGAATATTGTACAAGCTGATGGCTATACAAATCTCGAATATTATTTAAACGGTCTATTTTTTTTTAACAATGATTCACCTAACGCCAACGCTGGACAAGATCAAACTATCTGTCAAGGAGACAGTGTAACGTTAACAGCTTCAGGAGGAGACACATATTTGTGGAGTACAGGAGAAACAACCCAATCTATAACAGTAACACCTAATGCAACAACAACATATACTGTTACTGCCTTTGTTGGTAGTGAATCCGATTCAGACGATGTAATCGTGACCGTAAACTCAATTCCTACTGCTAATGCAGGAGCAGATCAAACCATTTGCGAAGGAGAAACAGCTACTCTTACTGCAAGTGGTGGCACAAGCTATTTATGGAGTACAGGAGCAACAACTTCAACAATAAATGTTTCTCCGAACACTACAACCACATATTCTGTAACAGTCACTCAAAATGGTTGCTCAGATACAGATAATGTAACTGTAACGGTAAATCCAAACCCAATAGCTAATGCAGGAAACGATGTTACTATTTTATTGGGTGATAGTACGACACTTTCGGCATCAGGAGGTGATACGTATTTGTGGAGTACAGGTGAAACCACACAGAATATCACAGTGTCACCAAGTGCTACAACCACATACACAGTAACAGCTTTTATAAATGGTTGTGAAGATTCTGATGATGTTGTTATTACTGTAGAAACAGAACAGGTAAATGCAAATGCAGGAGCAGATGTTGATATTTGTCAAGGAGAGAGTATAACTTTAACAGCCTCAGGAGGAGACACATATTTGTGGAGTACAGGAGAAACAACCCAATCTATAACAGTAACACCTAATACAACAACAACATATACTGTTACTGCCTTTGTTGGTAGTGAATCCGATTCAGACGATGTAATCGTGACCGTAAACCCAATTCCTACAGCTAATGCAGGAGCAGATCAAACCATTTGCGAAGGAGAAACAGCTACTCTTACAGCGAGTGGAGGCACAAGCTATTTATGGAGTACAGGAGCAACAACTTCAACAATAAATGTTTCTCCGAACACTACAACCACATATTCTGTAACAGTCACTCAAAATGGTTGCTCAGATACAGATAATTTAACTGTAACGGTAAATCCAAACCCAATAGCTAATGCAGGAAACGATGTTACTATTTTATTGGGTGATAGTACGACACTTTCGGCATCAGGAGGTGATACGTATTTGTGGAGTACAGGTGAAACCACACAGAATATCACAGTGTCACCAAGTGCTACAACCACATACACAGTAACAGCTTTTATAAACGGTTGTGAAGATACTGATGATGTTGTCGTAACTGTAGAAACAGAACAGGTAAATGCAAATGCAGGAGCAGATGTGGATATTTGTCAAGGAGACAGTGTAACGTTAACAGCTTCGGGAGGAGACACATATTTGTGGAGTACAGGAGAGACAACTCAGAGCATTACTGTTAATCCGAATATAACAACTACTTACACAGTTATTGTTTCTAATAGTACCTCGAGCGATTCAGATGATGTTACAGTAGAGGTTAATCCAATTCCTGTTGTAACAGTTAGCGATAATGCCACTATACTTGAAGGCACTTATATTACATTATCAGCCTCTGGTGCCAATAACTATGAATGGAGTAATGGTGCAACTCAACCCAATATTGCTGTTAGCCCAAGTGTAACAACTACTTACATGGTAACAGGTTATATTAACAATTGCTATGATGTGAAAGATGTTACTGTTAGTGTAGTTGAACAAGTTGTTGTTGATGCTGGCGATGATACTTCTATATGCTTAGGTGAGGAAATAACTTTAACTGCAAGCGGGTCTGGAGCAGAAAATTACCTATGGAATACTGGTGAGACCACTCAAAGTATTACGGTTAACCCAGATACTGATACAATCTATACAGTTGTAGCATCTAATTCTATGGATTCGAAAACCGATGACATAATGGTTAGCGTTAATGCCTGTGAGGAAGAAATAATTGAAGACGATAACGAATTTATATTTAAAGCTTATATAAATTATAGAACTTCAAAGGATATTTTAAATGTTAAACTTAAGGGTCTAGAGAATCAATGTGCATTATACTTATTTGATATTTCAGGGAAATTAATACACACTGATGAATTTAATGGCAATGAAGGGCAAGAAATTGTTAGAACCATCAATACATCTATGATTAGTAATGGTGTTTACATCATCAAAGTTACTGATAATGGCAATGTGCATTCTAAAAGCATAGTCATTAAATAATAATATAGTTTTAATTCCAATTTCCTACAATTTGTTAATTAGTATTGATAAGTATTTCCTGCTATAAGAACTTCTTTAATAGCAAAATATTACTTTGCACAAATTTTTATAAGTATCGCTAAAATGCTTTAATATTCTATAAACTGTTCTATTTTTTAAGATATTTCTTACATTAAAAATGTTTTTAGTCGAAAATATACAATAAATAGTGTATGAAGATGCTTAAAATGAGTAGCTTGTGCTTAAATTTAACCTAATTAGTATTGCCCCAAAACTACTTTCAATGAAATACCTACTATTAATAAGAACAATAAATTTATTTTCTTACAAAAAATCATTTCACAATTTTAAGTTAGTTATTGCTTATCTCTTATTTGCTATAACTCAAATTTTTGGACAAACTCCAGCATTTCCAGGTGCAGAAGGCTTTGGTAAATATACGTCTGGAGGTAGAGGAGGAGATGTTTATAAAGTTACTAACTTAAACGATAGTGGTCCAGGAAGCTTCCGTGAGGCTTGTAATGCAACAGGAGCAAGAACTATTGTTTTTGATGTTAGTGGTAATATCAATTTAAATTCAGATATTATTGTAACCAATGGAGACCTTACAATAGCTGGACAAACCGCTCCAGGTGATGGTATATGTATTGCGAAATCAAGTTTTGTTGTTCAGGCTTCAAATGTTATGGTAAGATATCTAAGATTCCGTTTGGGTGATAATGGGTATAAGGATGCGAATGGCAATGTGGTTGGTAGCGATAGCGAAGATAAAGATGTAGTAAGGATTTTAGGAAAACCTGGTGGCACAAATAATGTTATTTTTGATCACTGCTCGATGAGTTGGTCTATAGACGAAATAGTCGAAATTTATGGAAGCACAAATGCAGCTGATGGTGTAAGTGATGTGACTTTTCAATATTGTATTTTCTCTGAAGCTTTATATAGCAGTCATCATACCTCTGGAAATAACTCCGAAGGCTTTAAAATGAGCGAAAACACAGATAATGTTACTGTTTATAAAAACTTATTTTCAAGTAATTGGGAGCATAGCATTCGCTCTGAAGGTGGTTGTTCTTTTGAGATGATTAACAATATTGTATATAATTTTAGATACACAACTGCCATTGGAACTGCAAATCATTTTGCTCTTATTAATAGTTTTTTCAAAAAGGGTGAACCGTTCATTTTTGCGGAATATATGGCTGATTATTATACAGCTCCTGGTTATCCTGCTGCACAAACAAAGGCCTATGCATCTGGAAACGTATCAGACTATAGCGGTTTAACAGAGCTTGACGGTGCATTTTTACCTTTTGAACAAACAATTCCACCTGTAGATTCAGGAATTAATCCAGATACACTTAATGATGCCATTGCAGAGATACTTGAAAATTCTGGAGCAATTTTACCGATTAGAGATGCTGTAGATAATAGAATTATTAATGGATATAATACTACAACTTCAACAATAATAGATACTCAAGCTGAAGTTGGTGGCTTTCCAACATTAAATTCAACAAGTCCATTACAAGACACAGATAACGATGGTATGCCAGATTCTTGGGAAATTACAAATGGTTTAAATATTAATGATTCAGCCGATAGAAATTTCCTTAATGCTGAAGGTTATACCAATTTAGAATTATACTTAAACGGATTTACTCAGTCTTTTTCTGCTGGCTCAGATATTACCATTTGTGATGGTAATAGTGCAATATTGACTGCTTCAGGAGGTTCAAATTTTTCTTGGAATACAGGTGAAACAACAGCAAGTATTACAGTAACTCCAACAGTTACTACTACTTATACAGTTTCTGGTTTGGACCAAATGGGAAATCCTGCAACTGATGATGTTACAGTTTTTGTAAATCTTAATCCTACAGCTGAAGCAGGTTCAAATGTAGCAATTTGTGTTGGTAATAGCACAACACTTACAGCTTCTGGAGGAGATACTTATGCTTGGAGTAATGGTGAAACTACACAAAGTATTACTGTAAGTCCGACAGCAACAACCACATATACTGTAACCGTTACCCAAAATGGATGCTCAGATTCAGATAGTGTTTTGGTTATAGTAAACCAACTGCCAAATGCCAACGCAGGAGCAGACGTAACCATCAATCAAGGAGATAGCACAACATTAACAGCAACTGGAGGAGGAACTTATCTTTGGAGTACTGGCGAGACTACTGCAAACATTACAGTAAGCCCAACAGCAACAACCTCGTATTCTGTTATTGTGACAAGTGCAGTAGGTTGCCAAGCTTCAGACGAAGTTGTTGTAACGGTTAATTCAACCAATACAGTAACCGCAAATGCAGGAGAAGACCAAACCATTTGCGAAGGAGATAGTGCAACGCTAACAGCATCAGGTGGAACAAATTATTTATGGAGCACTGGCGAAACCACTGCTACAATTGTAGTCACACCAAGTAACACAACTACATACACAGTTACAGTGACTGATGGAGCAGATTCTGATACAGATAATGTTACAGTTTTTGTTAACCCAATACCAAACGCAGATGCTGGTGCTGATCAAGATATTTGCGAAGGAGAGAGTGCAACGCTTACTGCTTCAGGAGGAAATTCTTATTTATGGAACACTGGAGAGACTAGTGCAAGCATCTCTGTAAACCCAACTGCAACGACTACATATTCTGTTACTGTTTATCAAAATGGATGTGAAGCTACAGATGATGTTCAAGTAACTGTTAATCCTCTACCAACTGCAAACGCAGGAGCAGATCAAACTATTTGTGTTGGAGAAAGCGCAACGCTTACTGCTTCAGGAGGAGATACTTATTTATGGAGTACTGGCGAAACTACTCAAAGTATTACTCTAAGTCCAAATACAACAACAATTTATTCAGTAACAGCATACCAAAATGGATGTGAAGCTACAGATGACGTAATGGTTACTGTTAACCCATTGCCAAATGCCAACGCAGGAGCAGACGTAACCATTAACCAAGGAGATAGCACAACATTAACTGCAACTGGAGGAGGAACTTATCTATGGAATACTGGAGAAACCACAGCAAGTATAACTGTAAGTCCAACAGCGACAACCACATATTCTGTTATAGTGACAAGTGCAGTAGGTTGTCAAGCTTCAGACGAAGTTATTGTAACGGTTAATTCAACTAATACAGTAACCGCAAATGCTGGAGAAGATCAAACCATCTGTGAAGGTGATAGTGCGACACTTACAGCATCTGGTGGAACAGATTATTTATGGAGTACAGGTGAAACCACAGCAACTATAGTAGTAACACCTAATGCAACAGCCACTTATTCGGTTATTGTAAGTGAAGGTAATAGTTCAGATACTGATGAAGTTACAGTTTTTGTTAACCCTTTACCAAACGTTACTGTTAGTGGTGATGAAACCATTTTGCAAGGCAACTACGTTACACTTTCAGCTTCAGGAGCCAATACTTATGAATGGAGTAATGGAGCAACTGCTCCTAATATAGCTGTAAATCCGAGTGTTACAACTGTTTATTCAGTAAAAGGTTATATCAATAACTGTTATGAAGAAAAAGAAATCACTGTTAGTGTGGTAGAGCAAGTGGTTGCTTCGGTAAGCGAAGATACGACTATTTGTGCTGGAGAAACAATTACTTTAACTGCAAGTGGAGGAGAAAATTATTTATGGAATACTGGAGAAACCACACAAAGTATTGATGTGAGCCCAACCGAAAATACAACATATCAAGTTACTGTTTCAAACAGTCTTGATGAAGATATTGCAGAAGTAACAGTTTCTGTTGAATCTTGTGAGGAAGAAGAGCAAATAGAAGAGCCTCAAACTTATGATATGCAAATTTATACTGATGCAAGGAATCAAAGCATACTAAATGTTAAAATACAAGGACTTTTAAATCCTTCAGAGTTATATATTCATAACGTTGATGGCAGATTAGTGCATAGTCAGAGTTTTGGCAGTAATAATGGACAACAATTTGTTATAAAACTTAACACATCTATTTATAATCAAGGTGTGTACTTCATAACGCTTAAAGAACTAAGTGTTATGAGAACAAAGAGAATAGTCTTTCATTAATAAGATTATTGGTTAGTTAGTTAAAATGAAAGCGCTCGGCAAAATGTCGAGCGTTTTCTATTTAATTGAAACATTTTTTACTGTTGCAATCTTTTTGCAATTTTCAACAGTTAATGCAATTTCTTTGCCTTCAACAGTTTTTTCAATCACATAGAGTTTGCAGGTTTCCATTTTAGTATTGCTTTCAGAAAAGTTTACGTTGCCTTGCTTTAAAACCAATGCAATGGTTGTAGTGTCTATTGTTTTTAAAATCAACATATCTTCAACATTAGTATCGTATTGCAATTGTTTTAAGCCAATATTCTTTATAACTCTTGCATTTGGACCATAATCGCAAGATGTACGCTTTCCGCTTAAAAAAAAGGCTAATAATATAAGTCCAATTGAAAAACCACCTAAGTAATATCCAAGACGATGAATAAATTTCATTTGTAAAGTTTAATTCTAAAAAATAAGAAGATTGGCATCTCTGTACTCCAAATCAAACCAATTGGCAACAGATTTATTTGTCAAAATTCCGTGGTAAAAATACAATCCATTTTTTAAACCACGATCAAAACGTAACGCATTTTCCAAACCACCATGTTCGGCAATTTCTAATAGGTAAGGAGTAAAGATGTTACTGATTGAAACTGAAGCAGTTCTGGAATAGCGAGCAGGAACATTGGGTACACAATAATGTATAACACCATGTTTCTCGAAAGTTGGATTATTGTGTGTGGTAATTTCACTGGTTTCAAAACAGCCTCCCATATCTATGCTCACATCTATAATTACAGAGCCAGGTTTCATATTTTCCACCATATCTTCACTAACAAGAATAGGAGAACGGTTTTTACCTCTTACAGCACCAATGGCAACATCACAACGTTTTAATGCTTTTAATAGGTTTTTAGGCTGCATTGTCGATGTGTAAATGGTTCGTCCTAATTTAGATTGTAAGTTTCTAAGTTTAGTAATGGAGCTGTCAAACACACGAACGTTGGCACCAATACCAATGGCAGAACGCACAGCAAATTCACCAACAGTTCCAGCACCTATTACAACAACTTCGGTTGGTGGCACACCACTTATATTTCCAAACATAAGTCCATTACCATTATTAACGTTAGAAAGTAACTCTGCTGCAATTAAAATAGAAGCATTACCTGCAATTTCGCTTAATTGACGCACAGCTGGATATGCTCCATCTTCATCACGAATAAACTCAAAAGCCAAAGCTGTAATACGTTTAGCAGCCAAAGCTTCAAAATAAGATTTACTTTGAGTTTTCAATTGCAAAGCCGAAATTAATATGGCTTGCGGATTGATTAGTTTTATTTCGTCCAGACTAGGTGGCTCCACCTTTAATATGATTGGGCAAGAAAATACTTTTGCAGTGTCTTTGGTAATTTCAGCTCCAGCTTCGCTATAATCTTTATCCTTAAAGTTAGCACCAATACCTGCATCAGATTCTATCAATACTCTGTGACCATTGCTCACTAATGCCGAAACAGCATCTGGAGCTAAGCACACACGTTTTTCTTGTAAAGCGGTTTCTTTTGGGATACCAATAAATAAATCACCTTTTTGCTTTAAAATTTCTAAGGTTTCTTCTTGAGGTAATAACTGTGCTTTGCTAAATGGAGAAAGTGATTTACTCATAGTTGGTTGTATTGAAAAACCAAATTACGAATAAATTTGTTATTATACATTATTTCAATTAGAGTGTTTTGGCAAACAAAATGAATCAAGAACCTTTACTTATTTAGCTGCCTGATATAATAAGAAGGTTTTAAACCTGTCTTTTTCACAAAGGCTTTTGAAAATGATTCACTATTACTAAAACTCACTTCTTTAGATATGGCTTTAATTGTATACGATCTTAGGGTTTTATTTATTTTAAGCTCATTAATGACATAATTTACTCGCAATGAATTTAAGTAATTTGTAAATGAAGTGTCTTTATAAAAATTGATGACCTTTGATAAATATGTGGAGTTTGAGTTAAATGTTTTAGCCAAACTATTTACTGTTATATCACAGTCCAAAAATTTATTTTTCTTTTCAAAACTATCCAGTTTGGATAATAAATCATTAATCACATCTTCTGCTAATTCTAAAGTTATATTAGAATTAGATTGTTTGGTTTCATTAAATTGATTTTTGCCTTCCCTCTTTATTAAATCATTATAGAGAGTTTTATACTTCTTTTGCCTTTTGTAATAAAGTAAACCACTAATAATTGCTATGCTTGAAATAATAACTAAACTAAGAATTTCTATATTCTTTTCTTTTTCTATTTTTTTGAGGAGTGCATCTTTTTCTGCTACAAGCTTTGGAATTTCATACCTATTAACAAGCTGGTCGTTAATGTCATTATATCTATTGTTTAAAGAACTATCAATCTCAATAAGTTTTTCCAAATAAATTAATTGATTCTTAGTATCACTTTTTCCAGCGTAGTAGTCTACTAATTGTCTGTAAGCATCACTAAGCTCTTTAAAGGCATATTTCTTTAGTGAGTATATAGAATCTATTTTTTTAAAATAGTTAACGTATTTGTCATTTTTTTTGGATTGATAAACTTTACCTTGATAATAATAGCACATCGCTAAGCTATTATCAGTAAGCATAGGCTCTGCTTTTTGTAAACTATCTAGAGCCTTTGAATATTTTTCTTGGAAGTATAAAAGTGTTCCTGAATTTAAAACAAAGGATGAATACATATAGCTTTCATTAATTTTTAAACTAAAATCTATGCCTTCGTTTATTTTAATTTCAGCAGAATCAAGTATACGTTGCTCTAAATAATATTTTGATAAATTATCCAAAGTAATTAAATAGTCCTTTGGGTTTTTCTCCCTATAGTTTGGAATACTTGTTATTTTTTTAACTTCTTTATCAAGAAATCTTTTAAACCCTGTGGTATTACCAATTTCAGAGTTTAAATTATTGATAAAATAGTCAATATAATTTAAATATTCTTTATTGTCTTTTTGTATTGCAAATTGCCGAGCTTTAAGCATCTCTAACGTTGCCTTATCGTCATTATCATTATTATAGTAGAAAAACCCTTTAGCCATATAGCCATATGTAGGATAGTTTTTGTGTTCTAAATGTTTAGAATATTCAATAATACTATCACAGTATAATATGGCATTCTTAAAATCGGTTAGATATGCTTTGAACTCAAAACCATTTACAATATGAAAAGTGTCATGCTCCTTTTTCGCTCTTTCTAAATATAGGTTTGCAAAAATTTCTGCAATACTATCATTAGGTTGTCTTTCAAAATTATGAGTTTCATTTATAGATTGGTACTTAAAAAAGAGTTCTCTAAGCTCGTCATAAGTTTTTAAGTATAAAGAATCTTTATTAAAATTCTGGGAATAAACACTACAACACATTAAAGCTGAAATACATAAAAATAGGTGTTTTTTAAAACTCATTTGTTAAAGTATTTAGTACACGAAATTTACAAATTTAGACTCGAAATTTATAAATATAGACTTACTTAGTTTGCTTTAGCATAATTATCATTTTAAGTTTATCTAATAAACAAATGCTCCAGTAGAGTAAATAAAAATGATAACGAATATGAAATAAACCAAAAACCACTTAAAGAGAAAGCCTCTACAAGGTAGAAGCTTCTCCAGTTGTCTAAACTTAGTTAAACATTACGCTTAACATATTCAAATATATAAATTCCGTGATTTATGCGTGATGTTTTTTATTAATTAAAAAATCCAATTATCATGTTAAAAAAAATTATTAAAATCTTATCGCTAACAATATTTGTTAGTCTCATAATTAATAGTTGTCAAAAAGATGACTTGACCACAATTAATGACCAAGAAACTACAACCGCTAAATCTTTATATAAGCAAAGAACAGTATCTCTTTCAGAAATACCCAAGATTGAACAAAAAATAATAGAAAAAACTAATCCAGATATTTTTAATCGAACAGAAGATACAAATTCTAATCAAGCAATTTTTGAAATAGAGAACATTTTAGAAATTATAGATACTCTCAACAATGCCAATTATTCAATTCAGTTCAGATTCCCAGATACTCCAATAAGTACTTTTTACAATTTGGTTGTTGGCGAAACACCAAATGGAGAGGTATTAACACCTTTTGTTATGAGGTATGTTTGTGATGATGCCTATTTAGATCAATATATAGAAAGCGGTTTTAACATCAATTACTTTGTAGGTAAAATGGCAATGCATAAATACACTGACTTTTTTGCATTAGGCGAGTTTGACAGAGTAGAAACATTATGTCCACCTCAATTTGATGATGTTGGAGATCCTATTTCTTGTGTTGAAGAACCTTTCAGTGGTGGTTCTGGTGGAGGTGGAAGCACAACTGGATCAACAGGAGATGGTGGTAGTACAGGAGGAACTGGAGGAGGTAGTGGCAGTTCAGATGTCTATAATTGTCAATGGACTACAGAAACACTTACGTGTATAGACCATGAACCTGGAGAAGAATGTGGTGGTCAAGTGACAGTAATAACATTAAATTGTGTAGAGCAAAATACTTCTGCTGCTCCAGATGGTGAAACAGGAAGAACTGTTGAAGATGATTGTCCAGATTGCACAACACCAGATGGAGGAGTTGGTGTAAATCCTATTAGTTTGGCTACAATGAGTGCTACTTTAAAGCATAATTTGGATTTGAGTCCGGAAGCTAATCAATGGTTAGCAAATGATGATAATTCAGTGGGCATAGTTTCACTATACGAATACTATTTAAATCACATAAGTCCAACAACAAATATTATAACTGATGAAACTAAAATGTTTTTAGAAGGTTTAATTGAAGCTATTAAGGATGATGCGTTTGTAGATATAAATGCTCTTAACTTTGTTTTTCAAGCTCAAAATCAAGACAAAATTTTTAATGATTTAGATAGTAATTTTTTAGTTTCTGTGAATCAATATACCCAAATTAATCTATCTGATTCAAGTATTCACGACCCAGTTATGATGCATTTTAAAATTAAAATGGCTGTTTTAAGGTCTTTAAATCCAGAATGGTCTGAATGGAAAATCTTTTGGGAAGCAACTAAAGATGTTATACACATTTCACTTGATGTTTTTGGTTTAATTCCAGTTGTAGGTGAAATAGCTGATTTAGCAAATGGAGTTTTATATACTATAGAGGGAGATGGTGTTAATGCATCGCTGAGTTTTGCCGCAGCCTTACCAATAGTTGGTACTGGATCAACAATCACAAAATACGGATTAAAAATTGTCGAAGCCAGTAGTATAGGAACAAAGGTTAAGTTGGTTTGGAAGGTTACTTCTGATGGAATAAATTTTGGTTACAGCAGCAAACTAAGAAAGGTTTTAGGAATAACAGATTCTGCATTACAAGCTCATCATTTGATTCCCTGGGCAACAAGGAATCATGATGTTATTCAAAAAGCGGCCAAATCAAGTAACCCATTTCACATGAATGAAGCCTTAAATGGTATTCCTGTAGCTTCTTGGAGAAACCAACCTAATCATAATATTTATAATAACCTGATTGAATCTAAATTAGATGAATTTAATACAATCATAAATCCTAATGCAACTGCTGATGAGGCTTATGATTTTGTTTATGATTTGATTAGTGATATACGAAATTGGGTAATAAATAATCCAAATTCTCACTTAAATGAATTAATTTTGCCATAATGAAATATTTTTCAATATTAAACAGTTTAGACGTTAAAACAATGGGATGTTTACCTCAAGTTAAACAGGTAATTCACAATTGCGATGTACTAAACAATGAAAATTTTATTGATAAGTTTCCGTTTAGAAAGATCGAAAAAAAGCCTATTTTATCTAATGCAATATTATATGCTAAATCCAATCAAACCGATTTAATAAAAACTAATAGCATTGGTTTTTCTTATGGATCTATGTTAATAAGTGATCGTTTTAAAAATTTATTAGAAAAATTTAATTTTTTTGGAATTCAGTTTTTTTCTACAAGCATATTTCACAAAGACGAGAAAATCGGAAATTATTGGCAAACTCATATTTATGATGTTCCTTATAATTTAATAGATTTTAAAAATACTGATTTTGTATTAAAAGATAGAGATGTCAATAGAAAACCTATGCAAAATAGTTTAAAAATATTAAGCAAAGAAGAATACTTGAATATAGCTGAGTCAATGAAATATCCTAAAATGCTTTTTCTAAAAAATGTTTCTTTTACTGAAAAAATGAATTTAGATTATTTCTTTTTGCGCAATTTTGAAGGAGCCAGCCTTGGAATAGTCTCTTATAGACTAATGGAAGAAATTGAAAAAAATACGATAACAGGTATCGAGCTTAAGCCATTTGAGGTTGATTTGCAAACTTGGTATAAAAGTAAAGAGAGAGAAGAAAAATATGGAAAAAGCTAATTTGTTTAAAACAATGATACTGGCTATTATCGCCTTATTATTAAGTAATAATATCCTAGCCCAATCCGAAATAGAGTTTGAGGTCAGAAAAGAAGACAATAAGCTTATTTGGGTTTGTAAAAACAACAGTTATTACACCAAAGAAGTAACGTTAACCATTAAAGAACCCAAAGGACTTAAAGGTTATAACAAACCTGTAACCAAATTGGTGAGTTCTGGTGCCGAAATGGATTTTTTAACGGTAACACATAATGGTCGTTATGGTTATGCTGGTACCAGTTGGAAATTTATAGACAAGCCTACACCAGAAGAAGACGAAGAGCAAGAACAACTAAAAGCGGAGTTTTACACCACAGATTTGACCAATTTAGATAAAGGTATTTTTGTGTTTGATAAAGCTGGTTGTCCTCGCTGTAAACGCTCCATTGCTTATTTAATTGATAATGATTACGATTTTAAAATTATTAGAACAGAGAAAGGTAATGAAGCCAATAAAAAAATGTGGGAATTACTCAAAGCAAACGGTTTTGATGCTTCAATTAATATGCCTGTATTTTTAGTGAATGGTAAACTCACAGCTGATCATAAAGATTTAATGGGTTTTGTTAAGGGATTGCCAAAACGGAAAGAGTAATCATTATAGACATAAAAAAGCCTTTCTTGATGAAAGGCTTTTTTATTGATTTGTATTAGTTTTTAAAAATACTGTTTTACTTTTTCAATAAAGGTTTTTGGTTTAATCATAAACTCCTCTTCAAGCTCTTCTAAGGTTTTGTCGGCATCATTTAGTTTATTAAACATTTGGGCTCTAATTAAATAAATAGATGGTATTACAATCGCCATAACTGGTAATAAATAAATTATCAAATTTTTATCTATAACTACTATGTCGCTATTAATTATTTCAATTATTTGATAAACATACATGGCAATAGGGACTAATAGTGAATGATACCACCAATGTCTATTGGTAAAAAACCATATAAATAGGAGCATTAATGGTACTAACTTACCCATTAGTGTCCATGCACTTACAGCTGCGCTTTCATACCAACCACTTTCGTAGGTAAATAAAAAAGTGTCCCAAACTTTTGTTTCTGGAACACTTTGATACAAGTTAAAAATTAAAGGAGTAGCAGCTATATAAGTAGCTATTATGCTACCTCCTAAGATGTTCTTCTTAAAAACAGACTTATTGTCCGTTTTTAGGTAGCTTGATATCTTTCTTTTCGATTTTTGTTTTGAATTGCTCATTTAAGTCAATTAAGTTTGCAGCTTGCGCTGTAAACAGAACACCACCAAAAATCGCAATTGCTAATACTAATTTTTTAGTTTTCATAATTCAAGGGATTTAATTAATTAATTAACATTACAAAGATAAAATTGGAAGTCAATTAATTTTGTTAAAAAAATGTTAAATCCCTTTGTTTACGGCACTTTCAAGCTACGGTTTTTCCGTAGTTTCTCGATTTTTATTTGGGGTCTGTTTAGGTTTTTTTACTATTTTTTTACTATTTATTTTTTAATTCTGATTCAAAAACTTTTAATTTAAGCGTTCTGAAGCCATTTTTGTTCAATTTTATGTAAGAAATGTCTGTCTCAAAAGGCAGAATTTCTGCTATTTTTTCTGGCCACTCTATAAAAACCCAATGTCCAGAGTAAAAATAATCTTCAATTCCTATGTCATAAGCTTCGCTGACATTGTTTATTCTATAAAAGTCAAAATGATACACAATATCATGTTCAACTTCATATTCGTTTACAATAGAAAATGTTGGGCTTGTTGCCTGTTTACCACCCAATTGCTTAACCAAAGCTTGTATTAAGGTGGTTTTGCCAGCTCCCATTTCGCCATAAAACAATATGGTTTTTGTGGTTACTTTTTGTAAAAGGGTTTTGGCAACATCATCTATTGAGTTAAGGTCAAAACTTAATTCTATAGTCATTACTTCATTACAATATTATGACAAAAGTATGAAAAAAACAATAAAAAAATGCATTTTATCGATGTTTTTTGCATTTAATAGATTTTTAGCGAGGATTTAACACTACAAATGGAATGATCATTTCCTCTAATGAAACACCTCCATGTTGGTATGTGTTTCTGTAGTAACTTACGTAATGGTTGTAGTTGTTTGGGTAGGCAAAAAACAAATCGCTCTTAGCAAATATAAACGAACTGCTCATAGTAATAGAAGGTAAGTGTACGCTTTTTGGATCTTTAATAGCTAAAACTTCTTTATCTTCATAAGTTAAACTACGTCCTGTTTTGTAACGCAAATTTAAGCTCGTGTCTCTGTCGCCAATTACTTTTGAAGGATTTTTTACATTGATGGTTCCATGGTCTGTAGTTAAAATAAGTTTAAAACCAAGTTGTTGCGCTTGTTGAATCATTTCCAATAAAGGTGAATTTTTAAACCAACTCTCAGTAAGTGATCTGTAAGCTTTATCATTGGATGCTAATTCTTTTATCACTTCCATTTCGGTTTTTGAGTGCGAGAGCATATCTACAAAGTTGTAGACAACCACAGTTAAATCGTTGTCTTTTTTAGACCTAAAGTTTTCAACAAACTTTTTTCCAGATTTTAAATTGGTAACTTTTACATATTCGTGTTTTAAATGAGATAATCCTAAGCGCTTTAGCTGAGCTTCAAGAAACTCACCTTCGTAAAGGTTTTTTCCTCCTTCGTCTGTATCATTAAGCCATAAATTTGGATGTAATCGTTCCATATCGCTTGGCATTAGCCCTGAGAATATAGAGTTTCTGGCATATTGGGTTGCTGTTGGTAATATACTGTAGTAAGCTGTTTCATCCTCAACCTTATAATGGTTATTAATAATAGGTTGTAATACTTTCCATTGGTCATATCTTAAGTTATCTATAACCACAAACAATGTTGGTTGTCCACTTGAAAGCTGTGGCACTACCTTTTCCTTAAATAAATTATGAGACATTGTTGGAGCAGATGCCTTGGCAGAAAACCAATTGGTATAATTTTTTTCGATAAATTTTCCGAACTGATGGTTGGCCTCAGTTTTTTGGGATTCCAAAATTTCTATCATGGCTGGGTCTTCTATGTTTTCTAACTGTATTTCCCAATAAATGAGCCTTTGGTAAAGTGAAGCCCAATCTTCATAACTGTTTACCATAGCCATTTCCATGGCAATTTTTCTAAATTCCTGCTGGTAGCTTGATGTTGTTTTTTCAGAAACCAGTCGAGTATTATCTAAATTCTTTTTAAGACTCAACAAAATTTGATGAGGATTAACGGGTTTTATTAGATAATCTGCGATTTTGCTACCAATGGCTTCTTCCATAATGTATTCTTCTTCGCTTTTGGTAATCATCACTACAGGAAGGTTGGCATTTTTTTCTTTTATTTCAGACAAGGTCTCCAAACCTGTTAATCCTGGCATGTTTTCATCAAGAAAAACAATGTCAAATTTTTGATCGCTAATTATCTCTAAGGCTTCAGTACCATTAGTACAGGTTGTAACTTGGTAATTTTTTTTCTCTAAAAACAGTATATGTGGTTTAAGCAAATCTATTTCGTCATCAATCCAAAGGACGTTTATGTTGTTCATATATTTATATTTGTAAAAAATTTAATTGTTATAGTTTGAGCACAAAGAACAAACTTAAAATATTTAACGACCCAATTTACGGTTTTATTACTATTCCCAATGCTTTAATTTTTGATCTTATTGAACATAAATATTTTCAGAGACTAAGACGCATTACACAAATGGGTTTGTCTTATTTGGTATATCCTGGAGCTCACCACACAAGGTTTCATCATGCTTTAGGCTGTATGTTTTTAATGCAAAAAGCGGTTGGAATACTTCGTTTTAAAGGAGTTAAAATTTCTGAAGATGAAGAAAACGCACTACTCATTGCTATACTTTTGCATGATGTTGGTCATGGGCCTTTTAGTCATGCCATGGAACATAGTATTGTAAATGGTGTTTCTCACGAAGAACTTTCCTTGTTTTTTATGGAAAAACTGAATGAAGAATTTAATGGAAGCTTATCGCTTGCCATCACTATTTTTAAGGGAGAGTACAGCAGAAACTTTATGCACCAGCTTATTTCGAGTCAATTGGACATGGATAGGGCAGACTATCTAAAACGTGATAGCTTTTATACTGGAGTTGCTGAAGGAAATATAAATAGTGAGCGTTTAATTACAATGCTTAATGTTGTGAATGATGAATTGGTTATTGAGGAAAAAGGTATTTATTCTGTTGAAAAATTTTTAACCGCAAGACGGTTAATGTATTGGCAAGTGTATTTGCACAAAACAAGTTTGGTGGCAGAAAATTTGCTTATAAAATTATTGCAACGTGCTAAAGAACTCACCACAAAAGGATTTGGCTTGGAAGCAAGTAAGGCATTGTTATTCTTTTTAAAAAACTCTGTTTCTAAAAAAGATTTTAACGATAATGTATTACACACATTTGCAAAATTAGACGATGTAGACATATTGTCTGCAATGAAATCATGGCAATACCATGATGATTTTGTTCTAAAAAATTTAAGCCAAATGATTATGGAAAGAGAGTTGTTGAAAATTAAATTTAAGAGCAGTAAGGTTAAAAACTCAAGTTTTGAAAAGCACATCAAAGATTTAATGATAAAATACAAGATTACTCATGAAGAAGCTTCATATTTTGTGTTTGGAGGAGAGGTTACAAACCAAGCATACCAATCAAAAGGTCAAAAAATAAACATTCTGTTTAAAAACGGAAAAGTAAAGGATATCATTGAGGCTTCAGACCATTTAAATTTAAAAGTTTTGGCTAAACCTGTAACCAAGTACTTTATATGTTATCCTAAGGTTAAACTTTAGCACATTTTTTATACTTTTGCTCAACCGAAACTAAATGTTGAAGATTATTTGTTGTATCCTGAAAGTTTTTAAAACAATAAACCTAAAAGCGTGAAATTTACTGCAGCACAAATAGCAGGAATCTTAGAAGGAAATGTAGTTGGTGACCCAGAAATTGAAGTCTCTAAGCTTGCAAAAATTGAAGAAGGCAAGGAAGGCTCATTAACTTTTTTAGCCAACCCAAAATACACACCTTACATCTATACTACAAAATCTTCCATTACAATTGTTAATAATGATTTTGAGCCTGATGGTGAGATTTCGACTACTTTAATAAAAGTCAGTGACGCTTACAAAGCTTTTTCAACCTTATTGCATTACTATAATCAAGTAAAAATGAATAAGGTTGGTATTGAACAGCCAAGTGTTATTTCTAAATCAGCTACTTATGGAGATAATTTATACTTAGGTGCTTTTTCTTATTTAGGAGACAATGTAAAAATTGGCAACAACGTAAAAATCTATCCTAATACATACATTGGAGATAATGTAAGTATTGGAAATAACGTAGTCATATTTTCTGGAGTAAAAATATATTCAGACTGTATTGTAGGTAATGATTGTGTAATTAACTCTGCAGCAGTTATTGGCGCAGATGGTTTTGGTTTTACGCCAAATGAAAAAGGAGAATACAATAAAGTACCTCAAACAGGAAATGTTATTTTAGAAGACCATGTAGATGTTGGCGCAGCTACAACCATAGATAGAGCCACTTTAGGTTCTACAATAATTAGGAAAGGAGTCAAGTTAGACAATCAAATACAAATAGCTCATAATGTTGAAATTGGAAAAAACACAGTTATTGCAGCACAAACTGGAATAGCTGGTTCAACCAAAATAGGCGAAAATTGCCAAATAGGAGGGCAAGTAGGCATTGTTGGTCATATTTCTATCGGAAATAATGTAAAAATTCAAGCACAATCAGGAATTGGCAGAAATGTAAAAGATAATGAAGTTTTGCAAGGTTCTCCTGCATTGTCCTATGGCGATTTTAATAAATCTTATGTGTATTTTAAAAATCTGCCAAAAATCGTTAAACAATTAGACAGTTTAGAAAAAAAAAGAGAAAACTAATGGTTAGTAAAGAATTTAAGCAAACTACAATTGCTAAAGAAGTTTCGCTAATAGGAGTTGGACTGCACACTGGAAAAGACGTTACACTAACTTTTAAACCTGCTGAAGCTAATAATGGTTATGCTTTTGTTAGAGTTGATCTTGAAGGAAGTCCAACTATCGAAGCTGATGCTGGTTATGTGACCAATACACAACGTGGCACTTGTCTTGAAAAAAATGGAGTAACCATACAAACCTGTGAGCATGTTTTAGCTGCTTTGGTTGGTTTGGAAATTGATAATGTTTACATGGAGCTCAATGCTTCAGAACCTCCAATTATGGATGGTTCTTCAAAATTCTTTGTTGAGGCTTTAGAATCTGCTGGAATTGTTGAGTTAGATGCCAATCGTGAAGAATATATTATTAAAGAAGTTATTTCTTATAAAGATGAAGAGTCAGGAAGTGAAATAACTATTATCCCAGCAGATGAATACCAAGTCACCACAATGGTTGACTTTGGCACCAAAGTTTTAGGTACTCAAAATGCAACTTTAAACAGCATTTCAGATTTTAAAAAAGAAATAGCAGATTCCAGAACCTTTAGTTTTTTGCATGAATTAGAAATGCTACTTGAACATGGTTTAATAAAAGGAGGCGATCTGAACAATGCTATAGTGTATGTAGATAAAGAATTATCTCCTGTAACAATGGAACGTTTAAAAGTTGCTTTTAAAAAGGACAACATTTCAATAAAGCCAAATGGTATATTAGATAACTTAACGCTTCACCATCCTAACGAAGCAGCAAGACATAAACTTCTTGATGTGGTTGGTGATTTAGCTTTAATTGGCACGCGATTAAAAGGTAAGGTAATAGCTAATAAACCAGGACATTTTGTTAACACACAATTTGCCAAAAAGCTTCAAAAAATAATTAAAAACGAGCGCAGAAATTATGTTCCTGATGTCGATTTGTTTGCAACTCCAGTAAAAGATGTTAACCAAATTATGGAGATGCTACCTCATAGACCTCCATTTTTGCTTGTAGACAAAATACTCGAACTTTCAGATGTTCACGTCATTGGATTAAAAAATGTAACCATGAACGAGCCATTTTTTGTAGGCCATTTTCCTGGTGCTCCAGTAATGCCTGGAGTTTTACAAATTGAGGCCATGGCTCAAACAGGAGGTATATTGGTTTTGAGCACTGTGCCTGATCCTGAAAATTATCTAACCTATTTACTTAAGATAGATAATGTACGTTATAAACATCAAGTGGTTCCAGGTGACACACTAATTTTTAAATTAGACTTAATATCACCTATTAGAAGAGGACTTTGCCAAATGCATGGAAAAGCCTATGCTAATGGTAAACTTGTTTCTGAAGCCGAAATCATGGCTCAAATTGTTAAAGTAAAATAATAAAAAATGAATCAACCTCTTGCATACGTTCATCCAGGAGCTAAAATTGCAAAAAATGTAGTCATAGAACCTTTTACAACCATTCATAACAATGTTATAATTGGTGAAGGAACTTGGATTGGCTCAAACGTTACCATAATGGAAGGAGCCAGAATAGGAAAGAACTGCAACATTTTTCCAGGAGCAGTAATTTCGGCAATTCCTCAAGATTTAAAATATAATGATGAAGACACAACGGTTGAAATTGGTAACAATGTAACCATAAGAGAATGTGTAACCATTAATCGTGGTACAGCAGATAAAATGAAAACTGTTATAGGCGACAACTGTTTAATAATGGCTTATTGTCACATTGCGCACGATTGTTTTGTTGGCAACAATTGTATTTTTTCAAACAACAGTACACTTGCTGGTCATATTACTGTTGGAGATTATGTGGTGTTAGCTGGTATGACAGCTGTGCATCAATTTTGTTCTATTGGCAATCATGCTTTTGTTACAGGAGGATCGTTGGTGAGAAAAGACGTCCCACCATTTGTTAAAGCAGCGAGAGAACCACTTTCTTATGTTGGAATTAATTCAGTTGGACTTAGAAGAAGAGGTTTTTCAGCAGATAAAATAAGGGAAATTCAAAATATATATAGATTACTCTATCAAAAAAATTATAATAACACTCAAGCTTCAGAAATAATTGAAGCCGAAATGGAAGCCACTCCTGAACGAGATGAAATTCTTCAATTTATAAAGAACTCTCATCGAGGTATCATGAAAGGCTACTTTAAATCAAATTAACTTTCTCTACTAAAGCTTAGCTTAGGTAGAATTAATAAATACAAACAAACATTTTTATGGCTAGTACATCAGATATTAGAAACGGATTGTGCATTAGGTACAACCATGATATTTATAAAATTATTGAATTTTTACATGTAAAACCAGGAAAAGGACCAGCTTTTGTAAGAACAAAGCTAAAAAGCGTAACTACAGGAAAAGTATTGGAAAACACATTTTCTGCTGGTCACAAAATTGAAGACGTAAGAGTAGAAACTCATCAGTTTCAGTATTTATACAACGAAGGAGACACCTTCCATTTTATGAATACTGACGATTACACTCAAATTACTCTGCAAAAAGATGCTTTAGATGCTCCTGATTTACTTAAAGAAGGTGAAGTGGTTACTGTTATCATGAATGCAGAAGATGGTATGATGCCTCTTTCTGTTGAAATGCCTGCAAGCGTTGTTTTAGAAATTACACATACAGAACCAGGAGTAAAAGGCAACACAGCAACCAATGCTATGAAGCCTGCAACTGTTGAAACTGGAGCAACAGTTATGGTTCCTTTGTTTATAAACGAAGGAGACAAGATTAAGATAGAAACAGAAAAAGGAACCTATAAAGAACGTGTAAAAGAGTAGGTAAAATGAAATTTCCTAAGCCACATACCTTAGAACAAATTGCTGAAATTATCAATTGTAAATTTGTTGGTGATAAAGATTTTCCTGTTTTAGGAATGAACGAAATTCATGTGGTTACAAAAGGTGATATTGTTTTTGTAGATCATCCTAAATACTATGACAAAGCTTTAGAATCTGCTGCAACTATTGTATTGATTAATAAAGAAGTAGATTGCCCAGAATATAAAGCTCTTTTGGTTTCTGACGATCCATTTAGAGATTTCAATAAATTAACCAGTCACTTTAAGCCTTTTGTTTCTTCTAATAAAAGCATTTCTACAACTGCAAAAATAGGAGAAGGTACTGTAATACAACCTAATTGTTTTATTGGTAATGATGTGGTTATTGGTAAAAATTGTACAATTCACTCCAATGTGAGTATTTATGATGGAACTATTATTGGTGATAATGTGATTATACATGCCAATACAGTATTAGGAGCAAGTGCTTTTTATTATAAAAAACGACCAGAAGGATTCGACCAATTGTTGTCAGGTGGAAATGTAGTGATAGAAAAAAATGTTGATATTGGAGCTTCTTGTACTATTGATAAAGGTGTTACAGCTTCAACAACCATAAAGGAAGGTACTAAAATTGATAACTTGGTTCAGGTTGGTCACGATACTATAGTTGGTAGAAAATGTTTAATCGCATCACAAGTTGGTATTGCTGGCTGTGTCGTTATTGAAGATGAAGTTACTATTTGGGGACAGGTTGGCATTACAAGTGGTATAACAATTGGAACTAAAGCAGTAATTTCAGCGAAAGCAGGCGTTAGTAAATCTTTAGAAGGTAATAAAAGCTATTTTGGTATTCCTGCTGACGACTTCAGGTCTAAGTACAAAGAGATTGCTGCCATTAAAAAAATTCCGGAAATTCTGGAAAAACTAAAAAACTTATAAATAAAAACTCTTTTACTTTATTAATAGGTTTCAAAAAATTACTTTTGCACAACCTATTTAAAAAAATAATAAATTCACAAATGAGCGTCTTAGTTAATAAAAATTCGAAAATAATTGTTCAAGGTTTTACTGGTAGTGAAGGTACTTTTCACGCTAGCCAAATGATTGAATATGGTACTAATGTAGTTGGTGGTGTTACACCAGGAAAAGGTGGTCAGACACATTTAGATAAGCCAGTTTTTAATACTGTTAAAGAAGCTGTTGAAAAAGTTGGTGCAGATACCACAATTATTTTCGTTCCACCTGCTTTTGCTGCAGATGCTATTATGGAAGCTGCTGATGCTGGAATTAAAGTAATTATTACCATAACTGAAGGAATTCCAGTTGCTGATATGATTATTGCTTCAAATTATATAAAAGGTAAAAACTGCCGTTTGGTTGGACCAAACTGTCCAGGAGTTATTACTCCTGAAGAAGCCAAAGTAGGTATTATGCCTGGATTTGTGTTTAAAAAAGGTAAAGTTGGTATAGTTTCTAAATCAGGAACGTTAACTTATGAAGCCGCAGATCAAGTTGTGAAACAAGGATTAGGTATTACTACTGCAATTGGTATTGGTGGTGACCCAATTATTGGGACTACAACTAAAGAAGCTGTTGAAATGCTTATTAACGATCCTGAAACTGAATGTGTTGTTATGATTGGTGAAATTGGAGGTCAGTTAGAAGGAGATGCTGCGCAATGGTATAAAAATAGTGGAAGCAAAAAACCTGTTGTTGGTTTTATTGCTGGAGAAACTGCACCTGCTGGTCGTACAATGGGTCATGCTGGAGCTATTGTTGGTGGAAGTGATGATACTGCACAAGCTAAAAAAAGAATAATGAGAGAATGTGGAATTCACGTGGTTGATTCACCAGCCGAAATTGGTAAAAAAGTTGCCGAAGTTTTAGCTTAAACTTTAACTTTATTATAATATACAGTGTTAAAAACCTCATAAGATTTTGTGAGGTTTTTTTATTTGATGCAACTTGTAATTGCTATCTTTGAAAATCAACTATTACACAATAAACTATGAAATTATTAGAAGGTAAAACAGCCATCGTAACAGGAGCAAGTAGAGGAATTGGTAAAGGTATTGCTAAAGTTTTTGCAGAACATGGAGCTAATGTTGCTTTTACATATAGTTCATCTGTTGAAGCAGCTAACGAACTCGAAAAAGAACTCAATGCTCTTGGGATAAAAGCAAAAGGATACAAAAGTAATGCAGCCGATTTTAATGAAGCTCAAGAATTAGCTGATGAAGTTACCAAAGAATTTGGAAGCATAGATATATTAGTCAATAATGCAGGAATTACTAAGGATAATCTTCTAATGAGAATTACGGAAGAAGACTTCGATAAAGTCATAGAAGTTAACCTTAAATCTGTGTTTAATATGACTAAAGCTGTACAACGTACTATGTTAAAGCAAAGAAAGGGCTCAATCATCAATATGAGTTCTGTAGTTGGCGTAAAAGGAAATGCTGGACAAACTAATTATGCAGCCTCTAAAGCTGGAATTATTGGTTTTTCAAAATCTGTAGCTTTAGAATTAGGTTCTCGTAATATTAGAAGTAATGTCATTGCACCTGGTTTTATTGAAACTGAAATGACTGGAAAATTAGATGAAGATACAGTAAATAGCTGGAGAGCAGCTATACCACTTAAACGAGGTGGAACACCTGAAGACATAGCTAATGTTTGTGTGTTTTTAGCAAGCGACATGAGTGCTTATGTTACAGGTCAAACCCTAAATGTTGATGGTGGAATGTTAACCTAATAAATGCATTTGTTTAATGAATGCATAAAATCACTAAATAATTAATGAGTTCACAAACTCTAGTTTTAATTATTATTGCAGGAATTTCAGCGCTATTCATAGCGCTGTTTCAATATGCGTATAAGGCAAAGAAACACAAGTTAAATACTGTTTTTATTTTTCTTCGTTGTATTACAATTTTTGCCATTCTGTTGTTGATTATCAATCCTAAGTTTGAAAAAACTTCTTATTTTAATGTTAAACCAAATTTAGTAATAGCAGTAGATAATACACAATCAATCAACCACTTAGAACAAACAGACAGCGCTTTAAGTCTATTAAGAAGTATAGAATCAAATAGTGAATTAAATCAAAAATTCAATCTTAGTTTTTTTGAATTTGGAAATGAGTTGAATACTACAAGCATCGATTCTTTATCCTTTTCTAAAACGCAAACAAACATTTCAAAAGTGTTTAGTGCTTTAGGTCAAATTTATGATGAAGACATTTCTCCAACTGTACTTATTACAGATGGTAACCAGACTTTTGGTTATGATTATGAATATGATTTAAAGTCCTATGGTCAGCCAGTTTATCCTGTAATATTAGGTGATACAGTAACTTATACAGATTTAAAAATTCAACAGTTAAACGTTAACAAATATGCTTATTTAAAGAATAATTTTCCTGTTGAAATTATCGCAATTTATAATGGTAATGAAACAATAAATACTCAATTAGTAGTAAGCTCTGGAAATTCTGTTGTGTTTAGACAACCTTTAAGTTTTTCTAAAATTAATAATGCAAGTACTATTAACTTTACGTTGCCTGCTAATAGAGTAGGAGTCAATTCTTATACAGCTCGTTTAGAAGCTTTAGATAATGAAAAGAACATAATTAATAATAGTAAGCCCTTTGCTGTTGAAGTTATAGACCAAAAAACCAATATAGCTATTGTTAGTGACATTATTCATCCAGATTTGGGAATGTTTAAAAAATCTATTGAAGGCAATGAGCAACGTTCAGTATCAATAGTAACTCCAAATGAGTTTTTAAATATTGCCGATAATTTTCAACTAGCTATACTTTATCAACCAAATTCAAAATTCAGACAAGCATATGAAATAATCGAAAATACTGGAATAAACAAATTTGTTATTGCTGGAAGCCAAACAGAATGGACGTTTTTAAACCAAGTGCAAGACAATTATGTGTTAGACATTACTCAACAATTTGAAGACTATCAGTCAACTTTAAATTCAAATTTCACAACTTTTATTATTGATGATTTAGATTTTAATTCATTCCCTCCATTAATCTCTGAATTTGGTGAAATAAATTTTAATACTACAGCTGAAACTTTATTATATAAAAAAGTCAATAACACCTTAACAGACTTACCTTTATTGGTCACTTTTGAGAGTAATGGTAAGCGTGAAGCTTTGTTGCTTGGTGAAAATATATGGAAATGGAGATCACAAAGCTATTTAAATGATAAATCGTTCCAGCAATTTGATAATTTTATTGGAAAATTGGTGCAATACCTCGCGACAAATAAAAAAAGAAGCAGGCTAAATGTCGATCACGAATCGTTTTATAATGGCAATGGTAATATTATTATTTCAGCACAATTCTTTAACAAAAATTACGAGTTCGATGCAAAGGCTAGTATAAACATCATTACAAAACATAAAGAATCTGAAACCGAAACCATCGTTCCATTCGTATTAAAAAACAATAATTATCAGGCTGACTTAAGTGGTTTTCCACCAGGAGAATATGACTATACTGTAAGAGCAAATAATGGTGAAGTCTCAAATTCTGGCACTTTTCAAATTCTAGATTACAATGTAGAACAACAATTTTTAAATGCCAATGTAACAAAACTGCAACAGTTGTCTACTAATAGTGAAGGTTTGAGTTATTTTATTTCAAATACAGAAAATTTAATCACAGATTTACTTAACGATTCTCGCTATGCAACTATTCAAAAGAGTACAAAAAATGTCGTACCTTTAATCGACTTTAAATATTTGCTTGCACTCATAGCGCTAAGTCTTGCGTTAGAGTGGTTTATTAGAAAATACAACGGACTTATTTAATAACATTAACAACAAAATAAAATGGAAAAATTACCTAAGATTGGAGTTCCAATCATTTTTACACTTATTGTATTAATTATACTAATAGCTAAATCTGCTGTAACCATAGGTTCTGGTGAAGCTGGAGTTTTATATAAAACATTTGGAGGAGGAGTTGTAACAGACGAGCCACCTTTGGGTGAAGGCTTTCATATTGTAGCGCCTTGGAACAAAGTTTATGTTTACGAAGTTAGACAACAAGAACTTTTTGAAAAAATGAAAGTATTGTCTTCAAACGGTCTTGAAATACAAATTGATGCTTCTGCATGGTATCAGCCAGTTTATGAAGATTTAGGAAAATTGCACCAAACTTTGGGTGAAAACTATTTGCAACGTGTTATACAACCTGCTATACGTAGTGCTGCTCGCAGCGTTGTTGGTCGTTATACTCCAGAGCAATTATATTCGAGTAAAAGAGATGCAATTCAGGATGAAATATTTACTGAAACCAAAAAGATATTAGAAAATCAAAATGTTCAATTGAATGAAGTATTAGTGCGTGATGTAACCTTACCACCAACAATTAAGGAAGCAATTGAGCGTAAACTAAAACAAGAGCAAGAATCTTTAGAATATGAGTTTAGACTTGTTACTGCCGAAAAAGAAGCACAAAAACAAATTATTGAAGCTCAAGGAAAAGCTGATGCCAACAAGATTTTAAGTGCTTCACTTACTGATAAAATTCTACAAGACAAAGGTATAGAAGCCACAATGAAGTTAGCAGAATCACCTAACAGTAAAGTTGTTGTTATAGGCTCAGGAAAAGATGGATTGCCTTTAATTTTAGGAAATAATTAATTTCTAAGCAACCTTACTTTTAGATTAGGATATAGTTCTTTAAACGCTTCTCTTAAGCCAACCACATGAGATGCGCCAACAAGAACTATATTTTTTTTAGAGTTAGAATTCAGTACTTCATTGGCTATGTTATGAGCCATACCTTCGTTGCGCAGTTTCCAATATTTTGAACCAGCTGTACACGCTTTGGTTTTGTGTTTTACATAACCAAAAGAACTTGTACTATGTAATCTGTTTAAAGAAGCCTCAGAGTTAGCATACAGTTGAAGTCTTCCTAATATAGCTGGAACTATTGCCCTGTTATAATCCTTTTTGTTGATTTTTCTGTTTAAGGCATTGTCTCCATTAGTGCTACCTTCTTTAGCACATTTTTGCCAAGCTTCATGGTAAAGACCATTCATTGCTTGATAGTCCATTGCAATTAATTTTTTATGATTACCATATAAGGCAAGTTTGTAAGTTACATCGCCATCTTCATGTCGAGTTGGCTTTTTTGCACCATTAATACCATATTTTAAAATATATTTATAAAAATCATAATTGGCTTCATCTCTTAAATAAGCAAAGTTATTTATTAGTGTTTTTAAATCTTCATTTGTTAGTTGTGAAAAAGATTTCATTAAAAGATTATTGTGATTTGTTTCATTAAAACCATAAACATTTTTCATAGAATCTGCTATACGATAGAATTTCTGATAATTTTTAGACCAGCCATTCTTTAGATATTCCCAACTATTATTATCATTTGCTACTGGACTTTCAACAAAGATTTTGTCAGGATTATATTCTTTTGCTCTACGCAGTATTTTTTTATAACTATGTTTAACAATTTTGGGTACTGTATGGCTTGTACCAATTATAAAAATTTCCTTTTCTTGATTTTCTTGTGAATGTAAAAGAAGGATAGACATTAAGTTTGCTAATAAAATTGTGATTATTGTTTTCATGTTTAAAAAATTTAGTTGAAAAATTTCTTGAGCAAACATAAAAACATTGCCTAATGCAATTAGCAGGTTTACTTGTGTTTGGGGCGAAACTAGGTTATTCTGTGGTGAAATTTAATTTGTCCTTAACAGTTTCTATAAAAGTTTTGGATACAGGAATTATAATATCGTGTGAAAGTGTCAAGAAGTGTTTTCCTTTTTCAATTTTCCATGATTGAAAATGAAAAGGATTAATCACATAACTTCTATGGCAACGCAGCAATTCTGAAAAGGATTCCTCAATAACGTTTAATTTATTTCTAATCAAGCTTTTTTTAAGAGATTGACCATTTAAATAATAAACTTCAATGTAGTTATCTGAAGATTTTACGCAAACCAAATCGTTTAATAAAAGGCGAAGACTTTCATAATTTCCTTCACCTTCAATTTCAATTTTCTTTGCTTCAATTTTTTTGTTTTTGTATTTCCCAAACGCATATCTTCCTACAACCACAATTGGTAAAATTGTTAATGTAGCAGGAAACAGTATTGCTCTTAAATGATAACCAAAAGTATATGCTTTGGGATTCCATTCCATTATAACATGCAAATAAAACAGTCTTAAAAAGGCAATGGAAATAATTATAAATACTATTAAAAAGCATAACTCTTTTACTAAAGACCATTTTCCTTTTTTAGACAAAAAATATTGAAATGGCAACACAGTTAAATATAGTATTGCTCCTAAAACTCCATATAGAGGTAAATAAATTAGTTTTTCTTTGTCTCCAAATTCGTTTACATCTAAAGGTTCTGTAAAATATAGAAAAACAAAAATCCATATTGCAAGACCAATTGCAATGATGAAATGGCTTTTTATAGAAGGATCAAAGGGATAGTTTTTTTTCAAGCTATGTAATTTATATAAAAATAAAAAATGAAACTTAAAATAGTATCCTAACTTTGTAAAAGTATAATTAATGGTATGAATAAAGATAAACACTATTACTTATTTAAAATTCAATATTTAGGATATCGTTTTCATGGTTGGCAAAAGCAACCAAAAGTAAAAACCTTGCATTTAATGATAGATAGAACCTTTAATTACATACTTGAAGGCAAGTACTTTAAAACTCTTGCTGCTGGTCGTACAGATGCTATGGTATCTGCCAACGAAGCTGCTTTTGAGCTTTTCTTGCATCATAAAATTGAAGATGAAACAGAGTTTTTAAACCTGTTCAACAAGAACTTACCTCAAGATATTAGAGCCTTATCTATTAAAGAAGTCAGTGAAGATTTCAACATTATTAATAGTTCAAAAACTAAGGAATATATTTACCTCTTTACTTATGGAGAAAAATGCCATCCTTTTTGTGCTCCATTTTTAACCACTATACTTGTTGAATTGGATATTGAATTGATGATACGAGGTGCAAAACTATTTGAAGGTAAGCACAACTTTAAGGCTTACTGTTACAGAATATCAAATAAAGGACTATATAATAGAACTATAGATGTTTGTGAACTTATAGAAAACAATCAGATTAAAGCAAATTTTTTTCCTGAAAAATCCTATATGTTACGAGTAATGGGTAAAGGCTTTGGCAGAAATCAAATTAGGATAATGATGGGAACATTGATTAAATTGGGTAGAGGAGAGGTAACCTTAGAAGATATAAAAAACAGCCTCTTACCAGAAAGTACAGCAGTTATGGATTATATTGCTCCAGCTTCAGGATTGATTCTTAACAAAATAGAATTTGAAGAGTAAATAACTTTTTTGTAATTTCATTAAAATTTTTTTGAAAAATGAACGAAACAATCCCAAGAGAAGTCTTTTCTTTCTTCAACAGATTACAGGAAAACAACAATCGTGAATGGTTTACTAAAAACAAATCTGAATTTAAGGAACTGGAAAAAGAGGTCAAACAATTTTACGATCAGTTGTTTAAACGTCTCAATACACATGATGTGGTAGATAATTTAAAGCTGTTTAGGATTTATCGTGATGTTCGTTTTTCAAAAGACAAAACACCTTATAAAACCCATTTTGGAGGCAGTTTTCACAGAAAAAAACCTGAGTTACGTGGTGGCTATTATTTGCACATTCAGCCAAATAACGAAAGTTTTATTGCAACAGGGTTTTGGGAGCCTCATAAAGATGACTTATTTCGTATAAGAAAGGAGTTTGAAATGGATGCTTCAGAAATAAGAAAAATACTAAGCAATAAAAGTTTTAAATCTGTTTGGGGAGAATTTGTTGGTGACGAGTTAAAAACTGCTCCAAAAGGTTTTGATAAAGAGCATAAAGACATTGATCTTATAAAAAAGAAAATGTACATTTTTACCAAGAAATTTACTGACAAAGAAGTAACATCAGCCAACTTTATGGATGTGGTTGACGATTCTTTTAAAGCAATTAGGCCTTTTTTCGATTATATGAGCGAAGTACTTACCACTAACCTTAATGGCGAATCCATTATTTAAACAGCAGTAAGGGTTTTTGGAGAGCTTAAAATCTGGATGTTATCAATTAAGCGTTCCTTTACTATATTCATCATTCTTTTGTTCAGTGCAGAAGAATCTTTTATGTATACCAAATACTCCTCAATGGTAAACATACCAATAACCATGCCTTTCAAACTATTTCTAAACTTCATGTCCTTGTGTATGGCGTTATTGATATAGTCAATTTGTTTTTCTAAGGATAAGTCGTAAAAAACATTTTTATGTTTAGCGGCATAGTTTTTAAAAACTTCAATAAAAAAATCATTCTGAAGTTTAATAATTGGCCGCAAAACTAAGTTTTGAAAACGCTCTTCAGTAGACATTCCATCATTGATAGTGGTCGTTAAATAATCAGGACGAATACGTTTAAGGTCAAGGTCTCTAACAATCATAAGGCAAAGATTTTGAATAAAAATAACTAAACCAAAAAGTATTTTAAACACTTGCCTTTATGTATTGTTAACGATGTTATTAACATAAAAGCCAACTCCTTTCAGAGTTGGCTTTTTACGCTTGGTTGGTTATTTGGTTTTACTCTTCTAAAAATTCTGCAAACGATTTAAAAGCAACATCTTTTGCTTTCTTTGCAAGTTTATCAAAGTCTGATTTTGCTTTGTTAAAACGAGTTTCAATAATCTTAAGATTTTCCAATTCGTTGTTTGATGGCTTGTCATAGCTATTAGCAACTTTGCTATATAAATCTGCCATTTTTTCGCGCAATTGAGGTTCAGCAGAACCAACGTAATTATCACCAGTTGTAACTACCAAAGTTTCTTTTAAGCTATTTAAAGAAGCTTTTAATTTGCTATTGGTATTTGGCGATTCAATTATCGCATCAACTTTATAAACAAGATAAGCCAAATCTTGGGTCATGTCATAAAGTTTCATGGTTGTGTTATGCTTAAGCTCACGATCTGAATCTGTTAAACCTGTTCTATCATCATTTACAACTTCAAAAGTATGTTCAAAAGTTTCTTTTCCTTTGGTTATAACAGCTTTATATTTTCCTGCTTGCACACGAGGAGAAGTAAAACCACCAAAGCTAAAAGTCTTTCCTTTTGCAATTTTTGGGTTTTTAATGTTTCCAGACCAGTTTACAATATTTATTCCTTTGGATTTTCCAGGAGTAATGTTTGAAATCACATTGCCATCCATATCCTGAATTTCCATAACCATTTTCCCAAATGTGTGTCGCTTAGGAAGTAGATATTTTATTTTTGGAGATGTCGATGCATTTTGACCAACAAATTGTGTTTCTGCTCCAAAACTACCAGCAAATCCACTTTCATCAGATAGTACCATTGGTTTAGAATTGAAAAAATATAGGTTTTCTGATAATGTTTTTGGAGTAATTTCTCTTAATGGAGAAATGTCATCGATAATGATTACACCTCTTCCATGGGTTCCCATTACTAAATCGTTTGTTCTTTTTTGTAAGTCTATAAAATGTACTGCAACTGAAGGCATATTTTTTGTAAACTTACTCCATGATTTGCCTCCATCAGCTGTAATGTAAAGTCCAAATTCTGTTCCCAAGAAAAGTAAATCTTCATTTACGTAATCTTCTTGTATATTTCTTGTTGTTCCGATTACATTATCAGAAATAATGTTGGTCCATGACTTTCCAAAATCTGTGGTTTTATAAGCATAAGGATTCATGTCACCTGTTGTATGACCATCAAAAACAGCATAAGCAGTACCTTTGCCATGCACACTTGCTTCAATGTGGTAGGTCCAAGTGTTTTTCGGCAACCCATTAATATTACCTACTACGTTAGTCCAAGTTTTCCCTCCATCTTGTGTTACTTGAACATTACCATCATCTGTACCAACCCAAATAATATTTTCATCTAATGGTGATTCTGCAATTGTAAATATAGTGGTATGGTTTTCTGCTCCTGAATTGTCCATAGATAATCCACCTGAATCAGCTTGATTTTGTTTTGAAGGGTTATTTGTTGTTAAATCTGGTGAAATGATAGTCCAAGTGTCTCCCATATCTTCAGATTTATGAAGATATTGGCTTCCCATATAAAAACGATCAGGTTGATGAGTACTGATTGCCATAGGAGCATTCCAGTTGTATCTTAATTTTGCATGTCCTTCTTGTGCTAAAGGTTGAATGGTTTTAACCAATTTTCTATCTACATCATACCTCCAAACATTTTCTGCACCTTGCATTTCAGAGTAGATAATATTTTTTGTTGGATGCTTTAGCACTCTAAAACCATCACCACCACCAATAGAATTCCAATCTCCTGCATTTACGCCACCACTTGAAGACGAAGGGCCATACCATGAACCATTATCTTGCAAGCCACCATATACATTATAAGGTGTTGCATCATCTACGCTTATTTGATAAAATTGAGATAATGGCAAGTTTTCTACAATTTCCATAGTCGTGCCTCCATTCCAAGAGCGATAAACACCACCATCTGTTCCTGCATACATTCTATCAGAGTCATTAATATCAAAGACAATATCATGTATATCACTATGCATATTGCCAAGAGATTTAAAGGTTTTTCCTCCATCTCTTGAAATAGAACCTGTAAGACCACCTTTTACAACAACATCAGGATTTCTTGGGTCGATAGTTATTCTTGAAAAATAAAAAGGTCGAACTGTAATACCAAAATCGTTGTTAAGTTGTTCCCAACTGTTTCCAGCATCATTACTTCTGTATAAGCCTTTTCGAGTATCTTCTTCGGCTTCTATTACAGTATACAAAATATTTGAATCTGATGGAGCAACTGCTATTGCCAAACGACCTAATTTACCTTTAGGGAATCCGTTGTGAATTTTGTTCCAAGTTTTTCCAGCATCTGTAGATTTATATAATGCACTGTTTTCGCCACCTGATTCGAAAGACCAGCCAGTTCTTCTAAATTCCCACATTGAAACATAGAGAATATCAGTATTATTTGGGTCCATTGCCATGTCTGCAGCACCAGTTTTTTGGTTTACATAAAGGATTTTTTCCCAAGTCTCTCCTGCATCTATAGATTTATAAACACCACGCTCATCGCTATCAGACCATAAGGCACCTAATACAGCAACGTAAACTTCGTTAGAGTTTTTAGGGTTTACGATAATGTTAGCAATACGTTCAGATTTATCAAACCCTATTTTTTTCCAAGTGGTTCCTCCATCTGTAGATTTATAAAGTCCATCTCCATAAGATACACTGTTTCTTGTCCAAGTTTCTCCAGTTCCTACATAAACAATATTGTCAGGATCATTTGGATCTACTTCTACAGCACCAATGGATTGGCAATAATCGTCAAAAATTGGGTTAAAGGTTGTGCCAGCATCATTAGATTTCCAAACACCACCACCAGCAGTTCCAGCATAAATAATTCTTGCATCAGTTGGATGAGCTTCTAAGTCGTTTATTCTTCCACTCATAAGAGCTGGTCCAATATGACGTGCTCTTAAATCGCCAAACAAATCTTCTAATTCAATAGTATTTTCATCTTGAGCTTGTAAATTAATTGATGTAAAAATTAAGCTCAAAAAGAGAAGTGATAGTTTTTTCATATAATCTTATGTATTTTGGTTGAAAAAAAATAAAGCCTCAATAATTTTTGAGGCTTTATATAAATATGTTAGTTTTTCTTGTCTTCTGTAGCAATTTCTTCAGGAAACTTGAAAACGGAATCATCAACTTTTGGATTGATTTCTAATGTATCAATAGTGATACCTTGCCCTTGTCCACCTTTAATTCCTTGAGATAGAGAAAAAGGGAAATACAAACCATCAACTTCTTGGTAATCACTCATTTTAGCTTCTGAAATCATTCCTTTTCCAGGACCCATTCTAACCTCTGTGTGAACCATAATTGGTACAAAGTTTTCAGCATCAAAGTAGTAAATGCTTGAATTTTCTTCTTCTTTGCCATCTACAATCATAGGCTTTTTAGTAATTTTTATTTTAAAGGTTTCTGTACCATCAATGCTTTCATTTCCTAAAAGCTCTACAGTGTATCCTTTTTCTTTGTAGTTTAAAAATGGATCAGGAAAATCACCAGCTTGTATTTTCATATTGTCAGTGCTTTCTTTATCACTTTTTTCTGCTTTTTGAGTTTGAAAATTTGTACTCCAAAGAGTTTCACCATCAAACACTCCTTGCTTAATTTCTAATCCTTGAAAACTAATGGAAGTCATTTGTTTTCCATTTTTAAGCTGAACAATCTCTAAAGGAATTTCCATACCACCTTGGTTAACCTTTGCAGTCATCTTAATGCCTTCTAACTTTTGCCAAGCTTCAATTCCTCCTGTATTTTCGAAGTAGTTGGCTATAATCTCATCAGCCGTTTGAGCGTTTACTTGAGTAAATGCAGTTGCAACTAAAGCAACCAATAATAATTTAATAGTTTTCATTTTAAAGTTTTAAATGTTATTTTATTGAATGAAAATTTTCAATAACCATTCCAAAAATAATGTTATGAAAAGTTTTCCTTTATTTTTCTTTTTTATTTGTATGCGAATTTAAGAAATTGTTACACTATAAATAGATTTTTTAAATAATTTAAAGAAAAAAATAACAACTAAAACTTATTAGAATTAATTCCTATTAAATTTGGACTTATATCTTAAAAAACATTGAAATGAAATTTGGAAACGTTGATAATCCAGAGCATATAGATTTTACTTTACCACCTGACCATATTGATACCAAAATGGTGTTAAATAAACATAAAGGAAAGTCTGAATTTAAACTTTTTGTAGGCTGTGCCAAATGGAACAAAGCAGATTTAAAAGGTTTTTATCCAAGAGGCATAAAAGATGAATTGGAGTATTATGCAACACAATTTAATTCTATCGAGTTAAATGCAACTTTCTATAGAATTTTCCCTCCTGATACTTTTGCTAAATGGTATGATAAAACACCAGAAGGTTTCAAGTTTTTTCCAAAACTCAACCAAGAAATCAGCCATTGGAAACGATTAAACGATGATGTAAAACCAGTAGTTAAAAATTACTTGTATAGTGCCTCAAACCTAAAGGAAAAATTAGGAACAATCTTTTTACAAATGCATAATAATTTTGCTCCTAAAGACTTTGATAGAGTTGTAAACTTTGCTGAAAATTGGCCAAAAGAAATTCCTTTAGCTATTGAATTTAGACATACTGATTGGTATAATGATAAAGCTGTTGCTGAAGATTTATATCAGCTTTTAGAAGCACATAATATTTCAAACGTAATTGTAGATACTGCTGGAAGACGTGATTTAATGCACATGCGCTTAACCAATAATAATGCTTTTATTCGTTATGTTGGTGCTAACCATCAAAGTGATTACGATAGGCTGAATAACTGGATTAATCGCTTAGCAATATGGAAAGAGCAAGGCGCTGGAGAAGTAAATTTCTTTGTGCATCAAAACATTGAAAAAGCATCACCTTTGCTTTCAGCGCACTTTATCAAGAATGCAAACAAGGTATTAGGAACAAATCTTATAATCCCAAAAATGGGAAAAGAGCCAGAGAGTTTATTTTAGTTTATTTTTCCTTTCAAAATTTAAGTATCCTAACTGAATTCTTATCTTTGAAATCAAATTCATACGAGACCAATTTACCATGCAAAAACAACTTATAGAATGTGTTCCAAACATAAGCGAAGGACGCAATTTAGATAAAATACATACTATTGCCAATATTGTTGAAACCGTTGAAGGTATCAAACTTTTAGATATAGACCCAGGAGCTGCAACTAACAGGACTGTTATTACCTTTGCAGGCGAACCAGAACAAGTTATCGAAGCTGCTTTTTTATTGATAAAAAAAGCATCAGAACTTATAGATATGAGTAAACACAGTGGTGAGCATCCACGTTTTGGTGCTACAGACGTTTGTCCTTTAGTACCAATTTCTGGTATTACTTTAGAAGAAACTGCTAAGTATGCTCACAAATTGGGTAAGCGTGTAGGAGAGGAGTTGGACATTCCAGTGTATTTATATGAGAAAGCAGCTCAAGAGCCTAAGCGTGTAAATTTGGCAAATTGTAGAGCAGGAGAGTATGAAGGTTTACCTAAAAAACTTTCAGACCCTAATTGGAAACCCGATTTTGGTCCAGCAGAGTTCAATAAAAAAGTGGCTTCAACTGGAGCTACAGCTATTTCTGCAAGAGATTTCTTGGTTGCTTATAACATCAACTTAAATACAACTTCAACACGTCGAGCCAATGCTATTGCTTTTGATATACGTGAAGCAGGACGTGTATTACGTGAAGGCGACCCAATTACTGGTAAGAAAGTTTTAGACGATAAAGGCGAACCAATACGTATTCCTGGAAAGTTGAAGGCTGTTAAAGGTATTGGTTGGTTTATAGAAGAATATGGTATTGCACAAATTTCTTACAACCTTACTAATATTAGCATTACTTCTATGCACAAAGCGTTTGATGAAACTTGTAAGGCAGCAGAAGAAAGAGGATTACGTGTGACAGGATCTGAGCTTATTGGGTTGATTCCGTTGAAAGCTATGTTAGATGCTGGCGATTATTTTTTAAGAAAACAAAACCGTTCGTTGGGAATATCTGATGCTGAGAAAATTAAAATTGCAGTAAAATCTTTGGGATTAGACGATTTAAAGCCCTTTAAACCTGAAGAAAAGATTATAGAATATGTTTTACAAGACAAAGAAGTAAAACGACTCATAGATTTAAGCTTAACTGATTTTGCTGAAGAAACTGCTGGCGAATCTATGGCACCAGGAGGTGGTTCTATTTCAGCTTATGTTGGTACTCTTGGAGTTTCACTCGGAACTATGGTAGCTAATTTGTCTGCTCATAAACCAGGTTGGGACGATCGTTGGGAGGAGTTTTCTGTTTGGGCAGAAAAAGGACAAACTTATAAAAACAAATTATTAGCTTTAGTAGATGAAGACACTAATGCCTTCAATAAAATCATTGAAGGTTTTAGGATGCCAAAAGATACTGAAGAAGAAAAGAAAATTAGAGTTGAAGCTATTGAAGCTGCAACTATTTATGCTACTGAAGTGCCACTATTGGTTATGGAAACAGCTTGCAATTCTATGGAAGTCATGATGGAAATGGCAAAAAAAGGATTGCAGAATTCATTGTCTGATGCTGGAGTAGGAACATTATGTGCAAGGACAGCAGTTTATGGAGCTTATTTTAATGTTCGTATTAATGCTAAAGACATAAAAAATAGAGATATTGCTGATGCATTATTGACAAAAGCAAAATCTATATTTGATAAAGCTGTAGTTTCAGAAAATGAAATGATAGCTTACATAAACGAAAAGATATGATGAGATTTCATTCACGGAAATGGGTAAAACCTGAAGATTTAAACCCAAATGGAACTCTGTTTGGCGGACGATTATTAGAATGGATAGACGAAGAAGCTGCGCTGTATACCATTATACAATTAGAAAATTCAAGAGTTGTAACCAAGTATATTTCTGAGATAAACTTTATGAGCTCTGCAAAGCAAGGTGATATTGTTGAATTGGGAATAGAAGTCACAAAATTTGGAAAATCCTCTTTAACGCTTAAATGTGAAGCCAGAAATAAAATGACTCGCGAAACCATTTTAACGGTAGATAACATCATTATGGTAAACTTAGGAGAAGATGGCAAACCAAAACCTCATGGTAAAACTGAAGTAGAATTTGTAAAAGACAGATTGAAGAAATAATAGAAAACTATTCGGTTATTGCTGAATTCAACTCATAAATTTCTAAATCAAAATACGATACTGCTGCAAGAACGTGGTCAAAAATATCAGACATGATATATTCATAGTTTTCCCAACGTTTGTCACTACTAAAACAATAAATTTCCAATGGAAGTCCTTGTGGAGTAGGTGCTAACTGTCTTACCATAATAAACATATTTTTGTTTATGGCTGAGTGGTTTTCAATATAAGATTGCAAGTACTTTCTAAAAACTCCTAAATTGGTGAGGTTTCTACCATTTATTAAGACCGATTTATCGATGTTGTGCTGATTGTTGTAACTGTCAATATCTTTTTGCCTCGTGTTGAGATATTCAGAAATAAGTTGAATGCCTTTTAACTTTTCAATCTTTTCTGGAGTTAAATAATGAATGCTTTTTGCTTTTAAAAGTATAGAACGTTTAATACGTCGTCCTCCAGAAGCTTGCATACCACGCCAATTCTTAAATGAATCTGATATGAGCGCATAGGTAGGAATGTTTGTAATGGTCATATCAAAATTCTGAATTTGAACTGTTGATAAATTGATTTCAATAACATCACCATCAGCTCCATACTTTTCCATTGTAATCCAATCTCCAATTCTAACTATATCGTTTATGGCTACTTGTATACTTGCTACAAAACCTAAAATAGTGTCCTTAAAAATTAATAATAAAATAGCAGAAGCAGCACCTAGCGTGGTAAAAAACCTAAAAAATGAAAGGTTAATAACTATGGCAAGACAAGATGCTATGGCAATAAGCCATACAAAGAGCATGACTACTTGTATATAGCTATCAATAGGCTTATCCTTTAGTTTAGGTAGTGTTTTAAAATAAGATTCAGAGGTTTTTAAAAAGCTTCTTATGATCCAAACAGCCAAGATAATTCCGTAAACTTTAAGAATTATGATGATATATTTTTCAAATTCTGGAAAATCGTAAAAAACAACAGGAAATAATTTAATGGTTAAGAACAGAGGCACTAAGTGTGCAATGTTTCTTGGAACTCTGTGACTTATTAAAAGGTTATCAAAATTGGTTTTCGATTTTTTTGCCAACTTAATAAACCCAATACGTAACAGTCTACGAGTAATGGTATCTGTTATATAAATTATAATAGCAAGCAGTATAAGTAAACATAACATATTAAGGTATTTGGCTACATTTACCGAAATTCCGCAAGCTATAAACATATCATAAAAAAAGCACTGTACTTCTTTCATTAGGCACTAATATTTTTTAAGTACTTATAATCTAAATAAAACGTTCCAAACGGAATGATTGAGGCTAACAAAATCATTTTAAAATTCTCTTTAACCCAAGTATTTTCTTGTTTTAACATAAATACCAAAATAATATATAACATAAACAGCAAGCCATGAGGCATACCAAGCATTTTTACATATTGAGGGTCTTTGGCAAGATACTTAATTGGAGTTGCTATAAAAAGCAATAAAATATAAGACAAACCTTCTAAAAAGGCAACAAACCTAAAAATATTAAAAAGAGAAAACATAACCTGACTTATTTTGACGTTGCAAAAGTAAGTCAGGTTTTTTTTATGTTGTTAGTTTTTAACTATTTTTTTTGTAGAAATGAGCGAGTTATTCTTATCTAAAATTTTAGCAAAATAAAGTCCAGAGGATAATTGTGTTGTATTGATTGTAGCAGAGTTTGAATTTATACTTCTATCCAAAACAAGTTTTCCATCTAAGCTGAAAAGTTTTAAATTAAATGCATCTACATTATTGGTTTTTACAGTAAACTCATCACCAAATGGAACAGGATAGAGTAGAGGTTCATTATCTGCTAAAACTATGTCTTCATTAGATAAAGTTCCGTTAAAATAATCCAATGCCAAGTTAAAAGCTTCAATTCCTATTTTATGACCAATAACTCTTCCACGAATATCGTCAATAGGAGGATGGATGCCTCCCCAAATTCTTGATAAACTGGTTTGATCTGATGCATCTTGATAAGTTGCCCACTGTAGTGTAAAACTTTGTGTTGGACCTTCTTCAAAAACCAAAAAATCATTTTGAATTACATCAAAAGTTCCCATTCCTCCAGGGAAGTATTCACTACCTGTTAAAAGTGTCATCATTTCAGCAGCAGCTCTTGAAAATGTTGAATGTCCTGAAAGATAACCAGCAAAAGGAGGTGTGACAAATGTACCACGTTGATAAGGCCACCAATGGGTTCCTAAAATCCAATCTACACCAGCAACATCAGTTTCTGGGTCTGAAATAAAATCAGGTCCTTTCCAAGCTAATATTTTAATTTTACCAACATTTTCGTCACCAGAACCAGCTAAAGGATCACCAGTTTGAATAATTTCTATGTAACCTGGAATTAACGGAATTCCATGAGGATGGTAACTCGCAATGCCTTCAGGAGTTGTATTATCTGAACTTTGTCCTTTGGTTGCCATATAACGTATCGCAGAAATAGGACGAATATAGTCGTAATATCCCTTTATTCCCCAAGTATCAACAGCAGAGTCATGCATAGCACCACCTAAAGCTAAATAGCATTTTACATCCCATTCCAAATCAGGTAAAATGTTACCTTGGCCTCCAAGTTTTTTGACTGTATCTGGATGATCACTTACATAATTTAATAAAGTAAACCAATGCCCTGGAGGTGTTTCTGAGTCTGGACCATCAGCCCAAAACTCAGCAAGTACACGTGCATAATCGGCACGTTTTACCATTTGTGGAACATAAGGAGCATTGGTTGCAGGATTTAAAGGTCTTCCTGTGCCAATATCACCACCATTATATAAATCATAAAATGCTTTATATTCTTGAAAGGTATCCGGAAAACTGGACATATCGACATTACCCAAAGCTCCAGGAGAAATGTCTATCATCGTATTATCGTTTGGATCTAAATGAGAAGACCAAACAGCTACTAAAGAAAAATACCATTTGTACGGATCGTGTATACCATCTTCGTTATTAGAATTTTGAATGTATGCAGGAGGACCTGGATCGTTATATACGTAACTATCAAAACCATTGTTAAGGATTTGTAAATCTTCAGGTTTTAAGCAAAAAGATTTTACTTGTCCCCATTCTGGGCTCAGAAAAGGAGGAGTAGCCTGAGGAAAAGGATTTCCGGATTGATCTACAAAATAATCAAAAGCCAAAGGCTGCCAACGATTAGGATCGTTTAAATCGTTGTCTTCATATAAATCTAAAATAATTGGCTCGTTAACAGGAGTGTAGTACTCATTAACATAGCCAAATTGCTCGTTAGAGCCATCTTGTAATCCGAACGCTATTAACTGACTTGCCAAATAGTTTCCTAAAGCAGCATAAGAGCCAGTACTATAATCTGTAGAGGTAAAAGTATGGTCGTAGCCATAAGAATTTAAAAGAGCTTTAAAAGCAGGCAATGATGTTGCTGAACCAGGTGAATTGGTAAAACGATGAGTAAGCAAGGTATACATAGCGTAGCTCATCATTTCATGTCTTGCAGCATCAACATCAGAAGGCGTTGCTATACCATTAAACACACAGTTATAACCTTGAAAATTTTTACCTAAGAAAACAGTTTCTGCTTGGCTATCAAATATTGCCCAAGAATCGTACATAGCCATGGAGGTATGAAATAAATTTCTTGCATGAACGGTTGGTCGAGCAAAATCTATACGTATAGCGTCTAATAATTGCTCATTCCAATCACGAGAAACAGAATGTTGAGCATATATATTTGAAAATGAAAAGCCTATTAAGGCTAATAGAATAGTAATTTTTTTCATTTATAATAAATTTGGTTGATTGTAAACTTAGTTTACAGGGAAAAAAAGTACAAATAATTAAGATGAAATATCATTTTTTCCCAACCAAATGTAAGAAGTTGTATTATAAACATTTTATTTTGAACGTCATTTATATATTAGAATAAGGATAAAATAATTTTCTATTTTACATAATATAAATTATAGTACAAATGTGTTTATATAGCTGTTTATCCCAAATGTACATTTGATAGCTATAATGATTCTATATATAAAATAGGCTTCTCGTTAACTTGAATATTCTGAGCTATTTTAGGAAAACTATTTTTTTAACGATTCTCAAGCAATAAAAAAAAAGTATCCCTATAGCTGTGTATAGGAATACTAAAAACAATTCTAATTTGTATTTATTAAAAAAACGATTAACCACTAATTCTTAATCAGTTTTATTGTTGTACTTGAATTTCCAGAAGTTACTTTTACAAAATAAACACCAGATAACAAATCGTTTATATTGTAGCTTTTAGTAAAATGGTCTTTATATGTTTTTACCAATTTTCCTTGTAAGTCAAAAATATTTACGGTTTCAATGTTTTGGTTTATTTCTATTGTAAAGCTTTCTTTAGTTGGGTTTGGGTAAAGACTCACTTTTGAAATAGCATAATCTTGTGTTGATAACGCTGATGTATTTAGATATAGTTTGCTAACTTTAGTTGTGCCATTATAGCCCGTGATAAAGACATCTATTTTACCGTCAGCGTTTACGTCTGCTATATCAATTGCTGGGAAATTTAAACCTTCAAAAGGAAGTCCTGCAACTAATGTAAATGAACCAGTGCCATTGTTCAAGTATAAATTTGTATAAAAATTTGAATTAACTGCTCCACTCAATAATAAATCATTATCATTATCATTATCAATGTCTGCAAATTTCATCGCTAATTTTTGAGTTCCAAAAAAAGGTGTTCCACTTACTTCTGAAAATACACCTGTTCCATCATTCTTATAAAGTTTTGTTTGTAAACCAAAAGACACCAAAACATCGTCGTCACCATCATTATCTACATCACAAAATGCTAATTCAGAATCAAATAATAAAGTTTCATTAGCAAAGGGAGTTCCTGTTTGTAATGTGAAATTTGCATTACCATCATTTTTATACAAATTGGCCAAAAACCCATTAACAGAATTATAACCTATAATTAGTACATCTTGGTCACCATCATTATCAATATCTGAAAAACCAGTACAACCGTTTTTAATTGCGTTTGATGTTGCAGAAAATGGCACACTAATTTCAGAACCATTATTATCATATAATTTTGTTGATGAAAGGTTTCCTCCACCAGCCCCACTTAACAAAAAGTCTTTATTACCATCATTATTTACATCTGCAACACTAATATCACCTTGGTCTACAGAAATAAATGAAGTACCAGGAACTTCAATAAAAGTACCATTATTGTTTGCAAAAAAGCGAGTTGGTTTAAAACCGTTAGCATTTAATCCAGAGGTAATAAGCTCATCATCTCCATCATTATCAAAATCTGCAAAAGCAATTGAACTGTTGTAGATGCCTTGAAACGGTGTACCTGTTACTTCAGTAAAATTACCACTACCATCGTTTTGATATAATATGGCAACAGGCGTGTTTCCTGTAGAACTTCCTGTAATTAATAAATCTTGGTCGCCATCTAAATCGTAATCGGTAAAGGAGACATCTCCCAAACTTACTGGAGCAAAACTATTAGAAGTATCTTCTACAAAACTAATTTGTGAAAACGAGGCATTAATAAAAAATAAGGCTATTGTAAAAAGGGTAAAGTTTTTCATAATAAAATAGGTTTTAAGTTTACTATTGATTTGGACTCAAATCTATTACTATGAAAGATTACTGTACTGTGCTAACTCGCAATAGTACAGGTTTGTTTTGCAAGTGTATGTTATTTTGCTGTAAGTGTAAAGTCAATGAAATAGAGCTTTCACACCCAATTTCTCATTAAAAACACAATATACATGCGATTTTTTTCAAAAAAAGAGAATTAACTCAGCGTATCCAAAAATTCGCTAATTTCTTTCTTTTTACGTGCTGAAACAGGAATTTTATCGCCATTAATAAGTTGCATACCGTCTTGTATTTGGCGGTTGAATGATTGAATATAATCTACATTAACTAAGTGCGAATTGTGTACGCGGATAAAATTGTGTTTGGTTAATAAATCTTCGTGATATTTTAAATTTTTAGACGATAATAGTGTTTTTTTAGTAGTGATTATTTTTGCATAAGTTCCATCGGCTTCGCATCTAATAATTTCGTTTATATTAACTAACTCGCTAATATCTTGGCTTTTTACCAATAGTTTATCAACCGATTTGCCGTTGCCATTACCACCATTTTCTTTGGGATGAAAGTTTGGGTTTAGTTTAGATTGCAATAATGCTGCTTTAGTTTGCTCTAAATCTAATTTAACAGCAAGCGATTTGTTTTTTGTAAAAAAATAGTAGCCAACCACAAACACTAACAACCCAAGAAAGCCCAATCCAAATAGTAGATAGTTGATTTTTGCTCTATTTTTAAGTTCTTCTTTTTCTATAGCTTGTGCTTTAATAATAGCATCCTTTTTTTCTGTTTCGTATTTAAGCTGTAACTCTTCAATAATTTTGGTTTGCTTAAGATTTTCTTCTTTTTCCTTCAGTTGAAGTTCTAAAGCGCGGTATTTTTGGGATATTTCATAATTTCGAAGTGCAAAATTAATTTCGTAAGCTACATGATTTACGTTAATGCTATCGGTAAGGGTAGTAATAGGTATATGGTTTAATAGAGTGTCTAAGTATTTTACCATGTCTTTATCTTTCCTTTTGTATAAAGACACATAGGACAAGGCACTGTAGATATTTTGCAAGGAAACTTTGTCTAAATAGGGTTTAAACTTTAAAGCCTTTCTGCAAAAAGTTTCGGCTTCTAAGAATTGATCTTTATTAATATAATAAATAGCCATAATGCTGTGTAAACTACCCTCGTTTTGCACCAATTGGTTTTCTTTTGTGTAGGCTAAACCTTTTTGGTAATAATGGTTTAAAGAGTCTTGTAGTTCTATATTTTGTGACTCTATTGTGGATTGTTTTTGAAAATAAGTAAGATAGGTTTCAAGAACATAGATCTGAATTTGAACAGGTACTTCTTCTGGGTAAGTCTTAATAATTTTTGAAAGTCTATCTAAATTTTCCTTTATTTTTTCCTTGTTATTTTCTTTGGCATAAATGTCTATCAATCTGTAATAAACCGAAGCTTGCCCAATCACATCCATGTTGTTTTCGGCATTTTTTAATACACTCATTAGAGTTTCTACAGCTTTATCTGCTTCTTTTTTTGCTGTATAATAACCCGCTAAAAGCAATTGGGTTTTTTCTAATTGCTTAAGGTCTTTAGCTATATTTGCGTAATGTACGGCACTATCTAAATCTATTTTGACAAGTTCAAAATTTTCACGGTGTAAGTTGGCAATGGCTTTGGCACTGTAACATCGGCTAGTAATTGTGTGCAATTTTTTGGGTTTACTTATAAGAATTGCTCTATTGGCAATACTATACAATGAATCTATATTAAATTCTTGGTTGTAGTAATAATTAGCCAAGTCCAATAAATTTGAAGCAGTTAAACTATCGCTTTGATGTTCGGATTGCTTAATCTCAATGCTTTTATTACTATCATTTTGGGCAACAGATATATTTTTATTCAATCCGAATGCTATAAAAATTGCTATGAAATGAGTTCTTATCATCCTAATCAATTATTTAAAGTCTAAATATAAAATTTAATTAAAGAACTTGAAGTTGTTTCATATACATTATGCTTCCCTTCTAAACTCTAAATGCTCATTACAAGCAGCTTAATAGTATTTAAAAAAGAGATAATAAAACTCATATTAAGCAAGTTTTCAATTTAATTAACAACAAATATGGCAATAATGAATTATATTGCAGTATAACAATAAAATTGCACGTTATGAATAAAGCCATTATTTTACTTGTACTTATGCTCATAGTTGTTCCTGTTTTTGCTCAAGAGGACGACACCAATCCAGTTAATACAACTAGACAAGGTTTTGGGCAATTTAATGGTATTAATATGACAGTAGGTTTTGTTAATGCAAAGCGCATAACTGAAGGTTCGGCCTACTATTTTGATACTTGGGATACCGAAGCAACGATATATCTTAAGGAAGCAGGCAGAGTAAAGTTAGAAAAGGTAAATATAAACCTCTATGACAATAAGCTTGAGGCTATTTATGATGACAATAACGTTTTTACTTTTGATAGTAAAAACTTAGTTAAAATTGTAATTAACGATAAGGTTTTTAGGACTTTTGAAATTAATAACGAGCTTAAAATACTAGAACTAGTTTTTAATGAACAATTTTCAATTTACAGATACTATAGTGTAGACTACAGACAAGGTCATGCTAACCCAATGCTTAGTAGAAAAACGAATAAATACATAAAAAAAGCAAAATATTATCTGTATGGTGATAATGGTGAGTTATCTTGGTTAAAAACCTCTAAAAAACACTTTGCTAATCTTCTACAATCTGATAAAGTAAGTGAAGATTCCATTTTAGAGTTTATTAAGGATAATAAGTTGTCTTTAAATGATGATGCCGATTTAATGCAGGTGTTTGAATTTGTAAATAGCAACAGTTTAGAAAACTAGATGACTTTATTATTTAAAAAATATAAATCCTGCCATTTGACAGGATTTTTCTATTATATATTTTGCAAGGTTTAATTATTTTTAAGACTCAACTTTTCTCACTAATAATAAAGCATTTGATGCAAAACAAGTGCCTAAAAAAGGGTTGCCGTTAAAGAAATTAACATTGAAGCTCATAACATAAGGCTGATAACCATCTTTGGTTGAGGTCCAGTAAAATAGATTTTCATCAAAATTGCCTAATCCTTTAGAATGTACATTTTCAAATATGGCTTGCATTGAACCACTACTTGGAATAAACCAGTCGTTATAATTTTGATAGTCTAAGTCAATCGCTATTTTAAAGGCATAATTATCACTCCCAAATTCTAATCCATTTGGCACATTGCTATTGTCGTTTAAATTACCATCAACAATTTGTTGTGTATTTTCAAGTCCAGAGCCTATAGTAGCACTATTAGTTAAATCAAAATGATCTCCCCAAGACGTTGGACCAATTTCAGAGTAATCTGTTGCTATCATTAGATTTCCATTGGTTTCATCAACATGAAAAACATAACCACCTTGGTATTCTAAGCCATAAAATGCCTCTACTCCTACCTCATTTACGATATCTAAAACTGCAACACCATTATTTAAGTTTTCTAAAACTGACAGTTCAGCATTAAATGTTGTGAGGTCTATAGTTTCTTCTTTTGAACAATTAGTAAGTGTAATGGCTAATAAAATAAATAGTAACTTTTTCATAAATTTTGTTTTGGTTAATTTATTATTAAACAACTTAAGTGCTAAAACTCCTGAAACAAAATATTTTTATTCTTTTCTGAGGTTGTTTTCACTCAAAAAAATATATAAATCTAATTCAGGTACTCATCAATACTTACTTTTCTGCTTCTATTATTAGCTTCTTTAACTTCATGAAGCATTTTGTCTAAAGTTTTTCTATTTAAATATTTTCCGTTATTGATTACTGCATCTATGCTTTTAGTATTCTTGATATCTTCCAATGGGTTTTTATCTAAGAGTACTAAATCAGCTTCAAAACCAACTTCTATTTTACCACTTTTTACTCCCATCCATTTGGCTGTAGCTAAAGTTGCAGAATGTAATACTTGTGCTTCGCTCATGCCTGTTTTAAAAAGTGACTCTAACTCATTATGAAGTGAAAAACCAGCGATTGCTCCATGTGCACCATTAGCATCAGTTCCTGCTGTAATTTTAACGCCATGTTTTACAAAAGCACGAGTCAATACATGTAGTGCTTCTGTTTGAGCATTCCAATAAATTTCACTTTGACTTTTACTTTCAGGGTCTGTATTGTTAGGGTTTTCATAGCTGTTTCCTGTTCCTGGCAACCAACCTCCTGAAAATTTTGATGGTTCTAACCAACCTGGGTTTTGATACTCTAAAGGAATGGTTTTTAAAAAATTGGGTAAATCAAAATCTTGTTTAGGCATTGTTTCATAAATCCAAAGCGTTGAGCTAATTGTAATATTGCTTTCTTTTAACTTTATAGCAATACTGTCAACTTTATTGTTAAAATGCGATAAAAAAGCGTCAGCATTTGTGTAATCAACACCTCCATATTCGTTCCTCTCTGATTGGATTATAGAAGCTAAATGTGCCAATTGTGATTGACCTGAAGTATACAAATCTTCCATATATATATAAGCTGGTAAATGACCAATTACAGGAATATTTTGCTTTTTTGCTTCATCGGTAATTGCAAAATAAATATCTCTATCAAAAAGTTGTGAAGCTAATTTTATAGCTTTATAGCCCTTATCCTTATATTTTTTTACAGATCTTCTTGCTGCTTTAACCGAAGTGTAGTTTTGCTGCCTCCTTTCAAACCAGCTTCTAAGAGTAACTTTTATTCCTTTTTCTGTACTAACCTTAGGCGAAGCAATATAAATATCAGGTCCGAGTCTTGCCCCCTCTTCTATTTCTTTTTGATATTGAAAATGCTCTTTCATTCCTGTCATTTCTCCAACTTGTGTTATTCCATTAGCTAAATACAACAACAAATCGTTTGGACTTTTTTTGATATGCACGTGAGAATCTATTAAACCTGGAATAAGATATTTATTGGTGCCATCTATAATGTGATATTCTTTTGGTATGCTAATGGAATCTTCAATGGCTTCAATTTTATTATCAGTAATTAATACTGTTTTATTAGGTAGCATTAATTCTGAATCTGTTGAAAGTACATTCACATTTTTAATAGCTAACTTTCCAGAAGTAAATTTAAATTGAGATGAGTTTACTACTTCTGTGTGTTTTCCCAAATAAAAATTTATTTCTGACATCATTTTGCATGATACTGAAGTTGCAGAAATAATAAATAAGAGCACAAACCCTATTATCCATTTTTTGATTGATTTTTTTAATTTCATTGTTTTACATTTTTTGATTAATGGTGCAAAACAACTAAAATGGTATATAACCAGTGTCTCATTGCTTCCAAAGAGACAAAAACATCAATTATTTTAATGATTTTTTATATTCTGAAGGAGAAAGTCCTGTTTTCTTTTTAAACAATCTATAAAAACTTGCTTTAGATTTAAAGCCGCAATCGTTTGCAATGCCTTCTATGGTGTAGTCTTTAAAACTATCATCTTTAATTCTTCTTTTAAATTCTTCAAGTCTATAGGTATTTACAAAATTGTAAAAAGTGGTGTCAATGTATTGATTGAGTAAGTTAGATAGTTTTTTATCTGTAATATTTAAATAAGTAGCAAGTTTACTTAGTGTAAGTTCTTCATCAAAATAAGGTTTCTGCTCTTGCATTACTTTATTTAATAACAATTCTATCTTTATATTTTCATCCTTTTCTTCAATAGTAAGTACTTTATTATTAATTAAGGTGTTATCATTTTCTAATAAAAAATAAGGTACCAAAACTTTAGATTGATTAACTCCAAAATATGCTCCAGCTATCATGCATAATGCTACAAGACTCATAATTATATTTTGAGATCGTATATGAAGAACATTAAAAAATAGTTGGCTTAATACAATTAAGAAATCGATACTTATTATTATTGCTACTGAAACGAGTAGATAACGAACCCAAACAAAATTGTTTTGCTCCACATAAGAATATTGACAGTTTAATATTTTTTTATACTTTTTAAATTGTTTAAATCCTTGATATATAAATAATAACAATATAATATCTAAACTAATTCTTATATACTGACTGTAATTTTCTATTAAATTTATATGACCTAAATAATAACCATCAAATAATCTAGCAACAGCATAAGGTAGACTTATAAAAACGGTGAAAATAATATATGGAATAAATAAGATTTTATTCCTTTTTATTACCTTCTTATCTTCTAAAAATAAAGATTGGATGTAGCTAATTAATAATGGACCAATTATAAGTTTTACTCCATAAACAAAAGTAAAACTATAGTAATTTAACCATCGTATTTGGTGTATGTATGCATAAGATTCTAATAGTACTAAAATTATGATTACAAATAACGTAATTAATATAAATTTTGAAAGATTTAGCGCTTTTGATTTAAGCAAAATATAAATGTAGATACTTGTAAAAAGTATACCAGTTATAAAAAGAAAATCGTAAAGTAATTTCACTATGAGTTTTGTGCAAAAATAAGGATATAATTTTTTTATCAGTCTTGGTTTTTCTTTTATTGTAATCTGATACTATTAGTCTAAAATTTTTGCAAAAAAAATCCTGCGATAAAACAGGATTCTCTTAATATAATAGTTGAATTGATTTATTTACTGTTTTGAGTACTTTCTTCCAGCACTATATCTCTTGTTGCTACCAACATATCACCTTCTTTTACAGGCTTTAAAATACTATTAACACCTTTACGTTTTAAACGTTTGCGACATGTTTTAGTTAGTAATGGATCGTCATCAAAAAGAAAAGCATCTGCATTGTACTCTGTTTTGCCTTCTTCTATGATAACAGGATATATTTTTTTAAGTCCTTTTCTACGAGGAAATGTTACAGGATCTGTAGCAGCTCCTGGCACAAAAGTGTATAAGGTATATTGACCATCTTCATTAGTTTTTACCCAACCTCTATGGTGCATATAGCGACCGTTTTCTTTTGTTTTTATTTGGTAATCACCTTTGTCGTCGGCTTGTTCAATAAACAAGATTACATTTTTTGCAGGAGTTACACCATCACTCTCATAAATGGTTCCAGTTATTTTTAACTTATTGGCTTTACTGTTAAAACCTGGAATAGTATCTGTATTGCTTAATTGTTGCTCTGTATAATCAAACATAGGACTATTAGCAGGTTCTTGCGCAGAAAGAGTAAAAGAAGAACCTGTAAAACTAACAACACATAAAATACTAAGTAGTTGTTTCATGGGACTATTTGTTTGTTAACCGTTTCGAAATTAGGCAACAAAGCATCTTTGCACATGAAAAACAATATGAACGTTAAATTTTTACGATAAAAGGGTTTTGAATCTTATGAAAAGAAAAAAACATCGATGAATCGATAAAATGTATTTAGTTAAATGTTCTTTAAATATTTTGAGTTTATTAATTACTATTCTTCTTTTGCTTCTTCTTTAACTTTATTTAATTGTTGTACCAATTCTTCATAACGATTTTTTTCGTCTTGTCCTGGAAGTTTATCTGCACCATCAAGAATGTTTAACAAATACGAAATTTGTGAGACTAACATTTGTTGTGGATAAGCACCTTCATCATTTTTTAACTGACTTAAAACTGTATTCACTTTTTCAAGTCTGCTAACTTTGTCTTTGGCTTTTTTGTCTTTTAAGGATTTTGCTTCTTTTTCAAGTTGGTCTTGTAGTTTTCTAGCATCTGACAATAAATCCGTAACCTTATTAATCATTGCAATTTGAGTTTCTATGTCTGTTATTGAGATGCCTTCGGCTTCAACCCTTGGATCCATTATAATCTCGAAAGATTGCTCATAAGACTGCTCTCCTACTGTTAATTTAGCAATGTAGGTTCCAGGAGCTACCATAGTTCCATTTTTAAAGCTCCTTTTTTTGTCCTTATGCCAAGCTCCTTTTTGGCTTAAGTCCCATTCAAAACGGTTTAAACCAGCTTTTTCTTCAAGCTTGTTATCAACATAACGCAGTATTTGACTTAGTTGCATATCCTCAACCTCTTTTACAGTGGATTTTAATTGAGTACTATCACTTAAAATTGTTGAAATTAGTTCTTTATTTGAATTTAAAATCTCTAGTTGAATACCTCCTTTGTGGCTTTCTGGAATAAAATAATCTATAATAACACTAGTCCTTGGGTAATTAGGAAATGCACGACTGCTTACATTAGGATAGCGATAGCGAATGGTATTATCTGGTTTAAACAAATGAGCTGTTTCTTTTAAATTAGTGATTTGTTGCTGTCTTAAAGACGTGATATTGTCTAATATCCAAAACCCTCTTCCCATTGTGCTTAATACTAAGTCGCCTCTGAAAATTTTAAGGTCTGTAATTGGAGTTACAGGCAAATTTTGCTGAAATTTGTTCCATGTCTTACCATCATTGAAAGAAATGAACATCCCAAACTCAGTACCTGCATAAAGCAAACCTTCACGTACAGGATCTTCACGCATCACACGACTTATAAAATCTGAAGGAATTCCATTGGATGCAGTGGTTAACAATTCCCAACTTTCACCATAGTTTGATGTTTTATAAATGTAAGGTTTATCATCTCCTAGTAAATGTCTATCAACAGCAATGTAAGCTTTAGCTTCATTGAACTGTGATGGTTCTACAGATTCAACCCTACCTCCTTTAGGTAAGTTTTTTGGTGTAACGTTTTTCCATGTTTTACCTCCATCTTTAGTAATTGAAACTACACCATCATTAGAGCCTGTCCAAATTAAGCCTTCTTTAAGTTTGGATTCTCTAATGGAATACAATGTGCTGTAATATTCTTCACCAGTTATATCACGCGTAATAGGGCTTCCTGAAATAACTTGTTTATCGTTTTCAAATGCTGTGAGATCTGGAGAGATTGTTTCCCATACAATTCCACCATTGTTTGTTTTGTGTAAATATTGAGAACCATGATACACAACATCTGGATTATGAGGTGACACATGAACTGGTGCTACACGTTGAAAACGATATTTTAAATCTTTAGGATTATGGCCATAAATATTAGACGCTCCAACAGAGTATTCTTTTTCTGTTCCAATATGTTTATTAAACACACTAAATCTTCCTTTGCAATTGGCATAAACTATGTTGGCATTACCTGGTTTTGGTACAGCAGGACCAGTTTCGCAACCTCCTGTATTAATAATCCAACCTGTTCCTGGATTCTGAATAGCACTTGGTGGAAAACTTGGTACAGCAATGGTTGATGAATTATCTTGTTGCCCTGCATATAACCAATAAGGATATTGGTCATCTACTTCAACAGTGTATAATTCTGCAGTAGGTTGGTTAAATTGAGTGGACCATGTTTTGCCACCATTATGTGTTACATTAGCTCCACCATCGTTGGCTTGTATTAATAAGTCAGGATTATTTGGATTTATCCATATGTCGTGATTATCTCCATGTGGCACACTCATTTGTTCCCATTTCTTTCCACCATCAAGAGATTTTAATAAAGGATTTGCATTGGAGTAAATGATATCTGGATTTGTAGGATCTAATTCAATGTTGGTATAATAAAAAGGTCTGTTTACCAAACCAATGTGGCTAGACACTTGTTTAAACGTTTTTCCTTGGTCTTCTGATTTGTACAAGCCACCTTCTTTACCTGGAGCTTCAATTACTGCGTATAAAATGCTAGAGTTAACAGGAGATACTGCCAAATCTATTTTTCCAATGAGTCCTTTAGGTAGCCCATTTTCCAGTTTAACCCAATCTTTGCCACCATTTATAGATTTGTAGATGCCACCTTCGTTGTTTTCACCTCCAGAAATGATAGTCCAGGGTTTACGTTCTGCTTTCCAAGCTGCAGCATACACAATATTCGGGTTTCCAGGTAGTAATTCTAAATCAGCAAATCCAATTTTATCTGATATGAAAAGTACTTTTTCCCAGTGTAGACCACCATTTACTGTTTTGTATATTCCTCGTTCAATATTAGGTTTAAAAGCATTTCCAATGGCAGCAACCCAAACAATATTATGATTTGTTGGATCGATTTCCACAGCTCCAATTTGCCCAACATCCTTTAACCCAATATGCTCCCAAGTTTTTCCAGCATCAATAGATTTATACATGCCTTTTCCACTTATTACATTACTTCTCAACCCATCAGATCCAGTACCAACATAAACAATATTAGGATCGTTTATAGCAACTTCTATAGCTCCAATTGAAGGCGTTGCAAAAAAACCATCGGAGACATTATTCCATGTAGTTCCATAATCTTCAGATTTCCAAACACCTCCTCCAGTTGCTCCAAGGTAAAAAGTTCCAGGAAGGATTGGTGTTCCTGTAACCGTTGTTACACGTCCTCCACGTTCTGGACCAACGGTTCGGTATTTTAACGCTTTGAAGTCTTGAGCTGATAAGGTTGTTGTGATTAATAATAAGAATGATAGTTTATAGAAAAATAATTCAGTCTTCATTGGAATATAATTGTAAGTTTTTTTACTTTTTAAATTTAATAAAATAGTTTAGTTTACCACTGTTTTTTTAAACCTCTCGCTTGAATTTCAACAAAAAAATCGAAATTGGAATTACTTCAAACTGAAGAAGAGACTAATGCTATCTTAGAAAGGGAAAAGAAAATCTATATTGTTAAAAAAAATTGACACAATTTCTCGAATTTATAGCCGTAATGGAGTTTCTATTCAATCAATTTGTATCGCTAACAGTATTAAAAGCACCTCGCTTTTAAAATTGGGCAAAAGCTTTATATTGATTAAATAATAAAGAGTTTTTACTTTGATTCCACTACCTTATTAGTCACAAAATTTACTAGAGGAATCACTACAACTACAACTGGAACTACTGTTAACCACATTGTTACAAAGCGATTCATCCAGATGGTTAAAAACTCATCAACAAATCCTTGCTCTCTAAATAGTAATAATCCTGAAAGTGCAAGACCAATAAAAACGGTCATAAAAAAGACAAAGACTATCATTCTGAATTTATGAGGAATTTTTTTCATGCCACTAATGTAATAGTTTAATCTTATCTTCTAAACCTTGAAAAGATAACCAACTTTTTCTTTGTATTAATAAAATAAACACCTGTTAATAATACAATTGCTGCAATCATAGGTTGCAATGTTATTTGCTCATCCAGAAAATACCATCCTAAAAACAAAGCCACAATTGGATTTACATAGGTAGAAGTTGCAACTTTTTCTGGAGATACTATTTTAAGCAAATAATTAAAAGATGTAAAAGCCACTATGCTGCCAAAAAGAATTAACAGTAACATGGATATTTGCACATCACTACTCCAACTTGTTGGCAAAGACCATGGCTCTCCAATAATGAGACTGACAACAACTAGCATAAGACCACCTGTTACCATTTGATATCCTGTATTCACAAAGTAATTTAGTGGTAATTCGGCCTTACCAACAAACAAACTTCCATAAGCCCAACCAAACAAACAGGCAACAATCATTAAAATACCAATTATTGAGTTTTCTTTGCTTAAAACTTCTTGTTGACTTATTAATAAATAAATTCCTACGATGCCCAGAACAACACCAATAATAGAGCTTGTCATTATTTTTTTGCCTTGATGAATTCTCATAAGTAATAAAATAACTAAGGGTTGAGCAGAAATAATTAAAGCTGCAAATCCACTATCTATGTACTTAAGTGCCCAAACTGCAAGTCCATTTCCAAAGGTTAAAAATAGAAAGCCTGCTATAGCTGTGTTTTTAAGTTGCCTTTTATTAATTTTTATAGAGATACCTAAAATTGTAGCAATTAAAAAAATCAATAAACCAGCTGTTATAAATCTAACTGAAGCTAACATAAAAGGTGCCAACTCACCTACTGCAATTTTATTAAACATATAAGTTGAGCCCCAAATTACATAGATAGCAAAAAATGCTAAAATGATAAAAACCAGCTTGTTTTGTTTGTCCATAAATTAATGATCCTTGATACAAAATTCGGCGTATCAATATTACTAAAAACAAATTACCTATTGTTTTTATTTATGCTTAAATTAGAGCTTTAAAACTAACTATAAAAATCATGCAAAATTTTACAAGGCACATAATTCTCTTCTTGATTTTTTTAACAATCGCTTCTTGCAAAACGGATTCAAAAACCACAATTACAGAATTAATAGATAACATTCAACAACAAATTGATGCCATTGAAGGTGATGTTGCTGTAGCATTGTTGGACCTTAATGATGAAACCAATTCAATAATGATTAATGTTGATGAAAGCTTTCATGCAGCAAGTACCATGAAAGTTCCAGTAATGATTGAGCTTTATAAACAGCAACATGAAGGGTTATTAAATTTAAACGATTCTATTGTTTTAATAAACGAGTTTAAGAGTATTGTTGACGGAAGTCCTTACAGCATGGATATTGGTGATGATAGTGATGATGTAATTTACAGTAAAATAGGAACAAAACAAACTTTATATGATTTGATGGTACCAATGATTACAGTAAGTAGTAACTTGGCTACTAATGTACTTATTGAAATTGTTGATGCAAAAAAGGTAACTCAAACTATGAGAGGTTTAGGTGCTGATAAAATTGAAGTCTTACGAGGTGTTGAAGACCAAAAAGCTTATGATTTGGGTTTAAGCAACTCAACAACTGCTAACGACTTATTGATGATTATGAAAGCCATAGCGAATGCAAATGCTGGAACTAAGGAAGATTGTGAATCTATGATTTCGATATTGAAAAATCAAAAATGGAATGATATGATACCAAAATATTTGCCTGAAACTATTGAGGTTGCACACAAAACTGGTAGTATTACTGGAGTTCATCATGATGCTGGAATAGTATACCTTCCAGATGGTAATTCTTATATTTTGGTTTTGTTGTCAAAAAATTTAAGTGATTTTGATAAAGGTACAAATCAATTAGCACAAATTTCTAAATCTATTTATGAGTTTTTTATCCAAAGTAGTCACTAAATTCCTTTTAAAAATCTACAATTTACAATTCACTACATAAAAAGTGTGTTTCACTACATTGTATTTTTAATACCTGAATTTGTCATATACATTTGCTGTATCAATCAATAAGCCTTCGCTAAATGCTATGGCTAATAAAAAAAACGAACAGTTATGACAACATTATTCATCAAACCAAAGCAAATTTTTATTATTGTATTACTAGCATTTCTAATTGCACTTCCATCTAGTTCTAACGCTCAAAGAACAAAATCAAAATCAAGCTACTCTATTAATAACGATGGAAAAGGAAGAATTCAAATCACCAATAATGGTAAAGAATTTCAAATTGAATACGAAGGAGATATTACTTTATCTGATGATGATAGCGACATTGTTGCTATTTCAAATGGTGGCTTTATAGAGATAGAAAAATCATCTTTTGGAAATCGTAGACGTATTGTTATTGAATCTGACAGAAACGGAAACCTGATTAAAAAATATTATGAAGGTCGCACTGAAAAAGACTTCAATTCCGAAGGAAAAGAATGGCTCGCAGAAGTATTACAAGAAATTGTAAGAAGTACAACAATTGCAGCGGAAGCTCGTGTAAACCGTTTTTACAGTAAAGGTGGTGCTAATGCAGTATTAGATGAAATTGGAAGAATTGAAAGCGACTACGTTAATGCCGCATACTTTAAATTACTTTTTGAGAAGAATTTATCCAATAGTGACTTAGTAAAAACAATTGAAGTTGCTGGCAAAGAAATAGATTCAGATTACTATTTGGCTAGCATTTTAGAGGCTAATCAAAAGGCTTTTTTATCAAATAGTCAAACCATTACTGCTTATATTGATGCTGCCAAAAGTATTCAGTCTGATCATTATTTAACGAGCGTATTAAAGAAGGTGGTTAACGACAAAAGCATCACAGACAGTCAAATGGAAAGTCTATTAGAAATTTCAGAAGATGTTAAATCTGATCACTACATGACTCAAATACTTACAGAAGTTATGGATAATAGAGAGTTAAATTCTCAAAACATTTCTCAAATAATACATTTATCAAGAAGCATTCAATCTGATCATTATAAAACTCAGGTTCTACGCAAAGTAATTAATGATAAGAGTTTACCTACAAATGCTTATGATGAATTTTTAGGGACACTCAGCGATATTAAATCTGATCATTATATCTCAGAAGTGATCAAAGAATTGATAGATAACATAGGTTCAAGTAGTGGTAGATACTCATTAAACAAGTTGCTGGACATTGTAAAAAACAGTATTCAGTCTGATCACTATGCAAGCACCATCTATAAAAAAATGGGTGAACATGATTTAACAGAAGATCAGTTAATTGCAGTACTTAATTCTTTAACTCATATTCAATCTGACCATTATATGACTCAAGCTTTGTCTTCATTTGCAGATAAAGTAAGACGTTCGTCAGAACGCGTTAAATCGGCCTATAGAACTGCAGCAAAATCTATTGGCTCAGACACCTATTATGGTCGAGCCATAAAAGCAATTGACTAACCAAAAACCTCCAAGGTAATTAGTCTTGTTCTAGATTTTAAATTTAGCATAGATTGATTACCTTGGTTCTATGATTTTATCTAACCAACTCAACAATCCAATTGTGAAAAAGCATTTGCTCATCACAGCTTTAGGTCTGTTTTTAGGACTATTGCTTTACAACTACTTTGGTGTTAGTATTAGTCCTGAAGGAAAATCGTACAACACTCCAGAGCTCATAATGAGTGCTTTTGGAGGTGTATTATTAGCTTATATCACGTTTTATATTTCGGCTAAGTTAGATAAACTTTTGCCTTGGAAATCTCAACTCGTTAATAGGTTTGTTAGTGGAATTATAGTTTTATTCACTACCAGTTTTGCATTTATTTATGGCTTAGTAATTTTATACAAAAAACTCTCAAAGCAAACAGTATTGGATGATGAATTGTACCAAAGTAATCTCATAAAGCTCAGCATCATCTTGTTTATATTAATGCTTATATATAATATTATTTATTTTGCGCTTTACTCCTATTACTCTTATTCAAAATTTCAAATAGAAACTGTAAAGTTTGAACGTAGACAATATGAATTGCAACTTAGAGCATTAAAATCTCAATTGAGTTCCCATTTTTTGTTTAACAACCTGAACACTATTTCATCTTTAGCTTTTAAAGATGCAGAACAAGCTGAACAATATATTAGAGGATTAGCTAAAATATACAACTATACACTTAATAGCTATCATGTAAAATTAGTTAGCATAAAAGAAGAAATAGATGTTGTGAAGGCTTATTTGTCACTTCTAAGTACTCGTTTTGGTGAGGTTTTACAATATACCATTAACATTTCAGAACCCAATTTACAGCATCAAGTTCCTCCATTAGCTTTACAAATGCTAATTGAGAATGCAGTGAAGCACAATAAAGCATCAGAATTAGAACCTCTCAATATTGATGTTTTTGAAGAACATGATCAACTTGTTATAAGAAATAACATTACAAATTCCCCAAAAAAAATTAGTTCTTTTAATATTGGATTAAACAATATTAACTCCAGATTCAAACTTCTTTACAACAAAGAGATTTCTGTATTAGAAGACAATTACTACACAGTAAAAATTCCAATAATCATTATTAATGAATAGGCTTTTTATACATAATCCGTTGTTTAGATTGTTCAGTCCTATTTTTAGTGGAGTTGTAGTGTACTTGCTCATATTACTTGTAAACAACAATGTTGAGCAACTTCAAGAACAATTTTTAGGCAACGAACTCTACTTTTGTATTGGCTTATCACTCATAATTCAAGAGTTTTCAAGGCTTTTACTTTGGGTATTTGGAAAGTTACCTTCTCGATTTTCTTCCTTTATTAAACTCATTATACAAGTAACTGGATCTATGTTATTATGTATTGTTTTAGTTACTATTTCTATTCACTTATACTATAAAAATATCTTGGGCTTCTCTCCTAGTATTGGAGAATTATGGTTGTTTAATAGTATCTTTTGTGCTATTACTATCATTTATGTTTTGCTTCATATAAGTCATCACTATCTATACAAAGTAAACACAAAACGACTTGAAAATGAATATTTGATGAAGCAAATGGTTGAAGACGATTTTATGCAATTTAAAAACGGTATCAATCCAACACTACTGTTTGAATGCTTTGAAGCCATGATTGTATTAATCAGACAAAATTCTGACAAAGTTGATGACCTGATTGACCATATGGCTTTTGTATATCGTTACATTTTATCAAAGAAAAGTAAACAACTTGTTTTAATAGATGAAGAATTAAATGTTGTTGATGAACTTGTGCAGTTATTTAACTATTTACCATACAGAAATGTAGAGTTTAATAGAGGCAATAAATCTAGTTTTCTTGTTGTTCCAGGAAGTGTATTAGCATTGGTTGAAAGTATCATTAGAAGTACTATTAGTAATTCTCAGAAGCCTTTAAGTATTTATTTAGATGAAGACGAAAATAATCTAACATTCAGCTATTTAATAAATGATAAAATTGTTTCAGGTTTTAAAAAAGAGTCTATAAGTGATATTGATTATAGATACTCCATATATAGTAGCAAAAATATCATTATTGAAGAAAAGCAAGGTGAAAGAACTATAAAAATTCCTAAACTCCTAACTAAAAGCAATTCATGAATGTATTAATTATTGAAGACGAAATTCCTGCAGCAGAAAAGCTAGAACGTTATATTTTAAAATACGACAACAGCATTGCTATTGTGGCAAAACTGACTAGTATTACTGAAGCAGTAACTTGGTTAAGTATTAATGAAAACTCTGTAGATATTCTTTTTGTTGATATTCAATTGAGTGATGGTTTGAGTTTTGAAATTTTTAATCAGGTCCAAGTTCAAAAACCTATTATTTTCACTACGGCTTTTGATGAATTTGCTGTTGATGCTTTTAAACTAAACAGCATTGATTATATTTTAAAGCCCATAACTTTCACAGAGGTTTCCAAAGCCCTTACAAAGTTTAAAAACTTCAGGTTAGTGCTATCAAATGAAACGATACAAAGTGCTTCAGAGTCATTTAATAACAAGTCTTTTAAGAATAGATTTTTAGTGCGTTTGGGTAATCATATACATTCTATTAAAACTGAAGAAACAGCTTTGTTTTATGCAGAAGGACGAACTGTTTTCTTAGTGACCAACGAAGGTAAAAAATTTGTTTTAGATTATAAATTAGAAGATTTAAGTCAAGTATTAGATTCTAACAGTTTTATGAGAGTTAATAGAACTTTTATTGTAAATATGGAAGCAATAAATGATGTCATTGTCTACTCAAACAGTAGATTAAAACTTGTTCTAAATGTTTCAACAGACAATGACATTATTGTAAGTAGAGATCGTGTCTCTGACTTTAAATCTTGGTTTGGTGGAAGCTAAAAAACTACTTTTTGTTACTTATTTCATTTCTCAGGTTCTCTATAGTTGCATCACCATTCGAGTTTAAATTATCCATAATTGATGACAAAAATTCTTGCTTATTTGTTGGATAATTAAAATCAATATCTGGAGCAATTCCTATGCCTTCATAATTGTTTCCTTTAGTATCCAAATATACTTCGTTAGATAAACCAAACTCCCAACCATTTGGTAATACTCTATCAAAAATATCTGAAAATACTCCCTCAGAAGTTCCACCAACACGAGTTATATTGTCAACCGACAAAGAACTTAAAATCATGATTTCAGTAGCGCTAGCTGATTCTTTTGACGTTAATAAATAAACAGGTTTTTTATATGCATTTTCAGAATCTAATAATTCTACTCTAATAGGTTTTGTATAATCTTCTCCTAACCTAGCTTTTTTGGTAAAAACCAATCGCTCATTATCATTAAAATGTCTAAGTACTTCTAGACCAACTTCGTCTTTACCTCCTCCATTAAAGCGGACATCAATAATAATCGCATCTTTGTCTGATAAATCATTCATTACCTCATTCATAATATTTTTAATGCCTTCTAGTTCTTTTTTTGTGAAATCTTCAGTTGGTAATTCTTCTACCTTTTCAAAAAAAGCCAACCAATAATTCCTTCCAGAGAGAGAATCTGCCAGCTGATAATCACCTAATCCCATCATTTGGTTCAATTGCATATAACCAATGTTTTCTGTTAAATTTCCCCACTGCACCATTTTGTTGCGTCTAGATTTTAAATCTTTAATGTAGTGTTCTGCAATAGCATTGGCTACTTCATGGTTTTGATATTGTTTTATTGGTTGAGTGTTATTTTCTGTTTCAGCACCTTCAGAAGTTTCATTTCTAAGCACAGTAGCAGCTTCTTCAACTTCATCTGGAGCGCTCAAACCAATATGTCCATCGTTGAAAGAGTCTAACATATTTTCCATAATATTATAAAGTTCAGCATCTGTAGTTTCAGAATTCACCAACGACTTATATTTATTATACATATCTTCCCAATTAATATTCCTTTCTTCAAAATAAGCATAATGGTTTTTGAATGTATTAGAAAGGACTTCGAAATTGTAAACAGGATCATTTAATTTTTCTTCTGATAAATCTTCACTACAAATTGTTGGATTGTTGTCAAGCCTCTTAAAATAGTACATATTTATACCATCTTTAATACTAAGCGTATCATCTTTGAATTTTATGTTGTTTCCAAAATCACTTACTTCTCCATCCAATACTTGCAGACAAGAAATATCTGTAATATCATATAGAGAAAAGTGCCCATTTTCTACTTTTGCTATTCTGCCATAACCTACAGATTCCCAATAGCCATCTAAAGTTTTTTCTTCGCTTTGACTTTCTTTTTTGCACGATATTGTTGTGATTAATGTTAAGATAAAAATAACGTATCTGATTGATGTTAAATGTTTCATGATTTTTTTTGTTTAAAATAGTCTTGAATAAAAGGTATGCTTGTTAACCAACTTTCTTTAATGAGTTCTGCGGCTTTTAAGGTATTGCCATTTTTAATTGAAGCAATTACATTTTTGTGATAGTCTGAAGATACTTTGGCCAAGTTTGTATCTTCCATATAATAAAATTCATAAAGAAAAACGCGTAATTTTAAATCATATAAAATGCTTTTTAAAGAATCGTTTTTATAGTTTTTTAGTAATATTTCATGAAATTTAATATCAGATTGAATTCTATCTACTGGGTTATTAAACGAGTTTTCTTTTTTGAACAGCTTTTCAAGTTTATCAATATCACTTTTATTATAAGTAGACTCACTTACTCCGAGATATTCAAGGTTGGCGATAATGGGATATATTTCTGAAATCTTCTCAATATTTGGAAGGGGTAAAAAGAATCCTCTATTTGGTATTGCTTCAACTATATCTGCATGTTGTAGCTGAGTTAAAGCTTCACGAATTGGTGTAACACTTACCTTTAATTTTTTTGCTAAAACTGGTAATGAAATACGCTCGCCAAAACCTAACTCTCCATTCATCATTTGATCTTGGAGAAAATTTTTCACTTGATCTCGTAATGTAATTTTTATTATCATGTGTCAAATATAATATATCGTATACGATTTTGCAAATTTAAAAATTTTAGTTTGAAATAAATAATCCTTTTATAATTGGTCTACTAATATTAGTGCTGATTTATCTGTTTAATCATTTTACTAGCATTTTTTCCTGTTTCACCATTAGGATCCATTTTTAAAGCTTTATTATAATACTCTAGAGCTTTCTCCTTGTCACCAGCTTTCAAATAACCTTCAGCTAAACTATCCCAAGCATTTGCTGATTCTGGAAACAAATCGGCAATCATCTGAAAAATAAAAATAGCTTCTTTGGTCTGACCACTTCCTAAAACATTGTACCCAGCTTTATTAAACTGATCTTCAAAGTCAAAAAACTTGTATCGAGGATCTTTAACCATTTTAGCAGCTTCAGTCTTAAGTTTATCAATTTGTCCCGTTGTAAACAACTCTGTCAAATATTGCATTGGGTTCAACACATAATCATCACCAAAATATGAAAGTGCAGCTTCTAGAACAGGATCTTGGTTGGTCTTGTATTGCTCAAAACTCATATCAATTGCTGTGTGAGGTGCTAACCAATCTGCATTTTCCCATTGCGGTTTGTCTTGCCACCATGCAAATGATAAATAGGTTGGAATTTTACTATTTGGCAAAGTCACTGTTCTATTATCACCATAAAAATTAATGTTCTCTGCAGTTGGCTCACCAACAAAAATAGCATTGGTGTAATTGCTCATTTCATTTACTAAGTTCTGACATGCAGAAAAAGTGCGTCTGCCTATAATAACAAAGAGTTTGCCTACTTTATTTATTTTTTCTGATTGAATAATTCCTGTGATGATTGGTTTATTTTTGTAGTTATTTCCTCCTCCATTTAATCTTACATCAATGACTAATTTTTCTACATCGTTATTATCGATAAAGTCAAATACTCTTTTATAAAAAGCTGGAATAGCTTCTGAAGGATCATCCTGTATTTGGCTATGTCTTATATAAACCGTTTTTTCATCAGCTAAATATTCGTAATAATAGATTTTATCTAAATTCTTCAAGTAATATGGTGTCTCATTTTGATTACGTGCTTCTAGCCAATCTCCTTCTTGTTTTACTAAGCTGTAAGTTACAGGAACACGCTCGCCTTTAGGTAAGGCTTTAAAAACTTGTTTAAATGTTTTACCATCCTTTTCTAAAGTAAATTCAATAGATGATTTTAAAGCTGATGTAATTTTTTGCGCATGTAACACTTCAGGATGTTTCAAATAATTTAACCCAAAGGCTTTGAAAAATTGCTCGTTTTCAACAGGAACAACAGGATATATAGTTTCTAATGCTTTTTCGATTGGAGTGGATTCTACTGCAATAACCTTTGCTCCTAGTGCATTTTGGTAGTCTTTATGAGTGCCTTGAATATACACACCATCATTAAAATGGTACAAATTAAAAGGCAACTCACTAAAAGTAAATGGTTCTTGCCTAAAGCTAATGTCTGTATGTCCATATTTAAACATTGAAACTATGCGAGCTATACCAACCACAATTTCGTGATCTTGTAGATTTGGGATTTCTGAATGCAATTTTTCTATAGCTGCATCAAAGTCTTTGGCTGTTGTTTTTTTAAATAAGAATGGATAATCCTTATGAACGGTTTCCTGAAGAAACTTTAGGTCTTCTTGCCATTGTGAAGCAGTTAGTTTTTCTTGGGCATACGAAATCATCACCATAAAAAAGGCGATGAAAAATACATACTTTTTCATTTTTGATTGTTTTTGATTGATTAGTTATACTAGTAAGAAGCGTTTTTTACAAAAACGTTACAGTTTTAATGAAAATTATCTAATATGACTTCCAGCATTCACATCAATTGTGGCTCCTGTAGCATGGTCCATTTGTCCACTACACATTAAAGCAACCAAAGGAGCTAAATCACTCGGTTTAGTCAACTCATTTAAAGCAATCTCATTAAGCACTCTCTCTTCACCATAAGTCTCAATAAAGGACTCAGCCATTTGAGTTCTGGTGAATCCAGGCGCAATCACAAATGATTTTATGTTTTCTTTTCCAAAAGAACGCGCGACACTTCGGGCTAAAGAGGTCAAACCTCCTTTTGAAGCTGCATAAGCTAAATACTCCTCTGTTTCACCTCGAAACACTGCTCTACTTCCAATATAAATAAAACGACCACCTTTTTGTTCTCTAAAATGTTCAATGCCTAATTTGGTCAGAATTCCAACAGAATCAAGATTTATAGTTATGGTAGATTTCCAAACACTTAACCAATCATCTAAATTGTTTTTGGTAGAATGTTGTTGAAAAACACCTGCATTTAAAATAATGGTGTCAATCGTACCAAATTCCATAAGAACATTTTCAAATAAATTGATGACGTCTTGGGTTTGGCTTAAATCTGCATGAAAGGTTTTTGAATTGGTTTCTTGATACTTAGAAACTAATGTTTCAGCTGATGCTTTGTCAGAGTTATAATGTACAGCAACCTTTGCTCCCATTTTCATAGCATAATCAGCTATTCCTTGGCCAATGCCTTTAGAAGCTCCTGTGATAAGAATATTTTGATTTTTTAAGTCAATGTGTGTCATTTATAAAATATGTTTTATCCATCCACCATCTACAGCTAATGAAGTTCCAGTAATAAAGCTTGCGCGTTCACTTGCTAAAAAGGTAACTGCAGCAGCAAATTCTTCAGGGTTGCCGAAACGTTTAAGCGGAATTTCATCAATAGCAGAAGCAAATGAAGGATTGCTTTCAATTAATGATAATAATCGATTGGTCTTGGTATATCCAGGCATCACATTGTTTACAGTAATATTATATTCACCCAATTCACTTGCCAATGTTTTCATTAAACCAGCTACAGAAGCACGAACCGAATTGGATAAAATTAAATTATCTACAGGTTGCTTTACAGCTTGAGATGTAATAGCAATGATTCTACCAAACTGTTGCTGTTTCATTCCTGGAATAAATGCTTTTACCAAAGCCACTGTACTGGAAAGTAGAAGTTTATAGGTATTATCCCAATCATCCATAGACAAGCTTTCAAACTTCCCAGAAGGTGGTCCACCAGTGTTTGTTACTAGAATATCTACTTTGTTATGGTATTTAAATAAAGTATTTAGAATAGAATTTCTTTCATTATCGTTAGATAAATCGCCAGAAATTGCCAATACTTTTGTGCTACATTCCTTTTCAATCTCTTTCTTGGTTTTTTCTAGCTTTTCTTTATTTCTTCCATTAATAATGACTATTGCACCTTCTTTTGCTAACTCTATTGCCACAGCTTTTCCTAAACCATCACTAGACGCAGCAACAAAAGCGACTTTATTTCTTAAACCTAAATCCATAGGCTATTTTCTTATATAATCGTCAGTACCATCTAACCAATCTTCACGAATTGGCGACCACGTATCGATTTCTTCAACATCGCCAATCATTAAAGCTTCATGAGGCAAATGCGCTGGAATAACCACAGAATCTCCAGGACCTAAGTCCATAGTTTGTTCTTTGTTAGCTCCAAACCAAAATCTGATAGTTCCAGAAATAACTTGTGTCACTTGTTCATTATGATGCTCATGAAGTGGTACTAAAAAGCCATCTTTAAATTTCATTCTGGCCACCATAACCTTGTCGCCATAAATCATTTTACGTTGCATTTTATCTGTGACTTGCTCTACAGGAACATCGTCCCAATTTATTTTATTTAACATAATTTAATTTTTATCGATTAGTTCCAAACCTTGATTAATTCCTTTTTCCATTGCAGGTACACCACGTTCCATCCAAACTGGTTTTGGAGCACCTTGCAAATAATGGTCAAAAAACTGTTGCATTCTGATATTAAAATCTTTTCTGTTCTGCATTTTTAAAGGCCAATGAGGTTCGTCGTTATAATTTAAAAACCATGCTGGTTTTCTTAATCGACGTAAACTTACGAAAAACTCAATACCTTGATACCATGGCACGTGACCATCAGCGTCATTATGCATAATCAATAAAGGCGTGTTGATTTTATCTATATTAAATATTGGCGAATTTTCCACATAACGTTGTGGATATTCCCAAGGCGTTCCTCCTATTCTACTTTGTGTATGCTCATATTGGAATTGTCGACTTAAACCTGTCCACCAACGTATACCTCCATAAGCACTAATCATATTTGGCACTGGAGCACCAGACTCTGCAGCTTTAAAAATATCTGTTTTGGTCACTAAGTAAGCAATTTGATAGCCTCCCCAACTATGGCCTTGTGTACCAATATTATCTTTATCTATAAATCCTTTTTCTATCAACGAAGTGACACCAGGAATCACACAATTAAAGGCGCTTTCTCCAGGATAGCCTTCACGATAATATACATCTGGATTAAAAATTATATAACCTCGACTTGCATAAAAACTGTAATTGATTGTTGAACGACCAGGAGAAGGTGCTCTATGGGAATGCAAACCATCAGAGCTTTTCTCATAGAAATTCACAATCATTGGATATTTTTTGTTGGGATCGAAATTTTCAGGCTTAATCAGCATTCCTGTTAATGGCAAGCCATCTAAAGACGTCCAATGTACCAATTCTGCTGTTCCCCAATTATAATCTTTTTGTTGTGGATTGGCATCACTTAAAACGGTTTGATTTTTAAAACTTAAATCTGATAGTCTAAGATTCGGAAACTCATCAAATGATTGTCTGGTAAACATGACAGCATCACTAAATTTAGCTTTTCGTGGAGTTGAATAACGATAAGGTCCATCTACAAGTTGACTTCCAGATTTGTTTTTATAATTAAACTCATAATAGCCAGAGTTTTTATTTGTTTCATTAAATGTGGTGAGTAACCATTTTTGAGACGTATCAATAGATCGCTCATCAGAATCTAACCTAATGTAACGATACTCTATTTTGTTTTCTCGTCCTTTGGTTAATCGCGTACTAGTTGCATTATCGGGATTGAATTCCCAAAGGTCATAACGATCGTAAATGATTATTGATTTATCATCCTTGGTCCAACCAGCATTTCCATAAGACCCTGGATAATTTGGAGAATCATTCAACTCATCATAAAATACTTTATTTTTGGTTAGAGCTGTATATTTTGAAGTATTAATATTATAAGTAAACCAAGTACTATCAGCAGGATTGTAACCATAAATATACTTTCCTTTTGGACTCATTTGAGTAAATCCAAGATTCTCTTTTAATGCAGATTTTACTGTGCCTGTATTCACGTTAACAATTGCTAAATCTTCAGCTCGTCTTCCAGTCCACTGACTTTCTAAAAGGTAAGGTTCCTCATTGCTTACTAAAGCAAAAGAGGCATTACCTTCATCTGCTAATCTTGCATCTGGATATTCTTTTGTTGCTATTTGAACTAACTTCTTATTGTTTAAATGATAAGCTGTTAAATACGATTTTTTCTGATCGTTTTTAACTTGTAATTCCTGAACTGTATACAATCTTGGTTCGTCGTAAGTCCATACTTCCACATTTACAATCTCGTCATCTAATAGCAGAGTATCTTGAACAATAGCTGGAAGTGCAAGACCAAAATACATTTTAGAATCGTCTTTAGAGAAACTCACATTGCCATCAGAAGATACTCTGTAACCTTTAGGTGCTGTTTCACCATCTACAATCAACTGTGCCATATTATTAGACGTATTGTAAGAGTACAATTTATTTGGTCTTATATAAGCTTTGGTTGTATCAGCATCAACTACGAAGCCTAAGTTTTTTCCAGAATCACTGAAACTCAGCTCAAAGTATTTGGTTTGGTCATGCGAATCAAAAACTTGTTTTGTAGTGTTATTGGCTAAATCAACTACATAAACTCCAGGCTTAACATCGGCTTCATCTCCAGTTGTAATATAGGAAAGCATCTTCCCTTCTTTGGCAAAAATGTAATTCGTTACAAAATAAATAGTATCCTCTTGTTTGGTTTGTAAGTTCCTTATCACTAATGGATAACCTGTTATATCACTTGCCTTTTTGGCTTTCTTTTTTGTTTTGGTTGTGTCATTTGAAATAGTGTCTTTTTCTACTTTTTTTGGAACATTCTTTTTTCCATCATCAAAAGTAAAAGCTATAAATCCTGACCATTTCTGAGGTGTCTTGTAAGACTTTATATTGGCAATTTTATCAAGAGTATTATTCTGTAAATTATAAATACCAAGAGTATCTTTCGGCATTTTGTCCTTCTTTACTTTTCTGCGTTTCATTTCGGCAATACTGTCTTTCCATGCTTTAATTTGGAAGATTGCAAAATTAGAATCATAGGTAAACTGACCTCGTTCAGAGCGTTCATGTTCAAATACTAAATTGGCATTGTTATCTTTTATTTTTAAGTAGTTGTCCTTTTCTCCTTTTTCAAGGGAATACATCACGAACTTACCATTTGGAGAAATGGTTTGACCTTGTATGGTATTCCAGATTTCAAAATCAGGATGGTCTAATATTTTTTTTTGAGCAAATGAATTAACAGCAAAAAATAATATGAATAGATAAATTAGTTGTTTCATGGTTTGATGAATTATTTTAAAAAAAAAGAGAACCAAAAATAAAACTTAATAGTTTCCAATATTCTATAACTTAGTTTTTTAAGCCTTGTCCTTCAACCCATGGTGCTCCAGTATTTTTGAGCTCACGCTCTAAAGAAGGTAAGGTTGTGTTGACAATTGGTACTAACTTACCTTTTACTATTGATAGCTGACCTTCAACTCGTTTTAGTAAAAGTTTATGCTCTTCAGTTGGACCATAAGTGTTTCCAGATGTTAACCAAATTAATGAGCTACCATCGCTTGCCGCTGGATTTGAGCGTTCACCGATTTCACCCTTAGTATTATCACCGTTAAGTTCTTTATCAATATCCAACAAAGTAATTCTGGCGTCATTTAATTTTTTAAACAAGGCATCAGATGGTTTAGTGGCTTTATTTAATGCTCTTAACATAGCATCTACAGTACTCTTACTTCTGTTTAATTCAACATTTGTGGCTGTCAGGTCTTGTTGGAACGCAATTACAGATTCTCTAAAGTTTGACATTTCATCATATGATTTACGAGGTAAAGAACCATCATATAAAGGTACAACCTTAAAGGATTGAGGACCTTGTAAAACGGTATTTTCACCATCAACACGCTTTACCAAAGTTACAGTGTAGGCTCCTGGTGTAACCCTAACACCTCCTCCACCAAAGAAATTTCCTTGAGAACCTTCAGAGCGCAAACGTTCTCCGCTTTTATTCGGATAATTTAGGGCCCAACTTGTACGATGAAAACCTTTGCTATTATTACCTTTTATAGTATTTACAACATCACCATTAGCATCCTTAATTATTAGTAGAACTTCTGGTCCATCTTGGCGATTTTCAGCTTCAATAGCATCCCAACCTGGCCAATTAGTATTAGTTTTTTCACGTTCTTTACGCTCATCCTTCATAGACTTAAAACTATCAGCGAGGTAATATGTAAATACTGCGCCAAAAGGTGGGTTTTTTGCTGAATATTCATTATCTCCCTGACCATACACTCCTTCAGTTTGTATATACCAATACGCATCCTTTGTTGGAAATAAGGTAGCCGTTTGTGTAAGCATGCTCTTATCAAAATTACGTATTGGAGTATAATCATCTAAAATATAAAAACCTCTACCAAAAGAAGCACCAACAAGATCGTTTTCACGTCGTTGAATAGTAATGTCTCGGAATGAAATGGTTGGTAAACCACCTTTTAATTGAATCCAATTTGCTCCAGCATTTACTGTAAAATAAACACCATATTCAGTAGCAGCGAACAGCAAATCTTTTTTAACGTGATCCTGAACCAAACGCCATGTTAATAGTCGATCTGGCAAGTCGCCATTAATTATGTTCCAAGTTTTACCTTTATCACTACTTTTCAATAAATATGGTTTATAATCTCCATGCTTATGATTATCTAATGCAGCATACACCACATTAGCATCAAATAAATCAGCTCGAACATCATTAACAAATGGTGTTTCTGGTATTCCTTTGATTGAACTTAGCATGAATTTAGTCCAATTGCCTCCTCCATCTTCCGATACCTGAATAATACCATCATCAGTACCTGCGTATAAAAGACCTTCTTGAACTGGTGATTCTGCCAGCGAGGTTATGGTATTATAATTTGACATAGCTCCAACATCCCAAGCATTGTCCCAACTTTGCTGTTTACCATAATATGGTATTGACATTCGTTCCTGATTACGTGTTAAATCCTTAGAAATTGGTGTCCAAGAATCACCTCTATCTTCTGAACGCCAAACACGCTGAGATGCAAAGTACAATCGAGTGGGTTTGTGTGGACTCACTAATATAGGTGCATCCCAATTAAAACGTTCAAAAGGATCTCCTTCACGCGCTTGAGGTTGAATGTAAACTGTCTCTTTTGTAGTTTGATCAATACGCCACAGTGTACCTTCTTGAAACTCACCATAGGTAATATTCGGATTTCCAGGTTCCGTAGCCGACTGATGACCATCAGCACCTAATGTAATCCACCAATCCGAATTGGTAATCCCTTGAGAGCTCATAGTTTGTGAAGGACCTCCTTGTGAACCATTATCCTGAGTACCTCCATAAACGTTATAAAAAGGTCTGCTGTCATCAACAGCAACTTTGTAGAATTGTATTACAGGAAGATTACTAATATATTTCCATGATTTTGTAAGATCAAAACTCTCATATAAACCACCATCTGTACCAAACAAGACATAATTAGGATCAGACTTCTTAAATGCCATAGCATGATTATCTACGTGTTTGTTGTTTTCATTCATTGCATTAAAGGTTTTACCGTGATCATCTGAGATTAATACAACATTATTCATTAAATACAATTTGCCTTCGTGATGAGGACAAGCATATAACTCTTGATAGTAATGAGGACCTGTTCCTCCAGATACAGTATCAGATTGTTTAGACCAAGATTCGCCTTTATTAGTGGACATAAAAATACCTCCTTTAGTACGGTCGGTTTCTATGGCTGCATAAATGATGTCAGAATTGAATGGAGACATTGCTAATCCTATTTTTCCAAGGTTTGATGAAGGAATACCTTTTTTAAGTTCTTTCCAAGTCAATCCACCATCAACACTTTTGTGAATACCTGAACCTGGTCCACCACCCAAGTATCCAGCAACAGTACGTTGCCGTTGCCATGTGGCTGCATACACTATGTCTGGATTATTAGGATCTATAAGCAAATCTGTAGCACCAACCCATTCACTGTCACCTAGTGTTCTGTTCCAAGTTTTTCCACCATCAGTTGTCATATAAACACCACGCTCACCACCTTTGCTCCAAAGAGGTCCTTGAGACGCTACCCAAATCACATCAGAATTTTCAGGATGTACAATTATGGTTGATAAATGTTCAGAGTTTTTCAGCCCCATGTTGGTCCAAGATTTTCCATCGTCATGACTTACATAAATTCCATCTCCAAATGCTACATGACGACCACCAACATTTTCACCAGTTCCTACCCAAATCGTATGAGGATTGCTAGGATCAATTGCCAAACTTCCAATTGAATAAGTTGACTCATTGTCAAAAATAGGAGTCCATGTTGTTCCTGAATTTTCGGTTTTCCAAACTCCACCAGAACCAACGGCAACATACCATACGTTTTCGTTTTCGGGATGAATTGCAATGTCTGCTATTCGCCCAGAAGTTAATGCCGAGCCTATGTTTCTGAATTGTAGACCACTAAAAGTTGAAGCATTGAGCTCATTTGCGTTTTCAGACGATTTTTTTTGGGCATTTAGACTAAACGTGACTGTTAAAATTAAAAGCAGCAATAATTGTTTTGTTATCGATTTTTTCATTTCTTATAATTAATGTTGTGATTATTTATTTGCTATTGGGATTCTTATTTGCGATGGATACTCTGATGAATGATGCACATTATTATGCGCCACTACACCAATTTTTTCATCATAATTATTTCCTCCTGTATTTAAGTTTCTAGCAAAACGAGGAAAGTTACTACTTGATATTTCAATACGAATTCGATGTCCTTTTTTGAATAAATTACTTGTGGACATTGGTGTTAAGTTTACTTCATAAACTTTACCCTTTTCCATAAACACTTCCTTATCATAACCTTCACGATAGCGAACACGCTGAATAGTTTCATCTAAATTATAAGCTGAACCATCAGGATGAACATCTATTAATTTAATAGTAAAATCAGTATCCTTTACATCTGATGAAACATACAATTTAGACTCTATAAAACCAGAAACTTCAGTGTCTTCCTTTAAAAAATCAGTAGTATAAACCAAAATATCATTTCTGGCTTCCATGTCTTGCTGATTATAAGATCCTCCTTTCACAGCATTTCCTGTACAACAAACATTACCTCCATAAGAAGGAACTGGAGCCATAGGATCGTAAGTAAAACTATCTGGATTATCTGAATCTGGTTTTGTAGTTGATAATTTACCATCACCAAATCGACTATTAGCTTTTCCGTTACTATTTAAGTAGTAAGTAACCATTTCTGTATTCTCAGGTGGCCAAGTTTCAGCAGATTGCCACTTGTTGCTTCCCATAGTATAGTACTGAACTCGAGGCGTTGTTTCTTTAAAATCATTTTGCTCACCTTTTAACCAAAGGTCAAACCACTTGGTTATTTGCTCATCGTAATTTAGCCTGGCATCACCAACACTACGTTCACCAACTATTGTATTTTCGGTTGCTCTGGTATAAGCACAATGCAAGGTTGGAGCTATAACCAAATATTGATTATCTCTAATAAAAGGATCTTTTGAGTTATTTCTAGCGTGATTGAAAAGTGCTAAGTTTGGTGTTATTGATACATCGTACCAAGAAGCAAACCAAAAACTAGGTGCACCTATATCTTTATCGTCATGATAAATTCCGCCTTTAAACCAATCAGGATGATTTGGTTTTCGACGAATCATTTTATCAAAAATTTCATGCTTACCATTAATATTCTTTAAGATATCCTGAATAGGTAAATGCTTTAAAGCTTCAGCCATATCAACAGGTGGATTTTCTGGAGCAAGATCATAAAATCTTGAAATTCTAATTAAATCTTCTTGAGTAGCACCTTTTGGAATTCGAGGTTTGAATTTATCATGCTCAACACCATAAAGCCAAGCAAAAAAGAGCATTTGTTCTGCTCCACCACGATACCAATTGCCTTGTTCGTTTATGTCTCCTACTCTACCAACACCAGCACCAAAACCCTGAGGTACCATTGCTGCATGAGATGGATGATCTAACGCAGATACTGCCATTTGCCATTCGGCAGTTGATGAGCAGCCTAAGGTTCCAATTTTACCGTTAGACCAAGGTTGGTTTTTCATCCATTCAAAAGCATCATAGCCATCAGTTAATGGTACTCCTAGAATATCCCATTCACCTTCAGAGTAATAACGTCCACGCTCATTTTGTACCACATAAACATAACCTTGTTTCACATAATCATATGCTCGTTCAAAGTTCCGTGTACGTTGTTCGCCATCTCCCCAAGAATTAAAATTATATGGTGTTCTTGAAAAAATTATTGGATACTTTCCATCTCCTTTAGGTCTGTAAATATCTGTTGCTAGTCTAATGCCATCACGCATTGGCATCATAACTTTTTGATCGACAATAGCAATTTCATTAAGTTTTTCTAAAATATCTCCTTGTGCTTGTAAAACTGGAATGCTTACAAAGAAACAAGCAAGAGCAGTGAATAAAGTAGTCGCTCGCTTTTTCATTATATAAATATTGGTTGGTTAAATAATTGATTTAAAGGTAGGAAAATGAACTTATAGAATAAACTTTGTTTTAGTTTTTAACAATTCTCTAAATAAATAATAAAATGGAGGTGTCTTTTTTGCACACAATTAAGATGAAAACTTGAAGAACTCATATTAAAAATGTAGTTTTATAACCATAATAAAAATCCATTACGATGAAGACTATTTCAAAATTTAAGCAAACTTTTAAAACACTTGCTATTGCTGCATTTTTAGTTGGTTTCACAGGAACTTTTGCTCAAGATAAATTAAAGAAAATGCCAGGATATGAGCGTTACGCAGAAGTATCTCCAAAAATTAGAGGCTCTGTAAAAATGGTTCCTAGAACATACACTTGGAATGACGATAGCTCAGCTTTTGAATACAGTCATGATGGTAAGCGTTTTCAATATTCAATCAAAACAGGAAAAACTATTGAAGTTGAAGATGTTGTTGAAACTAATAACAGACGCTTTTTTGGTAATCGCCCGCAAAGAGGACGTCAATATCCTTCAGCAGATTCACCTGATGGTAAATTAAAGGCTTATACTCAAGATAGAAATATGTACATAAGCAACATTGATGGTAGTAATGCTATTGCAATTACCACAGATGGAAATGAAGAAACTCAAAAAAAATATGGTATTGCTACTTGGGTTTATGGTGAAGAATTAGGTCAAATAACTGCCATGTGGTGGTCTCCAGATAGTAAAAAAATAGCATTCTATCGTTTTGAAGAAAAGGATGCCGAAATGTATTATGTGCTTTATGATCAGTTGAAAATTCAAGATTCAGTTGAGATTGAAGCTTATCCAAAAGTTGGTGCAGATAACTTGCCAGTTGATGTTATGGTTTATGACTTAGAAACCCAAAAAACTACACTGCTTAACACTAGAAACGGAAAGCCTTTTAACGATGGTGCTTTAGGCACCTATTTATATGGCATGGATTGGACTCCAGATGGTAAAGAATTCTTGTTCCATACAACCAACAGAAAGCAAGATATCATGGAATATAAAGCTGCTGATCCAAATACAGGAAAGACTAGAACCATTGTTCGTGAAGAATGGCTACCTAGTTTTACAGTAAATACTCCTGAAATTTATGTTTTAGACGATGGCAAGCATTTTATTTGGGCTTCAGAGCGTAGTGGTTTCAACAACTACTATTTATACAATTGGGATGGTACTTTAGTAAATGCCATCACTAACCACAACTTTGAAGTGAATAGAATATTAAAGGTTGATGAAAAAAATAAGCAACTTTACTATGAAGCTAGAAGTGGTAGTAATCACATGAAAATGCAATTGCATCGTGTTAATTTTAATGGAAAGAATAATGTAAGGTTAACAGACCCAACATACAACCATAGTGTGACCATTTCTCCAGATGGAAAATATTTTGTTGATGTTGCTCAAACACATAACATTGCTCCTTTTACTAACTTGGTTAATAACAAAGGAAAAATTGTTGCAGAGATTGCTAAAAGTGATATGACAGAGTTTAACAATCTCGGACTTAAAACCGTTGAAGTCTTTACTTTTACCTCTGCAGATGGAGTAACGCAATTACATGGTATGTTGCATTTTCCATCTAATTTTGATCCTAATAAGAAGTATCCTTTAATTCTTGCTAATTATGGTGGACCAGCTACTAATGCTTTTAGAGAAACCTTTACCTTACCAAGTTCGTTAACCGAATATGGTTTTTTAATTGCCAATATTGATGGTAGAAATGTAAGAGGTCGTGGTAAAAAACTATTGGACCAACTTTACGGAAATCTTTGTATTGTTGAAATGGATGATTTTGCCGAAGGCATCAAATCACTTTACGATCGTCAATATTTTGATAAAGATAATGTTGGTGTTTACGGAACTTCGTATGGAGGCACAACTGCTGCAACAAGCTTATTGCGTTTTCCAGATGTGTATCATGCAGCTGTTGCCAATTCTGCTGTGACTGATTGGAGAAATTACGATACCATTTACACTGAACGTTTTATGAATTTAATTACCAATAATAAAGCTGGTTATGATGCTTCTAATCTCATGACGTATGCTAAAGATTTACAAGGTGAATTGATGATTTACTTTGGAACAAGCGATAACAATGTGCATCCTTCAAACTCTTTACAGCTTATAAAAGCTTTACAAGATGCTGGCAAAAGTTTTGAAGTACAAGTTGGACCAGACAGAGGTCATACAGCTATGGATACAGATAGAATGATGGAGTTTTTTATTGAGCATTTAGTGATGGATTAATCACAATTAAGATATACCTTAGATGAAGATACCGAAAGTATTTATTTCCTATTCTCATGACAGCTTAGAACATAAGAAATGGGTTCTAGAATTAGCAATAAGAATGAGAAATAATGGAATTGATGCACTTATTGACCAATGGGAATTGCAGCCAGGAGACGATTTACCTCATTTTATGGAAACTCAACTTGCTAATTCAGATTCTGTTTTGATGATTTGTTCTGATAAATATGTTAAGAAAGCAAATGAAGGTACAGGAGGTGTCGGCTATGAAAAAATGATTATTACTTCAAATCTGTTATCTAACATTGATTCAAATAAAATAATTCCTATTATTAGACAATCAGGAACTCATATTGTTCCGACATTTCTAAAAACCAAAATTTATATTGACTTCTCGATTGATGATCATTATGAATTTTCTTTTGATGAATTATTGAGAACCATTCATAATAGCCCATTATTAAAAAAACCAGAAATAGGTAATAATCCATTTAAAGATAATATTAACACTCCAGAATTAAAAGCTCATGATGGTGTATTAAATCTAATGAAGGTTGTAGTCAAGTATTTTGAATCTTCTTCAATGGATTATGTAGGATACGATTTAATTCGAAAAGAAATAAATATATCAAGAATTATGCTTGACATGCTAATAAGTGAAGCGATTAGTCTAGGGTATTTATTTCAATCAAGTCAGACAAAATCTATTTATCTAAAAGAAAAAGGTAAGATTTATGCCTTGAATAACAAACTTGTTTAAAATAATTATAAACAGAAATTCTTTTTATTCCGCAGGTTTTCCATGAATTTCAAGGTAAACTTCGTCAAAGTTTTTTCTTAAGTAAGCACGTAGTTTTTTGCGGTAATCTTCCTTAAGCCATTCTACAAAATTAAAAGTGCTTTTACAAATACACTTGGTATAGCGATGTACTCTATAATCAATATCATCACCTAGTTTTTTGGCTAGGTCAATGGCATCATAAACATCGTCACTATTCTCAATACAAATTTTAGCATGCTGTTCAATAGAGCGTTCTAAAACTACTTTAGACGATTCTCCATTACGTATGGAGTTTACATAAGTTTCGTTAATATCAAAAAACACATCTTCCGAGTTGGCAAACTCAGCCCTTAATTCGTCTGGCATTTCATAGCGGAAATTGTTTTCTAATTCTTCATCACTTAAAATACCATCTAAATAATAACTCGGATTTTTAAATATGCGCTGCCAATCTAAATTATCTCCCCAAGGTCCAAAACGATGGAAGTTGTTTCCTAAATCAATAACTGTAAACGTATCTTTGTTACTCAAAATACGTGAACCTCTTCCTATCATTTGGTAGTATAACGTCAACGATTTTGTTGCTCTGTTTAAAATAATGGATTCTACAGTAGGTTCGTCAAATCCAGTAGTTAAAATACTAACAGATGTTAAGATAGCATCAGGAGTTTCTTTAAACCATTTTAAAATGTGAGCACGTTCTTTTTTTGAATGTGTGTTATCTAAATGACGAATTGGTAATCCAGCTGTTCTGAATAAATCATATACGAATAATGAGGTGTTTATTCCGTTATTAAAAATGAGCGTTTTTTTACCTTTAGAATGTTCTTCATAAGCTGTCATAAGCTTACCTAGCATGTCATTATCTGTATATAAATCTTCGGAAGATTTTACAGTATAATCGCCATTGGCTCCAACAACTAGTGAAGTTAGACCTACATTATAAACAAAAGTTTCGGCTTTTGCTAGAAATTTATTTTCAATCAACGATTCTATCGATTCACCAACAATAAGTTCATCATAATTATCAGTCATTGGCAACTCTATATTTGAGCTTAATGGTGTTGCAGTAACACCAAGTATGAATGATTTATGGAAAAACTTAAACAGTTTTGTAAACGAATTGTAATGCGCTTCGTCAATAATTACCAAACCAATATCTGAAATGTCCAGCATATTGTCATGAAGCCTGTTGTTTAGGGTTTCAACCATAGCAACAAAACAGCTGTAATCATCTTGGTCGTCAAGCTTTGCTTTACTGTTTATAACTTTGTTTACCACACCAAATTCGGTAAGCATTTTTGAGGTTTGCTTACAAAGTTCTATACGATGTGTTAGTACTAAAACACGTGATTTGTGGTGCTTCAAGTATTGTCTAACAATTTCAGAAAAAATAACAGTTTTTCCTCCTCCTGTTGGTAATTGGTAGAGTAAGTGGTAATCGTCTGGTGAGTTTTCAAAACGCTCAAAAATCTGGTCTATAGCTCCTTTTTGGTAGCTGTACAGATTTTTTCCTGTGGTTTTTTCTTCTTGATCTTGAACCCTCAAACGCATGCGCAAATTATTTCGACATGCAAAAATACATCCTTTTATGAGTTTTTATTAAAAATTAAATTATAAATATCAACGAGTTATCTACAATTATTAATATCTCTTTCATAAACAAAACAACTACAACAGATATGCATATTTGTATTTTAAGAACTTTGTAACTACATTGTATTATTAATTACTAACTAAAACCGAATATTATGACAAACACAAACAAACCTGGAGTAGTTTTTTGGATTATAGGAGCCTGAATAAATAGCTCAGGCTTTTTTTATGGTATTGTTTTTGAGACTGTTAAAATGTTAACATTTTAAATTCAATACATTATGAAACGCTTACAACAAGTACCTCAAGTAAATGCAGGTTCTATGGCAGATATTGCCTTCCTCCTGCTCATTTTTTTCCTAGTAACAGCGATGCTTCCAAATGATCAAGGCATTAACAGAAAATTGCCTAAACTTTGTCCTCCAGGTCAAGTTTGCGATGCAGACATTAAGGAAAATAACTTGCTTCGAATTTCAATTAATGCAAAGCAAGAGATTATGGTTAATGAAAATATTGTGGCTATTGAGAACATTAAAGAGATCTCTAAAAGGTTTTTAGACAACAATAGAGACAATACCTGCGATTATTGTCAAGGAAAAAGTTTACCAGATGCTTCAGACAACCCAACAAAAGCTATTATTTCTCTAAAAGTAGACGCAAAAACGCAGTATAATTTATTTGTTAAAATTCAAGATGAACTTACAAAAGCTTATTACGAATTAAGAGCATCTTACGCTCAAAAAAAATTCAGCAAAAAGCCTAATGAGCTCACATCTGAAGAATTGAAAAATGTTCAGGATGCGTATCCATTTTTGGTTTCAGAAGCCAACATAGAATAAAAAAAAAGCCTGAATAAAATTCAGGCTTTTCACTTTATCTTAATTGCTCAAATTCTAAATCTAAAAGAAAAGCATAAGTTAATGCAGTACGTTTATAACGCTCAAAACGGCCTGAAGCTCCTCCATGACCAGAGTCCATATTACAATCCATAATGAGCAAATTATCATCAGTTTTTAACCCACGTAATTTAGCAACCCATTTTGCTGGTTCCCAATACTGTACTTGGCTATCCCAATAACCTGTTGTAACCAAAATATTAGGATAATCTTTAGCTTCTACATTGTCATATGGTGAGTAAGATTTCATGTAATCATAATATTCCTTTTTTCTTGGGTCTCCCCATTCGTCCCATTCAAAAGTTGTTAATGGTATGGTTTCATCTATCATTGTAGAAACCACATCTACAAAAGGCACAGCAGCTATTACTCCATTCCATAATTCTGGTTTCATATTTAATATAGCTCCCATTAGCAATCCACCAGCACTTCCTCCATAAGCATATAAGTGATCACTACTTGTGTAACCTTCATCAACTAAAAACTGACCAGAATCTATAAAGTCTGTAAATGTATTTTTCTTTTTCAGCAGTTTTCCATCTTCATACCAATCCCTTCCCATTTCTTGCCCTCCTCTAATATGTGCTATAGCAAAGACAAAACCTCTATCTAAAAGACTCAATCTACTGGAATTAAAAGTAGCCTCTGTACTACTGCCATAAGAGCCATAAGCATATAGCAATAAAGGTGTTTTGCTACTTTTTTCAGTCCCTTTTTTGTATACCAAAGAAATTGGAACTTTTACACCATCTCTTGCCGTGGCATACAAACGCTCAGAGACATAATTTTCTGGATAAAAATTTCCACCTAAAACTTCTTCTTGTTTTAGTAAAACTTGCTCTTTTGTATCCATATTATACTCATAAGTACTGTTTGGTGTTGTTAAAGAAGTATAGTTATATCTTAAAATATTGGTGTCAAAATCAAGATTAGATGTTGGATAAACTAAATAAGAAGGGTCATTAAATGGTATTTTGTAATCTTCTTTTCCGTTCCAGTTCATTATTCTTAATCCTCTAAGCCCATTTTCACGTTCTTGAACCACTAAATGCTTACTAAACAAGTCAAATCCTTGTAAATAAACATTATCTCTATGAGGTATTACATCTACCCAGTTTTCCTTAGTTGTTTTATCAACAGGAGTTTTTACTAAACGAAAATTCTTAGCATCTAAATTGGTTCTTATATAAAAATCGTTTCCATAATGATCAAAGGAATATTCTAAATTTCTCTCTCTTGGTTGAATAACTTTCCATTTACCCATTGGTGTATTAGCATCTAAAACCTGAACTTCTGTTGATAACGTTTGATAGCTAAAAATGGTTATATAGGCATCAGATTTAGTTTTTCCCACACTAATAGCAAAGGTTTCGTCTTCTTCATAAAAAACTAACTTATCATCCTCCTGACTAGTTCCTAAAACATGCATAAAAACTTTATCTGCTCTTAAAGTCTCAGAATCTTTTGTAGTATAAAACACTGTTTTGTTGTCATTTGCCCAAACAGCACTACCAGTTGTATTGCTTAGTTTATCTGGAAGTATTTGTCCATTTTCTAAATTTTTAAAATAAATAGTATATTGCCTTCTCGATACAGTATCTATAGCAAATGCCATTAGTTTATTGTTTTCGCTTATGGTTTGTCTGCCTATTCCATAATAAGCATAACCTTTTGCCATTTCTGGACCATTAAAAATAATTTCTTCTGTACCATTTCCTTCAATTTTTTTTCTGCAGTATAAGGCATAGTCTGCTCCTTCTTCAAATCGAGTATAATATAAATATCCATTATCCTTAACTGGAACAGATTGATCATCTTTTGGAATCCTTGCAACCATTTCATTATATAATTCTTCTTGGAATTGCTCTGTATGATTCATTGCATTTTTTAGGTAAGCATTTTCTTGATCCAAATAATTGAGCACATCTTGCGTTTGGCTATCAGGATTTTCTGCATTTTTTTGCTCATCTGATAGACGCATCCAAAAATAATTATCAATACGAGTATCATCGTGAAGAGTGAGTTCTTTAGGCTCTTTTTTTGCAACTGGAGCTTCGCCTAATTCCTTTTTATTGTTTTGCGTTTCATTTTTACAAGAAAAGAACAAAATTTGGAAAAGTAATACTGCAAGGAATATTTTTTTCATGATCTTAATAATATTAATTGGTTGAAATATTTGTTATAAAGAAACGAAAAAAACAAGCAAAATTAACCTCTAAAAAAGTTAAAATTCATCAATACAACTTTATCAAAAATAAAGCATTATCTTTTGTTTTAAATCATAAATGTTTTTATTGCTATATTTGATTATTCAAGCAACTAATCAAAGCAAAAATGAATTCAAACACTAAATCAGCTCAAGTTTTTGCAGCTAAAAAACTGTATAAACTCGTTTTTTTATGCCTAATTTTTATTTTATCTTCCTGTAAAAAAGAAGCTGAACAACCATTGACAGAAGAACAACTCATTGCAAAAGCAAAAGATATTCACGAACGTGTTATCACACTCGATACACATTGTGATATTAACGTGAATAATTTCACTGATTCAATAAATTACACACAAGAACTCGATAATCAAGTAAATCTTCCAAAGATGAAAAAAGGTGGCTTGGACGTAGCTTGGTTTATTGTATACACAGGACAAGATACTCTTACTGACGAAGGCTATGCAAAAGCTTATGAAAATGCTATGTCTAAGTTTAAGGCCATACATAGATTGGTTGACAAGATTGCACCTGATGAAATTGAAATGGCAATTTCATCAGACGATGTTAGACGAATTGCTGCTTCTGGTAAAAAAGTAGCCATGATTGGCATAGAAAATGGGTATCCTGTTGGAATGGATATTAACAACGTTAAAAAATTCTATGATTTAGGAGGTCGTTATATGTCTTTGGCTCATAATGGACATAGTCAATTAAGCGATAGCAATACAGGAGAAAGAGATAGTATTTGGTTGCACAATGGGTTAAGTGATTTTGGAAAAGAAGTCATCAAAGAAATGAATAAATGGGGAATGATGATTGATGTGTCACATCCATCAAAAGAAGCTATGCGACAAATGATTGAACTAACTCAAGCTCCAATAATCGCCTCACATTCTTCAGCAAGAGCCTTATGTAATCACAGTAGAAATTTAGATGATGAACAATTACAATGGATGAAAGAAAATGGTGGTGTTGTTCAAACGGTTGCCTTTAAAACCTATGTAAACCAAGAAAAGCAAAATATTAGAGACGAAAAAATAAAAGAAATCAGAGATGCTATAATAGATTCTTTAGGTATTACTTGGCATGATTGGACTTCATTTGGGCAATTAGATGAAGCTGCACAAATAGAATTTATTGCTAATAGAAAAATGGTTATGAACTTAGCTGATGAAAAAGCTGATGCTATTGAAGGCTTTCCAGGTAATGTTAATGTGTCAGACTTTGTAGATCATATAGATTATATGGTTGAAAAAATTGGCTTGGATCACGTTGGAATTAGTAGCGATTTTGATGGAGGTGGTGGTATTGATGGCTGGAATGATGCTTCTGAAACCTTTAATGTTACCTTAGAATTGGTAAGACGTGGTTACACAGAAGATGAAATAAGCAAACTTTGGAGCGGCAATTTATTGCGTGTACTTGATGAAGTACAAGATGTTGCAAAAAAATTGCAAACAGAATAAAATATGTCCTATTAAATAAAAAGCCAGCAATATGCTGGCTTTTTTTTAACTTAAAATTTATAGAGTTTTAATAACTCTTCCTCAAAACGTTGCTTTGGTAAGTATTGTTGTTCAAGCTGACCAATAAAAGGTATAGGAGTTTCTAAGCTTGCTACACGCTTAACTGGAGCATCAAGATACTCAAAACATTCTTCCATAATCATAGCAGAAATGTCTGAGGCAATACCTCCAAAAAGAGAATCCTCTTGTAATATAATAACCTTTCCTGTCTTTTTAACAGAATTCAATATAACCTCAGTATCTAAAGGACATAAAGTTCTTAAATCGAGTAAATCTGCACTAATATCTGGATGCTTTTCTAAAGTCTCTAAAGCCCAATGTACAGCAGCACCATAAGATACAATAGTAATATCATTACCTTTTTTAATTAAAGATGCTTTACCAAAGGGAATAGTGTAATAATCAATTGGTACATCTTGTCTAATACTTCTATATAAAGCCTTATGTTCAAAATAAAGAACAGGATTAGGATCATTAATAGCAGTAGCTAATAAACCTTTAGCATCAACTGGAAACGCAGGATAAACTACTTTTAATCCTGGTGTTTTAGTAAACCAGGCTTCGTTGGTCTGAGAATGGAATGGTCCTGCTGCTACTCCTGCTCCACATGGCATCCTAACTACAACATCTGCATTTTGATTCCACCTATAATAGGACTTTGCCAAATAGTTCACCACTGGATTAAAACCAGAAGTCACAAAATCGGCAAATTGCATTTCTACAACACTTTTAATTCCAGCAATAGATAAACCCATTCCTGCTTCAATAATGGCAGATTCGCAAATCGGAGTATTTCTAACGCGTTCTTTTCCAAAGGCATCAATAAAGCCTTCAGTTATTTTAAAAACGCCACCATAATCTGCAATATCTTGTCCCATTACAACAAGGTCTTTATGCTGCTGCATAGATTGTTTTAAACCAGAAGAAATAGCATCAATAAAACGCATTTCCTCTGCTTTTCCTTTTGATTTAAATTCTTTGTATTCAAAGTCTTGATAAACATCATTTAACTCTTTAGCTAAATCTGGAACAATAGCAGGTTCTGCACTCGCTTTATCAAGACTTTCATTAATTTCATGCACAATTTCTTCCTTAAGAGCTACTTCTGTCTTTTCATCTAAAACACCTAAATCCTTTAAATAAGCTTGAAAATTTACAACAGGATCTTTTTTAGCCCAAGCATCCATTAAGTCTTGAGGAACATATTTTGTGCCACTAGCTTCTTCATGACCTCTCATCCTGAATGTTTTAAACTCAATTAAAATAGGTCGAGGACGTTTTCTAATACTCGCAGCAAGTTTAGACACTTTATCATAAACTTCGATGATATTATTTCCATCAATGATAAACGATTCCATGCCATAGCCTTTGCCTCTATCTGCAAGGTGCTTACAATTATACTGCTCTGACGTAGGTGTAGACAAACCATAGCCATTATTTTCAATGCAAAAAATCACTGGAAGCTTCCAAACCGAAGCAACATTTAATGCTTCATGAAAATCACCTTCACTAGTTCCTCCTTCTCCAGTAAAAACAGCAGTTACTTTATTATTCTTTTTAAGCAAGTTAGCAAGTGCAATTCCATCAGCAACACCAAGTTGTGGACCTAAATGAGAAATCATACCTACAATATTGTATTCTTGTGTACCAAAATGGAAAGAACGATCTCGTCCTTTGGTAAAACCCGGAGCTTTTCCTTGCCATTGACAAAATAATCTGAATAACGGAATCTCTCTTGTGGTAAAAACACCAAGATTTCTATGCATTGGCAAGATATATTCTTCTTTTTCAAGTGCCATTGTAACACCAACTGATATTGCTTCTTGACCAATACCAGAAAACCACTTAGACACTTTTCCTTGCCTTAAAAGAACAAGCATTTTTTCCTCTATCATTCGAGGTTTTAGCATGTTTTTATAGAGTTTAAGTAATGTAGACTTATCTAAATTCTTCTTGTCGTAAGATATTTCAGCTTTTGATTTACTTGTGGTGCTCATGTTTTTTCTTTGTTAAATCAAAAGTAGCAAAATTAAGTTACAGGATAAATACTTTTAGACAATATGATTTTTGCATAGATAAATGGTAGCATTTTTCGTTATATTTGTGGTTCTACATGATTTAAAAAATAATACGATGAATAAAATCCCAAGTGTAAATCTTAAAGATTTTTTATCTGAAGATCCAAACAAAAAACAAAAATTTATTAATGATATTGGTAAAGCTTATGAAGAGATAGGTTTTGTGGCATTAAAAGGACATTTTTTAGACGATGCTTTAGTTGACAACCTATATAAAGAGATTAAGAACTTTTTTGCTTTGCCAGTTGAAACTAAGCGTAAGTATGAAATTCCTGGAATTGGTGGCCAACGAGGCTATGTATCTTTTGGAAAAGAAAGCGCAAAAGGAAAAAAAGAAGGAGATTTGAAAGAGTTTTGGCATTTTGGACAATATGTTGAAAACAATCCTGAGTTAGAAGCAGAATATCCTTCAAATGTTACTGTAAAAGAACTTCCTGAGTTTAATAAAATAGGAAAAGAAACATACAAAATGCTTGAAAAAACAGCAAAATATGTTCTTCGTGCTTTGGCATTACACTTAAATTTGGAAGAAACTTATTTTGACCAATACATTCATAATGGCAATAGTATTTTAAGACCAATACACTATCCTCCTATTCTAGATGAGCCTAAAAACGCTGTCAGAGCAGCTGCTCATGGTGATATTAATTTAATTACTTTATTAATGGGAGCTCAAGGTCGAGGGCTACAAGTGCAAAATCATAAAGGAGAATGGATAGATGCCATTGCTGAACCTGATGAATTGATGATAAACGTTGGTGATATGCTCTCCAGACACACAAATAATAAATTAAAATCTACCATACATCAAGTTGTAAATCCACCAAGAGAACTTTGGGGAACATCGCGCTACTCTATTCCATTTTTTATGCATCCTGTTAGCAGTATGAAATTAGATGTACTTGAAAGTTGCATAGATAAAGACAATCCGAAACAGTTTGACGATATTACTGCTGGAGAATTTTTAAACGAACGCTTAGTTGAATTAGGGTTGATTAAAAAGTAGTGAACAGTTTGCAGTATTGTCTTAGACTGAAAACTGCACACTGGAACTGTAAACTAAAAAAATGGATTTACAAGAACAGCTCAAAAACCTTTTCCCTGACCATAAACTGTCTGAACTCGAAGAAGAATTAATCAATGAAGATTCTATTTGGCTTCAAGACGATCCTATTATTTGCAAATACGAAAAGCGCAAAGGTAAACCCATAACCATACTTGAAGGTTATAATGGAGCAATTGAAGATTTTAAAAAACTCGCCAAAGAGCTAAAAACAAAACTTAGCGTTGGAGGTAGTTTTAAAGATGATAAAATTATCATTCAAGGAGATTACAGAGATAAAATAATGACCATTCTAAAAGAAAAGGGATTTAAGGTTAAGCGTGTTGGTGGTTAATAATGTCAAAACAAATATTACATATCACTAATGGCTCAAGCCTTACAAGCTATTTAACTGAACTTGGTATTAAAGGAGAATTTTTTACTTGGCACGAAATGCTATGCGAAGGCCCAACAATAGAGCAAATAGATACTCATGAATTTGTTGAAGTAAGAAAAAGCTTCCTAAACAAATATTATGATATAGATATTGACGAGTATGCGTTTCACAAAGAGTTAGAATTACTTGATAATACTAAAAACTACTATGAAATAAATCTTTGGTTTGAGTATGATTTGTTTTGCCACATAAACCTTATTGCAGTTATTAGTTTGTTAATACAAAAAAGAAATAAGTTGCCACTATACTTGATTTGTAGTGGAAGAATAAAAGGCTCTACAGATTTTAAAGGTCTTGCAGAACTTAATGAAACACAACTGTTAAATCATTACAAAAAAAAGATTAAACTCAATAACGAAGACATTGATTCTGCCTGTGAACTTTGGAATATCTATTGCAGTGATAACCATAACCTATTTAAACCCTATGTAACCAAGAAATCTTCTTTTATATATTTGAGTAGCTGCTTAAAAGCTCATCTTAAACGTTTTCCTGATTCGCAAAATGGACTCTGTAGAATAGAAAGACATATCCTTGAAATCGTAAAGGAAAACCAGATTAAATCTACTCATCATTTACTTGGTTATGTTTTAAATTATCAAGGTTATTATGGTTATGGAGATATTCAAATTAAAAAGATGATATCTAAATTAGATTTGTTTTTTTCCAAAACCGAAAACAGATTAGAGCTAAATAGAAAAGGTCATGAAGCGCTTTTAAACCAACATAACTTTTCTTCAGAAATAAATAACGATATACAATTTGGTGGTGTAAACCGATTGCAATATCAATTCAATAAAAAACAAAACAAATTAGTAAAAACCATATATAATGCCAATTAAAGAATCTGAACTTATACTTAACCCAGATGGTAGTGTTTATCACCTTAATTTAAAACCTGAACATATCTCAGACACCATTATCTTTGTAGGTGACCAAGATAGAGTGGCAAAAATCACAAAACACTTTGATTCTATAGAATTTGAAACGCAGAAACGAGAATTTAAAACACACACAGGAACTTACAAAGGAAAGCGCCTTACAGTACTTTCAACAGGAATTGGTCCAGACAATATTGATATTGTAATGAATGAACTTGATGCTTTAGTAAACATTGATTTAAACACCAGAAAACCTAAAGAAAAGCTTACATCACTTAATATTGTTAGAGTTGGTACTTCTGGTTCGCTTCAAAAAGATGTTCCAGTTGACTCTTTTGTATTAAGCACTCATGGATTAGATTTAAACGGAATGCTTCACTTTTATAAAATTGACGGATTAACAAATCCAGAAATGGAAGATGCTTTTATAAAATATACTAATTGGAATACCAACAAAGCCAGACCAATCATTTTTAATAATAGTAAAGCTCTTGAAAATATATTTGATACTGATGTCTACAAAGGTTTAACTGCAACTGCAGGAGGCTTTTATGGCCCGCAAGGTCGCGTTTTACGCTTGCCTTTAGAAGATGACTCTTTAAACACAAAAATGGATAATTTTAACTTCAACGGAATTAAAATCACAAATTTTGAAATGGAAACAGCAGTTATTTATGGCATGTCAAAACTTCTTGGTCATCAAGCTTTATCATTAAATGCCATTATTGCCAACAGACCAAATGGAACGTTTAGTAAAAATCCTGGAGAAACCGTTGAAAGATTAATTGAATATACACTCAATAAATTAGTAAGTTAAAGAATGAAGATAGTAAATATTGGTGGTGTACCTGAACATTTTAATTTGGCTTGGTATTTAACGCTCAGAAATGGCGAATACAAAGAAAAAGGCATCAACCTAAGGTGGAAAGATTATCATGGTGGAACAGGACAAATGAACAAAGCCCTCAGAAACAAGGATATTGATATTGCTGTGATACTTACCGAAGGCATTATTAAGGATATTATTGATGGTAATGATTGCAGAATAGTACAGGTTTTTGTAAAATCTCCACTCATTTGGGGAATTCATGTTGCTCAACATTCCTCATTTCAATCTGTAGATGATATAAAAGGTAAAAGAGCAGCGATAAGCAGATATGGTTCAGGCTCACATTTAATGGCTTACATTAATGCTGAAAACAATAATTGGGATTTAGAAAAAGACCTGAAATTTGAAGTTATAAAAAATTTAGATGGTGCTGTTGAAGCACTCACTAATTTTTCGGCTGATTATTTTATGTGGGAAAAATTTACTACAAAGCCATTGGTCGATTCTGGTATCTTTAGACGCATTGCAAATTGCCCAACACCTTGGCCTTGTTTTGTTATAGCAGCCAGAAAAGAATTTATTGAGAATGACAGTGATACACTTAAAACAATATTAGAAATCATTAACAGCACTACTGTTGAATTTAAAAACATACCAAGCATTGACAGAACATTAGCCAACCGTTACAAACAAAAATTAGCAGATGTACAAGAGTGGCTTTCATTGACTGAGTGGTCTCAAGAACAAATAAGCAAGTCTACAGTAGAAAAAGTACAAACAGAATTACTAAATTTAAATATCATTAACAAAAAGTTACCTTACCATAAAATTGTAGAAAATTTGTAAAGTAATCTACACTAACAAATTGATAGCTACCAAATTAACAGTTATTTTTTACCCAAACTTTTGGTTTTTAACAAAATATTAGTAATTTTACATTAACTATTAACCCCAATTTTATGATTTATACAATTACAATTATTCTTTCAGTTCTTGTTAGTATTAACTTCCTACTGTTAAAATTCAGTTGCAATAAAACCACTAAGGCTAAAAAAGTTGCAAAACCTCATATAATTAAACCTACTGTACAAAAAGTTATTACCACGCAATCGGTTTCTGGTCAGCTTGCTCCAACAGGAAGTTAGTTTTACTAAAGTGTTTATTACCAAACCAATAACCTCTATTGGCGCTTAATGGCGAAGGATGCCCTGAAGTCAGTATATGATGTTTAGACCTATCTATTAACGTAGATTTTTTTTTTGCAAAACCTCCCCAAAGCAAAAACACAATTCCGTTTTTATGTTTTGAAATAGTTTGTATAATAGCATCTGTAAATACTTCCCATCCTTTATTTTGATGGCTACCAGCTTGGTTAGCTCTAACTGTTAAGGTTGCATTAAGTAGTAAAACACCTTGATTTGCCCAACGCTCTAAGTTGCCACTTTTTGGATAAGCAACACCTAAATCTTTTTCTATTTCTTTAAAAATATTAATTAATGAAGGTGGATGCGCAACAGCATCATAAACCGAAAAACACAAACCATTCGCTTGACCATAGCCATGGTAAGGATCCTGACCAATTATAACCACTTTAAGCTTATCAAACGTGCAATGGTCAAAAGCGGCAAAAATTTCTTTTCCTGGCGGAAAACATTGGTGTGTTTTATATTCTTGCTTTACAAAATTGACTAACTGAGCAAAATATGGTTTGCTAAATTCTTTCTGCAAATGGGTTTTCCAACTTTGGTGTATGTTAACATCCATATAACAAAAATAAAATTCTAAGTTAAAACAGCTACGTTAATAAGGTATTAGTTACTAACAGGTTGTTCATTTTATTGACATGATTAGACCTTTAAGTACTTGATTCTTAAAACTAAATAACCTAACTTCGCTTTTGGACGATATCATTTATAAACAAGTTGACAAATGATATCTTAGCCGTTACCTGCAACCCTAACAGACACTCTGCAAACATTGAGCAGATAGACAAAAACTAACCCAATACAACTTTTCTGTGCTTTTGACCCCAAGCCACAATTTGACCAATCAATGGTTCTAACGACTTGCCATGTTCAGTTAGGCTGTAACTAATCGTAACAGCACCAGAAGTATCTACCTCACGACTGACCAACTTATTCATTTCAAGATATTTTAATTCTTTAGTAAGTGTTCGAGGTGTGATACTTCCTAAATCTCTTTTCAGTTCATTGAACCTTTTTTCCTTGTCGCAAAGACTTGCCAATATTGCCCCACGCCAACGACCACCAATAACATCAATGACATCTTGGACATCTCTTAATTGAATTTGTTTTTGTTTATTCTTCATTTTATTAATATTAATAGTATCCTAAAAGATAGTGGTATTTTCTGCAAATGTAGTATATTCTGGATACTATATTTATACATTTGCAGCGAAATAATTTTAATAGAAATGAACATAACAATTATAGGTGCTTCGGCAGGTGTTGGACTTGAAACTGTAAAGAGAGCAATGGAACAAAATCATAAGGTGACAACACTTTCTCGTTCTGAAATCAACTTGCCAAGTAATCCAAACTTGACAACGCTAAAAGGGAGTGCAACTAATAAAGCCGACCTAATAAAATCAATTGAAAAAGCAGATGCAGTAATTGTGGCTTTGGGAACAGGAAAAAGTATGAAAGCAACCACTTTGTATTCTGACTTTGCCAAACTTCTTGCGGAGGTTAAGAAAGAAACCAATACGCAAATTCCATTCATTGTTCTTACAGGATTTGGTGCAGGAGAAAGTGGACAATACAATGGATTTATTATGAAACTGTTTTTCAAGTTTCTTTTAAAGGATGTCTATGCCGACAAAACCAAAATGGAAGAAATAATCACCAATTCAAAAACGAAATGGGTAATTGTAAGACCAGGATTACTTAAAGACAAACCTTTGACCGAAAAATACAGGATTGAAACCAAACTTTACAAAGGAATCAATATCGGCAGTATCAACCGAGCTGATGTAGCTGACTTTTTGGTAAAACAAGCAGAAAAACCAACTGAATTAAACAAATACGTTTCACTTTCAAATAAATAAAAAATGACTAATCAAACTTTAAACGTTGGCATACCAACACCAGTAAAAATCTTCACTTGGATATTAATATGTGCAGGTTGTTTTTTCTTTTACGTTTATACTTTCAATCCCGCCATTAGTTTTCCGAATGCGAGTTTGGACACTTACTCGGCAAAAATGGGTTTTGGAAGTACAGGAGTTAGAATTATTGGAGGTGTTTTAATTCTACTTGTAAGCCTTCTTGCCAACAAGCCCAGTTGGTTATTTGCAACACTATTGGGTAGAGTTTTTGTAGAAATTGGTGATTTGATTTTAGGATTAATTCTTGACGGTTTCACTCCGAATACAATTGCCCTAATTGTATTAGCAAGTTTAGAAATTTGGGCAGTTTCAAGACTTTGGAAAGTCATTAAATCAAAACCTTAGACGAGAAAAGAAAGGGCAGTAGGTAACAAAGAACTGAGTTAAAAACCAAACAAATTTAATCTATTAAAAAGGTGTTTTATTATAAATTTTATTGATAGTTTTTATATCTTTATAACCTAAAATTATATAGATGACAATTACACAATTATATTATGTTTTGGCTGTTGCAGAACACCAAAATTTCACCAAAGCTGCTGAAAAATGTTTTGTAACTCAACCTACGTTAAGTATGCAAATTCAGAAGCTTGAAGACCAGTTGGATATTCAAATTTTTGATAGAAGTAAGAAGCCTATTGAACTAACAGAAATCGGAAAAAAAATTGTGACTCAAGCTAAAAATATTGTTAATGAAGCTGATAGAATTAAGGATATTGTAGATCAGCAAAAAGGATTTGTTGGAGGCGAATTCAGATTAGGCATCATTCCAACAATTATGCCTACACTATTACCTATGTTTTTAAAAACTTTCATAAAACGCTATCCAAAAGTAAAGCTGAAAATTGAAGAATTAACAACAGACGAAATCATTCAACGCATTAACGATGGACATTTAGACGCTGCGATAGCAACAACACCTTTAGAAAATGAATCTATTAAAGAGCGTCCTCTTTTTTACGAACCCTTTGTGGGTTATATTCCAAAAGGGCATCGTTTATTTGAAAAGAAAAAAATTGAAGTTTCAGATTTAGAAATTGAAGATATGCTTTTACTGGAAGATGGACATTGCTTTAGAGATGGAGTAATTAATTTATGCAAAACCTTTAAGCAACATGATGATGATAAATTTCAATTGGAAAGCGGAAGTATTGAAATGTTGGTAAAACTATCTAACGAAGGGTTGGGAATGACTTTACTTCCTTATTTACATACGTTAGACATTAAAGAATCTGAAAAACAAAACTTGCATCACTTTAATGAACCTACTCCAGCTAGAGAAGTCAGCATTATTTATCACAAAAGTGAGTTAAAAATGCAAATAATAGAAGCATTACACAATGTAATTTCAGGAATAATAAGAGGTGCAATAGCTTTTCAGAATGTAAATATTATTAGTCCATTAGCTAAATAAAAAAAGCGACTGTAAACAGCCGCTTTTTTTATGGTTTTAAATAGATTAAACATTGATTTAATTCTGGGTTCTGTTGTATTAGGGAGTTAACAAAAATTTTCAGCTCCTCAATTTCATAAGGTAATAATCGCTGAAGTGCTTTTTCCAGTTCCCTACAGAACAACGTGACGTCAAAACTGACTTTTTTAAGTACTGTTTTAGTGTACTCAAACATTGCTCTTGCCATAAGTTACTTAGGTTTTATTGGTAAAAAATAAAAAGTAAAAGTATTTTATAGGCTGTATATTTTATAATTATATAACTCTAAATTTAGTAAAAAATTTGATTGAAAATTAGTTTTGTAAAAACTTTAACAGCCTTTTTAAACTTAGCCACTGAAAATGAAGTAGTTTTTAATTAAGTTTTTTAAAATCTATTATCTCCATCCAAAATATTACCAAGTCCACCCAAAATACTGCCTTCACCTTTGTCCTTTCCTCCTATTCTTGGAGCTGAAGCTAAAACGCGTCCTGCTAACCTACTAAATGGTAAAGACTGTATATAAACAATTCCAGGACCTTGCAGTTTTGCGAAAAATAAACCTTCACCTCCAAAAACTGTATTTTTTATGCCTCCAACTAACTCAATATCGTAATCTACATCTTGGGTAAAACCAACAATACAACCTGTATCAACTTTTATAATTTCCCCTGCTTGCAATACTTTTTTAGACATGGTGCCTCCAGCATGAACAAACGCCATACCATCACCTTCTAATTTTTGCATGATAAAGCCTTCTCCACCAAATAAACCTCGTCCTAATCGCTTGCTAAACTCAATACCAACGCTTACACCTTTTGCTGCACATAAAAAAGCATCTTTTTGGCATATAAATTTACCTCTAAATTCAGTGAGATCAATTGGTATAATTTTACCAGGATATGGTGAAGCAAATGAGACATTGCGTTTTCCACTTAAGGTATTATAAAAAGCAGTCATGAATAAACTTTCTCCTGTAAGGATACGTTTTCCAGCTCCTAAGATTTTACCAAGAAATCCAGAATCTTTTTGTGAACCATCTCCAAAAATGGTTTCCATTTTTATACCTTCGTCCATCATCATAAAACTTCCTGCTTCGGCAACAATGCCTTCTTGAGGATCGAGCTCTATTTCTACATACTGCATTTCTTCTCCGTAAATTCTATAATCTATTTCGTGTGCTGTCATTTTATATATTGTTTAGTTGTTAATACGTTTATATGTTGATTAATTTCGGCTTTTGTTACAACACTTTAAAAACTCAATGTAAAAAAAATCAAACTCTGAACTGTTTACTGGAAACTGAGGCTGAAAACTACAAAGTAAAATCTACGATTTTACTTTGAGCGTCCACTCAAAATTAAATTCTGACACTTGAATACCTTCTGAATTAACACCAACAGATTTTAGCCAGATAGTTTGCCCTTCACCAGTTTCAATTGTTTTTGCTATGGCTTTATTTACTTCCAAACCTTGATAGCAAGTAAAAGTAATACGTCCTGTTGCCTTTTTGGTAAATGTAGCTTTGTTATTTAACACAAGCATAGAAATGTTTTTATCACTTTGTTGAATTTTATCCATCACCAAAGCTCCTGTAGTTAGTTCGGCTGCCATGCCTTGTACTGCCCAAAACATCGATTTAAATGGGTTTTGATTAATCCATTTATGCTTAACTGTTACTATACACGCTTCATCAGTAATAGTTTTTACTCTAATCCCAGTAAGATATACTGATGGAAGCTTGAATATGTTAAAAGTGTTGATTTTTCTTGGTGTTAGCTTCATTTAGCAAGTGTTTTTGACAAAATTATCGAAAATAAATGAATATTTAAGTTGTTAATATTTTGTTAAATTTAAGTACTTTGTATTGCATAATACCTTCTTTTAGATATATATTTGCATAAGAAATTACTATATGTTTTAAAATCATGTTATCAAACCACCATAAAAATGTTGCAGCAGTTATACACTTATCTGCTTTATCTAAGTTTATATTTCCATTAGGTAATTTTATTATGCCTTTGATATTTTGGACTATGAATAAAGATAAATCTGAATTTGTAGACAAACATGGTAAGCAAGCTATCAACTTTCAACTAAGCATTTTGCTTTATACATTTTTATTAGCTTCTATAACCATACCACTATTTTTATTTGGAGTATTAAATCACATAGATTTTCCAGATTTTTGGAACACTTACGATTTCGACTTTAATTTTCATATTTCAAGTCATGATAGTTTTAACGTAATTATTTTTTCAATTTTAGCAGGCTTACTTGTTATTGCAGCCTTTATACTGGAAATCATTTTCATAATAATAGCAACCAGCAAAGCCAATCAAGGTGAGCCATATAAGTACCCATTAACAATCAATTTTTTAAAATAAAACCAACTAATCATCAATCATCTTCCTATACATAAAGCTTAGGCAGATAAAATCAATCAAAAAATGAACAGTTATTTTAACCTTAAATTCTAATATTATGAAACCTCATCAATTACATCGTATTAGAAAAAACACAAAAACGAACACATGAAGATAGAAAACACAAAAGCACAAATGCGCAAAGGCGTTTTAGAATACTGCATACTATCTGTCCTAAAAGACGACGATGCTTATGTAGCAGAAATTCTAGACACCTTAAAAGACGCTAAATTGCTAGTTGTTGAAGGCACCATTTATCCGTTGCTTACACGTTTAAAAAATGCTGGTTTGCTCAACTATCGTTGGGAAGAATCGACATCTGGACCTCCAAGAAAATATTATGGGCTTACTGAAACTGGTAAACTATTTTTAAACGAATTAAACACTACTTGGAGCGAATTACAACATGCAGTTAACTTAGTAACAAGAGAAAAAACAACAAAAAAATGAATAAAACAGTCAATATAAATTTAGCAGGTACATTTTTTCACATAGACGAAGATGCTTACCAAAAGTTACAACGCTACCTTGATGCTATTAAACGTTCATTTACAGACTCGCAAGGGCGAAATGAAATATTAGCAGATATAGAGGCTCGTATTGCCGAACTTTTTAACGAACGTTTAGAAAACGATAAGCAAGTAGTTTCTATTAAAGAAGTTGAACAGGTTATTACTATAATGGGACAACCTGAAGACTATATGGTAGACGAAGAAATATTTGATGACGAACCGAAACGTTCCTACTCATCAAGTACAGCAGGAAACAGAAAACTTTACAGAGACACAGACAGTGCTTATATTGGTGGTGTTTCGGCAGGTTTAAGCCATTATTTTGGTATCGACCCATTATGGATTCGAATCGCTTGGGTGATTTTATTCTTTGGATTTGGAACAGGGTTCCTAGTCTATATCTTACTTTGGGTTTTAATGCCAGCAGCTGAAACAACTTCAGAAAAATTGGCAATGTCGGGAAAGCCAGTTAACATTACTAATATAGAAGAAAAAGTTAAAGAAGGGTTTAGTAATGTTAAAGAAAGTCTTGATGGTGTAGCAGACAAAGTAAAAAATGGAGATTACAACAAAGCAGGTAACAAAATAAAAAATACCTCTCGCTCCTTTTTTGATGCCCTTGGAAGCGTAATCCTATTTTTCTTTAAGATTTTTGCCAAATTTATTGGTATAATCTTAATGATTGTTGGAGCCTCAACATTAATCGCTCTAATTGTAGGTTTGCTTTCAGTTGGTGTGGTAGATTTGTTCCATTTTGATGGTATAGATATGGCACATACCTTCTACTCTTCAAGCTTACCAATTTGGTTAGTATCATTATTAGTGCTTTTTGCCGTAGGCATACCATTTTTTTACATCTTCATTTTAGGATTAAAAATCTTAGTAAACAACCTAAAATCTTTAGGTAGAACAGCTAATTTTACCTTATTGGCTCTTTGGTTAGCTTCAATAGTTACATTAGCTATTTTTACAGCAAAAGAAGTGGCAGAATTTTCAAGAGAAGGTGAATTTACCGATACCATAGAACTGAATGTTAAAGCAAATGATACTTTATATGTTGAAATGATAAACAACGAAAAGTATGCAAGCAATAACTACAGAAGTAATGACTTTGATATTGTTTTTAATGAAGATGATATAAAACAAATTTACTCATCTAACGTGAGATTTTCTGTTAGGTCAACAAACGATTCTTTAGCATATTTAAAAATTGTAAAAAATGCCAGAGGTAGAACCTATCAAGCAGCAAGAGATCGTGCTCAAGACATAGATTATAATTTTAATTACAGTTCTGGAAAATTATTGTTAGACAATTATTTTTTAACTGATGCAGATAATAAGTTTAGAGATCAAGATGTACGAATCACACTATATATGCCAGAAGGTAGTGTGATATATTCGGACGAAAGTACTCGTAATTATAGAAGTTGGAGATATACTTCGGATATCATTACTCATGGTAAAGAAAATCATTATTTAAAAATTAAATATAATGATACTGATTGCTTAGACTGTGATGATGATTCAATCATAGAAATTAAAGACGAGGATGCTTCATTTGAAATGAATAGAGATAAAATTGAATACAAAGATGAAGAAGTTAAAGCAACTATTGATTCATCTGGAATTAGTATAAATTCTAATGATAATTAAGATGAATAAAGCAATCACTAAAATAGTATCAATTGTAATTACAGCATCTTTATGTTTGTCATGTAACTCAGAACAACAAGAGAAGTCAAACAATGTAAAAAGCTACAAACCAATTGATATTGCACTACAACACAAAATAGAAGAGTTAGACAGTATCTTTTTTACAGCTTACAACAATTGTGACCTTGATAAACAAGCATCTTTAATTGCTGAAGACATAGAGTTCTATCATGACAAAGGTGGCTTAATGACATCTAAAATAGATATTATTGAAGCCACAAAAAATAATATTTGTGGCAAAGTCACCAGAGAATTAATTAAAGGTAGTATTGAAGTTTATCCAATAAACAATTACGGAGCAGTGCAAATAGGTTACCACAAGTTTTTTAATAATCAGGAACCTGATGCCATTTCAAATCCGAGTAAGTTTATTGCTATATGGAAAAACGAAAATAAAACATGGCAAATGAGCAGAATAGTTAGTTTACATTAGAAATACAATTCAGAATCAAAATTCTACAGTTCAGAAGAAAAAAATCTGTAACACATTAAAAAATATAGACATTTACAAAAAAAATAAAAAATCAATCAAATTATGACAACTATATCAAAATTTATCACAGCCCTAATTATGAGTCTTTTATTGGTTTCATGCCAATTTAATGGAGATTTTGGCTTTGGAGTTAGAGGAAATGGAAACGTAGAAACCGTAGAGCGTTCCATTAATGATGACTTTAATGAAATTAATGTAAGTCGCGGAATGGATGTTTATTTAACACAAGGCGACAATGTAAGCTTACTTGTTGAAGCAGACGAAAATTTGCACGACATTATTATTACAGAAGTCAAAAATGGTGTTTTACACATTACTACTGATGAAAACATTGCATTTTCAAAATCTAAAAAAGTAATGTTAACCTTTAAAGATATATCTAAAATAAAAGCCACAAGTGGTAGTGATGTGTTTTCGACCAATACTATTGTTTCAGATAATTTAGAATTAACTACAACAAGTGGTAGCGATATGGAGTTAGACATTAATGTTCAAGTTGCAGATTGTAGGTCTACAAGTGGTAGCGACCTTAGAGTTTCTGGTACAACAAACAAATTATATGCAGAAGCAACCAGTGGAAGCGATATTAAAGCAGGCAATTTAAAAGCAAAAGTAAGTGAAGCCAGAGCGACAAGTGGAGCAGACATAACAGTTAACACTTCAGATGAGCTGTATGCTAAAGCAACCAGTGGTGGAGATATAAAATATTACGGAAATCCAGAAAGAGTAACCAAAAAAGATGGAGTTTCTGGTAACATTAGCAAACAATAACCAATCAATCTCTTGCTCTTATAAGAGCGTTACAACCAATCATGTTTTGACCATCTCAAACGCTTTTAACAGCTTTGGGATGGTTTTTTGCCTATATTTGCTATTATAAAATAGATTGATATGCTAAAAAATGCCCTTTTATTAGTATTTACAATTAGCTGTATACCAGTTGGTTTTAGTCAAAATAAAGAGAAAATTAAAGGTGACAGAGATGTTACTACAAAAGAAACAAAGATTGATGCCTTTAATAGAATAATTGTAGGTGAAGATTTTAAAATTGACATTATTGAAGGCTCACAAACCTCAGTATTTGTTGAAGCAGACAATAATTTGCACGATGTTATAAAATTTGATGTTATGGACAGCACGTTAACATTTAACACAACACATAAAATAACATCCAGCAAAAGAATAAGCATAAAAGTCATATACAGCAACGAGCTTAAACAGATCGAAACCTTTGAGGATGGTGAAATAAGCTCTTTAACTTCTATAAACTTAGACGATGTAATTTTAAAAACCACAGGTTCTTCAAAAGCTTTTTTAAACATTAAAACAAATAACTTTAAGTTTATAAACAGTGATCGTGCTAAAGTAAAACTTAATATAACCTCTCAAAATGTCAACCTCGAATTAGCAGAAAATAGTAAGCTTGACGCTTTAATTAATGCAGATACATTAAATGTAGATTTATACCAAAGAGCAGATGGAAATATTGAAGGCACTTTAAAGCAATTAAAAATTAGGGCTGATAACTCAACCAATTTTGTTGGTAAAAATTTAACTACCTCAACAGCAGAAATTTTATGCGAAAGCAGTTGTGATGTTGCAGTACAGGTTACAAACGATCTTACAATTGAAGCTTCTGGTAGTAGCGAAGTATACATTTATGCCGACCCAAAAATAACACTCAAGAAATTTTCGGATACTGCCAAACTTCATAAAAAAGAAATGAAATAGTGCTTAGCTAAAGTCTTTAACCAAAGATTTTAGTCTTTTAGCAACTTTATCAGGAATTTTATCTCCTGCTTCTACCCAAGTATGAATATGATTTATGTATTTCATCCCTAAGTAATTTGCACTTTCTTTAAAAGGCATTTCAAATTCTTTTTTTATCTCATCGTCAGACCCACAACTTATGGCTGCCATTTGCTTTCCTCTTAATTGTCTTCCTAAGACCTTATTTTCACCATGAAGTAAATCAGAAATTCTATCAAAAAAAGTTTTTAATTGAGCACTCATGCTATACCAATACACAGGAGTAGCAAAAATAATGGACTCATATTGCAAAATATTTTGGATTATGCCTAAAAAATCATCATCTGAATTTTTAAAACCATAATCATAATAACCAATGTTAAAGTCATTTAAATCAATAACATCAATATCATTTTTTATTACCAATAATGCATCAATTACTTTTCGAGTGTTCCCAAAAGATCTAGCGCTACCTAAAATTACTACTGTTTTGTTCTTCATATAAAACTAAAAAAGCCGAAACTAAAAGTTCGGCTTAATAATTAAATTTGTTGGTTTAATTATAGGTTGATGTAGAAACCTCAAAAGTAGAGTCCTTGGCTGCCAAATAACGTTCAGCATCCAAAGCTGCCATACATCCTGTTCCTGCAGCAGTAATGGCTTGTCTATAAACATGATCTGCTGCATCACCAGATACAAATACTCCTTCTACATTTGTTTTGGTAGACCTTGCCTTATTGATGATATATCCTGTTTCATCAAGTTCTAAAAAGTCTTTAAAAATATCTGTATTTGGTTTATGACCAATAGCCACAAAAAAACCTGTTGCTGTAATTTCGCTAACCTCATCTGTTTTATTGTTCTTTACACGCACACCTGTAACAACTTGATCATCTCCCAGAACTTCTTCAGTATCAGTATTCATCAGTATTTCAATATTTTTGGTATTTCTAACGCGAGCTTCCATTATTTTTGAGGCTCTAAACTTATCACTTCTAACAAGCATGGTCACTTTTTTGCAAAGTTTAGAAAGATAATGTGCTTCTTCACAAGCAGAATCTCCTGCACCAACAATAACAACTTCTTGGTTTCTGTAAAAGAAGCCATCACACACAGCACAAGCAGAAACACCACCACCAAGTTTTAAATACTTCTGTTCAGAATCCAATCCCAAGTATTTAGCTGATGCACCTGTAGAAATAATTACAGTATCACAATGAATTTCCTTTACATCATTTACCCAAACTTTATGAACATCGCCAGAAAAATCCACTTTGGTAATCCATCCATCACGAACATCAGTTCCAAAACGCTCGGCTTGCTTTTGAAGCTCAATCATCATTTCTGGTCCTGTAATTCCATCTGGATATCCTGGAAAGTTTTCAACTTCATTTGTGGTTGTTAATTGACCACCTGGTTGTGTACCTTGATAAAGCACTGGAAACATATTAGCTCTTGAAGCGTAAATTGCGGCTGTATATCCTGCAGGTCCAGAGCCTATAATAAGACATTTTACTTTTTCTATTGTATCAGACATTTATTCAAATTTTATTGAACAAAAGTAGGTTTTTTGACCTAATCCTTACATAGAAGTTATCAACACTTCTTATTAAAACATAAAATTTTCATATAAAAAAAGCCCAACACAAGGTTGAGCTTATAAGTCGGGGTGGCAGGATTCGAACCTGCGACCTCCTGCTCCCAAAGCAGGCGCGATAACCGGGCTACGCTACACCCCGAAATGAACGTTAAGAAAATGTCTTGTAAACATTTTTAGTGAAAGAGCCCATTGTGCAGACACATAATATCACTTAACTTTAACTTTCAATTTAAGGACTGCAAATATATGGTTTTCTTATTAAGAACAAATAGTTTTTTATTCGTATTTTCAAATCAAAATTAAACTAACTATGAAATCGATATTGTATAAACTAACCATATTACTAATTGCTTTTTTAATTTCATGCAAAGAAAATAAAGCCAAAAACGATTTAACTCTTAATGATAAAGTAACTATTAAGTATACTCATGAAGTTGTAGTCCCAGATTTAGTAATCCCATGGGGAATCGCCTTTCTTCCAGATAATTCTATGCTTATTACTGAAAAAGAAGGTAAACTCATTCATTTTAAAAACAATAAAAAAACAGAAATAAAAAATTTACCTGAAATAAAAGTTCAAGGTCAAGGTGGTTTGATGGATGTTGAACTTCATCCTGATTATAAAAATAATGGCTGGATATACATTTCTTATGCTTCAGCCGAAGGCGAAGGAAATGGCGCAAACACAGCTTTAATGAGGTTTAAAATTGAAAATGGTTCGGCTGTTGAAAAAAAATTACTCTATAAAGCTTCTCCAAACAGTAATCGTGGACAACATTTTGGTTCGAGAATAGAATTTGATAATGATGGTTTTCTTTACTTTTCTATTGGCGATCGTGGCAATAGAGAAATAAATCCTCAAAACATTGAACGCGATTGTGGAAAAATTTATCGTTTACATGATGATGGACGTATTCCAATTGATAACCCATTTGTAAAAGACCGAAATGCTATTAAAGCTATTTTTTCTTATGGACACAGAAATCCGCAAGGCATGGTTAAACATCCTGAAACTGGAAAAATATGGACACATGAACATGGTCCAAGAGGTGGTGATGAAATAAACATTATTGAATCTGGCAAAAATTATGGTTGGCCAGTAATAAGTTATGGTATTAACTACAGTGGCACAAAATTTACTGATATTACCAGAAAAGAAGGTATGGAGCAACCCATTCATTATTGGGATCCATCGATAGCTCCTAGTGGTATGGAATTTATAACGAGCGATATTTACCCAGGATGGAAAGGTAACCTGTTGGTAGGATCACTTAAATTTCAATACCTAAACCGTTGTGTCATAAAAAATAACAAGGTTGTATATGAAGAAAAATTAATAGAAGGATTAGGTCGAGTTAGGGAAGTTAAACAAGGACCTGATGGCTATATTTATGTTGGCGTTGAAAATGTTGGTGTTGTTAAAATAATTCCGAATAAATAATCTTAAATTTGCGTTGATTAATCAAACAAAAAATCCATGCTAATTATTGGAATTGCTGGTGGAACAGGTTGTGGGAAAACAACGGTTGTAAACCAAATACTTAATGAATTGCCTGAAGGTGAAGTTGGAGTTATCTCGCAAGATTCGTATTATAAAGACACCTCACATCTATCATACGAAGAACGCGTTAAAATTAATTTTGATCACCCAAGGTCTATAGATTTTGATTTACTGACTATTCATTTACAGGAACTCAAAAACAACAAACCTATAAATCAACCTGTTTATTCTTTTGTAAAACACAACAGAACAGGAGATACCATTTTAACGCATCCAAGAAAGGTAATGATTGTTGAAGGGATTCTGATTTTAACCAATCCGGAATTAAGAGAACTGTTTGATATTAAAATTTTTGTTCATGCTGATAGTGATGAACGCTTAATACGAAGACTAAAACGTGATATAGCTGAACGTGGTAGAGACTTAGACGAAGTCCTATCTCGTTACCAATCTACCTTAAAACCAATGCATGAGCAATTTATTGAACCAATGAAAGAATACGCAGATATTATCATTCCAAACAATAAATACAATACAGTTGCTGTTGACATTGTAAAAACCATTATTAACGAACGCTTATAGATGGCAAAAATAAACTCCAAATATAAACGTCTACTCAAACCCTTTAAAAATGTATTTTTATTAATCTTTATCGTATTTTCTGTTTGGATGCTCTTTTTTGATAGTAATTCTTGGTTTATACATCATGAATTAAATAAAGACATTGAAAAATTAGAAGAAGAAAAAGAATACTACCAAAATGAAATAAAGAAAGACAACAAGGAAATAAAAAAATTAAAAACCGAAGACGGTCTCGAAAAATTTGGTAGAGAAACCTATAATATGAAAAAAGAAGGTGAAGAAATTTACCTTATTGAGTATGAAGATAGTATAGCAAAACAGAAAAAAAATGACTAAATCATTATTTAATGACTTTAATCCTGTTTCTGCAAAAGCTTGGAAACAAAAAATACAACTGGATATAAAAGGTGCCGACTACAACAACACCTTAATCTGGAAATCTCTGGAAGGTATTGATGTAAAACCTTTTTATAATGCTGAAGACCTAGAACACATTTCGCATCATATAGATGTTCCAAAATCATGGCAGATTAGAGAAATAATTTATGTGAAAAACAATATTCAAGCCAACCAAGACGCAATTTATAGATTGAATAAAGGTGCTGAAAGTTTAAAATTTATCATTCCAAATAATGAAGTTTCAATTCAACCTCTATTAAAAGATATTGACACTTCTTCTACTCCAATATTTTTGGAATTACAATTTTTAGATGCCAAGTTTGTAAAAAACATAACAGACACTCAAGTAAATATTAATACAGACATTATTGGTAATTTGGTAAAAACTGGTAATTGGTATGTAAATTCTAACAATGATCATAAGCAGTTTGAGGATATTATAAAACAAACTAAAACCATTACTATCAAGGCTGCAACTTATCAAAATGCAGGAGCTAATATGATGCAGCAATTAGCTTACACTTTAGCACACACTAATGAATATTTAAATCATATAAACAATTGTGAAACACTTAAAAATGTTTTTAGCAAGAATAATCAAACACTAAAAATTAATATTGATGTCTCAGTTGGTAGTAATTACTTTTTTGAAATTGCCAAACTTAGAGCACTTCGTTTGTTGGTTAACCAGCTTGTTAACGAATATAATTTTAATGCAAATATTCAACTCATTGCTTCGCCTTCAAAAAGAAACAAAACACTTTACGATTATAATACCAACATGCTTCGTACAACCACAGAATGTATGAGTGCTATTTTAGGTGGAGCAAACATTGTCAATAATTTAGCTTACGATGCTATTTATCATAAAGACAATGAATTTGGATCTAGAATAGCCAGAAATCAGCTTCTTATCTTAAAACACGAAAGCTATTTTAATCAAGTAAACAACGCTTCTGAAGGCAGTTATTATATTGAATCTTTAACCAATCAATTGGCTGAAAAAGCATTAATTCTCTTTAAAGATATTGAAGAAAAAGGTGGATTTGTATCTCAGTTATTCGATGCAACCATTCAGCGAAAAATTAAAGAGAATGCTCAGAAAGAACAAAAATTGTTTGACAATAACGAAGAAGTTTTATTAGGCACAAACAAGCATCCTAATCAAAAGGATACAATGCAACACGAACTAGAATTATATCCTTTTGTAAAAACTAATATTAGAAAAACATTAATTGAACCTATTATAGAAAAAAGATTAAGTGAAACTATTGAAAAAGAACGACTTGAAGATGAAAAAAATTAGTAACATCCTGTTAATTGCAACAATACTTTTTACAAGCTGCATAAAAGAACCTAAAATTGAATACAAATACCAAGATAACGATGATTTGTTCAGTTGTGATGGTATTGACATGGACTTAATTAAGGAAGCAGTTTACGCTTTTGAAGATTATATAAAAGACCACTACTCTATGGAACCACCAAATTCTGTAGACAAAGGTTATTATTTTTATTGGGAAATTTCAAAAAGCGTTAGAATTCCAGCAGTAGAATATATCAATCAGCATGTTTTAGATATTAGAGACGAACTGAAAAAAATTGATGACTTATGGATTATTGAAAATGACGAAGCTAAACTGAATATGAAACATCCAATTGCCAAATGTATTGGCTATTATATGGAAGATCAAGAATTAAAAAGAATTTACGATGTTTTAGTCGAGACCAACACCTTTAAAAACCTTGTATTCTTGGCTCCTTTTAAAAGAGATCCTGTAAAATTCAGAGAAGACAGAGCTCTTATAACTTATTTAGCTTTAAATACTTTTTACGCACGTATACTAACGCTTGATTTCTCTAATATTGAGGAGCTCAAGCAAATTAATAAGAACAAATATTTAAAAGAGCAACAGCGTATAAGAGAAGAACTTGAAAATGGAGATAAAACATTAATTAAAATAGATTCAATTTCACAAAACAAATAGTCAATTATCAATGTCCAGAAAAAACCTGCAACATATAACCATAAAGTCGGAAGTTGGGAGTTGGAAGTCGGAAGTAAAAAGCTTTCTGACAGCCGAGGATATTGAAGTAAAATCTATTTACACTCAAGATGACATTAAAGATTGTGAACACTTAGATTTTGCGGCTGGAATTGCCCCAAACCTTCGTGGTCCATATAGTACCATGTATGTTCGCAGACCTTGGACCATTAGGCAATATGCTGGTTTTAGCACTGCTGAAGAAAGCAATGCATTTTACAGACGTAATCTTGCTGCTGGACAAAAAGGGTTGTCTGTAGCTTTCGATTTGGCAACACACAGAGGTTATGATTCAGATTACGAACGTGTAGTTGGCGATGTTGGTAAAGCAGGAGTTGCTATCGATTCGGTTGAAGACATGAAAATCCTCTTCAATCAGATTCCGTTAGATAAAATGTCTGTATCCATGACCATGAATGGAGCTGTACTACCTATCATGGCGTTTTATATTGTGGCTGCTGAAGAACAAGGTATAAAGCCAGAGCAATTGGCTGGAACTATCCAAAACGATATTCTTAAGGAGTTTATGGTACGTAACACCTATATTTATCCTCCTACACCTTCCATGAAGATTATTTCTGATATTTTTGAATTTACAAGTCAGAACATGCCAAAATTCAACAGTATCAGCATTTCAGGTTATCACATGCAAGAAGCTGGAGCCACTTGTGATATTGAACTAGCTTATACGTTGGCTGATGGATTGGAATACATCAGAAAAGGTCTCGATGCAGGAATGGATATTGATGTTTTTGCGCCTCGTTTATCGTTCTTTTGGGCTATTGGCATGAATCATTTTATGGAAATTGCCAAAATGCGTGCTGCTAGAATGCTCTGGGCAAAATTGGTAAAACAGTTTAATCCTAAAGATGAAAAGTCCTTAGCATTACGCACACACTCTCAAACTTCAGGTTGGAGTTTAACCGAACAAGACCCTTTTAATAATGTTGCTCGCACAACCATTGAAGCTGCAGCTGCTGCTTTTGGTGGCACACAAAGTTTACACACCAATGCTTTAGATGAAGCCATTGCACTTCCAACAGACTTTTCAGCACGAATAGCTAGAAATACTCAGATTTTCTTACAAGAAGAAACCAAAATCACCAAAACGGTCGACCCCTGGGCTGGAAGCTATTATGTTGAAAAATTAACTCATGATATTGCTCACAAAGCATGGCAACTCATTGAAGAAGTTGAAGACTTAGGTGGAATGACCAAAGCCATTGAAGCTGGAATACCAAAAATACGCATAGAAGAAGCTGCTGCCAGAAAGCAAGCGCGTATTGATTCTGGACAAGATATTATTGTTGGAGTTAATAAATACAGACTGGACGAAGAAGACCCAATTGCGACTTTGGAAGTGGACAATCAAACTGTAAGAAACCAACAAATAGAAAGCCTTAACAAAATAAAAGCTGAAAGAAACAATGCCAAAGTACAAGCTGCTTTATCAAAATTAACAGAAGCAGCCAAAACAGGTAAAGAAAATTTATTAGCTTTAGCAGTAGATGCAGCTCGAGAAAGGGCTACTTTAGGAGAAATCAGTGATGCTTTAGAAGTTGCCTTTGGTCGCTACAAAGCACAAATAAAATCATTTAGTGGAGTGTACAGTAAAGAAATAAAAGACGACGAATCCTTTAAAAAAGCCAAAGAACTGGCTGATAAATTTGCAGAACAAGATGGACGACGACCTCGTATCATGATTGCAAAAATGGGACAAGATGGTCATGATCGTGGTGCGAAAGTGGTAGCCACTGGTTATGCAGATGTTGGTTTTGATGTGGATATTGGTCCTTTGTTTCAAACACCTCAAGAAGCAGCCAAACAAGCTGTGGAAAACGATGTGCATATTTTAGGTGTTTCCTCCTTAGCAGCTGGACACAAAACCTTGGTACCACAAGTTATTGAAGCGTTAAAAGGGTATGGACGCGATGATATTATGGTGATTGTTGGAGGTGTTATACCAAAACAAGATTACCAATTTTTATTTGATGCTGGAGCTGTAGCTGTGTTTGGGCCAGGAACTAAAATTAGTGATGCAGCAATAAAGATTTTAGAGATTTTAATTGATTAAGATTCCTGATATAGGAAAATTGAAGTTAAATACAAATACAAACATAACACAAACAGCAAGCCTATTTTTTATATCTTAAATATATGCAAGCAGTCGATTGGTTAGGTTTTATTGGAGTATTTCAAATACTTCTAGCTTATTTTTTAAACGTTACTGAAAAAGTGACTAACAATTCATTACTTTTCATATTGCTTAATCTTATAGGAGCATCAATGGCTTGTGCGGCTTCCATTTTGCTTAACTATTTACCGTTTATTATTTTAGAAGGTATTTGGGTTATAATTGCACTCTATTCTTTAATAAGATATAAAAAACCATAACTATTATCTTTACCAAATGGGACTAACAAATAATGACATTTTTAAAAAACTTAGAGTAGCACATAAACTGCGTGATGAAGATATTGTAAAAATATGCGCTTTAAAAGATTTTAAAGTAACTAAAAGCGAGCTTGGTGCTATTTTTAGACATGAAAGTCATCCAAAATATATGGAGTGTGGCGATCAGTTTTTACGTAATTTCTTAGATGGACTAATCATTCATCTTCGTGGACCTATGCCTGAAAAAGAAAACATTAAAATTAAGGATTAATCACTACTCCAACCACTCCTTAAAATCTTTGACACGTTCTCTTGCTACAATAACGTCATCTTCATTATAAGTTTTTAACTTTATTTGCAATCGTGAATTGGTATAACTTACCATATCTTTTATGGCATTAATGTTTACAAAGAATTTTCGGTTAATCCTGAAAAACGTCTGTGGTTCAAGTTCGTTTTCAAGTTGCTCTAAAGTGGTATCTAACAAGTAATTTCTACCTTCTGAAGTATAAACATAAGTTCCTTTGTTTTCACTATATACACACTCTATATCATCTACATTAATCAGTTTTAAATGCTGACCAACCTTAACTGAAAAACGTTTTTTATATTCACGTTCAATTGGATTAACCAATAAATTTTTAATGTCATTAAAATCTAAAGTAACTGCTTGTTGTTTTGGTAATCGCTCTTTAAACTTTGTTATTGCTTTTGCTAAATCGTCTTCATCAATAGGTTTTAATAAATAATCTATACTATTTAGTTTAAAGGCTTGTAGAGCATACTCATCATAAGCTGTGGTAAAAATCACTGCTGATTGTATCTCGAAGCATTCAAAAATCACAAACGATAAACCATCACTTAATTGAATGTCCAAAAAAATAAGATCTGGATGTTTATTGTTTTGAAACCAATTAATAGATTCTTCAACAGAGTGCAACATCACTTCTGCATCAATACCCAAATTGCTCAGCATACGCTGTAAGCGTCTTGCTGATGGTTTTTCGTCTTCAATTATTATAACATTCATTTTTTTAAGTTTATTTTATTTAATGAGTTTTATTCTCTCTCATTAGCTCTTCAATTTTTCTATCTTCGTATTCCTTGCTAAAAATAAGTCTACCTTTAAATACAATCCATGCATGAATTAGGATTCCTATACTCCAAATGATCATAATATTTAGAACAACCCAAACAAAGAAATTCAGGCTTTCATCCTTTTCAAGCATAAGTAATCTAAATAATAAAGCAATATTTAGGATTAGAAACAAAAACAAATGAATGTAAAACCGCTTTAGCATTTTAACTCTCTGTTTCGCTTCAATATATTTTTTATTCATTATTTGTTATTGAAATCGTTGATACTCTTCTTTTTCCTTATCCATAAATTCTTTCATTTTTCTTTCCTCCCAGTTTTTACCAAATATAAAATTTGGACCAAACACGCCTAAAAAATGAAATACTAAACCTATTCCCCAGAAAAATGCTGTGGCAAAGGTGCCAAAACTCCAGAAACCACCATCATTTCTATTAATACCAATAATAATGATTAAAAATAAATTTATAATTACATAAACTGCTAGATGCCAATAAAATCCAACAAGTTTATCTAATTTCTTTTTAGCTCTTAAATAAGCTTCTTCTTTTTCAAATTCATACCTTGATTGTTCGTCATTGTATGGTTCTATCTCGTATTTTTTCATCTTAATTAAATTTATTCTTTTGTTCTTCTTCCATAAACTGCTTAATCTTTTCTTCCTCCCAATTGTGCCCAAGTATTAAAGGTAACCCAAATACTGCAAAGGCATGAATGGCTAAGCCAATTCCCCAAAGTAACCAGACACCAGAAGTACTGAGGTCAAAAAAGGCCTCTTCAAACGATTCTCCTCGATTAAGGTTTCTAACAATTTTAAAGGTTGAAATAATTGTGTTTACAACTATATAAACTGTTAGATGTGTGTAAAACGCCTTTAGTTTTTCAACACGGTTTTTGGCTTGTATATATTTGTTGTCTTTATCAGAATAGTTCATAATGCCAGTTTTTTAATTCCAAGAGTTTTTTTCTTCATCCTCGCGCATAAACTCTTCAATTTTTCTGCGTTCCCAATTGCGTCCAAAAATGCCATCATTAACAAAGACTTTATAGGCGTGAATTAATAAACCTATTCCCCAACCTAACATTGGCCACCAAAACCATTGGTATCCCCAAAATGTCCAATAATTAATAAAAGCTAAAAATGGAATTACAATAATATAAGATATTAGGCTATAGTAAAATTCTTTTACTTCTTCTACGTGTTTACGTGCACGAACGTAACTGTCGTCAAATTGTTCTTTTGTTCTTGTTCTCATGACTGTGATTTGTTTTGTAAGCATTGGTATTGCTACTGCAAAACTACTTGCTTGTTGATTGATGTTTACTTTTCTATCTGTTAATAAATCGTAGCGCTGTTTGATGTTATCTAATCCTACTCCACTACTCTTTTTTACTATTTGTTTTGGTTGCAAATTATTCTCAACAACCAATGAATTGTTTGTTTCATAAATCTTTATGTGTAAAGGCTTACTAGAAGTTACCATATTGTGCTTTACTGCATTTTCCAATAGCAATTGCAAGGATAGTGGCACTACTTTACTTTCAGGATTTGAGGCTTGCTCAGGGATTTCGAAAATGATGCTGTCTTCAAATCTCATTTTAAGTAAAGACATATAGGTTTTAGCAAATTCTAATTCCTCATCTACTGTTACTAAATCTTTATTCTTTTGTTCTAAAACATAACGATAAACCTTTGATAAGGCAGTTGTGAACTTTTGTGCACTTTCTGGGTTTTCATCTATTAAACTTGTTAATACATTTAAACTATTGAACAAAAAGTGTGGATCTAACTGATTTTTTAGAGCATCAAATTTTGCACTTGCTGTTCCAGCAATAACCTTTTGCTCTTTAATTTTGTTTTTTTGTAATTGCTGATAAAAATAAAAAGCATGAAAAAACATAGATATAGCAATGGTTATGATTAAAGCAGTATAGTAAAATGCCATACTTTCTGTTTGCAAAAACATTTCATAACTTACTCCATCAAGCACAACTCTTTGAAAAATTCTGATTAAAAAAACCGTTCCAAGAGTCAAAATAATTGAGCCAACGAAACCAATTACCAATCGATACTTTTTATATCTATTCCAAACAACACGTTCATTTAGATAATCAAAAAATGAAGAGTTTACCAATGTTAAAGGAAAGCAATACATCACATAGTAGCCAAAAACCTTAACAAGATGCAAATTGTACATAACTTCTTTGCCAGATGCATAATCGAATATGATGTCTATTACGAACAATACAAGTGCGATTAAGATACTTATGGATATTAGTTTTATAAACTTCTTCATTTTTATTATTTTATTTACAACTACTTAGAACTTGTTCTGCCCTTTCTTTTCCCCAAGTTGGATGAAAAGGTGTTTCAGGTTTAAAGTTAGCAAAAAGTTCTATGGCTCTTTCTATATCTTTACAAAATGGCGTTGTATCTTGACCGAAAAAACGAGCGCTTCCCATATCCCATTCTGCCTTACTTAAAATCACTCTAGGATTTTCAGGGTCAATTTGCAAAGCTTGAGCATACAAAGCAGCTATTTTTGGTGATAATTGCATACCATAGGTTGCTCCGTCAAAAGCCACATAAGCTGTATGCTTCATAGCTTGTAAAACCAAAATTTCAGAATTATTTTTAGAGATTGCTGTTGCATCATTAATTAAATCTTGTGCTTTTTTTAATTGAGAATCTAATTTGTCTTTATCTTTCTCATTAAAGCTTTGCAGAATTAATACTTGAGCTGCATAGTATGGTGGCAACCAGTTATCAGTTTCAGCAGCTGCTATGCGCTCAAAAAGGTTTGAAGCTTCAATTGGGTTTGTTCCCCAAAGCTCAAAGGCCTTTTGCATACCTTTTTCGTAATTTGATTGCGCAGTTACAATTCCTGAAATTATAAATGCGATTAAAAGTGCTAATTTTTGCATAATAGTTCGTTTTTTAATTATGAGACAAATATCTTGTGATGCTTCATATTTTAAAAAACTGAATGACCGAATTGTCGTATAAGGGAGATGAATTGTTCTTTTAGCATTAATATGTAATTTTTATAATTATCTTTATTAAAACAAAAACATAATTAATGAAGTTTTTAATACTCACATGCTTATCAATTCTCTTACTTACTTGCAAACCAAACGAAAACAAGTTTAGTATAAACGAAGATTACATTTTTGAAATGGATTCTTTTTTTAATGAAAAAATGAAAGAACGACAAGGCGATTACTTACAGTTGGTTGCATTACATAAACTTACCGAAGGAAGTAATACTTTTGGCAAAGACACAATCAATGATCTAAGTCTGAGTATTGATTATTTACAACCTACTATTGGAAGTATTTTAAAAAACGATGAAGGATTTAGCTTCGTAGCATTAGAAAATGTCGAAGTAAAAACGCAAAAAGATTCCTTAATTACTAACATAAATCTAAGTTTAAATGAATACGGAAGCTCTGAAAAATTGTATTATAAAGATTTGAGTTGGCAAATTATAACACGTTCAGAACAACAGTACTTGAGAGTTTGGGACGCAAAAAATCCAGCCATAGAAGCTTTTAAAGGATTTAATAAATTTGAGCTTAACAGCGATTTCATTTTTGATGCAGATTTTACCTATTACGAAAAAGAAAAAACCGAAGTTGTAAAAGCAGAAGTTGATGGCAAACGCAGCACAAATTTTATTGGTAAAGTATCTTTTGTTTATAAAAACAAGCCTTACTCATTAGAAGTCGGAAGCGATGGTTTTACCATGGTTGGCGATGCTACTACAGGCGAAACTACTTATGGAGGTGGTCGCTATATGTACATAACCTTACCTGAAACCGATGGCAAAACCATTTTAGATTTTAATAAACTTTACAATCCTCCTTGTGCATTTTCAGAGTTTACAACTTGCTTATATCCACCACGTCAAAACCATTTGCCTTTGGCTATATTAGCTGGCGAACAAATTCAGCAAAAAAATTAATTATCAACATATTGAAAATTAATTGGTACACTATAAGGCACATTTACAGCCTTCCCTCGTTGTTTACCTGGCTCCATTTTTGGCAATAAACCAATAATTCTTGAAGCTTCTTTTTCAAGTATTTTATCAGGTCCTCTTGTTTTTATATTAGAAATATAACCTTTACTATTTACCGTAAACATTACATAAACCTTGCCACTTAGGCCTAATTCAATCGCTTGTTCTGGATATTTAAAATGTTCAACAATATGCTTGGTTACATTGTCTTGAAAACAGTTTTTCAATTCAGCGTTCGTTTTCCCTTTGCAACCAGGAAAAACTGGAACGTTTTCAATAACCGCAAAAGGGACTTCTATATCTTCCTCTATTTCTTCAACAACTAAATCTTCTACAAACAGTTCTCTTTGCTCAATTGCATCGTCTTGACTTGTCTCAGTGCTTTCAATTACAGTTTCTTCAACCTCATCAATATCTTCAACAATAACGATGACCTCAGGAGCAGCAGTTGGTGGTGGAGGTGGTGGAGGTGGTACATCTACATTTAATAAAGGAATGTCTTCTTCTATTTCTTGGTTCATTTCTAATATCTCTGCAATTTCATCAACCTTATCATAGGTTTTAAAATTGAGTAAGTTGTAGGTAACAAAAAGCATTAAGCATAATCCAATAGAAAAATACAAACTGCTATTATGATTGAGGTCTACGTTGGGATTTTTTTAGCTTCCATGACTTAAGTTTTTAATAGTAAAAAGTTACGTGATTTATACACCAATAAATATGACTTTTGTCAGTTCTGCTAAAACGATAATAAATGCTACAAATCCGAAAAAAATAACTATCTTGGTAAACCTTATTTTTATGTAAACCAACCACAATATGATTCGTTTCTTAGATGCCTCAAGAAACTTATATCCTACCGCAATTGTTATAATCTTATTAGCTTTTTTTATTCAGAGTTGTGATTCTGAAATAGAAGAAGGTGTTATGAAAAGTGACCTTAACAAAGATGTCGAAATGGTGACCAATTATGGTACTATTATTATGAGGTTGTCTGACGAAACACCAAAACACAGAAACAATTTCATTAAACTAGTCAATCAAAAATTTTATGATAGCTTACTTTTTCATCGTGTTATTGAAAACTTCATTATTCAAACTGGTGATCCTGAAAGTAAATTGCAAAACTCAGATAAAGAATTATGCGATTCGGATTTACCATACAAAGTTCCAAAAGAAATAAGCACTAATTTATTTCATAAAAGAGGCACTCTAAATGCTGCAAGAGAAGGAGACGACAATAATCCTGAACAAGCATCAAGTAGTACTCAGTTTACAATTGTACAAGGTCGTGTTTATAACGATAGCACTTTAGATGTTGCTTTGGGGAGAATTAATAAATGGTTGGCTTATAATAAAGTAATTAATCAACCTGAACAAAAAGAAAATAGAGAAAAATTAGGCTCTTATGAGTTTTACACAGAAAATAAAACGGCTTACGACTCTATAAGCAAACTATTAGACTCCTTGGCAACCATTAAACTTGAATCTATAAAAAAATACAGTTATCCTGAAGCACATCGTGAAGTTTATAAAACCATAGGTGGAGCTGCCCATTTAGATCAAAACTATACTGTTTTTGGAGAAGTTGTTCACGGCATGAATGTAGTAGATAGCATTGCTGCTGTAGAAAAAGAAGGTTCAAAACCTATTAACGATGTCAGAATCATAACTGCAAAACTCATAAAACGAAAAGAATACGAAAAACAATAAGCAAGTTAATTATGAGAAACTACCTTTATATATGCTTCATTTTATTTTCAGCATGCAATCAAAACTTAGAAAACGCAAAAGCCATTGAACCTCTTTACGATTATGATGTTGAAGAACGCCTAAAAGAGTTAAATATCACTTTAATACCAAGTCCACCACCAGTTGCAAATTATGTCAATGCTGTTAAAACAGGTAACCTCATGTTTTTGGCAGGAAAAGGACCATCAAAAGCTGAAGGTGGATACATCACAGGAAAAGTTGGTGTGGATTTAACTGTTGAAGAAGGCTATGAAGCGGCAAGACTGACTGCAATTGCCCAACTATCTGTTTTAAAGCACGAATTAGGAGACCTTAATAAAGTCGTTAGAATTGTAAAAGTATTAGGCATGGTCAATGCAGATAGTACATTCACAAATCATCCTGAAGTTATCAACGGATTTTCAGATGTAATGGTCGAAGTTTTTGGATATCGTGCTAAACATGCAAGAGCTGCTGTTGGTATGGCTTCCTTACCTCGAAATATATCAGTTGAAATTGAAATGATTGTTGAAATTCAAGAATAAATTAAAAACCTTAAACAATACATGATTAAAAAAATAATACTATTAGCTGTCACTTTTTGCTATGCAACAACTTACGCTCAGGAAAAAGAAAAAGAGGAAATAAAACCAATTCCAGAAGCACAATCGTTTGTTACCAACCACCAAGGTGTTTTTGGCAACACAACTATAAATTATACCGCAACAGCATCTGAAACCTATTTAAAGGATGATGATGGTAATCCTGTCGCATCTATTTGGTCTGTAGCTTATACTAAGAACAAGGACAAAAGTTCAAATTCCTCAAACCGACCTGTGACTTTTGTGTTTAATGGTGGTCCAGGTTCGGCTTCAGTTTGGTTGCATATGGGACTTTTTGGTCCTCAGCTCGTTAAAGTTGATTCTGAAGCCAAAGAAGATGATGGTGCTGCTCCATACGATTTGGTAACAAACAATTATGGCATTTTAGACCTTACAGATCTTGTTTTTATTGATCCTGTTGGAACTGGCTACTCTCGTGTGATTGGTAAAGGAAAAGTTGAAGATTTTTGGGGACTTATGGAAGATGCCAATTCTGTTGCAAAATTCATGCGTCAGTGGATAACCGAAAACAAACGTTGGAACTCTCCTAAATATATTGCTGGAGAAAGTTTTGGTACTACACGAGCTGCTGCTGTTGCCAACGTTCTGGAAGATGAAGGGCAAAGTATGGCTTTAAACGGTTTAATTCTAATCTCGCAAGCCTTAGATTATGCTGGCTCAACATCCTCTCATTATAACATTACTTCTTATCTAACATATTTACCAAGTATGGCTGCAACAGCTTGGTATCATAAAAAAGCTGGGCAAAGTAAAACTTTAGAAGCGTTTGTTGAAGAAGCTCGAAACTTTACTTATAATACTTATGCTCCTGCTCTTTACAAAGGTACTTTGCTAAGTACTTCAGAAGAAAACAATCTTGCTGAAAAATTGTCTTATTTTATAGGATTGGACAAAAACTATATTTTAAGATCAAACAATCGCATTTTGATGCATCGTTTTCAAAAAAACCTACTAGCAGATCAAGGCTTAGCTATAGGAAGGCTCGATGGTCGCTTTATGGGTGATGACGCAGATGATGTGTCTGAAGGTCCAAGTCTTGGCGATCCTTCATCCTATCAAATTGATGCTGCTTACACAGCTGCACTTAACCATTATTTAGCCGAAACTTTAAAAGTTGAAATGGATAGACCTTACTTAATTTCAGCTGGTGGCGAATTGTACGGAAAATGGAGATGGCGACCAGTTCCTGATGGTCAATACTGGGAACCAATGCCAGTAAACACGGCAGAAATGTTAGGTGAAACCATGCGAAGAAATCCAGACATGAAAGTTTTGGTAGCAAGTGGATATTACGACCTTATCTGTCCTTTTTTTGATACAGAATATACATTTTCCAGAAACGGAATTGTTAAAGAACGTGTTACACTAACCTATTATGAAGCTGGACATATGATGTATGTACATCAACCAGATTTGGTAAAAATAGCCAAAGATATTCGAGATTTTTTAACTCAAAATTAGATGAATGTAAAAGTTGCAGTAGTACAAGATTCACCTGTTTTTTTTGATAAAGATAAAACACTTCAAAAAGTTGAAATCATTGTTAAGGAATATGCTAAACAGGATTACAATCTCATTGTATTTCCTGAATCGTTTATTCCAGGATATCCTCGAGGATTTTCGTTTGGTGCAACGATTGGAAATAGAACAGATAAAGGCAGACAACATTATGCAGACTATTACAATAATAGTGTCGATTTAGAAAGTGTCGATTTAAAACGATTGGAAACCTTATCAAAAGAACAAAACATTTACATCGTTATTGGAGTAACTGAAAAACAGCAAACCAATGGTAGTTTGTACTGCTCAATGCTTTACCTCTCTCCTACTGATGGCTTACTTGGTGTTCACCGAAAAATTAAACCAACTGGAACCGAACGTTTGGTTTGGGCTGAAGCTGGAGCTGAATCCTTAGTTACTTTTGATACTAAAATTGGCAAACTTGGAGGCCTTATCTGCTGGGAAAACTATATGCCTTTAACTCGTATGAGTATGTATTTAAAAGGTGTAGAAATTTATATTGCTCCAACAGCAGATTCTCGTGAGCAGTGGACAGCCACTATGCAGCAAATTGCTTTAGAAGGTCGTTGCTTTGTATTAGGCTGTAATCAGTACATGACTACTTCGATGTACCCAGAAAAATATAAAAATGAAGTTGCCAACCAACCAGAAAAATTTTGTTCTGGAGGTTCTGTTATTGTGTCTCCATTAGGAAAAATTGTAGAAGGACCATTATTTGATAAAGCAGGAGTTTTAGTTGCTGATTTAGATTTAGAAGATATTAAACGTAGTAAGCTGGATTTTGATGTGATTGGACACTATGCTCGAAACGATTTATTTGATTTTAAGGTAAATGGGCAACCTGACATTAAACGAGAGAACTAAAAAACTATCAATCATGAAAAATATAGGTCTAATATTAATTCTGCTTGTTTTTAGTTGTTCAAAAAGCACGGAAGAAACTTATAATCTAGTTATCACTAACACCAACCTTATTGATGGCACTGGCTCAGAAATTCAACCTAACAAAAACATTTATATAAAAGATGGCATCATTGTAAAGATTGATTCTGGAGAAGCTAAACCTAATAAAAATGTTGTGGATGGTACAGATAAATATGTAATACCTGGATTATTTGATGCTCATGTTCATACAACAAACTATCAACGAGATTTACCATTATTTGTGCATTTTGGAGTTACTTCCATATTTGTAACAGGTGGAAGCAAGGCAACCAACGACTATTATTCAGAAATGAGAGCATTTGGCAATGATACTTTAGTTACTGCACCCAGAGTATTTCATACATCTCAACACTTTATTACAGAAGGAAGTCATCCAGTTAAAACGTACTCAACAAGTAATTGGATTGATGGCGAAACCTATTTTACAATAAAAGATACCATACAAATTGAAAATTTAGTTAGAGAAGTAGCTCAACAACCTATCAAAGGGATTAAGCTTACCATTGAAGATGGTCCAGCACCTCCATTTATAGAACGTATTCCTCAAGAATTTGTAACCAAAATTGCTAAAGAAGCTAAAAAAAATAACACTCGAGTTTTTGCTCATGTTAGTGATAACATCGAATTAAAAATGGCTTTTGATGCAAAAATTAACGACATTATACATTATGTTGGTGTAGATATAGATTTTGAAAGAGATACTGACTTATTAGATTACATGTACAACAATGATGTGTCCATTGTAACAACTTTAATGATAGATAAAAGTTTTCTGTATCCATTATACAAAGATTGGATTAACACCATTGAAGCCATTGATTTATTTAATAAAGAGGAAGTTGCAAGTCTAAACGACTCATCTGAAATTGAAAGAGCTAAACGATACACCAACATGTTAGTCAATGAATTTAATATTGAAGAACCAATATTCCAAAATTTAATTGTATCTCAAGTTCAGGACATAGATGAGCTTTATAAAAATGGTGTAAATATGGTTATTGGGACAGATACAGGCAATACTTATATTTTTCCTGGCTACAGTGTACACGAAGAAATGCAACTCATGGAGTTAGGTGGTATGCAACCAATAGACATTATTAAAATGGCAACTCATAATGCTGCAAAAATGCTAGATGAGTTAGATAATTTAGGAACCATCGAAACAGGCAAAATAGCTGATATGATTTTATTGAATAAAAACCCTTTGGAAACTATTAAAAACACCCTTTCAATTAATACAGTTATTAATGATGGAATCATTCAAAAACGGTTAAAATAAATTAAAAGTTTATTCCGACTAAGCCCAGACTGTATAATCTGAACGACTAGGAATCTTGTAATTATATTTTTCGCTTGCTTGGATAGATATACTCAATTAAAACTTTGCTTTTATTTTTGTAATGTTCAAAATAACTTAACTCAGATCAAAGTTGAAGCATTAACATAGCAATTAAAATTTAATCTAAAAACCTATTGCCCATTTCTATTCTTTATAGTACTTTTAGTTTATGACAGATGTTGAGATTGAAAAAGAAAATGCAGCCATTGCAAAAGAGTACAAAGAACTCTTACAAATTAGCTATCGAATGCTCACTGATGATGACAAAAAACTCATCAGAAAAGCATTTGATGTTGCTGTAGATGCACATAAAGAACAACGTAGAAAATCTGGAGAAGCCTATATTTTTCATCCCATTGCAGTAGCCAAAATCGTAGCTTCTGAAATTGGGCTGGATGCGACTTCAATTGCAGCAGCTTTGCTTCATGATGTGGTAGAAGACAATGCAAATTATACCATTACAGACATCGAACAGCTTTTTGGGCAAACCGTTGCCAAAATTGTAGATGGACTCACAAAGATTTCTTCTCTAAAAAAAGACATGGATGTTTCTTTACAAGCGGAGAATTTTCGTAAAATGTTGCTTACCTTAAATGACGATGTTCGAGTAATCATAATCAAAATAGCAGATAGGCTCCACAACATGCAAACAATGGAGTCCATGCGTCCTGATAAACAAGTCAAGATTGCTTCAGAAACCTTATACATTTATGCTCCTTTAGCACATAGAATAGGACTCTATAACATTAAAACCGAACTTGAAGACCTTGGTTTAAAATATACAGAACCTGAAGTTTACAATGACATCTTAACCAAGATGCAGGAGAGCAAAGAGCAGCAAGACAAATACATTAAAGAAATTAGTGAAGTGCTAAAAAGTTCTCTTGACAAGGAAAAACTAAACTACGAAATAAAAGGACGACCAAAGTCAATTTTTTCTATTCGTAGGAAAATGATAAAACAAGGTGTTTCTTTCGATGAAGTTTACGATAAGTTTGCCGTTAGGATTATTTATAAATCAGACATTGAGAACGAAAAGTTTTTGGCATGGAAAATTTATTCCATAGTAACAGATCATTTCAGACCAAATCCAATACGACTTCGTGATTGGATTTCTTCGCCTAAATCAACAGGTTATGAAGCTTTGCACATCACAGTAATGGGTCCAAAGGGTCGTTGGGTTGAAGTGCAGATTAGAAGTGAACGCATGAACGAAATTGCCGAAAAAGGCTATGCTGCCCATTATAAGTACAAAGAAGGAGGTGAAAAAGAAGATAATTTAGACACATGGATTAGCAGACTACAAGAAGCGTTGGAAAACCCAGAAGGAAACGCTGTCGACTTTGTAGAGCAATTTAAACTTAACCTCTACTCTAAAGAAATTTATGTTTTCACTCCTAAAGGTGACCTAAAATCGCTCCCAAAAGGAGCAACACCTTTGGATTTTGCTTTCAGTATCCATACAGAAGTAGGTATGAAAACCAGAGGAGCCAAGGTAAATGGAAAATTAGTGCCTTTAAGCCATGAATTGCAAAGTGGAGACCAAGTTGACATTCTTACCTCAGATACAGCAAAACCTAACTCAAACTGGTTAGATTATGCAACCACTGCAAGAGCAAGAAACAAGATAAAATCTTCGCTAAAAGAAGAAAAGAAAGAAATAGCTGAAGATGGTAAAGAAATTTTACGCAGAAAACTAAAACAACTCAAAATAACCTTAAACGAAAAAAGTGTTAATGAGCTCGTAAATTATTTTAAACTTAAAACAAGTCTTGATTTGTTTTATCGAGTAGGCATTGGGTCTATAGACAACAAAATGCTTAAGGATTATGCTTCTTCAAGAAGCAATGCTTTTGTAAGTTATATAAAAAGTAAAATTCGTAAACCTACTGTCTTACCTGACATTGATAAGGACGAAATTACATCCAAATACGATCTACTTGTTTTTGGAAAGGAAGAAGAAAAACTGGATTATAAACTGTCAAACTGTTGTAATCCAATACCTGGAGATGATGTTTTTGGCTTTTTAACCATTAACGAAGGTATTAAGGTGCACAAAAAAAATTGCCCAAATGCTTTGAGTTTGCAGTCCAATTATGCTTACAGAATCATTCCAGCAAAATGGATAGACTCAACCCAGCAAGAGTTTACTGCTGTTATAAAAATGACAGGAATTGATAATTTAGGATTGGTAAACGAGGTTACAAAACTCATTTCAGATAGCATGCATGTTAACATTAAAAATATAAGCTTTGATACAGATCATGGTGTTTTTTCTGGTAAAATAACTGTGGTTGTAAAAAACAATAACTTGGTAAAAACCCTGATGGAGCGTATAAAAAAAATTAATGGCATAGAAAAGGTGCACAGAGTATAAAAATAGTTTAAATTTGTCCTGAAATTTATGAGTGCTAATACCGAAAATACCAATCAGGAAATTGTAAAAAATGTCTTCACAAAGTTTTTAGAAGGTCATGGACACAGAAAAACTCCTGAACGTTACGCCATTCTTCAAGAAATTTATGATACTCAAGAGCATTTCGATATCGAATCGCTTTACATTAAAATGAAGAATAAAAAATATCGTGTTTCTCGTGCAACGCTTTACAATACAATTGAATTGCTTTTAGAGTGCGCTTTGGTCAGAAAACACCAATTTGGTAAAAACCAAGCACATTACGAAAAGTCTTATTTCGACAAACAACACGATCACGTAATCCTAACTGATACTGGAGAAGTTGTAGAGTTTTGCGACCCAAGAATCCAATCCATAAAAAAAACAATCGAAGAGGTTTTTAATATTGACATTCATAACCATTCACTCTACTTTTACGGAACAAAAAAACAATCAAACTAATTTAAATAATGGCAGTAGATTTACTACTAGGACTACAATGGGGAGACGAAGGCAAAGGGAAAATTGTTGATGTGCTTACCTCTAACTACAATATTATTGCAAGATTTCAAGGAGGTCCAAATGCTGGACATACACTTGTTTTTAATGGCATGAAACATGTGTTGCATACCATTCCTTCTGGAATTTTTCATGACAATGCAAAAAACTTAGTTGGTAATGGTGTGGTTATAGATCCTGTTATTTTTAAGAAAGAACTTGATAAGTTAGAAGAACAAAATGTAGACTATAGAAAATCATTATTAATTTCTAGAAAAGCTCACCTAATTTTACCAACTCATCGCTTGCTTGATGCTGCAAGTGAAACTGCTAAAGGAAAAGCCAAAATTGGATCAACACTAAAAGGTATTGGTCCTACATACATGGATAAAACTGGAAGAAACGGAATACGAGTTGGCGATTTAGAGTTATCTGATTGGAAAGAAAAATATCGTGCTCTTGCCAACAAGCACGAAGCGATGATAGATTTTTATGATGTAAACATTCAATATCAATTAAAAGAATTAGAAGCAGAGTTTTTTGAAGCTGTTGAAGTATTGAAGTCACTCACTTTTATAGACTCTGAAGAATACATATACCAAGCTCAAAAAAATGGTAAGACTATTTTAGCTGAAGGTGCTCAAGGATCTCTTTTAGATATTGATTTTGGCACTTATCCTTTTGTAACTTCATCTAATACAACAGCAGCTGGTGCCTGTACAGGCTTAGGTGTAGCACCAAATCAGATTGGTGAAGTTTTCGGAATTTTTAAAGCTTACACTACTCGTGTTGGCTCTGGTCCTTTCCCAACTGAATTGTTTGACGAAGTTGGAGAAACCATGGGAAGAGTTGGTCATGAGTTTGGTGCCACAACAGGTCGTCGTCGTCGTTGCGGTTGGTTAGATTTAGTAGCTCTAAAATATGCTTGTCAAGTAAATGGTGTTACACAACTTATGATGATGAAAGCCGATGTACTTTCAGGTTTTAAAAACTTAAAAGTATGCACTGCTTATAACTATAAAGGTGAGACCATTACTCACTTACCATATAACATTGAACCTGAAAATGTAACTCCAATTTATTCAGATTTTAAAGGCTGGAAAGAAGATTTAACTCAAATGGAAAACGATAGTCAATTACCTAAAGAGTTAAACGACTATATTGATTTTTTGGAAAAAGAATTGGAAATTCCAATTAAAATTGTCTCAGTTGGTCCAGATAGAAAGCAAACTATTTTTAGATAAGCTATTAAATCAATTCTTGTTAGTCTTAAAATATTGCTAATGTGCAATAAGACATCAATATTATAGTTACTTTTACTACAAAATTATTAAGCTTGAAAATATATAAGTCTGCATACATAGTTGTCGCATTAGCCTTTCTGTACTCCAACTTTACCTTTTCACAAGTAAAACGTAGAATAGACATTGATTCATCAGGGTTTATGACAAAAAATGAGGCTGAATATCCTGGAGCGACAATTTTAACTCGTGACGACATGAACCAAGTTAAAGTGTCTCACGAAGGAATAACTATGTGGTGCGACCAAGCAATTTATTATGGCGAACAGGATTTTATTGAAGCTTATGGTAATGTAATAATCAAACAAGGTGATACCATTAACATGACCTCTAAGTATGTTGAGTACAGTGGCAAAACACAGTTGGCTTTTGCAAGTGGTGATGTCCAGCTTTCCGACCCAACGTCTACAATTCTATCTGACACACTTTGGTTTGACCGTGTTAAACAACAAGCTTTTTACAGAAATAAAGGAAAGGTTATAAGAGATTCTTCTGGAACGATTACAAGTAAAAGAGGTCGCTATTACATGGATATTAAAAAGTATCAATTTGTTGATAGTGTAAAGTTGGTCAACCCAGATTACGTCATCGATTCAGACCGATTGGACTTCTTTTCAGAACCAGGTCATGCTTACCTATTTGGTCCAACAACCATTACTGGAGAAACCAGTAAAATATATTGTGAACGTGGTTTCTATGACACTAATAACGATATTGGATATTTTCTTAAAAACTCAAAGATTCATTATGACGATAGGTTGGTTGAAGGCGACAGCCTGTATTTTGATAGAAATAAAAGTTTTGCTTCAGCTTCCAACAACATAAAAATTACAGATACAATCAATAAAGCTATTGTAAAAGGTCATTATGCCGAAGTTTATAGAGAAAAGGATTCTGTGTTTATCACCAAACGAGCTTTAGCTATTACAGTTCAGGAAAACGATTCCATCTACATTCACAGCGATACCTTAATGGTAACAGGAAAACCAGAAAACCGAATAACTCGTGCTTTTTACAATGCTAAAATTTATAAAACCGATTTAAGCGGAAAAGCAGATTCTATACATGTTGATCATAAAAAAGGACTGACTCAACTTATCAATTTAAAACGATTTGGCTCAAACGATGCTTTTGCTGGAGCTCGACATCCTATACTATGGAACATTGATAACCAAATGACTGGAGATTCTATTCATATTATCTCTAATGTCGAAACTAAAAAACTGGATTCTCTTAAAGTATTTAACAATGCCTTCTTAATTAGCAAGGATACTGTCGCTGGCTCCAATGGTTTTGATCAAATAAAAGGTCAGAAATTATATGGACTTTTTAAAGACAATGAACTTTATAATGTTGATATTATTAAAAATGCTGAAAAAATATACTACTCCTACAATGAGAAACAAGAATTAGTTGGCATAGATAAATCTCAATCTGGAAGTATCAATATTAAGCTAAGCAACAATACCATTGATGAGTTACGATTACTTCAACAGGTTGATGGTACTATTTATCCTGAAGAAGGTTTTCCAAAAAACATAAGCAAATTAAAAGGTTTTGTTTGGAGAGACGATGAAAGACCTAGAAGTGTTGAGGACTTGTTCAAGGATGATCCTCCTTTAAATTTACCCATTATTAAAGGTCTGGAAGATTATATTCCACAAGAAGATTTCTTTGACGAAGACTTGATGAAGCGAATTAATACAGCTGGGAAAGTAGCAAAAGACAAAAAACAAGAAAATAAAGCAGCTCGTCAGGTTCCAAATAATAATCTAAATACTTTGAATCCTAAAAATGCTAAGCAGATAGGACAAATAGGAAAACCTCAACAACTTAAAAAAAGAGATTCCATTTTAAATAAAAAGAAAGACAATTAAGACTGATTTCTTTACATATCAAGCCCAAACCACACCTCATCCTTTAGCAATGGAAATTTCTCATGCTGAAGGCTCTTATATTTATGACACCAATCATAAAGCTTATTTAGATTTTGTTGCTGGAGTCAGTGCTTGCAGTTTAGGGCATAAGCACCCTAAAGTTATTAAAGCCATTAAAAATCAATTAGACAAATATTTACATGTCATGGTTTATGGCGAATATGTACAAAAACCAGCCGTAGAACTTACAAAATTATTGGCTAAGCATTTGCCAAAACCCTTAGAAACTACTTACCTAACCAACTCTGGAACTGAAGCCATTGAAGGCTCAATCAAACTCGCTAAAAGAGTTACAGGACGCTCTCAGATTATTTCAGCTCACAACGCATATCATGGCAATACACTTGGAGCCATGAGTGTAATGGGTTATAGCGAACGCAAGCAACCTTTTTTACCTCTTATTCCAGATGTTAAATTTATTGAGTTTAATAATGTGGCTGATTTAAACCAAATTACTACTAAGACTGCAGCAGTAATTTTAGAAACCATTCAAGGTGGAGCTGGTTTTATTGAACCAAAGGATAACTACCTTACAAAGGTAAGACAACGTTGTAATGAGGTTGGCTCTTTATTGATTTTAGATGAAATTCAACCAGGAATTGGTCGTACAGGAAAACTGTTTGGTTTTGAGCATTACAATTGCCAACCTGATATTGTAGTCACAGGCAAAGGTCTAGGAGGTGGTTTGCCAATAGGAGCATTTACAGCATCAAAAGCAATGATGGATACTTTAAAAGACAATCCTAAATTAGGTCATATCACAACCTTTGGAGGTCATCCTGTTATCGCTGCAGCAGCTTTAGCAACGTTAACAGAAATTACCACTACCAACTTAATGAGTGAAGCTCTCTATAAAGAAAAGCTCATCAGAAAACATTTAAAACATCCTTTAATTACAGAAATTCGTGGTAAAGGCTTAATGCTTGCAGTAATCACACCTTCTACAGAAATAACAAACCAAGTCATTTTAAAAGCACAAGACGAAGGACTCATTTTATTTTGGTTATTGTTTGAGCCTAAAGCTATTAGAATTACTCCTCCACTTACCATTTCAAACGAAGAAATTATAAAAGGATGCAAAATTATTGTTGACCTCTTAAACAAAATTCAAGTAAACTAAAAATAACCTCATTTTAGACTGTTAATTAATTTGTTGAAAACATTGAATGAATTTTCTTCGTATCTCTAAATAGAATACTAAATTTATTTCAGTGAACATTAACAATGCCTATGGAGTTTAGTCAGTTTGACGACAACGAAAATTTATCTTTATCAAAATTTGAATCGATGCTTAAAACAAACAACGTTTTGTTTTTCGATTCTAACGAGTTTGAGAATATCATTCACCACTATCTCGACAACGGAAAAATAGCTCTTGCTAAAAAAGCCATTAAGCTTGGACTGGAACAACATCCAGACTCTATCAACCTAAAATTATTTAAGGTAGAAGTTTTTGTCTTCGAGAACAAACTGGACGAAGCCAGCAAACTCTTGGACACACTCTATCAATTAGAGCCCAATAATGAAGAGATTTTTATTCAGAAAGCCAATATTCTATCTAAACAAGACGAGCATCAAAAAGCCATAGACACACTTTTAATTGCTCTGGAATTTACAGAAGATTCCGCCGATTTATATTCACTAATAGGAATGGAATATTTGTATTTGGATAAATTTGAAGAGGCAAAAATCAACTTTATGAGATGCCTCGAAGCTGATATTGAAGATTATTCGGCACTCTACAATATTATTTATTGCTTTGATTTTTTAGAACAAATCGATGAGTCTATAGACTATTTAACCCTTTATTTAGATAAAAATCCTTATTGCGAAGTTGCTTGGCACCAATTGGGCAAACAATATTTTGCAAAAAAAGAGTACAAAAAAGCATTAGCAGCTTTTGATTTTGCAATCATTTCAGACGATACTTTTATTGGAGCTTATATAGAAAAAGGAAAAGTATTAGAAAAGCTAAAACAATACAATGAAGCTATAGAGTGCTATAAAGTAACTTTAGCATTGGACGATCCAACATCTTTTGCATTGCTTAGAATTGGTAATTGCTACGAAAAATTAGGGCAAAATGATTTAGCAGTGCAACACTATTATAAAACTATTGATGAAGACCCACTTTTAGACAAAGGTTGGATTGCCATAACAAAATATTACAACAAAAATCAAGATTACCAAAACGCTTTACACTACATCAATAAAGCCATAAACATTGATGACGATAATGTAGTCTATTGGAAATTATATGCCCAAATAAATCAAAGGCTTAACTTTTTGGAAGAAGCCGAACGAGGCTACAAAAGAACACTTGAACTTGGAAATTATGAATTAGACACATGGCTTTCAAGAGGCGACATCCTCATTAAACTTGGCGAGTATGAAGCTGCATTATACAACTATGAACAATGTCTTGAATTTTATCCAGAAAGTGAAGAAGTTGAGTATAGGTTAGCAGGTCTAAACCTAAAGTTGCAACATATAGCTGAAGGTATAATTCATTTAAACAACGCCTTAACACTAAACTTTGACTATAAGTTTATTCTCGAAGAGCTATTTCCAAACATTTACAAGCGACCATCAGTTGCAAAAATTATAGCTAAATTTAAAAACGCTTCCAATTAAAATTCCATACCTTTAAGCTTCATAATTAAAAGTAATGCAAAGACGTTTAATTGATTACCTTATTATCTCATTAAAAGGTGTAGCAATGGGGGCAGCAGATGCTGTTCCAGGAGTTTCAGGAGGAACAATAGCTTTTATTTCTGGTATATATGAAGAACTAATTAATACTATTAGTGGTGTTAATTTATCTTTATTAAATACACTAAGAAAAGAAGGTTTTTTTGCCTTTTGGAAACAACTTAATGGCAACTTTATTTTAGCATTATTAAGCGGAATTGTCATAAGTTTTGTCTCATTTATGAGACTTGCTAAGTATTTGTTAGAAAATCATCCAATACTCATTTGGTCATTCTTTTTTGGGCTTATTATAGCCAGTATTTATTTTGTTGCAAAACAAATAACCAAATGGCGTTTAGCTACTATGCTTGGAATAATTATTGGAGCCATTATAGCTTACTACATTACCACAATTCCAGAATCGTCTGTAAATGAAAGCTCTTATTTTCTGTTTTTTGCTGGCGCTTTGGCTATTTGTGCCATGATTTTGCCAGGAATCTCAGGCTCTTTCATACTCGTTATTTTAGGTGCTTATAAAACATTAAGCGATGCAATACATGATTTTGATTTTAAAAAATTAGCTTTATTTGTTGGAGGAGCTGTTGTTGGTTTATTGAGCTTTAGTCATGTGTTGAAATGGCTCTTCAAAAAATATCACAATCTTACCTTAGCACTACTTACAGGTTTCATAATTGGTTCATTAAATAAAGTTTGGCCTTGGAAAAAAATACTGACTTGGCGAGAAAATTCAGAAGGCATACAAGTGCCATTTCTAGAGCAAAGTGTATCACCTTTTTCTTATGAAGGCGACAATAAAATAGCACTTGCCATTAGTTTTATGGTTATTGGTTTTTTAACTATCTTTTTGCTTGAAAAATTAGGTTCAAAAGCAAACAAGTAAATGCAAAGTACACGAACATTTTCAGATAAATTATTCCTTGTTATTAAAGGTCTTGGAATGGGAGCAGCCAACAAAGTTCCTGGTGTTTCTGGAGGTGTTGTTGCATTTGTAGCTGGTTTTTATGAAGAGTTTATTTATTCTCTGCAAAAGGTAAACGGAAAAGCTTTTAAGCTACTAATCAATGGTCGTTTCAAAAGTTTTTTTCGTTACATAAATGGTCGTTTTTTGAGCCTTTTATTTCTTGGTATGGTTGTGAGTTATTTCAGTGTCTCTAAACTACTGGATTATCTCATTGTACATTATGAACTCTTTGTTTGGAGCGTGTTTTTTGGGATGATTATAGGTTCTATTTACTACATCAATAAAGATTTTAAAGACTGGAACAATAAAACCATCATCGCATTAATTATAGGAATTAGTATTGGTATTGGTATTAGCTTTCTTGATCCAGCAAAGCAAAACGACAATCTTTGGTTTGTTTTTTTCTGCGGAATTATTAGCGTTTCTGGAATGACACTTCCTGGTTTTTCTGGTTCATTCATATTGATTTTATTGGGAAACTATGTGTTGCTTCTTGTAGATTCTGTAAATGCTCTGTATGATACTATTGCAGATATATTTAAAGGAGATTTTGATTTTATCTCTAACCAAGAACGTATTAGAATGCTTAAAGTATTGGCTGTTTTTACACTTGGCTCTATCACAGGTTTGGTTACTTTTTCGCATATTTTAAATTATGTGCTAAAGCATTACAAAAACATTACGCTATCTGTATTAATGGGTTTTATAATTGGTTCTCTTGGCGTAGTTTGGCCTTGGAAAAAAACTATATACAAACTATCTGAAAGTGGCGAAATATTAAGAGACAGAACTGGCGAAAAAATAATTGAAAACTACCAACGTTTTTTACCACAACTCAACTCAGAAACATTTACAGCAATCGCCTTTGTGCTATTAGGCGTTTTTATAGTTTTAGCCTTAGAATGGTATGGACAAAAAACAAGAAAAGCTCGTGTATAAATTTGGTTTAATAGGAAAAAATATTGATTATTCTTTTTCTCGTTCTTATTTCAACAAAAAGTTTAAGTCTGAAGGATTGCCACACACTTATGAGAATTTTGACCTCAAAACAATAGTCGAGTTTCCTCAAATAATCAAAAACACTAAGCACCTTAAAGGTCTCAATGTAACAATTCCATATAAAGAAACTGTTATTCCTTTTCTTGATAAATTAAATAGAAAAGCAAAAAAAATTGGTGCTATTAATACCATCAAAATTTCAAAGAAAGGAAGATTAATAGGTTATAATACAGATTATTATGGTTTTAATAAATCCATAAAACCATTCTTAAAAAAACATCATAAAAAAGCACTTATACTTGGTACTGGAGGCGCTTCAAAAGCAATAGTATTTACTTTAAAAAAATTGAATATCGATTTTAGTTATGTATCCAGACAAAAATCAAAAAAAGTAGATTTTACTTATGACGAGTTAGATGAAAACATCATTGCAAACCATCAAATTATCATTAATTGCACACCTTTAGGAACACTTCCAAACATTAACGAATGTCCAGACATACCATATGATGGCATTACTGACCAACACTTGCTTTTTGATCTCATATACAATCCTGAGGAAACCAAATTTTTAGCATTAGGAAAACTAAAAGGAGCCACCATTTGCAATGGTTACAATATGTTGGTTTTTCAGGCTGAGAAAGCATGGGAAATTTGGAATTAACTTACTTTTAGTAGTAAAAAGCACGATTATTTTTGAATTGAATACGCTTAGTGTTATATTTAAAACTTGAAATTATTTAATTGAACCTAAACATTGAAACAAATGTCTGAGAAAGATAACCTGCAAGAAGCAGATGGAAAACAAGAAGAAATAAAAGCGAACGTAGAAGAAACTCCTACAAGTGAAGCAGTAAATGAACCTACTGTAGAAGAAGCAAAAACCGAAACCGAAGCTTTAAATGAACCAGAAGTAGATGCTGAAGAAAAAGTTGAGGCTACCAAAGTGTCTGATGAAGCACAAGACGAAATAGATGCTTCTAATGCCGAAGATGCTGAAGATGCAGATAATTCTGAACGACACGATTTAGACGATAAAGATTACCAAGCCATGTCTATGGAAGATTTGGTTAATGAATTTGAATCCTTGGTAAACAATAGAAAAATTCAAGTCATTAGAAGTCATGTAGACACTATTCGTTCAGAGTTTAATGCCAAATTCAGTGAACTTTTAGAAGAAAAGAAAGAAGAATTTTTAGCTGATGGTGGCAATAGCATTGATTTTAAATTCAGTAATCCGTTAAAATCTCGTTTTAACGAAGTATATAAAACCTATCGAAACAAACAAAAAGCTTACTATAAGAACTTAGAATCATCCTTACAAGCCAACCTTTCTAAACGATTAGAAATCATTGAAGAAATTAAAGGGTTAATCAATGTTGAAGAAAACATCAATACAACCTACAAGCACTTTAAAGAACTTCAGGAAAGTTGGCGTAATGCTGGTCCAATTCCAAGAGATAAATACAACAATGTTTGGAACAACTATCACCACCATGTAGAGATTTTTTACGATTTCCTTCACCTAAACCGCGATTTACGTGATCTTGATTTTAAATATAACCTTGAGCAAAAATTAAAAATAATAGATAGAGCCGAAGAGCTTGCTAAAGACGACAATAGCAATAGAGCTTTTAGGGAAATTCAAGTATTGCACAAAATTTGGAAAGAAGAACTTGGTCCTGTTGAGCGTGAAAAGCGCGAAGAAATTTGGGAACGTTTTAGCACTGCAACAAAAGTAATTCACGAAAAACGTCAAGAATACTTTAAAGAATTGGATAAAGCATATGAGAAAAACCTTGAAGTGAAGCATCAAATCATTTCCAAGATAGATGAAGTTACCAATGACCAAAACAGTAACCATTCTGCTTGGCAAAAGAAAATACAAATAGTTGAAGACCTTAGAGCCCAATTTTTTAACGTTGGAAAAGTACCTATTAAAGTTAATGAAGAAACTTGGGCAAAATTTAAAGAATCCGTTCGAACTTTTAACAGAAAGAAAAACGCATTTTACAAAGGTTTAAAGAAAGACCAATATAAAAATCTTCAGAAAAAATTAGAACTTATTAAAATTGCTGAAGCTAATAAAGACAGTACTGAATTTGCGGTGACCACTCCTTTAATGAAAAAAATACAAAACGATTGGAAACAGATTGGTCATGTGCCAAGACGTGAAAGTGACAAGATATGGAAACAGTTTAAATCTGCTTGTAATGCATATTTTGATAAAATGTATGAGTCAAAAAATGCAGTAAGCGAAGAGGAGGAAAAAGCTTTTGAAGAAAAAACTACTTTACTTGAAAATATCAAACAAATTAAGTTTACAGAAGATAAGAAAAGTAATTTAAAACTTATTAAAGATCAGGTAGAAGTCTGGAAAAACATTGGTCATGTACCTTACAATAAGAGAGCAATAAACAAAAAGTTTAATAAAGCCATAGATGGTTTGTACAACCAACTTGATATAAGTAAGAAAGAAACCGAGCTGTTAAAATACAACGGTAAGCTTGCCACACTATCAAACGACCAAAAATCACTTGATAGTGAACACAATTTTATAAAGAAGAAAATTGATGAGTTTAAAGCCGAAATCAATCAATTAGAAAACAATTTACAGTTTTTCTCTAATGTTGAAGATGACAATCCTTTGGTAAAAGAAGTACTTAAAAACATCGAACGCCATAAAACCGAACTCTCTATTTGGGAAGAAAAACTAAAAAAAGTAAAACAATACTTCTAAAAAAATCACATCCTACCTGTAAAACACAAGTAGGATGTTGACTCCTAACTAAACTAAATAAAACTACTTAAATTTATTGGCTTTCTACCGCTTAACGAAAGCCAATAGTTTTAGTCATAAAATTCTATAAACCCCAAATTCATAGATTTTTTTAGTAGATACAGTATATACGTATGTAAATTTATTTTTGGATTATAAGAACCAAAATTTTAACATTTTTTCGCTTCTTCCCAATTTTTATATTTGAAAATCAAAGATTTTCCAATTCGTTCTTTGGTAATCGCTTTGCTTCTTCCCAAAAAACATCCATTTCACTAAGAGTCATTTCACTTAATGGTTTATTTCTTTCTTTGGCTTTTTGCTCTAAGTACAGAAATCGTTTTGTAAACTTTTTATTGGTACGCTCTAAAGCATTTTCAGGATTTATCTTTAAAAAACGTGCATAATTAATTAAGGAAAACAACACATCTCCAAACTCATTTTCAATACGATCTTTATTTCCGTTTTTAACTTCTGTTTTAAATTCGGCAAGTTCTTCCTCTACCTTATCCCAAACTTGGTGTGGTGCCTCCCAATCGAACCCAACTCCAGCAACTTTATCTTGTATCCTATTAGCTTTTACTAAAGCTGGTAAACTTTTTGGCACACCTTCCAAAACACTTTTTTTACCTTCTTTTAGCTTAAGTTTTTCCCAATTTTGTTTAACTTCATCTTCATTAGCTACCTCAACATCACCATAAATGTGAGGATGTCTATCTATAAGCTTATCGCAGATAGAATTGGCAACATCTGCAATATCAAAATCATTGGTTTCACTTCCAATTTTAGCATAAAACACAATATGTAAAAGCAAATCGCCAAGTTCCTTTTTTATTTCTTGCATATCGTTATCCAAAATAGCATCTCCAAGCTCATAAGTTTCTTCAATGGTTAAATGACGAAGTGTTTGCATGGTCTGCTTTTTATCCCAAGGGCATTGTGCTCTCAACTCATCCATAATGGTTAAGAGTCTATCAAATGCTTTAAGTTGCTTTTGTCTTTGGTTCATATTCTAAGTTTAGGTAAAATGGCTAAAATAAAAGTTTTGTTTGAGGTTCTGTGGAATTGTTATCAACAAGGTAGCCATAATAACTAATATAACACTTATCCAATGGTAGATAAATACACATTAAATAAATGACAAAATTAATGCACCAAAATAAAAAACATACTATCAAACTATATTCTTAACCAGAATAATGATTTTTTAAGATAGAATCTAGAGGTTCTTTGCCTTTAATAATGTTTTCAATTTTAAGCCAAAGTTTTGGGTTAATGAGTTCTTTTAAGGGTTGTTCGTGTTTGGTTATTTTACTAAACACCTTCTCAATTTTTTTATCCCAAACCTTGTAGTATTTTACTAAATCGTCTGGATAAACCGTTTTTCGTTTGGTGCCTTCGTCTATGCCTTTAAAAGGTTCAGTAATATTAAGGTAGCCATAATCGTCTGTGAGTTGTTCACCAGGATGAATGTCTCTAATGGCAATTTCAAAATCATAAGCTGTTGTAAGGCAATTTGAGTTAAAACTGTGGTTTACAAAACGACCAATATCCCAACATAATACAAAATTACCTTTATTGTTTCGGTAAGTGTAAGTGTCAAGAATGTTTTGGTATATTGGTTCTAACTTTTGTACATCTTTTGGAGTAAACTCTCTATCAAATTTATCCAAAACCCAAGTTATAGTTCCAGCTGGAATAAACTCAGTAGCTACAACGCCATAACCTACTTCTTCACTTATAAATTTTAATTCTGTTTTTGGATGTATCATTGTATTATTTAATTAAGTGTTGTAGTGCTAATAACAAATCGGTTTTAAGCTTTGAATTCATCACATTGTCTTTTGAGTGCTTTTGATTAATCTCTAGTTCAATCCCTAAATAATTGTTTGGAAATTGTTTACGTAAATAAGTGGTAAAACCATCTGCTTTACCCAGATATGGATAATTATAACGAACATTTAAAGTGTTATCTAATTTTGATAGTTTATCCTTAAAGAGTTTGCAAAACTCTTTTTCATTTGGCTTTCTGGAGTCGTATAATAACCCAATATCACAATGTCTTTCATTGCCATTCAGATTTGGAGTGAAAGAATGAACAGAGATATGTAAAACTGTTTGTTTTTCTTTAATGTACTTTTTTATAGTTGACTCTACTTCATTTCTATACAGCAAATAATAGTCTGAAATTAAAAGCTTCATTTCCTTTTTAGAAAGTGTTTTGGTGTATTCTGAAAATAAATTCTTGTGATGTAAAGACCTGTTTAATTCAATAAGTAATCTAGTCGTTTCACTAAATTTTGAAGCTTCAGATAAAGGTTTTAAATGATTAAAAACATCTAATGACCCTAAGTCGTAACCTCTGTGAGATTGTAAAACAGATTGATTATGAAACAAATGTTTGTGTTCTTGAGGAATTTTATTTCCTCCATGCTCACAAGTTAACATAAGTTTCACGATTCAAACATGGTATTATCTTGCAAGCATTGTGCAAGTTGAGTGTACACTTTGGTAATGTTCTTTTCAGAAAAATCATTATCAACAGCTTTTAATATTCTGGTTGCCAAAGTGCCTTGATTTAAAATAACGTCTAACGCCTCATAATGTGATTCGTTTATATGTGGTTTTACCAATTCGTATAAGTGTTTCCAAATATTTTGCACTGTTGAAGTATTATCGATGTTGAATAGTTTCAGGTATTCTAAATTTGAAACTCTAAATGTTTCAGCATCTTTTATGATTGGGTTTAAAATATCAAAAAGTTCTTGTTTGCACCATTTTTTTTGTTGTTGAATATTACCTAATTTTTTATTGACCAAAAGCTTTAAAACCTCAATTATCAACACACAAATTGCTAAATCTACCTTTGGACTTTCCTGAATGTCAACCAATCTAATTTCAATGGCATTTCTATCAAAACGAGCTATAGCTCCACGAGAATTTAAAAAGTGGTGATCAAGAATCTTTTTAGTGTCAAAAGGTTTTATCGCTTTCTTTATTGGTTCAAAAATCGTTGCATAATAATCAACTTTTGTAAAAACACGCTCTGGAATGATCAAACCTGTCATTTCTGGTATTTCTTTTTGGTTGGTTTTATAATATTCCAAACGAGTATCTTTAAAGCCAGTACTTGTTCCTTCTAAAATTGGAGAACTTGCACATAATCCAGGGATTAAAGGTAGAATAACTCTAATAGCTGCATGTAATTTTTCAAACTCTTTATCATCATAAAAAGGTAAATTAATATGTGTGCTTTGCACATTGCTCCAACCATGACCATTACAATTAAAAATTCTGTTGTAAAGTTCGTACACCTCGCTATAACTATGTTTCCAAAGTTCTGTATCCTTTAATGGATTCATTAAAGGATGGCTTGCAGTTGGTAACAATTTGGTATCAAAATGTTTTAAAAGTGAATTAACCTCAACCACATTATCATGAAATTGTATAGACAAATTGTTAAGGTCTGCGGTTGGACCATTGGTTTTTAATTCTACTACATGAGCCACAAGTTCATTGCTCCAAGCAATAACACCATTATCAACATCAGAAGTGAGTTTACCTTCTTTTTTAGTGAGAAGTTGGTCAACTATTGGAGCGACCTTAAAATTGGAATTGTGTATTAGCATGTATTCGAGTTCAATTCCAAAAACTTCAAATAAATGATATTTTTTAGCCATGTTTAGTCTAATCTGTTTTTTAGAGCTGTTAAGATTTTCGTGTATATCAAATCACCATAATACCTGTCTTCTACACCAAAATCAATATTTGGGTTATCATTAATTTCAATAACCATAGGTTTTTTGTTCACCACTTTTATATCGATGCCATATAGACCTTTTCCCATAAGTTTTGCCGACTTTATTGCCATGTCCAAAACTTTTTTTGGTACATCTTCTATTGGCAAACAATCTGCATTACCATCTTGGTCGTCTTTTTTCTTGGCATTCCAGTTATAAATTTGCCAATGTCCTTTTGCCATATAATATTTACAAGCATAAAAAGGTTCATCATCGATAATTCCAATTCGCCAATCGTAATCTGAAGGGCAAAATTCCTGTGCAATAATCAAATCAGATTCTTTAAGCATATCTGTAACCAAACCGTTGTATTCTTCTTCAGTTTTTGCTTTTTTAACACCAAATGAAAAAGTAGAGTCAGGCGCTTTTAATACGCAAGGCAATCCAACTTTATTAATAACATCATTTTTGTTGTCTTTATGAACAATAACAGTTTTTGGTGTGTCAATATTGGCATTATCTAAAGCTTCAGCCATATACACTTTGTTGCAACATTTTAAAATGGCATCAGGATAGTCTACAATGGCAATGCCATCTTGCTGTGCTTTTCTTGCAAAAGCATAAGCTTCGTTGTTTACTTCTGTACTTTGGCGAATAAATAAAGCATCAAAAGACGATAATCGAGATAAATCTTTTGGCTCGATAATTTCGGCATAGACATTCATTTTCTCGGCAAGGTCAATAAATTTTTTTAATGCTTTTGGATTGCTTGGTGGAGCTGGATCGTTTGGATTTACCAAAATGGCCAAATCAAAATCTGAAGTGGTTAGTTTAGGTGTGTCGTAACGTTTTTTAGAAAAATATTGATTGGCAAAAATGTGTACACTATCAAGATGTTCTTCAGGGATTTCTGATTCTGAAATAGCCTTAATGCTTTGTATGTTCCACTTGGTGTTATAACTAAACTTAACACGTAAAAAAGGAACTTGAAAATGTTTGTAAAACAGACTGCTTAATTCTTTGTACTTCTGTGCTACATTTTGACCAAAGTAAATACTTAAGGTAAATTCTCTGGACTTGATGTTTTTTAAGCTTTTCTGAATCTCGTCTTCAAATTCTTCTGACACAATACGCACCAATTTTAAAGCACGTAAGTCAACAATATTTTTTACTGTTGGAACAGCCAAATGCCCTCTGGCTTCAGCTAATAATGATACGTAATACCCTTTGGATTGGTATGAATAATCCTTACAAAGGTTAAATATTCGAGCATTTTTTAAAAGTGAAAATTTTGGGTTGGTAAGGTATTCTTGTGAGGAAATTACCAAAATATTCTCAATCGAAAAATTCCATTTTTCTGGTTGATTGACAACAATGTATTTATTCATTCAAAGCGAAAATCGCAATAAAAATTATAAGCAAAATTATATTAAATTTTGATAGCTTTTACAAAAGGATAAAAATTATTATTACTTCTTAAAAGTAAAATAAACAGCTAGTAAAATGCACACAAATGCAATGATATGGTTGGTTTTAAAAGTTTCGTTTTTAAACACAATAAGTGTAAAAAAAATAAAAACGAGCAAGGTGATGATTTCCTGAATAATTTTTAATTGAATTAAGCTAAAAGGACCGCCATTTTGTGAGTAACCCATTTTGTTTGCTGGAACTTGAAACATGTATTCAAATAGAGCAATTCCCCAACTGATAAGAATTATTGCAATTAAGCCAAGTTTATTAAACCATTTCCATTCGGTAAATTTTAAATGACCATACCAAGCCATTGTCATAAATGCGTTGCTTATAATGAGTATCAAAATTGTCCAAAATGCCTTCATGTTAAATTAGACTATTTTTTTTTGAGTTCAAAAATATCTTTTCGTCTGTCTTTAAGGTTTCTAACACTGCCAAATTGATTAAGTTCGCGCAGTAAATCGATGTCTAAATCGGCAATTAAAATCATTTCTGTATTTGTGGTAGCCTCAGCTTTTATTCCATTGGCTGGAAAAGCAAAATCGCAAGGCGTAAATACCATAGACTGCGCAAACTGAATATCCATGTTATGTACTTTTGGCAAGTTACCTACACTTCCTGCAATGGCAACATAACATTCATTCTCTATAGCTCTGGCTTGGGCACAATATCGTACACGCGAATAACCGTTTTGTGTATCAGTTAAAAATGGCACAAACAGTATATCCATACCTTCGTCAGCAAGCAACCTGCTTAATTCTGGAAATTCGGAGTCGTAGCAAATTAATACACCTATTTTACCACAATCCGTATCAAATGCCTTTAGTTGAGAACCACCTTGCATTCCCCAAACTTTGGCTTCGTCTGGCGTAACATGAAGTTTTTCGTAACGCTCAACAGAGCCATCTCTTTTACATAAATAACCAACATTATAAAGCAAGTTATCTTTAATTTCTGGCATACTACCAGTAATAATGTTGATGTTATATGAAATGGCAAATTCTGAAAATTTCTGTACAATAGCATCTGTATGTTTTGCTAATTCGCGTATGGCTTCTGATTCTGAAAGATGATTATTTTCTGCCATTAATGGTGCATTAAAAAACTCTGGAAACAATGCAAAATCAGAACGATAACCAGATACAGCATCAATAAAATATTCAGCTTGTTGCATAAGCTCGTCTAAATCTTTATACAATCGCATTTGCCATTGTACCAAACCAAGCCTAACTATTTTCTTTTTTGTAGCTGCTTTTTTTGTTGGTTTCTCATAATAAATGTTGTCCCATTCCAATAAAACAGCATATTCACCTGAAGCTTCGTCACCTTCTAAATAGTTTTTTAGAATACGAACAGGGTGAAAATCGTTTGAAATTTGAAAGTTTAAAACAGGATCATGGATTTCCTTTCTTCTTACTTTTTCAATATACTCTTTAGGAGACATGTCTTTAGAGTATTTGTGGTAATTTGGAATTCTTCCACCAAAAGCGATACCTCTTAAATTCAATTTTTCACATAATTCTTTTCTGTAATCATATAAACGCCTCCCTAAACGTAAGCCACGAAATTCAGGTTTTATAAATACGTCAATGCCATACAAAGCATCACCTTTATCTGCATCGTGAGTATTAAAAGTGTAATTTCCAGTAATGTCTTCATAGGTATGAATATCATCAAATTCATCATAATCCACAATAATGGAAAGTGCACAACCTGCTATTTGATTGTTTATTTTAATAACCACTTGACCTTCAGGAAATTTATCAATTAGTGATTTAATTTGATGCTCTCTCCAATACAAATTAGGCATTGTTTTATATGCTTGTTGCATAGCGCCTTTTAATTCTTGGTAATCATCTAAAGTAAGGTATTGTAATTCAATATTCTCAATGTCTTGTGGTTTCATTTATAGCGAATTAATTATTGTAAATGTAAACGAATTTATAATTGAAAATCCATATTAATTTAAACGATAAATTGGATATTGCATGTGAGCTTTTTCATAATGATTTGAGCGTTCAAAAATCCAGTTTAACTGTGCATACCAATTGGCTGCAAAACGCTCATCAGTTTCTTTTTTAGTATCAAATTCTGCTTTTAATTCAGCATCATTTTCAAGAAGTTGTTTTGCTGTATCTTCAAAAACATAAGGTGAAAACCCTTCCTTTTGCTGCAAAATGGTGTCGAAAAAATTCCAACTAAAAAACGAATCTGGAGCTTGTGGTTCTAATGTTTCAATTAAATAACGAATACCTGGTTGATTGGTAGAAACTAAAAAATCACCTTCTTTAAAAGTCATGGTTTTTGTTTCTATTGATAGATTAGTGTTGTAATGCGGATAATGACCTTCGTAAGCATTGGTTCTGGTTTTGTAGTCCTCAATTCTATAAGATTCTACAGTAAGTGTTGTATCTGTTTTAAATGGAATCATCTTTATCTGATTTAGTTTAAGTAAATCGATAACATTCCACCATCCTTTTGGAATGATGTAGGCCTCTGGAATAGTTACAGTTTGCGTTTCTTTAAAATAATTTTGATATTTTACCTCTTTGGTGAAAGGTTTTGTGCGATCATACTTCAAACGCATTGCACCTGTAACTTCACTTGTAACAAATTCACCTTCAAATCCCTTAAAATTTAAGGTTGAACTTTGTGTGGTATCAACAGTCCAAGAAATTGGATATTCCCCTTTTTCCTTGTAGGCTTTCCAAGCATCTTTTCTTAAGTCAGCAATGACCTCGTTTTGTTCTTCAGTAATCTCAATCATGCTTCTCATGAGTTCGTAAGTACCTTCAACTCTGGGTTTGTAAGGTTTAAGCATATGAGTTTCTACCATCATTCCTAAAGTGTTGAATAAGGTTGAATAACCTGTTGAATATCTTGGAGAATCCATAAACTGAGAAAATCCTTTTGCAGGTGTGCTATTAAAGACATTGACATAAGGCGTGATATCCCAATTTTTTTCAGAGAGTTTACGTTCTAATTCAGGATGTAAAGTGTTATGAAGGTAGTTACCTAACTGGCCACCTAACTTATTATGCTGTGTAAACAAATGCGTTAAGGTATATTGATAGTCTGCACCATTACTCACATGATTATCTATAAATACATCTGGCTGTACCAAATGGTATATTAGCGCAAAAGCTTTAGCGTTTTTCGTATCACTTTTTATGAAATCCCTGTTTAGATCATAGTTTCTGGCATTGCCTCTAAAACCATATTCTGTAGGACCATTTTGGTTGGCTCTAGTTCCTGTATTTCTGTTTAAACTTCCTCCAATATTATAGATAGGAATAGCAACTATAACTGTTTTTTTAGGCATTTCAATTTTGCCTTGAACGATATCTCTAAATAACATCATGGTAGCATCAATGCCATCAGATTCTCCAGGATGAATACCATTATTTATCAATAATACACGTTTGGATTTTCTAATTTCTTCGAAATCGAAAACAGCATCAGGATTTAATGTAATAATGTGTAATGGATTACCAGAATCAGTCTCACCAATAGTTTGAATTGTTATTTCTGGATAAGCTTTGGCTAATTGTTCATAATACGAAATAACTTCATAATACTCAGGAGTTTCAGTTCCGTTAGAAATTTCAAATTTGGTTGTAAAATCAAAATCAGATGTAGAAGTTTCAGATTTACATGAAACCACTAAGATTAAAAGCACTAAAATTTTTTTCATTGGATGAGTTTAATAACTCAAACTTACTAAATTTTATAACTTTAAAATTGATATTAATTTTTAATTATACGATGAAAAGTAGTTTTCTCGTTAGAAACTATTTCAAGTAAATATAAACCTGAATTATATTTTGAAATGTTTAGCGATTCAACATTGCCTTCTTTTGCAAATATTTCCTTGCCATCCATACTATAAACTGTTAGTTTAGAAATAGGTAAAGTTGATTCAAAATTAATAATTTCTTTGGTTGGATTAGGATATACTTTTATTCCACTTCTTGAAGCAAAATCTGCTATTGAAAGTTGATTGTTAACCTCCTGAATAGCTGCAAGAGCATCCAATTTTCCACTTCCCCAAGTTGTATTAGGTACAGTTCCTGTAAAACTATCTTCCCTCGCAGTTTGGCTCAGAATATCCTTAACCTCTTGGTTAGTCAACGTTGGATCAAGTTCCAGCATCAAAGCGATAACACCACAGGCTAAAGGTGCAGCAGCACTTACAGCAGTTTGAATACCATAAAGACTATTACCACCTTGAACCATGTTAAAGGCGAAGTTTGAGTACCAAGTATTAGGGCTGTAAGGAGCAAAAATAACCTCTCCAGGTGAAGCAAAATCTACACCTTGTCTTCCATCTTGTGTTGGACCTTCGCTGCTACCTACCCAAATTTCACCAGGATCACCTTCACCTGCAGGCCTACTCCTTGGAATTCCGTTAATATCAGTCCAAGTGTTATTTGAAACATAATCTGTTGGTACAATAACTTGCTGAGTTGATGCAAAATCATTTATACTAGTACCAGGAACTGCATAAGTTTGAAATCCATTGGCTGAATAATGAGTTGCTGGGTTTAATGTTGCATGAAAGCTTCCATCAGTTATAGTTGCACCATTTAAAATCACTTTATATAATCCGTTACCTCCAAAGAAGTCGATAAAAATATTTCGTCTATTACTGGATGCTCCATAGAATTCTTGATTTGCACCTCTATGATAAAAGTTAAAAGTGCCAGGAAATTGATCTACTGCACCATTAGCATTTGTTGGAGCAGCGTAAGGACCATATTGTGTGCCGCCAGGAACTTCAACAGTAACATCAAAACGATCATTTTCACTATACCATAACTCAAATCGAAGATTGCCTGCAACTGTTTTATTAATTTCAAGTTCAATTGTTTCATTTTGGTTTACTGTACCTTGAGCATGATTATCACCTCCACCATCGTCACCAACACCACAAACTAAAATATGTCCTTGGTTAATAAAATCTTCCATAGCTTGACTTATGGTGCTTGTACCATCTGTTGGACCACCTATTGAACCTAAATTAATGAGCGTAACGCTTGGATGACCTAATTCGGTTACCTTGTCATGTACAAATTCTAAAGCAACAGGAAGATAAGCAGGATTATAAAATCCGCTTTGCGCAGGTTCACTACCAAAAGGAGGAAACGCATCAAGTGTAAATCTTACTGATATAATTTTGGCATCTACAGCAACGCCATGAAATTCTCCATTGGTTGTTCCAGCGCCATTTCCAGCTACAATTCCAGTGCAAGCTGTCCCATGTCCATGTCTGTCAGTTGTTAGTGGTGTTCCTCCAGCCATTAATGATGCATTGATATCTGCTTCAGTATAAATGGTGCCAATTCCGTAAGGGTTGTTTGGATTGCTTGCTCCAGAAGAATCAATCATATCATAGATATAAGCAATTTTTGTAGTTCCGTCTGGATTTATAAAAGCAGGATGAGTATAGTCTATACCACGCTCGATACTTGCAAAGATGACACCATCGCCAGTTAGATTGAATTGGTTATAAACAGCTTCAATATTGGCTTCGGTAAATGCTGGATTGCCTTGAGTAAAGCCAAAAAGTGGAAGCAATAAAGCAAAGAGGGTAAAATTCTTCATGATTGATATTTTTTAGTTCAATATCATATCGAAGATTTAATAAAATGTCATCATTTATTTTATTAAAAAAAACAACATAAGCCTACTAATTTATTTAACCCTAACACTCTTAGGAACAAGCTTTGTATAATCACCATGATTTCTAATCACATCTCTCACTATCGATGATGAAATGTATGAGGTTTTTGCTGAGGTTAATAAAAAGACAGTTTCAATAGGAGCCAAATCTCTATTGGTGTGAGCTATCGCTTTTTCAAATTCAAAATCTGCTGGATTACGTAAGCCTCTTAGAATGAATTTTACGTTTATTTTTTTGCAGAAATCAACCGTTAAGCCTTCATAAGTCATCACTTTAATTTTAGGCTCATCTGCAAAAGTATCTTCAATAAATTTTTTACGCTCTTCAAGAGAAAACATATATTTCTTATCAGCATTTATGCCAATAGCTACAATAACTTCATCGAAAAGAGTAATTCCTCTTTTTATAATATCGTAATGTCCTAAAGTAATTGGATCAAAAGATCCAGGAAAAATAGCTCGTTTCATTGATATTTTTTTGTCATTTCTGCAAAAGCAGGAATCTATCTGTAAATAATTTATGTGTTTAAGTGGATTCCGCATCAAGTGCGGAATGACAAATACAGGTTAAATTTAATTAAATATTATGATTTGTCATTAATAAGAGCTTCTTCAATTGCATTCCCAAACAATTCTTGCAAAGAGATTCCAACAGCAGCCGCTTGTTGAGGTAAAATACTAGCTTTAGTAAAACCAGGTACTGTATTCACTTCTAGTAAATGTGGTTCGCCATCTTTAAAAATATACTCACTTCTTGAAAAGCCTTTCATTTTTAAAATTTCATAAACCTGCTTAGCAACCTTATTTACTTTATTTTCTTGCTCTTTTGTGAGTCGTGCTGGAGTGATTTCTTGGGATTCTCCAAGGTATTTTGCTTTGTAATCGAAAAAATCGTTATCGCTTACAATTTCTGTAATAGGTAGGACTATCACTTCTCCTTTATAGGTAATAACTCCAACAGATACTTCAGTGCCATCCAGAAATGACTCTATGATAATTTCATCATCCTCAGCAAAAGCTACATCAATAGCATTTTGTAGCTCCTCTTTTTTATACACTTTAGTAATGCCAAAACTGCTTCCCGCTTTATTAGCTTTCACAAAACATGGTAAGCCAACTTTTTTAATAATAGCATCTTCATTAATGCTGTCTCCAAGATTTACATAATATGATTCAGCAGTTTTAATTCCGTAAGGTTTTAAAACACTTAAACAATCACGTTTGTTAAAGGTTAAAGCAGCCTGATACATGCCACAACTGGTTTGAGGTATGCTGAGCAACTTAAAATAGGCTTGCATAAAACCATCTTCACCAGGAGAACCATGAATGGCATTGAAGACACAATCAAATGTTGTCTTTTTGCCATTAATAGTTACTGAAAAGTCATTTTTATCAATAAAAAATTCTTTGTCTTCATCATTAACATAAACCCATTTATCTTTAAAAATGTGCACTCGATAAAGGTTATATAATTCACGATTCAAGGTTTCGTAAACAACATTTCCACTTTTTAATGAGATTTCGTATTCACTTGAGTAACCTCCCATAATGATGGCAATATTTTTTTTCATAATATTTCCTGCGAAAGCAGGAATCTCTTTAAATTAGTAATAACTGAAAAATCCTAAACCAATAATAAAACGTAATTATTGTTAGTTATTCAAAAATATCAATATTAATTTATAAACCGAAAACCTTTTGAGTTTTATATAACGTATATTGACTAATGCTAATTGAATTTTATTTTAAAACATAAAATTGATTAGTTTTGCAAATATTTACAATCTATGAGTATCATTCAGTTCTTAAAGAGTAAAGTATTTTTAAAACAAATAGGTTTGGCATTGCTTGCCATAATTGTACTTTGTTTTTTAATGCTTCAATGGTTAAAAATTACTACAAATCATGGCGAATTTGTTGAAGTTCCTGAGCTTACAGGCAAATCGCTAGAAGTTGTTGAAATGGAAATTGAGGACAAAGATTTACAAATGGTTGTGCAAGATTCTGCCAATTACAATCCAGATTATCCTAAGTATGCAGTAATAGAGCAGACACCAAAAGCAGGTGCTTTAGTAAAAGAAAATAGAAAGATTTATCTTATTTTAAATCCTTCAGGATACCGAAAAATAGGAGTTCCAAATGTTATTCGTCGTACGTTTAGACAAGCAAAACCTACACTTGAAGCCTTAGGTTTTCAATTAGGAAACATAAGTTATGCTGATGATATTGGAAAAGACGAAGTGCTTTCAATTAAGTACAAAGGCGAAACCATAACACCTGGAACTTTACTTGAAAAAACTTCTAAAATTGATCTTGTTTTAGGGAATGGCAATAGATCTCAAATTCCTTAAGATGGAGGAAGAATTTCAGGAGGACGATAACAATCTTTACGAACACTATTCTTTTGTGGCTGAAAAAGGACAACAGCCTTTACGCATTGATAAGTATTTGATGAATTTTATTGAAAATGCTACACGAAATAAAATTCAGGCAGCAGCAAAAGAAGGCAGTATTTATGTAAATGGCGAACCTGTAAAATCAAATTACAAGGTTAAACCTTTTGATGAAATTAAGGTCTTGTTTACACATCCACCTCACGAGTATTTGTTGGTTCCAGAAGACATTCCTTTAGATGTGGTGTATGAAGATGACGATGTTTTAGTGGTTAACAAACCAGCAGGAATGGTAGTGCATCCAGGACATGGCAATTATTCAAGAACTTTAATTAATGCCCTAACTTTTCACTTTGATAATTTACCAAACAATTCTAGCGAACGGCCAGGTTTAGTGCATCGTATTGATAAAGACACAAGTGGTTTATTAGTTGTTGCCAAGACTGAAGAAGCTATGGCACATTTATCAAATCAGTTTGCTGAAAAAACAAGTGAACGTGAATATGTTGCATTGGTTTGGGGAAATATTGAGGAAGATGAAGGTACAATTGAAGGAAACATTGGAAGGCACCCTAAAAACAGATTACAAAACACTGTTTTTCTTGGAGATGAAGCAGATAAAGGCAAACCTGCTGTAACACATTATAAGGTATTAGAGCGTTTAGGTTACGTTACATTAGTGTCATGTAAATTGGAAACTGGCAGAACACACCAAATACGTGTACATATGAAACATATTGGACATACGTTGTTTAATGACGAACGTTATGGAGGCGAACTCATTTTAAAAGGTACAACTTTTACCAAATACAAACAGTTTGTTGAAAATTGCTTCAAGGTGTTACCACGACAAGCTTTACATGCTAAAACTTTAGGTTTTGTACATCCAAAAACTGGAGAATTTTTACGTTTTACTTCTGAAATTCCTGAAGATATGCAACAGTGTATAGAGAAGTGGAGAAACTATGCGAAGCATCAGGATTTAGAATAAATTTTTTTGATACATCAATAAAAAAGAACGAAACTTGAAGTTGATTTTTTTCGTAGGTAATTGTAACTTTGAAACAAAGCAATAAATTCTATGAAACTTGTACTCTCACCAGCCAAATCGCTCAATTTTGAAAGTAAATTACCAACCACAAAAACATCTGAATCTTGTTTTTTAAAAGAGTCTGAACGCCTAAATAAATTGCTCAAAAAGAAATCTGCAAAAAGCTTATCTAAGCTTATGAGTATTTCATCAGCTTTGGGTGAACTTAATTACGAGCGTAATCAAGAGTGGCACTTACCATTTACAAAAGATAATGCTAGACAAGCCATTTATGCTTTTAGTGGAGATGTTTACAGAGGTTTGGATGCTTATACTATTCCTAAGGATAAAATTGATAAAGTACAAAATACAATTAGGATTATTTCTGGTTTATATGGTGTTTTAAAACCTCTGGATTTAATACAGCCATATCGTTTAGAAATGGGAACTAAATTTCCTGTTGGTAAAAACAAAAATTTGTATGAATTCTGGAAGCAAAAAATTACGCAAACCTTAAACGATGAGCTTGAAGATGATGAGTTGTTTTTAAATTTAGCTAGTAACGAGTATTTTAAGGCTATTGATGTAAAAGCTTTAAAGGTTCCTGTTGTAACTGCAACATTTAAAGACTTTAAAAATGGTGAATACAAAACCATTATGACCTTTGCTAAATTAGCAAGAGGTTATATGACACGTTATATTATAGATAACAACGCAAACACTATAGAAGATATAAAAGGCTTTAATTATGAAGGTTATGGTTATAGTGAAGCTATGTCTTCTGCAAACGAATTAGTGTTTATTAGATAGATGTTTTTTCATCAACATCCTTACCAACCATTCATACAAAAAGACACGACGAAACTTATTGTTGGTACCTTACCACCACCACGTTTTTCAACTGGTGAACTTTTAGAAAAGGATGTCGATTTTTGTTATGGCAGCTACTACAATTCTCTTTGGTTGTTTATAGATAAAATTCATAATCTAGGATTGCGATATGATAATTCACAAGAAGCTATTGAAGAACGAAAAAAATTTCTAATAAAACATAAAATAGGTGTTTGTGACATTGTTGAAAGTGCAGAACGCAAAAAAATTGATGCCTCAGATTTAGGGATGCAAAACATTATTTTGAGAGATGTTATAGATTATTTAAAGCAGTATCCAAGTATTAAAACGTTATTGTTCACTGGTGGAAATAGTAAAAATGGACCTGAATATTTTTTCAGAAAGCATATTAAAGATTACGATATTAAACTAAAATTAGTTTCAAACCAAATTCCCAGAATTCACGAATTCTATATTGGTAAACGAAAAATAAAAACAGTTTCGTTAACATCTGGTTCTGGAGCTGCTAATATTTCCATTAGCAAAATACCATTATATAAACAGCTAAAAGCCAAAAACCCAAATTTTAATACTTTCGATTTTAGAGTAATGCAGTATAGCGAATACTTTTAGTATTCTTTAGTCCAAACAGCATAAATAATATACAGTAAACCAGGAATTGCAAATGCACTTATTAGTAAACTCGAAGCTAAATCTGGTCTGATAATATGCAGGATGATCATACCACCAACTGTAATGAGACCACCAATGCCCTTCCATCTAAATGCAATTAGCAAGCCAATAATAGTACTTACTGGGAACAAGAGTAAAGCTATAGCATCTGATGTTTTTATCATTAGTGTTTTAGAATCTGTACTAAGCAATTCACCAATAGTCATAAACAACAAAAAGGCAATAGTAACAGAGCCAAGAAGTCTGGCTATCCATAAAATTATTGTTAAACCTTTTCGTTTTTGTAAGACCATATCTTATTAAAGAAAATGAATGGTTATTATTGCTAAGATAACTATAAAAGCAATGGTATGAACATTAACTCTTATTGAGAGGATTTTAGAGCTAGTTTTTATTATACTCTAATATTTCTTTTGGAAGCTGTTTGCCTTTGTTTTTAGCTAAATATCTTCGTAAAACTCCGCCTTTTATATGGTTAATGTCAAACTCAATAAAAAAGGCATCAGGATCTACTTTGTCAATAACACGATGCATTTTCCTGATGTCAATTCGATTAATCACTGAATGAATAATGTTAAAATCATACACTTCTCCATTACTTCCATAACCTTTTTCACCTTTGTAAATGGTCATTCCAGCACCAAGTTCATTAATTATAGCAGACTTTATTTCGTTGTGTTTTTTTGAAACTATCATGACACCAATAAAATCTTCAAATCCTTCAATAAGTAAATCAATAACTTTAGCTGTGACAATATAAGTGAGAATGGAGTACATGGCAATTTCAACGGAAAGCACAAAGGCTGTAATGCTAAACAAAACTATATTAAAGTATAGTATGATTTGCCCAATGCTAAAACCAAATCTGTCATTTAAAAACACGCCTAATATTTCTGAACCATCAAGTACAGCGCCATTTTTTACAGTTAGTCCAATTCCAGAGCCTACAAACAATCCACCAAAAATGGAGATAAGTAGTTTGTCTTCTGTAATGGTATTAAATTCAACATAATGAATTACTAATGCTAATCCAATAATGCTAAATACAGATTTTATTAAGATACGTTTTGATAAGCTAAAGTAGGCCAATATTAGAAAAGGAATATTGATTAACACTAAAAGTGTAGATACACTAGTGTCCTTAAATTGTGAGTTTAAAAGAATTGCAGTTCCAGTGACACCTCCATCTAAAAAATCGTTAGGCAATAAGAAGGCTTTTAAACCAATACTTGCTAATAATATTCCTAGTGCAATTTGAAAATATTCTGAAATGTAGGTGTAAACTAATTTTTTTCTCATGCTTTACTCTAAATCATTAAAATTAATTTTTGGTTCAACACCTAATTTAGTTCTTTTTAGTGGTTTTCCTATAATTGTAAAATCATTTGTAAAACCACAGTTTTTAAGGTAAAAACCATGATTCGCAGATCCACCTGAATAATCTAATCGAGCATCTTTTCTTGCTGTAGCATCAGCCGAAAATTTGGCTTTTGTTATTTCGTACCATTTGCCTTTACTATCTCTCATCCATTGATTATAAAATCCTCCACGACGAGAAACCACACCAGTATTTGGAATAAAATTCTCTAAAAATGAATAAGGTCTGCTAACAAATGTATTGGTTTGTGGTCGTCTAAAACTTGCAATAAGATCCCATTTGTTGGCTTCAGGATCAAAAAAATACGAGGTGTAATCTGTTGTGTTATCTTTGTTAGGTTTTACCTTGGTTAGAAATCCATATCGTTTTTGGGCTTTCCAATTAAACACTTTATAACTTTGTCCACCAGAACCTTCATTACCAAATTCGCCAGTGGTTACACCTTCGCCTTTTTTAAGGAGCTTAATTTTTTGATCTTCAGGAATGCTGTTAGGATCGTCAGTTTTAAAAGGACTCCAAATAGAAAAAAGAATGCGTCTTTCAGTTTCAGAATTTACCTGAATACCAAAGTAGCCTTCACCAAAGCCATTAGCCATAAAATAAGAACCAATAACATCTTGATTTTCGTCAATTTCAATTTCGCTGTACATCCATTCGATATCATCTGTTGGAGTCTCGAATACTAAATGAGTTGATGGACCACGTCTACCAAAGTAAAAATCGTCTTTAAGGTATTTTACTAAAGTGCTATCTTCTGATTGTTCAAAAACAATACTTTTTACTTCTGAGAAAGTATTTTGTGAGGTTGAAATGCCTTGAAAATCTATATGTTGATAGCCTTTACTAGAACTTAGATAATCACCAATATAAATGGTGTCAAATTCAGAATTGGAGAGTTTTATTATTTCTGTTTTATCGTTAAAACTTACCTTAATCGCAGATTTTCCCTTGGCAACGATGCCAAAAGGGATTGTAGTTTCCTTTTCAGTATAAAAAAAGGTTCTGATTATATGGTCCGGATTTTGCCAGTTTGTAATACCTTCTTGAGTAATAACTTCGGACGACTTGGGTACATCATTTACAATCCAACTATTTCCAGTTGTTTTTATCTCTGTTTGTAATGTCGTAACTTCAAAGGCTGGTTCATGTTTGCAAGTAAACATAAATAATACAATGCAAATTAGTTTTAAATGCTTCATACTCAAATATACTGCAAATTGAGTTTTAAAACTAAGGTGAATTTAAAACATTGGTCGATTTAAATCTATAATAACTAAACTTATATTGCTAACCTATTTAATAAAAACGACATTTAAACAAACCTATTCAAATTCAAATCATTAATAGCACCATGACTTGCATGTGTAACTGTGATTCCATTTTTTATAATGAGTAATTGTGGAGATTCATGTAGTACCTGAAACTTATAACCAACTTCATTAGAAACATCTCTATAACTCAACAAATCTAGATAATACAAATCTAAATTAGCATCAACATTATAAGCTTCAATAAATCTATTCAAGACCATTCGGCTTATACCACATCGTGTTGAGTGTTTAAAAATAACTTGAGTTTTGGTTTTAGACTTATCTTCAATCTCAACTAACTGATTAATTGAGTTGAGATGTATCCAAGGTAAAACCTTTTCTTCTTTTGGTTCAAAAGAACCACCAAATAACTTATTTATGAATCCCATTTATATACTAACATTTTATTAATAATCATAAGTCGCAAGTATTTCTCAATCTTACAAACTGACTAAAAGTCACGTTATTGCTAGCTTTGTCGGACATTTTGTCTTTTAAAATCTCTTGGTAAGATTATTGAATATGAATAATCAAACAAAAAAATTGTCATTTAAAGCTGTCAGACTGAGCGCAGTCGAAGTCAGGCGAAGAATCTTAATAAGATTGCCACGTCGCAAGCTCATCGCAATGACAACAGAAAAAACAATAACATTATGAACTTTAACAATTATACAATAAAATCACAAGAAGCCATACAACAAGCACAACAAATTGCGCAAGGTTATGGTCATCAGCAAATTGAAAACGAGCACCTTTTCAAAGCCATTTTTGAAGTGGATGAAAACGTACTTCCTTTTTTATTAAAAAAACTAAACATCAATATTCCACTACTACAGCAAGCCTTGGATAAGCAATTAGAAAGCTTCTCAAAAGTATCAGGAGGAGACCTTATGCTGTCACGAGATGTAGGAAAGACCTTAAATGAAGCCTCTATTGTTGCAAAAAAAATGAAAGACGAGTATGTCTCAATAGAGCATCTTATTTTGGCTATTTTCAAATCGAATAGCAAAATTGCTCAAATGCTAAAAGATCAAGGAGCAACTGAAAAATTACTCTTGGCAAGTATAGAAGAACTTAGAAAAGGTGATCGTGTAACATCTCAAAGTCAAGAAGATACATATAATTCTCTAAGTAAGTACGCAAAAAACCTCAACCAGTTGGCTAAAGATGGAAAATTAGATCCTGTCATTGGTCGTGATGAAGAAATACGTAGAATTCTTCAAATCTTATCTAGACGCACCAAAAACAACCCAATTTTAGTTGGTGAACCAGGAACAGGTAAAACTGCTATTGCTGAAGGTTTAGCACACAGAATTGTTGATGGAGACATTCCTGAAAACTTAAAGGAGAAGCAAATTTTTGCTCTAGATATGGGAGCTTTAATTGCTGGAGCCAAATATAAAGGCGAGTTTGAAGAGCGATTAAAAGCAGTAATTAAAGAAGTTACTGAAAGTGATGGCGACATTGTACTATTCATTGATGAGATTCACACGCTTGTTGGAGCTGGTGGTGGACAAGGCGCAATGGATGCTGCTAATATTCTGAAACCAGCTTTAGCTCGTGGCGAATTACGTGCTATTGGTGCAACAACTTTAGACGAGTACCAAAAATATTTTGAAAAAGACAAGGCTTTAGAAAGACGTTTTCAAAAAGTAATGGTTGATGAACCAGATACCGAAAGCGCTATTTCCATACTTCGTGGTATTAAAGAAAAGTATGAAACACATCACAAAGTTCGTATTAAAGACGAAGCCATTATTGGTGCAGTAGAGTTATCTGAACGTTATATCACTAACCGTTTTCTTCCAGATAAGGCTATTGACTTAATGGATGAGGCTGCTTCTAAATTGCGCATGGAAATCAATTCAAAACCAGAAGAATTGGATGTTTTAGATAGAAAAATCATGCAACTGGAAATAGAGATAGAAGCTATAAAAAGAGAAAAAGATGAAGCAAAGCTTAAAAATCTTAGTTCTGATTTGGCAAACCTAAAAGAAGAGCGCAACGAAATCTATACGAAGTGGAAAAGTGAAAAAGAAGTTGTTGATAATATTCAAACCACTAAAGCAAACATCGAAGATTTTAAGCTTGAAGCCGAAAAAGCAGAACGAGAAGGTGATTATGGTAAGGTTGCAGAAATTCGTTACGGAAAAATTAAAGAAGCTCAAAAACAACTAGAAACTTACCAAAAACAATTACAGGAACAACAAGAAACAGCTTTAATTAAAGAAGAGGTTACTTATGATGATATTGCAGAAGTTGTGGCAAAATGGACAGGAATTCCAGTTACAAAAATGCTACAAAGCGAACGCGAAAAACTCTTGAAACTTGAAGATGAGTTGCACAAAAGAGTTGTTGGACAAGAAGAAGCCATAGCAGCAGTAAGTGACGCTGTGAGACGCAGTAGAGCTGGTTTACAAAACCCTCAAAAACCAATAGGAACTTTCCTATTCCTTGGTACAACAGGAGTTGGTAAAACAGAATTAGCTAAAGCATTAGCTGAGTATCTATTTGATGACGAAAACGCAATGACCAGAATAGACATGAGTGAATACCAAGAACGTCATGCAGTTAGCAGATTAGTTGGTGCACCTCCTGGATATGTTGGTTATGATGAAGGTGGTCAACTTACTGAAGCTGTACGTAGAAAACCATATTCTGTAGTTTTGCTTGACGAAATTGAAAAAGCTCATCCTGATACCTTCAATATTTTGCTTCAAGTATTAGACGAAGGTCGTTTAACAGATAATAAAGGTCGTGTAGCTGATTTTAAAAACACCATTATCATCATGACCTCAAACATGGGAAGTCAAATTATACAAGAGCATTTTGAAGCTACAAAAGATATTGAATCTGCAATGGAAGCAGCAAAAATTGATGTCCTCGCACTTTTAAAACAAAGTGTAAGACCAGAATTTTTAAACCGAATTGACGATACCATTATGTTTACACCTTTAACTAAGGAAAACATCAAATCAATAGTTGGTTTACAATTAAAATCGGTTTCAAAAATGATAGCACAGCAAGGCATCACATTTGATGCAACTCAAGAAGCTATTGAGTATTTAGCTCAAAAAGGTTACAATCCTGAATATGGAGCGCGTCCTGTAAAACGAGTGATTCAGAAAGAAGTATTAAATGCACTTAGTAAAGAAATATTAGCTGGAAAAGTATCAACAGACAGTATTATTTTACTGGATGCTTTTGATGATGAACTCGTTTTTAGAAATCAAGCCGATCTTGTAGAAGAATTGTAACAAATCATTTTTTTAAGAGTCTTATAGTTGGTTGGTTAGTTGAAAAGCGACACAAGTTTCAAATTTTGAAATACGTGTTGCTTTTCCGTTTATAAAAACCTCTTTATAATTGCAGATGATAATTATCATTGTATTAAATTTACGAACAAGCTACTTTCACACTTATGAAATGCCTACTAAAATCACTTTATAGACACTAAACATCTAACCAGAAAACCGTAAATAATTACAGATGAAATTAAATAGATACATAGATCACACTTTGCTAAAACCAACAGCAACCAAAGATGATATTATACAATTATGCAAAGAAGCCATACAATATGATTTCTTTTCAGTTTGTGTAAATAGCTGCTATGTAAGTTTGGCAAAAACTGAATTAAAAAAAAGCAATGTAAAAGTGTGCAGTGTTGTTGGTTTTCCATTAGGAGCTATGAGTACGCAAGCAAAAGTTTTTGAAGCAGAGCAAGCTCTCAGAGATGGTGCAAATGAAATTGATATGGTCATTAATATTGGTATTTTTAAAAGCAAAGATTATGATGCTGTTATACATGATATAAACGCTATAAAAAATGTTATGCCAAGTAACGTATTAAAAGTTATATTAGAAACCTCGTATTTAGACGATGAAGAAATTATAAAAGCAAGTGAATTAACCATAAAAGCTGGAGCAGATTATATTAAAACCTCTACTGGCTTTGGTTCTGGAGGCGCTACAATACATGCTGTTAAGCTAATGAAATCTGTTGCAGACAATTGCAAAGTAAAAATAAAAGCATCAGGAGGCATTAGAGATTACAAAACTGCCATGGAATTTATAAATCTTGGTGTGGAACGCTTAGGTGTTTCATCAGGAATTGCAATAATAAATGGAGAACAATCTGAATCTGACTACTAAAAAATAAAAATATGAGTGTACATATAGAGGCAAAAAAAGGAGACATTGCCGAAACCATTTTACTACCTGGAGACCCTTTAAGAGCCAAGTGGATTGCCGAAACTTTTTTAGAAAACCCTGTTTGTTTCAATCGAGTGAGAAATATGTTTGGCTACACAGGAACTTACAAAGGCAAAAAAGTATCAGTAATGGGAACAGGAATGGGAGTTCCAAGCATTTCTATCTATGCTCATGAGCTTATAAATGATTATGGTGTAAAAAACCTCATCAGAGTTGGTACAGCTGGTTCCTATAATGAAAATGTAAAAATAAGAGACATTGTTATTGCAATGGCTGCATCGTCAAATTCTGGACTTAATGAGTTGCGTTTTGGAGGTGCAGACTATGCTCCTACTGCAAGTTTTGAACTGTTTATAAAAGCTGTAGAAGCTGCCAAAAACAAAAACATAGCCATAAAAGCAGGAAATGTTTTTACAAGTGATGAATTTTACGCTGATGCTTTTGAAAGCTATAAAAAATGGTCAAAATTTGGTGTGCTTTGTGTAGAAATGGAAGCTGCTGGCTTGTACACTGTAGCAGCAAAGCACAATGTAAATGCGCTTGCAATTTTGACTATTTCAGATTCTTTGGTGTCAGGTGAACGTACTACAAGTAAAGAAAGAGAAACCACTTTTAAAGGCATGATAGAAATTGCTTTAGAATTGGCTTAACAAACAACAAAAATTAATATTTCATTTTTATAGTTGATAAAAAATAGTTTATTTTTAAATCTTCAAATAAAAAATCAAAATGAAAAATCTACTTTCCTTATTCTTAATTGTTACCATTATATTTTCTTCTTGTGCTCAAGAAAAAGAAACAGAAATTTCAGATGAAACTTCTACATTTTATTTTATTCGCCATGCCGAAAAAGATAGAACTAATATGGATGACAGAGACCCAAAACTAAAAGAGGAAGGTATGTTAAGAGCCGCAAAATGGAGTTTGGTTTTGCAAAATGTAAAATTTGACGCTGTTTATTCAACCGATTATAATCGTACTAAACAGACAGCACAACCAACTGCTGAGAAAAACAGTTTGGAATTAACCATTTATGATCCAAGAAACATTGATGGTAAAGCTTTTTTAGAGGCAAATAGAGGAAAAACAGTGCTTGTTGTTGGGCATAGTAACACAACTCCTGCTTTTGTAAATGCTGTTTTAGGAGAACAAAAGCATCAGGATATGGCTGATGATAATAATGCTAACTTATATATTGTAACTGTATCGCCTTCAGGTGAAATGAGCGACGTGGTATTAGTTGTCGAGTAAAATTTACTTTACCTCAATATTTTCTAATTCAATTTTGGACAGCAATTTTAAGCTACCTGATTCAAAGGCTTTATCCAAACTCAACAAATCAACTGAAGTATCTTCAGTTTTGTAGTTATTATAATCTACAAAACGTAATCCATTAACTATACGTTCATTATAAGCCTCTCTAAATCTGGTACCAATACCATCTTCTTCTGCATATGAATAAGCCAAATATTCTACTTTAAAAGTGTCTTTATTAACCCAATACAAAAACACATCTTCATAGTCCTCTCCTCCTCCATCTTGGTTAAAAGTTACTTTTATTTTATAATATGCTTTATCTTTAATAGTCACTTCACCTAAACTACTTTTATTAACTGCAGCATCATTAAGTCCATAAGGTAACAACGCAAAGTAATGAACAGAATTTACTGATGCTGTGTATTTAACAGCCATACTATCTGGTATTTCAGCCAATTCATCATTAATAAAACGTTTAAAACCATCATTGCTTAACACATCTTTTATGATGCCAATAGAGTCTTGAAACTGTCTTTCGTATTGAAATTTACCACCTTCTCTAAAAGAGTGATAGTGCATATCTCTAAAATCAAAATCTATTTCAGCATTTAAATATTTTTCTCCTCCAGATACTTCTATAGTTTTATTTACAATATCCTGAGTTGTGAAAGAAACTTTCTTATTACAAGATATAAAGACCAATGAAAAAGCAACTAAATATAATATTTGTCTCATTCTAAAATTTTGTTTTGTTGTCGAGAAATGAGCTGACAATTTACAATTTTTATAAATCTTCTTGTTAGGTTCTAAAAGAATAATAATCTTATAATCGTAATATTGCAATATAACAATATTAAACAAACCTTACTTTAACTCTTTGTTTCTATTAATTGATTAGATTTGCCGTATGAAAAACACAGTAAACATAAAAAACAAAAGAGCCAAATTTGAGTACGACTTACTCGATACATATACTGCTGGCATTGTGTTAACTGGAACCGAAATAAAATCTATTAGAGAAAGTAGAGCTTCAATTGCCGAAAGTTTTTGTGAGTTTAATAGCCAAGGCGAACTCTTTATCATAAACATGACAATTGAAGAGTACGTTTATGGCAATTACTACAACCATAGTCCAAAAGCCGAGCGCAAACTATTACTAAACAAACGAGAATTAAAAAAACTTGAAAAAGAAGTTAGAAATGTTGGCTTAACCATTGTTCCTCTGCGTTTGTTTATTAATGAAAAAGGTTACGCTAAGCTTGATATAGCCTTGGCAAGAGGTAAAAAACTGTACGATAAACGTGAGACTATAAAAGATCGTGACAATAAGAGAAACTTAGATAGAATTAAGAAAAGTTTCAAATAACTTTAAGATATTTCTAACAAGCTTTTGTACGTTTAATACTTATGTTTGAAAAAAATTACAGGCAACTTTTATCATAAAAAAAGCGTCTGTAATTATATAACCATCAATCAACCATAAATGATAAAAAAAGTACTTCTCCTACTCGCCATTTGCTTCAACACTATAGTCTTTTCTCAAATTACAGGAAATGTAAAAGACACTAAAAACGAAACTTTAGCCTTTGTAAATATTTATATTGAAGGTACTTATAAAGGTACCACGAGTAATGATGATGGCAATTACGAGCTTAACGTTACCAAAAAAGGCACATACACTCTTGTGTTTAAATTTTTAGGCTATAAAACCGAAAAGAAAACTGTAAATATCACCTCTTTTCCCTTTGAATTAAATACTACACTTCAAGAAGAAAATGTTTCGCTTGACGAAGTGGTTATTAACTCCAATGAAAATCCTGCAAATCGTATCATAAGAGCTGCAATTGATAATAGAAAACAAATGCTCGAAAAGATTTCAGAATTTAAAGCCGATTTTTATTCTCGTGGATTGATAAAAATTGAAGATGTTCCAGAAAAAATATTTGGCCAGGAAGTTGGCGACCTAGAAGGCAGCTTAGATTCTACCAGAAGTGGCATTATTTACTTATCAGAAACCATATCAAAAATAGACTTTAAGCGTCCAGATAATTTAAAGGAAAAAATTACAGCATCTAAAGTAAGTGGCAACGATAATGGCTTCAGTTTTAATACTGCTATGGACGTTGATTTTAATTTTTATAACAACACCATAGAGCTTGGTAACCAGATTGTATCGCCAATTGCAGACTATGCCTTTAATTACTATCGCTACAAATTGGATGGTGTGTTTTATGACGATAATGGCAACCTCATTAACAAAATAAAAGTCATTCCAAAACGTGAAAACGATCGTATTTTTTCAGGAACTATTTACATTGTAGAAAACCAATGGTCTATTTATGCTATTGAGCTGGATATTACTGGACAACAAGCTCAAATTCCTGTTGCTGATGTGATTTCGCTAACACAAACCTTTAGTTATTCAGAATCAGAACAATTTTGGGTACTGATGTCTCAGCAAATAGACTTTACTTATGGATTTTTTGGTGTAAAAGGAGGAGGACGTTTTTCGGCTGTGTATAGTAATTATGATTTTAATCCGAATTTCGACAATAAGACCTTTGGAAAAGAAATTTTATCATTTGAAAACGAAGCCAATAAGAAAGATTCGACCTTTTGGAACACTATTAGACCAATTCCTTTAACTCAAGAAGAATCTAAGGATTATGTAGTTAAAGACAGCATACAAATTGTACGAAAATCTAAAACCTATCTGGATTCTATTGATGCAAAAGCAAATCGTTTTAAAATTACAGACATCATTTCTGGATACAACCATCAAAACTCTTACAAAGACAAATACTTTAGCATTAGTGGTCCACTCGCAGGTTTAAGTTTTAATACAGTACAAGGCTTTAACAATAAAATGAATGTGTTTTTTAGAAAAAATTACGATGAGTTTAGAAATTACTTTGCCGTTTATGGAACAATAGGCTATGGTTTGAGCGAAAAGCGACTTAGAGGAACTCTAACAGCAACATACAAGTTTAATGATATTAACGACCAAATCATAAACATATCTGGTGGAGTTACCACACAACAGTTTAACAATAATGCCATTTCGCCATTGGTTAATTCGGTAAGTACTTTGTTTTTTGAAGATAATTACATGAAGCTGTATGAGACATCTTACGTGCAGTTAAATTTTTCGAGGGAAATTTTTAATGGTCTCAACCTCTACTCCAACATTAGCTTTCAGCGCAGAGCACCTTTGTACAACACTACAGATTATGTAACCATTAATGAAGACGATGATGCATACACAAGTAATAACCCTTTGGATGAAACAGCTTTTGGTGTAGCACCTTTTGAAAGGCATAACATTGCCAAGTTAAACCTTACTGCAAGAATACGCTTTGGACAAAAATACTTAAGTTATCCAGACAGTAAGTTTACTGTACCAAATAACAAGTTTCCAACCCTGTTTTTAAGTTATGAAAAAGGGTTTGCAGCAACCAACAGCAATTACAATTTTGATCAACTACAACTGCGTTTGACACAAGGATTTGACATAGCCAATAAAGGGAACTTTCAATACAATTTAAAAGCAGGAAAACTATTCAATGCCAACGATATTGCCTTTACAGATTACCAGCATTTTAATGGTAACCAAACGCGAGTTGGTACGTCTGGCAATTACTTAAACGTATTCAACAATTTACCTTATTACGAGTTAAGTACTAATAAACAATACCTTGAATTTCATGCCGAACATGATTTTAAAGGCTACATTTTAGGCAAAATACCATTGTTAAACAAACTCAACTACAATTTAGTGATTGGTGCGCATACTCTGGCAACTCCTGACCATAAACCGTATCAAGAATATAGTATTGGTATTGATAATATTGGTTTTAAAAAGTTTCGTTTTTTAAGATTGGATTATGTTCGTTCTTACCAAAACGGATTTAAAAATGATGTTGTTATTTTTGGGTTAAAATTTTTAAATTTTATTGATTAGCTTATTGTAAGAAAAATCGCTTTTTTCATACACTATCCATACATTAGCCATAGCTTAGCTATGGAGTAGCCATAAGGAAGCCATGACTTAAATAAAATTCACTTTTTTAGGTTTTAAATGTTTGTTTTTATATATTTAAGGTTGCATTAAAACAAACATTATGAGCCAATTACCTATTATAATGCTTTCTAAAGGTATTCACAGAAGAGAAGATCAAATATTTATTAGGTTTAAACATGATTGGACATTGATAAATGTTGTAAAGCACATTTCAAATGCCAAATGGAGTGCCACGCATAAGAGTTGGTATGTAAAGAATAATCGTGAAAATTTAAAACGCATTTTTTCGACATTTAAGGGTCGCGCTTATGTAGATAGCCACTTAATTTTTGACCAAAAAGACGGTAATAAAGAATCATTTCCTGTTAAGAAACAAAGAGACTTAAATCAAGACCATAAAGATTTGCTTAATGGATTTTACAGCTACTTAAAAGGCAAACGATATAGTGAAAGTACTATAGATACCTATTGCTTTTTTGTAGCAGACTTTATAGAGTTTCACAAAAACAAACCAAAAGAATCATTAAGAAACAAAGATGTTGATTTGTTTATTGAAGATGTTTTTATAAAACGAAAATACTCTATAAGCACGCAACGTCAGTTTATTAGTGCCGTTAAACAGTTTATCATTTATTATCCAGAAACAGAGATTAGTAATTTGGAATTAACACGACCAAGAAAATCTAAGATTTTGCCTACTGTGTTGTCACAAGAAGAAATGATAACCATAATACAACTCACTAAAAATTTGAAACACAGAGCAATTTTGGCATTAATTTATTCGGCTGGATTACGTATTGGCGAGCTTTTAAAACTAAAATTAGCTGATATACATATACAGCGAAAGCAAGTGTTTATAAAAAGTGCCAAAGGTAGAAAAGACAGATATGTAACGCTAGCAGATAGTTTTATCCCTTTGTTGCAAAATTATTTAATGACTTATCAACTCAAATTATATTTTGTTGAAGGAGAGGTAGGCAAGCCTTATTCGGCTAGTAGTGTGAGAAAGTTTTTAAATAAATCGTGTAAAGCAGCAAAAATAAACAGGAAGGTAACACCACATACTTTACGTCATAGCTATGCTACACATTTATTAGAAAATGGTGTTGGTTTAAGGCATATACAAGAATTACTTGGGCACTCTAAACCAGAAACCACAATGATCTACACACATGTGGCGCGAAAGGATTTATTAGAAATAAAAAGCCCATTGGATTATGCTGTAGAACAATTATCAAAAAACCAAAAAGAGGAACAAAAATTCCTTTTATCCGGAAAATGACAAAGAATAATGAGTATATTAGTCCACATATAACCAGTTG